>CAKRDK010000008.1 GCA_934309475.1 uncultured Roseburia sp.
CTATGTAAATGCATGATTTGTACCTCGTGTTTTCGTGCATGCTACAACACGCATTACACTTATAAGGAGCAGTTAAATGGGCGAAAAATTCACCAGCCGGGTAGGCTTTTTAATTAGGAATTTCAGAATTGCGGCAGAAATTACGCAAAAGGAATTGGCAGATAAATGCGGACTAAACGAATCCACAATCCGAAACTACGAGCTCGGAAACCGATATCCGGACAAAGCGACTTTGCTCAATATTGCTAACAATCTAGGTGTCAGTTTTTATGCATTATCAGATCCGGATGTTGCCAATATCTTCAGTGCACTCCATGTTCTGTTTGACATCGAATGGGCATACGGACTACGCCCTACAATGAAGGACGGAGAAATATGCTTCAAATTTGAAAAACGGCTTCCAAGTGCCGGTCCCCGCCCGCAGGAAGGCCTCGATAACTTCAAGAAGATGGTTGAATATTGGGCACGCCTACGAGATAAACTGGAGGATGGTGAAATAACCGAAACAGAATATTATTTCAAAGAGATAAAGTTTCCGATGAATCCGATAGATTCGGATAAGGAATATACTGTTTCGTTGAATCTTGATGATGACGCCCAACTACTGGTCCAGAATCTGAATGAGGATGAAAAGGCAGAGGAAACTGCTGAGTTGTTAAAAGACTTATTTCATGATTTCTCTTATGTGAAGAGGAAGCGGAAACCGAAGAAGGAGTAAAAAAAATATACTTACATAGAAAGGAATTTTAATTATGCGACGTTTTATATATTTAGATACGGATACACTTAACTCATATATCGCACAAATATATGATGGATTAGTCCAAACACAGGAAACAGAAACTCAATCGAGTCAAACATCGGATAAACAATCTGAACGTACATCTGATATAGGTGCCGATACTGATTTAAAAGTTTTTGGAAAAGGTATTGAAGGTAAAATAGATTTCACATATCGGCATCTAAAAGATACATCTAATACAGAGTTAATCAGCGATGTACAAACCAAGCTTTTACATGACAATGCTTTTGATCAACTTATGAATTACTTGAACCAAAATAATCTTTTATCAAATCATAATATTGGAGATTTTATAGAAATCAACGACGAATTCTATATTATGGATTTGGACTATTATAAAAAAATATTTGGTGACAAAAAATTTCTTGATTTTTTAAAAAAGAGCCAACGTGACAAAATACAAGCATTACTTAAAATACAACAAGATATTGAATTAAGTCAAGAAGGTGCTAATTTCAATGAGATCAAGAAAAACTATACTAACCTTTCCAAAAGTAAGTGTGCTGAATCTGATAAAAGTTATGATGATATAAAAGATATAATTGATATGCTTTACACACTTGTTCCATATCGAAGAACTTTATGTATTGCAGATAATATGGTTGTGCTAAATGACAAATATATGCGTGATAACATTAATATGACATCCTTTAAATTCGGTGGAAAAATCAAAGTTCTTGGATACATAACAAACAGAATAGAAACCGCTACCGATACTGATGAAAGCTCAGGTGTATCACCATTAGCTCAGGTTGGAATAGGTTTGAATCAAATTATGCTTTCATTTTTTGGGCAACAATCTTCTTTAAACATTGTGCATCCTATTGCAATATACTACGAATAAAAAGGAGTTATACAAATGAGATTTTGTGATTTATTTATCAGCTATAAAATTGGATTAAAGAATATCAAAAGTACAATTCCATTCACCAAACTACCGCTTTACCGCAAGATTTTCGTAATCATTCTTTTTGCCAGTGCCATTACTAGTGGTATATTTTTAATTTTTCGACAAACATGGGCTTCATATATTCCAATAGGATTAGGAGCTCTATCACTTATAGTCTTTTTTATAATTGATTCTACAAAAAGAAATCTTGAAGTAATGCTTCAACAACATTATGCACCCTATTCTGAAAAAAGAATGAATATGACCATTAATGTATTAAAAAACTACAGAATAGACATTCAAAATCCTGACTCACTTGATATGCTAATTGAAGAAGCAAAACTTGCACAAATCCAATGCGATTATATAGCTCCCTTAAAAACGCCCCTTAAAACTTTAGGTGCAATAATTGTTCCTATAATCGCCTTTGTCGCGCAAAAAATTGGCAATGCTGCCACCACAGATAAGATGATTACTATGTCAGCTCAAGTTATAGTTCTTGTATTATTAACTTTTTCACTTATCTTTTCATTAACACCAATTATAAAAGATATTCTATACAGGGATTATAATAAATACGATGATTTAATATATGATTTACGACAAATAAAACTTTTTTATGCAAAAGAAAATGATACACATACAAATTGAAAAACATACAGAATAATTTCCAAAATTATTGTCATTTGATTGTCACTTAACCAAAAACGAGCCAAGAAACGCCGTAAATTCGGCATTTCTTGGCTCTTGTACATTATTCAAACTCAATCGTTCCCGGTGGCTTACTCGTCAAATCATAGAATACGCGATTGACCCCGCGCACCTCATTTATAATTCTGCTCATCACAGTCTGGAGCACCGCAAACGGTATCTCTGCACTCTCTGCTGTCATGAAGTCGATTGTATTGACTGCACGAAGTGCGACAGCATAGTCGTAGGTTCTCTCATCACCCATAACACCAACGGAACGCATGTTGGTGAGTGCTGCGAAGTACTGGTTCGGCATCCAGGAAGGTGCCACGCCGTTCTCCGTCTTGTAGGCAGCTACTGCCTTGTCCACCTCTTCGCGGTAGATGGCGTCGGCGTCCTGCACGATACGAACTTTCTCCGCCGTTACTTCTCCGATGATACGGATTCCAAGTCCCGGTCCCGGGAATGGCTGACGGAATACAAGGTGTTCCGGTATGCCTAACTCAAGTCCGGCTTTGCGGACTTCATCCTTGAATAGGTTGCGGAGTGGTTCAATGATTTCTTTGAAATCAACGAAATCCGGAAGTCCGCCTACGTTGTGGTGTGATTTGATGACTGCGGATTCTCCGCCAAGTCCCGACTCTACAACGTCAGGATAAATCGTTCCCTGGGCAAGGAAATCAACGGCACCGATTTTCTTTGCTTCTTCCTCGAAAACACGGATGAATTCTTCCCCGATAATTTTTCGTTTTGCTTCCGGCTCTGTGACCCCGGCAAGCTTTCCGTAGTAGCGCTCCTGCGCATTGACGCGGATGAAGTTTAAGTCAAACTGACCATTTGGTCCAAATACGTTCTCCACCTCATCCCCCTCGTCTTTACGGAGAAGACCATGGTCTACAAAGACGCATGTGAGCTGCTTTCCGATTGCACGGGATAAAAGACCTGCTGCGACAGAAGAATCCACACCGCCTGATAACGCAAGAAGAACTTTTCCGTCACCGACTTTTTCACGAATGTCTTTGATGGTATGTTCTACGAAGGAATCCATTCTCCATGTTCCGGCACAGCCACAGACACCGCGCACAAAGTTGTGCAGCATCTTGGTTCCTTCCTGTGTGTGAAGCACTTCCGGATGGAACTGAATCGCATAAAGCTTTTCCGTCTCGTTTTCTGCTGCTGCAACCGGGCAGTCTGCCGTGTGCGCTACGATTCTGAAATCCGGAGCTGTCTTGGAAATGTAGTCGAAATGGCTCATCCAGCAGATGGTTGTCTCTGCTACATCCTGGAATAATGCGGATGACTTGTCCACCATAACCTCTGTTTTTCCGTATTCACGAACCGGCGCCTTTTCCACTTTTCCTCCTAGTACGTGCATCATCAACTGTGCGCCGTAGCAGAGTCCGAGCACCGGAACGCCGAGTTCAAACAACTCTTTGCTGCAGGTCGGAGAATCCGGTTCATAGCAGCTGTTTGGGCCGCCGGTAAGAATGATTCCCTTCGGGTTCATCGCCTTAATCTGTTCGATGTCCGTCTTGTAGGAATAAATCTCACAGTATACATTGCATTCTCTGACTCGTCTTGCAACCAACTGGTTGTACTGACCGCCAAAGTCAATGACAATAACTTTCTCTTGTTCGAGCATGGTCTTTCCTCCTAATAATTCTCAATTGTCTCTATTATATGCTACGATTTTTATGTTTACAAGTGGATTTTCATGTTGAACGGGGTTTTTGTCGTTTTTCTGAAAAAAAGGACATTTGTCCGGCTCAAATGCAACATTTCGACTAGAGAATATTTTCCCGGATTTTGCTCATACTATCTCATATGAAAAACAATCATCCCTTCCGGATTTTCACAAGCTCTGTGTACCGGCGCAGAATCCTATATCGTATCGAATCGGGCTGGAGATTTTTTACTTCTTTGTGGCTTCCATCGGGGGCTTTTTCTGGGAAGTGCTCCTTTTTCTGGTAAAAGACGGAGCGTTCTACAACCGTGGCTTTCTATATGGTCCATGGCTCCCGGTCTATGGGATTGGTGCTGTCCTGTTTTCCCTTCTCATGCAGTTTCGGCAAAAATCTCTCTGGCGCGTCTTTCTCTTTTCCACGCTGCTTGGCACGGGACTTGAACTCGCCATTGGCTGGCTGCTCGATACATTCTGGCATCTGAGTTACTGGGATTACTCCGGTTATTTTGCGAACTTCCGCGGTTATATCTGCCTTGCCTCAGCCGCCGGCTTCGGGATTGCCGGGACTCTCTGGGTCTGCCTGCTTGCGCCGCTTTTGGAAAAACTCCATAAAAAAATACCAGTATCCGTGCGGTATACCATTTCCACACTACTGATACTGGCATTCTTATGCGACTGTGCTGCCTCGCTTATTTTTCCAAATCTTGGAATCGGAATTACTTTTTAAGTTGTATGCTTCAGGCGAACCATACTACATTTCAGTTTCTTCCCCTTCAAAATGTCCCTTCAATGTATCCGATAAATCAGAAATATTCACCATTTCTGATTTGACGTCACTGACAGAATCACGCTGTTTCGTAATGCTCTCTGCGATATTGGTAATCATCGCCGTATTTTCCTCGGTGGTTGCAACTAAAGTCTCGATTTCTCCATGAATCTCCTCGAAATCACGTTTTACATTCTCAATGACTTCGTACTCTTCACGCACTACCTGGTGGGCGTCGTCTGTCGATTTACGAATGTCGTCAAATACTTCTAACAAACTCTGCATCTTCTCCACGCCTTCGATGGCAGCCTGCGCACCTGCGTTAATTTTCGCAGATACATCACCGGTTGTCACGGCAAGTCCATTCAGAATCTCTTTGATATTTCCTGCTGCCGCCGTACTCTGCTCCGAGAGCGTTCGGATTTCGTCTGCCACAACTGCAAATCCTCTTCCGTGTTCTCCGGCTCTCGCTGCCTCGATTGATGCATTCAGCGATAACAGGTTTGTCTGGGAGGCAATTGCATTGATTTCTCCTAAAATATCCGTGATGTGTTTCATTTCTTCCTGCAGCGTATCGGTTGCACCCTGCGCAGAAGATACGGTTTCTGACATATCCTGCAGATTATCTTTTACATGCTCTGCCTCGGCATTCCCCTCATCCACCGCCTTATTTACATCATTAAAACTTTCTTCTAAATGCTTTGCAAGTTCAAAGTTACGATCTATCTCTTCGTTTGCACCATTGATTTTCTCATTTACTGATATAGTTGCATTTGTAGTATTCTCCACAACAGAACCCATCTGCTCTGCCGACTGGCTTACCGTCTCTGCTTGTGCCGACAGGCTCTGTACACCTGTTTTACATTCCGCAATTGCGGTATTCAGGTCACCTGCAATTCCGATTGCCATTTTTTCATTCTCTTTCACAACACTGAGCGTCTCTTCCGTTTTCTCTAAAAGCCCGCGTCCACGCGTTGTTGCATTGACAAGCACTGCTGCTATAAGGAAAAACAGAATTACTTTTGTTAATGCACCACCAAGTGTATAATCTGACCCATCTATAATCTGTGGTTGGAAAATAGCACAGATTAATGCGATACCCCCTACTGGCATTGTGTAGTAGAAAACATATCTCCGGTCAAAATAAACTGCCATCATCGCCAGAAAAACATAGTTTACAATAAACGCAATGGAGTTACCGCCCTCTACTCCCGCGTAGATAAGCGTTGCCAGCGATGGAATTACCGTGATGCAGAGTGCTTTTTTCAAATCGTCTTTCACCACGGCTCTACAGATTGATGCAATCGCTGCGCTCGCCAATAAAACGCCAACTCCAATCAGACCATTTCTGTTAATTCCATAGGCAAGCAGTGTCATGGCTGCCAACAGAGCAACCCCAATCATAATGATTGTGTAATTTTGTTTATGTATTTTCTCCATTTCGTTCCTCCATAATGCTTTTTCACTAACGTAACTAATTTATTTTACCATAATTTTGCCTTTTTATACATGCTGATGCAAATATTTTTCTTTCGTAGCAAGCCCTCCCCTGATATGCCGTTCCGATTTATTGACATCTAACACTTTGCGTACCTCCGCCGCTAATGATGGATTCACCTGCACAAGCCGCTCCGTGCAATCCTTGTGCACCGTCGATTTTGAAATTCCAAAATGCTTGGCTGCCTGACGCACAGTCGTATGATTATCAATAATATATCTGGCAATTTCAATTGCTCTTTCTTCAATATAACCTTTCAAAAAAAATCCCCTGTCATACTTGTTTTTACATTGTATGCAGGAGAATTCTTATTATGTCTCTTTCCTTATGCCCGTTCTGTCAGCTTCATCAACTGCGTTGTCAGCTCCGTGATACCTTGCAGATTATCCATATTGCTTTCCTCTGCTTCGAGTGTCTCGTTCGCATGTGCGGAGACTTCCTCGGAAACAGCCGAAATTGTCTGTACTGATTCTGCCACTTCTTTGTTTGCCTGTTCCATCTGCTCAATATCAGCCGTCAGCTGTTCGAGATTATCCCGAATTGCAAATGTATTCTGTCTGATTTTTCCAAAGCTGTCTGCCGTATTCTCGGTCGATGTTTTTTCCTCATTGATGCCATCAATCATTTCCCGAATCATAGCAACTACTGTAGTAATCGCACCCGAAACATTTTCGATTAACTCTGTGATATGTACCGTTGCGTCTTTTGTCTGCGTTGCCATTCCCGAAATCTCAGTTGCCACGACTGCAAATCCTCTTCCGGCTTCTCCGGCTCTCGCGGCTTCGATGCTCGCATTCAGCGCAAGCAGGCTTGTCTGGGATGTAATGCCGCCAATCAGTTCCACAATCGAATTCATCTGTGTGATGTAAGCGTCCAGGTTCTCAAGCTGTGCTGCAACATCCGCGCCTTTCTGTACAGATTCCTGTACTTCTCCGACTAAGACTTCAATATCATGTTTTCCATTTTCAAGTACTTCAAATGTATGCTCCATGCTCTGACGAATCTCAATGGCCGCCCCGCCAACCTGAACCGCTTTCTGCTGGATTGCCTCCGTCTGTTCTAACTGTCTCTGTACTGCCTCCGCTGTGTCGGACGCTCCCGCTGTCACCTGCTCCATAGCAGATTTTGTATTCTCGGAAGACTGGCTTAACGCGGTCACCCTTGTATGGATGTCATCGATTCCAACCTTCATTTTCTCCGAAAGTTCCTCGATTCCCTGCATTGCCGTCTCGGTATCTCTCTTCGCTTCCACAATCGTTGTCATCTTCTGCGCATTGTTCTTTTTGAGTGTATAGGTTGTAAAATAAGAATACACTGCTATTAAAATTACAACCATAACCTCAATCATGGCAGAACCGATATCCCGGTAACCAAATCCGCCTGTGATGCCACCTGCGACTGCCACAATAACATTTTCTAACACTACACCGATATTAATTTTTAATGCATAGACTTCATCGTTATACACTGAAATAATCAAAACCATCGGTATGGCATATACATACAAAAGGCTGTTTGTTGTTGTAAACATGACAAACGTATACAGCACAGCGTATCCGATTGCCACAAGATGTTTAATCATCTCCGTCTCACGATCTTTTTTCCAGTAATACGCTTCTGCGATGACCGGGCCCGCTGCCAGGACCGCCACTATGAGTGCATAGACAATACCTCTGTTTCCAGCTACCAGTTCTCCCAAAAAAGTAACGATGTATACAACTGCAGTAAAAGCATGCGCTAACATCGTCGTTTTATTATTCCGTTCCATCTCTGTTTGTGCTCTTTCGCTCATTGTTACCTCCATGTAGCTCACCTGCTATCCCTCTTATCTATAAAAAATGTACCATTTTTTCAGCCAAAACACAACCTCCGTTTTCGCATTTCCTGTTTCCGGTTTCGTCCGTACAACGCATTTTCCATTGTAACCCTGTCCTTTTTCGTTTATACTAATGGATACACAAATGATGATACATCAGAAAGGCGGCATCACATGGAGCATCCGGTTTTTTCATTTTTACAGGACTACTTAAACGATTTACATATTCAGCATCACGTCATGGAACAAACTCTTTTTTCCTTATCCGGGCTTGACTTAGGACTGCGCGATACCATTTTAAAATTGAACGATGACAGTAAAAAACAGGTGTTTTCCTCCGTCGATTCAAACTGTATTTACCACATTGAGGATTACTACATGTGTCATTATTCTTTTCTTCTGCTGCCGGATGAGGCTTCTTTCTTCTTTATCGGTCCCTACCTGACCCGAAGCCTGACCGAATCGGACATTCATGAACTTATGCACACGCTCTCGATTCCGGAAGAACTTTTTCCACAGTTAAAAGACTATTTTTTCGCATTGCCGCTTATTTTAGACAAGGGATTCTTTTTCACCTTTTTACAGCGCAGTTTCTGCACCATCTTCGGGATTTCTGAAATGAGTTCCCAGCATGTGAATCTGCGGCTGCTTGAAAGTCAGGAAGAATTTTTAAAAAAACACGAATTCGTCGTCCCGAATGACCCGATTCTAAGCATGCACCTGCTCGAGGAGCGCTACCAGATTGAGGATGCTGTTCTCGATGCCGTTGCCGAGGGAAATGCCGTCAAAGCTATGATGCTGACAGAACGCATGGGCAGTATACGGCTCTCTCCGCGCAGCCAGAATCCTCTGCGAAACAGTAAAAATATTTATATCATTCTAAATACACTCCTGCGCCGGACGGCTTATCTTTCCGGTGTCCACCCGCTTTACATTGATGAAGTTTCCGGCAATTATGCCCGCCTCATTGAGGAATGTGATGACGAACGCGAATTAGATGAACTTGCTCCGCTTATGGTACAAAAATACTGCAGCCTGGTCGAAAAAAAGAGTCTCTCTTCCTATTCCAAGCCGGTTCAGCAGATTCTTGTCACCATCGACGCTTCCCTGACCGGTGATTTGAGTCTGAAGCGGTTTGCCAACGATTTATTTTTGAACACGAGTTATCTTTCCGCACTTTTTAAAAAAGAAGTCGGCTCCACACTTACAGATTATGTAAACCAAAACCGTATTCACTATGCCTGCAAACTGCTGCGCAGTACAATGCTTTCCGTTCAGGATATCGCCGCAAAATCGGGAATTCCGGACATTCACTATTTTACCCGCCTGTTCCGGCGTGAAATGGGCATGTCCCCACGCGAATACCGCAATTATCTATAACAAAGAGGAGCCCCGCAATCCTGCGGAAGCTCCTCTTCTTGTTATTTTTGTATAGGATATTGTATCTTACTGTGGTTTTTTAATCTGATTCAGTTTTGCGTTTAAGCCAAGTAACATTTCTTTTGTAATCTTTGGCTTGTCATCTTCTTTGGAATCCCCAAGTACGCCCATCATATTCACCATACGAAGGATGGTGAATCCGCCTAACATCTTCATCAGCTTCTCAGATGATTTTGGATCCATATTAGTGGTATCCATCGGCATCATCTGTTTCATCATTCCACCGAGTAACTCAGCTCCTTCTTTTGTCCCAAGGATAGATCCCATGTTATCATTTAAGGAGAAGTATCCTTCCGGTGCAGTGATATCGAACCAGTTCAAGATAGCTCCTTTTTCTTTCAGACGATATTCTTCGTTGAATTTCTCTACTTTGCGGATTCTGCTCTCATCGCGGCAGTCACCTGCAACAGCAACTAATTCAGATTCTCCTGCGTTTGGCACATCAAAGTAGAAGAAGTGAACATCGCTTGTCTGTTTTCCAAGGCTCTTACCATTGACAAAAAGTTCTACTTCCGGCTGGTTAGAGTATACAGTAACTTTTGTAGTATCCTCTACACGATCAACATAACGTTTTCCGCAAATGTGTACGAATGGATCTTCGGATAACCATGCTTTGTATGCATAGAACGCATCCTTTTTGTATTTACGGTCAAATGTCATAAGACCTTTGTGGTTCTGTCCGTTTTCTCCACCTTCGTTACGTGCATCTGCACCGAAATCAAACATGTTCCATACGTGTGTTGCCCAGATGTATGGTCTTGTAAAGAGCTGTTTGATTAACTCTTCATGGTAGTATGCCTGATATTCTTCTGTGTAGTCACCCTGTTTTGGATCAGATGTGTGCCAGTTCAAAGCTTCACATCCGTACTCACTCATACCGATTGGAATATTCGGGAATTCTTTGTGGAATTCATCGAACCAAGGTCCGTTCATGGATGTATCTCCACCATACCATCCAAAGTAATGGTTGTAAGAGATGCAGTCCGGAATCTGGATATATGGGTCATGGATATCACACATAGAAACAACTGCCATCGTAGTCAATCTTGTATGATCCATCTCATGTACCATGTCATTTAAAATATTGTGATTCTCTCTTAAGTCTTCATCAGACTGTCCGCTCATAGTAATCTCGTTTGAAAGTCCCCATACAGCGATACATGCATGGTTGTAATTCTGTGTAACTAATTCTTTCATCTGGGAGATTGTGTTCTCACGTCCTGTCGGCATGTGTGTAGAGATATATGGAATCTCTGCCCAGATGACAAGACCTGCTTCATCACATAAATCATAGAAATACTGATCATGCTGATAGTGAGCCAGACGGATTGTATTCGCACCCATCTCTAAGATGAGGTCAATATCTTCTTTGTGGTGTTCCGGAAGAAGTGCATTTCCAAGTCCCCATCTGTCCTGATGACGGGATACACCACGTAATGGGTAGCTCTCTCCGTTTAAGAAAAATCCCTTGTCTGGATCAATCCTGAATGTACGGCATCCGAATCTTGCACTGACTTCATCAACAGTCTCATCACCGGAAACCAATGCGACTTCTGCTGTGTAAAGATATGGATCTTTCTTTCCATTCCAAAGATGTACATTTGCAACCTCAAATGTCACCTGTGTCTCGTTACAAGCAACCTTTTTCTCTGCTACAACATTGCCTTCTTTATCTTTTAAACGGTAGCTAAGAGACTGGTTATCTTTTGCATTTGTCAAAAATACTTTTACTTCGATTTTAGCGTCTTTGCCGGAAATCTCAGGTGTTACCATGATTCCAGGTCCGCCGTAGTAGTCTAAGTCAAAGTGAGAATCTGCAACTGCGATGATATTTACATCACGGTAAATTCCGCCATAGAATGTAAAATCTGCATTCTGTGGATATACGGTCTGGTTTGCTGCGTTATCAACTGCAACAACAATCAGGTTCTCATCTTCGAGTGCCCCTGTCATGTTCACACGCCAGGTAGAATAACCACCATCATGATGTGCTAATTTTTTACCATTTACATACACATCAGCAGAAGAGTTTGCTCCGCGGAGTTCCAGATAATACTGGTCTGCTTCCGGTAAATCAACCTTCTTGATTTCTTTTGCATAGTAACAGGTTCCACGGTAATAATCGTTACCGCCATCCTGACCGTCGATTGCATTCCAGGAATGTGGAATGTTTACCCAGTACCATTTCTCTGGCATCACTGCCGGTACTTCTGTCGCATCCTTTGTGAAAGCCCACTTCTGATTGATGTTGATTATCTCTCTCATCTGCTGTTTCCTCCATTTTTCCTAAACTTCTAAATTGACAATGTTTTGTTCTGCCCTTATCTTAACACATCAAAATTCGAATTTCTTTGGATAAATTTTAGATAAAGTTGCACAATTTTTGTTAGCTTTCTCATTTTGCGTGATTTTTATACAAATTTTAGAAATGTTTTCTTTTTTCACATTTACCGCTGCGCCAATATTAATAAGCCTTTTTCTCACGCGCCAGCTCCAGATACAGCCGCAGCACACTCCACCGCTTGTTTGTCGGCGTCATCACTGCCTTGTAAGAAACCATCACCTGCTTTTTCCGCAATTCTGCAAGCACGCGGTCAAAGTGTTTTCCCGTGACATTGCAAAATACCATCAGGCTTCCCTCCGGCGGGGTTCCCGTAAATGCTTCCCCAGGCTGCTTCGCATCCCCTTTTTCGAGCGCACCTATCGTCTCCCTGAAAAATTCCGTGCCAATCTCCACCGTCTTTATCTTGAGTGCCGCCGCAATCTGTTTGATTTCCTGTGCATTCTCACATTGAAACAATAATATTTTTTCCATTGTAACCTCTTCCCATCCCTTTCTTAGAAAAATGAAAGTGCGCGTTTCAGCAGTTCCGCCTTAACCTCTGTCACTATCGCTTCCCAGTCATTTTCCTCCATTGCGCCAAGATTCACTTCTGTGCCGTCTAATTCCTTCGTCTCGTCCGCCTTTGTCACAGAAAACGTCCCGGAGAGCACCGCATCCGAAAACTGTACTTTCCGGATATCGATTATCACCTCATCCCCGTCAATCTGCAGCCGCAGCCGGTTTTTCTTTTGATCCTGCTTATAATTCCCGGTCTGCAATTTTAATATGCCGCTTTCCTTCTGGTAAATCAGTTCGTACTGCACATCCCCGCCTTTTGCAAGCGTCACGGTCTCCTTCGCATCGGTCGCTTCCAACGTGATATCCCAATATGCCGCATCGTCCTGCAAAATCTGAATCTCTGCCACTTTTCCATCTTCTAAAAAAAAGACAACCTGCACTTCATCTTCTAACTGTTCCGTCAGCACCGGAACATCCCCAAGCTGTTCTTTTGAAACCGTTGTCACATATGCTTCGCGGGCATCATCATCTCCGTTTTCCTGCTCCGTCGATTCGTACGGCTGAAATTCTAACGTATCCCACGTATCCTTTAATCTGCTCCAGGCGTCTTCCTGTTCTGTCATGACTTCCGATGGATCATAAAGAAAGCGCAGCACCTCGTCTGCCATCCCAAGCCGTTCCTCGCCCAGCGTCTTTACCAGAAATCCCGTTTTCTCCTCCTCGTACGGATAGACAAATACAAGACTTCCAAACGTTGGCACCTGAACCTGCAATCTATCCTGCCGCAATACTCCGTCCAGTTCCACTTTTCCAACGCCCTCTAACTTCAGTTCACCCTCTATTTCTTTTTCACCGGCGGCAAGAAGACCAGTTATATCCGTGTCTGATACCATTTCACTCTCATTTATGGTGTGGACAAGTGCCTGCAACACCTTATATTTCGAAGATAAAAACCAGCCACTCTTCACACCTGCAAACACAACTCCTGCTGCCACAACTATAATTACAGCTATAGTTATTACTATGCCCTTTACATTCTTCCGCATGATGGCCCTCCTCTCCGTAATTCCTGTACACCAACCACGCTCCGGCAAAAGTCCGGGAAACCGGAGGTTTCCCAGACTCGCGGGCGCGTTCACATGGCGCATATCCGTCCGGCACATGCAAACATGCGCGTCCGTCTTTGCACCATGTTCACTTTTGCCTTCGCGCACATTATACCATGAACTTCGTTCTTTTCCCATTTTTTCTATAGATTATTCCAGATTCTGCTAAAATATGTACTTTCAAAAAAATTTTTGCTATAATTTAGTAGATACTATTTTGGGAGGCTACTATGATTTCTTGCGATGATATTAACCACTTCTTTATAACTTACAGAGAAAATTTAAAACAGAGTTTCCAATGGAACGACAGAATTTTTTCTTCTGCCTCCAAAGAAGAATGGCTTGCCAGCATGAAATGCCGTGCGGTTGCAATGAACGACATTTTTATTGAAAATCAGTCCATGATTGACGACTTTTTAAAGCCGATTTTAGCCGCCCCGAAATCACTTTCGGACGAGGGCTTTGATCTGATGCTGACCTGGCTGAAGAAAATGTACTATGGAGAGTATGATGAACCGTTTTTCCTGCGTGCGCTTTCACTTGCACTGATTCCGCACTATGAAAAACTCCGTTCCGTGGAAAATCTTTTGTTTTTATATATTTGTGCCGGATACGCGCACATTGAAATTTCGCGTACTGCCGACCCTGAAGCCGGAAGGGAAGCCGTTTCCTACTATAAAAAAGTTATTTTTTACCACGATGAGATTGAAACATTTTCAAACCCGCTCTCAAGGGATTACATTTTCATCGCATACGCCAACTTAATCCGTGTTGCGCCGGCTATGAATGCATTATCCTTAGAGGAAGCGCATGACTTGTTTCAGGAACTGCTCGAACTACGCAGGCAGGAAAAGTTCTGCCAGTATGACAAGAGCAATCCACGTATTCCCACATTGGTCAAAAATACAACCAGCAGTTTTTACAACTGTCCCATTGTCCTCGGCTTAAATCCGCAGTATTCCGATTCTCCAGTGTGCCGGCTTCTCGCCGAGCGTGTAAAAGAACACTACCCGGAGCGTTTGAAGGAAATGGGTTCCATTTATCAGTGTGACAGTGACCTTGTGTTCCACTATCACATCGTGATGGCAAGAGACGGTCTGATGAGCTGGGATAAAGCCTGGATGTCACTGGATGATTTTTATCTTCATGTTTTGAAATACCTTCACAAAGATATTGATCCGGATAAGAACACGATTTATTTTGTCTACCCGCTTTATCTGATTGAGGCATTGAACCACAGCTCTCTTCCGTCTGATTTAAAGCAGGCAAAGAGCAAATTTTACCGGGATACGGCAGCCGATTATCTGAAACAGTCCGCTTCCGGTTTTAATTCCTATGACTTAAATTATACACTCCAGCGTTTTGCATTCCATCCGACTCTTCTGCAGAGTTTTTCGAATCAGAAAGAGCGGGAGGCTTACATCTATGACCTCATTCTGGCAAGGCACTTAAATACCTTTACACATTCTGTCATGGTCGCAAAAATCACAGATTCACTGCTCTTTTATGCTTTTACGCACAAGCCGGAGCTTTTAATCGGTGCACTTCCACACCTGCGCACTGTGGACGATGTTCTGCTGAACAAACTTGAAATTTTTGATTACATGCACCATGCGGCACTGCTGCATGACATCGGGAAAAATGCCCTGACAGACATTATCAATACACAGCACCGAAAAATTTCAGACTACGCTTTTTCCATCATCAAAAAACACCCGGAAAAAGGCGCTATGTATTTGTCACGGCACGAGGATTTTGCCAAATATCAGGATGTTGCCCTGGGGCATCACATTACCTATGACGGCAAGGGTGGTTACCCTGCCGGTTTTGATAAGAATGCCTCTCCTTACCATACCGCAATTGATTTTATCCGCATCAGCGACTGCTTAGACGCCGCAACCGACTCTCTGAGCCGTTACTACCACGAACCAAAATCATTTGCCACTGTCATGAAAGAATTCAAAGACGGATGTGGTACACTGTATCACCCGGAGATTGTCCAGTTGATTTTCGATTATCCGGATTTGTATAAGACTTTAGAACTTATGACCGGTGAGCACCGGGAAGACATCTACTATGAGATTTACCAGACGTTTATTCACAGAGAACTATAAAAAAGAATCCTGCTTGCAGGATTCTCCGCCTGCGGCGGGTCGCATTTGCGACATGATTCAACTCCGCCGCAGTGCGATTCCCGCGAAGCGTTTTTGTGTAATAGGAACGAAATTTCCTATTACACAAAAAAATCCACAGGCGGGGAACCTGTGGATTTATAAAAGGGGGAGATTATATGAAAAAAGTTTTATCACTTCTCTTGTGATATTGTTATCATATCGTATAAATGTGAAAACTCTTTGGCTAAAATTTGAATTCTCTTTGAACTCTATTTAAAGATTATGTGAAAAAATTCTTTCTATTTTCTTAAGACCCCCAAAATTTTACCAGGCAAGTACCTCGTGACCGTCTTCTGTAACGAGTACCATAATCTCCCACTGTGCAGAAGGAAGTCCGTCTTCTGTGGATACCTCCCAGTCATTCTCTTCGTCTACATAGATGTCTGCTTTTCCCATATTCACCATTGGCTCAATGGTAAAAATCATACCCGGTACTAACAGCATCTCTGTACCTCGTTTCGTATTATAGCTGACCCATGGATCTTCATGGAACTGTAAACCAACACCGTGGCCTCCAATCTCACGAACTACGGTGTAGCCGTTCGCAAATGCATGGTCATGCACAGCCTGCCCCATATCCCCCATAAAGCCCCATGGCTTTACTTCTTTGAGTCCAAGCTCTACACATTCCTTTGTCACTTCTACTAATTTCTTTTTCTCAGGACTTACTTCTCCGATACAAAACATTCTGGAAGAATCGGAAAAATATCCATCTAAAATTGTAGATACATCTACATTGATAATGTCACCTTCTTTTAGGATAACGTCTTTGGATGGAATTCCATGACAAACCTGTTCATTTATGGATGTACATACACTTTTCGGGAATCCTTCATAATTCAACGGTGCCGGGATTCCGCCCATCTGTGTCGTTCTCTCGTAAACAATCTGATCAATCTCTTCTGTGCTCATACCTGCATGAATCTTCTCTGCAATCTCGTCTAAGACTGCCACATTGATTTTTGCACTCTCTTTAATCTTTGCAATCTGTTCCGGAGTCTTTATAATGTTATGACTTGGAACGATACATCCTTTTGACGCATAGACCGCAATCTTTTCGTCAAATGCCTGGTGACATGCTTTATATTTTCTTCCACTTCCGCACCAGCACGGATCATTTCTACCAATTTTCATTTTGCTGCTACTCTCTTTTCTACTCATGTTCTAACGTGATATTGCCGAAGTCCAAACGATTCCATATATCATCATTGATTACAACCTCATGAGATGCAAGTAATGTTTCATAACTATCCCCATTGAATTCATAATCGTCATATGTTTTATCCTGAAATTCTGCATATATCATCTGATATTTTTGTACCACGGCTATTTTCTCCATGGCAGCATTCAATTCATCCTGTGACACTAAAACCTTCTCTTTTGCTTCATCCGAAAGGTCTGACCAGAAATCATCCTGTTTCTCTTTCAATAATTCCTTTTCTTCATCAGAAAGTACAATTCCCTCTTCTTCTGCCATTCGGTAAAATATCTCATCATGAACTGCCATATTCATAGCTGCTTCTCTCGCTGAAACCTTTAAAAACTCACCGTTTATGTGAAGGTTCCAATATGCCCCCGTATCCTCCGAATCATAGGTAACTGCCTGTTTCTCCACCTCTGATTCCTCATAAGCAATATAAAATGCCATGTCACGGACAGTCAGTACATTACCATCTACCGTTACAGCCGTGTTCTCCAACACCGCTGCATAATCTAAGGTCTCTTTCTTCCTGTTTGAGCATATGGCTACAATTCCGCATACAAGTATCAGACCTACAAGTACAATAATAAATATAATATTTTTCTTTTTCATAACGTTCACCCCCAGACGTTAATGAAGCACAGATATTTCGCATTCAACTACTGACAAAGTCTTGCTACCACCTGGTTGATTACTTTTCCATCTGCTTTGCCTTTTAATTCCGGCATAACATTTTTCATAACCATTCCTTTGTTCTTGGTTGCCAATACCTCTGCAAATTTTTCAGTGATAAATGCTTCCACCTCTTCCTCAGACATAAGCTTTGGTGCGTATTCCTCGAAAATCTTATATCTTGTCTGATATTCTTCGAGTAAATCGGTACGGTCTGCCGGACAGGTATCAATCTGCTCTTTTACCGTCTTCATCTCCTTCAGGATAACGCGGTCCACTAATTCCTCTTTGATGTCATCACGGCATCCCTCATCAATAGCTACTTTCTTCACTGCGGAAATCATAGATGAAATCGCTTCTTTTCTAACCTTATCTCTCGCTTTCATTGCAGCGATCATATCCTGTTGTAATTTTTCAATCTGCATATCTATATCCTCCTATAACTTATAACTCAATTGTTTCTATTATAGCATTCCTTTTCTCAAATGACAAACCAGAGAATATTTCTCTATAAGACACGGCGGACACTCAGAATCGTACGATAGGTCGCCGTTCCATAACAGATTCCATTCGTCGGGGAAGATGCATGTACAATCTGTCCATTTCCCATATAAATAGCAACATGTCCTGCATAGCAAATGATATCTCCTGCCTGTGCGTTCTCATAGCTCACTTCCTGTCCGACACTTCTCTGTTCCCCGGAAGTTCTCGGCAGCGAGATACCAAAATGTGCAAAGACTGCCTGTGTAAACCCGGAACAGTCAATTCCATCTGTCAGACTGGTTCCTCCCCACACATACGCATTTCCGACAAACTGGCTCGCATAAGCCACTACGTCACTTCCACTGACTCCGGTTGTGTAGGATGGATTGAGGCTTGGGCTTACCAGACCGCTTCCACTGCTGCTGCCACCAGATGTACTACCGCTTGTCCCCGATGAAGTTCCCGTACCTGATGATGTATCTGTCGTATTGCCCGCGGTACTGCTTGCCGCCGCTGCCGCCGCTGCTTTCTCCTCATCCTTTTTACGCTGTTCTTCCTCAGCTGCCGCAATAATGGTATTCTGCTCCTGAATCGTTGCCGCATACTGACTCGCAAGTGTCTTCGCATCTGCTAACTGGGAATCAAAATCGTCTATCTGGGAATTCAGTGAGGCTATCACATCCTCTAACTGTGCCTGCTGTTCCTCATAGTTTGTCTGTAATTCTTCCATCTCAGCCATCTCTGTGTTGAGCTGTTCCGTCAGTTCTGTCACCTGTTGTACTGTCTCCTGATAGGATGTAAGCAATTTACGATCATAATCATATACTTCTGAAACATACTCCACGCGATTGAGCAAATCCGTAATGCTGCTTGCGCCCACGATTGCCGTCCAGACGGAGCTGTCCCCCGTCTCATACATATACTGAATCCGCGTCTTCATCGCCTCATACTGGCTCTGTTCTGACTCTTTTGCCGCTTCAAGGTCAATATTTGCCTGGTCAATCTCACCCTGCTTACTCTCGATATCTCCCTCTAAAATGTCCATATCCGTCAAAAGAGAAACCAACTGGCTGTCGTACTGTGCCATCTCTGCCTCAAGTTCCTGCTGTGCAGACTCAATCTCATCAATCTGGTTATTGACATCATCCAAATTATTCTGTGCCTGATTTTTCTTATCGGTTGCATCTTTAATACTTGTCGCCGACACCGGTAAAAACATGCCTGTACCAACTGCCACAATTAAAACTGTTGCAAGGATACGACTTTTTCTATATAACATATTAATCTCCACTCCTGCGCAATCTTTTTTCATACTGCCTTTTTTGTTGCATCTAATGTTTTCACTTCTTCTCTCATTTTCTCACAAAATATACATTTTTTCCACCGGTTTTTTCTTCCAAGCACATTTTTTCCACCAAAAAGGCAGGTTCCTCGACCTGCCTTTCCCTCTTCTCTATTCCCATCCAATAAAACGGATATCTATTTCATCAACGGCTCCATCCCAGAAGCTTACTTCCAATTTCATGACGCAACATGTTTGACAATCAAAATTTTATCCCCCGCCTGCAAATGCTCACTCTTCAACTGATTCGTCGTCATAATCTCTGTCACTGTGGTGTGATTTTCTTTTGCAATATTCCATAGACAGTCTCCCGGCCGGATAATATAGCCAATCAGCCCCGGCGCCTGCTGTAAGGCATCCAGATTCAGATTGCCTACCTCAATCTCCGTGATTTTACAGATATTCTCCTCTTCGAATGCGAGCAGATTCAAGTTCAGCACCGCCTTTACCTCCGCCTGCGACTGGTCTAGCAAAATCGCCGACAACTGTTCCACACCACTCTCTAACTCAACACGGATTTTCTCATTCATCTGCGGTACCTCTATCAACTGGCGAAACGGGAATATCTCTCTGACCGACCCAACCGGCATGTTATCCTCCGTTGTAATATAAAGAAGATCTACGGTCAGGGTTCCCTCCACCATGATGCCCTCTGCCACCGGTTCCTGGTTTTCAACCTGCACTTTTCCCTCGCAGGCACATATCTGTAAAATCTTTTCCTGATTTTCTTTCAATTTCATTTGCTCTGTCATTCTGCATTTCGCATAATTTTTCATTCGAAGCTTTTCAAGTACCGTTTCCTCACACTTTGGCAGAATCTCTTTTTTGAGTGAATACAAATCTTCTAACACCTGTACTGTATTTTCACGCCACACCTTCACATCGACGTCTAAGACAATTTCCAAGACAAGAATCCGCTCCTCCCCATCGTAATCCGGCTTGATTTCAAGTTCCACGGAAGCCGGCGACGACGATACATGGAAAATTTCTTCCACACCAAGTCCCGGACATGCAATCTGCCCGTTTAAATTCACGGAGGTCTCATACCACTGGATGCGCGCCTCCTCCTCTTCCCCGTAATAGAGCACCGTAATGAGCGCCTCTCCCGTCAAAAGAATTTCGCCTTCTCCCTGCGTATATTCTAAATGGCGAATCTCCACACTCTTCCACAAAATCTCCTGCACATTGGGTTTGTTGGACGGAATCACCAGCTCATTTTTCAGCCGGCAGCTGTCTTTTTTGGCTGTCACAAGTTCTAAAATCTCTTTTTCCTGCCAGTGCTGCTCACATTCTTCCTCACCGAGCAGGCCGCATGCGATTTCCTCGACCATATTTTCCTCTGCGATTGCGTGTAACACCACAAGAGCGCGGACACTTAATTTTCTCGAATTGATGACACTGATGGAAATATCCTCCACCTCCCACCGCAGCCGGACGGGATCAAGCTCCATAATTCCGTCAATGCTCAGTTTTTCCTGAAACGGAATCTCGCCCTTTAAACTGCTGATTTTGCGGTTTTCCTGGTCACTGCGGTAGAGTACCTGAAAAACAAGGCTTCCTTTCAGCCAGACAGCTCCTGTACTCACATTCACCTCGTCAAACCGGATTTCACCGCACTCCTTTAAAATCTTTACGATATCCGGGCGGTAATCCGGCACATTATAGTCATCATCGAGCGTCAGCTGGCTGACTGCGGTTCCTTTCTGGCAATTCTTATGTATCTGCATTTTTTTTAATTCCATAAAAAAATCTCCCACTTCGAATCTTTGTATCCATCTTATTCGAAGCGGGAGATAATTATTCATTTTCTAACATAATTTCATTCTGATATCTCTTGTAATAATATCAGAATAGCTAAACGATAGTAACTGAGGAGGATTCATATGTTCCTCATCATTGACCAGTATTGTGAAGACGCTCGGATAGGCATTCTGAATGACTCCTTCTTGAATATCAACCTTATTTCTTCCTCGGTCGAGCTGGATTAACACTTTGCTACCACATTGTTGATGTACGGATGCACGTACCTTTTCGATGTCTGCATGTTGCATGTTTACCTCCTCCTATCTGGTGGTTAAATTTTTGATAAATCCCAGATACACTAACCAGGCTTTAGTATATCACAGTGTTAAATAATTGTCAAATTAATTTGTGAATAATTAATGACATTTTTAATCAAATACTACATTTTCGTCCCGCAATTCTGTTTTTACCACCAGATACGGAAAACTCGGACTCTGCACAATCGTTTCCCCTTTCCTCGGCCCGATTAATTTTGTTTTGAAAAAAATAGCGTTCCTGGTCAAATACAATTCTTCTACGGATATGCTGTATCCTGCCGTTTCCTGCTCCCCATATCCGCGTACAATGTAGAGCGCATCTTCCGTTTCATAGGATAGTTTAAAATCTGCTGCCTTTTTTTCTTCAATTTTACTCTTTAATTCCTCTGGCAGTTCTTCCTCTTCTACCACAGAAAATTCCAGGTCGCTCACCTTTACCCGGTCTGTCTCCTCTATGGCACAACCGATGAACGTGCTGCTTATCACTGCCAGTAAAAACAGTAAAATCATCTGCTTTTTCTTTTTCACGCGGGTTCCTGCTCTGCCCTTTTATTCCTATTTTATGCGCCATCCGTCTGCGATATGCACTTGTTTTTCTGCCCCATTGCCTATATAATGAAAGTATTCTTTCAGGAAAGGTATGGTAACAATATATGATTCGTACAATTTTAGCAGTTCTTTTTGCTATTTTATATCTGATTCTGGGAATTCCTGTGCTCTTTGTGGAATGGCTGATTGCCAAACACAATCCAAAGGCGGCTGAACTCAGCCAACTCCGCATGGTGCAGTGGGCATTCCGTGTCATCCTGTTCATCTGTGGAACAAAAGTGACCGTCATCGGCGAGGAACATGTTCCAAAGAATGAACCGGTTCTCTACATAGGCAACCACAAAAGTTATTTTGACATTATCATCACTTACGCGCGCTGCCCTGGACTGACCGGTTATATTGCCAAAAATAATCTCGAAAAAGTTCCGCTTTTAAATCTCTGGATGCGTCGTCTTCACTGTCTCTTCATCGACCGCAACAACGTAAAAGAGGCATTGAAAACAATTTTAGCAGGAATTGACAACATCAAAAATGGTATCTCCATGTGTATCTTCCCGGAAGGTACCAGGAATAAGAACCCGGAAGGCTTGCTTCCTTTTAAGGAAGGCAGTTTTAAAATGGCGGAGAAAACCGGCTGCGCCATTGTTCCAATGGCAATCACGAACTCCGCTGATATTTTGGAAAATCATTTTCCACGTGTCAAACGCACTCACGTCATCTTAGAATACGGTACCCCCATTTATCCGAACGAACTTGACAAAGAGACAAAAAAACATCTCGGTGCACACTGTCAGACAATTCTTGCTGATATGTTAGAGGGACACAAGCAGATGCAGGTGTAGCATAAATTTCCTATTACAGAAAAAAGAAGCGTCATCCACAACCTATTCGTTATGGATGACGCTCTTTTTAACCTTCTACGGTACCCTTATTCTTCTGTTAAAGCCTTTACAATCTCAGGGAAGCCCATAAAGTGGGATGCTTTCACTAAAATAGTGTCTCCGGCCTTTCTATATTGTTTTAATTGCGCAATCAATTCGTTCTTTTCTTCCAGATAGAATACTTCCACCGGGAGTTTCTTTTCGGCAATCGCCCGAACCATTTCTTTGGATAAAGTTCCAGTGCAGAAAAGTGCATCAATTCCTTTTCCCTCAAAATAAGCACCTACACCGTAGTGAAGCTCTTTTTCATTGGCACCTAATTCTCCCATGTCGCCGAGCACAGCAATCTTTCTGCCTTCCGCCTTCGACAGCACATCGAGAGACGCCTTCATCGACACCGGATTTGCATTGTAACAGTCGTCGATAATTGTAACACCATTTTTCTCAACAAGGTTGGTTCTTCCGCTAATCGTACGCACCGTCTCAATTCCCCGTTTGATTTCTTCCGATGTAAGACCTAATTCTCTTCCCACGCAGAGTGCCGCAAGTGCATTGTACACATTATGTTCCCCTGCAATCGGAATCTCCACGCTCATCTCCTGCTGCACATTGTCAAAAACCGCATGTAAGGCTGCGCGAACACCAGTTAGTCCTAACGCTTCTAAGTCCGTTGCATATACTTCCTTCTCCGCACACACAACCTCTTTTCCCGCTTCTTCGACTATCTTTGGCTCTCGCCCAATTCCGTAAAAAACTGCCGGTTTTCCATTGACCTGCTTTTTCGTCGACAGCTTATCGTCGTCTCCGTTTAAAATTACAGTTCCGTTTGGCTGCATATGCTCAAAGCTCTCTGTTTTTGCCCGGAGAATTCCGTCTCTGTCTCCAAGATTTTCCAGGTGACAGATGCCAATATTGGTGATGACACATACATCCGGCTGCGCCATATCCGCAAGACGGTGCATCTCGCCAAAGTCGGAGATTCCCATCTCTAAGACTGCTACCTCATGTTCTTCGCGTATTTTAAAAATTGTGAGCGGAAGTCCAATTTCATTGTTGAAATTGCCCTCTGTCTTTAACACACAGTATCTCTGTTCGAGAATAGATGCTATCATCTCTTTGGTACTGGTCTTTCCCACGCTTCCTGTAATGCCAACCACTTTAATGTCTAAAGATTCCCGGTAAAACTTCGCAATCTTTTTCATGGCATCGAGTGTGGAATCTACAAGAATATAGGCGCCTGCCGGCTGCTCTAATTTCTGCTCAGACAATACCGCAAGTGCTCCCTTTTCAAATACCGATGGAATAAATGTGTGACCATCGACACGCTCCCCTTTTACCGCAATAAAAAGGTAATCTTTCTGCACCTGCCGGCTGTCAATGACTGCACCTGCAATTTCTTTTTCCTCTGCTTCCTTTGTTCCAAAATAAGTACCACCGCAAACGCGCGCGATGTTTTTCAGCGTCAGATTTCTCATTTCCGGCTCCTTTTGTTATTTTTCATATTTCTGCAAGGAAATTTCGATAATTTTCTCACAAAGCTGATTGAAATTCATGCCAATGACATTTGCTTCCTGCGGAAGAAGGCTTGTCGGTGTCATACCCGGTAAAGTATTTGCCTCCAGGCAGAAAATCTCATTGTTTTCACTCAATAAAAAGTCTGTTCTTGAATAGGTGTTAAGTCCAATGACTCTGGCAACCTTTTCTGCATATCCCTGCATCTTCTTTGTAATCTCTTCCGGAAGTTCTGCCGGACAGGTTTCTACGGCACTGCCCGCTTTGTATTTATTCTTGTAGTCATAAAATCCTTCAATCGGTGCAATTTCGATAATTGGAAGTGCCTTGTAATCAATCACACCTACAGAGAACTCACGCCCCTTGACATAGGCTTCAATGACAACTTCCTCCTCCCAGCGGAACGCCTCGTCTAAGGCAGCCTTCAATTCTGCTTCTTTCTTTACGATGGTTACACCAACACTAGAACCGCCACAACATGGTTTCACCACACAAGGATAGTTAATTCCAAGTTTATTATTGTCAGCATCTTCCTTCTTCAGGGTAAATCCAGCCGGAGTCGGAATCTCGTTGTAATGGAAAAACTGTTTGCTCAATCCTTTATCCATGGCGATCGCACTGCTTAAGTATCCGGTTCCGGTATACTTGATGCCAAACAGGTCAAATGCAGCCTGTATCTTTCCATTCTCACCATTCTCACCGTGAAGTGCCATAAATACAATGTCTGCCATCTGACAGATTGCGATAACATTCGGACCAAAGAAGCAGTTTGACTGATCCTTTCTTGATGCTTTGACTTTCTCAATATCCGGTGCGGTTTCCGGGATTCCCTCTACTTTTACACTAATTTCTTCCGCTCTGTCAAAAATACCTGTCACGTCTTCTGTTTTATCACTGTATCCCATAAAGACATCGAGTAAAATAACCTGATGTCCGTTTTCTCTCAATGCTTTTGCTACCATATCTCCTGTCTTAAAGGAAACGTCTCTCTCGGTGCTGAGTCCACCTGCTAATACAACTATTTTCATCTTGATAACCATACCTTTCTTATTCCTGAAAATATCATTTCTTATAGTATACCCATTCCCTTTAAATGGCAAGAACTAAATAAAAAAAGAAGCCGTCACACACTCTGTGCAAAGCCTCTTTTTCTGACGATGAACTCCTCCTTCTCCCCGTTTTCGCTATCCCCGTTACACGTAATTATAAAGCCATAAAAACATCTGTCTTGCAATATGATCCTCTTCCCGGATCTTACTTCCATACTCCATTACTTTCCATAATATCTCATCATGGTCGTTCCCGTCTAATTGCTGAAGAATCTGCTCTAAAAGTAATATCCGCTCCAGATTTACCTCATATCTGCTGATGACATACCCCCATAAATGCTGATTTTCCATCATACCATCCAAAATCTCTAATACCTGTTGTTTTTCGTTCATCTCTCTCTGTCATCGTCTTATGAACTAATTTTATCATTATTTACAGTTGTAGTCAACTATAATGGTAATGGTTTTTTTCCTACTTTATACTACTTTTCAACTACAGGTCGTTCTTTATTTCCAATACTCCTGCATATATTCCTGTGCGCGCCCACTTGTCAGCTTAAATTTTGTCTTAATCCGTTCCTCGGTATCTTCCCTTGACATTCCAAATTCCCGGCAGACCTCCACAAGCGCTTTTACGCCTTGTGCAATCCCCTGAGCGATTCCCTGCGTAATGCCCTGCTCGATTCCCTGCGCCCGTTCCTCCCGCAGCTTATCCGACGGTAACTCCAGCACTTTTCCTCCCATAACCTCATCCATCCTTTCCCGCAGTTCTCTCTTCACTGTCCGCAATCTCGTGAAATACCTTCTCATACCGCATGATATAATACGGCAAAAATATCAGCAGTTGTGGATGCCGTTCCTGAATCGTGCGGAGCACATCATCATAGATGGTACTGTTGTCATTTCCCAACAAGAAAGTGGTGAGCTGCCTTTTAACCCCCGAATCCTACTGTATAAATACAAAAATCACAAGTTCCTATCAGCTTGTGATTCTTTCTTCTATGCCCTATTTTATGTCCTATTTCACAAAAACGGAGCCACCGCATATTCCTATGCGGCAGCTCCATTGTCTTAAAACTCTGGTTCAATTAATCCGTATGTGTTGCCTTTTCTCTTATAAACAACATTCACTTCTTCCGTCTCGGCATTACGGAATACGAAGAAATCATGTCCTAACAATTCCATCTGCACACATGCATCTTCAGGATACATTGGTTTGATTCCAAAACGTTTCGATCTTGTAATCTTAATTTCCTCATCATCGTGTGTGTCAGCTTCTAAATACTCCTGTCTGAAAACAGATTCTTTATTCTGCTGTTTGGAAACAATCTTGGTTCTGTACTTTTTCAGCTGTCTTTCAATGACTTCCTCAACTAAGTCAATCGATACATACATATCATTGCTGACCTGTTCAGAACGAATATAGCTTCCCTTGACTGGAATCGTCACTTCGACTTTCTGGCGTTCCTTCTCGACACTTAAGGTTACGTGAACATCAGTATCCGGAGTAAAATACTTCTCTAATTTGCTGAGCTTTGTCTCCACTGCTGACTTCAGACCTTCTGTTAATTCAATGTTTCTTCCTGTAATCGTAATTCTCATGATGCCTACCCCCTGTCGTTTATTTGATACGATTCATATCATGTATTTATTATATCATATTTTGTCAGTATCGCAAGACAATTCAGATGTTTTTCTTCTTTTTTCAGAATTTTTTCACAATTCTAACCAAGTGTCAGATTCAGGTATCCATCCGAAATCGTTCGCTGCTGTAAGATGTCATCCGGAAGTAGTGTCATCCCGCCTTTGTTGTCAATTCGAACCTTGTTCAGGTGAAGTTCCGATGCCAATGCCTGCGTCACCTTCTCCGTCTCTCTCGGTGCCAGAGAACACTCCAAAACAACAAGCGCGTCCTCTTCTTCCCGGTAAAGCATGACCTCTTCCCGTCCGCCATGTTGTTCTTCCTCATTTTCTGCAATCCAGTTTTCCGTCTCTTCCTGCGGAACGAGTTTTACGGCTGCCCCTCTGCAAAAATTATTTTCATAAATCGCATAACGGATTGCATCTGTGTCCCAACGGACATAGCCTTCCTTTTCAAAATGTGCATCGCGGATACTCTGATATTCCTCTGGAGTTGTGCTCTCAAATTTCCATCCGGCTAATGTCTTTCCCTCCGGATTCTTCTCGCACTCCTGCAAGACGATTGCATTGCGAGGAACCGGCACTTCTCTGTCATCTGAATATGCGGGAAACGTCTCCTCGAATCCCATTTTCCGGTAATATTCTATTAGAGTTTCCTCAGCCGGCTGTAAAATCAGCGGCTCCTTATATTTTTCAGATGCATGCTTTATTATTTCGGTTGCATATCCCCTGTTGCGGTACTCCGGCAGCGTTGCCACTGCATAGACATACTTCGCCGGCCGGTATTCCCCGCCCACCAAAATTTCCGTCGGTAAAAAACTAGCCATAGACACCGGTTTTCCATCCGCAAAAATGACAAACATATTATCTTCCTGAAAGCGGTGTTCGAAGTAAAACTGAATATACTCCTCCTCATCTCCGAAACAGATTTTCCAGATTTGTGCCACCGCATCTAAATCTCTTTCCGATGCAAATACAACATGGCTTTCACGCGCCACATATTTTTTCAGTAAAATATCGGGATAGTAAGAAAGTTTCGCCTTGCGGAGTCCCAAATCACCTGTGTCTTCCTCGCGGTTCACATACGCAAACTCCTGACAGGCATGTAACACAAACTGCTGGTTTATCATTGGATATGCCCCCTGCAAATCAGGGTATGCCTTTTCAAAATGGACATCAAACGTATTGCTGTTTAATGGCTCTCCTATCGTAAATGCAACGATTTCCCCAGCTTTTCGGAGAACACCTCCGGTCAAGCCCAATACTTCCATATTGGAAAGTGCCTCTTCTAACACATGCATCTCCGTGTCCATTTCTTCATTCCACTTTTCCTGGCGCATGGTAATCCATCTTTTTGCCATTTCCCTGCACGCTGCCTTGTTGGCATCGGTCAGTACCTCATAAGTCCAGTCGTCCGCATCCTTGAAACGTGCAATGTGGTTTCTTTTTCCGTGAAGTTTTTTCCCTTTTAAATAGGATAGTTTTTCCGTCGTATAAATATAATCATAATCATCTCTGTCCCCGTCAATTTCAAATGTTCCCGGAAATGCTTCTAACAGCCATTTCCGTTGTTCTTCCACAAGTGGAGACATGCACAGCACATCGTTTTTCTTCTCACAATCCCGGCGCAGCCGCTCTATAACCTTGTACTTATCCCCTTTTCCAAACGGAAAAGAATACACGCAATGCCCTTCCTCCTGAAACCGGATGACACCACATCCCTCAATTTCTGCAACTTCGACCCGATAGACGTTACGCCAGATAAAATTATTGGCAAATGTGTACTCACACGCCTGCGCATTTTCTTCTCCAAGTCTTTGGTTCATCCACTCCCTGTCTTCAAGAGAAATCGGATGAAATATCGTTTTTTCCTGTAACTGCATATCGAATCCCTTTTTTTATTGAATGGTAAATCCTGATATCTTATCCTTCAATGTCTCCGACGCACTAGCAAGGCTTTCTGCATCAGACTTAACATCCGCACTGTTTTCCGCAACAGAATCCGCCAATCCACGAATGTGAACTGCTGTTGCTTCAATTTCTTCTGCAGATGCAGACTGCTCCTCTGTGATTGCCGCCATATTCGTCGAAACGTCATTCATGGCACGAATTTCACCAATCATCTCATTTACCATTTTTTCCATATTTACAATACTCTCAAATATCTCGTCAAACTGCTCCGATGCAACACCAATCAATGTTGCACTTTCCGTGATTTTATCCATGCTCTCTGCACTTCGGCTCACGGTTTCTCCCATCAGTCCCGTGACATACTGAATCAGCTCTGTAATCTCATCTGCTGCATTTGCTGACGTCTCCGCAAGACTTTTAATCTGCGTTGCCACAACTGCAAATCCTTTTCCCGCTTCTCCTGCCCTTGCAGCTTCGATGCTTGCATTCAAAGCAAGCAGATTTGTCTCATCTGCAATACCACGAATCGTGCTCGTAATCTCGCTGATTTTCTCTGCTGCTTTTTCTACAGATGTAATTGATTCTTCGAGGCTTCTCATGCCTTCTTCCACATGTTCCATGGAATCGTTGACAGAATCCATGCTGGTCTTTCCATTCTCAGCTCTCTTCATGGTATCTTCAATGTCTTCTAATACCTTGCTTCCCTCATCGTTCGTCTGTGCTACGACCTGTGCCAGCGTCGTAGCATTTTCAGCAATGACGGCAATCGATTTGACAAGCTCATCCAATGTCTCATTCATCTGTCCCATCGCCTGTGACTGACCATCCGCAGACTCATGAAGCTGTCCTGACAAAACAGTGCTGTCCTTCGCTTTTGTCTCAAGATTATCCGAAATATTCACAATTGTGCCAAGTGTCTGACGCATGGCCTCCAAAAAGCGGTGCATACTTGCTGCCATAACTGTTATTTCATCATTTCCTGTTATATCTATATTTGTAGTGAAATCACCTTCTGTAATGGTCACAATTGCATCTGTCAATTTTCCGATTGGGCGGGTCACCCTGTTCACCAGCACAAGTATCAGTGCTGTAATCGATATCAGAACCAGCACACCAAGCCCTATCAATCCTGCCTGTAAAGTATGCAAATCCCTGTAGATATTTTTTTCGAGTCCTTTTGAAATCAAATACCAGGATGTCCCGTCGATTGGCTGCACATCCACCATACAGATTCCCTTTTGGGTCTGATAACTTTTCTGTAGCTTCCCGTTCTGAATATCCTCATAGATAGCTGCATAAAAACTATCCTCGCACGCATCTGCGGTCGTTCCGACAAGTGTGTTATCCTGATGTGCCAGAATCGTTCCGGTGCTTCCATCGAGAATGAAGGCTTCTCCATCTCCTGCCACCACCATCTGTCCTACTACATCCGAAAGAATCGAAAGGCTCACATCTGCGGCTGCCACGCCGGATTTTCCGGCAACATTATCCATCCAGCGCGATGCTGTAACAACATACTCTCCTGTAAGTTCATCAATATAAGGTTCGCCAAATGCGAAGGTCTCATGATTGATTCCCTCCTGATACCATGACTTCTCCCATGGTGTACTTCCTGCATCCCAGCCGGAGGCATCATAAGTCACAGCATCCTCTGTCGCGATGTAAATTCCATTCGGAAAATCTTCATACGTTCCCAGATATTTTCCTTCATAATTTAAAATTTCATCTCCTGACATATGCAGGTACTCAATCGTTTCCACCGCAGTATCCAGCGTTGCAATATTTTTTTCCATCCATGCTGTAATTTGATTTACGCCAGCCGTCGCATCTGCTTCCAGCAGTTCTTCTGTTTTCTCCTTGATGGAGGCTTTCGAGGACTGATATGCCAATATTATGATAATGCCTAATCCGAGCGCCACAATGGGCAGCAACACACTTAAAAGTCTTGCCTTTATTCCAATTTTTTTCTTATTTCCAGCTTTACTCATACTTACCACACTCCCATGACTACTTTTTTCTTTTAAGTATAGCATGCGGTTTTTACCGGTTCAATGAATAAATATTCTCTTTTTTTGCATTTTTCGCATCATTTCAGGATTTTTTCGGCTTCCAGACACTCCGGATGATTTCCTCTGCCTCTTTCGCTTCCGCTTTCGTCAACTGTGGCGTGTCTTTTAAAACATAATCTATTCCAAGATTATCGTATTTCACTTTTCCTAACGCGTGATATGGCAGCACCTCAAGTTTTTCTACATTCGAGAGCGTATTTAAAAAGGCGCCAAGCGCTTCTAATTCCTTCCGGTCAAATGTGATGCCCGGCACCACAACGTGACGAATCCAGACCGGTTTTCCGATGCGGTCTAAATATTTCGCAAATGCCAATATATTCTGATTGGAGTGACCGGTAAGTGTCTTGTGTTGGTCATCATCAATATGCTTGATATCGAGCATGACCAAATCCGTTACCTGCATCAGTTTTTCCACTTTTTCCTCGTCGACCTTCTGATACATAATCCCGGATGTATCCAGGCAGGTATGAATTCCCTTTTCTTTCGCTTTTGTAAAAAGTTCTGTCAGAAAATCAATCTGCATCATCGGCTCTCCGCCCGTTGCCGTAATTCCACCGGTTGTATAAAAGGAGCGGTTTCGTTCTAATTTTTCAATAATTTCCTCTGCCTGCATCTTGTTTCCATCTTCCATATTCCATGTGTCCGGATTATGACAATACTGGCAGCGCATCGGACATCCCTGAAAAAATACAACGAAGCGCACGCCCGGTCCGTCTACAGTTCCAAATGTTTCTAATGAATGAATATATCCCATCTTCTCTTCCTGCTTTCCCACTATAAATTCTGATTTTGTACTTTTCTTTTATTTATGAGCACATTCCTCTTAAATTATGCACCCACCTTCCGGCAGGTATCTCTCCCGTCCCGGATATGGCTTTCTTTGAAAAAATGGACTTCTGCACGTTTCTCGTCCCACGTAACAAAAGCCCATTTTCTGTATGAATTCTTCTATTCTATGGTGTACTCACACCGTTTATCGTGCATTTGCATTCCTAATTACATACGTTCATGGAATGTTCTTGCAATGACCTCATCCTGCTGCTCTTTTGTCAGTTTGATAAAGTTTACAGCGTATCCGGATACACGGATGGTCAACTGTGGATATAACTCCGGATGTTTCTGTGCATCTAACAGTGTCTCACGGTTCAATACGTTTACATTCAGGTGATGTCCGCCTTTTTCTGCATAACCGTCTAACATGGCTACCAGATTTGTCTGCTGTGCTGCATCATCCTTTCCTAATGCATCAGGTACGATTGTAAATGTATTAGAAATACCATCCTGGGAATCCATAAATGGAATCTTTGCAACAGATGCTAAAGATGCAACTGCTCCGTTGGTATCACGGCCATGCATCGGGTTAGCGCCCGGTGCAAATGCCACACCACGTTTTCTTCCGTCCGGTGTTGCACCTGTATTCTTACCATAAGATACGTTAGATGTAATCGTAAGAATAGATGTTGTCTGGATACCGCCACGGTAAGTGTGGTTTCCTTTGACATAACCGATAAAGGTATGAAGCACCTGTTTTGCAATCTCATCGACACGGTCATCGTCGTTACCGTATTTCGGGAAATCTCCCTCGATTTCAAAATCAACCGTAACTCCGTTTTCATCACGGATTGGTTTTACTTTTGCATACTTAATTGCAGATAAGGAATCTGCCACAACGGAAAATCCTGCAATACCGGTTGCGAACCAGCGGCGTACCTTCTTGTCATGAAGTGCCATCTCTAATTTCTCGTAGCAGTATTTATCGTGCATATAATGGATGATATTTAATGCATTGACATAAACGCCTGCAAGCCATTTCATCATATCCTTGTATGCATCCCATACCTCATCATAATCTAAATACTCCGATGTAATTGGACGATATTTCGGTCCGACCTGCTTGCCTGTGATTTCATCCACACCACCGTTGATTGCGTAAAGCAGACATTTTGCAAGGTTTGCTCTTGCTCCGAAGAACTGCATTTCTTTTCCGATTCTCATCGAAGATACACAGCATGCAATACCGTAATCATCTCCGTGAACCACACGCATGATGTCATCATTTTCGTACTGGATTGCAGAGTGTTTGATGGATGTCTCAGCACAGAACTTCTTGAAGTTCTCCGGCAATTTTACAGACCATAATACCGTCATGTTTGGTTCCGGTGCTGCACCGATGTTGTTGAGTGTGTTCAGGTAACGGTAAGACATCTTTGTTACCATGTGACGTCCGTCCACACCAATACCACCGATAGATTCTGTTACCCAGGTAGGGTCTCCGGCGAAAATGCTGTTGTATTCCGGTGTTCTTGCGAACTTAATCATACGGAGCTTCATGACGAACTGGTCGATAATCTCCTGAATCTCTTTCTCTGTAAAGGTTCCCTCTTTCAAGTCACGCTCTGCGTAAATGTCTAAGAACGTAGAAGTACGTCCTAATGACATCGCTGCACCATTCTGTTCTTTTACTGCTGCAAGATATGCAAAGTAAACTGCCTGCGTAGCTTCAAGTATGTTTGTAGCTGGTTTTGAAATATCGCAGCCGTAGATTTCTGCTAACTTCTTTAACATCTCTAAAGCACGAATCTGCTCAGATAATTCTTCTCTTTCACGAATAACATCAGAGTACATGATGACTCTTGTAGAATCTAACTGTTCTTTTTTATCCTCAATCAGACGATCTACACCGTACAGTGCAGGTCTTCTGTAGTCACCGATGATACGTCCACGTCCATACGCATCCGGAAGTCCTGTGATAATGTGTGCGGAACGGCACGCTCTCATTTCCGGTGTGTACGCATCAAAAACACCTGCGTTATGTGTCTTTCTATGTGTGGTGAAATACTCTACCACTTCCGGATCTACTTTGTATCCGTTGTCTTCGCAGGCTTTTACTGCCATACGGATACCGCCGTAAGGCTGTAAGGACCTCTTAAATGGTTTGTCCGTCTGGAAACCAACAATCTTTTCTTTGTCTTTATTCAAATAGCCTGGTCCATGAGAAGTAATCGTAGAAATAATCTTGGTGTCCATATCAAGGACTCCGCCTGCCTCACGTTCCTGCTTAGAAAGTTCTAATACCTGTTCCCACAAATCCGTGGTGTCCTGTGTCGGTCCCTCTAAGAAAGAACTGTCTCCATCGTATGCAGTGTAATTTCTCTGGATAAAGTCTCTTACATTGACTTCTGTTTCCCATTCTCCGCCTTTAAAGCTTCTCCATTCATTTCTCATTGCTAATTCTTCCTCCTTGTTAAACCGCTTCTGCGGTAAGCTATCCGGTTCTCCCGGTTCGTTTCTGCTCAGATTATCTCCTTTTTCCCGGAGATTTTCTGTCACAAATGTTACAACTCTTACTCGGAGGCTTTTCTTTTTCCGGTTCATCACTTCCGGAATGCCATTTCATGGCTTAAGAAAAGCCGGCAGTCCGAGCTTATCTTCGCCCAGACGGTCGGCATGTAATCAGTTATACTTCACGTGGTAACTCCACTTTTCCGTCAGTCATATAACAAGGTGATAATACTATGTTTTTCCCATTTGGTCAAGAGGAATAATTGACCAAAATTCTCATTTCATTATCGTTAAATTTTTCTCAGCTTATTTTTGTCTTTTGAGTAATTTTCCCAAATTATGAAAGGAACTGACAATATGTACTTCCGCTCTTTACAGTTTAAAGCGGTAGCCTACGCCCCATATTGTCTCAATGTACTGTGGCTTGCTCGTGTTCATCTCAATCTTCTCACGAATCTTTTTGATGTGAACAGTTACAGTCGCAATATCTCCCACCGATTCCATATCCCAGATTTCCCGGAAAAGTTCTTCCTTCGAGAAAACATGGTTCGGGTTCGATGCAAGAAATGTCAGCACATCAAATTCCTTGGTGGTAAACTGTTTCTCCTCATCATTGACCCAGACACGGCGTGCTGTACGGTCAATCCGGATACCACGAATCTCAATAATCTCATTCTTTGGCTCATTGCTTCCGATTAGACGCTCATAACGTGCAAGATGCGCTTTGACACGCGCCACAAGCTCGCTCGGCGAAAAAGGCTTTGTGATGTAATCGTCTGCACCAAGACCTAATCCGCGAATCTTGTCGATGTCATCTTTTCTCGCAGACACCATCAAAATCGGTGTGTTTTTCTCCTCGCGGACACGTTTGCAAATCTCAAATCCGTCCATGCCCGGAAGCATCAAATCTAAGATTAACATATCAAAATGCTCTGACAGTGCTCTGACAACACCGACACCTCCATCATTTTCAATCTCTACCTCAAAACCGCTCAGTTCTAAATAATCTTTCTCTAAATCTGCAATTGCTTCTTCATCCTCAATGATTAATATTTTACTCATTTGGCACCTCCTGATATTTTCGTATTACAAAGTACATCACTGTACCGATGGATTCCTTACTGGTGGCCCAGATTTTACCACCGTGATCTTCGATAATCTTCTTTACAATGGACAGACCGATTCCGCTTCCTCCGGTCGCAGAGTTACGCGATGCATCCGCCCGGTAAAAACGGTCGAATATATACGGGAGATCTCTCGCTGCAATGCCACGTCCGTTATCCTCAATCTCAATCTGGATAAAATCACCTACATCTTTAATTCTGATATTGATTAATCCTTTCTGTTTGTCGAGATATTTTACGGAATTGCCGATGATGTTGTTAATCACTCTTCGCAGCTGTTCCGGGTCTGCAATAATCAGCGTATCTTCTTCCGTATAGTTAAAATATGCCAGTCCGATATTCTTTGATTCCAGTTCAAATCCAATTTCCTCGATGCAGTCATCAAAGTAGTCCGACACATTAATCTTCTTAAAGTTATACGGAATACGGTTCGTATCAATCTTGGAATAAAGCGTGAGTTCATTGATTAAGGTATCCATCTCATTCGCCTTATTGTAAATGGTACGGATGTATTTCTCCTGCTTCTCCGGCGTATCGGCAACACCGTCCATCAAGCCCTCTGCGTAACCTTTGATTGCCGTAATGGGTGTCTTCAGGTCGTGGGCAATGTTACTGATTAATGCCCTGTTCTCCGACTCATTGGAAACTTTTTCTTCCACGTTATCTTTCAGGCGCTGCCGCATCTCTTCAAAATTCCGGCAGAGTGCTCCAATCTCATCGTCGCTTCCCGTCTCCATGGTAAAATCCAGATTGCCCTCTTTGATATTCTGGGTCGCCACCTGTAATTTCTTGACCGGTGTAATCAGACTCCGGTAAATCCAGATGGTCAGCATCGCCGCCGTGAGAATCAGAATAACTGCCACCGATATGAGTATGTCGATTGCAACCTTCTTTACCTCCGGAACCATCTCCTCCACTTTTGTCACGAGGAAAAGACTTCCCTGCGAACCGTCCGGATACGTGAAATCAATCTGCTTAATCAGGCTCTGCTTATCTCCGTCGATATATGTTCCGGTATCCGCCTGCTGTCCGCTCTTGCGCTCGCCATAATTCTGCAAATCCAAAAGCAGGGAAGAATCATAATCGGAACCGATATAGACTAATTCCTTTCCCTTCTTCACAATCAGATAAGAGTATTTCTCCTGAAGCTGCTCATTCTCTTCCTCCAAGAAATCTGTATCTTCTAACTTGTCCGGGCTTTCCTCGGCAATCTGTGAGAGCTCATCATAATCCGATATCGTGTACCGGTTCAACAACTGTAATGAATTACCGAAATAGTTATATCCTTCCGTCTCCACTCCGTATGTCTTCTCGATTGCCTTCACCTGAATATGCTGAAATCCGACTACAGTCAGTACTGCCAGAAACGTAGGGACAAAAATAATAATGCAGAATGAAATAATCAGTTTTGTCTTAAATTTCATTTCAAACATATCCTTTCCTATTCTATTTTCTTCCACTAAAATAAGCCATAGGCCAAAATCCTATGACTTATTATAGCATGAAAAATAAGAAAACCTATTTATTTTGTGTAAAAACGTCTAAACATTTTATAAATATTTTTTCAAATCATCCACTTTATTTAATGCTTCCCAAGGAAGATTTAAGTCGTTACGTCCAAAATGTCCGTAAGCCGCCGTCGGACGGTAAATTGGTCTTCTTAAGTCGAGCATCTTGATAATTCCTGCCGGACGAAGATCAAAGTTCTCACGAACAATTTCTACTAATCTCTGGTCAGAAAGCTTTCCTGTTCCGAATGTATCAACCATGATAGAAGTTGGCTGGGCAACACCGATTGCGTAAGATAACTGAATCTCACATTTGTCAGCAAGACCTGCGGCAACTAAGTTCTTTGCCACATAACGTGCTGCGTATGCTGCGGAACGGTCAACCTTTGTGCAGTCTTTTCCGGAGAAAGCTCCGCCGCCGTGACGAGCATATCCGCCGTAGGTGTCTACGATAATCTTACGTCCTGTAAGACCTGCATCTCCGTGAGGTCCTCCGATGACGAAACGTCCTGTCGGGTTGATGAAGAATTTTGTCTCAGCATCTACTAATTCTTTTGGTAAAATCGGATCAAAGACATATTTCTTGATATCTTCATGAATCTGTTCCTGTGTTACGTCTTCGTCATGCTGTGTAGACAATACAACAGCTTCAAGACGAACCGGTTTGCCGGCTTCATCATACTCTACGGATACCTGTGTTTTTCCGTCTGGTCTTAAATAGCTTAACGTGCCGTCTTTACGGACTTTGGTAAGCTGAAGGGCAAGTTTGTGAGCCAGTGAAATCGGATATGGCATATATTCCTCTGTCTCGTTTGTTGCGTAACCAAACATCATACCCTGGTCACCTGCACCGGTATCAAGGTCGTCTGTCAATGCTCCTTCTTTTGCCTCTAACGCCTTATCAACACCCATAGCGATGTCAGCAGACTGCTGGTCAAGTGCTACCATAACGGCACAGGTATTTCCGTCAAATCCTGTCTTAGCATCGTTGTAACCGATTTCGTTTACCGTCTTACGAACGATACCAGGAATGTCTAACTGTGCCTTTGTTGTAATCTCACCTGTTACTAAAACAAATCCGGTACAGCTTGCTGCCTCACAGGCAACACGGCTCATCGGATCCTGTTCCATACATGCATCCAAGATGGCATCTGAAATGGCATCACACATTTTATCAGGATGTCCTTCTGTTACGGACTCAGATGTAAATAATAATTTTTCCATTTGTTTTCTCCTTAAAAATAAAATAAAAAACCGCTTGTTCAAAACAAGCGGAGTTGATAGCTTCAGATTATCAAATCCTCTTATTGTTCGAACTGCTCACATGCAGCATTACTCGCTCAGGTAGGCACCTTCCAAATGGGGTTGCCGTGACTTCACAGATCCTATGTATCTCCATCACTCTGAATAAGAGAAATCTACAATATTGAATTTTCAAATCTATACATACGTTACACCCTTTTATACTATCTGTCAAGGCTTTTATTTTCCCTTTTTTTCTCAGTTTTTCTCCTATTTTCCATAATACGACGACATTTTTATTGACATTAACAATTTCCAAATCTATACTGAAAAGTAGTACAATTTAGTAATCGAGGTAGAATTTATGAAAAGAATCCCTTTGACCGAAGCGAAGGCCGGCATGGTACTTATGGAAAAAGTTGTCACAAGAAACGGTCAGGTTATCGCCGATGCCCAGTCAGTTTTGACGAAGCAGTCTATTGCACATTTAGAGTTCTATGGTATTGACACCATCTGCGTGGAACCCGCAGCCGAGCCGCCATCTCCAAAAGCAGCTCCACAGACTTTTACAAAAGGAAATGTGCAGAACCCGACCTACTCACAAAAAATTGTAAAATCAAAAGCTTTCCAGACATTCCAGTTAAATTACACGTTAACGATTCAGTCCATCCATGAAAGTTTCGAGGGATTCGTGAATCGCCAGGAACCGTTGCCAACGGATATGCTGTTGGAAAAGACGAACGCACTGTTTTACAGCTGTAAAACAACCATCGAACTGTTCGATATGCTTCACAACATGCGTTCCATCAATGACACTATTTACGCGCACTGCTTAAATGTTGCATTGATCTGCCGGATGCTTAGCAAATGGTTAAAGCTTGACAACGCCAAAAGAGATACGTTGACGCTCTGCGGTCTGCTGCATGATATTGGAAAGTTAAAGATTCCGGAGAATGTTTTAAACAAGCCTGGAAAATATACCGACGAGGAATTTGCTCTGGTGAAAAAGCACCCGCAGTTCGGCTATGAATTGTTAAAAGATCTTCCTTTAGATGATCACATCAAATTAGCAACCTTAATGCATCATGAGCGCTGTGATGGTTCCGGGTACCCGGATCACCTTTCCAGCGACGACATCGATGACTGCGCCATGATTGTTGCAATCGCCGATGTGTACGATGCCATGACGGCAGCACGCCCTCACCGTGCGCCGCTCTGTCCGTTTCAGGCTATCTCTAATTTTGAAAAGGATGGTCTCTCCCAGTACAAGCCAAAATATATTCTGACCTTCTTAGAATATATCGCTTCTACTTACCAGAATAACCGTGTTCTTTTAAACAATGGCCAGAGTGCAAACATCGTTATGATTAACAAGAATCAGCTTTCTGCACCGATTGTGCAGTTAGATGACCAGAGCTGTATCAATTTACAGGATCATCCTGATTTGTTTATCAAATCTATTTTATAAAAAGCACAAAAGTGGCAGTCACGCTAATTTCTTAGCACGGCTGCCACTTTTTTATGGACATTTTTTATCTTCTGTTTCTGATGCTTTTCGCTTAAGATACTTTCAATGAAAACTTCTGAATCTCTTTCTCTGAACTTACTTTTTCAATCTGGGCTCCGAGGGAAGATAATTTCTTCTCAAACTGCTCGTAACCACGTTCAATGTAGTAAATATCATCTACAACTGTAATTCCTTCTGCAGAAAGTCCTGCAATTACCAATGCCGCACCTGCACGCAGATCCGGTGCACTCACTCTTGCACCTGTGTAACGCTCTACGCCGCCAATGATTGCAATATTGCTCTCTACTTTTACATTGGCGCCCATACGTGTCAATTCATCTACATACTTAAATCTATTCTCAAAGATACTTTCTGTCACTGTGCTTGTGCCGGATGCAATACCTAACACAACTGCCATCTGTGGCTGCATATCCGTCGGGAATCCAGGATATGGAAGTGTTGTCACCTGTGTGTGATGCAACGGCTTTGAAGCCACGACGCGGACTGCATCGTCAAACTCTTCTACCTCACAGCCAATCTCTAATAATTTCGCTGTTGTTGCCTCTAAGTGTTTCGGGATGACATTCTTGACTGTAACATCGCCTTTTGTGGCTGCTGCTGCAAACATAAAGGTTCCCGCCTCAATCTGATCCGGAATAATGGAATACTGTGTCTTGTGAAGCTTCTCAACGCCGACAATACGGATGACATCTGTTCCGGCTCCACGGATATTTGCACCCATGCTATTCAAAAAGTTCGCAACATCAACGACATGCGGCTCACGTGCTGCATTCTCAATGATGGTCTTTCCTTCTGCCATTGCTGCTGCCATCATAATATTAATGGTAGCACCTACGGATACTTTATCTAAGTAAATATGCGTTCCCTTCAGGGATTCTGCGGATGCCTTTACTAAGCCGTATTCAATGTCTACCTGTGCACCGAGTGCACGGAATCCTTTTAAGTGTAAGTCAATTGGACGGCTTCCGATATCGCAGCCGCCTGGCAGAGCCACTTCGGCTCTCTTGTATTTTCCAAGTAACGCCCCGATTAAATAATAGGACGCTCTGATTTTTCGAATAAATTCATTATCAACATTCAAATCACGAATAAAAGACCCATTGATTTTCACTGTGTGTGCATCAATACGGTCAACTTTTGCGCCAATCTCCTGAATGGCATTCAATAAGACATTAATGTCTCTGACATTTGGTAAATTTTCTATTAAAACGGTCTCATCTGTCATGATTGCAGCAGAAAGAATGGCAAGAGCAGCGTTCTTTGCTCCTCCGATTTCTACTTCTCCAACCAATGGATTACCACCTTTGATTACATACTGTTCCATCTCGCACCTCTATGAACAAACTATACAAACAAGTAATTATAGTAACGATTTGCTACTTTTGTCAAGTGTTCTTCTCAAATCTAATCTTCTAATTTCCGGCACTGCTTCTCTATACCTTATGATATGCTTTCGCAGTGTTTGTGTGACGTCAGCCCTCTAAAGCTGCCACCACTTTTTCAATGGTCTGTTCTACGTTCAGCCCATACTCATCCACCGTAATATCGGCGTATTTCTCGTATAGTGGTACTCTCTCTTCAAACAAGTCCCTCAAGGTCTGTCCTTCGCGAAGCGCAACGCCTCTTCCCTTGATGTCATGAAGTCTCTTATTTAATATTTCAAACGGAAGAGACAGATATACAACGGTTCCAATCTGGCTTAAATGTTCCATTGCTTCTGCTCCATAGACAACACTTCCACCTGTTGCAATTACGGAATGTCTTACCATAAGTGATGCGTTTACCCGGTTCTCGACCTCAATGAATCCCTCGGTTCCAACCTCTGCGATTATCTCACGCAAAAGCTTGCCTTCCTGTTCCTGGATGACAAGATCGGCGTCAACAAACTGATATCCTAATACTTTTGCTAAAACAACACCTACCGTGCTTTTTCCCACACCAGGCATTCCAATTAATACTATATTGTCCTTTTTCATCTATCTTCATTCCCTGATTATCAAATTTAAATTTTACCACTGTTTCTTACAATAACACATTTTTCGACAAAAAAAAAGAGATTCTTTTCATTTGAATCTCTTTTTTTTCGTTTTATTCTTCTGTTGCTTCCACAGCCTCTGTCTCATTTACAGATTCCGTTGCATTTGTCTCTTCTGTCTCACTCACAGCTTCTGTCTCGTTTACGGATTCGGTTGCCTCTGCAGGCTCCTCTGTCTCGGTATCCTCAACCTTTGTTGTGAATAAATCCTTGAACTCAACCGTTGCCCAGACATCTTCATCGAGGTTCCAGTCGGCATCGTCTTCCCAGCCGCCGTATACTTCATCGTACAGTTCGGTCTGACGGTCATCGATAATCTCCTGTCTGTGTGTCTCCGTTGCTTCCTCGTCACATTCTGTATCCAGACGGAGAATGTAATAAGCACTGTCTGTTGTGACAAGGTCTGAAACCTCGCCCTCGCTCAATGCATCCAACGCTGTTACCACTTCCTCGTCTAAGGATTCGTCATCTGCTGCATAGGTTCCGGTGCTGACCGTATAGCCTGCGTCCGTAATCGCTCCGTCAAAATCATCCTGGCAGGCTTCGGCAAGTGTCTGGGCTGTTGTCTCTAACTCTGCCTTCTCATCATCGGTATACTCCACGTAATTACTGTCATCATCCGTATAACCTTCTGTGTCAATCTTTACATAGCTGTAACCTCTCTCATTTGCCTCTTCATCGCTTACATCTGTATCTGCATCTGCCTTGATGGCTGTCTCCATCTTCGTCTTGATGGTATACAGGGTCAGATATTCTTCCACGATGTCTTCCGTTGCACCGAGCTGGTCTAATGCTTCCTGTGTGTTATCAGCAATAAACTGTGCTGCAACATCTGCAATCTCACTTGTCTCTTCATCGCTCAGGGAAACATTGTAATCATCCATATGATTTTTCAGAATATACATCTCTTTGATGTCGGAAATAACATTCGTCTTTACACTTTCCTGCGTTGTGCTTCCTGAACTGTAAAGGTCTGTCGACCAGACATCATCTCCAAAATATGCTGCATAAATGTCATCTAAATTTGCCTGTGTCAGTCTTGCCGCAAAGTTAGCGACTCCTAACTTAATCTCTTCGCCATCTAAAGTTGCTACCACAGCGTCCTTGTCTACGCTGCCGCATCCACTTAAAACAGAGGCTAACATCGCACCACTCAAAAGTAATGCTGCCATCTTCTTTGTCTTCATGTTGTGAACCTTTCCCTTTCCAATCTCCGTAATTCACTGTCACTTAGGACAGTCACTTGTACTATTATAGTGCTTTTTTTTCACTCTCGCAATATATTTCATATTTTTTTCACAAGGCGTTCTACTGCACTATATCCTGCTGTGGCGTCTCCTGTTCTATCAATATTTCTGCCTTCTTTAAAACGTCCTCTAACACCGCCTGCACATCCGGTTTTTTCTCTCTGGAATTGAGTTTGAGAAAATAGGAAAAATACGGTGCTTTTTTATCGGCATTGAATTTCATGTGGCTGTCAAACATTGCCATAAATTCCGGTATCTTCGCCGGGTCAATCTTTGCCTTCTCATAGAGCGTAAAGCGGAGAATATCGGCTTTCTGGGAAATCTCAGTGAAATAACATTTGTGCGCCATCGTTTTAATTTTGGCAATGTAAATCAGATTTTCCACACACTTTGGAAGGTCTCCAAAACGGTCTATCAGTTCCTCTAAAATGTCTTCCGCTTCTTCCACACTCTCGATATCCGCGATACGCTTATAGGTATCAAGTTTCTGGAACTCATTCGGAATATAGTCCATCGGAATGTAGGCGTCAATGTCGATGTCGATGGTCGTATCAAAACTCTCTTCTACCGGCAGTCCTTTTGCTTCCTTGACCGCCTCGTTTAGCATTTTACAGTAGAGGTCATAACCGACCGCCTCCATGTGCCCGTGCTGCTCCACACCGAGCAGATTTCCGGCACCACGGATTTCAAGATCCCGCATGGCGATTTTAAAACCACTTCCAAGCTCCGTATATTCCTTGATTGCCGCAAGACGTTTTTCTGCAATTTCTTTCAGCATCTTGTCACGCTTATACATCAAAAATGCATAGGATGTGCGGTTGCTTCGTCCCACACGGCCACGCAGCTGATAGAGCTGGGAAAGACCTAAGTTATCCGCATCCTGGATAATCATCGTATTGACATTGGAAATATCTAGTCCTGTTTCAATGATGGTTGTAGATACAAGAACATCAATCTCACCATTGATAAACTGGTACATGATTTTTTCCAGTTCGTGCTCTTTCATCTGCCCATGTGCATATGCCACGTTTGCTTCCGGGATAAGTTCCGCTATCTTATGCGCCACATCTTCAATCTCACGCACACGGTTAAAGACATAATATGCCTGTCCTCCCCGCGCCATTTCACGGGAAATTGCCTCTCGCACGAGTTCTTCGTTGTACTCCATAACATACGTCTGAATCGGGATTCGATCCATCGGTGGCTCCTCTAACACGCTCATATCGCGGATTCCAATTAAGCTCATATGAAGTGTTCGCGGAATCGGCGTTGCGGTCAGTGTCAGCACATCTATATTCGTCTTTAACTGCTTGATTTTCTCTTTGTGCGCAACGCCAAAACGCTGCTCCTCATCAATGATAAGTAATCCAAGGTCTTTGAATACGACATCTTTTGACAGGACACGGTGCGTTCCAATCAGGATGTCAACCTGACCTTTTTTGACTCCTTCGATGGTCTTTTTCTGCTCGCCCGGTGTGCGGAAACGGCAAAGCAAATCAATGTGTATCGGAAAATCCTTCATGCGCTGCACAAAGGTACTGTAATGCTGCTGCGCTAAAATTGTAGTTGGGCAGAGATAGACCACCTGCTTTCCATCCTGCACCGCCTTGAATGCCGCACGGATTGCAATCTCCGTCTTGCCGTAACCGACATCCCCGCAGATGAGACGATCCATCACTTTTGTGCTCTCCATGTCGCGTTTTGTCTCTGCGATTGCAGCTTCCTGATCCTCCGTCTCCTCAAACGGGAACATCTCCTCAAACTCGTTCTGCCAGACGGTATCCGGTCCATACACAAACCCTTCTGTCTGCTGGCGCTCTGCATACAATTTTACCAGATCCTGCGCTATCTCTTTGACCGCGCCGCGCACTCTGCTCTTTGTCCTGTTCCAGTCCTGGCTGCCTAATTTATTCAGCTTCGGCTTTTTCGCATCTGCCCCGGCATATTTTTGCAGCAGCTCTAACTGGGTCGCTAAGATGTAGAGTGTGCCGCCTCCCGCATATTCTATCTTGATGTAGTCTTTTACGGTCTTATCGACCTCAATTTTCTCGATTCCGCGGTAGACACCAAGTCCATGATTTTCATGCACAACATAATCGCCGATGTTCAAATCGGTAAAACTTGCGATACGCTCCCCTTCATACGACTTGCGGTGTTTCTTCTTTTTCTTTTCTCCGCCGAAAATATCGCTTTCCGATATAACTACAAATTTAATAAGCGGATATTCAAATCCCTTTTTGCATTTTCCATAGCCGACTAAAATCTCGCCCAGCTTCACTTCGCGTTCGAAATCTTCCGCATAGAAAGCGTTGAGCCCTTCGCCCATCAAATCTTCCGCCAGACGCTTTGCTCTCGTCTTAGAACCGGAAAGCAGGATGACGCGGTACTGATTTTTCTTGTAACGGCTTAAATCTTTTACCAGAAGTTCAAAGCTGTTGTTGTAAGGGTTGACCGTTCTGGTCTGGATATTCAGATGTTCAGAAATCTCGATATGGTTAGACTTGACATCGAGCGTTGCAAGCGCAATACATTTGCGGTTTACAATTTTCCCTAAAACTTCCTTGCATGATAACAGTTCCTTCATCTGTCCCGGTAACAGATAGCCCTTTTCGAGACGCTGCTTCATGCTCTCGGAAAATTCACTTTCGGTCGCAATACCACGCTCGATAGTACGGTTTGTCTCATCTAAAAAGATGATGGTATCGTCTTTTTCAAAGTAATCGAGCAGGGACACTTTTTCCCCACAAAAATAAGACAGGTATGCGTCTAACCCTGCCGTAATATGGAATTCCCCGACTTCCTCCGCAATCTGCGCTGCCATGGTACGAATCCGGTGTGCTTCCTCCGTTTTCATCTCTTTTTTGAACTGCTCTGCCACCTTTTCCGCTTCTTTTTGAATCCGCTCGATTCCTTTTTTCTTTTCGGCATCACTTAACACCAGCTCACATGCCGGATAGATTTTTACCGCTTCAAGATTCTCAATTGAGCGCTGGCTCTCCGCATCAAAAGAACGAATGGAGTCGACCTCATCGCCCCACAGTTCAATTCGGTATGGATTGTCCTCCGTCAGCGGAAAAATATCGATGATTCCACCGCGTACCGAGAACTCGCCCATCGTCTCCGCCTGGTAATTTTTCTCGTAGCCAAGTTCCACCAGACGTTTTGTCAGCTCTTCTAAGTCTAATGTATCTCCCGACGCAATCGAAATCACAGCATCCACAAACCGCTTCGGCGACGGCATCGGATTCATAAGTCCGTCAAATGTAGTTATAATTGTGCAGTCTTTCTCCTCCGCAATCAGTTTTAACGCATTGATTCGCTCTGCCGTGAGCACATTTCCACGGATGTCCGACTGGTAAAAAAGAATATCTTTTGCCGGATAGTATGCGACTTTTTCCTCATAAAAGCGGTATTCCTCATAGAGTTCTTTCGCATGCTGTTCCTGAAATGTGACAACGATACGGCTTCCTTTTCCCGCACGGATACTGCTGATAAAGTGCGCTTTCTGGGCATCCATACAGCCGGATACCTGGATCACGCCCTTTAATTTCGGCAGCTTCTCTTCAATTTCTTCAAATTCCCGCAGCCCCTTTAAGGGTTCTGTAAATGATTTCACTTACGCCTCCTGCTTTTTACTGTTATACTCATTCATCGCCTGATCCGTCTCGTCCTGCAGCATCAGCACCGCAGCACCCATTGCATCTGTAATCGCGTCTTCTAATTTTGCGCGGTCTTCTTTGCTGAAATGCCCTAAGACATGATCCGCTAAATCCCATCCCTTTGGCTTCTCGCCGACTCCGACTTTAATTCTCATAAAGTTCTGAGTTCCGGTCTGGGCGATGATATTTTTGATTCCGTTGTGTCCGCCGGCACTTCCTTTTTTGCGGATACGGATATTGCCCGGAGCGAGACTGATGTCATCAAATATGACAATCAGCTCCTCCTCCGGATCTAATTTATAATACTGAATCAGCTCTGATACGCTCTCCCCGCTTAAGTTCATGAAGGTCTGCGGCTTCGCTAAAATCACTTTTACACCTTCAATCACACCTTTTCCGCAGAGTGCTTTGTGCTTTTTCTCTGTAACACTGATATTATATTTTTCTGCAAGCGCATCAATGACATCAAATCCTGCATTGTGGCGCGTGTGCTCGTACTCTTTTCCCGGATTTCCCAATCCAACGATTAAAAACATGGTTTCCTCCTACTTCTGTCGTCTTGCAATAATTTCTGCCGCAGCCTTTAACTGTTCCTGGTCATTGACGCCCGTAATGTCCTCTGCATCCGGCAGGGCGTAGGCATCTACACGCAGTCCCTTTTCTTTGATAATCATCAGCGTATCCGGCAGATAATATTCTCCCTGCGCGTTGTTTGGCTGAATTTTCTCTAAGGCTTCGGCTAATTCTTTCGTATCGAAAAGATACATGCCGGAGTTTACTTCTTTTACACTGCGCTCTTCCTCTGTCGCATCTTTGTGCTCCACACTTTTTACAAAGTTTCCGTCCGCATCACGAATGATTCTTCCGTAGCCTGTCGGATCCTCTACCATGGCAGACAACACGGTGACGGTATTCTTTTTCTCCTTGTGGTATGTGGAAAGTTTTTTCAGAGTTTCCGCCGTAATAAGCGGTGTATCGCCAAACAGAATCATTGTCTCTCCGTCTGTTCCAAGAAAATCTTTTGCGCATTTTACGGCATGGCCAGTTCCAAGCTGCTCCTCCTGCAAGACAAATGATACATCTTTATGTGCAATGTTTTCTTTTACCACTTCATTTTTATATCCAACTACAAGGCAGATATCATCTGTCCCAGCGCCTCTTGCCGCCTCAATGACATAGTCCACCAGACATTTTCCGTCGATTGTATGCACGACTTTCGGCAAATCTGATTTCATTCTGGTTCCTTTTCCTGCTGCAAGAATCACTGCTTTTAATTTACTCATATCTATTCTCCTTCTATCTCGTTTCACTCACATATCGCACATCATACCACATTTTTCCGGTTTTAGCACTCGTACTTTTTCCCATTCTTCATCCGCGGTACAAATCCTGCTCCGGTATCCCAGTCGGCACACATGCCCTCCACGCTTTTCCAGTCAAAAAGCACATCCTGGTCGATATTATTGCGGCAGCGTTCCACACCGGAATTGCAGTCAATGACAGAGAAATGATAGCCTTTTTTGATACATTCTTCCATGATGTCGTAGACCAATCCGTTGTCATAGAGATGGTAAAAATAATCTTTGAACGCAAGATATTCCTCTCCCGGATAAAGCTCTTCCATTCTCTTTTTGTTATACTCCGTTAAATGTAGTTCAATTAAATCCAGATGATTTAATCCGATTTCTTCAAAAAACGGAAGCAGCTCAAATAATTTTTCGCGATTCAGCGGATAGCTCGGCTCCTCCACCGTGATAAGAAATCCCCTCTCTTTTGCAAGACGCATATTCTCTAAAACCTGCGGTGCAAAATTGCTCGCGGAAATGTGAAACCGTATCTCGTCAACGTGAATTCCTTTTAAACGCTCTAAGTTTTCTCTGTTACAGAGTATTCCGTTGGTGTATAAAAAAGTATACGGGTTTATGTTTTTGGCATAGATGAGCGGATAAAGTTCCGCCGCATACCGTTCAAAAATATCTAAGTACAGTAACGTCTCACCCGCCGAACAGTACGACACAATCGCCGGACGGTAATTTTCAAACTCACGCAGTTTCATCTTCTGAATCTCAATTTCCTTCTGTTCCTGCTGCTCCGTCAGAAGGATTTCCTCCTGCGAAGGATTGTAATAGCAATACGGGCACTTGCACATGCACTGCGTTCCCTGAAACAGATTAATCGACTGCTCCCCGGTGTAACAGTCCCTGCATCCAAACGATATTTTTCCATAATGAAAACAGTGTCCGTTTGCATGAAGTTCCGCTCCCATTGCAATCAGTTCACGCTGGCGTTTGAATTTCTTCTCCAAAATTTCCTGGTATGGTACTACCTTCATCTTCGTCCTCCGTTTAACTATTTATGTAATTATTTATTTCCCTGTGCCGTTCTTCTCCGGCAAAAGATGTTTTAAATTTCGTCATCATCTCTCTGGTCAGGCTGAGTCCTTCCACATCCGCAGGCACGTCCGTATAGTGTACCCACTCCGCAACCGACAGTTCTTCGGTATCCATCGTGATGGTATCGTCTCCGTCTAACTCACAAAAATACCCCAGCAGGAGATTGCTGTCAAATCCCCACGGCTGGCTCTTATAGTAGCGGATATTTTTCACCCTGACACCCGTCTCTTCCATGACTTCACGCACTACCGTCTCCTCCGCCGTCTCCCCAATCTCCGTAAAGCCGGCAATCAGGGCATACCGCTTGTACTGACGGTTGGCATATTTTGTCATCAATATGTTTTCCCCGTTTGTCACTGCCACAATCACTGCCGGCGCAATCTTTGGAAAAATAAGGTTGCCGCAGGCAGGACATCTTAGGGCACGCAGTTTTTCTTCATGCACTAATTTCGCTGCACATCTGCCACAAAAACGATTGTCACGATACCACTGATACAGATGCCATGCCGTCGCCCCCGCAAGCACAAGTTCCTTCCGCTCCCGTACCATCGCGCGCGTCTCAAACATCTCATAAAAACGGTATTCCCCGAACGACTCGATACCGTCTGGTTCCGCCAGGAAAAAATTTTCTTCTCCAATCGCAAAAAGAAACCGGCACTCCGGCACCGCTCTTTCCTGTTTTCTGCATGCATTTTCCATCTCTTCATACGTCGGATATGTAATCCCCTCATCTGTCTGCCACAGAAAAATCTTCTTCCCGGAAAAACCGATGAGCCGGTCATTCTTTTGTACTTTTTTATCCTGATATTCATTTGCAAGCCTAAGAGGCGCAATATCCTGAATCATGAGAAACCTCCTTGTCGTTCCGTCCTAAAACCACTTTTTCTTTTTGAAAAAAATCAGCATCACAATACACACCGCTATGCTCACGCCGATAAACGCAAAATAGCCGTATTCCCAACTGATTTCCGGCATATATTCAAAATTCATGCCATACCATCCCACCAGCAGGGTCAGTGGTAAAAATACAGATGTAATTACAGTAAATACTTTCATTAATTTATTCTGTTCTATATCAATCTGTGCCTGATACGCTTCCCGCATCTGCGTCACATAATCGCGCAGATTCAGCACACTGTTGCGAAAACGCTCTGTCCGGTTCGATAAAATGGTAAGGCGTCTGACCGCCTCCTCCGAGAGCAGCCCGTTTGCATTTGCCGTCAGGTTATCGAGCGCAGAATCTAACTGCTCATAATATCGTTTCAAACGAAGCAATTCCTTACGGTACATCACAATCTTTTTTAAATATTCCTTTCTCGAGGCGACTAAAGTCTCGTCTTCTGCTTCCGTAATCTCGTCCTCCATTGCCGTCAAAGCTTCCATGTCGTTTCGGAGCAGTCCTGCAAAGAAAAGATACAGCACCTTCTCATTTTCCAACGGCTCATTCTGTTTTATATAATTTCCAGTCAACTCCTGCACTTTTTTCAACGTGCGCTCATGCTCGCATAAGAAAAATAAATGCTCCTCATCCATATAAATCATAATCGGCGCTGTCCAGACGCCCTTCTGCTCCACGTCATACCAGTCAAGCGCAAACAAATCATAATGTAAAAATCCCTCAAATGCCGTCGTCTGGTTCTCCCGGATATAGCAGATGACCTCTTCCGGCAACACATCCCCAAACTGTTCGATTTTCCCTTTTTCTATCACCTTCTGCATACCATACCGTGCCCTTCTGCCCGCACTTTTGTGCTGGCAACGGTTATTCTTTCCAGTTTCAGCCAAAACTATGACGGTCAATTCCGCCTAATTCCAAATCGTGAAACAGTTGGCGGACTGCAACCTCATAATCGGAAAAATCACGTGCCTTTTTTATTTTCTTTAAATGCTTTTCCGGCTGGACAAACTGTTTTCCCCAGTAAAACCACAATTCCTTCAGTTTAAACAATGCATTTTTATCGCCTGCAAAATCCTCAAGATAATCGCGGTAAAGCCGGTTGTGAAATGCTTCCAGTTCTTCTTTCTGGAGTGGCTTCCCACCCTCTAATTCCCGTGCCAGCGCCGGATTTGAAATCAGGCCGCGTCCGAGCATCACTGCCGGAAACTCATCCAGCTTTCGTTTCTCGCCCTGCTGTGGGGTTCCTGCTTCCACAAAAGCTTCAAGCTTCGCCTTCCAGTCATCGTAGTCCTCTCTCCGGAAAATATTTCCATTGTAGACGACCGGAATATGGCTCTGACTTGATGCACTGTACGTTGTATTGCAAAATGCAGTACAGAACGCCTCCATATTCGGTGTATTTTTATAAAAATCTTTCTGTACCCGCGGATGTATGATAAGTTCCGACACCGGAAATTGTTGATATAGTTCTAACAATTTCAAAAATTCTTCCGGTCTCTCCATGCCAAGCCGCGTCTTAATCGACATCCGGATTCCTTCCGGCGTAATTGCATCATAGACCTGCTCCAAATAGGCACGCAGTTCCTCCGGGTGCGCTAAAAATCCTGCTCCGCGCCCCTTTGCCACAACCGTACCGGACGGACAGCCGAGGTTCAGATTGACTTCCGTATAGCCGTATTCTTTTTTCAGGGTGCGAATCAGGCGGATGCTGTCTTCTGCGTTTTTGGAAATAATCTGCGGCACAACATTTTTACCCGCGTTGTGCTCCGGCAGAATATCCTTTTTTTCGCGGTTATCCATCGCTTTCTTGCTGTGTGTGGCGATAAATGGCGTAAAATATTTATCCACGCCGCCAAAACAGGAAAAGAAGGCATTCCGGAACAGATATCCGGTAATGCCTTCCATTGGTGCTAAGTATATATTCACTTTCTAAAGGCTCCTTTATGCGTGGAGCATTTTCATCCAGACTGCCATCTCGCCTGCTCCCCGGTTGCCCCAGTAGCAGTATGGCACAAGTGTCAGTTCCGTCTCCTCAAAGCCAACCGGAACCGTTCCGTAAAGTCCCTTTCCCCAGTCCTTTTCTTTCATCCGCTTGCCCTGTGCAGTGAGTTTTAAGGTTCCGCCCAATGCGTCATCTTTCACCTCCCGAATCGGCTTTGTGACATCCACAAACAGGCTGCCAAGGTTCTCGCCGTTGTCCACCTGCTCTAAGCAGTACACCACAGGTCCTTTTACAATGGCTGCTTTTCCGGCATCGGCACGCACTTTAGGGTTCGCAAAGACAAACTGCGCCGGCATCTCAAACGTCAGCACAATGCGCTGTGATTTCCAGTCAGCACGCAGGCGCGCATATCCCTTTTCCACTGTCATCGCAACCGCAGCTCCATCCACTGTCAACGCAACGTTTTTCGCATATGCCGGGATTCGGATACAGATTGTTCCGTTCACTTCCTCTTTCGCATCCACTTTTATTGCAAGCTTTCCTTCCCATGGAAAACTTGTTGTCAGATGTAAATCCACGCTTTTTTCTTTTATTGTAGCATGGATTGTTCCTCCTGTAAAAAGATTTAACCAAAGGGCGTCTTTTTCCTGGAAGCAGACATACTCGCCGAGTGACGCCAACGTACGTGCAATATTCGGCGGACAGCATGCACAGCCAAACCATTTCTGGCGCACCGGCTTGATGTGCTTTTTGTCCGTTGCAGGCATACAGTTTGCCGGCCACACTTCCAGCGGATTCACGTAAAAGAAACTTTTTCCATCCATTGCAATTCCGGAGAGCACCGTATTCATCAGCGCAAGTTCCATCGTGTCGATGTATTTTGCATCCCCGGTAATCTGTGCCATACGGCGGCAGAAAAGTGCCAGACCAATCGACGCACAGCTCTCCGAATAGTTCGTGTCATTCGGCAGGTCATAATCTGTCGTGAAACGCTCTAATGTGCCGGAACTTCCGATTCCGCCCGTGATATACATTCTTTTCTCGGTCATGTTCTCATACAGCCGCTCACATGCCGCAAAAAGACTTTCGTCCTGATAAGCATAGGCAAGGTCCGCCATCGCACAGTAGAGATAGGTGGCACGCACCGCATGCCCCTCCGCCGTGTCCTGCTCCCGAACCGGTTTGTGTGCCTGACCGTACGGCGTGTGATATGGATTCGGGTCATGCCACACATCCACAAACCATTCTTTTTTATTCTCATCCACGAGATAATTCGGCTCCGTTCCGCGCCGGTCGACAAAATCTTTTGCCATATCAAGATACTTCTGTTCCCCGGTCACCTCGTAAAGTTTTACCAGCGCAAGCTCAATCTCCTCATGTCCCGGCACCGCATTCTGATAGCGCTCTGTGTGAAAAACTTCACAAATCAAATCCGCATTTTTCTGCATAATCTTTAAAAATTTATCTTTCCCCGTCACTTTATAATAGGCAACCGCAGCTTCCATCAAATGTCCTGCCGTGTAAAGTTCATGCCCCTCTTTTAAGTTACAGAACTGTCTGCCCGGTGTCAGGATGGAAAAATAGGTGTCCAGATAGCCGTTTTCTTCCTGCGCCTCCCCGATTAAATCAATCGCCTCATCTGCAAGCTGCTCTAACGCTGGATTCGGCTCATAGGAAAGCGAATAGGCAACCGCCTCTAACCATTTTGCAAGGTCTGTATCCTGAAATACCCAGCCGTGGAATGTGCCCTCTTTTCTGCCCGCTGCGACTTCATAATTGGAAATGCAAAAGCTCGGCTCGGCATCCTCCACCTCGTCATTTAACGCCTTCCACTGATATGGAATAATCTCTTTTGTCACAAGCCCCGTGTATTTGTTCCAGAATGCATCATCAATTCGAATGTCATTTAACGGAATCAACTGTAGTTTATTCTTATTCATTGCTTCTCCTTCTTTTACAGATACTTGACTGCCCAGATGCTCTTGTTATCCCCGACCACGGAAATGCACATGGTCGGATTGTCCGCCTCGTCTTTCATCTGCATGATAATCCCCTCATAATCTGCCCCATTGTAATTTAATTTTATCTTTGCATCATTTTCCAGCTTATACATTCCAACTACTTCTGACGTTTCTTTATTTTCAATCCGGTTATCTCTGGTAAACTGTACCGCGAGCGGTTTGTGCACCTGCCCCGAAATATCGAGTCCGTGTTCCACAAGGTAGTAGGTTCCACAGAATTCTGCCTCGTGATAATTTTTCAGGCAGACCATCTCCCGGTTGGTTGCAAACGGTGCCGCCGTCAGCCAGCCTCCCTCCGTGCGGAAAAGCTGATGCACACGCGGCTCATGTTCCTCGGTTCCGGTGTCGAAACGCTGGTGATACACCATGTAGATTTTCCCTTCCTCGTCAATGCAGGCGGAGTTGTGTCCGGGCGCTTTATAGCCGCGCTCCAAACTCGGAAACGTATAACTTCCCATCAGTTTCAGCCCATATTTCTCATGCTTTGGAACGCGGGTAAATGTCTTGCCCTCCATATCCGTATAAGGTCCGTCCGGCTTCTTCGAGCGGAACAGACGAATCTGATAACCGCCGTCGCGTCCAAGCCATCCAAACGATACAAACAAGAAATAATACCTTGTCTTTGGATCATACAAAATGTAAGGTCCCTCGATGGATTTGTGGCCGCCACCGATTAGTTTTTTCCCAAAATAAGGGTCGATGTGGTTCTTCTTATCTTCCTTCGGGTGAATCGGATACCCGGTCTCCTCATCCATCTCCAATAGAAAAATTCCACCCGACCATGAACCGTAAACCATCCAGAGCCTTCCGTCTGCATCGTGGAATAAGTTCGGGTCAATACAGTTTGGCCAGCTTAAGTTGTTGTAATTGCCGTTTTTCTTTAAATATGCGGACACATCGGCATCTTTGCCAAGCACTTCGTAAAAATTCGTCTTTTTCACCGTCTCCGCATCGAAACCGGAATGTAAAATACAGTCCACAAATGTGTAAGGTCCCTCCACCTGATCTGCCGTTGCAAAGCAAAGGCTTGACTTTACATAGGAACCGGATACACAAAAATACATCACGTATTTTCCCATTTTAGGATTATAGGAAACATCCGGTGCCCATACCGCATAATCGCGATTCTGAAATTTCCCACAGTAGGAAAATGCGCGCTCCTCTCCCCCGAAGAGGTTCTCAAACAAAGGATTCTGCGGTGTAACCCCCTCCGCAAAATATTCCCAGTGTCTTAAATCTTTTGACTTTGCCGCCGTCATATGCGTTCCGAAAATATAACTGATGTCTTCCTCTTTTGCATAGATAGCCGGGTCATGCACTGCAACATTTGCCGTGAAGCCACCGACCTTAATTCTCCCCCTAAGTTCTTCCGGCAGCATATCCTCTCCCTGTTCTGCTGTCATATTCTTCTCCTTCTCTTCCCGCCTTTTTACAGGCTTTTTATAATTCGTTTTATTATTTTATAAACTATTTTATTATTTACTAAATTATATCTTCTTTTTCTCAGAAAATCAACTGTTTCCCGCTTACTTTTTTGCTCTTTTTTTCCTTATATTGGTCGATATTTTAAAAAATTGCATATTTCTTCAAATTTTCTTTTAAAGAAAGATAAATTTTTTTACATTTCATTGACTGAAAACGTTTTTATGGATATAATTTATAGTAAAATATAGCTATTCGTAAGGTGGCTCGAATAGAGCCACCACCCCAGATATGAGCAAAAATTAGCTGCGCAGCAGCTAGAAGGCACGAGTTGTCGTGCGTTTTTGCGAATATATGGGGCGGGTTCTGAGCAGTCACATAAATAAGGGATAAATTTACGAGTGGGAGGATGAGTCTTTGTTACACATTACGTCTTTAAACGATGGTCTTGAGATTTTCAAAGCTTTAGGTTCTGATGTCAGAATCGAGATTTTAAATATCTTATTGGAAAATAACAATATGAGCATGAATGAGCTGGCTTCACGCCTGAACATTACAAACGGTGCTCTGACAAGCCACATCAAGAAATTAGAGAGCAGTGGCCTGATTACAACTGCAAGTGAATCTGCCGGTCACGGAAATCAAAAGATTTGCTCTGTTCACTTGGATAAAATTTTAATTGACCTTGAGAAGCAGGAAGACTTCCAGAATGTTTACAATACGGAGCTTCGTGTCGGTCACTATTCCGATTACGAAATCTGCCCGACCTGTGGCATTGCTTCCAGCCGCAACATCATCGGTTCCGTTGATGACCCGCGCTATTTTGAGCATCCGGACCGCTACAACGCAGATATTCTGTGGTTCACAAAGGGATATGTCGAATACATCATTCCAAACTTTATTCCAAGTTCCCAGAAGATTACGCAGATTACCATTTCTGCCGAGTTAAGTTCCGAAGCTCCCGGCGTCAACAATGTATGGCCGAGCGACATCAGCTTTTACCTTAACGACACCTGCATCGGCACCTGGACTTCCCCTGGTGACTTCGGTGATGTCAAAGGTTTGTTCACACCTGACTGGTGGCCGCAGAACTGGAACCAGTATGGTCTGCTGAAGCTTCTCGTCATCAACAAAAAAGGAACTTACATCGACGGTTTACAGATTTCCGATGTCACAATCGATGACTTTGATTTAGATTACCGCAGCGGAATCCGTTTCAAAATGGGCATCGACGAAAACGCCTCACATGTCGGCGGACTCACCATCTTTGGAAAATCCTTCGGAAACTACGGACAGGATATCAAAGTCAGCTTAAACTATGCTCCGATTGAGGAGAACCAGTAAATATTGGTTGCACAATTTTTATGTTCAAAGATTAGGGTGCCAAAAGGCAGCTCACAAATTAGTTGCTGACAAATTACATAAATGCGAGATTTATTTTGTGCTTCCCCATCGGAACAAAATACACTTGGCTTTATGCAATTTGTCAACAAGAAAACTGCGGGACTGCCTTTTGTCCCTGATTCTTTAAACTTCAAAAAGTGGGACACCACCCTACCATTTCCGGTACGGGCAGTGTCCCACTTTTGCTGCTGCGCGCAATTCCACATAACACCCGCAGGCACCGCAGGTGCCCGCGTTTAACAATTCACATTCTTTGCAGAGTGCAAGGCGGCTTTCGTATTCTTCCGCCGGTACCTGATCTGCCTGCTTGATAGCTTCTTTGTATTTTTGAATCATTTGCTGGTCTGCTTCCGCCATCTCCCGAAACAGACACTTTTTACAAATGTGCGCCATTTTATTTTTTCAGGCGGAGCTCTACGACACTGTTTGCCGGAAGCGTGAATGTCACGCCCTCTTCTGTCAGTCTGTAGTCCGCAAATTCTTTCTCGGTTACTTTTTCCGGCTCATCAAACGTATTATGTGCATGCATGTCAGCGTCTGTCACAATCTTCGCTTCGGCGACCTGATAACCTTTTTCTGCAAATTTTGCCTCCACTTCTTCCGATGCTTCCACAGAAAGATTATTGATTGTAATTGTAATTACGCCATCCTTATCCTCAGAGACAGATTCTGTCACTTTCGGAACTTTCCATTCGCCGATTCCAATTTCATCCACGTCCGTAAGCTGGCTGTTTAAAAGCTCTGCGCCCTGATGATGACGATACATGTGCATTACATGGTACGTCGGTGTCTTGAGCATCTTATCGCCCTCTGTTAAAAGCACTGCCTGCAAAACATTTACCATCTGCGCTAACGCCGCCATCTTCACACGGTCACAGTGCTTGTTAAAGATATTGAGCGTAATTCCGGCAACAAGTGCATCGCGGACTGTGTTCTGCTGATATAAAAATCCCGGATTGGTGCCCGGCTCGCAGGTGAACCAGGTTCCCCACTCATCCACAACCATGCCGACTTTTTTCTCCGGATCATACTGATCCATAATCGCACCGTGGCGCGTAATCAAAGTGTCCATGTAGAGTGCTTTCTTTAATGTCTTATACCAGACTTCCTCGTCAAAATCGGTGGCACTGCCCTTGATTTCCCAGCCTTCCGGGTGAACGTAATAATGGAGGGACAACCCGTCCATAAAACCGTGTGCCCATTCGGCATGATCAAACGTTGTCTCCAAAACACCTTCCGTCCAGTGATAATCGTCAACATTGGCACCACAGCAGATTTTTCCAATTGGCTTCTTCGGGTCATAATTACGAACATAGGTCTGATAACGGCGGTATTCATCTGCGTAATGCTGCGGACGCATATTGCCGCCACAGCCCCAGTTCTCGTTTCCAACACCAAAATAGTCTACCGTCCAAGGCTCCTCATGCCCATTTTCTTTTCGCAGGTCTGCCATCGGAGAAACACCCTGGAATGTCATGTATTCCACCCATTCCGACATCTCCTGTACGGTTCCGCTTCCGAGGTTTCCATTTACATATGTCTTACATCCGAGCTGGCGGCAGAGTTCAAAATACTCGTGTGTACCAAAGCTGTTGTCCTCTACTACACCGCCCCAATGTGTGTTAATCATTTTTTTGCGCTTCTCTTTTGGTCCGATGCCATCTTTCCAGTGGTATTCATCCGCAAAACATCCGCCCGGCCAGCGAAGTACCGGAACTTTCAACTCCTTCAACGCATCGACTACATCTGTACGCATTCCATTCACGTTTGGAATCTCTGATTTTTCCCCCACATAGATTCCTTCATAGATACATCTTCCAAGATGCTCTGAAAAATGTCCGTAAATTTCCGGCTGGATTACGCCCTCTTTCTTTTTCTCATTGATATATAATTTTGCCATCGCTTCTCCTTCCCTAAAGCCTTTCTATATCAAAATCATTGTTCTACGCGTCATAGGAAAAAACAGGTTTTCCATCCTCATCCCATGTAAATTTCATCAGCATGGCATGACGGTTCGGATTATAGAGCGGATTTCCCACAATCTCCGATTCCGTTCTCGCATGGTAAACCAAAATATCATTTCCATCCTCATCCACAGTAAACGAATTGTGTCCCGGACCGTAGATTCCTTTTTCCTCACAGGTTTTTAATACCGGATAGCGTTCTTTTCTCCAGGATAACGGGTCAAGCAGGTCAGAATCTTCCGCTGCTGTCAACATTCCCATACAGTAACAGGATCCCGTCTCACTTGCCGAATAGGTCAAAAAGATTTTTCCGTCGTGATGAATGGCTGCCGGTCCCTCGTTGACCCAGAAGCCGATTCGCTCCCAGTCATAGTCCGGTGTTGTCAAAAGTACCTGCACTGTGCTCAGTTCATTGCCCGATTTCATCTTTGCAATATAAAGATTTGAAATCTGCTGGCCGACTCCTACTTTTTCTGCCCAGACATAATAGTATTCACCCTTGTTTTCAAAAACAGTGGCATCTAGGGAAAATGCCTCAAATGAAAATTCATCCCCATCGGCACGTTTCATTTTGCCGAGTTCTTTCCATTCATCTTTCATCGGATTCTGTCCCTGGCACTCTAACACATAAGGTCTGATTTTCCAGACATCCTCTTTTTCCCCGCCTGCAAAATAGATATACCATTTTCCAAACAAATAATGAATCTCCGGCGCCCAGATATGTTCGCTCATAGGTCCGCTTTCATGCTTTTTCCAGATAACTTTTTCTTCTGCCACCTGAAGTCCCGCCAAAGAGTCTGCACATCGAAGTGCAATACAGTCATAAGACGGTATGGATGCCGTAAAATAGTACATGCCGTCTGTGTGCTTATACACATATGGATCAGCCCTCTGTAAAATCCATGGTTGATTGTATGTTAGCTTTTTTTCTTGCTGCATTTCGGTTTGTCTCCTCTTTTCTATTTATATTTTTAAAATAATTTACTATTTCCTAAACTATTTCCCATAAGGAAAAGATACAAAAATATTGTACCTTTTCTTTATGAGGAATCCGGAGACTGCCTCATCGGGCAGCCCCCATTCATCCAACTTTTCTTTTTTACTGAATATCTAAGAATCCTGCTTCTACAGATAAGCAATAGTATAAATCACCTGTAATTGCGATTCCCGGATAAGACTGATTGTAAGTATTTCCATCAGAGCCAACTACAACGGCTGTTACATCTGCTGTATCACCATTGTTTGTGATGGTAAGTGTAACATCTGCTCCGTCCATAACGCTTGCAAATGTATCCCAATCCCAGTCACATGTTGGTTCTACCACACCGTCGTATCCTGCGCCCCAGCCGAAGTTATCAGCACGAAGCACTGCATATTCTGCGTAGTCTGCGTTGTCATCTGTGGAATGAGCGTCTGCTACATTCTGTAAAATAACAAGGAAGTTATCCCAGTTGTTTACACCGTCTGTGTAGTTTTTGAAGTTTACAGTTGCTGTCTCGCCTTCCGGTACTTCAACTACATCACTGAAATCTGACCAGAATGCTGTTGTGCAGTCTGTTGAACCTACAACTGTACCTGTTGTTGTGACATCATCATGTGTGTTTGCAGCTACTTCTGTTTCTTCTTCAGCACTTGCATCTGCTGTTGTTGTCTCTGCGGATGCATCTCCTAATAAGTAGAGAGAAGCTACCTGACCCGGTGTTAAAGCACTGTCATATACATATAAATCATCTACATAACCTTTGAATACAGTATCCCAGTAGTTAATTCCGAATAATGCCTTAAATTCATTGTCGCCCGGCTGCATGATGTTTGGAGCTAAAGTAGCATCCCATGTATATTCAAAGTAACTTCCGTTCTCGTAGTTATCCTGTGAATCATACATTTTTACACCATTTACATAGAACTGTGCACCAGCAGTTGTAGCACCTGTAGGTCCGTTCTGTTCTTCACCGGTACATACGATTGTTACCATGCACCATTCCTGTTTTCCATGGATTTCATTGTCGAATGCATACATCCATGGCCAGCAGTCTGTGCCGTCTGCTGCATCGCTTGCTTCGTTACGGCTCCATACGATTGGGAAAATCTTAGCGGAATCTGCACCCCACTCAGACTGTGTTACGTTTAACCATGTAACATCATTGTCTGCATCGGATGCTTTTCCCATGTTGTATCCCATCTGTAAAGTCGGTCCAAATGTAGAAAGTCTGTCAGCATTTACCCAGAAGGAAACGGTGTAAGCATCTGTGTTTGTTGCTTCTAACCCTAAATCCAGTCCGAATGTTCCATCTAAGTATAATGCGTTTCCAACTGCACCTGTTGAATATGTCAAAGCAGCATCTGTTGCTTCTGCCAATCCGTAAGTTGCGCCATCGTTGTCACCTACATCCTCTGTCTGTGTCACTGCTACATATCCCTCATCTTCTTCCCCGTCAAAGGTGAGGTGTGCAAATGCTTCTGCCGGCAAATCTTCCGGATCTGCCATCTCAGCTGCAGGAGCTTCTGCTACTTCCTGCTCTGTTTCTTCCACAACTGCTTCTTTCTCAGTATCCGGTGTCTGAACATCGGATGTCTCCTTATCCCCGCCACAGCCTGTCATCATGGTAGCTGCCATAGTTGCACATAAAAGTGCGGATAAAACCTTCTTTTTCATCCTTTTTCCTCCTTAAATAGGTTGAATCTATGATATAGCATTTCTGCAAATATCCCCAATACCATTCTATTTACTGATTGTCTGTTACCATCTGCTCATATGTTGCAATCTCGTCCTCGGATAATACGTTATATCCGTCCGGTCCGAAGTAGTTGAGCATTGCTGTTGCATGATACCAGTTTGCTTTCTGTGTTGCCTCTGTTGCATAATCGGCAGCCTGTTTTTCACCGCTGTCTACAATGTCATGAATACCAATGCTGTTAAAGTATTCGTTGCAGAAGTTCCAGTATCCTGCGATAGATGTCCAGCCGTAAGAGATTGGCTGCATACAGCTTGCGAAGTACTCTTCCCAGTATCCTCTGTGTGTATCATCCATATCTTTGCAGTACATATCGATGTATTCGTTCCAAACTTCTTCATCTTTTGTGATTGGTGCAGGCATTACATCATATTTCAGTGCAAGTCCGGATGCATTTGTGATGGACTCATCATTGTATGCCTGAATTCTTGTCTTCCAGCCGTCAACACCAAAGCTCATGAATTTCAATAACTCATATGCTTCTCTTGGATACTGGCAGGATGTTGTAATTCCGCCGTAGTCGATGGTTGCGATAGAGTGGTGGTCTGCAGATGCATCTGTTTCGCTGACTGCAGGTACAACGTAAGGTACGATGTCTAAGTCATACTGGTCAAATGCTTCTGTTGCCCATGTTCCCTGGTAGGTCCAGAATGCTTCTGTGAAAAGTGCTACGTGTCCGGAAGAACCGCACCATCCTTCCCAGTCACCATACCAGTCTTCCATTTCCTGTGTCTCTGTGGTCGGTGCAATGTATCCGCCAAGTTTTAAGTCTGAGAACTGCTGTTCTCCAACTGCCCATACACTTAAGTCAAAATCAGTACCATCAAATCCGAACTCACCAACGATATCCTGGCTTGCTGCGATTCCGTAGTAAGAATCTAATCGGTTGTAGTAACCACATCCGTAATAAGCCATTCCATCCGGGGAGTCTAATACGGTACAGTCTTTGATTAACTGAATCATCTCATCCCATGTCCAGTCTCTGCTTGGAGCTTCTACGTTCAATGTCTCCAATACATTTAAGTCCACATACATAACGCCCGGGAAGAATTTTACCGGAACTGCAAATCTTGAACTTGTGTTAAAGGTTCCAAGTCCGGCGCTGTTGATAGTATCTGCAAGATTCTGTGTCTCCGGATCGGAATCCCAGTAAGATGTGATGTCAGATAACAGGAAATTGCTTAATGCAAAGTCTGCATCGGAATACATGATAACGTCCGGTGTGTCTCCATTATTTACAAGTGTCAGCAGTGTATCATCATAAGTAGATACATTTTCATAAACAGCATTGACATGGATATTTGGATATAACTCCTCAAATCTGTCTGCTAAATACTGCACTGTCTCATCCTGATCAAAGTGGAAGTAAGTCAGTGTAATGTCATCTGTTGTTAAGTCTGTTGCCTTGTTGTAAGTAATACCGTCAATCTCAACTTCCTCTGTTTCCCCTGATACGGAAGTTGTACTGGATTTGGATTCTCCGCCGCCTGAGCTGCCACATGCAGATAACCCTAAAACCATGGAAAGTACGAGCATACCTGAAACGATTCTCTTTTTCATTGTTTTTCCTCCTTATTACATTCGGGTTCTTTCTTTTACCCCTTTGCTACATCTTTTTTCATGTGAGTTTATTATAACACACATTTCTTTTTATTTGTATAGATTTTTATAAAATATTAAACGTTTTGTTAAAATATATCTGTTTTTCACAACCATAACAACCTAAAATCAAGTGTCATGCAACTATTTTTTGTGCATTTTCACAAATATTGTAATGGTTGTTGTGAAATTGTTTATTTTTTATCAAAGTTTAGAACGTAAAAAATCCGGCTTACAATGTTTTTGTAAGTCGGATTTTCTATTGGGCGAATGACATTGTACATTTTCAGGCATCCAATCTTCCGCCGCAATTATGACAAATACTTTGCGACGGTCACCGGAAATTTAATATTTTTTTACAGTGCGGGCCCGCAAGAAAAGAAGTCCAAAAATAACATCTGCTGTCACAAGAAACGCTGCGCCGTAAATCATTTCCATCCGTATGGGCTTTAAAGCAGGAATATTGGCTAAAAAAGCGATACCCATTCCAACCAGCGCCACCCCATTTAAAATTTTTCTGCATATCTTTGGTTTCATTGCTGACATCCCCTTCCTTTTATTGGGTACTTCTAGCATACCTGCTCCTCCATATTCCCCTCCTAGGTATGAATACTTGCGCTGTTCCAGCATACCTGCACAACCATATTTTCCTCTTAGGTATGAAAACTCGTGCTGTGTCAACATACCTGCACAACCGCATTTCCCCGATAGGTATGAATATTCGAGTTGTTCCAACATACCTGCACAGCCATTTTTTCCTCTTAGGTATGAATATCGGGGCGACATCTACATACCCGCACAACCGCATTTCCATAATAGTTATGAATACTTCCAGCTTTTTTGCATAATCCCCCAAGACAACAAAGAAACGCCGCCCACACAGGACGGCGCTTCTCTTTCAGATAGGGTATATCAAATTTAGGATAGTTTCCATTTATTCTCCGGTAATACCGGTGCGGTCTACGCTTTCCACGAAGTAACGCTGCATTACCAAATACATGAGCAGAAGCGGTAAAATACTTAACATTGTTCCTGCCATGTTGATTGATTCGTTGATGCTGGTTGCAGTCGAAGCTGTTGTTGCATAAGCAGAATAGTTCGATGCAAAGTTGTCTAACTGGATAACCAGTGAAGTCCAGCCGGATGTTGTCAAAACTCCGTGCACATACAGCTCTGTCAGATAAGACTCATTCCAGTACCATACGAAGGAGAATAACGTTACTGTAATAATTGCAGGCACAGCGGATGGAAGCGAAATCATCACGAAGGATTTAAAATATCCGGCTCCGTCAATCTGTGCTGCCTCAATCAAAACTTTCGGCACCTGCTTGAAGAACTGATAGAAAATCAAAATGTAAATTGGTCCGTTGATTCCTAAGGCGGTAATCGCCGGAAGGATGAACGACCAGAGAGTTCCGAGGATTCCCATGTTTGAATAGAGCACGTAGGTCGGAATCATCGTAATCTGGCTTGGAAGAATGAAGGAGAAAATAATGATTCCAAGAATCAGTTTTTTCCCAGGAAATTCAAATCGCGCCAGACCATATCCGACAACGGAACAGGAGACAACGTTACAAAGTGTCGGAACACCTGCAATGACGATGCTCTGTCCGAGTGATTTCCAGAAATCCATACTCTTTGCTGCCTGCACATAGTTCGATAGCGTCAGGCTGCTCGGAATCCAGCTGATAGAGGAATCGAGCAGGTCGTCTAACGACATAAAACTGTTACTGATCATGTACAGGATTGGGTAAAGATAGATGAATCCGATACAAATTAAAAGTGCATAAATGAAAAACATTTTGATAAAGCCTTCTTTTTCCTTTGAGCCCAACAAAAATTTGCGCACTTTGTCTTTATTCCATTTTTCCGTAAACGGCTGTCCGTGCTTAATAGTCGCCGCTGCCGTCATAGGTCGAATATTTGCGTTTTGTTCTTGCTTTCTGAATCTTTTTGGCATTTCTCGCACTTCTCCTTTCTATCTTCTTCTCTAATCTCTTTTCTTTCTTCATCGCTTTCTTTGCTTTCTTTACCTGACGCTCATAGACATCTTTCCGCGCGGTTAAAAGCAATGCAAAAAGTGCGACAATCAATACAACTACAAGTGAATATATCCATGCCATTGCGGAAGCATAGCCGTAGCCTTTTTCCTTTGTTCCGGAAAACATCGCATCCTGAATCAGTGTGATAATCTCGTTCTGCTCGTTTCCCGAAATAAATACAACGGTGTATACACAGTTCAATAAAATCATCGGTTTGATGGTCGGCAGTGTAATCTTCCAGAAACATTCCCATCCGGAACCACCGTCGATTTTCGCCGCTTCATACATGGAACGGTCGATTTTCTGTAAGCCCGATAAGAAAATCAGAATCTGTACACCGGAATACCAGAGTACCGTAATCATATTTTCAAATAATTCCGAAATCGGGTCTGCAATGCCGTGTGGCAGAAAGCTCTCAATTGCATTTGCAATCGCCTGTGTGTCAATGGAGGAAATCGTTGCTGCTCCCTGGTCCGTGAGCATCCCCATAACAGGACCGCTCACGATGATAACCGGAAGGAAGAAGATCAATCGGAAAAATCCTCTGCACTTGATGTTTTCATTAATCATCATCGCGATAATCAATGCAAATACAACAATAATTGGAACCGAGATAATCGTCGAGGTCAGGTAATCAATCAACTGTGTCGGGAAATCTGCATCCGACAACAGAATCTGTGTAAAGTTTCCATATCCGACGAAGGTAAAGTTTTTACCTAACGGTGTAATTCGGATGTTGTTCAACGCATACCAGAAGGAGGTAATCAGTGGATAGAAGAGGAACAGACATGCTCCCACAATCCACGGCGAAACAAACAGTAATCCGGTGATTGCTTCTCTCTTTGCAAGACGTCCCGGTTTGACACGTTTTCGGTTTTTCTTTTCTTCCTTTGTCAGTTTACTCATTTGCTTCACCTACCTTATAAGACATCGCTTCCACTTTGGTTCCGTCTACTGTCACGTCATTGTCTGAGTAGTTTACATAAATCACTACTCCGTTGTCATAGGTAACCGCTGTCACGCCGTTGTCCATTTTTTCATGATTTGTGATGAATGCTCCATCCACCGCTTCTGCAACCTGACGCAGCTCCTCATCGTATTCCACGATAGTGTCGCGATACGTTGCATATTCTGTGCTGTAAAGGTCTGAGGAATTCGTATAAATCAATCCTGATGAATTCTCATATGTGATGTAGAAGGAAGGATAAACCCCTGACTCTACCATCTGTAAGAAGAATTCTGTCTTGTTTGCCTCAAAGTTGACATAATCGGAATACATTGGAAGAATTCCCTTTAATACCATAGAAAGGAATGGAACCTCTTCATCAATGTACATGTAGTCGGATGAACCTAACGGCATATCCAAAAATGCATCCGTGTTATCCCAAAGGTACGCAAATGGCTGCTCTAACACTAAGTTCGTGTTCTCGTCCACTGCTGCAACCGTGTCGGCATAACTCTGCAGACAATCCTGTCTGGAGTAGAAATCTCCTTTATAGCTATAGGAATACAGGCTGTTTGTAATTCCGGAAAGTGCCAGATTAGAAACCCCTTCTTTGGTGTAGGAAGTTACGAACTTCTCTAAGGTATCCTCTGTTCTTGCCGGTGTCAGATATAAGAAGGTATCGTATACTTCCTCTTTTAACTCTTCTTTAAATGTTCTCTTATTAATCTTCTTTACCACATTGAACGTCGTGTTTGAAGTATCTGCATTAGCACGAAGTGCATCATTGTAAAGATAAATGTTGTAGTTATTTTCTGCAGAAGATGTAATCAAATCTGTCAGGGCAGAGGTTCCGCCGATGTGGCTGTCTGCCTTGTACTTCGTGATTGGCACATTGTAAATGCCGCCCTTCTGCCATCCCTTGTAAATCGTCAAAAGACTGCTTACGCCGGCATCCTGCAAATCTCCGTACATCTCTTCGATGTTGTCGGTTGTCGTCATCGTCACCGCCTTGGTGGAGAACAGGAATTCTTCGCGGTCTGTACCTAAAAAGTCAACTCTTGTGTTGTAAGAGGTGTCTTTTACGCTGACTAAATCATTGTCTAACAGATAATTCCGGTAGGAAACTGCCATTCCGGAATAGTCCGCATCGTCACCGTCTAACAACAGGTAACGCACCTGTAAATCATCATGTGCACGGTCGGTTTCCACATTTGTCACCGTACCGGAGTTTGAATTGTTCAAAGGCTGCACATAAATGTCACGCAGCAAGAACTTTGCAAAACAACGATTGTAGTTGACCATAACTCCATTCGGATGTGCTTCAACGCTTGCGCGTTCATCCCCGGATTCTACCACTGCAAGATAGCCGAGCTGCTGGCTTAAATGTGTCATTCCAAAGATTGGTGCAATGACCTGATTGGCATCCACAACAGTCTCATATTTATCCCAGAGAAGCGTCTTCGTACTGCTGTCGGTAAAACCACTGTCTTTTCCATAAATCATCTGGGAAAATCCGGTAGAGTATTTTCCCTCTTTGTTGTCTAAGTAAATCAAGGCTCCGTTTCCATCCGGAATGAGCATGTAACCGTCTTCCTCATCCATATGCGTATAACCCATGAATGGGAACAGGCTTACCGTCGAAATATAAGTTCCCTCTTTTTTCTCAATGATGGAATCATCCGGGACATTCACGACAAGTTCATCATCCTCTAACGTCACATCTACGGTAAGACCGAACTGATACTGCGTGAAAAAGATTTCTGCGGAAAAACCGTTATCCTTTTTCGTCACATTCATGGTATTGTCGCAGGTAATCAGATCCACCTGGTAAGTATTGGTGGTTCCGATAATCGCCGATAACACAATTCCTGACTTCATGTAAGCGTTCCAGGAAGTATTGCTTTCCCCGTCATCTTGTTCATCACTTAATGTTGACTCTAAGATTTCGCCAGTCTCCTTATTCTCTAACAGAATGGAAAGTCTCGGTTCGTAGAGATACATGATGTAGGTATCACTCTCTGCTACTTTTTCGTAATCATCCTTTGTAATCCACTCGGATTCGTCGACTTTACCGACTGCACCTTCCATGACAACTTCACCATTTTCATTGACCTGTTCTTCGTTGTCATCCGCTGCACCGGCGTTCTCTGATGCGGCATCCGACGCTGTATCCGTATCGGATGCTGCCTCTGTTGTCTCTTCACTTTCTAACGCAGTTGCCAATACTGTTGTGTCCGGAACTGACATCACTAACATTGCTGCCGCCATTATCAGACCTAAAACTCTTTTCATTCTAGCCGCCAATTCGATACACCACCTCTCCTGCAATTGCGCTGATAAACTCAAATACCTGAGCCCACAATACATAAATAATAAAGATTAACAATGCTAAAATTAAGATTGTAAATAACGTTAAGCAGATTACTTTAAACGTCTCACCCGCCGTATAGTTGTTGACTTCCTTGATTCCAAGGATTCCGATTACCACAATCCAGCCGTACATAACTACTTTTGCTAATGTAATTAAGAACTGCTCATTGTCTGTCACCACATGGGATAATACAAAAATGAGTGGTGTGATGCAGATATACGGCATCAGACTGTAACTGAAATAGGTAAATATCTTTTTGACGGTTCCCTCTCCTTCGTTGATGGTACATACCAGGTAATTACAGATGGTAACGGCTGCAATTACACCTACAATCGTACCTACATCAGAGAAGATTTCGTAACGTCCCTCGCGGATTGTCTTCTGTAAAAATCCACACAGGTATTTGTTGATAATAAACTCTGCCGTGAAAATCAAAATCAGAATCATCGGTGCGCTCCAGGATGCTCTTCCCTCTCTTGCGATTCCATAGGAACCGTCCACCGGATGTTTCATGTAATATTTTGCGTAGAGCAGATTAGAAATCAGTTTCTTCTGCTTTAGCTTCGCAATTTTTGCCTTCGGCACTGCCAGAATATTTTTCTTACGGTCAAGACGTTTGACAATCTTTATCGCTGCATAAATGGCAATGATAAGGAAGATTGCCGGTACCACGTTCCGCTTAATCCATTTATTTCGAATCTCCCAGAACGCATCGGAATATCCTTCGTAGTCTTTTGCAAGTTTGGCATACTTCAATGCCATCTCGTAATTTTCTTCCTGGAAATAAGCTCTTCCCATCGCCTTGTTCGCATAGTCGAACATGCTGTTCATCTCTAAAACTTTTGTCAGTGGCTCCTTACTCTCTGTGTAACGTCCTTTTGAGTAAAGATACAATGCCTGGTGCAAAAGGTCTGTAAATTCCGTCGGCTCATACACCTGAATCTGACATTTATCCGAATCTAAGATGTAGATACGGTCATCGGTATCCACCGAAACGGCTGCTGCCAAAGTGGAAAGACCTACTCGCTGTGTTCCATCATCAAGACCACCAAATACATAAAGGATTTCCCCTTCATTATTGTATTCGTAAATGTACCCCTGCTGGTCTACGACAAAAACGTTGTCGTTATTTCCTGCACACACTGCTGCCGGAATATCTGCATAATGGGAACTGTCAATCAGGTTCACACCTGCAATGTTTAATCTTTTCAGTGTTTTCTCCTGATCACCGCGCGTTACGGTATAAATCAGTCCCTTTTCATCAATCGCTAAGTTTGTCGGTGTCGACGGTATGTTGCTGACCATCTTGGCACGCTGCTCGTCTGTCAGAATCGCACGGTAGATAATCGTCTGAAGACTTGTCGATGCGTAGTTCGTACCAAAATATCCTAAGAAAGTTCCGCCGTCGGTCGGTGAAATCTCCACAATACCGTTTGTGTTCGACTCACAGATGATATACATGATTCCCGCATCATTTACTACTATTTTTGTAGGTAAGAAGCTCAGGGAATCGCCGTAGAGCGGGCTCGTCGGCTTTGTATATGTATTCAGCACGGTTCCGTCTGCATCAAACTCAAATACCGCCTGTGCATCGCGGTCTGCCACGTAAACATGTTTATCCTCGGTAACAAAAACGCCCATCGGAGTTACTAACGTTCCCTCTCCGATTGTTTTTACCAGTTCCCCCTCGAGATTACCCACGACAATGCGGGCATTTCCCGTATCAGCCACATAGATTTCTCCGTCGTCCGTCACGCAGAGGTCACTCGGACTGTTTAATGCTGCCTCGTCAAATTTTGTTATGGTCTCATATGCAAGATAAGCGGTCTGCGTCTCTAAGATAGAGCCATATCCATCGACGGTATATGTTTTGTATGGTGTTTCTGCCTTGACAACCTGACCCATTCCGGTTATGAGGACAAGTGCAATCAGGAACACGGCTGCTAATCTTACCCCAACTTTTCCTTTTTTCATCATTGCTTTCCTTCTCCCGTTTATTTAATACCTGAATTTGCCATGGTGTTCATTACGCTGTTCTGCACGAAGATAAAGAAGATTAAGTTCGGTACAAACATAATGAGTGTTGCCGCCGCCGCGATACCCTGACCGGATACCGTATTGTTCGCGTTGACAAGTGAGTTCATGTAGAATGTCAATGTCTTCATGCTGTCATCATTGATAAAGTAGTTCGACGTCTCCATGTTCGTCCATACCTGCTGGAATACCAGGATTGCCGCTGTCGCAATCGCCGGTTTCATCATCGGAATGATGACTTTGCGGTACACCTGAAAATCGGTCGCCCCATCCATGTATGCCGCCTCAATCAAGGAGTCCGGTATCTGTTCGACGAACTGTTTTACTAAGAAAAGTGCAACCGGCATCGCAACGAGCGGAAGCACATGTGCCCACACCGTATCAATGAGTCCCATTTTACAGATTACCAGATATCTTGGAATCAATACGGCTGTTGCCACGAACATGATTGCTAACTGGTTAATCTGTAACATCAGGTTTCTTCCCTTGAACTTTAACTTTGCAAGTGCAAACGCTGCGCAGGTTGTAAAAAGAAGGGAAAGTCCTACGGTTAAAATTGTGACAATCACACTGTTAAATACATAACGGCTCAACGGAACCCCCGCCGTTCTGCTGAACTTAATCAGTTTCGTAAAGTTATCGAGTGTCGCATTGCGGACAAAGAATGTCGGTGGGAATGCGAACAATTCGTCCATCGGTTTAAACGCATGGTTTGCGATAAACACGAGTGGAAGTGCCATAAAGATGACCAGTGGTAAAATGATAATCATAATTTTCAACTGGCTTCGCTCAAATTTCTGTGGATTGATTCTTTTTCCTTTATATGCCATCTGTTCTTCCCCCTTTCTAATCCTTCTCTGCGAGTAATGTATTGGCTGCTTTTGAGAATAACTGTACAATCAGTAACAGTACCACGGATACGGCTGCCGCATAACCCATCTCGTAACGCAGGAAACCGTAATCTTCGATGTGGTTTACAATCAACTGAGCCGCATAGCCCGGTGACGGGTTTCCGGTCAGAAGCGTTGATACCAGACCGTTCTGGAATGCACCTACGATTGCCATAACCGCTGCGAAAAGCATCTGCGGCTTCATCTGTGGAATCGTGACGTAAATCATTTCCTGGAAACGGTTCTTAACGCCGTCGATTGCTGCCGCTTCGTACAGTGACTCATCGGAGTTCAGGATACCGGCTATCATGGAAAGGAAACCGATTCCCATGGAGGACCACAATCCGATGATGATAACGATTGGCAGTAAATACTTTGTGCTGACGAGCCAGATAATCGGCTCATTGATGATACCAAGATTCATCAGCCAGCTATTTAAAAGTCCTGTCTGGTCGCCGGAGAAAATAACCTTCCACAACACTGTCATCGCGACACCGGTCGTCATACTCGGTGAATACAAAATCAGGGCGAATATGGTTCGCGGTAATTTTGTCAGGTTACACAGTGCCCAGGCGAGCAGGAAGGAGAGCAGATACCCTCCAATTCCAACTACAACCGCATATACAACCGTGTTCGGCAATACATACTGCATGAAAATCTCATCGCTTGTCAGCAATGTAATGTAATTCAAAAATCCTACCCAGGACGGCCACTCAATCGCATTAAAGTTTGTGAAAGATAACACGACTGCTAACAGTACCGGCACTAAGATAAAGATGATAAATACCAGTGCATAAGGAGCCACAAAGAAATAGCCATTTTTGTTGTTCTCTCTTTTTGCAATCTTGTTTTTTGGCTTTTTACTCATTTTCTTCTCACCCCTCCTTATTCCTCATCGGTTCGCCCCAATAGCTTCCGAACCGAATCAATTGTTGGTATCTCATATTCTTCGATGACATTTCCCTCATCATCGGTATAGCCAAATTCCTCTAACTTTCGTTCAAACTCACGGTTGATGCTCTTAACCGCCTCATCAATTCGCGTCTGTTCGTTATCTCCGTTTACAACTATGTCATTAAATGCATTACTCATTTCACGCTCTAACAGATACGTTCCCGGTACTCTGGCGATGTCGACTACATTTTCTGCTGTCTCCATGATTACCTCACGGTCTGAGGAATCCCAAGGGAGCTGCTCAAATGCTTCCATGTTCGCTGTTGACCACATGTATTCATCTCCGTATGTAATCTGAAGTGTCTGACCGAACTCTGCCTGCACTTCTGTTGAGGACCACCATTTTACAAATTCCCATGCCTTCTGTTCTCTTTCCTCATCACTCTGGAAAATAACGGTGCTCTCTGCACATCCGCAGGTAGAACGATCGATGCTTCCATCTTCCTGAACAGTTCCCGGAATCAATGCGATTTCCCAGGAGCTTGAAAGTTCCGGTGCAGCGTTTGTCAAAAGGTTGTAGGTTGCATAATCTGCAATTCCGATTGGCAAATCACCATTTCTAAAGTGCTGGTAGAAGTTATCTACATTGACATCTAAATCATAAATCGTAAATAAATCGGTCAGCTCGGTAAATCCTGCTACGGATTCTTCACTGCCTAACGCAGTTCCAAGGTCTGCCGTGTCATAATATAAGGAACCACCATTCTGCATCAGAAGTGGTGTCGTTCCGTGGAAGTTACGAAGCTGTAACATTCCGGCTGTCGGATAGTAGAAGTTCAATCCTCTCATCTGAAGTTCCGGAAGCATGTCAATGACATCATCCATTGTCTCAGGTACTTCAAGTCCAAGTTTTTCTAACACATCACTTCTATAATAAAGTACCCAGAAGTTCATCGTCTCCGGCATGGAGTAGATGCTGTCTCCGATGGTTCCTGTCATGAAAAATCCGCTCTCATACGGTTCTGCCACTTCCTGGAAATCATCGAACTCTGTCATATCAACTAAGGCGCCTCGGATTGCCAGCTCGTATGGAATCGTATAGTTGATTCCGGTTGCGACATCCGGTGCATTTCCCGATGAGTTCGACAGCACCAGTTTGTACTGATCCGGCATGATACTGATGTCAACTTCGATTCCGGTTTCCGGTGTAAAGGATTCATCAATCATTTTCTGCATAATCTGCACGTACTGGCTGGAACGGTTTACCCATACCTGTAAGTGTTCCGGATCTGTATTGCTTGTCGAATATGCCTGATCTGTAAAAGAGGAAACGAAACGTTTGATGTTCATCCATGCAGATTTAACTACGTTCGGTTTTGTTGGTAATTTTGCATCTTCCTGATACAGATAAATACGGTCGATTGCAAGATTATTTTCAATCAGGTTATCAATGGTTGTTGCAAGATAATGGTTGACTGAGTTCGTGCTGGTAGACAACTCACCGATTCGGTAAGGAATCTCGTCCGGATTCTCTGCCAAGCTGATTAACTGCTCTGCTGCAATCAGCATAGAGGACATTACCGCAACCCTTTTATCACTTTCGCTGTACTGTAAACAGCTTTCCTCTAAGGCATAAAGCTGGTCAGCGTAATCATAAAGAGTATCCTCTAAGTTCGGGATATATTTGGAAAGTTTTAAATCACGGTATTTATCTGAGTTCGTACCGGCAACTTTCGTAATCTCTAATGCAAGGTCGTTGACCCCTGACATAATCTCTTCGATTTCTTCCATCACTTCACAGATAGGGTCCATGCTAATCTGATAAGAAATGGTGTGTGTTCCTTTTTCAAGGTAGACACTCAACAGATTGCCGTCTTCGTCTGTAAAAGAGGATGTCTTATATTTTGTTGTATAATGCACACCGTAATTTTCAAATGCGGTATTCGGAATCTCTCCATCTACTTTTACATTCAAAAATACATCAAAGTCTGTCTTATCGGATGAGCGGTAGTTCATGGCAAGATTGTAATAACCTGCTTCCTCCACTTCGAATTCGTAGGTCACTTCCTGTCCTGCTGCATCAAACGAATCGGAATCTAATGTATTTAATACGGTATCTGATACCTCATATGGGTCTAAGCTCGTATCATATTCCGCAACGCCATGAATGGAAGAGTCATTCGTGTACGCATAATCTTCACCCTGAATCTCAATCAGATTCGAGCCGGAAGCTGTCTCGCTTCCCGTGTAAGCTGCAACCTCATAAGGTGCTGCAAATGTAATATTTCCTAGAAGGAAGGTTCCCTCTCCCACGCTGAGTGTCAGTTCATGTTCCCCCGCTTCTAACTCAACTGCAAGCGGTGATGCATGACGATAAGAAGAATCCATCAGATATTTTTCTTCCCACTGGATTGCCTTATCCGGCACCGTTACTACCTCATTATCATAACGGTCATATTCCGGCTCCTCATTGGCAAGCCATGTCGTCTCGAATTCTAAGTTCCTGCATTCGTAAAACGGATACCCGCCATCTACCTGCATATCCATAGAAATCGGAAGAATGGATTCGTCATAGGAAAGATAATCAAACAGTACAAAATACTGACCGCTCTCCGGCACCGTCACGTTCAACGTAACCGTATCCCCGGTTGTAAGGTCGAGCACTTCGCTGTCTCCCTCATAATCTCTTGTCTCCGATGTCAGCTTTCCTGAATCCCCTGCTGACTCACTGATTTTGCAGACAACATCGTCTCCCGTGTACTCCGGCATCGTATAACCGGCGCTCACCTTGGTATAGTTGTTTGCAATTCGTTCACTGACATATTCTGCATCGTAGGTGTATGTATCGGATGAGTTATCTTCCTCTTCTTCCGTATTCTCATCCGCGAAAACCTCGCTGACACCCGTACTTCCCACGCAGAGTGTTGCTGCCAGTCCTAAAGCTACCGCCCTAGAAACTCTTTTCCGAAAAACCTTGCGCCCCATAGCTTCCTCCTTAACCACATACCTTCAAGTTCTGTTTCTTACCCCGGCGGCATTTCCTGCCGCACTCTTATAATAGAATCTCACATTCTGTTTTGTGTTTCTATTATTTATTTTTTTGTAAATTACTTTAGTTTTTTATATAATACTATGATAATACCCAAAAGTCAATGCTATTACCAAAGTTTATACTAGGACTTTACCCAAGAAAAAGCCCGATAATTTAAGGTTTTTGAAAATATTTCACAAATCTCATGGATTAATTTCAGTAAAACTGTACATTCTGTTTGTATATTTTCGATACACAAAAATAGCTGCCACACTTTTTTTTGCGTGACAGCCACTTTCCATTAGTGCACTCTCTTATACACTTTCCGCACCACATACGCTATCGATGTTACAATCGTGAGCACTGCGGACAGCTTTAAAATCTCCTGGAAGGTTATCATCCAGACATTCAAAAGCACCAGCGATGCAATCAAAAGCACTGCCATCCACCAGACATATGCCAGCGCCGTGACAACCACCCAGATTAAAAAATCTTTTACAATATCAATTACAACTTCTTTTTTACTTACTTCCTGATTCAATATTTTACACCCCAGATACTTTCATTTGCTCCTACCGCACTAAAGGTCATAACCTCTGTTCCTGCCTCGTCATTCATCTTGCAGAACACACCGCTGTATTCCTTTTCGTCGTAAGTGATATGGACATAACTGCTGTCCTTTGTCATACTCCATGTGCCGGCTTCGCCGTCTGCATCATAGACTTTTCCTTTCTTCGACAGCACAATCTTGACTGGCTCTGCAATCTCCGCACTGATTTCTTTTCCCTGATCAATCATGTAATATTCGCCAACAATTTCATCCTTTTCATAGCCGGTCTCCGAGATGGTCTCTCCGTCCGTTGCGTACGGCAGCATACAAGGCCATCCGTCCTCGTTTAAGAAAAACTGATGTACGCGCGGTTCATGATTCTCGGTGCCATTGTCAAATCTGGTATGGTACACCAGATACATTTTTCCATCTTCCGAATCAATAAAAGCTGAGTTATGACCGGTTGCCATGTACGCCATCTCCAGGCTCGGCAGATAATAATTGCCGGACAATTTCAGACCGGTATAAGCATGATTGCCATTGGTTGCGGTCGGATACTGCCCATTCATGTCCACATACTCTCCATCTACCGTCTCGGAACGGAACACACGAATCTGGTAACCGCCCTCGCGCGTCAATGAACCATAGGACACAAAGAGGTAATAATAACCGCTTGTCTCATCATACAGGATATAAGGTCCCTCAATCGACTTGTGTCCCCCGCCAATCAGACGTTTTCCAAAATATGCGTCCACATTGTTCTCCGGGTCAGCTTCCGGGTGAATCACCTCGCCGGTCGACTCGTCAATCTCTAACAAAAAGATTCCGCCGGACCACGAACCGTAAACCATCCACATACGTCCATCCTCATCATAAAATACCGTCGGATCGATTGCATTCGGATACTCTTCGTAGTTGTATTCATCTCCATGCGTCACATAATTTTCCAGTGCTTCTTCCTCGCTCACATAATCAAGCACATCCGTATCGCCGATTGTCTCAGAGGTAAAACCGGAATAAATGAGCGTTCCTTTCCACTCATACGGTCCTTCCGGCGTCTCGGATGTCGCATAGTAAAGATTCGATGCATTCCAGGTCGAAGAGGTACAGCCATACATATAATAAAGCCCCTGCTCTTCATTGTAAATCACATCCGGCGCCCATACATGACAGCCTCCATCTTCTGTCGGAATTACGCTGTCACCGTCTCCGGCATAATCGAATGCTGCAATATCATCCTCATAAATCAAACCATACGTCGGATTTTTCGGTGTGTATCCATTTGCAATGGAGGTCCAGTTTCTCAAATCCGTGCTTGTCGCGGCAGACATATGGGAGCCAAAAATGTAATACGTTCCATCCGCCTGCAAAATAGACGGATCGTGTACCGCTACCCCTGCCGTAATACTCGCTGTCTTAATTCCATCGTAACTGACCGTGAAATCGGATTCCACTTTCTCAGCAAACAAAGAATCGGCATTCATTCCAATGCCGACACCTGCTCCTGCAATTATCACAACTGCTGCCCCCACACCAATTGCTATCTTTGCTTTCTTCCTCATAGACCTTCTTCTCCTTCTGTCTGATAAAAGTGTCGCACTTTTTCTGTTACTCCCACTATATCAAACAGAACGAAAAAAGGCAATTGTTTGTTTTATGTTTTGCTAAATTATTTTACTTTTCATTATCCAACATATGCACAATAGACAGAAATGGAAACCTTGCTGATGACACCATCCGTCACCTCTATATACACTGCATAATTTCCCATTCCAATGCCTGTATAATAACAGCTTCCATTGTCCTGGCTCCAGCCTAACATCATTCCTGCTGATTCAAGCTGTTCTTTTGCCTGCGCCTCATCCATTCCCGGATAAATGCCCATAATGGTCAATCCCTGTATCTGGGCATTTTCATACGCAAGACTTCCTCCATCCTCATAATAGAGGTCAAATACCTGCTGTCCATCATAACTTCCGAGATGTTCGCCTTCGTAATCGGCACTTTCCTCGAATGTGACACCATATTTTTCAGAAAGAAGCGATTCCATATCTCCGAGACTCATGTTTTCCATCATCATCTGAAGCCCTAAATCTTTTCCATAGACAAGGTTTTCATCCATCTGTTTCTCGCAAAGCACTCTGATATAGTTTTTTGCATAGGTCGTAGCATTATCTATGGAAAAATCGGACCAGTTTACGTTTACCACTTCTGCATCGCCAACCATATCCTGATGCCATGCTTCGTAGTCTTCCTTATCCATTCCCTTGTCATAAGAGTACTCATCGCCTTCATGTACATAGTAGAGAACGCCATCCCCATCCGTATCCTCATCATCCGGGAACGCATTTCCCTCATAATCTTCCGGGAAATAACTCTTCTCCCACGCATCTACACTGCCAACGAGTTCATATTCCCTTGTGTCCTCATTGTACTGGTATATGTTAAACGGATAAAAATCCATGCCCATACTGTGATTGTGTGAAAGTGCAACCTCTACCACTCCATTCGAATAGAACGTCATCGCCGGAAATTCTAAAAGTTCCTGATATACCGAATCCGTATTCGCATCATAGCCGTACACTCTCTCCTGCATTCCTGCCATCGAGGTAATCGAGTAGGATATCACAAGTTCCTCCTCGCCATCCCCATCGACATCACAAATTGCAAACTGGTTCTCATCCAGAGAACCAAAGGTTGCGTCTCCGCTCAGATCAACGGTCGTCTCATCCGGCCACGTTCCTGTAAAATACAGCCTTGACACAACATCTGCGAATCTGCTTCGTCTCTTCGCTGCAAGAAGCTCTTCCTCACTCACTTTTTCCTCGGTCTCCGTCACTTCTTCCGTCTCCGTGACCTTCTCTTTCTGTTCGGTCTGCTGCTCCGTCTCCTGCTCTTTCACCGTTCCATCTGCCTGCTGCTTCGCAATTTCATCTGCCACTGTTGTGCCACATCCTGTCAGAAACATCGCTCCCACCAGAGCAAATACTGCTAATTTTTTCATAACAATCCTCCTACTTATCTTTATTCTTAAGAAAGAAATCCAAAATGCTCCAACGCCTTTTGAATCCCATCCTCACTCGCTTTTGCCGTCACATAGGAAACCTCTTCTTTGAGCGTCTCCGGCATTGCATTTCCCATCGCCACACTGTTTGGTACAAAGTTCAGCATCGGCAGATCGTTGTTACTGTCCCCGAATGCATACGCATCTTCTGCATCCATGCTAAAATGCTCTAACAAAAACCGAATACCAGTTGCCTTTGAGTAATGATACGGAACAAATTCCCTGAAATTTCCACCGCGGTCAATGCACTCAAAATGTCTGTCACTCACTTTCCGGAATTCCGCAAGCTGTTCTTCTTTTTTAAACCAGATTACAAATTTGTCGCAGGTAAAATCATCTGCCTCCGGGTCGTGCGACATATCATAATGACGCTCCTTAAATTCATAATATTGCTTTTTCGCATCCGGATGATGAATCGGTCTGCTGACATCAAAAATAACTTCCTCTCTGGATTCAAAGCAGATGTCAATATCTGTCCGGCGCGCCGCTTCTAACAATTCCAGTACGACCTCATGCGTCTGGTTTACATAAAGCAATTCTTCTTCATGATAATAGATATTCGTCCCGCATCCGCACACATAGCCGTCAAATCCAATTTCCCGAAAACGCGGTTCCACATTCTGAAAACATCTTCCCGTATTGATAAACATCAGATTTCCTTTTTCCCTTGCTTCGCGGATGGCGAGCACCGCACTGTCCGGTATGGAGCCATCCTTTTCTGATGTTATCGTTCCGTCTATATCAAAAAAAGCAATTTTTCGCTGTGCCATTTTCTTCTTCCTCTCTGTAACCTTCTTATCCGTGAATCCTCATAATTTCGTGTGTTTTCGGGAAAATTATAATATAAATTACAGTTTTTTTCAATGTTTTCGCCTATATGAAACTTACGGATTTTTATCGAAAAACTCTTCCGGTGTCCCATAAAACGGAATCACCTCACCTTGTCTCACTTCCATCACATCCGTTGCAACCGCCCGGATAAAAGCCTCGTCATGGGAGACAAAAACCAGCGTCCCCTCATACTCGCGAAACATTTCTTCTAACGCTTCAACCGACGGAATATCCAAATAGTTCGTCGGCTCATCTAAAATCAGCATGTTTATTTTTCCCACAAAAAGTTTTGCAAATGCCAGTTTGATACACTCGCCCCCGGAAAGGACGCCGACTTTCTTTTTCATATCGCGCTCCGATAACAGGAGTCTTGCCAGTATCATCCGCGCCACTTCTTCTTTCTGCACGCTGACTTCCATCACATTCTCAAGCACCGTCTTTTCCGGGTCTAAGTCTCCAAGATTTTGCTCAAAAAATCCGATGGATGCACCGGGTACAACAGAAATGCCGTTTTTCTCCCCACGCGCCGCCTGCGCAATCAGATGCAGTAAGGTCGTCTTTCCAGCCCCATTATCCCCGACAATCGCAATCCGCGCACCATTCCGAATCTGAAATGACGCATCTGTGAACACTGCTTTCTCCGCTTCATACGAAAAAGAAATATGCTCCCCACTGATTACAATCCGGTTCTGCGGTGGATTGGTCAGCCTGAAATCCGGTCGTATTCTCGCCAAATCCCGCGGCTTTTCCTTTACTTCCATGTGCTCCATCCTCTTTTGCACATTTGAAGCTGCCCGTTCCATTCCACGCGCCTTGTCCTCGATTTTGCGGTTTCCGCCAAAATTAACATCCTTGCTGTCACTGTCGGACATATTTTTCGGTCTGCGCTCAATGCTTCTCGCCTTCTCTTTTTTTGCAAAATAAATGCGCTCTAATCGTTTCTTCTCTCTAGTGTAGTTCTCGTACTCCTGCCACTGTCTATCGACCTCCGCACGTTTCAGCTTCTGGTACACGTCATAATTTCCGGGAAAACTTTTCAGTTTGCCGTCCGCAACCTCAACAATCCGGTTGCACAGGGCATTTAAAAGTGCACGGTCATGGCTCACCAAAACCATGCTCGGCACCTGCTCTAACATCTCTTTTAAAAGAGAAATTCCTTTTCTATCTAAGTTTGTAGTTGGTTCATCTAAAAATACAAGTGGTTTCTCGCTGCTGAACATCTCCGCCAAACGGATTCTGGTATCTTCACCACCGCTTACCTGTTCCTGCCAGATTTTATCTTTCACCGCCAGCATTTTTCCCATTTTCCCGGAAATATCCTGCTGCGTCGTGCACGTCTCCCAGCCATATCCTCTTTTCGAAAACTGCTGAAAGAAAAAAGGGTCGCAAAAAAGTGCCACGCTTCCACGCTGCGGTTCTAACTCGCCAGCCAGCACTTTTAGCAGCGTCGTCTTTCCAGCTCCGTTCATGCCGACTAATCCGACGCGCTCTCCCTCTGCAACTGTAAACTCCTCGAAATCGAGCACATCCTGCTCCCCGAACGAAACTTTTATATTCTTTGCCTGCAATAATATTCTTTTTGCCATAAAAAAAAATCCCTCCTTGTTCTAAAGAGAGATTACCTGATAAACCCATACAAAAATGCATGGGCTGATGATAATTTGGGCGCACTGCACCCCTTATTCGATAATCTCTCACTTCCAAATATATCATTTTAAAAGTATCCAAGACTATCGAATAATCATCCACCCACACATCCTTTCTAAATTTCAAACATTATGTATCTTCTGTTATCATATTAAATTTTATTTGCTTTGTCAATACGACCGTTCATCTAAAATCTGCTGCAAGTCCATCGTGTAGTCAAAATAGGTTTCATCCACATACTGAACCTTGTCCACCGATTCGCCTTTTTCTAACTTCTGGATGGTCTCTTCCACAAGCGGCGCAAGCTTCGGGTTGCACTCAAAATCGGCTGTGATTTCGCCGCGTTCCATCGCTTCTAACGCATCCTTTACCGCATCGAAAGAAAGAATTATCATGTCTCCGTCCGGTCCGATGGTTTTCCCGGCTTCCCTGATTGCCTCGATGGCACCGAACGTCATATTGTCATTCTCGCTGATTACCACGTCAATGTCATCGTATTTTTGCAGGAACTCTTCCATGACCTCCTGCCCTTTCGCCTGCGTAAAATCCCCCGACTGCTGCTCTAGCATTACCCAGTTGGCATTTCTGCTCAATATCTGTGAAAAACCTTTCGTTCTGCCAAGCTGTGCCGATGAATCCGTCGTTCCCTGCAAAGAAACTATATTTATAGTCTCTTCTTTTTTCCCACAATCCGCCAGATAGTTTTCCAGCCATTCACCCGCCTGTCTGCCCTCCTGTGCGAAATCACTTCCAACCCAGCAGGTGTACAGACTGTCATCCTCGACCTGAACCTTACGGTCAGATAAGATGACCGGTATCCCGGCTTCTTTTGCCTCCTCAAGCACCGACTCCCAGCCCGTCTCCACTATCGGGTCTAACACAATATAATCCACTTCCTGCAAAATAAAATTGCGGACTGCCTTGACCTGATTCTCCTGCTTCTGCTGTCCGTCCTCGAAAATCAGATAATATCCGTTTTCCTCTGTAAAAACCTCTTTGAAGTCCTCCGTGTTGGTCGTGCGCCAGTCGGATTCCGACCCAACCTGTGCATATCCAACTACAATACATCCATTATGTTCTGCAAGCGTCTGCTCCGTATCCAGTCCGTTTTCGACCGTCTTTGTTCCCGTACTGCATCCCACAAGCATCACACCAAACAACGCAGCCACGATTGCCGCCCTGCATTTCTTTTTCCCCATAATCCCCTCCGGTTATTTTCGCCATTTTGCTCAAATTATAACGCTATTTTCCTCTGCTCGCAATGTATTTGAATAAAGTTTCCTATTACACCAAAAGCGGCCTCTGCCAACCACAGAGACCGCATACCCAAAAGGCTTATTTACTCTTTTCTTTAATCTTTGCAAAAATACTCTGAAGTACAATGAAGAAACAAAGAAGTGCCGCAACTGCGATGCTTGACCAGGAACTCAATAATTTTCCGTTCGTCTTTACCAGTGTGGAAATTGTTCCGTTAATCAATACACCGAAGAAGGAACCGATGACATTTCCGACACCTCCGGTCAATAGCGTTCCACCGATAACGGAAGAAGCAATTGCATCCATCTCTAAGCCCAGCGCCTGCTGCACATTTCCTGACATGGTATTCAGGCAGTAGCAGATACCGCCAATCGAGCAGAGGAAAGAGGATAACACGTAAGCTTTCAGCTTTGTCTTTCTGACGTCGAGTCCCATCATCGTTGCCGACTGCTCATTTCCACCAACCGCATAAAGGCTTCTGCCAAATTTGGTGTAGCGGAGCATGAGAAATACCAACACTAACACCAGCAGTGCAACTACAACCGTAACACGAATGAACGGTACCTGAACAACACCTTTGTTGTTCGTGTAGGAGCCAAATGGAAGATTAATTTTCGTATTGGCAAGTTTTACAAAAAATTCATTGCTGCTGATGGATACCTGATCGGTACAGATAACCGCTGTCATACCTCTTGCAAAGAACATTCCCGCCATGGTTACGATAAATGGCTGGATGTTGAGGTAGCCAACGCAGAAGCCCTGTACCAGACCAAACACAATACCGATGACAAGCACCAGTACACAGAGCAGAACCGCATTCATATGCCAGCGCTCCATACCGACTGCGAGGAACATACAGTCCATGGCTACCATGGAACCTACGGAAATATCAATTCCTCCGGTTAACATAACACAGGTCATTCCACATGTGATACACAAAAGTCCGGCATTGTTAATCAGTACGTTTAAAAATGTCTGTAAATGTGTGAATCCCTTGTCTGCGTAAATCACACATCCAACCGCATACATCACGAAAAACAATGCAATTGTGATAATTAAAAGTAAGGTATTTCCATTCATTTTCTTCGTTTTCATTATGCCATACCTCCTTTTGCAAGCTGTCTCTTTGCAGACATTTTCTTCATAAACGCTTTAAACGGAGGTGCCTGGATTGCAACAATAATAATAACGATGATTGCCTTGTAAACCGGCGCCTGCTCGGTTGAAACACCCAATGCATACAGTGTTGTCGTAATCGCCTGAATTGTATATGCTCCAATGATAGAGCCTGCCAGGCGGAATTTACCGCCGCCGAGGCTGTTACCTCCCAATGCAACTGCAAGGATTGCATCCAGCTCGAAATTCAATCCAATGTTATTCGAATCTGCGGAACTGATACGGGATGATGCCACAATTCCTGCGATTCCGGCACACAGACCACAAACAACATAACATAAGAAAATAATACGCTCTGATTTGATTCCGGCAATACGGGATGCCTTTTTGTTGATTCCGACACTCTGCACATACAGTCCCAGTGCTGTTTTTCTTAACATAAGGGATGTAATCAGAATACATACAACTGCAACTACAATCGGTGTTGGAATAATTCCAAGATAGCCACCGAAAATTTTAAAAGAATCCTCTCTTACATACACAATCATGTTATTGCAAAGTAAAAGACCAATCGCTCTTGCTGCTGAATAGAGAATCAGCGTTGCCACCATCGGCTGAACGTTCAGGTACGAAACCAGCACACCGTTAAAGGCTCCGCAGACACATCCCATCAGGATTCCGCCCAACACACCTACGATAAGTGGTGCTGCAAGACTATTGGCGGAAGATACTCCGTATCCTGCCAGCAGCATACAGCAGAAGGACGCTGCAAGAGACATAACAGAACCTACGGAAATATCGGTACCTGCCGAGCAGGAAACTACTAACGTCATCCCGATTGCAAGAATCGCAATTTCACTTCCACGGTTTAAAATATCAATGATACGTCCGTACAATACGCCATTTCGGATGGAGATTGTAAAAAAGTTAAATGCAAAATTGCCTGCCGAAATATCATAAATGATGTTTACTGCCATTACGAGTAACATACAAAAAATTGGCAGAAACAAAGGCTTGCTGATTAGTTTTTTTATTTTACTCATTTGTGCCACCTCCCGCGATTGCCTTCATGACATGCTCCTGTGTCAAATCTTCCGTAATCTCGCCTACATCCTCACCATCACGAAGTACGACTAACTTCGAACAGGTTCGAAGCATCTCCTCAATCTCAGAGGAAATGAAAATAAGGCTCTTTCCTTCTTCCGCTAGTTCAACGACAAGCTTCTGAATCTCTGTCTTGGTTCCGACATCAATACCACGGGTCGGCTCATCTAAGATTAAGAAATCCGGGTTGGTTGCCAGCCAGCGTGCCAGAATTACCTTCTGCTGATTACCACCGGAAAGCTGTCCAATTAACGTCTCCCTGCTTGCTGTTTTTATCTGGAGCAGGTCGATATACTTATCCGCAATCTCAATCTGTTTGCTCATCGGAAGTAATTTAAACATACCGCGTTTTGCCTGCAATGCTAAAATTATATTTTCTCGTACAGATAAGTCTCCTATAATTCCTTCTGCCTTTCTGTCATCCGGCAAAAGTCCCATGCCTAAATCCATGGCATCAATCGGAGCATCGATTTTTACCTCTTTGCCCCCTACAATCAACTTACCTGACTGATTCTTATCGGCTCCATAAATGACACGCGCCAGCTCACTTCGTCCCGAACCAAGCAGACCGGTCAGTCCAACGACTTCACCTTTATGTATCTTTAAATTAAACGGTTTGATTTTTCCTTTGTGGCTCAATCCTTCCGCATCAATCAATACCGGTGCATCGCTGAAATCATGTTTTTCCTCTGTTTTGATGGCTGCAAGATCATCAAAATCTTTTCCCATCATGGCTGCTACCAGTTTTACCCTTGGCAGCTCCTCTATCGGATACTCCCCTACCAACTGTCCGTTTCGCAATACTGTAATACGATCACAGACAGCATATACCTGCTCTAAGAAGTGTGTGACAAAGACGATGGCTACGCCTTTTGCTTTCAACTGTCTCATCAGGTTAAATAACTTCTCAACTTCATGATCATCTAACGATGAAGTCGGCTCATCTAATATCAGAACTTTACAGTCCATATCCACCGCACGCGCAATGGCAATCATCTGCTGCAATGCAAGTGAATATTCTTCCAAATTCTTCGTAACATCAATTTTAATATCTAGTTCCTTCATAATCTTTTCCGATTTTGAAGTCATGGTCTTCCAGTCAATTGTGCCTAATTTTGTTCTAGGCTCTCTTCCTATGAATAAATTTTCTGCAACGCTTAAGTTTGGACAAAGGTTTACTTCCTGGTATACGGTAGAAATTCCTTTTTTCTGCGCATCCAACGTAGAATGATTCACAACCGGACCCTGGATTCCGTCTACATGGATTTCCCCTGCATCAAATGCATAGATACCGGTCAGGCACTTGATTAATGTAGATTTACCTGCACCATTCTCCCCCATCAATGCCATAATCTCGCCTTTTCGTAATGTCAGATCCACATTGTCCAATGCTTTTACCCCAGGGAATGTTATGGTAATACCCCGCATGGTCAATACAACATTATTATCCATTTTCCTCCACCCTTTCCTAAAATCGGGAGAGACCATCCGGCCTCCCCCGCAAAATTCTTTTTGTCTGTGAAGCAGCGCCTTCGCCTGTTTCTCTTAATACTGTGCGTCGATAATATCCTGAGTTACAACGGTAAGATTCTGGTCTGCTCCGTCAACTGTGATAGAAGAAAGGATATCTTCATTTACAAACCAGTGCTCTTCCATGTATACTTCTTTGTCTGGTGTCTCACCATTCTGTAACTGTTTGATAACTTCCTCTACGAATGGAGCTGCCAGTGGGTTACATTCAAAGTCTGCGTTGATATCGCCGGACATTACATATTCAAGACCTGCTGTACATGCATCGAAAGATACTAAGATAACATCGCCATCTACACCATAAGAGATACCTGCTGCCTTCATAGCATCCATAGCACCAAATGCTTCGTTATCGTTCTGACATACAACTACATTGAACTGTCCTTCATAACTCTTAATGTAGGACTCCATAACTTCCTGTCCACCAGCCTGTGTAAAGTCACCTGTCTGGGAATCTAAGATGTTCCAGCCATTTGCATCTGCGATTTCTTTGAATCCGTCTGTACGTCCGATAGTTGCGGAAGCTCCGGTAGAACCTTCGATAACAAGAACATTTACATCACTGATTCCTTTTTCTGCTGCATATGCTTTTAACCATTCACCTGCTGCAAGACCTTCTGTCTTAAAGTTAGAACCTACCCATGAAACATATTTATCAGAGTCATCAATGGTACGGTCGATTACGATAACAGGAATTCCTGCTTCCTCACATTCTGTTAAAACAGTATCCCAACCGGTAGATACGATTGGATCGATAATAATATAGTCAACATCCTGCTCAATGAATCCACGAACTGCCTCTAACTGCACTGCCGGGTCATTGTCACAGTCAACAAACTGAAGATCATAGCCGTTGTCTGCTGAGAAAACTTCCTGACAGGAGTTTGTAGATGCGGTACGCCAGTCAGATTCATGACCAACCTGTGCGAAACCGATTGTTACGACATCTCCGCTTGCAGAAGAACTGTCCCCACTGTCTCCTGCCTGGCTGTCGTCTGAAACATCCCCGCTGCTTCCACTGTTGTCTGATGCGCCACCTGTTGTGGAAGTATCAGAACCACATCCTGCAAACATTGTTGCTGTTAATGCCATACATGCCAATACACTCACTAACTTTCTTTTCATTTGAAAAACCTCCCATAGATTTTAGATTTGGCTAATTCCTTAACCATGCACCCATTATATCTATAGGAGGTTTCTTTTAATACCGAATAACTTCGGAAATAAGTATAAATTTTTACTAAAATATAAACAAACAAACGAAATTATCCGAAAAAGTGGAATTTCTTTGGAAAAGGTGGAATTTTTTTCGTTTTACATGTGCTCCGCCGGAATCCGAACCCAGACTTCCGTTCCCTCTCCATAGGTACTCTGCACCTTCAGCCCATACTCGGAACCATAGTGAAGCTGGATTCTCTGGTTGACGTTGAACAGTCCAAATCCACCGCTTTGCCGTTCTTCCACAACACTTCCATCGAGAATCCCGCGCACCTGTTCTAAGCGCGCTTCCTCCATTCCCATTCCGTCATCTTTTACCTTAAAAATGAGAACGTCCTTATAGCGTTCTGCACTCACGCTGATGTGTCCTTTTCCACGTTTTTTCTTAATTCCATGGTAAAGTGCATTCTCAACCAGAGGCTGCAACGTGAGTTTTATCACCTGATACTCCCAAAGTTCCTCCGGTATGCTGACATCATACTCTAAAATATCGCAGTAACGGAACTGCTGAATCTCCAAATAGCTCCGGATGTGCTCCCCCTCTTCCCGCACACTGATAAATTCACGCCCCTTGCTGAGCGTCGTGCGGAAAAAGCTCGACAACGCCGAAACCATTTTTACCACCTGCTCGGTATCTTTCGATTCTGCAAGCCAGATGATGTTATCGAGCGTATTATATAGGAAATGCGGATTAATCTGCTCCTGCAAAACACGAAGTTCTGCGGCACGCAGATTCAGCTCCTCCACCCGGATATCCTCCACAAGGTCTCCGATTTCCTCCATCATCTGATTAAAACTTGCATTCAAAACTGCAATCTCATCGAGTCCTTCGCCCTGTGCACGAATCTGGAAATCTCCACTTCCCGCAGCTTCCGCCGCCTCACACAGCTTCTGAATCGGCTCTGTAATCCCGGTCACAATTTTCCGGCTTATCATAAATGCGCCTGCCAGAATCAAAATAAGAATTACAGTCGTAATTGATATAGCACGCTCTACATCACTGCGGATTCCACCACGCAATTCTTCCAGATTCATGGTCTCGTAATAAATATAATATTGAATCTGCTCCTGTATCAGCTCCGTCAACACACGGATATCAAGATCGAGGCGTTCCATGTTCGTCTCATAAGACCCCGATATGAGCGCATCCGCCTCAATCTCGCCGACACGGTCCTCTAACGTATCAAGACTTTTTAAGATTCCATCCAGCCTGTTTTTCGCATACTCCGAGTCCGCCTCGTCTAAAAGTTCCGAAAAAGCTTCCCGCGCTTCCTCAATCATCCGATGGGGCTGCTCGGTGTCCACGAGTTCCTCCGCACGCTCCGAATTAACGACAATGATATACATGACGTAATCCATGTCCTCTTTGAAATTGATGTTGTAGCCGTTCGCCTTTGTGATTTTCTCAACAATGTTATCATATTCCGAGGAGACTTTGTTCGTCATGACTAACAAATAGGTAATCAGAATCGTAAGGGGAAGCAGGCAGATCAAAAGCAGCAGATACAGACGCTTTTTCAGTGAAAATCTTTTGCTCACGCTCTCCCTCTCCTTATGCTCTGTTCCGGTATTCGCGCGGTGTACATCCCTGCGTCTTCTTAAACAGATTGCTGAAATAATGCGCATCCCGGTATCCGACTTCAAACGCAATGTCAATCGTCTTCATGCCTGTCGTCTTCAAAAGCTGCTTCGCCTTTTCCATGCGCACGCCGGTGAGATATTCCACAAAAGTCTCTCCCATCTCCTGCCCGAAAATCGTGCTGAAATGGCTCGGACTTAAGCTGACTGCTGCCGCAACCGCATTCAGAGAGATTTCATCATTCGCAAAATTTTCCTCAATATACGCTTTCGCCTTCTGCAACACACCTTCGTACTTTCTGTCCGAACCGGTCTCGCGCAATTCCATCACCGTCTCAAAAACTTTTTTGACATAAGCTTTTGTCTGCTCTAACGTCGTCAGATATGCAGTCATCTCCTTCGCATCCCCGCAGCGCTCAACTAAATCCTGCGCCCTGTAGCCGCTCTTTTCCAGAACGGAAACCGCAACCACATACAAATCCATCATCACGTACTGCCGCAGCAGAATCGACTGGACATTGCTATTTCCAATCTCCGAAAAATAACCTTCCACGAAAGCTGAGACTTCCTGTCTGGCTCCTGTATACAAAAACTGCTCGACCTGTCTGCGGTTCATTCCCGCTACATTCAGTTCGCCTAATTTGAGTTCTGCTGTATCTTCCGGTTTTCCGGATTCCTCCGTGTTCTCCTGTATCACCTGATTGCGCTCTGCCAGATACCGCTTTGAAAAAGAAAGACTCGCCACCTCATAACAATTTTTCAGCTCACTGAAACGCTCGACCGGGCTGCCTAACGCCGCCACGTATTCCATCTGCGCTTCCCCGCCAAAAAAATCTGCCAGCTCGTTCTTGCATGCATCGGTCAACTGCTGCAATGGCAGTTCATCCGTTCCCTTTAAAATAAAGTCGTATTCCTCGCGGCTTTGTTTTGCAACAATTATATTTGTAGTCTCATTTGCAACGCGCTCAAGTTTTTGCAGCAATGTTCTTACTTTTTCGCAAAAGACCGTTTCCTCTTCCTCTGAAAAAATCTGAAGCAGCATCACATTGTAAGCGTTTGCCGCAAGCCCGATTCCCTGCTCCTTCGCTTCCTTTAAGACTTCCGAAAATGAATATTTTCCAGACACCATATGACGGAACAGCCTCTGGCGCTGCTTCTCTTCATCATCTTTATTTTCCCCGGACTTACTCTTGTCTTTTACGATTTTCTGTTCCACTTTTTTGACCGCGTCTAATAACTGGACGCTTGTCAACGGCTTCACAAGATACTCTGCAATCCCGATTTCGATTGCTTCTTTGGCATACTGGAACTCGTCATAACCGCTCAGCAGTATAATCCTTGTCTCCGGCAATTCCTGCTTCACAAGGCGGCTTAACTCCAATCCATCCATAAACGGCATCTTGATGTCCGTAATTAAAATGTCCGGCTTCGCCTTCTGAATCAGCGGGTAGGCAAGTTCCCCATCCCCTGCCTCACCCACAAATTCAAATCCGGCTCCACTCCAGTCGACATTTTTCTTAATACCTTCCCGCATGATAATCTCGTCTTCGACCAAAAAAACCTTCAACATATCTCCCTCCCCCAATGGCTGTTATTTTCCGGAAATCACAATTCCATCTACCGCAAGATACGGAAGTACGCTCTCTCCATCCATAACAAGTTCTTTTGAAATTCCAACCACATGATTCAGCATATCTCCAAGGTTACCATTGACCATAACCTCGTTGACCGCCCCTTTGATTTCCCCATCTTCAATCAGAAAACTGTTCTTCGCAACACCGGAAAAGTCCCCACTTGTTCCCGGCGTTCCGCCTGAAAATCCGCCTAAAAGAAGTCCCTTCTTCACTCCTTTTATCAGATCTTGAAACGATGTATCGCCTGCTTCCATAATAATGTTATGGCTAGCATTTTTCGCTGGACTGCCGCCTGTTTTGTTGGCAACATAAAGGCTGTTCATAAACGACTTTAACTCACCGTTTCGGATAAGGTCGTACGGCTCTGACACAAAACCGTCCGCCGTATAGCGCTCATATTCCACCACGCGCTCATCCATCGGGTTCAGCGAAATGGAAATCCGCTTATCTGCCACCTGCTGACCGATTTTATCCATCCAGCGGCTTGTTTTCTCAAGGATAACCCCATCCCCGACATAATTCATCATCAGATTATTTAAAAAGTTTGCAAGGCAATCCGGCATGAACACAACCGTTCCTTCGAATTTTCCCTCAAAGGTTGTTGTCTCAAGCTGTTTCTGTGTATTTTCAAAAAGCTGTCTGGTTGCACCCATTTCCATAAACGGGCGGTCTAAATCAGCCGATGCCACACCAAATACCGCAACAGATGTGTTTTTATCGCCCTCACCGGCAGAGTATTCCACGATTACCAGATATTTTCCGCCTAATGTCTCAAACTCGGTTCCATTTGTATTCCGGTAAATCTCATGCAGTTTCTCATGGGACACCATCATCAGCATAACCTGAATCTTTGGAAATTCTTTTGCAATGTCTTCGGCAAATTCTTTTGTACGCATGAAAAGTCTCTCTAAATCCGGCTCGTAGCATCCCACCTCAAACGACTGGTTCTCCTGCTTTGGTGCAATGTCATATGCCTCATCTGCCTCTGCGGATTCTGCTGCCGCAAGCGCTGCCTGAATCGTCTCCTCAATCGCTGCGTCATCTAATTTATTGGTCGTGCTTACACCTTTTTTCTGGTTCTGGTATGTTGTAACACTTAACGCCTTATCAAACAGCGTACGGAACAGTGAAAAATCCCCATTTTCCATGTTAAATTCCTGTGTTTCACGCTCCTGCACGACAAACCATGCTTTCGAAATCTGCTTTTCTTCTAACTTACTTTGTACTTTATTTGCTGTTTCTTTTAATTCTGCCATGCCTAGCGACCTCCTATCATGATTTTACAACGCAGTGCCGGTCCACCGATTCCCACCGGTATCATCTGTTTTTTCCCACAGAATCCAGAACTTGACCAGTTCACCTCATCTGAAACCATATCTACGGTCTTAAGCATCTCAAATGCAACTCCTGTTACCGTTGTATCTAAGATAGCACGGCCTATTTTTCCATTTTTAATCTCATATCCCATGGTAATGCCAAACATGAACTCTCCGGTCAGATCCGCCTGTCCGTTTCCGCTATTTAAAAGATAATATCCGTCTTCCACAGATGCAATCATGTCTTCAAGTTTATCTTTTCCCGGAAGTACCGCAGTATTTCTCATACGGATTAACGGCTCATCCGAAAATTCCCACGCACGCGCATTTCCTGCCGGCTCCATTCCAAAATGAACGGCATTCTCACGGTTGTTCATGTAGCCCTTTAAAATCCCGTTTTCAATCAATGTGACATCTTTTGCCACCACTCCCTCATCATCTAAATAGACCGGAAGCGGTGCCATTTTCCCAAACGCGGTATGCGCAAAATCGACCATCGTCACCATATCCGACGCCACCCGCTTATTCAGGTACGGACCTGCAACCGAACCGCCCAACACCAAATCAGATTCTACGGTATGGCCGACTGCTTCATGCGCCAGCATTCCGGACAACTGGCTGCCCAAGATAACAGTCTTGTAACCCGCCTCCGGATAAATTCCGGCTTTTTTATCCATAAGCCTTTTATAAAGCTGGTCTAATTTCTCATAGAACATGGAAATATCGGAGAAGTTTTCCTCGAAATTGCCGCCTCCTCCAAACGTCTCGAACAATTCAATCGGTGTGCCGTCTAATGTCTCCGTATTCATAAATACATATATGTAACATCTCGGCGAGGTAGTGTGTCCGTCATGTCCATCCGATGTGTATAAAATTTTATCCATGGAATCCTCTGTATACACAACTGAACGGCTCGAAAGCTTTGGATATTTTTTCACAATGTACGCATCCAGTTCCTTGCAAAACTCCATGTACTTTTTCTGGTCGTTGTCCACAATCTCATGATTGACCGGCACATAGCCGGACTCTAATGCCGGCACCGGCGCTTTTCCTTTTGATGCATGTTTCTCTAAAAAAACGGCATTCTCTGTTGCCGCTTTCAATACGGCATCTGCCGCTTCCTGTGAATACTCCGCCATGGATGCAAATCCATAGACTCCGTTTTTACAGACACGCGCACTTATTCCTGAAGTCTCGCTTCTGCTGTTTGTCGTAAGGTTTCCCTGCACCAAAGCGACACGACGGTAGCGGTTTTCCTGTGCACGCAGTTCTGTATGAACACCCGTGGCAAATAGTGCTTTTTTCCCCTCAATGATATCCTCTAACATCTGTTAGCCCTTCCTTTCTTTTCTTCTACTACTACTTTGCCACGTCATTCACAAAAAGTAAAGCTATTTCTACATTGTCCTCTGTAAAAGCATATCCCTTTTCTCACCAAATAACTTTGTCAATACACCAAGTACCGCACCGACAAGCACTGCTGCAATCACAGTTCCGATTCCGACAGAACCGAATTGGCGAAGCACGGTAAGGCATGCAATCAGGGATATTACTACCATGGATATATCGAATCCGATTTTTACTTTATTAAAAACAATATTGGTCTTATCTGAAATTGCCTTCATCGCACCCTCTCCCGCAAGTGGCACAATATCCGATGGCAGATAAAAGAAAATACCGATGGCGATTAACACGGTGCTTACAAGCATCATACCAAGGCGGATTACCATGTTATCTGTCGTTGGCAAAAAAGAAAACAGGTAATTTGAAAATGTGGTAAAATAACCAAACACAACTCCAACTACAACCTGTAACAGATTTTTTATCTGGAATGCACCTCTTAAAATCAAAATCTGAAGCACTACCAGCACGATATGAAATACGATTGTTGCTTTTCCCATCTCAAGCCCTGTTATGCAGGTAATCGTATACGGAATGGAACTTACCGGAGATACTCCAAGATTGGATTTGACCGACATGGATACGCCCAATGTCATGATGAACAATCCCATCAGATATAAGACAAGCCGTACTGCATAATTTTCATTTTTTACTTTTTCACTTACTCTCTTTATCACTTTCTTTTTCCTCCATCAATGTTACTAAATTATGGTTTACAAGCTCTAGAAGCCTTGCAAATTCCTTCTTTTCCTGCTCAGTCAGCCCTTTTTCTGCCGCCTGGTCGACCAAATCAAAGGTCTTTTCCACTTCTTCCTGTAGTCCTTTTCCATACGGTGTCATGGACACATAGAGCGACCTGCGGTTGCCCTGCTTCATCTCTCTTTTCACGAGTCCCCGCGTCTCCATTCTGCCGAGGATTCCGGTCACGGATGCTGAATCGAGGTTGCATCCTGCCGCAATTTCTTTCTGCTCACATGGCTCATGCTCCGCAAGAAATTCTAATATCTTCGGTTCTCCCGGACGCAGCTGTGTCTGTTCTTTTATATGATGAATAATCGCCTTCTGGCAGTTCGTATGACAGGCCCTCAGCCTGTAATGTAAGGAATTTTCCATTGTTTTTGCCTTTCTGGTGTTTGTATTGTTTGTATGTGAATAGTTTGTATGCAAGTTATTCACAAGACGCAATTATAGCATATGGTGGGGAAATGTCAAGATGGGGAAGGGTGAAGTTGTTCAAACGGGAATATGAAAAAATCCCGCAAACATTTGTTTCCAGGAAATATATCATCTTCTGTCTGCTAAAATTTCCTACTCTAAATACTTTCTTTCTCCATTTGCATACTCAATATAAGCGGCTTTCTTTTCTTTATCATAGCCAGCTATCGGTTTTTTACATATTTTTGCTTTATTTATTGCTGCCTTGACCGCTTCAACTGCCCTTTTATCCATTTCACTATCCGATTCTGTCAATGTACTTTTCTCTTCTTCTCTCGATACAACTTTTACAATTCTACCACTTTTTGTACTTACAGTTCTCATAGATAATCTCCATACCACACCCAACTCACGTTTCTAAATATTTCATAAAAATATTGCACCTGTATTCTTTCCTTGTTATCATAATTTTGGTGCTACCCTATTCGGTAGGCGGTTAGTCCTTCGGCAGAGGGACTGTGACCCTCTGATTACATAGAAATCATCTTGTATGAAATCTTGCAAAGGAGGGATGCCAATGTTGACCCTTGAAGGTCTCATTGCAGTTTTAAGTTTTGGCTTAACCTGCTTTGGACTTGGATATACACTCGGTAATAAATCACACAAAAAATAATCGCCCCCGGTCTGGTAAACTGAGGCGATTACTTTTATCAATTCATATACTGGACTAACCGTCTATTGGTAGCACCTTTTATATGTTTATCGTAGCATTCTTTTAAATATATGTCAAAAGATTTTTATCATAATATCTCTTTTTAGCATCACATGGCTAGGTTTACAAAATTACGGATATCTCTTGAGCACACCGGCCACACGTCACACTTACATTAGTCTCTTTGACGCTGCTAAAGTATATCAGACAACCATAAAAAATTGTTGGTCATTCCGGAAGCCACACCCTAACCGAACGTGTTTACACTCATTTAGATTTACAGGAATTGCTTGACGCAATTAACCTAATTTAGTGTTACCTATGTGTTACCTATAACCGTTTTTTCGTGTGTTTTTGTACTGCTTCATATTTTCTTTGAAACAAAAAAAAATCCCGCAAACATAAGTGTTTGCGGGATTTTTCTTTATTTTCTGCGACTTTGTAAATTCGCTTTTTATTATCTCTTTGAGAACTGTGGAGCACGACGAGCTGCTTTGAGACCGTATTTCTTACGCTCTTTCATACGAGGATCACGTGTTAAGAATCCTGCTTTCTTAAGAACTGGTCTGTAATCAGCATCAACGTTTAATAATGCACGGGAGATACCATGACGGATAGCTCCTGCCTGGCCTGTGTATCCACCACCACGAACGTTTACTAAAACGTCAAATTTCTCTGTATTCTCTGTTGCAGCTAAAGGCTGACGAACGATAACTTTTAATGTCTCTAATCCGAAATATTCATCAATATCTCTTTTATTGATTGTGATTTTACCTGTACCTGGTACTAAATATACTCTAGCAACAGATGATTTTCTTCTTCCTGTTCCGTAATACTTTGTATTAGCCAATGTAGTTTACCTCCTATTAAAATGTTA
>CAKRDK010000009.1 GCA_934309475.1 uncultured Roseburia sp.
TCAACGTTTTCCTCGGCAAATTCGTTTTCGGTGATATTGCTTTTGCACCATCTTGAATAATTGCGGCTGTCTAACTCTAAGAATGCATACAGCTTTCTTGCTGTGGTCATTCCATTGTCGTCAACGCCAAGCGCAATCTCGATAGGTGTCATGTTTCCCTGTTCCATTAATTCGTTCATAATTTAATTTTTCCTTGATTTTTAGGCTAGAATCTCTTATTATGAACAAAGAGATTCCGTTTACGGGTTTCTTGTTTTTGAGCAATCACGCACTCGCCAAAGTTACTGTGTTTGCTCTTTTTTGGTTTGCAAATCTTTTTGTACATCTTCCTTTACCAAATCCGCCACATATTGAATAAAAGATTTATCCTGCATTACAGCTTTTATCTTGGCAGCTTTATGCACACTATCCTCTAAAACTATAGTTGTACGTTTCATTCGTCTCCTCCTTTCTGTGTATTTTTTATGCACATTTATGATTATAGTGTCTATTTAGTACAATGTCAATATATATTTTTACATTTTGGGAAAACTATGCTATTATGTGTCTAGGAGGTACACGATATGAATAGAATAAAAAATTTACGTTTAGAAAATGGTTTATCCCTACGAGAACTTGCAAGTGAATTAAATATATCATACTCTTCATTGGGTAAATATGAGCGTGGAGAACAGGAACCTAGTTTTGGAACTCTTGAAAAGATTTCTGAACGCTTTCATGTTACAGTAGACTACCTTCTTGGCTTTAGTAATGTTAAAAATCCACAATATGCTGAAATTCATAAAGAATTAGGTCTAACAGACACATCCATAGAAATCATTAGAAAAAACAAAAAAAACATTGCTCCAGGGCTCAATTCTTTTATACAAAACCCAATGTTTTCAGAATTAATAGAATTATATACAGAATATAGTATGCTTGTAGAAATTCCAACAGAAGATTTGGAATCTATGATGCAAACTTCATATAGCTATGATTCCTTTGATTTAAATAATCCGTTGGATTTAGCTGCTAGAAATCTAATGGACAGATTTGAAAAATTGCCATCAACAGAAGCATATAAAATGTATATATTAAATATCTTTAATAAGTTATTAGATAATACTACGTCACCTACCGATTAAATAAGACAAATAAAAGACCCCGCCTACGTTATGTAAGTGGGGATTTTATAATGCGCATCTGCTCTTAGTATGCTAAAATACTCTTAGTAGAAAGGAGCATCCGCCAATGTCAATAATGCAAAAAATACTCGATTTATTCAAACTTCCAGACGCTACAAATTCCGTCGCATCTGTTCAGATAGCTGCCACATCCACATATACACCAAACCCTAAAATGGAGCATTATTATAAACGTGAAGCACGCAAAAAAGAGAATAACTTAAATATAACCTATCAAGATATGGCTATTTTTGATATGAAACCTTTCGATTTAAAACACACATTCATTTATGAGCATTTCACATGCATCTGCCTAGATACCTATAATCTTGATAAAGCATACGAATATCTTCATAACGCTAATGCTCTTATCAAACCTTTTTATAAATATTTTAAAAGTACCCTATTACCAAATAAAATTGACACTAATCCTGCTATAGGGAGTAACCTTCCCGTTTCCCATCTTAGACTTACCCCATATACCTCGACCATGCGGAAATGCAAATATCCATTTTATCTGTGGTTAAGTTCTCATGGTAATCATGGCGATTTTTATCTTTATAAATTATATTTTGACCAAAACGGTGATTTTAAAAAAGGAGATTTATCTTTTACCAGTGAAAACGCAACAGTATCCTATCAAATTCAAATCCGCAATGATGGCAACGAAAACTATGTTCGCAGAATTGACAAGACATTATATATTGAACCGTATGGCACTGCTATACTCTATATTGATGACCAACGAAAACCATAAAGAGGAAGCGCTATGCTCTCTCTCCTAAATATCAAGTCTCCCCTCCCTGATTGCAGCACAAATCATAGATAACGATTCTGCATAGCCTATAACCATTTGTTTATCATCCTGGGAAGCATCCGATTTCAAAAAAGCCTGTACTTCTTCTTCCAACCGAAAATACTCTTCTTTACTCTTTTGCTGTGTCATAATTTTATGACACAATTGTTCCGCTTCCGTCCAACGTTCTGGATGACTGTTTTTCTCATTTGTTTCTCTGACTATTTTCATAAATTCATCAAATGTCATTGTATCGCCCCTTTCAGTTCCTCCAAAAACAGCATAACATCGTTATAGTCCGAAAACGATGCACCAACAGACCTTAGACTCGCGTCCACTTTATCTTCAAGCCATTGATACCTCTCTGGTAATGGAACATTAAACAATTCCCGCGCAAATTCCATATCTGTACCATATTTAAATTTACTATTTATCGCCTGCAATATTGGCACTTGCTCCACATAACCATTTACAGAAGTTATCTTCATTTTTCTGCAAATCTGTTGTTTTAAAAATTCTACAGACGCTTCCTCTATTGCCTGATTCTGAAAATATACATTTTCATCATAATAACTTGCAGAACAGGAATGAAGCATCTCATGCCACACTACTCCATCATCAGCTGTATCAACAATTGAAATATCGCACGACCATTCCTTTCTTCCCAACGCTGCATTGTTAATTAATGGGGTATCATATGCAATAATATTTCCACTCCACTTCGACTGTCTATCAGAATACTGTGTTATTTCTTCTTTTATCTGTCGTGCAGTCTGCTCGAACTCTTCTCTTGTTCTTTTAGTATAACCCATATTCTTTCCTTTTTCCATCGGTGTTTTTATGGAATTGCTGTAAGCCGTCGCCCTGCCGTTCGCCTTGGCTGCCTGCGCCTGCTTAAATCCGGCTACCTTGACACGGTCGTACTGTGTCTGCAAGTCATTATTTACACAGAACTGCTTATACTTCTGATTCTGCATCCTCAATTTATATGCCAGACGGTCATATTCCGGTTGCAGCATATCTTTTATGTCTGTTTCTGCCACTCCATCAATTTCCATCTGTTTTACAAGCAACTGTCGCTTTGTCTGCCGGATAGCTCGCTCCATTGCTCTCTGTCGCTGCTGCAGTTCATAAGTTTTTCGGTTTTCTTCATTGTCAATACTCCAGTTTCCATCCTTATCCACATATGGATTCCGTAACCCTTTGCTCCACGGACCGTGTGAATGTCGGCAATTATATCCGTGTAAACCGAGAGGATTCTCAACATATCCCGTACCATTTACAATATCATAACCGGTCATCTCTGCAAGATTGGGTGTGTCTGGATCACTGCCGAGTATCTTATACACTTTCCCCTGCCAGTTTTCATGACCGGCAAGATACGGCTGCCCTGCGCGCTGTGGTCGTGCCCCCAAATGAGCCGATACTAACACATATTCAATATTATGTTCTGCAATGTACTGATTCGTCACCTGGGCGGCTGTCTGATTCATAGCCGTTACAATGCACATTCTGACTGCCGCTTCCAGCGTCCGGCGCGTTCCGGTCGGATACTCTATCATAACTCCGACTTTTCCATATTTATCTAGTATATCGCATACTGCTGCACTGTATGACTGCATTCCCGATGCCACACGATACTCCGCTTCATTAAGCATATTCAAAAGGTCTTGCTGTGTCTGCATCATTGTAGACCGTGTGAGGTTGTTCACTTCTCCCAGCGTCTTTTTAAACTCCGCATCCATTACTTTCCTTACAGCTGGAATTTCAAGTGGTGGAACTGCACTTATCCCCATGCTTGCAAATGCCCTCCTATCATCATCCCATGATGTGAGCACTGCATCCTGTAGAAGCTTCCGAACCTCTGCAGTTGTCTTTTTTGTGAGTGCGGACAAACGTTTGACAATCTCATTCTGGTGCATTCCCAGCTGTTCAAGTTTCCACAATTCACGGTCAGCCGTACCGGATACAGTTCCGCCCTTTAGCAGCCGCATAGCTATATCCCGTAATATCCAGTCCTCTAACTCCTGCTCATATTGAATTAATACATCTGCTTTGTCCTGAAAGTAATCCGGTTCAAGCATTTATTTTCTCCCCGCCTCTCTTTTAGCAAGTTCCAGCCATTCCTTACCATGTTCCTGCTTGGCATGTTCAAACCAATAGCTATATGCGTCTGCACCTGAATGTTTTAATGGTATGTCTGTCAATATTGGCTTTTTCTCCCCTTCTCCAACAACCGCTCTCCCTTGTTCATCAGTCCGCAAAAGTCCTATATACTGGTAATGTGCATACGGTGTGTTCGTTGAGATAAGCCCGGGCTCGATTATATCGGTTGCATTTATCATTGCATGTTGCTGGCTCGCAGGCATATAACGTTTTATGTCCGCAAGTACCTGCTGATCTAGTTTGTCCTGCGCCCTCTCTAAATTTCCATCTATCCGGCTTGTATCAAGTTTTATACTGACGCTTCCGACTGTCTTGTTATACTTCATTACTCGCCTTTCTTCTTACTGATTACTTCTAAGGAAACGATTGTAATACAAATAATTAAAATGTTCATTGTTGATACTGCCATGAGCTTTCCCTCCTAACAATTGTTTCTGCATCTGTAAAATCCTTTGTGGTTGAAGTACACATTGTGATTTAATCCGAGTTGCTTTACAATCTTATATCTTTCACGTGGTTCTACTTTTCCCAATACATCAGGAGTTATAAGCTTTTGTAGCTTTTCTACACATCTCGCAATCTTTCTTCCTAGCTCCAAAAATGCATCTCTAAGTTTTTGGATAACCGCCTTTACTTGTACGACGAAATATCCCATTTTTTCAATCATTTCTTTCTGCTCTTGTGATACGTTTACCATTGTCATTCCTCCTCAAATAATCCATCTTTCTTCTGACTTGCATTTTCTGCGTCACGCTCTGCGAACATCTCATCAATTTCCTTGTCGTTAAATCCCTCGTACTCTTTGAGATACTTCCGCTTGCTGTACACGCCATTCATCATAAGCTGGTATGCCCTGGTGCGGTCTTGCTCAAATGATGCTAGTAAATCTTTAAAGTAGAAAACATCCTCGTCTGCCACGTCCTTGTCAAGCGCATTTACATAGCCACTTGGCATGTTGAAAAACACATCACAGTACTTGTCTAATGCATATATCAAGTCCTTAATTGCAGACTTTAACGACGCTCTGATGTCATTAATCGTCTCCACTGTCTCACTATCGTCACTCTCAATCTCCGTAGCAGTAGCGACACCCGTTTTCCGGTCAAGCACAAACTGTCCCTGTGAGAATCCAGCCTTTGTAGAAATCATGGATAAAATAGAGTTGATATCTGCTACTCTCTGGTCCGTCAGCATAGTGGGCACATGTTCGTCTACGGTACTGGCTGCATCCACTCCATGTTTCAATCCCTTTACGAATCTCGGAAGCTCTACCCTCTCTTTATCACCAGTGTTTTTGTCACGCTTCATCAGTGCGTTTTCATCGATAAATGTGATATGCTGTGAATCGTCAACCTCATCATCTTTACGGCTCCATGCAACATCCAGATTGCGCAATTCCTCAATGCAGTTTGCGAATACTGCCACACCCTCCGGGGATGCATAGTCAATTGTATTGTTGTAAGGCATCTTGAAATAGCCGAATAGTGGCTTTTCCACATTTGAAATACTGATAGATTCCGGTATGTCTTTCCACTCCGGTACATCCGTCAGCGCAATGCTGCGCCCCAGACTGTCACTTCCTCTTGACTTAAAAGCCTTGTTCTCGATTGTATATGTTCGACCTGTGCTCTCCCCATCCTCGCCAATAGCAGAAGTAAAATGCTGATATTCCAATCGTGTATAGTAGTCATCGCCTTTTACCTGGCGGTCAATAAAGATGATTCCAAGGATATCTCCGTTGCTATTCTTTTCTGTGACTGCAAAGCTTCCAGGCATCACATAGTCAATTGCTCCAGCCGGACTGTATGTACCGCTTGGCTTTAAAATGATGCCACCCATACCACACGCATCTTCTACCTTGTCCCGAATAGACTTCTGAATCATCGCCTTTATACACTGATTGAGGTAATCTGCCCTTTCACTTCCGTTGATTGTCACATTTAGGTCTAAGCACGTCTTTTTGCTGGTGTAATAGCAGAGGAATTTTGCAAAATTGATTGTCCGCACATTCTTGCTCATCCAGTACGGTTTGCCCTTGATGATGTGCTGCCACTCAATCTGTGCCACCTCCATCAGATCAGACGATATGATATCAACACCAAACTCTTTTTCCGCATTTGTTTTAAATAAATTCATGAAAAACTCCTTTACTCTTGTGAATATATTCATACGTCACCGCCTATGCCTGTATTACAAATTCATTTGTGATAGAACCTGGCTGCAATGGTGGAATACTTAGAATCGGTGTGTCAATAAGCCCCAACTCCAAATACACCTCAAAAATCTTTGGAGACTGAATTGCGAACCAATCAACCAGCTGTTCATTGTGGCAACTTTCTTTTGCGTCCCAATTTGTACACTCATGCATTCCGCTTTCAAACAAAAAAGCGTGAACAATCTCATGGCGTAAAACCTTATCTGCATACCATTTAGGGTTGTGCAAACTGCAGTTATCATCGGACACCTTTAATACAACAATTTCTTTCGTGGTCTTGTCGCAATAGCCGTCACAATCTTTCAGTCTGTAATCCTGCTCCTCTGTTTTTTCGCAAATCGTGTACTCTGTTCCCAGTACGTTAATCTTCATATTCTCCATCGTCCTCTTCCTCCTCGTCTATTTCATCGTCATAAAGTCCATTGTTTCGTCTGCTTTCCATAATCACACGGTTCAGACCGTAAATCAAAGCCATCACACAGTCCTCGCCCAACGTAGGGTATGCATCTGAAAAGCTACCATCTGCCAATTGCTCATGTTCAAGTGTCGTTAACTCATGTGCAAGGTTCGGGCATCGTTCCGGGTCTACAACTATCTTCGTGGTCTGCTGTAACCATTCCCAGCAATAATCTCTTCCCTTGCCTGAGCCCCAACGCTTTTTCGCACCTACCGCATTAAATCCCCAGTCCTGCAATTCTGCGATAGCATCCGGCCGGGCAGAGTCACATATAATTTCCTCTTCGATGTACTTCTTAATCTTCCGCGCAAATGTGCTGTTCTTACACCGCTTAGCAAATACCTCTGCCACACAGTACAACGTGTCTGCGTCCTCGTCATAGTAAGCAACCTCAAATGTCTGTGGATGCTCGAAACCGAAGTCTAAGCCATAATAGAGATATGGTAGATTTGCAATCTCTGCATCCGTGATAGTTCTTTCTTCCACATTATCGAAGATACCGCCACCAGTACCCGTTACTTCCCCAAGGTAATTGTTACGGTAATATAGCGGCTTATGCACCTTGAACCACTCCGCACGCTCGAAGAATCGTTTACCAAGCCATTTCACTGGCACATTGTAATAATAGCTGTGGCACACTCTGGTCTGTGGCTTGTTCCGGCACTCCTCCACATACTGGTTCATGAAGTTGTTCTTACTCTTTGGTGGGTTGAATATCTTAATATCCAGTGCCGGGGTGTCCGAACGTAAAAAGGTATCTTCGATGTTATCCATCTGTTCCACACCTGCCATCTCGTCGCACTCCTCATGAATCAGCATCTTGACATAGCCAAATGGCACATTGAACGACTTCAAACTGATAGGCTTATCTGCTCCCACGAACATTACCATCTGCCCAGTCGGTTTATACACCGCACACATCGGGGATTGTTTGAAATCCCAGTTATCCAAGTCGTTGTAACGGATTACAGTTTTCATATACTGATTGTACACAGAACCTCGCAAGTCAATCTTGTACCTCCTGGTATATACGATATGTGCTTGCGGGTCCTGTCGAATGGTCTCATATGCCAAATCTCCCCAGAAGTTTGACTTGATGGAACCACGTCCACCCTTTGACACAATCTCATGCACATCTATTTCCCCGGCAAATGCTTCATGCACCGTCCTGTATATCTCAACAAAATCTGATGTAATATCAGTAATCGGCACAGTCCAAAGAGGAGCTTTCTCACGCTTTTCTTTTTCCTCTCGTTCAATTTTCTGCTTTTCAGCTATCGTCAATGCTTTTTCCAGTCCATCCATCGCCTTAAGCTGGTCTGCAAAGTCCGGGGCGAACCCCAAGCCATCTACAACCTCACCTTTTGCAATCTTGCTTCTGCGCTCCTGGATGTCAGCAAGGCTCATAATATCACGATGCTGCTCGGTCTCTATGCGCTCGGTCTGTTTTGCTATATATTTAGAAATGATAACATTCGCTAACAATCGTGCCGCCCCTGCGTTAGCTCCGTTTTTGCTATACCCTGCCTTTATGTATGCCTGTGTTGCATTCCCGCCATTCTTTATATATTCATCTGCAAATGCTTTCTGTTTAGGTGTGAGTTCTTTTTTCATCCGCTCACCGCCTTATAGATATCTAACAGACAATAGATTACATCCACCATTGAGCAAGTCTTTAATATCTCATAGTCTCTCGTTTCCCATTCTCCGCTAAATTTGTTATAGCAGTATACTGGTGTAACAATACGATAAGAGGTAATCATGCGGCTCTGCTCCTCTGAATAGAACTGATTTTGATTTATTTTTACAATCATTCCGCATTTTATAATAGCTGTCTGTAATTTTTTCATCTTTCCTTTAAGATTTGCCACACAATCATCTCCTTTCATGGCAATAAAAAAGGACCGTATACTCATACAGTCCTTGACAAACGTCCGGATTCGAACCGGAGTCACGGCCATCACCATGTAATCCCCCTATACTACTATTTGCCAAGGTCATTATACCAAATTTTTCTTACTCTCTCAACCATTTTTCGTTCTTCTGTCGTTAACTTTGCCGCTCCCTTTTGACTATCACTTTCGTTATGATTATATCCATGATGTGTGTGTGGTTTTATTCCCTTGTGTGCTTTCTCTAAGTCAATTTGCTTTCTTCTTTTGTTAACATTGTCATAATATGTTATTGACACAAGCCTATTTTCTTCATTAACGGTCACATACACACGTCCCCTTGTCATGGTCTCCTGTGGTGTTTTGGCTGATGTCGCATCATTATACTGAACAAATTTGATATTGCCACTCTCGTGCAACGTTGTGTACTCACTGCCATACTTCTTACCTTTATCACTTAATCCGCTACTCGCTCCTCTGCCACCCATTTCATCCCTCACTATTCCATTTATCTTCGAACGCATTTATTTTTACGATATCTCCCTTACACTCTTCCGGTACTCTGCCATAAAAAATAACCTGTGTAGGTTCTAACCTTTTTACCATCTCAAAGTATCCATCAAGAAAGCATTGCTTCTTTTCTGCGCCGTTCTGCGTTCCAACAGATGAAACTGCAACAACACTTTTTGTAGGTTCTCCATCAAAGCACCATTCGAACGACTTCCGGTCACTCCAACAAATCGTAGGGATGACATTAATACCATGCATCTGCCAGTACGCACCGAGCCAATGTTTGCGATAGTGATTATATATCTGCAACGGCTTCGGAAAATCCGTATACAGGCTAAAATCCGGTGTCAGCACGTGCTTGAATCGCTGCAACATCGGAATATATCTATCTGGGTCTGTCCATACTCTGGTAAATTGGTAATCGTCCAGAAAGAAATGTACTGCCTTGCTCTCTGGATTCTTCGCACTCTTGGCATAGTTGAACCCGATAAACTCTGCACTCTCAAATTGTGCAGGTTCTATCTCCGGTATCTCATACTGCCCGATTCCATCAAATAACATCCGCTGTGCATTTTCATAATTCCTTTGTGTTTTATACATGGCATAGTCCTCTCCTCATATCATAATTATAAATCAGATAGTCAGAGGTTTTGTGCCAAGTTTAAGCATAGAAAAAGAGAGGTTTCTACTCCTCTCTTCCCCACTCGATTTTATATTGTCCATTCTTCTCTTCAACCAGATGCGCCATCCTCTGCCGCATCAACCTCTTTGCTGTCCCGCGTCTCCTGTAAAAACTTCTCCGGCTGATAGGGAGAATGCCATAGTGTGCTTCCAGCATATCATAGCTGGTGCCGCGCACGATGGATTCTGTCAACAGAGAAGCTACAAAGCTGTCTACACTCATGCAGATTTCATATATTTCTTTTTTATTCAAGTGCATCCCCCTTCCGTTTTTGTGCAAAAAAATACCAACCATCGAATATTGACGGTTGGTATTAAATAATTATTTTCGCATTACTTCCTCAAGCTCTTTTACTTTTCTATCATATGCCTTTGATGCCCACTCTATAATTTGCTGTTTATATTTTTTGTCATACAGCTCTCCATCTAAAAACTCCCCGCTCTTAATAGAATCTTCCTGCTTTATTAAATAATTGTAAGCATTTTCTAAATAAAAATTTTTCCCTTTAATATTTCTTTGTCTTACATCCATTGCGCCTATCCAATACCCCTTCCTCGCTGCAAGAAAGGGACAACACGTTTGTCTAATAAATTCTCTTATTTCTTTGCTCGTCATATAATTTCCCTCACCTCTATGTAATAAGAAAATTATACCACTACAACCGTCAATATTCAATTATCAATGTACTACAAATTTAATCATTTAATATTCAGCCAAAGCATTTGCTACTATGCCGGCTAAATTATCTACAATTCTGTTAGCAATTTCGTTGGTTTTAACCTCTTTTACTAAGTTATCCGCATTTAACTCCTTCCAACTCTCACGAACTACCTTATACACCGTTTGACCTACCGATAGCAGACGCGGTGGCTCATTGTCTGTGGCAACCGGAGTAAGTAAATCCATAAGGCTCATTTGACCTTCACATTGAATCATGGCATCACCTCTGGAAAGTCCATGAAATTCATCTGCAAATCAGCCTTATAATTCATCCACACTGTTTCAATCCGTGGCTTTCCATGCTCCGCACAGCTTGAAAACTGCTTTTTCTCCCATCCAGTCAGATAGTCGTTATACATTTCCGTTTCATATCCAGACAACATGATTTTCGCTTTACTCTGCAGTAATGCTTTTAATAATTCTTCGTGATCCGAATCGGTCATCTCATGCTTATACTGTTTTCCTGTCCTTGTGCCTAATACATATGGCGGGTCAATATACATAAATACGTTGCTGTAATTAAATCTCTCAATCACTTCCAACGCTGGGCGATTCTCAATCTGTACCATGCGCAACCGTTCTGCTATTTCAATAATCCATTCCGGCAGACGGTACCAGTTCCATAATGCATATGCCCTTTCTCTTCCGACAACATCATTTTTCCAACCTACCTTGTAACCATTAGTGCGGAACCCGTGCCCTTGCCAACACTGGATTAAAAATCGTAATGCTTTATGATACGGTTCATCCGGCATCATCAGCTCCCATACATCCAGCTTATATGTATCCTCATATTTTTCACGGCTGAAAGGTGTAGTCATTACCATTCTAGCCAGACGTTCCGAATCTTCCTGTATACATCGAAAAAGATTCACAACATCATGGTCTATGTCGTTAATCGTCTCAATATCTGACACTGGTTTATTAAATAACACGGCACCGCTTCCAAAGAATGGTTCTACATAGCTGTGATGTTCCGGTATCAATTCCACCAACTTGGAAGCTATATTCCATTTACTTCCCGGATATTTCAATATTGTTCTCATGCTATTCCTCCAACGCTTGTCTCGATAAATTCTAAATTTATCACGCAAACCGGAGCTGTCCGGTCTGCTCTGCTTCTATCTTCATGTTCGGTGTGCGCTCCGCCACGCACAGTTCTGGCAAATTCGCCCTAACTAATGCTGCTGGTATCGGTGGACAAACTGCATTGCCGCATCTTCGCACCTGTTCGCTTCTCGGATATGTCTTGCCGGTATAATCATGGTCAATTATGTAATCACCTGGGAATCCCTGGCATCTATACAGCTCTCTTGGTTCTAACATCCGAAGTCCAATGTCTACTATCTGATAATCCACACCCTCGATTGTTACTAGACCAAATCTATCCTTTGTTGTAACTGTATCAAGTGGTTGCTCTATATCCTGTCCTGTGGCATCTCCATAGTATTTAATCAAAAACGCTCTAACCTCTCCGAAATGCCCGGCTGACGTCGTAATTGTGTGCAGTGGCTCCCTCTCATCTTGTCCAATACCGCTTTTATAGAATTTACTCAAAAATGATGTAACCAATCCATATCGATTTGAACCATCTACTGTCATAATCGGGTTCCCAATCGTCTGCCCTCTTACCCCATCCTTTGATGTCTCTGAATGATACTGAATAAGAGTTGGACTGATAAGACACTGTTGATTTCCTGTTGTGATGGTATGTATTGGGTCTTTGCAATTACCACCTGAATGATTTGTCGTATTGGTTCCCATATAAGGTGCAAGTTTCGGTTCAATTAAACAATGCTCGTTCTTACTCACGATTGTTGTAAGCGGCTCTCTTACATCCTTACTCCTATCCTTTGTAAATCCCGTCTGCCCTATCTGTACCATATAAGGCTCTACCACGCCAAATCCGTGCTTACCTGTCACAGTGCTCAACGGCTCGTTTGTACTCTTACAATAGTCGGATTTTGCTCCACTATGATTAACTTGAACAATAAATGGCTCTGCATTATCGATTACAAATTTCTTTAATCCTCTGGCAATTCGCTCCATTGTCTTCGGTGCAAGAGGTCTCTTTGCCCTGATTCCATACTTCTCTTTAATTTCTTCCGTCGTGTCAAAAATACTTGGACACGGAAGCGAAAAATCCAGCTGCGTATAGGCTCCCACATATGGTTTAAGTAACCCAGCTTTTACCTCATCGCTGCCTGCTGGTCCGTGTGTCGGCTCTGGCCATATAATTGGCTTGCCATCACATCGTGCAATCATAAAGAATCTCTTGCGCATAGTGGGTGCGCCGTAATCAGCGGCAATTAGCTCCCGAAACTGTACTTCGTATCCCAAATCTGTAAGCTGCCGGACAAATTTTCCAAACGTCTCGCCCTGCTTTGCCTTAATCGGATGGTGCCGCCGCCCAAGTGGACCCCAAGTTTTAAATTCTTCTACATTCTCCAACATGATTACTCTCGGTCGCACCAGCCCCGCCCATCGACAGGCTACCCAGGCAAGACCTCGAATATTTTTATCTTTTGGCTTTCCACCTTTCGCTTTTGAAAAGTGCTTGCAATCCGGTGAGAACCAGGCAAGTGCCACTGGATGACCATTGCAGGCTTCCACTGGGTCAACCGCCCAGACGTTTTCACAGTAATGCTTTGTATTGGGATGATTCGCCTTGTGCATCTTAATGGCTTCCGGATCATGATTAATTGCTATATCTACACTGTATCCGGTCGCTAATTCCATACCGGTGGAAGCCCCACCCCCACCAGCGAAATTGTCAACTATTAATTCTCCGTTTATCATTTTTCAAAAGGAACCCGGCGCGCCTTTTATCCGGATAGGTTCCGGCTCCTTTCTTGAATTTTCTCTCTAAACAAACTATAATAATGTTGTATCTATGCCAACAACCTTTATACTTGTGACATTTTTATCCTGTTGCTCCGTCATGTGGTCAAACAACCTAAAAAATAACTGTAGTTTCAGATTCATTTTTTCAGGAGGTACACTTGTGACAATACTTTCATTCTTACAAAACGTTTCGGCGGGTGCAGGCGAGCGCGGGTTTTGCATTTGGAACCAATGAAACAGGAGCAAGGCTCAAGTATAAGTTTGGGCGCCGAGGGGTTCAAATCCCCTCAAACCCGCTATTTCATAAAATCTTTCAAACTCATCTGCCCCTTACAGTTACCACCGATTGTAGAAGGTTCCCAGCCAACTCCTATATAGTCCAGCACCTTCGCCCAGCCATAGTCATTCCCGTCTTTGTCCTTGCACAAGTGAAACATCAGATAATCCCACTCTTTCGGATTGCTCTCATGAAGCAAATCAAACCTGTGTGGTCGCTTCTCCATATGGATTCCGAACCCGCACATACTGCATCCAGTACGCTGTGCCTTGGTGGTGTAAAGCGTTCCATCTGGTTTTTTCTCAATTGTTCCGTATATCTCAGGAATGATGCTTTCAGGCATTTCAAAACATTCCGAAATCCGCCCTTCTTTCAACAGCCTTTCGTAGTATCGCTCTCTCAATCCGTTTTTCCATAGCTCGTCCATCTCTAATGCAAGTTTCAAAATATCCTGCCTGCCAAAGATAGCAAATGGCGCTGACCGGATGGTCGATGCTCCAAAATAGTTACATCCATTCATCCGCAGGCTCTTGGCGCGCCTGCCGCCCTCCGATGCCATAAGCCCAAGATAAGGCACACTGTTATGTTCCTTCCCCCAGTCATCACAATTCTTTTCTTTGAGGTAATAACAACATTTCGCGGACACCAGAAAATCCGGTTTCTGGAAGTTGCATCCTTCATTCTCGTTCTCATACCCGCCAAACAACTCAAGCCACCTCTGTTTTAACTGCATCTTGGAGTTTTTCTGCCACCCGCCATATGCCCCTGTCTCACCAGTAATAATCGCATGGCGCACTATCTTGTTTTTCTCTGTGGGATTCTGGAGCAGTTCTATCTTCCCGGCAAGCTCTTTAGATATGACCGGAAATCCAAATTCCTGTATCACTTTTGCTTTTGTCCAACAGGTGCCATCATCTCGTTTCAGTGGCGGCACATTGATGATTCCAAGCGCCTTATGTACTATCTGGATGCTTTTATCTTCCAGCATAGACGCGCTCACACCCGGCGCATTTATATGGCAAATTTCGTGCAAAAACAAATATAGGACAATGCTATCCAACCCGCCAACAGATACATGATAATTCAATTGTCTTCCGTCACACTCATTTGCAAATTCTTCTGCTCTTATCTGCGCGTATCTTCTCTTAAATTCATACGGCTGTTTTTCCTTCTGCATAAACGAAGCAATCTTTTCTTTTGTTCCAAGACGTTCCATTCTTTCCTGTACTGATTCCATTTCTTCACGGAGTAAAGAGCTCTTTAACGCTGGCCAGCAAACCTCTCACTCCTTTCGATTTACTTTAAAATTTCATCTAAACAAGCATTCCAGCCTTTTCGGAGGATGCTTTTTTCAACACTTTCATACCCATGTTTAAGCTCTGGGATTTTCTCCGGCAACTCCTGAAGCGGACACCAGTCCGGCTTATGGTAACAATAATCATCTTAGCAAATTCAAGATAAAGTTTGTCTTGCTAGGAATGGAATATACATCCGCACCAATTCCACATGGCAACCGCAGGAGTAATCCTTGTTCTTCGGCATCCTCATAATCGGCAAGCCTGTTGCAGCATCTTCCATGTCCGTTTTTTCTAATTGTCGGATCAGGAATAGCTTGTCTATTTTCTCCATCATCAATCCATTTCGTTAACCTCTCCATACCTACACCTCTTTCCCAATAAACGCTGCCAACTCCCTGTATTCCTTTTCCGTCTCCGTAATTACCGCATTCAGTACATCCATACGCTCTGTAATAGCTGTATATACGGCATCCGGTATGTCTGGCTTAGTTGGCTTTTTCGTTTTTGGTGCGGGCACTTTCTCTCCACAATCTAACAGCACCTTAAGAATCTCCTCTTTCGTCGTACAGTTTAAATCAGCTAATATCTTAATCTGTTCCCGCTTGTTTTTGGCTTCTCTGTAGCTTCTACAAATATCTTCAATGCTCATATCCATTTATCTTCACCTCTCAAATTTCAATTTAATCACCTACATAGTTCCACAAAGAGCTGTAATATTCTCTTGCTTCCCAGAACTCATCCTCTGTTATTATTCCATCATTCAAACCCATACGAAACAGAGATGCTTTACTGATATAAAACCCATTTGTATATATATTTATAAGTTTGCCATTTAATCTTTCAACTTCACTTCGTGTCATAATAAATCATTCTCCTTTGTTAAATTTCATAAACCTTGTCAGCATACCGCTGGTCGCTGTAGTGGCATTCGTAATACAACACGCTTGCTACACCAGTCATGGTTTCATAACCCTGAGATAGGCTGTTGATGTAGTACCGGATCCACCCGAATACTTCTGTGATTTTATTTTTGGAAAACCCGAAATTTGTCTTTAGGCAAACACCAATAAGTGAAAAATAATTGCAGATTGATGCTGCCAAATATGTCCCGGCGGACTGCATCGAACTAGCCGCAACCTTTCTTTCAACAAGGCTGAAACGCTCTCTGAACGGAACTTTGTTCGCTTCCTCTTTTACATCTATTCCGCATTTTTCTTTCATGAAATCCTGCAGCTGTTCCGTTGAAAGTCCACCGGATGCCGTTGTTTTCAAATATTCCGAAATAATATTCTCAACCTTGATAATTCTTCGATTTCCAAAACCGAACTTGTCATGAAGTATCTGAAATGCTATCAACTGCAAATTCAAAAATGATTCCTCAATCAAAAAATCCGTGTTTCTTTTGTTCTTGGCATAATTCTGGATTCCCACCAGTTCCCTCTCTGAATAGCCTAGGGGCTGCATCTTCTTGGACTTTCTTCTCAACACATTACTCATTTGCCACCTCCATACATCCTCTGGTACTGTAACTGGTACGGCTCTGCTTTGAACCACTCCATAGCCTTTCTATCGCTGGTCTTAATCTCCTCATCATATTTCTGCTTGGCGAGTATTTTTCTCAGATTCGCCCGCTTTAACTTACTTTCCTTGCGCATCTCATCCTCCTGGTTGTGAATTTAACAACTGCTTTTCCAGTTCGTCATAGTCATACTGACGCTGGTTAAAGTTATTAAACTTGTTTTTAGTTGCCATTTGCGCCGTTTCCTTTCTCGCCCCATTCTGAGAACGTGAAAGCCACGAATTCAAAAACCGTTTCGCACCGTTCCGTGTTTTCCGGTTCTTCGGATTAGACAAACACCATGCCTCGATATTCCTTAGTTCCTGCCTAACGTCAATCCCCGGATAGAGCTGCTGGTATATAACCACGTCGTTCTCCGACACTGCGTATTCTGTGGCATCGTTCAAAAGGAATTTTCCGGCACAAGGCGATTCATCGTCCGGTGCAAAACTCTTTTTATCATTTACATTTACATTATCATTTACATTATCATTTACATTAGGTTCTACGTTGGTTCTATTTTGGTTCTGTTTTGGTTTCGGTTTGGTTACGGTTTGGTTATCGTTTGGTTTTCTTCCGCCCTTTGAACCATTTTCGTACCGCTTGTTGTTTTTATCTATCTGCGGTTTTGCCATTATAAATATTGCCTTTGCAACACCTGATACCTCTTCCAGCTCCACTTCATTAAGACCATACTCCATGAGCGCCTTTACAGACTGTTTAAAATCCTCTGGTGGCAAATCCCTGATTGCTTCGTAGAAACTTCTGTAAAATACAATACTGTCTCGCAATTCGAAATCACCCCGTTTCTAAGTCCTTAAGTAAGTCTCTCAATTTCATTTTCGCCTGATCCGGTGTAAGCTCTGTTATTGTGACCTCAATCCTCGGATTCTCCTTGTCTACCGTCACATCGTGGTAAAAATGCGGGATGCATCTCCGATTATCTTCTCGCAGCACAGCCGTTTTCGTAAGACTGTCCTGGATAAACTTTGTTGCACACGACAGGATGTTGTCCCCATCTCTACGGTTATCTTTTTCAAAACAGTGGTAATAAATCAAAACCGGTTTTTCAATATGCACGCCTTTAAGCTGCTGTCTGATACACCAGCAAACCATGTCTTCACTATCTCTCTTCATTCTGCCGCCAACTCTGTAATTCATCCTATTAGCTGCCGTATAATTGTTTAGGCCTTCCAATCTTCCGGGTATCGTAAATTTATACTCCATCAGATCCACCATCCAATCTCATCTGTGAATTACAATCCGAAACCTGCTCCGCAAGGTACGCTGGAAGCGTGTAACAGTCAACAAACTCATGTGCATCGGCTAAGTCCTTACGCTTCAATGCTTTGTAACTCTTCATCTTTCCTTCATCATCATAGATTCCAAACTCACGTCTTAACTGATTGTAAATATCTCTAAATACTCGCTGGCGCACTGTATGATCCATATATGCTTCTGATTTCTTACCGCCAAGCAGTTCCACTCCTCTACGCCTTACATGTGCTGAAAGCTCATCTGATTCTGCTCCAAACAGTGGCATATCATTTTCAATGGAATATACTTTCTGCTCCACGGTTTCAACCTTCTGTTCCAACTCCACCGTTCCCTGTGCCAGCAATGCAATCTGTTCCAGTGCACTAAGTGGTTTCTTAACCTGTTCTTCCATATCATGAAAACGATTAATATATTTTGCTGTGAACTCTGTTCCCTTGACTCCTGTCAGCTTGTGTGCGATAAATTCACAGCCTTTCTTTGTAACCAGATAACATGGTTGCTCTTTGTTCTGACTATTCTTATATGTACTCTCTGTGAAAAAATCGGACTGTCCAATTTTGGCTTGTCCTAACTGTTCCACATAATTTCTAATATCTCTTAATAATTTACTGTGGTCTTTTCCGACCATATCAGCAACTTCTAATGATGTAATTGTTTTCTGTTCTAAATTCATTTAAATCCCTTTCCCCTCCGGGCAATCCCCGGAGGTAATCAATCATGGCTTTCTGTGATATATTAAAATCGCCATTGGAGTACCGTGGGTACATCGCATTGTTTCTTTTGGCCGCCGCCGGGTGTTTCAACCCTATAGCCAAGACTTCCCGAAAATGTTCCGGAACTCTTCTCGTGTCCCGCAATGCTTTTAAAATAGGTCTGCGCCATTTGTTTTAATTTCAAATCAATCTCTACAGCATTCTTTCCGGCACTCACACCATTCGGATGTAAATCTGGTCGAAGAGGAATAACAAAACCGTATTTCTCGCTATTCTTTCGGTTTGGATTTCCACCAAAAATATGGTGTCGCTCCACCGGAGTCGTTCCGGTAAAATAGCAATGATCCATATCATCTGTGAACACGCTCCACAACTTCTTACTCATGTTCCCCACTCCTGCTTCATCTTTTCTAATTCATCCGGTGTAGCCGTCTCAATGCCTAGTTCCTTTGCTTCTTCCACAATCCTATCAATGAAGTGGCTCATTTCAGCAGTATCGTACTCACTAGAACCTTTAATCATTAAATAGGCTGCAAACTTGCCGTTGTCTTTGATATACTTCCAATGCCCCGGCACTTTCGCAATGTCTACCGCCTTGTCGAGCGTGACGGTGATGTGTTCCCCATCCTCTTCGTAGATGCTTCCATACTTCTGCAACATCTGTTCGTACACTTCTTCCTTGCTGGATGATATGTCTGGGTGGTTTGCAATCTTTGTCATAAGTACCCATGCGTAAGCGTTAGCATCAAGACTTCTTTTTTGCTGGTACTTCACCGCCCGGATGCGGAGCAAATCATCTTTTTTCATATCCTCAATCTGACCGGATGCGGAAGCATCAACCTCAAAGGTGAGGATGATGCCCTGTCCATCAAATGTCCGACTTGCTCCGGTCAGTTTCCCGGTGGTCTCCATTATTCTTCACCCATTTGATGCATAAGCTTCATAAACTGTCGGACGGTCAATTCTTCAAGCGACTTAACCTTGTAGCATCTGCATACATTTTCAACGGTCTGTCCATGTGCCGGAATACACCTCTCCAACGTCTTTACATGGCTCTCCGAAATTGGCTTTTCGTTTTCCTGCTGTTCTAAAGCATTCAGCAATTCGTCTGCGCTGCAAAGGCTTGTATCAATTCCTATTCCAAGCATTCCTAATGCTCTACCGACTGCGCTTGTCTCGCAGTTTTCAATATACGAAGTCTTATTTATGTATGAGGAATCTTCTTTCTCATACGCATGGCCCACACCAAGCACATTTCCTAATTCATCTTTTACCGTGGCAGACATAATGACTATGCCATCAGCAATAGACTCTATCTTGCTGGAAATGCATCCCTCCGGGTACAGCATGCGAAAAACCTTTATTCTCTGGTTTACTTCCGCATAAGCTTTCCCTTTAATATCTGTTGTCTTTATCTCCTTGTTACACTGTTGCAACAATTTAAAAGTCATCTTCTTAATCCTCCTAATCCTCAATATAAACTCTTGTATCATCCAGGCATTTATCACACCAATACTCACCATTAATCTGGTGCGCCATTTCCTCTTGAATATGTTCTCCGCAGCAAATACAGATAGGTCTTTTTCTCAACCACGCTTCCTGCTCCGCGTCGTGTGCAAAAAACAAATCATCATTATCCGGCAACATTCTCATACCTCACTCTTTCATCATTACAATCGTCAACGATGTCAACCAGTATCCTTGTGGTGCTATCCGTCTGCCCCACCGCATGAATGTCTCCCACATCCGTTACAATGATATTCAAATCTCCTTCAATAGCAACATCTTTCAGTGCCTTTGGTAGTTCTCTTAAAATCTCTTGCAATTTTATCTTGTCATCATCTACTAAATGAACCATTTAAAAATTCCTCCATATCCATCTGTTTAAAATCTGTTGCTCTGACCATCCGGTCTAGTTCTGCCCTGCGTCTCTGCCGTTCCGTCTCTCCGGTTATGCAGTCTTCGCATATACCGTTTTGACCTTCTCCGGCATCCATCGGATGTCCGCATGTTTTACATTTTCTAAAAAACATCTGTCTCACGCTTTCCAATATGTTGCTTTCGTGTTACAATAGACGCAGAAATACTATGTATTTCCACGATTTAATAGCACCTGTACTCGCCAAAGTTATCAGGGTGCTATTTTTTTGTCCAACTCTATAAACTCCACATCGGCATCCAGCCTGTCCTTTCTGTGGATAGAGTAGAACGCTTTTATATCCGGATTGCCTAACAGCGTCATTCCATAGCCAGCTCCGGCGATGATTCCACCAACAAGAACCGCTATCAGTGCCAGCGTTCCATAAATCCCCGGCGAATCAACACAGCATCCGGCAACAACCGCTACCGCCAAGCCAATTCCTATAAAAGCCTTTCCTACAATTTGCAATGTTCTCACCTCCCCTGTTAATCTGGAACATCTATCTCTGTAAATGCAATTCTCACTCCTGCAGCATCCGCCAGCTTATATAAATCTCTAAGTGGCATCTTCTCTGGATGTAACAGTCTGTCTGTAATTGTTCTTGCTGGTATTCCGGTTTTCTTACTCACAGCTGCCGTGCTAAGATTTCGCTGTCGGAATCCACCATCAAGTTTTCCTGCGACGTAGTCATATCTCTTTTGGCTTTTGTTTTCACACAAATTTGTTTTTGGCATATACTCACGCTCCCTTCTGTTTTTTCTTTTTACTTGTGATATAATCTCCCTACAGGACGTTGCCGCGTCCGAGTAATTGAAAGGAGATAACGCTTATGTCTATCTACGAGGAGCTTTCTTTAATCTATGTAAAGAAAAACTCAAATCCTGGAGACTCTCCAGAAAAATTACTTGCCATGTATCGCGAAGCGTATGATAAAATAACCAAATGCGACAAGCTGCATGGTGGCAAGGCATTCTCTTTTGAATAGTTCTTTGCTAATTTGTGCCATAGCCTTTGAATTTTCGCTTACTGTGTTCATTGCTGGATACACATTCTTTGAATCCTCTGCTAACAGTTCCATCTGCTGGTGGAGGATTTTGCTTTTACATTTCACTCTTTCTCATCTCCCTTCTATTAACTAATTCCATTTTGATTACTTGAATTTTTCTTTCGCATATGTTAATATTTGCCTACCCTAAAAGCGAAGGAGGGATGTTCCCTATGTGGAAGCTTTTTTCTTCGCCCTGCGCTTTGATGAGTATTGGATGCATTACCATCGTCCAATGCAATAAGTGTTTGCAATAGGGCGGAATATTAACGAGTGCCTATCGTTTAAGAAACACGATGTGAAAAGATGGTGTGTGCTACTCTAGCCATCATTCCGGTAATACACAGTCGCGAATGTGTATGAGCCGTTTAGAGCCGGAACTTTCACATCTCATTGCAGTAAATAGGCTGAAAAGAAGCATTTTCGGTAGTAGTACGCTGAGATGCTTCTTTTTCATTTCTTGTCCGGCATACGGGGCTTAAACTGCTCCAGCGGTACGCCAATCGCATCACATATCCGCATATACTCATTTACTTCAATTCTTCTTTTATCATTCAGCATCATGCAGAAAATAGGTTCTGGTATTCCTGCTTTCTTAGCAATATGTGCCTGCTTAAGTCCATTTTCTACCAGATACACCTTTATATCGCTTCCCTTCAAGTTCTCACCTCTTTCTGTTTTTGCAATTTTTATTTTGTTTTTCGCAATATATTGATATATTGTTTGCTTTTATACCTATATATTGTGTTTTTTATGTTGACATATAAACATTTGTTCTGTATAATTACATATGAACATTTGTTCTTGCATCGTTCGTTGTGTGTGCCACCCATCAAAGAAAGGATGATGTATATGCCAAAAAGAATTAGCGTAACACACGAAACTTCAACCGGAAGAAATACCAACTTCCACGACAATTACACTGGCGCTGATATGACCCGCGCTCAATTTGTACGTCAAATAAATAATGGTACCTATGAAAACTATCATGTTAGAAACATTAACGGTGTCCAAACTCCGGTTTCCAATCCAGATAGTTCCCGTAACAACAACCTCGGTTAATCTTCAACTGGCACACACACAACTTTGCAGTTCTTTTCTTCAATGACATCTTTATCTGTAATGCTGGCAAGCAATCCACCGTCTGCATCTGTGATAAGGATTTCCGAATACTCTTTTCCGCCTATCTGCAATTTACTCATCTCCCTTCTTAAACAGTTCGTTTGCATCAACGCTTAAAGCTGTAGCGATTCTTAAAATATCAATGTCCTTAATAATCTTCCGTCCATTCATCATTGCGCTAAACTGCTGCTCTGAATATCCGGCTTTCTTTGCCACTGCGCTTTGCTTTAAGCACCTGTCCTTAATAATTCCTTTTACATTTGGTGCTACAATAGAGTTCAAGTTTTCACCTCATTTCCTCAAGTTTCTTTAGTTCTGTTTTAGAATAACTCAAGTTTATTTAGTTGTCAATACGTTTTTCTAAAATTTCTTGAGTTTTTATATTGATATTTGAATATTTCTGATGTATAGTGGATTTATAAGGAGGTCAATCATATGGGTATTGGATATAGAATAAAAGAAGCTAGAGAACAATTAGGATTGACGCAAACTGAATTAGGGCAGAAAGTCGGTGTAACAGGCTCTGCAATCACAAATTATGAAAAAGAAACTAGTCATCCCAAGGAGCAAATCATTTATAAGTTAATGGAAACTCTCGGTGTGGATGCAAATTACTTATTCCAAGATTGTATACACATTCCACCAAAGGGTAATGACATAAATTTATCTGAATATGAACATATAAAAAAATACCGTGACCTCGATGACCACGGCAAAGAAATGGTAGATTTCACACTGGAAAAGGAATATGAACGCTCTGTTGCAGAAAAGAAGAAATCCGGCAACGTTGTTCCTATGCCAGTTAAAGAAACTTCTGATTACGGCGTCAATGCCGCTCATGCTATTGAAGACGCATCTGACGATGACAAAGCATTTGACGAAGACATCATGGATGATGAAAACTTCTAGTCCAATTTATCGGACTAATCTTATGTTATTTATATACAGGGGTGATAAATTGACTACATACGATGACCTGCTAATTGAAGCAGACCACAAAAACTTAGTCACAAAAGAGAAACCGCTCCGTGCAAATAAGGGGCGTATTAAAGGAAATCGAATTGCAATAAAGAAAGACTTAACAGAAACTGAAAAGAAATGTGTACTAGCAGAGGAATTAGGACATCATGAAACTGCAAATGGTAATATCCTAGACCAGTCCACAGTAGAAAACCGTAAACAGGAGATGTGCGGCAGGATCGTAGCCTATAATAAGCTGGTCGGCTTGCGCGGCATCGTGGATGCCTACTTGCACCACTGTCAGAGCATATCAGAATCAGCGGAGTACCTTGAGGTAACCGAAGAGTTTTTAATTGATAGCCTTAATTACTACAGAAATAAGTATGGTGTATACACGAAACTGGATAATTATGTTATCTTTTTCCAGCCTAATTTAGTGGTCATGGAATTGCTATAAATGGGATGAAATTAATATTAGATGTCCTTAACCTAGAAAATATCTAATAAAATTTAGGAGGAAATCGCATGAAAATAAATGCAAATGGAACTGAAATATCTTTAATTACTGATTCGAGATCAAACGAAGATTATATTTCATTGACAGACATCGCAAAATACAGAAATCCCGATGATGCCTCTGGGGTTATTGCCAATTGGTTGCGTAACAGAAATACTATAGAATATCTTGGTTTATGGGAGCAAATGAATAATCCAAATTTTAACCCCATCGAATTCGAGGGGTTTAGAAACAACGCTGGTTTAAACTCCTTTACATTATCACCACAAAAATGGATATCTTCCACAAATGCCATTGGAATTATCTCGAAACCAGGTCGATACGGTGGAACATTTGCCCACACAGATATTGCTTTTGAATTTGCATCTTGGGTTTCTCCAGAATTTAAACTATACGTTATTAAAGATTATCAGCGGCTAAAAACAGATGAAGCTCACCGTCTTGAAATTGGCTGGGACACCAAGCGTGAATTATCAAAGATCAACTACCGTATACATACTGATGCTATCAAAGAATTTTTAATCACACCAGAATTAACAAAGCAAGAAAAAGGATATAAATATGCAACCGAAGCAGACATTTTAAATGTAGCTTTATTCGGGAAAACTGCAAAGCAATGGCGTGAAGAAACCGGAAATAAAAAAGAGAATATGCGTGATCATGCCAGTGTCGAGCAACTCATTGTTTTAGTTAACTTAGAAAGCATGAATGCTGATTTGATACGCCAGGGGTTATCACCACAAGAACGTTTACAAAAACTCCGTAGTGTTGCTTACTATCAGCTCAACTCTTTATACAATAGCAACGCTGCTAATAAATTAAAAACCACTATTCAAAATCAAATCGAACAGAAATAAAAAAACCGCCCCACTCCAAAGCAGGACGGTCACGCTCCCGAATAATACGAAAGCCTTCAGCAAGCATATTGTATCATTCGGAGCAGCCAAACGCAAGCGGAACACACGTTCCACGCTGGCTGTTATTTTTATACACTTTTTTAAGGAGGATGATACTATGGCAAAAGCAAAAAAATTGCCTTCCGGTTCTTGGAGGTGCCTTGTATACGATTACACTGATATAAACGGCAAAAGAAAGTATAAATCATTTACAGATGATGACCCAACGCCAGCTGGAAGGCGTCGATGTGAAATGAAGGCAGCCGAATACGCAGCAACAAAAGAAAAACGTAACAGATCATCTGAAAGTCTGACAATAACCGAAGCTATTGATAAATATATCGAGAAATATCCGCAGTTATCAGAAACAACGGTAGCTGGATATCGAACAGCACAGCAATACGGATTTCAATGTTTAATGAACAAAAGACTATCAAGTCTGAACAATGATATTCTCCAAGAAGCTATTAACGAAGAATGTACGCGCCCTTCTCGCTCCAAGCGAAGCAAGGGAAAGCCGATTGGAGCCAAAACAGTAAAGAATGAATTCGGTCTGATTTCCACTGTTATACATGAATTCTATCCATTTGAAATTAACGTGAAACTTCCTCAGGCATCAACTCATGTGAATGAGATATCTATGCCAGATGTTATTTTTAATGTTGTAAAAGGAACAGATATTGAATTGCCTGTACTTCTAGCTATGTGGTTGAGTTTTACCATGTCAGAAATTAGAGGTCTTACAAAATCCGGATCCATAAAAGGAAACTGTCTATATGTAGACCAGGTAACGGTCAGCGTGAATGGAAAAGATATCGACAAAAGCATTGCAAAGAATAAAAAAAGAAACCGGATGCTTGTAATACCAGAATACATTAAAGGATTGATTGATGAAGTGGAAACAGATAGATTGGTCACAATGAGCGGTAAAGCCGTCTCAAACAAGTTTTCTTATCTTCTTAAGAAGAATGGTATCCCCCATATGTCTTTTCACGATTTACGGCACGTTAGCGCGTCTGTAATGGCAATGCTAAATGTCCCGGATAAATATGCGCAAGACCGTGGTGGATGGGAAACAGATAAAATCATGAAGAGTACATACATGCAGACGTTTAAAACTGCCAGAACTGAAATTGATAACAAGATTGATAATTATTTTAATGAATCGCTTTTCGGAACTAAAAAAGATTCAGAATTAGAGAAAAAATATGATTGCTGGCTTACTCTATTCGAAAGGGAAGATACACCAGAATCAAAAGAAGAATTTCAAAAGTTCTTATCTATGCAACACGAAATGCAACACGTCAAGTAAAAAAGCGCCTACTTAGGCGCTTTTTAGAGTGGACCTGACGGGAGTCGAACCCGTGTCCAAAAACCAGTCCCCTGTCCTTCTACGAGTGTAGTCAGTTCTTTAACATTCCCTCTGCCACCCGGGAACGGACACCCTGATGGTTTCAGTAGCTTCATCATACGCCCACCGGCTCAAAGCTTTGCCGGTGTCGTTTCCTACATCGTCGAAGCCTGGGTCCTAAAGTGTAGGTGCTCTAGGTCAGACTGCTGCCATTAGGCAGCGTATGCTAAATTATCTTCAGCGTTTAATTTTAGTTTTGCCATTTAACGCATTGCATGCGACTCGCTTCTCCAGCTTCATGATCCCTGTCGAAACCATTACAAGCCCATATTTTTAATATAAGTTCTTCACCTTGAACTCTCGTTCCGTCTCGCGGCGCATATCCTTCTTTGCGATATCATGACGCTTGTCGTAGAGTTTCTTACCTTTCGCAAGTGCAATCTCTACCTTCACAAGACTTCCCTTGAAATAAACTTCCACCGGAACCAAGGTGTATCCCTGCTCTGCAATCTTTCCGAGTAACTTTCGAATCTCTGATTTATGCATCAAAAGCTTCTTCGGTCTAAGCGGGTCTTTGTTGAAAATATTGCCTTTCTCGTAAGGGCTGATGTGCATTCCGTAAAGAATAACTTCTCCGTTCTCAATACGCACAAACGCCTCTTTGATACTTGCCTTTCCGAGCCGCAAAGACTTCACTTCCGTACCGTGCAATTCAATTCCTGCTTCGTACTTCTCCTCAAGGAAATAATCGTGGTAAGCTTTTTTATTGTTCGCTATTAACTTTTTCTCAACTTTTGCCATGACGTTTCCCTCCAGACTGCTGTTACAGTATAACGCAGATTTTCCTTGCACGCAACAGCCTTTTCCACGTTTTTTCAATTTTTTATTGGGAGAAAGTCCTATTCTTCGACTTCCTCCTCTTTTGCATCTGCAACACAAAAATCGATGGTCCGCATAATTTTATCGGTGCCGGTCACTTTCACGCGGATGCTCTGTCCTAATTTGTAACGTCTGTTTGTCACTTCTCCCACCATCTCATAGGTTGACTCCTGATAATGATAGTAGTCATCCCGCAAAGATGTGACATGCACAAGACCTTCCACTGTATTTGGAAGTTCCACATAAAAGCCCCATTCCGTCACACCGGAAATCACGCCCTCAAAAATCTCTCCGACACGTGATGACATATACTCAACTTTTTTCAGCTTCTCCGTCTCGCGTTCCGCCTCGTCTGCCCGGCGCTCCATCTCACTCGAATGTTTTGCCACTTCCGGCAAAATAGTGTTGTAATGTGAAATCCGTTTTTCATTCATTCTGCCACGCAGCGTTTCCTTGATAATACGATGAATCTGTAAATCCGGATAACGGCGGATTGGCGATGTAAAATGACAGTAATAGGACGTTGCCAGTCCGAAATGTCCGGTGCTCATCGTTGTGTATTTCGCCTGTTTCATGGAACGAAGTGTCAGGCGGCTGATAAGCGCCTCCTCCGGCGTTCCCTCAATCTTTTCCAATAGCTTTTGTAGTTCTTTTGGATGAATGTCATCCTGTGCCATTTTAATATGATATCCAAAATTATTGATAAATGTAGAGAGTTTCTGAATCTTTTCCGGCTCCGGATTATCATGTGTACGATATACGAATGGAAGCTCCTGCCAGAAAAAGTCCTGCGCAACTGTCTCATTTGCAATCAGCATAAAGTCCTCGATGATTTTTGTCGCAACATTTCGCTCATACGGCTTGATTTCAACCGGTTTTCCTTCCTTATCCAGAATAATCTTGGTCTCCGGGAAATCAAAATCAATCGAACCTCTCTGCATTCTTTTTTTCCGTAAAATTGCAGCCAGCTCTTCCATGCGCTCAAACATCGGAATCAGTTCTTCGTACTCTTTGCACTCTGCCTCATCATGGTCGGCTAAAATCTTTTTGACGCTCGTGTAACTCATTCTGCGGTCAACTTTTATCACGGTCTCCGCAATCGTATGGTCAACTACATTTCCTTTTAGATCTATTGTCATAATACAACTGAGTGCAAGACGGTTCTCTCCCGCATTCAGAGAACAGATTCCATTAGAAAGTTTATGCGGAAGCATCGGGATGACACGGTCGACCAGATACACGGATGTTCCGCGTTTTAATGCTTCTACATCAAGCGCACTGCGTTCCTGCACATAATTGCTGACGTCCGCAATATGGACTCCTAATTTATAATTGTCTCCTTCTTTTGTCAGCGTAATGGCATCGTCTAGGTCTTTTGCATCTTCGCCGTCAATGGTCACGGTCTGCCAGTCGCGTAAATCCATACGACCTGCCATATCCGCCGTACTCACTTCATTCGAGACATTCTCCACCTGATGCATGATTTTTTCTGAAAATTCCACCGGTAAATCATATGCCTTGACAATCGACATAATGTCGGTTCCCGGATCATTGATGTGTCCGATAATCTCCACAACTTTTCCTTCCGGCTTTCTGTCTTTAGAACCGTAATCTGTCAGTTCCACAACCACTTTATGTCCGCTGACTGCGCCCTTCGAACGCTCTGCCGGGATAAAAATGTCTTTTCCAAACTTCGGATTGTCCGGAACTGCAAAACCGAATGTCTTGCTTTTCTCATAGGTGCAGACAATCTGCGACATGCCGCGGCTGATGATTTTCGTGATGGTTCCCTCTTTTCTCTTGCCGCTTGAAGTATTGGTGATGGAGACCTGCACGGTATCCTGATGCAGGGCACCGTGTACTTGTTCAGTCGGAATGAAGATGTCCTCTTCTTCTCCTTCCACGCTCACGAATCCAAAGCCACGCGGATGTGCGGTAAATACACCGGTTAAAAATTTGCCTTCCGCCTTCGTATATTTTCCTTTTGCCGAGACTTCAATTTTCCCTTCGGCAAGCAGTAAATTCAATATTTCCTGTAGTTCACTTCTCTGTCCCTTCGGCACGCCAAGAACGACTGCCATCTCTTTTGCTTTCATAGGTACATAAAGCTCATCACAGATGAAATCATATATCATTTTTTTTCTTTCTAATTGTAATTCCAAATCCATTCTCTTATGTTCCTCCTGCCTTTCCAGCGTCCGTTCCTGCCATGTTCCTTCGTAAATTTCCTTTACGCTTATTATATCAAGTTCTCTTCTTCGTATACATCTACAGATGCTGTCAGAATTTTTCAGAAAAAGAAAAAAGCTGTCGCAGCAACGACAGCTTCTCTTGTTCTTAAAAGATTCCCATATTCAACACTGCAGCGATGACTACAAATAAAATAACTAAAATTCTTGTAATCTTCACTAACATACCTTCCATGGAACGACCTTTGTTCTTGCCCCAGTATGTATCTGCTGCTCCGCTGATTGCGCCAAGTCCCGCAGATTTACCTTCCTGCATCAAGATGATAACTGTTAATGCTATACTAATCAAAATAAAAATAACGGTTAAAATCGTTTTTAAGATTGCCACGATCTACACCTCCTACTTATTCTTTACTCACAACTTTTTCAAGTATATCATATGCAAATGCTATTTTCAAGCGATTTTTCTGTTTTTCCAAATCCGCATTGCTTGTATACAACAGCTTCCTCATGTTTGTTACAAAAGTACCATGTTTTCTATTTAATTTTACATTTCATTTTTTGACATTTTCTACTATAATAAGAAAAGATGTATAAATTAAGAAAAAGAATGGAGTTTAACCTATATGATGAAGCATAGGATTTTTTCATATCTTTGTCTTCTCCTGCTTCCGGCACTTTTCCTGTGTGCTTGCGGAGATGATGGGAATCCTTCTTCTCCCACTCCTTCCACGACAGATATAAATCAGACTCCTTCGGAATCGGCTTCCTCTGAAATCTTAGATTCAGAAGTTCCGGTTGCCGCAGGTACCCGCGATAATACCCCCGTTGTATGCGTGGGAAGTGCAGACGGAACGACGGTCTATGAGAATGACCTTGTGACCTTAGATGCCTCCCACTCGGACGATGGTTACGTCATGGTATGCTACCGCGGCACGAATGAAAAAGTAAAATTACAATTGACCGGTCCCGATGATGTCACTTACACTTATAATTTACATGGTGATTACGAGACCTTTCCACTCACTGCAGGCGACGGCAGCTATGCGCTTGGCATTTATGAAAATATTGAAGGCACTTCCTACGCCTCCGTATTTTCCGAACAGCTTGATGTTACACTGACGAATCCATTTGGACCTTTTCTCTACTCGAACCAGTATGTAGATTTCTCCGCGGATTCGAAACCGGTAGAGAAAGCCCGCGAGCTTGCCGCCGTTGCTGACACGGACCTGGATGTCGTGGAAGCTGTTTACAACTATGTGATTTCGAATTTTTCATACGATTATGAGAAAGCGGCATCTGTACAAAGCGGATATCTGCCCGATGTGGATGCTGTCTATCAGTCTAAGACGGGAATCTGTTTTGACTATGCCGCAGTCATGGCTTCCATGCTGCGCACGCAGAATATCCCAACACGTCTGGAAGTCGGCTATATGGGAGATGTGTATCACGCCTGGATCAGCGTCTATACCGAGGATACCGGATGGATTAACGGAATTATCCACTTTGATGGGGACAACTGGTCACTTATGGACCCGACATTCGCTTCCACAAGTTCTTCCCCACAGGATTTTTTAACGGATTCAACCGAATATATTACAAAATATGTTTATTAGGGATTTATCTATTTTTAGAAAAGAAAGGATTTTACCATTTCATGTTTACCAAGAAAAAAGTTTTGTTGAGCAACACCGAGATTTCTTCCTTCTGCGAACAGTTATCGATGGTCGTTGCCGCAGGTTTACCAATTTATGAGGGCATCTCGATTCTCTTAGAGGATGCTTCCGACAAAGACACAAAGGATTTGCTTGCCACAATCTACGAACCACTTGAGAGCGGTTCTTCTTTTTCCGCAGCATTAACTTCCTGTGGTGCCTTTCCAAAATATATGACTGATATGGTGGCAATCGGCGAGGAAACCGGTCACTTAGACGATGTGCTCTCCTCACTTACCACCTACTATGAACGGGAAGCAAGCATTAAAAGTTCCATCAAAAATGCCGTCACCTATCCGCTTATCATGGTTATCATGATGCTCGGCGTCATCTTAGTGCTCGTCACACAGGTGCTTCCTATTTTTCACCAGATTTATCAGGAACTCGGTACCGAACTGACCGGAGTTGCAGGTGTTCTGATTTCCATCAGTACAACCCTCAACCGCTATTTTGGCGTATTCGCAGCTATTCTTATCGTTGTAGTTGTATTTATCATCTTCTTTATCCGCTCAAGCTTTGGAAAAATTCTTTTCCAGGGAAAAGGATTAAATCAGAAGATTGCGGCAAGTCGTTTTGCCAACTGCATGTCACTTGCATTGAGCAGCGGACTTGACACCGACCACGGACTTGAACTTGCCCTGACTCTGGTCGACAGTCCGATTTTGGAAGAGAAAATCAAAAAATGCCAGGAGTCTCTTTCGCTTGGGCATGGACTGTCAGAATCCCTGCTGTCCGCCGGCATTTTTGAAAAAATCTATACTTCCTATATCACGGTCGGTTTCAAAACCGGGAGCATGGATCAGGTGATGCAAAAAATTTCCGAAGAATATGAATCCGAAATTGATACACAGGTGAACCGTTTTATTTCCATTTTAGAACCTTCCCTGGTTATCCTGCTGTCGCTGATTGTCGGTGCGATTCTCCTTTCCTTCCTGTTTCCGTTAATCGGCATTATGTCTAGTATCGGATAAGAAAGGAGCTTGTCATGGCATATTTTGGTTGTAAACGGGAGCGCCCGTCTTTGCGCGGCCTGCTTCCCGCCCTGCTTTTTCTTTTGGTCTTGCTATTGTTTATCTTTTTATGCCACAATATTCAGACCTCAAATGCAAAAGAACAGGAAAAAATATTAGAGCGTGCCGTAAATCAGAGTATCACCCAGTGCTACGCACTTGAGGGTGCCTACCCGCAGGACATCATATACCTGAAAGAACATTACGGTCTGACTTACGATGAGGATTCCTTTTTCATCGACTATCAGTACATTGGATCCAACTTAAGACCCGACGTTACCATTATAAAAAAGGAGTAATTCCATGCTACGATTAAAACATCAGCAGGAGCATACCATTGATACCTTATTCATTCTTGCACTTTTCGTGGTGTTTGCCGCAACCTCTTTTCTTGTGGTCTTCATCGGTGCAAAACAGTATCAGTCGATTGCGACCCGAATGGACGAAAATTACGACGCAAGAGGCGCCACATCCTACCTTACGGAAAAGCTGCGGCAAAACGACAGTTCTAATGCCGTTGAGCTGCTCTCCATCGAAGAACAGACGGTGCTTGCACTGACAAACAGCATCAACGATTCTGCATACACAACATATATTTATACATACGATGGAAGCCTGCGTGAATTCTATGCGGCATCCGGAACTGATTTTTCCCTGCCGGACGGTCAGGTTATCCTTGATGCCTCTGATTTTTCTGCAGAATTTGTATCTGCCACAAGATTAAAGATTACGGTCACAGACCCCTATGGCTCGTCCGAGACCTTTTATCTTTCGTTAAAAGCGGACGCAGCCCCTTCCTCAGACTAAGAAAGGCACTTATGCACTATGAAACAGCAACACGCAAAATCAAGTATTTTTTTAATGGAAATCATTCTGGATATTTTTCTATTTGCCATTGTTTTGACAGTCTGCCTGCAGCTTTTTCTAAAGTCAGACAGTCTTTCTAAACAATCCGGTCAATTAGAACATGCCGTTCTCTGCTGTAGTTCTATCGCAGAGACGTTTCAGAGTTCCTCCGATGGAAAGGCAGCCTTATTAGACGCTTATCCTGACGCTACCAACTTGAGCAATGGACTTTTAATTTACTTTGATGATAACTTTTCTGAATGTCATATGTCAGAAGCCTCTTACAAAGTAATCGTGGATTTTGAGCAGAAAACCGTTTCATCAATTTCCATTTCACTCTATTCTCTGACCGGAAAAGATGCCATCTACACATTATCTGCGGACAACTATACACGTCAGACACTCTCTGAAGCAACAGGAGGCGGCCATGAAGAATAATCCAAACAAACGAAGATTTTCCAACATCGGATTTTCTTCCATCCTGACCATATTTATAACCATCTGCTTTGTTACGTTTGCGGCACTTTCTATTTTAACGGCACATTCCGACTACAAACTTACGCAAAAGGTAGCCGACAAGACAACCGCATATTACGAAGCAGACGCACAGGCAAAACTACTGCTCGCCGACCTCGATTCCAACCTCGTACTTTTGTATAAGATGTCGCAGTCCGAGGATGATTATTTTTCACAGGTAGCTGCAGATGCCTGGTCTCTTCCACAGATAGAAGCCCAGAAAGCCGACGGCACGCTGCGCTCGTTTGAGGTGACATCTGACGAAGAAAACGGAACCAGAATTGCCTGTCAGATTGCAATTTCTGACGTACAATATCTCGATATCACGCTTCAGGTACTCTATCCTGTAGAAGAAAATGATGTTTTTTACCGTGTTCTTTCCTGGCGTACACGCACCATGGAACAGGAATCGACCGAAGAATCAACCCTTCACCTTTTTACCGGTGATTCAAACTAGACTTCACAGAAAGGAGCGGATGCTTTGCATCCCGAAAATCTTATGAATATACAAGAACTACTCACAAAAGTAACCAACGAACATGCTTCCGACGTTTTTATCGTAGCAGGTCTTCCTCTTACCTATAAGGTAAATGGGAAAATGAAAACCTTAGATGACCAGAAACTCTCGCCGGATCTTTGCAAGGAACTGGTTGCCGGCATCTACGAATTAGCAGACAACCGCGATATCCGTGCCTTTGATGCCACCGGAGACGATGACTTTTCCTTCGCGCTCGCCGGAGTATCCCGTTTCCGCGTCAGCACTTACAAACAGCGTGGTTCCTACTCTGCTGTCATCCGTGTCATTACATTCACCCTGCCACAGCCAAGCGAACTCGGCATCCCGGATGCCGTGATGGACCTTGCAGATATGAACAACGGACTTGTCCTTGTCACCGGTCCTGCCGGCGGCGGTAAATCAACTACACTTGCGTGTATGATTGACCGCATCAACTCAGAGAAAGAATCACACATCATCACACTCGAAGATCCGCTTGAATTTTTACACAGCCACAAGAAGAGCATTGTCAGCCAGCGTGAAATTTCAACCGATACCGAAAGCTATCTGACTGCGTTGCGCGCCTCCCTGCGTCAGAGCCCGGATGTCATTCTGCTCGGTGAAATGCGTGACTATGAGACCATGAACGTTGCGATGACAGCCGCTGAGACCGGCCACCTCATTTTTTCCACCCTGCATACCATCGGTGCCGCTAACACCATCGACCGTATCATTGATGCGTTTCCTTCCAACCAGCAGCATCAGATTGCGATACAGCTCTCCATGGTACTGCAGGCTGTCGTATCCCAGCGTCTGCTTCCTACTACAAACGGAAATATTGTGCCGGCATTTGAGATTATGGTCTTAAATCCAGCCATCCGCAATCTCATCCGTGAGGGAAAAACGCATCAGATTGACGGTCTCATCTATGCCTCCAACCACGAAAATATGATTGCGATGGATACCAGTATTTACAATCTCTTCACAAAAGGATTGATTGACAAACGTACTGCAATCTCCAACGCAACCAACCCGGAAATGATGTTAAAAAAGATTGGAAATTAGACGAAAAGCCCCGGAAAACAAGTTCGTAGCAAACTGCTTTCCGGGGCTTTTTCTATATCCGCTAAAAATTCTCTTTTCCTAGTGATGGAATAAACGGATTCCGGTGAATGACATTACCATATTGTATTTGTTACAGGTGTCGATAACATGGTCATCACGGATAGAACCACCCGGCTGAGCCACGTAGGAAACACCGCTTCTGTGTGCACGCTCAATGTTGTCCCCAAATGGGAAGAAGGCATCTGAGCCAAGTGCCACGCCTGTATTTTTATCTAACCATGCACGTTTTTCCTCTGCTGTAAATACGGCAGGTTTTTCTTTAAAGATATTCTCCCATGCACCGTCTGCAAGTACATCCATGTAATCCTCTCCGATGTAGAGGTCAATAGCGTTGTCACGGTCTGCTCGCTTGATGTTGTCTAAGAATGGAAGATTTAATACCTGTGGAGACTGACGCAGCCACCAGTTATCTGCCTTAGATCCTGCAAGTCTTGTACAGTGAATACGTGACTGCTGTCCTGCTCCGATTCCGATTGCCTGGCCGCCTTTTACGTAGCAGACAGAATTAGACTGTGTATATTTTAAGGTAATCATGGAAATAGCAAGGTCGATTTTGGCACTCTCCGGAAGTTCCTTGTTCTCTGTCACGATATTGTCAAAGAAATGCTCGTCAATGACAAGTTCGTTTCTGCCCTGCTCAAATGTAACACCGAAAACTTCTTTTCGCTCGATTGGAGCCGGAACGTAATCCGGGTCAATCTCAATCACATTGTAATTTCCCTTTTTCTTTGCTTTTAAAATAGCAAGTGCTTCTTCTGTATAACCCGGAGCGATTACACCGTCAGAGACTTCTCTTTTAATTACTAATGCAGTTGCTTCATCACATACATCTGACAGAGAAATGAAATCACCAAAGGATGACATTCTGTCTGCACCTCTTGCACGGATGTAGGCATTGGCAAGTGGAGTAAATTCTACGTCCATATCATCTACCCAATAGATTTTTCGCTCTACCTCAGACAATGGAAGTCCTACTGCTGCGCCTGCCGGAGACACATGCTTAAATGATGTTGCAGCCGGAAGTCCTGTTGCTTTTTTCAATTCCTTTACTAACTGCCAGCCGTTAAATGCATCTAAGAAGTTAATATATCCAGGCTTTCCGTTTAACACTTTGATTGGAAGTTCTCCCTCTTCCATATAGATTCTGGATGGTTTCTGATTTGGGTTACAGCCATATTTCAGTTCTAATTCTTTCATTTTAATTCCTCTCTCACTCTGCATCTGTCATGCAATTCCTTATTTATTCTTATTTACAATACGTGTCTCATATTTTCCTGTCTCAATCTCGATGTAACGCACGAATAAAGATACTTTGTTGTCCTCGTTCAAATTCTCCCATACCAGGTTGGTAAAACTGTCGATATCGCCATCGATTCCAACTAATGTCGGTTCTCCCTCAAAACTTGGCAGTGGATTGCCATCTCCCATGTAAGTATGGATAAAATGAGCTTCCCCTGCAACCGGATTCTCATAGGCGAATGTATAACGGTTACATGCATCCGGATTGCCGTTGTTGCTTTTTAAAATAGACATCGCATAATTGAATTTTCCATCTTCGATATGCATAATGCCGGAGATACGAGGTGTATAATTTGGTGCATCCGGCTCAAATTTTCTGGTGCGGAGTGCCTGTTCAAACGTCTGCTGTTTGTCCATCAGCTCATAAATGGTATCTGTCTGGTCTCCGTTTGTCACAATTGTCTTATTTCCCAATACACGTACCGGTGCATAGATAATCAGACTCGGATCACTCAGTTTTGATGGATCAAAAGCCTGTGTACGGATGCCCTCTCCATCCTCTACAAAAACACGGTTACGGCTGTTCTCACTTCTTCCCATAATAAAATAAGCAGTCACAGCGTATTTTCCATCTGCTGATTTTCCGATTACAATTCCTCTTCCCGGATAGCTGTTTCCTGCCAATTCATTTTTTAATGATTCCTGTTTCATCTGTCAACCTCCATCGATTCGTGTATCACTCACACATTTCCTCATAAAAGAAAATGGCGCAGACATGAAAGCCTGCGCCTGTCCGATACCCATTCTAGCATGATAACCCTTATTTTACAATGGATTACGCCTTATTAGGTATATGAATTTATTTACTTAATTTTATTAGTAATTCTTATATATCAGCTTCTCGCACTGTAAGTGCTGCCACCCACGGAAGATGTCATTCCGCTCCTTCCATAGCTGCTGCTGGTATACACATTGCCGAGATTCGAAAGGTTATATTCTGCATTCGACTGGATGTTTTTACCTTTGTAGCTGACACGCTCCATAAAGCATCCCTTCTCGTGGAAGACTTTCTTCAGTTCATCCACTCCGGCATTCTTCAGCTTGTCCTCATTGACTGTGAGTGTTCCGTCTTTCTCTATCGACACTCCGATTTCCTTCAATGACTGGTAATTGGTGGATTCGTACTGCTTGAGCTGTCTTAAATACATGCTCATCGTCGATGAATTCACCTTATTCATCCGCGTGACCATCTTATTGTAATCCTCGATGCAGTCTAACATCTCCGATGTCAGCTTTTTCTTATTTGCTGCAACCTTTTCGTCCTCTTTCTTCTGCTCTTCCTCCGTCAGAGTCACATCCGGATTCTCTTCCTTCGGTGTTGCCTTTGCAAATAAACTGTTCTCTCCGGTCTCCATGAAGTTCTTCGCGTACTTTTGAAGTGCCGCCGCCATCTTCTTCATCTCCGTGTAAGATTCCTTCTGCGCTTCAACCGTCTTGTCCACCTGTGTCGTATTCTTGGTGGAATCTGAGGCATTCAGTTTATTCTGCAGTAATGCATTTAACAGGCTGCCTGAGGTTGTCTGTTTCTTCGAAGATGAACTCGAAGTCTTGATACGCTTTGCTTTTGCCCTGCTGATGCGGGCGCTCATGGTCGCCTTCCTGACCTGCTGCCGCTGAATTAACGACAGATTCGTCCCTGATTTAATTCTCATAGACTCATTTCCCCTTTTTGTAAAATTTTTTCACCTCCGTGTGATGTAAGTGAAATAACTTACAAAATAAATATCGAACTTTTCTGCCATTCCTTAACCATCTTAAGACAATTTTAAAATTCTGTTTGTGTTCTCCCGCCAGGTGTATTCACGGCTTGCTTTTTCAAAGCCCTTTTCCGCTATCGCTTCCATCTCTTCCGGGTGTGCTAACAAACGTTTCAGGCGCTGTGGAAGTGCCTCTGTCTCCGTCAGGGAATAAAATAAAAGCTCTTTTTCATCTGTAAAATGTTTCTGCAAATAACGGCTTTCATCCGTCACCGATACCGTTTTCTGAAGCATTGCCGTAAAAATACGGTCGTGCGTCCCATCGCGGAACCACGGCATCACATTGAGTGAGATTTTTGCATTCTGTATAGCTTCGATGCAGGATACCGATGATACCATCTCTCCACTACACTTCATATTCCACGGCTTTTTACACGGGAACAAATCCCAGTCTGCTCCAACCAAATATAGTTTTAAATCTTGCTCTAGCAGCTGCGAAATCACACGGCTTCGCACTTCACTTCTGACCCACTGATCAATAAAAACCAGATTGCCTAATACTGCCCGAAGATCCGTCTCCGATAGCTCGCCTGACTCTGCCCGGATATGCGCTTCTAAAACGGCATCCATTGTCTGCCACGGACGCTCTAACAAATCTTCTATCATCCCAAAATAGAAATCACGATATTCTTTTCCCTGTGCCCCGATTCTCTGTTCAAAAAAATAGGTTGGCACATAATTTCCAGTAAAAACAATATCCCATTTACGCTTTTCCAGCGGAAGCAGGTCTTTCTCATAATCCCATATTTTTTCATAATCACGATAAACAACTCCCGACGTCGCCGCCCTTGCATCCCGCAAAAAAGACAGTTCCATATCCGCCCGGATATTCCCCGCTGACGGCAGAAACGTGCAGTCCACATGCTGATAAAACCGGCCGATATAGGAGACATGCTCCCTGTCAATGCAGAATACTTTCATATTCCGCCAGATTTTCTCGAGTTTGTCGTGATAGTACATCGGATGATCCACGAGAATATTTAAAATCCGCATCTCACACGCTTCCCAGATTGTGACACCCTCTTCGGTCAAAAAGACTTCTTCTCCGCTGAGTCCGATAAAATTGAATGTCAGAAGAGCTGCACTCCCCTTTTTTAAAAAGTGAGGCAGCTCTCCTAACGTCTGGTACAGATTATCGTAATCGATAAAGTAAGTTTCGATTCCCTGCTGTTCTAATTCAATTGCAATCTGCTCCGAAAAATATCCGAGCGTCTCCACTGCATTTTTAAAAAGAACAACTCTGTCATAGCCACGCATAACGCTTAGTTCTTAAAGCTGTGAATTGGAGCCGGAATTCTTCCGCCACGGTTCACAAATGCTTCGCATGAATATTGGTTGACTGGCATAATCGGTGCATAACCAAACAGTCCACCAAATTCAACCGTATCGCCAACGCCTTTTCCGACAACCGGAATCAAACGCGCTGCGGTTGTCTTCTGGTTGACCATACCGATTGCCATCTCATCTGCAATAATACCGGAAATTGTAGTTGCAGGTGTATCTCCCGGAATTGCAATCATATCAAGACCTACGGAACATACACATGTCATTGCTTCCAATTTCTCAAGACACATTGCACCGGCTTCTACTGCATTAATCATTCCCTGATCTTCGCTGACCGGAATAAATGCACCGCTTAATCCGCCCACATAGGAGGATGCCATAACACCACCCTTTTTCACCTGGTCATTTAAAAGTGCAAGCGCTGCCGTTGTTCCCGGTGCTCCTGCATATTCTAATCCGATCTCACAGAGAATATCAGCTACACTGTCTCCGACAGCCGGTGTCGGTGCCAATGATAAGTCTATGATTCCAAATGGAATACCAAGCATCTTAGACGCTTCCTGTGCAACCAACTGTCCCACGCGCGTTACCTTAAAGGCCGTCTTCTTAATGGTCTCACAAAGTACCTCAAAGTTCTCTCCACGCACTTTTTCCAAAGCAGTCTTCACAACACCCGGTCCACTTACGCCTACATTAATAATTGCGTCTGCCTCGGTCACTCCGTGAAAAGCACCTGCCATGAATGGGTTGTCATCCGGTGCATTACAGAACACAACTAACTTCATACAATCTACAGAATCACGGTCTTTTGTGATGGTTGCAAGCTCTAATAAAATATCTCCCATCAGACGAACAGCATCCATATTGATTCCTGTCTTTGTCGATGCAAGATTAACCGAACTGCAGACTCTCTCTGTCGTAGAAAGTGCCTGTGGAATTGAACGGATTAACAATTCATCCGCTTTTGTCATGCCCTTCGAAACTAATGCGGAATATCCGCCGATTAAGTTTACGCCGACTGCCTTTGCCGCTCTGTCCATTGTCTTTGCAATGGTAGCAAAGTCTTCCGGTGTCTTGCAGGCCGAGCCGCCTACTAACGCAATCGGTGTTACCGAAATTCTCTTGTTGACAATCGGAATCCCAAATTCTTTCTCAATGGTCTCCCCGGTTGTTGCAAGGTCTTTAGCTACAGTCGTAATCTTATTGTAAATATTTTCATTTAAGCGATTCAGGTCAGAATCAATGCAATCTAACAGACTGATTCCAATGGTAATGGTACGAACATCTAAATTCTCCTGCTCGACCATCTTATTTGTCTCATTTACCTCAAAAATATTAATCATATTATAAACCAGCCTTTCTCTTAGATACGGTGCATTTTTTCAAAAATCTCTGCGCGCTGGCACTTAATGGAAACACCAATCTGTTCACCAATTGCGTCTAAATCACTCTGACATTCTGAAAATGTCTTCTTTGCCTGATTCATATCTACTACCATCATCATGTTAAAATAACCGGACACAATCGTCTGAGAGATATCAAGTACGTTTACCTTTTCCTCTGCAAGATAGGTACATACTTTTGCGATAATGCCTACAGTATCTTTTCCTACCACTGTAATAATTGTTTTGTCTGTTGTGTTTTCCATCCTTAAAACCTTTCCTTTCTTATTGCCTCTTACCTTTTTATCTAAAAACGAACCATCGGCGAGACCGAATCCCGCTTCGCGACATAGATTGGAAAATCATTTCCATCGTATGGATTCTCACCCATTGTCACCTCTAACCGGACGGTCTCATATGCCAACTCTTCGTAATTATTCTCCTTGCTTAAATGACCCAAAAATACGGTGTTAAAATGATCGTGAAGCAGCTGTCCTAACAACTGTCCGCTGCTCTCATTGGACAAATGCCCTCTCTCTCCTAAAATGCGCTGCTTGAGCGGATATGGGTAGGAACCCACCTGAAGCATCTGCACATCATGATTAGCTTCTAACAATAATACATCTAAGTTCTGCAATTTGTCTACAATACTTTGGTCATATTTTCCTAAATCGGTGATGACCGCCAGACTTTTCCCGCCCTGACTCATTTTATATGCAACCGGGTCTGCCGCATCATGGGAGATTGAAATTGGTTCTATTGTAACATCTCCAATCGTAAAGTCAACATCCGGTTCAATGACCTGAAACAGGCTCTCATCAATTTTTCCAACTGATTTTGTCCGTAATATGGCTTCTATGGTTCCCGCTGTCGCATACATCGGAATTCCATACCGGCGCGCTACAACTCCCAGCCCACCAATATGGTCGATATGCTCATGTGTAATTAAAATTCCCTGCATATCTGCGGTTTTTAAGTCGATAGAATTCAATCCCTGCTCAATTCTTTTTCCACTGATGCCCGCATCAATCAAAAGATGGGTGTTATCATTTCCCGCATAGATACAATTTCCACTGCTCCCGCTCGCTATACTGCATAATTCCATTTTTCCTAATTCTCTTTCCAGTAAATTTCAACGCGGTCTCCGTCCTGTAACGGTTCCGCAAACTGTGCTTTTCTTCCATTGACCTTTGTCACAACGGAACGTCCGCGTGATGCGGACAGGTCAAATGGATACACGTTAAATACGTCCACAAAAATATAATCGCTTTTTCCGGCGAGCGCAATCGGTTCCCCATTCACTTCAATGTGAATGACGCCTGCCGTTGCCGGAGTTTCCGCCGGCTCGTCAGCTTTTTCTGTATTCTCCACAGGTTCCACTGTCCGTTCTGTCTCATTCGATTCATTCGTTTCATTCGTTTCATTTAATACGTTTGAATCATTCGTTTCCGCAGCCTCTTCTGTCTCCGCTTCTTCCGGCTGGTAAGCCACCGCATAAGACTGCACCGTCCACTCAATCGTGAAATTCTCATAGACTAAAGTATCTAACGTAGCCACCCGGTTGTTCACCATAATCTGATGATCCATGTCAAGCTGCACATCCATGAACTCTGCAACCTGACCGACTGTGTAGAAACTTCTCGTCTCGATTTTATCGTTTTCCTGAATCTGGTAGGTCGGCGGCTCTAAGCTGCCATTGACCTCGACAAACTTCGGACAGGAAACATTTTTCCCATTGACCTGGAAGGAAATGCTGCCCTTTGTATATTCGCTTAATTCTTCAATCATGCACTGGGCATCTGCTCCGCTTGTGGAAGGTTCAATTACAATATCACTGTTTGGCTCTAACGGTGTATTGATATTGACAATCTTATCATTCATGCTGACAATCGCAGATTCTCCCGGTTCTCCACGCACAACCCTTGCCACGCCGTTGACCGTAAAGTTAATCTCTTTTCCTCGTTTCGGGAAAAGTTCATCATTCGGAAATCCCGCCTGAAGCGCTGCATCTACAATCGTAAGTCTGTTATTATCATACAGCTTGATACGCTCTCCGTTGAAACGTACCATGATAAAGTTATTTCTCTGGTCGTAATAATTCAGACAGATTCCAATCGGTGTAACCAAAAGAGGATCTTTCTTAATCTCAGGCTGTTCAAATGTAACCTCCTGCAAGACCTCTTCTCCACGCAGGGCAACACGCTCCTGTGGGAGTCCTAATTTCTTCGCAAGCATCTCCGTAAAGCCGTGAATCTTTCCGCCACCGCCAACTACAAACGTAGCGCTTACACTCTGCTCTCCGTTCAGTTCCTTTATCTTCTCTGCCACTTCTGTCGTAATTTTATTGACAACCGGCTCCGTCAGCTTCCACACTTCCTCCGATGGAATGGTGTGTTCAATGCTCATAATATCTTTGTATGTAATCTCTTTTTCCGTTCCGGAAGTCAGTTTGATATGTTCCGCAGTCTTAAAGTCAACGAGATAATGCTGCACAATCAGTTCGGTAATCTCGTCTCCTGCAAACGGAATCATTCCGTAGGCGATAATGCTTCCCTCTTTTGTAATGGAGATATCGGATGTTCCGGCTCCCACATCCACAAGACCAATGTTCAGAAGTCTGAAATGCTCCGGGATTGCAACATTGATTGCCGCAATAGGCTCTAAGGTCAAATTTGCCACGGAAAGTCCGGCAATGCCGACGGCAGCATAAAGTCCGTCTACAACATCCTCCGGCAAAAACGTCACAATAATATCCTCACCGATTTTATTTGCCTTATGGCTCTCCAAATTCGAGAACACTTCCTCGTTCAGATAATATTTTACAACCGAGTAACCGACACAGTAAAATTTGTATTTTGTATCGTTTTTCTCTTTTAAAATATCCTGCGCTTTCTCCACACCGAGTAAATCCAGTGTGTGGATATCCTCGCCCTCGACAACCTTTTCTTCCTCAAATTCATGCTCCACAAACGTTGTAATCGTCTTTAACACACGGCCGGCTGCTGCGATACATACTTCGGTCAGTGGCTGTTCAATCTGTGCTTCTAATTCTTCCTTGACTGCCTGAATCGTTCTTCCGACACGTCCGATATCATGAATCTGACCGTCTAACATGGATCTCGTCTCATGCTCTCTTACACACTGGGCTATAACGATAAATTCACCGCCTTCTTTATATCCCACAGTTCCAACTACATTTCTCGTACCAATATCCAGTCCGAAAACTAATTGTACTCCCGTTCCTTTTACATCACTCATCCGCTGTATCTCCTCTTGGTCTCTTTTTCCAAAATCTGCTGCTTATCAGCGCAGCTGCTCTTCAATCTGCCGGCAGGCATCCTCATAACTTCCGTTATTGTCAATCACTGCTTTACAATGCTCTCTGTATACTTCCTCTTTTAGCTGGCTTGCAAATATCTGATGTACTTTTTCCTTCGAATAACCACGCGATTCCATCAGGCGTTTCTCCCTGTTTTCCTCACTCGTATAAATGTACCAGAGTTCATCACATATCGTATCGTAATGTTCCTCTATCAGAAGAGCCGCCTCTAAAATCAAAAGTTCTAATTCCCCTTTTTGTCTCTCTTCCTCTGCTGCCTGTATGACATACTCTTTCACAGCGGGATGCACAATGGCGTTGAGCTTCTCACGCTTGTCTGCATCCGAAAAAATGACCTGTGCCATCTTTCCCCTGTCAAAACTGCCATCCGGCAGATAGATATCTTCCTGTCCAAAACATTGCTTTAATCTATCATAGCACGAAGTTCCCGGTTTCATCAAGTCATGCGCAATTTCATCTGCAAGCATCACCCTCGTGTGCTCCATCTTGGAAAAATAGTCAAGAATGGCTGATTTTCCGGCTCCGACGCCTCCCGTAATTCCAATAAATCTCACTGTTTGTTCCTTCCATTTTCCCAGAATATACTTTATTTTGCCTCATACCAGTCTTTTCCGGTATGGCTGTCAATCTCAAGCGTGACGCTCAAATCTGCCGCATGGTGCATCTCTTCTTCTAAAATCTTTGCCACCTGTGCTTCTTCCTCAAGGGCGGTCTCAATCAAAAGTTCATCGTGCACCTGTAAAATCAGGCGTGACTTTAATCCCTCTTTGATTAATCTGTCGTGCACGCGGTTCATCGCAATCTTGATAATGTCCGCGGCGGTTCCCTGAATCGGCGAATTCATTGCGACACGTTCTCCAAAAGAGCGCTGCATAAAGTTGCTGGAGCTAAGTTCCGGCACCGGACGGATTCTGCCAAACATTGTCTTCACAACGCCGGTCTTTTTCGCCTGCTCTACCAGGTCATCTAAAAATTCTTTAATCTTCGGATAGGTCTCAAAATAACGCTCAATGTACTCCTGCGCTTCTTTTTTGCTGATACTTAAATCCTGACTCAATCCAAAGGAACTGATACCGTATACAATACCAAAGTTTACCGCTTTTGCGTTTCTTCTCTGTAAGTCTGTCACTTCCTCAAATGGAATGTGGAATACCTGGGAAGCCGTAATACGGTGAATATCCTGCGCTTCACGGTACGCTTCGATTAATTTCTCGTCCCCTGACATATGTGCAAGCACACGCAGCTCAATCTGGGAATAATCGGCATCCATGAACTCATATCCTTCTGCCGGAAGAAATGTTTTACGAATCAGTCTTCCAAGCTCAATTCGCATCGGGATATTCTGCAAATTCGGTTCTGTACTACTCAATCTTCCGGTCACCGTGATAGTCTGGTTAAAATTCGTATGAATCCTGCCATCTTCACGGATATAATTTGCAAGTCCGTCCGCGTAAGTGGATTTTAATTTGGTAAGCTGACGGTACTCTAAAATATCCGCCACAATCGGGTAGTCCGGTGCAAGTTTGTCTAATACATCCGCAGCCGTCGAATATCCGGTCTTTGTCTTCTTTCCGTTCGGCATCTCTAACTTTTCGAATAGGATAACGCCAAGCTGTTTCGGCGAATTGATATTGAACTCTTTTCCGGCTTCTCCGTAGATTTTTGTCTCAAGTTCGTCAATCCGAACCGAAAGCTTCTCTCCGTACTCTTTCAGTGCACCTGCGTCGCAGATAATGCCTTCTTTTTCCATGTCTGCTAAGGTATAAACTAACGGAAGCTCAATCTCTTCATAAAGCTTTGTCATGCCTTCTTTTTCAAGTTCCGCAGAAAGCTTCTCCTGTGTTCTCCATGCGGTATATGCCTGATAGCAGACATATTTTAAAAACTCTTCCGGTTTTTCTTTCTCCGCATCCTCTAACCCAAGTTTGCCAAGCAAATCCGTGCGTGAGGACAGATACAAATTCGCATAATCTTTTGCAATATCCTCGTATGGATATTCATTTTTTAACGGATTTAAAAGATATGCTGCAATCACACCATCAAAAATACATCCCTGTCTAAGCTGTCCGTTCTCCTTGCAGTCCGACAGCCCAAGCAGGCTTACCTGTGGCTTCAAATCGAGTGTTACAAAGGAATCTGCTTCACATTCTGAAAGCAAAGAGATGATTTCACCGGATGAAAGTGCTTCCGATGCTTTCAGATAATATGTGTCTTCCTCTCCAAAAGAAACTGCCATTCCTAAAAACTGCTGTTCCTCCACCACTTCAAACAGGCTCATCTGTCCTGACTTCTCGGTGTGTTTTCCCTTACTCTTTCCGTTAAAAGGTATCATGGAAAAAGCAAGTCTCTTTCCCTTTGCAGCCGCAAAAATCTTTGTGGCTTCTTTTTTATCCGTCACGGTTTTAAAATACTGTTCTGCATCATTCTGCGGTGCTTCCACCTCAAAACGGTTCAACAGATTCTTAAATTCTAAGCGTTTGCACATCAGATATGCCTGTTCTGTATACAAATCTGAAATCTGTTCTAATCTGGCATCCGATAACTTGTATACAACCGGCGCATCAATGTCAATTGTCGCTAATGTTTTACTCATCTGCGCCATATCGTAATGTTCTCTTAAGTTATTGCTTGCGCGCGGCGGCTTCACCTCGTCCACATGCGCATATGCATTCTCAATACTTCCATACTGCACAATAAGATTGGTCGCTGTCTTCTCACCGATGCCCTGCACTCCCGGAATATTATCCGCCGTATCTCCCATCAGTGCCTTAACGTCAATAAACTGCAGAGGTGTGACCTGATAACGTTCCAACACATCCGCAGCATTGTAATTCTCAATCTCGGTTCCGGTTCTCTTCGTCTTTGGAATCCGAATCTTAATATGGTCTGTCGCAAGCTGTAAAAGGTCACGGTCTCCGGAGACAACGGACACTTCCACACCCTCGGCTTCACTTCTTTTTGCAATGGTTCCGAGCAAATCATCCGCCTCATAGCCCTCCATGGTGACGACCGTAACTCCCATTGCCTCTAACATCTCTTTCATCAAAGGTACCTGCTGTCTCAATTCATCTGCCATCGGTTTTCTTGTACCCTTGTATTCCGCAAACATTTTATGGCGGAAAGTTGGTGCTGATAAATCAAATGCCACCGTCAGATAATCCGGCTTCTCTTCCTCTAGAATCTTGAACATGATATTTAAGAATCCATACACTGCATTCGTGTGCAGCCCCTCCGAATTCGTCAAATCCGGGATTCCAAAAAATGCCCTGTTCAAAATACTGTGTCCATCTATCAATACTAACTTTTCGCTCATAAATTCTTTGCCTTTCTTTTAAATCGCTCTTGTATAATATTTCAGCCACTCATTTTCTTCCGCTGTCATATACGGAGAGAGTGTCTCGTAAACTTTTTTGTGATAATCATTTAATAACTGACGCTCTTTCTTCGTCATCAGTTCCGGGTCGATTGCATCTAAGTCAATCGGTGCGTACGTGATATTCTCAAATTCCATGAACTGTCCGTACTCATTCTTCTCTGCTTTCTTGCAGACTAATTCATTCTCTGTACGAATACCATATTTGCCCTCTAAATATACACCAGGCTCATCTGTGGTAATCATGCCTTCCTCTAAGGTTCCGCTGTCGTGACGCTCCGGTACCACTCTCCAGCGGAATCCGTTTGGTCCTTCATGCACATTCAGCACATAACCGACACCATGTCCAGTACCACATTTGTAGTCAATTCCAAGTTCCCACAATGGTCCGCGGGATAAAATGTCCAGATTTAATCCGGAACATCCATATAAAAATTTGGCATTCGCAAGGTTTAAATTAGAACGGCATACTGTCGTAAAATGAAGTCTCATCTCGTCTGTAATCGGTCCTAATGCCATGGTTCTTGTGATGTCCGTTGTTCCCTCATAATAATGTCCGCCGGAATCCACAAGGAGAAATCCTTCCGGTTTCAATTCCGTATCAGACTCCGGTGTTGCAGAATAATGCATCATTGCTGCATTGGCACCGTAAGCGGAAATCGTTCCGAAACTTAAATCCAGGAAGTTGTCCTGCTCTCTTCTGCGGTCTGCAAGATAATCGGAAGCTGAAATCTCGGTTATCTTCTGCTTTCCGATGTTCTGTTTCAGCCAGTACATGAACTTGGTAAAGGCAACACCGTCTTTTACATGCGCCATGCGTGTATTGTCGACCTCTGTGCGGTTCTTGATGGCACGCATTAATTCCGTCGGATTATCACGGTCAATCATCTCAACGCCTTCTGCTAAATTGTTGTAAATGCGGTAGTTCACACCGGATTTATTTAAAAGCACTTTTGTAGTTGCAAGTATTTTCTCTGCTTCTTCGTAGATTGCATCGTACGGTTTTGTCTTAATATCGTTTTCTTTTAAATATGCCCGTACTTTTTCATCTAATACCTCTTCCTGTAAAAACCAGGTGCAGCTGCTTTTCGTCAATAATAAATAAGAAAGCACAACCGGCACATGTTCAATATCTCCGCCTCTGACATTCAAAAGCCATGCAATATCGTAAAGACAGGTAATGATATGGGCATCTGCTCCTGCTTCCTCCATCTTCTCACGAACTCTTGCAATCTTACTCTTTGTGCTCTCTCCAGAATATTTCTCCTCCAGAATGAATACCGGTGCCTTCGACAATGCCGGACGGTCTTCCCAGATAAGGTCAATTAAATCTTCTTCCACATAGAGCTTTGCTTCTTTTTTCTCTGCAATCTGCTGCCACTCCTCGCCGAGCCGGCTGTTTACGACACGACCGTCAAATCCGAGACAGCCGCCTTTCTCCAGCTTGTCTTCGACAAATTCCGTTACCGTCGGAACACCTTCTTCTCCCATGCGGAACAATGTGACGGTGCTTCCCTGTAACTGCTTCTCTGCCTGGACAAAATAACGTCCGTCTGTCCAGAGTCCCGCTTCCTCTAACGTAATCACTGCTGTTCCGGCAGAACCTGTAAAACCTGTGATAAAGGTTCTTGCCTTAAAGTGTTCCCCTACATATTCTGATTCATGAAAATCTGCTGTCGGAACCACATATACGGTGATTCCTCTTTTTCTCATCTCGCTGCGCAGTGCAGCTAATCTCTCCACTACTGTCATCCTTATCCTTACCTTTCCCGCTAAATGTTCTTCTGCGTTATCTCTATCTGTCCTTTAATTCTGTGAATATTCAAAAAACTTCGTATCAATCTCCGGATAAGAACGTTTCAGGGAAATCGGCTTTCCTGCACGTGTCAGAAAGCAATGGGAACTTCTTCCGGTTGTACGGACCTCTCCTGTCTCCTTATCTCTCATAATATATTCTACTTCCATCTTGATTCCATTATATTTTGCAAGCTTCGTCTCAATTACAACCACATCATCAAAATGAACCATGCTTCTGTATTCACATGAAATAGAAAGCACCGGGCTGATAATCTCCATCGCTTCCATCTCTTTGTAGCTGAGTCCCATCTGCTCCATCAAATCCATTCTCGCTTCTTCCATCCATTTGATGTAATTGGAATGATGAATAATCCCCATCTGGTCTGTCTCATAATATTTTGCATGATGTTCATATGGTCTGATTTTAATCTCAGGCGCACCTTCGTAAACTTCTACATCTCTTCCTGCCATATCTGTCACACCTTTCTTCTTTTTGTCTACAAAACTTACCGTTCCATTATCCCACAGACGCTGCAAAATTTCAATTATTCTTCAAAATATTCGCGATAATCTTCCTCATCTGCAAACAGCATATACTGTCCATTTACAAATCCCATATAACCAGCTTCTACAACATATCCTTTCATAAAAAATACACTCCTTTTCTCAAAAACTTTTTCGTTCTCTTCTTGATAAAAGGAGTGTATCAGATATATAGTCCCATAAAACGGACTTTAGTATGGAATTTTCATCTTTTTTTCTACATAGCGAAAGGCAGCCGGGGTGGCTGCCTTTCTTAGGAGAAGGTATTTTACTATGGGGTAATAGTAAAATTATATATAATGTATTGGGGGGTTTTTACAGGTATTATAATACCATGACCCGCGCAATCGGTGTGCACAAAGATTCACTTTTTTTCGACCTTTTTTTATTCAACTTGTATACAAGAAATTCGGTTCTGTGAAAAATTGCTATCATTCTGTCGGAAACTGATATTTGATTTTCAGTTTCTTTTGTAATCCGCCATTTTTAAGCATTTTTCATGAAGCTGCTGTGCTCTAATTCTTCTTTTGCCACCTCAATGCTGCGTGCCACACTTCCCGCTTCAAACGGATTTGACAGATTAGCGTATGCAAGTGTCTCAAGATAACTCATGCTGCCGCCGCATTTGCAGAGATTCAGGTAATCCTCCCACGCTTTTTCGTGGTTCTCTTTTTCTTTTTTCTTGAATTCCATCGCACCCATTGTCGTCAAGGTGTAGTTAATGTAATAGAATGGGTACAGATAAATATGAAGTTTGTGATACCAGTAACCGCCTCTGTCGAAGAAATCATCTGCATCGTATTTTCTCCAAGGCATATACTTCTCCTCTAACTTCTTCCACTCAAGTGTTCTCTCCTTCGGTGTCAGGGAAGGGTTCGCATAACAGATATGCTGGAACTCGTCAACCGCCACGCCAAACGGCACGAAGGTAATTGCCTCCTGTAAATGCGCAAAACGGAATTTGTCTGCCTGGCCGCCGAAGAAACGCTCCGCATATGGATAGGAGAACTGCTCCATAGACATGGAATGAATCTCTGCAATATCCGTTGATTCTGAGTAGTAATCCGAGATTGGCTGATTGCGCATTGCCATATATCCTGCAAATGCATGTCCTAACTCATGTGTGAGCACCTGCATGTCAAAAATTGTCTGGTTAAAGCATGAAAATACAAACGGTGCCTTATAGTCTAACAGGCTTGTCATATAACCTGTGGATGCTTTTCCAGGCTTATTTTTCAAATCCATCAATTCATGTTCAATCATATAATCGATAAATTCGCCTGTCTCCGGGCTGATTTCATGATACATTTTTCTCGCTTCATTCACCATGAAATCATCATCCCCTGCCGGAACTGCATTGCCGTCCGCATACACACGCTTTTCATCGTAAAACATGATGCTGTCCACACCGAGTCTTTTTGCCTGTGCTTCGTATAATTTCTCACAGAGCGGCACTATCACCTCACGAACCTGCTTGCGGAATGATTCCACTTCCTTCTGTCCGTAATCCGTACGTCCCTGTTTCATATAACCAACCGGGATGTAGTTCTCGTAGCCTAAGTTTCGTCCCATCTCATTTCGAATCTGAATCAGTTCGTCCCAGATTTCCTCTAAACGGGTCTCATTCTTATGATAAAAATCAGAGTAGGCTTTCACTGCTGCTGCACGCACAGCTCTGTCCTCATGCTCAAAATATTTCTGAATTCCGTAAAGGTTCAGTGTCTTTCCATCAAATTCAATCTGGGCTGTCGCCATGATTTTCTGATATTCATTTGTCAGTTTCGATTCCTGCTGCATCAGTGGAATATTAGCCTCGCAGAAGCTCTTTTTCTGCAATTCCATCTGGGAAAAATACTGTTTTCCATATTCCTTCTCCACATCTGCACGGTAAGGTGAATTCATAATTGCCTCGTCGAATGCTAAAAGCTTCGGCATCAAAACCGGGTACTCATTGTTAATGACTTCGTCTTCTTTTTCATAAAACTCATCCGTGGTGTCTAAGGTATGGCGAATGGAAGCAATCGTTGCCCGTGTCTGCATATGATTTATCAGCACTTCATACTCTCCCATAAATTTTTTCAGTTCTTCATAAGAAGAAGCGTTCTTCATAGCGGCAACAATGCGCTCTACTTCCTCTCCCACTTTTTTAAAATCAGGTCTTTCATACTTCAATGTTGAAAATTTGAAATCCATCATGTTTCCTCCTCTTTCCGCAATCCTTTTCCTGTGGACTGCGCAGATAAAATTATTATAACACCATGTCATTGGAAATACGAACCTTTTTCACGTCTATTTTTATCAAAAAGCGGTTCCAAAGTTCCATTCTTTTCCGCGTTTCATATAATATAGTACAGTTTTTATCTAAAATATTTTGGAGGTAATTATGGCAACTTTTTATAATCAGGCAACTCTTGTTTATAATGGAAATACAACTACATCAAATATTACAACAGGGGAACTGCTCGAAGTTCTCTCTGCTACCAAGACTGCAGTTGTAGACCGTTATATTGCAAATGACAGTATCACCTATATTATCAGCATCATCAACTCCGGTTCCACCGCATTTTCAAACCTGACTTTAACAGACGACCTCGGTGCTTATGAATTGGGCGGTCTCACCTTACGTCCTTTGACCCATGTAGACGATTCCGTCCAGTATTTTGTCAACGGTATTCTTCAGGCTACCCCTGCTGTTGCTGCAACTGCACCATTGACCATCACCGGCATCTCCGTCCCTGCAAATGGAAATGCAACCATCATCTATCAGACTAAAACAAATGAATTTACACCGCTAGAAGCAGATGCATCTATCACAAACACCGGCATCATCTCCGGCAACGGTCTCTCTACCGACCTTCTTGTATCCGACACCATTTATGCGGACACTTCCGCAGTGCTGACCATCAGCAAATCCATCTATCCGACTACGGTGACAGAAAACGGACAGATTACCTACACCTTCGTCATTCAGAATTCCGGCAACACGGCTGCAACCGCCGATGATGACATCGTTGTAACCGATACGTTTGACCCTGTCTTAAATGCCATCACTGTCACCTTCAACGGTGCCGCATGGTCTGCTCCTGCACACTATGTTTACAGTGAAGCAACCGGTGTATTCTCAACCGTGACCGGCGCCATCACAGTACCTGCTGCGACCTACACAAGGGATGCGACCACAGGCGCTGTAACCGTCAATCCGGGCGTGAGTGTCTTAACCGTCACCGGTACAATTTAACATTTTTTCACACAAAAAGGGCTGGTCAGATGACCAGCCCAAACATCAATTCTTTTTTTCTCTTTTTTTCAAAACTCTCTTTATCACAACTACGAATGCAAATATTGCAACTGCTCCCAGACTGATTACTGCTCCGGTTTTTAATCCCGGCGTCTGGTATTTCAGCTTGATTGCATGTGTTCCCTCCGATAAGTGCACACTGATAAAAGCACCGCCGAAGCTTTCCGCTTCCGTCTCTTTTCCGTCCACATAGAGCGTCCAGCCCTCTTCATCCGGAATGGTTAAAATCAGTCTTCCCTCTTTTTCAACTGAAATCTCGCCTTCCACATCCGTATCGGTGAATTTTGTCATCGACATAGTCTGCTCCTCTAACGTATTGTACGCTGTCTGAAGGCTCTGCTCGTTCAAAAGGTACAGCTGCATCGGTATGATTTCTTCATCCGAATTGCTGATTGTCACCGTGGTTCCTGCCTTGCAATAGCCAAGGTCTAACGTGTAGCCGTGTGAACACTTCGTAAAGGAACGCTCTCTTCCGTCTGATGTAACTTCGGTCAGATTGTCCGAACCATGGTTCGTATAGGTTGCATAATAATAACCGTCTGTCTCTGCCGTGAATGACGTCACGCCTTCCTCCGCTGCCGCAAGACCCGGCGTCAATTTCTGCAGCATATCCTCCTCTGCGCCCAGAAGAGACGCCAGCTCATTCTGTACCGCAATCTCATTGCTCTGTTCGTAGTCCCAGTTTTCAATGACATCCTCTGACATCATATACCCCATCGGAAGTACATATTTATTTTTATAAAGGTAGGTATTTCCACTTTCATCTACAAATGTACGCAGTGAATTTTCCTCCAGCGCATTATCCGCAATGACATATTTTAAAGATAACATCGCAGAGATAAGCGGTGTTGCACCATTGATACAGTAAAAATTCTTGCCGCCCTCTAAGCCAAGATTCTGATAAAAATGGCTCACATTGATATTCATCAGCGACGAAAACTGTGTTGCAGACGCATACTGGTAAAGAGAGGCATCATTTTTCGTCTTACGCTCTAACTCTTCCGTCCGGTAAAACGAACTATCCGACTCCGTCGTCTCTAACACATTCGCATAATCCTCCACCGTTGCCAGATATTGTGTTCTGCTTGTCGTTTCAAGTCCCGTCACATCAAAGTTAACGGCAAGTTCCACCACCATCGCAATACAAAGAAGCATCATCAGGTAACGTTTCATTGTATCTTTTGTCATGCGGTCCGCAAACAGCAGTAGCGCATACGCACCAATCAGCGCAACTGTAACTACAAACGATGTTCCGTCTACCTGCTCTTCCGTTGAAAGCAGACGCGCCGCCAACAAAAAGACCGCTGTCACCACCACCGCAATTCCCACATCAAGTTTTCTCGTCTCTTCCCATTTCAGCAACGCTTCATAACCTATGGTAAGCAGCAGGAAAATGAAAAGGAAAGACTGTCTTCCCGGCAGGGAATTCGGGAAATGGAATCCATGCCATACAAAATCTAAAATATTGTTTGCAAAGCTCACCACAAAAAATGCCAGAAACAGCACACGCGGCACTTTCTTTTTCCATGAGATACTGCGGTTGCACAGATACATCACAAACAAAAGCAGGGCAAACACACCACAGTAAAGATTCGGCCAGTGATCCCGTCCGGTGTATGATTCTGTCAAAAAGCAGGTTCTTGCCAGCTCTGCCACCACATTGAAATACCATTCCACGGATTCTGGAAGGGTACTGCCCGACGAACCTGTGTATCCTAAAATAATTGCTTCCGGTAAAATCAGGAATGCTCCCATTCCACCCGCTAACAGTGAATAACCGGCGAACCGGAACATTCCACGAATCCGCTCCTCTTTCTGTTCGAGGAACAAAATAAAATAGTACAAGACCAGAAAAATGCAGATGATAATGGAAATATAATAGTTACTGATAATTGACAGTGCAAGTGTAATTGTATACAGTATGCCATCTCCGTTTTTTACCAGACGTTCTAGTCCTAAGATGATAAGCGGCGCAAGCGCGATGGAATCCATCCACATAATATTCCAGCTATATGCAGCCACAAATGCGCTCAACGCATATGCCGTTGCAAATACAGACAGACGCACATCATTGATTCCGAAATGCTCTTTTAAATAATAGCCAAAAGAAAAACCGGAAAATGCAATCTTAACCAAAATCAGGATTGTCATAAATTCAATCACATGTCCACGCGGGCACAGTACAAGAAGCCAGTTTAACGGACTCGCCAGATAATAGGCATAGACCGACACAAAATCCGAGCCAAGTCCAATCTGCCAGGAATACAGGAAGCTTCCGCCATTTCTTATCTTCTCAAGCATCTCCGTAAAAAACGGACAGTACTGGTGATACATGTCAATATGCAGAATACACTGCGTTCCAAACGGATACACTTCATGGTCAATGCAGACAATCACCGCAATAAGTAGCGGCAGGAAAAAAGAAAGCAACAGCGGCATTCTTTTCATCCATTTTTCTTTTTGCAGGCTCATTCGTCTTCCTCCCCGTCAAACAACTGATAATATTGAAGTTTCTGATATTCGTTCAATGCATCTTTTTCCTCTTTCACGGAAGTCTCATTTCCCTCTGCGTCCACAACACGAACGGCGGAAAGAATCGGATATTCTTCCTTCAACTCAGATAAATAAGACTGATATGCAGGCAGTGTAATTCCGGCACGCTCTAGCATTTCAACACCGAGATAATTTGCACTGGTATCCGCATCCGTCACGGTCTCTGTATCATAATTCGTCCAGATAACATACGGCACTTCATAGCGGAGCTTCGTCTCCTCTTCCGTAAGGCTTGACGTCGATTTTCCTTGAAGCGAAAGCACCGGATACGCCACCGTATCACTCGGCTGGTGATCGCCAAAGAAAACAATCATCGTTTTCTCATCAACGTTCGAAAAATAATTGATTAACTGCTCTAACGCCTGATCTGACTGCTCTATCAACGACAAATACTGCTCTAACGCAAAATTATTCACGCCGTCCACACTGATTTCCGGTGTAAAATTCGCACTCTCCTCCGTGTAACCTCCATGGTTCTGCATCGTCACATTAAACACGAAGCAAGGTGTTCCCTCTTCTTTCTGTTCATAAATTGAAATGATTTTTTCCACACAACTCTCGTCGCTTACATAATTACGAATATAGTGTGGTGATACATAGGAATCTAAAAATGCCAGATTGGAAAATCCCAATTCCGGATAAACCGTGTTGCGGTTCCATCCACTCGCATAGTATGGATGCGTTGCATAGGTATCATAGCCTAACGTATCCAGATAACTTACAATCGAAGGCAGTTCTCCGTTAATGTACTGCTGGTAGGCAATGCTTCCCTGTGGCAAAAATGCCATGGTATTTCCGGTCAGAAATTCAAATTCCGTGTTTGCCGTGTTGCCGCCGCAGACGGACACATTCAGCATTCCGGTCATCGTATTGTCCGCACCATCCTGCAAGCTGTGCAGATAAGGCATATAATCCCGGTTTGTCGTGAAATCTCCAAGCACGGACAAGTCGGAAAACGATTCGTTCATAACTACGATTATATTTGGAAGTTCCTCCTCCGCAGATTCGTTCCCGGATGCAGCGTCTTCCTCTGTTTCTTCCGCAGCCGCCTCATATGCTGACAACGTCTCCTGTGCCTCCTGTGCACTGTAGCCCTGCGGTTTATCAATTGCCATATAGGCAAGATTCATCACAAATGTAACTGCAATTCCGTCCACCTGCGTCATATAAACCGGCGTAAACAATTTATTATATAAGCGGTGTGCATTCTGAAAACTCTCCTTTTGCAGTGTGTTGGCAAACACACACAGCACCACGATAAGTGCTGCTGCCGGAATCAGTCTTTTCCAGAGCACAAAGCGGTTCACTCTCACATTCACCCATCTTGTAACCACAAGCAGCCCGATAAAAATCAGGGTTACCGCCACCATCCGCACGGACGGCAGAAAATTATAATTGCCCGCCACACTCGCCGCTGTCTTCCACGAGAGCACATCCCACGGCACAATCGGGTTCGTCCGGAATGAAACTACATACGCATTCGCAATGCCATAAATCATCGTAACCGCCAGCTCGATTCTTGTTGCAATCTTCAGGCTTCCGCTGATGCAAAAAAGAATTGCTTCCACCAGGACAAACAGCATTATGTTAAAAAGCTGTGCCCACGGCCGCACCTCTGCAAACGGATTGTGCGTATAAAACTCTAACAGATAAAAACACAGCACCGGGAACACACAAAACAATGTCACCGAACCAACTGCCCTTACCAGTTTTTTCTTTCCTATCCTACTCTTTTTCTCTTCGTCTTCTCTACTACGAATTTTCCTATTTTTACTGCTCATTCTCCTGTCACTTTCCTTCAGATAAATTTGCACAAAAAATGTGCCAAAATGTCTTTTCCCATTTTAGCACATTCTTTTTGGTGTGAACATTGATTCACATATTTTTCATAAAAAATTAGGAATTCGTCTGCCAATTCTTAATAACACAAAAAGACCTCAGCAATCTCTTGCTGAGGTTTGAATGCCGGCAATGGGACTTGAACCCATACGATGTTGCCACCGCCAGATTTTGAGTCTGGTGCGTCTGCCATTCCGCCACGCCGGCACAAATATAATTGACACGAAAATTATTCTACCATACCCCAAAAAAGATTGCAAGATATTTTTTAGAAATGTTTTGTTCCTTGACAGAAGTTATCATATATGATAACTTTTAAGTAATAGGAAATTTCGTTCCTAATTACTTAAAAAATGCTTCGCGTGAATCGCACTGCGGCGGAATGGAATCATGTCGCAAATGCGCCACGCCGCAGGCGGAGAATCCTGCAAATAGGATTCTTTTTAAGTATAAAAGTTTTCTGCAGCAAGGAGCTTTCAGATGAAAAATACAAATACACAGCTTGCGCCCCGCTACGAAGTGGTTCAGCAGCTCAAAGATGCAAGAAAGTCCCAGCATATCACGCAGGAAGTTTTAGCAGAACGTGTCGGGACGAAGAAATCAAACATTTCCAGATTCGAAAGCGGGACGTATAATCCAAGCCTTGATTTTCTGATTAAGGTCGCCGGAAGTCTTGGAAAACAGATTCAGATTAAGATTAAATAGGAGTGGTCGTTATGGGAAGAGTCAAAACATTAGACAAGAATATTAATAAGGATATCGAATTGTGCCGGACGACAAACGAACGTGTCAGCGAACAGACCGCACAGATTCTGATGAACCATCAGATTCCGTTTACAAAGAACTGGAAAAAGATTCCGTTTTTCCTGCGCGAGCAATACCGCGGTGCACAGCAGATTTACATCATCAGCACGAACCGCAACCGCTACAGCCAGGCAAGACGCACCATCGACCAGCTCGATTCCGTTTACAGACGCCGTCTGGTCGTCAGCAATTACTAGAAATTACATGAGGTGACAATGTGGATACCAGCAATGTAAAAAAAGGTACTGCCCTCTACCACCTTCCCGGTCTGTTCGAGTTCTATGAACTATACCGCGAGTTTCTTCCACTCTTTCGCGAGCACAGGGAATACTTTTATGACTGGTGTGACATAGGCTCTATCTATGGTGCACCGGCGGATTGTCTCTGGGGCGGAGGCCGTGTGGGATTTGGGGATTCTAATGCACGTGACGTTTTCGCACTGATGCAGGAATATGATATATCCGCACGGCTGACTTTCAGCAATTCCCTGCTTCGGGAAGAACACCTTTCCGACCGGAAATGTAACTCCCTCTGTGCCCTGTTTGAGAAAAAAGACGGAACACCAAACGGCATCATTCTCCACTCGGATTTGCTGTTAGATTATATAAAAGAAACATATCCTTCGTTTTATTTTGTTTCCTCCACGACCAAAGTCCTGACCGATTTTGAGCAATTTCAAAACGAAGTAAACCGGGATGATTTTCTCTATGTCGTACCGGACTTCCGGTTGAATAAGAAACTGAATCAGCTACAGATGTTGTCTGATTCTCAGAAAGACAAAGTAGAATTTCTATGCAACGAATGTTGTTCATTTGGCTGTAAGGACAGACGGCTCTGTTACGAAACGGTCAGCCGCAAAAATCTCGGTGAGAACTGCCCTGAGCATATCTGCGCAGCACCGGATGCAAGCGAGGGCTACCGCTTTTCAAAGGCAATGACCAATCCGGGCTTTATCGGCATCGGCGATATTCAAAATCTCTACCTGCCGATGGGATTTTCCAATTTTAAAATTGAGGGACGCAGCCTTGGCAGCGCCTTAATTCTCGAATTTTTACTCTATTATATGACAAAACCGGAATATCACCTGCATGTCAGGGAAAAAATATATCTTGATGCGATGCTAGATCTCTTTTAAAAAAGAATCCACAAAGGAAAACAGCTATCCCTACCCCGTCTCGTTGACGCGGTAAAGATAGCTGTTTCCTTTTTTCCCAATGCGTTCCACCACATCTAAATATTCTAAGATGTTGAGCGTCACGCGGGCAAGATCTATGCTGATATGCGCTTCTTTTGCAAAAATCCGGCTATCAAACGGCTCCGGAATCTCAAACGGAATAAACTGCATGTAGTCTTTCACACAGTCGATTTCCACCTCTTCCACGAACTCCGTCGGGATGCGGTCAAAACGGCTGCTGCCCTTTTTCTTATTTTTACTCCAGCCATTGAGCAGACGATATTCGTCCATGTCGATTAGCGCAAGCCGGAAGCGGATATTGGCATCTTTTAAATAAGGTTTTATCTTATAGAGTTCCGGAAAAACAAAATAAGGATTTCCTTTTTTCGGAGATTTTCGCTTATCCGAAATCTCCCCACTCTCCTCATCAATCCAGTTCAGCCATTTATTGCGCGGTATCGGATAGACAATCGTCACCGGATACAGTCCTAAAAAACATTCTAATTTTTTGCGCATCACATTAAAAGACCGGGTCTGAATCTCTATAATCTCAGACCCGGTAAAAATATCAGCCACGTAATTTTCAATCGGAATTTCATGCATATCGGTGTCTGGCGCATAATAATTTTTCAAAACAGCGTGAACCGTCTTCTCGGATAACGTTCCTATACCCTGACGCTCCCGCTTTGTTCCGATAATTCTATTTTTTGCTTCTTCAAAACGCTTTTGATCTATCGCCATCTCACCTATGCCTTCCCGGCACCCGTTTTTTCTTTAAGCTCTCTTTTCCGGGTGCTTCATGTTCTTAAGTATATCAAAACAATCGAAGGTTGCAAAGTAGTCATCCGGAGTTTCTGCACGACGGATAAGCTGCGTGCTGCCATCCTCCTTCAACAAAATCTCTGCCGATTTCAATTTACCATTATAGTTGTATCCCATAGAAAAACCATGTGCACCGGTATCGTGGATGAACAGCAAATCTCCCATATCAATCTTTGGAAGCATTCTGTCAACCGCAAACTTATCACAGTTTTCGCAGAGGGAACCTACCACGTCATACTTGTGGTCGCATGGCGCATCCTCTTTTCCCATCACTGTAATATGATGATAAGCGCCATAGACAGCCGGGCGCATCAGGTTGACTGCACAAGCGTCCACTCCGATGTATTCCTTATAGATATGTTTCTCGTGGATTGCCTTTGTCACAAGTGCACCATACGGAGCCATCATAAAACGTCCCATCTCACTGTAAATTGCGACATCACCAAGTCCTGCCGGCACTAAAATCTCCTCGTATACTTTTCGGACACCTTCTCCAATCACACGAATGTCATTCGGTGTCTGATCCGGTCTGTAGGCAACGCCGACACCGCCGGAAAGATTGATGAAACGGATATCGCATCCGGTCTCTTTTTTCAGTTCAACTACAAGTTCAAATAATTCTCTTGCAAGCTGCGGATAATATTCGTTTGTAACAGTATTACTTGCAAGGAATGCATGTACGCCAAAATATTTTGCTCCCTTTGCCTTTAAGATTTTAAATCCTTCAAACAACTGCTCTTTTGTAAAACCATACTTAGAATCTCCCGGATTATCCATGATTCCGTTGCTCATCTGGAACACTCCGCCCGGATTGTAACGGCAGCTGATGGTCTCAGGAATCTTTCCGATGACCTGCTCTAAGAAATCAATATGGGTAAAATCGTCTAAATTGATGATAGCGCCAATTTCATTTGCAAATGCATATTCTTCCGCCGGTGTCTCATTTGAGGAAAACATAATATGCTTTCCGTCAAATCCCTGGGAATCAGCAAGCATTAATTCGGTCAGGGAGGAGCAGTCACAGCCACAGTCATACTCTTTTAAAATATTTAAAAGGAATGGATTCGGTGTTGCTTTTACTGCAAAATATTCACGGAAGCCCGGATTCCATGCAAATGCTTCCTTCACCGCTTTTGCATTTTCACGGATTCCTTTTTCATCATAGAGATGAAATGGAGTCGGATACTGCTCTACAATTTTTTCTAACTGTTCCTTTGTTACAAATGGTTTCTTACTCATATTGAGTCCTCCTGTTTTTCATAAAATGATTTTTACATGTTTTTTTCACCATTTTTCAACGAAAAATGCCAAAATTTCTTTTCCAAGAAATTGAGTTGTGCTATAATATTTCAGTAAATGCAGTGCGGTTGTCGAATCGCATCACATTAGAAAAGGAGAGTTTCATGAACGTTACCGTTTTACAATATCTAGATCAGGCTTACGTTGATTCTTTGTACGAAGCCCAGGCAAAGCAGGCCGCTGAGGCTGCTGCCGCCACCAATACAAACACAACGGATTTTGCAACTGTTTTAGCTGACACCGTGGACAGCACTTCTTCTTCCACTCCTGTCGTGGCTGCATCTTCCATCGAATACACAGACGAGACTTTAGAGTCTATTTTTCAGAAAGCTTCTGAGACGTACGGTGTATCCGTCAATCTGTTAAAAGCAATTGCGAAAGCAGAGTCCGGATTCAACCAGTATGCCACCAGCAAATCCGGTGCCATGGGTATCATGCAGCTGATGCCATCCACTGCCGCAGGTCTTGGTGTCTCTGACGCCTACGATGCTGAACAGAATATCATGGGTGGTGCGAACTTAATCAGCCAGCTTTTAACAAAATACAATGGCGATGTCTCCCTTGCCCTTGCAGCTTACAATGCCGGAAGCGGCAACGTTGACAAATACGGTGGCATTCCACCTTTTACCGAGACACAGAATTATGTTTCCAAGATTCTCGGTTACCTCGGTGGTGACGTATCGGTTTCTGTACCGTCTTCCACAACTTCTTCCATCAGCGAAGAAGCAAAAGAAGTCATCAATTCTGCCTTAGATGTTATCTTCTCCAAATTAGATATCAGCAAGGCTTCGCTCGACGAGATGGTCGATGCCCTAGACAGTAACAAATAATCTTATCCCGGACTTTGGTTCGGGATTTTTTTATGCTAGCTTCTTTCCTATTCCCGCGTCTCCGAGAGTTCTTCTATTTTTTCCTGAAGATACACATTGAATTCCCGCATGAATAGAAGAAGCACATCCACCTCTTCCTTCGAATAACGGTTTAAAAATTCCGTATCACGCTTTTCCCACAGACTGTGCCGTTTGGCGTGTTCATCAAACAGCGCTTTCCCCTCGTCCGTCAGTTTAAAATAAACTTCCTTGCGATTTGTCTCAAGATTATATTTTTCTATCAGATGCTTTGCAAGCAGCTTCTTCGTCATCTTGCTAATGGCGCCTCTTGTCATTCCCATCTGTTCTGCAATCTTTGTCACATTCGGATGCTCTAACCTTCCAATCGCATCAATACAGTGTGTCTCCGAGTATCCATAACCCTCAAGAATATTGCTCTCCGTCAGTTTCGACAGCATGTCCTGACGTTCCAGCATTGCAGCCAGTTCCTTTAATAAAATCTGCTGTTCTGTCATGTTCTCTCCTATGTCATGTTTTTTGTTTCCTTGTCAACAATCCTGACATTCTTCACTATATAGCATTATTGTTTCCCTGTCAACAAAAAATCCATCCGTTCCTGATACTTTTTTCTCAAGAAGGATGGATTTTCTTCCCATCTTATGATTTTCGCGCTCTGAGACGATTTAGCATCAGCGCAACCGCAAAGACAGCAGCCGCAAACAGCAGCATCACAAATTCATTCCGGTAAATCTCACCGGCTTCGGACCAGCTTTTGATTTTCCAGATGGCGGTATTCGAACTCACATACCAATAGGAAGGAACAAATTTTGCAATCTTTTGCATGCCCTGATTCATCAGTTCAAGCGGTACAAACACGCCACCGAGGAAACTGAATGCCAGCCCCACAACGTTCGCCATCATATTCAGCTGTCCGTCGTTTTTTGCCTGACGACCCGCTAAAAAAGCAATGCTTAAGCACACCAACATGAACGCAAACGCATTTCCCATGCTTAGGATTCCGCTGATTCCCGCCATATAATCCGGGTACAGAATCCATGCTGTCAGCATGAAAATACTATATTCTAACACCATAATGCCGATACTTCCCAATATCATCTGCAGATTCCGTGCAAAAAAACTCATCGAAGAACAGCGGTTTCTGGCATCTAAATCTTTTTCATTGAATATCATCAGCACACTGCTTAAACTCACCATCATGATACACAAGAAAATGTATGGCAGATAATCGAAAAAATATGCTGCCGGAGGTTTTGTCTCGGCATCTGCATCGTCAAGAAATTCCACCTTGCTCTCGGTCTCCATCGCGGCAAGTGTCTTCTCCGCAGCCTCTTTTGGCATATAACCACCATCGAGATACATCCCAAGGTTCTGTAAAAATTCGTCGATTTCCATTTCTGCAAGATAAGCAGTGTTATTTCCCGGAACGGCGGTTCCCTCAAGTGCTTCCTCCCGCTCTCCTGACACAAATTTTTCTGTGAAATCCTCCGGAATCACCAGCACATACTGAACCTCACGGTAATACATGGCATCTAACAATTCTTCCTTATCCTCCGGAATCCCTTTCATCTCGTTATCCCGCTCCAGATAAGACACCAGCGCTTCTCCCAGTACACCCTCATCCCGGTTTTCCACACCAATTTCCAGGCTGATTTTCGAAAAATCGGACGTATCATTGGTCTGACGGTTGAACGTAAGCATTAAGGTAAGAGCAAGATAGATTACCATGTATACTATCATTGTAGTTTTATTTTTATTCAATATCTTAAAAAAGGTCTTAAATACTTGCATATCGTTCCCTCCTTACCATAAGATAAGAACCCACGCATAGAACAGCAGTTATCACCAGAAGTCCCAGCATGCATTGATGATAGCGTGTGTAAGTCTCATAAATATTCAGGCTGTACATTGCTTTTACGATGAGTGCCGCCGGATTCACACGGTTTATTACAGGCGCATACTTCTCTACGAGCTGATACATGCCACTTGTCATAAGCCCCGCTAAAAAACATTCTACCATCGTGACACCGATGCAGATTCCTTCACGGACGCTTCGTTTGATTTTTCCAATGCTGCCGACAAACACGCCTGTCATGACACCGATTGCACTTCCGACTAAAATCATCAAAAGAATCCGCGCCATCTCATCCCCTAATTTCACTTTGAGGGCATATTTTAAATACATGGCTCCAAACACCGTACAGCAAAACTGTGCCGTAATTTTTGCGCAGATATCCGCCAGTAAAATAACAAGCCGGTTTGTACTTGCCGCATTTCTTCTCGCCCCAAGTGCCGACAGATCTGCCTTAAATGCCGCTGCACAAGATACTCCGGCAAAACAGCCGTAAAGACAGTTCATTGCAATCAACGCATAGAAAAAATCCATCATCATATCCATGTCCCGATGCGTAACGCTGTTCTCTTTTACATAATTCCACTTTTTCCCGATACTATCTGCCGCTGCATAGAGAGCTTCCGGATGTTCTGCTGCAATCTCTGTAAAACCGCTCACTGTCTTTTCGTACTGCTCCTGAATACTTTTTAAAATACTGGTATCCGTTCCCTCATCCGTCACAGTCAGCGTAATGCTCTCTCCATTCCAAAAAATTCCTTTTACCTCTTTTTCCTGTAACAATGCTTTTGCCTCCTCACCGGAGACTTCCTGCACCTTGATTAGTTCATTTTCTTCCTCTAATTCCGTCAGCACCGTGCGAAACGCTTCCTGTGCGCCTTCCTCCTCCACGTATGCCACCGGAATCTGGCTGAACATGAACTCTCTCTCATTCATATCGCCGAAACTGACTTTAAAAAGCGTTCCTAAAATAATCGGAAATAACACACTCCAAAATATCAGATATTTTTCTCTGACACACTGTTTCAATCCATATCCGTATATCCGCAAAAACATGTGATGCACCCCCTAACCTTCTGCAGAGTCCCGCAGTTCCTTTCCCGTAATCTCTAAAAATACATCGTTTAAGGTTGGAAGCTCCGTGTAGACGCGTCCAAAACTGATTTTCTTTTCCTGAAAATAATCTAACACACGCACAAGATTATGCGTTCCTCCACTGCATCGAATTTCTAACATGCCTTTCTCATAAACCACCTGGTAAACATGCTGTATGGCACCAATTTCCGCTCTCTGTTCCGGTGTCAGTTCCATCACTTCCATATGAATGATTTCTCCCGTCTTAATCATCGCCTTCAGTTCTTCCTTCGTCCCGGAGGCAACACAGCGTCCTTTATCTAAAATCGCAATTCGGCTGCAAATCTGTTCCACCTCTTCCATGTAATGTGAGGTGTAGATGATGGTGGCGCCTTCCCGGTTTAATCTCTGGATGCCCTCTAAAATACGGTTCCTGCTCTGTGGGTCTACCGCTACCGTAGGCTCATCTAAAATAATCAGTTTTGGCTTGTGTGCGATACCGCAGGCAATATTTAAGCGCCGGAGCAGTCCTCCCGAAAGTTTTTTCGGTAAAAATTTGCGAAAATCTTCTAATCCTGCAAACTCGATTGCCTCCTCCACACATTTTTTCCGCTCTGCCCTGTCCCTGATATAAAGTCCGCAAAAGTAATCTATATTCTCCTGCACAGTCAGGTCTTCAAACACCGCGACGTTCTGCAGCACAACTCCAATCTGCTGTTTGATGCGGTAGCTGTCCGGCTGAATCTCTTCCCCGAAGACTTTCACGCTCCCTTTATCAAAATTCAGCAATGCTAAAATACAATTAATCGCCGTCGTTTTTCCACTTCCGTTTGGTCCTAGCAGTCCAAAAATTTCCCCCTGCTCCACCGTAAGATTTAAATGATCCAATGCCACTAACTCTTTATATCTTTTGACCAGATTTTCGATTTCCACAACTTTTTCTGCCATAACGCTCCTCCTTTTTCCTTTTGACAACTCTATCATAGCAAAACACCCTGCCTGCTCCTAGTGCACTCTGTCATTTTTTAATATGACAAATGTCATTTTCTGTATTATACTATAGTAAAAAACAGGAACGGAGGCGTCCCATGCGCATTTTCACCGATAAGTCTGCCGTACTCACCGGCTGTTTTCTTTTCGAACTTTATTCCATCGGAAATATTGAAACTATAAATATAATTGCATTACTCACAGCTATCATATTTCTCAGTTTTTGTACCTGCATCAATCCTGATATGCTCTCCCTTCCGGAGCTGCCGGTGCCATCGCGCCATCTCCTGTGCGGACTTTGTGTCTTATTTTTAGTGCCCGCTTTCGTAGAACCGGCTTTTACCTGCTTCCTGCCGCTCGTCTTCTATGAGCTGGCAGTGCCTGCGATATGGTGTCTGCTTCCCGCCGGAATTGTGGCATTTTTCCTCTCCGGTTTTCATACTTTTTCCGATTCCATACTGCTTTTCCTTCTGATGCTGCTTGCTTTCCTGCTCAAGGAAAAAACCGTAAGGCTGCTGCGGTTAGAACAGGAATTTAAGCACTTAAGAGACACGTCCACGGAATATAATTTATTGCTGCGGGAAAAAAATCAGGAACTTTTGAAACAGCAGGACTATGAAATACGCGTTGCGACTTTAAAAGAACGCAACCGCATTGCACGGGAGATTCACGACAATGTAGGGCACATGCTTTCCCGCTCTATTTTGCAGGCGGGTGCACTCATCGCAATCAACAAAGATGACACGTTAAAAGAACCGCTTTCTGCCTTGAAAGATACCTTATCCCTTGCGATGAACTCCATCCGGGAGTCCGTTCACGATTTGCATGACGATTCCATAGACTTAAAGGCGACGCTGCAAACCATGTTAAAGGATTTTTCTAACTACGAAGTTCATTTAGAATACGATATGGGTCCGTTACTTCCGAAAAACATTAAATACTGTTTTATCGCGATTGTAAAAGAAGCACTTTCTAACATTGCAAAACACAGCAACGCCACGCGCATCACGCTCACTGTCCGGGAGCACCCCGGTTTTTACCAGCTTATCGTCGCTGACAACGGTACGAACATTTCGGTTACAGACACCGGAATCGGGCTTGAAAATATGAAAGAACGCATTGAACAGCTTCGGGGACGTATCGACTTTACAACGGAACAGGGCTTCCGCATTTTTATTTCTGTTCCAAAACACTGACGTAACTTTAGAAGAAACAGCATTTAGAAAGGGATTTACTTATGAAAATTGTAATCGTAGATGACGACAATCTCGTCTCTTTATCTTTAAAAACTATTTTAGAGGCTTCCGGGGAAGTTCAGGTTGCCGAAATCGGGAAAAACGGAAAAGAAGCCATCTCGCTCTATCAAAAGCATCTGCCTGACGTCCTGCTGATGGATATCCGCATGGACACCATGACAGGTCTTGAAGCGGCAGAAACCATTTTAGCGGAATATCCCGATGCCAGAATTTTATTTCTCACCACATTTTCCGATGATGAATACATTGTCCGCGCCCTGCGCCTCGGTGCAAAAGGCTATATTTTAAAACAGGATTTTGAGAGCCTGCTTCCGGCACTCACTTCCGTCATGAACGGACAGAGCGTGTTTGGCAGTGAAGTAATCGGCAAACTGCCGGGATTCTTAGACAAATCAAATAAGTTCGATTCTTCTGCCTATGACCTCACTGCAAAAGAGATGGATTTAATTGAATTGATTGCTGACGGACTGAGCAACAAAGAGATTGCAGAACGCCTGTATTTAAGTGAAGGCACCGTGCGCAATTACTTAAGTTCCGTCTTAGAAAAATTAGAATTGCGGGACAGAACACAGCTCGCTGTGTTTTATTATAAGAATTTAAAATAAAATGCGCCAATCGGTCCCTTCCTCATCTTTATAATTTCAATTTCGAAAGCAAATCTCCTAAACTTGTACCTGCGCTCTCTGTCGATGTGTAAGCCTCTAATTCTTCTACTGGCTCTGTGTCAATCATCTCTTCCTCAAGCGCTTTCATGCTGAGACTAATCTTGTTGTCATTGGTATTCAATACCCTGACTTTAACTTTCTGTCCCTCTTTTAACACTTCGGAAGGCTTCTTAATGCGCCGCTCACAAATCTGGGAGATATGAACCAATCCGCTTAAGCCATCGCCTAAATTCACGAATGCACCGTAAGGCATCAGGCTCTCAACCGTTCCCTCTAACACGCTTCCCGGTACAATCATAGATATCTTGTGATTGCGTTCTTCCTGCTCGGCTTCCCTTGCCACAACTTTTCCGGATAAAACCAGTTTTTCTTTTTCCGGATCAACCGTGATGATGCGGGCTTCTATTTCTTTTCCAATCCAGCTATCCGTCTCTTCCACATAGTCAAGACAAATCTGGGATGCCGGAATGAATGCGCGGATTCCCTCCAGATAAGTGATGACGCCAGCCGGAACGCTCTCCTTGATGCGGACTTTGACTGTCGTCTGCTCGTCCATCATCTGCTGCAGCTTCTCCCATGCCAGCACATCATTGGCTTCTTTTCTGGAAAGCTGAATATTTCCCTGACCATCGTCGCGTCTTACCACGGTTGCCTCGATGACATCCCCTTCTTTGACTTCCTCAAACACGTTGAAATCCGGGTCGTTGCTTAAATCTTCAACCTTGATAATGCCCTGTGTGTAGTATTTCAAATCGAGCACAACCTCTTCCTCATTTACACCGATAACGGTACCGGAAATGATATCTCCCTCTTTGATCTGGCGAAAAGACGCCTCTAATTCCTCTTTGAAATCGTCCATTGTTTCCATTGCTTTTTCCTGCCTTTCCTTTTTATTTATATTTTGCATAACGCAGACCCGGCACATTTCAACTGTGCAAAGTTTACGTTACATAATTCTAAGCTTTCTGGCTACCCGCAATATTTTTCCCCCATATGGGATATCTAAAAGCTGCTCCTCCGTCAAAATACGAAGTTTCAAAACAGCTACAAAATAGACGGCTACTGCTACCACCAATGCCGGCAAAAGTGCAATCGTGTTGCTCGGGTAAAGCATATAAACGCCCTCATAGACAAGGCGCGCTGCCACTCCCATGATTGCCGCCGCAAAAAGCGGCATAAAAAACATCTTTTTAAAATTCTCTCGCACGCCAATGGCACGGCGCACGGAAATGCTGTTTAACACACACATCATGCCGGAATACACAATCAGGCAGATGACTAATGCATATAAATTCAAGTCTGTAAATGCAAGTAATGCCGCCAGCAGTCCGGTCTGAATCGCAAGTGCAATCGCTGCATTCCGAACCGGAAGATTTACTTTTCCGATTCCCTGCAAAATACCATTGCTCAATGTTGAAAGCGAATAGAATACAACCGTAATTGCAATACATGCCAGCAAAAACGCTGCCTGGTCGAGCGAATTTTTCTGCGGGAAAAGAAGCTGCATAATCGGTTTTGCAAGAACGCCAAGTCCGACAGCAGATGGAATTGCAATCAACATCGTGGTAAACATTGCATTCTCCACCTTTATGTTGGTCTCCCTGCGGTCGCCCCTCGCACTGCTCGCCGAGATTGTCGGAATCATCGTCGAAGACATCGCGGACGCTATCGCAATCGGTATGTTGATGATAACCATTGCTTTTCCGGAAAAAATACCGTACTGGGTTGCCGCTTCTGCCGCTGTAAAATTCTTCGCATAAATCATGACTTTGGTGTAAACCACCTGATTAAACGAGGTACTGAAATTATAGATAAACGTACTCATGATAATCGGTGTCACCATGGTAAAAAGCATTTTGATAATTTCAGGGTATGTATCTTCTCTTCTTGTTTTATCGTGCCGGATTCGTCTTTTAATGAAATTCGCATTTAAAAAATAGACCCCAAGCATAAACAAAAATGCAATGAATACACCGCTTCCGGTTCCTAATGCACTTCCCGCCGCGCCATAGATTGCCCGTGTCGTCTCATCCTTCTCCGCCACAAGTCCAATCAATAAATGCGCCGCCACAATGCTGACAACGGCATTTAAAATCTGCTCCACAATCTGTGAAAAAGAAGTCTGCATCATGCTTCCGTGCGCCTGAAAATAGCCGCGGAGCACTCCCACAAAACCGGAGATAAAAATCGTCGGTGCAAATACTTTTAAGACAAATCTTGCCTCTCCCTCTAGGAACAATCCTGCTCCAAAGAACGTAAACAAGCTGGCAGCACCACCCACAACCAGCACATAACCTAAGGCGCATTTAAAAATGCGCTGTGCGTTGCGGTATTCTTTTCTTGCCAGCTTTCCTGCGATAATTTTCGATACAGCAGATGGAATGCTGTAAGAAGATAATAATAAGATAATAGTATAGATATTATAGGCTGATGTATAATAACCATTTCCTTCGTCCCCGATAATGGAGGTCAACGGACTCCGGTATAAGATTCCTATGATACGGCACAAAATTCCTGCAATTGCTAAAATTCCTGCCTGCTTTAAAAAATTATTCTTTTTCGTGCTCATCTCTTCACGCTTTCTCTTCGTTCTAAAGTGTTATGCATTCGTTATTATATCACACTTATCCAGAAATTAACACATGGTATTTTGTCAGAAAAAGCAACGCATGCAGGGGCATTGTATTTTAATTACCGCTTATGATTTCGGTCCAGATAGTTGATTAGTGCCAAAAGAAACATTCCAAATGCAAACAACAACGACATGGTCTCGTAATAAGACATATGCACCCCTCTTTTCAAACTATGAATGAAACGTTTTCAGTTGCAAATCCTGTTTCCAGCTTTTTGTTACACTTTCTTTCCGGTATCCCCGCATGCGTTTTCGCTCTTTCAGCGTAACATTTCTGCCTGCAAAAAAGCAAGACCACCTCCGCCTTTTCCGTTAAAGCATCTATGTTGTCTTGCTTTTCCCCATACATTCCCGTTTTTTCTCTCTTTTTCCACCACTTGCGTTCTATGGCTTTTCTTCCTCGTTTTGAGTCTCTGCCGTCTCCTCACATTTTACTTCCGGAATCCCTGCAATCGACGTCAGGATAGATACAATCCCCGACAGCACTGCCGTCTCTAGTACAAGCTTCCAATCCACCTGCGAAATGCTCACCGCCGCCGGAATCAGCGCGACTGCTGTCTGCGCCATTGTCCTGACCGCCCTGATAACTGCCGCCCTGCACCATTTCTTTGTATCCACCGCCATCAAAAACACACAATTTTTTGCCATCTCACTGCCCGCCTTTCTTTTTTCTTCCGATGCAAAAGCATCCTCTGTTCATTTTATGCGAGTTGTCTCGACTTTGTGCCTTTCTTTAAAGTTTTCCGTTAAAAGTTCATAATTATCTTGACAACTAATTTTCCATATAGTAAAATATTGCGTGTTGAGACAACTTAACAGATGCTGGTATGGCTCAGTCGGTAGAGCGTCGCATTGGTAGTGCGGAGGTCACGGGTCCGATTCCCGTTACCAGCTTTATAAGGAAAACCTGATAAATTCAATGGATGTTGAATTTATCAGGTTTTTTGGTGTTATCGTATCTTGCCCTTAATCCGCTGTAACGCATTGTCGATGGATTTCGGACTTTTCTTCATCTGCTCTGCTATCTGCTGGTAATTCATTCCGGAAAGGTACAAGTCTAACACTTCCCGCTCAAAGCCGCTCAGCTTCTGGCGCAGCCTGTCAAAAAAAATCCGTTGATTTTCCTGACTGATGACTAATTCCTCCGGGTTTGAAAGGCTGTCTGTCCCTAACATATCCTCAATGGCTGCCCCTTCTTCCCCCTCCGTGGCGGAAAATGAAATATAAAAATTAAGCGGAGCATGTTTTTTCCGGTTGGATGCCTCCACGGCACTGTAGAGCTGTCTGGTTACACACAGCTCCGCAAAATGAAAAAAACTTGCCTCGCGCTCTTCTTTGTAATCCCGGATGGCTTTAAAGAGACCAATCATCCCCTCCTGGATGAGATCATCGGTCTCCCCGCCTATCAGGTACATGGCATTTGCTTTTTTTCTTACAAAAGGTTTGTACTTGTTTAAAATGTAATCCATGACTTTCTCATCGCCATCTCTTAACTTTTGAATAAGCTGTTCATCCGTCAACGCCTGATAAGATTTCACTTTTACACCTTTTCCTTTCCAATTTGTACTATGATTGCAGTCTCTGTCTCACAATCTCATATGCCAGAACGCCTGCTGCCACAGATGCGTTTAAGGAATCAATATCTCCCTTCATCGGAATGGACGCTACAAAATCACAGTTTTCTTTTACCAGCTTGCTCACACCTTCGCCCTCATTTCCGATTACAAGACCGATAGGTCCTTTTAAGTCAAGCTTGTACATCTCTGTTCCGCCCATATCTGCACAGACAAACCACATTCCTTTTTCTTTCAGGCTTTTTATGGTCGTAGTTAAATTTGTCACTTTTGCCACCGGTGTGTAATTGATGGCACCGGCAGAAGTTCTTGCGACCGTTCCGGTCAGTCCGACTGCGCGGTGTTTTGGAATAATGACACCATGTGCCCCGGCAAGATTTGCAGTTCGGATAATCGCACCTAAGTTATGCGGGTCTTCGATTCCATCTAACAGAAAAATAAACGGCGGTTCGCCTGCTTCTTCGGCTTTCTTTAAAATATCGTCCACTTCCGCATACTCATAGGCTGCTGCCATCGCGATAACACCCTGATGCTTCTTTGTCTCAGAAAGCTGGTCTAAGCGCTCTTTTTCTACAAAATTAAGAATGGTATCGTGTTTTTTTGCCTCTCTTATGATGGTGCGGACTGGTCCGTCCTGACAGCCATCTAACACAAATAATTTATCAATGGTCTTACCGGAACGAAATGCCTCTAAAACAGCATTTCTTCCCTCGATTTTCAATTCTTCGTATCCCATGTAATCTCCTTTTTCTAAAACTTTATCTTCAATCCGTCCGTTCCAAGCTTTACAAGCTCCACCATGCGCTCCACTTCATCTTTCAGATAAAGGTAGCCCATCAGTGCTTCAAAACCGGTCGCCTTTCTGTAATCCGACATCGTGGCATTTTTTGCCATGGTAGGTGATTTGGCATTTCTTCCTCTGCGGTAAATGCTCTCCTCTTCCTCGGTCAGATGCGGCAGTAAAATTTCCATCATCTCCGCCTGTGTATGTGCTTTTACAATCTGGCTTGTACGCTTATGAAGTTCACCTGCTTTTGTATTTCCTTTCCCAACTACAACTGTTCTTATAATCAGGTCATAGATTCCATCCCCGATATAAGCGAGTACCAGCGGTGAATACGTGCGGATATCCACATCTTTTACCTCAAACTGCTCTCTGATATAAGAGTCAATCTTCATCTTCTCTTCCACTCAAACATCCTCCTAAAGTATACTGTAACACACTTTCCATGCCTGAATTTCTTAGGCTTTGTGCCATACGACACCTTCACGTGTATCCTTGATTACAATTCCTTTTGCTGCAAGTTCATCACGGATTGCATCAGCCTTTGCAAAGTCTTTTGCTTTTTTCGCTTCTTTTCGCTCCTCGATTTTCGCAAGCACAAAGCTTTCTAATTCTGCATCAATTCCGGTCTCTTCCTCTTTCACTCCGCCGGTTAAGTTGAGGGAAAGCACACGGTCAAAGTCTTTTACCAGCTCTAATTTTGTCTTGTCATTCATATCTGCCTTGAGTAAATCATAGAGTACGGTAATCGCCATGGATGTATTTAAGTCGTTGCAGATTGCATCCTCAAATTTTGCTTTCATCTGGTCGAATTTGTCCTGCTCTACGGCACCCTCGTCCTTTAAGTCGGCGATTCTCTTTAACAGCTTTTTGTAGGCTGCTGCCGTATTGTCTAAAATCTCATAGGAAAACTCTAATGGTTTGCGGTAATGGGACTGTAAACAGAACATACGGTATACCATCGGGTCATATCCTTTTTCTTCTAACAAAGATACGGTTAAAAAGTCTCCTTTTGACTTACTCATCTTACCGGATTTGTCATTTAAGTGCTGTACATGGAACCAGTAATTGCACCATTTATGTCCTAAATAACTCTCAGACTGTGCAATCTCATTGGTATGGTGTGGGAAAATATTATCCACACCACCACAATGGATATCCATATATTCTCCTAAATGTTTTAAGCTGATGCAGGAGCACTCGATGTGCCATCCCGGATAACCGACGCCCCAAGGGCTATCCCATTTTAATGCCTGATCCTCAAATTTTGATTTTGTAAACCAGAGTACGAAATCGTTTTTGTTTTTCTTGTTCGCGTCCTCCTCAACATCATCACGGACTCCGACTAAAAGTTCCTTTTCGCTCTGGGAAGAAAATACATAGTAATCCTCTAATTTTGAAGTGTCAAAGTAAACATTGCCGCCTGCCACATAGGCATATCCTTTTTCTAACAATCCCTCAATCATTTTGATAAATTCCGGGATACAGTTTGTTGCAGGTTCAACTACGTCTGGTTTTTTGATGTTTAATTTGCGGCAGTCCTCAAAAAAGGCATCAGTGTAAAACTTTGCAACTTCCATGACTGTCTTATGCTCACGCTGCGCACCCTTTAACATCTTATCTTCTCCGGTATCTGCATCGGAAGAAAGATGTCCGACATCCGTAATATTCATGACACGTTTTACGTCATATCCCACATAGCGGAGTGCTTTTTCTAACACATCCTCCATGATATAACTTCTTAAATTTCCAATATGTGCGAAATGATATACGGTAGGTCCACATGTATACATTGCAATTTTACCGTCCACATTTGGAATAACGGTCTCTACGGTTCTGCTTAACGTATTGTAAAATTTGAATTTGTTTTCCATTGTAACTTCTCCATTCTCTATTCTTGTTCTTTTTTCTCTGCCATGACAAGATTTCTCTCCTCATACATAACAGCAGTTCGTTTATTTTGTCTGAGCAGTCTCAATTCCTGCTCTAAATCAAGCACACGGTTGACTAACTCTGCATTTTCTTTCTGCAGCACTGTAATATCTTCCTTGACAGGGTCCGGTAAATGACACTGATCCATGTCGCTGCGCGGCATCTTCATGTTATCGCGCTTCACAATTCTTCCCGGCACACCAACTACGGTACAGTTGGGCGGAACTTCCTCGATCACGACGCTGCCCGCTCCAATTTTTGAGTTCTCACCGACGGTAAACGAGCCGATGATTTTGGCACCTGCACTAATCATGACGTTATCGCCGATGGTCGGGTGACGCTTTCCGGTTTCTTTTCCTGTTCCGCCTAATGTCACGCCCTGATACATTGTAACATTATCACCTACAATCGCAGTTTCACCAATGATAACTCCGGTTCCATGGTCAATGAAAAATCCTTTTCCGATGGTCGCACCCGGATGAATCTCGATTCCTGTTTTTCTCGCTGCCCTCTGCGACACAAAACGCGCCCAGAAGTAATGTCCTTTCAGGTATAATTTATGTGCCCGCCTATAACTTAGCATAACACGAAAGCTTGGATAAAGCAGCACCTCCATCGGACTTTTGATGGCAGGATCCCGCTCCTGTATTACCTGAAATTCTTCTTTCATATACTGAATAAAACCCAAAATTCTCGCTCCCTTCCTATATTCAAAGGTAACTATTCCAAACCGGTTTCCTTTGAAAAAAATAGAACCGCAGAAATGTCTCTTTTTACCCTAGAGACGAATTTATCCGCGGTTCCACTCTATTTAAAATCTTTGATTTTCCCTCTTGACCTGTAACGTATGTCAGACGTGCCTGACTACTGATTCTTCCCGTTCGTCAGACCGGCTCCCGGATGCACTTCAAAGATGTGACGCCAAAGCTGCTTACAGCCAGTGACAGCTTCTCTCTTAGACCCCTGCATTCTTCTACTCTTTCCGTTCGATGCCTTTCTTCTTTCTATTTTCTATATAAATGCTTCCGCACTTTTTTATGCCTACTATAGTTTATGCACTTTCCGGCGATTTGTCAATGTTTATTTCCATCCACCCTAGGATGATTCTTTACGATTCCAAAGCAAAGCTGTGCCGCTTTTGCCTGTACACTTGGATATAATTCTTCATCCCAAAAGACTGAAATGGATTTGAAAGTGCTGAATCCAACATTCCCTCATCACGGATACCATCACCGCCACCTGTCACCTCTATCAGTCTTCTATGAAGTGAAAGTACCTGCTCTTTGCTCAATCGCATCATTTAGCAAGCACCTCATAAGCCTCCATATTTTGTTTTATAAGGCGTTCCGAAATCGCAAATACATCCTCAGTGGATGCGATTTTCTCCTGCTCTGCTTTACTAAAATCAATCACCAGATATCGTGGCACATTATTTTTAAGAATCACTGCTGTACCATGTTCATCAACTACTCTGGCTACCTTCGAAAAATTCTGATTTGCTTCTGTAATAGAAATCATTGTATTTGTATCAATTGTCATAATCTGCACCTCTCTTCTACTCATCTTATATGTAAATTGTAGGAGAAATACAACCTATTTTTATAGGCTATGCAAATTTTAAAAATGTCAGTGTGTACAAAACGAAAATGCATCGGATAAAACCGATGCATTTCTTTGTTTTTCTATTTAACTTTTACTGTTGTAGTTGTCCAGCCAGAATAGTATGTTTTCTCATTCACGATAACATAAGAACGTACACGTACATAATACTTTTTACCAGAAGATAATTTGCTTATCTTGGTTGTAGTTGTTGAATTCTTCTTTATCTTTTTCGTCGTTACATTTTTCTTAAAGTTTTTATCTTTCGTATACTGTACCTGATAACCTGTAGCTCCTTTTACTTTCTGCCACTCTAAATTCATTGTCTTTTTGGATTTGCTTTTTGCTGTGTTAAATTTGGTCGATGCAGCACGTACCTGTGATTTTGCACCCGTGAGCTTGCTGGTTGCTTTTCCATGATATGCACATACTTTATATGAATATGTTTTACCGGTCTTTGACTTTACATCCTCATCTACATATGATTTTGTGTTATTTCCGGTTACCTTTGCAATCTTCTTGTATTTGCCATCCACACGGCGGTATACATAATATCCCTCTGCATCTTTTGACACTGTCCATCTTATCTTTAAACCTTTTGCAGTATTATCAATGGAAGATAATTTTGGTGCAGCTAATACCTTTTTCTCTGTCGTCTTACCTGTCGCAAGAAGTTTTCCACAGTTTGAACAATACGTGTCCCCTGTGTAACCTTCACTTGTGTATGAAGATGATTTCTTATTCTTTACCACCTTACTGCTGTGATTACACCATTTTGCAATCAAAACTGCATGATATCTTACACTTGTTCCGGCAACAGCATCTCCAACCTCGCCATCTGTATAATCATACCAGCCTAAAAAGTCGTATCCATCTCTGACCGGAGTTGGAAGTTTTGTTGGTTTACCATATGTTTCTTTTTCATACTGAATAATCTTCTTTGTCGATGCACCACTTATGTTTCCACCATTCGCATTCAAAGTAACCGTTGTTTTATAGTGAAGCGTTGTACTTGCAGGAAATGCTGAATCTGACACTGCACAGCCTTCCGGAATCACTGCTTCTTTCAAACTATTATTTAACGAGAATGCATTCGCATCAATTTTCTCCAATCCATCATTCAATGACACACTCGTAATAGATGCATTGTAAAATGCCTGTAAACTAATCGTTCTTAAACTGGAAGGACATTTTAATTTTCCCACTGTTGTACCAAAAAAAGCACTTTCACCGATTGTTTCCAGACCGGAACCTAATGTCACCTTTTCAACTTTATTCAGTCCTGCAAAAAACCATGTACCGATTGATGTGATTCCATCACCAACCACAATTTCGCGAATAGCGTCTCCGAAATTTCTAAACTCTCCGGCGCCAAAAACTGTGGAATTATAAGTCGCTCCTTTTCCGCTCAATGTAAGCGTTCCACCTGACAATGATGCGTATACATTCTCTCCGCACTGCTTGTCTGAAAAACTGTTAGACGCAGTCACAACCTCGTCGAACTCTTCCACTGTCTCTTCTGCTGTTTCTGTTCCATCTACTGTCTCTGTTTCTTCTACTTCTTCTGTCTCTTCTGCTGTCTCTGTTCCTTCTACTTCTTCTGTCTCTTCTGCTGTTTCTGTTTCTTCTGACATAATTTCATTTGCATATGCCGTCGCAGGTGCCATGCCTGTAATAGCCAGCGTTGCCGCTAACATTATGGCAAACATCTTAGAAATTATTTGTTTTTTCATAACTTCATCCTACCCTTTTCTAAATATTTGCTATTTCCACAAATTAGCAATACAATTATTTTATCTTGTTTCTTTACCCTTGTCAATTTTATCATATTTACGAATTCACCCAAAATTGCTATAATTTCCCTTAGTTGATTTTTTACAAAGGGGATTTTTCTATGAGCACAAAAAACATACAAAAAAACGCGCGTCCCGCGTATGCTTTCGATTCGAAAACATTTCTTGACGGAATGCGCGATGGAATACCGATTTCACTCGGCTATCTCGCCGTCTCTTTTTCACTCGGCATCGCTGCAAGGAATGCCGGTTTAAGCCCGGTGGAGGGATTCTTTGCAAGTCTTTTAAACAATGCCTCCGCCGGAGAATATGCGGCTTTTACGCTGATTGCAGCAAATGCAGCGTATCTTGAAGTTGCAATCATCACACTGATTTCAAATGCACGCTACCTGCTGATGAGCTGCGCACTTGCACAGCGCTTTTCACCGGACACCCCATTTTATCACCGGCTCTTTCTTGCCTATGATGTGACGGATGAATTGTTTGGCATCACGATTGCAAGACCCGGATACCTGAATCCGTTTTACACCTATGGAGCCATTGTGCTCGCCGCACCGGCATGGTCTATCGGAACCGCCCTTGGCATCATCGCTGGAAACGTTCTCCCTGCCCGCATCGTCAGTGCCTTAAGTGTTGCCCTTTACGGCATGTTCCTTGCTATCATCATTCCGCCTGCAAGGAAAAATAAAATCGTCGCCGGTCTTGTCGTGATAAGTTTTGCCTTAAGCTTTGCCGGCAGTTATCTTCCGGTTATTTCGAATTTATCCGGCGGTACAAGAACAATTCTTCTGACGGTTCTGATTGCCGGTGCAGCCGCTATCTTATTTCCGGTAAAAAATGAGGAGGACTCACATCATGCATCATAACTATATTTATATTGCAATAATGGCACTCGTTTCCTACGCCATCCGTGTGCTCCCGCTGACCTTAATCCGCAAGCCGATTAAAAATCAGTTTATACAATCATTTCTTTATTATGTGCCTTATGTCACACTAGCTGTCATGACATTTCCTGCCATCACCGAGGCAACACAAAGCCCAATCTCCGGTGCCATCGCCCTAGCTGTCGGAATTGCCGCCGCATGTATGGGTGCAAGTCTTTTTCAGGTGTCTGTATCCTGCTGTGTGATTGTATTTATCATTGAATTGTTTTTATAGTTCTATCGTTCCACTTCCTCTAAGGACGGATACGAACGGATTGCGCCCTTTTTCGTCACGCTGATACTGCAAAAACGGTTTGCAAAAGCAAGACAATGCTCTAATGTTTCCTCGGAAACATGTTCGAGGTTCTGTTTTGTGATGCCCTCTCTCCACAAGCCAAATAAAAACGCGCCGATGAATCCGTCTCCCGCGCCGGTCGTGTCGACCGCCTTCACGCGGATGCCAGGCACTGCTGCCTTTTTCGTTCTCGTATAGACTTCCGCACCGTCACCGCCTTTGGTATACAAAACCATGGAAACGCCCTGTGCAAAAAATGTCTCCACCGCTTTTTCCACCTGATTCGTACCGGCAATCAGTTCGATTTCTTCATCGGAAACTTTTAAAATATCCGCATACGGCACAAATTCTCTGACGGCTGCCACCATTTTCTCTTCGCTTTCCCAGAGCGCCGGACGAAGGTTTGGATCATAGCTTACCAACATTCCCGCTTCCTTTGCGTAGGCGATTGCCTTGCGGTGTGCCTCCTTCATCGGAAAATCTCCCAACGAGACGGAGCAGAAATGAAACGCATATCCGCCGTCAAACCATTCTGGTTTTAAATATTCTTCCCGGTAGAGCATATCGGCTGCCGGATTGCGGTAAAAAGAAAATTCACGTCCGCCGTCTTCCTTCAATGCCACAAACGCCAGCGATGTGTTTGCCTCATCCGTCCTTCTGATGTAAGTACAGTCCACGCCATTTTCTTCCAGTTCTGCCACAATTTTATCTCCAAAATGGTCTCTGCCAAACTGGGAAATCATCGCAGCTTCACCGCCTAATTTTGCAAAAACCGCACACACATTGCACGGTGCCCCGCCTACTGCGGGCAAAAAGGAACTGACATCGCGGATTGCCTTTCCCGGTTCTGCGGGCACGAAATCAATCAGTCCTTCCCCCATTGCGAGCAATCTAGGATTCTGCTTCTGTGTCAACATGACTCTCTACCTCCATTTTTCTCATCGGATACAGTCTGGCATCCGCACTGTTTGTAATAGTTACGTTTGTAGTTATTATGTTTTCCGGATAATAGCGTGCTGTATACACCGCCTCTCCGTGGTTTACATAAATTTCTAACATGGATACATCTTTTAAAATGCGAAGTTCTTTTAATTCCGAAAGCTGTATCTCACGTTTTCCTCTGCCGCGTCCGCTTTCTTTTGAGAGTGTGACAGAAAGGATTCCATCTTCCCACAAAATGTGAACGTCCTCATCTAGCAGACATTCTTTCCTGGCGGTGTCCTCCTGAAAACGAATCTCGCAGTCAAATGCCGATTCAAAGATGGCATTTGACCCATTGCAAAGCGTCACTGCCACTTCCCGCAGGGCATTAATTTCCTCCACCGGATACTGATACACGATTCCATCCCGGTATGTCAGCTCACGTGGCAATGTCAGCGAATGCTGCCAGCCTTCCTCGATGGTCGGTGCATTGTCAAATTCCGGCTCCATCTCAGACATTCCTGCCCAGCCAAACAAAATCCGTCTTCCCTTCGGGTCTTCCATTGTCTGCGGTGCATAAAAATCATATCCAAAGTCAAATTCATGGAATTGTTCTTTTTTACAGGTTCCGCCCAGGTTTTCTTTTTCACGGTCATCAAGCAGAAAATATCCGCTCTGATGCACATTCCAGAAACGGAAACGTTCCCGCTCCACGCCCTGCGGACAACACATCAGCACTGTTTTTCCACCGAGCGAAAAGGTGTCCGGACATTCCCACATGTAGCCAAACGGCTCCTCTGTCGTAATCTCACCGGCAAATTCCCAGTGTATTTTATCGTTTGACCGGTACTGCAAAACAGCTCCGGTATCGTCACTTTTTCTTCCGCCTAATACCATGTAATAGGTATCGCCGCACTTCCAGACCTTTGGATCTCTGATGTGGCAGGTGTAATCCTTTGGATAATCCCGGTTCGTCAAGAGCAGTTCTTTTTCCGAAAAAAGAAGCCCGTCTTTACTTGTCATCCGAATCACATTCGCGCCTCTTCCGCTATGAATGTAGTCATGTTTGCCCTCTTCCTTGACATTTCCGGTATAGAAAAGCTCCATTTTCCCATCCTCCGTGAATCCACAGCCGGAGTATGCACCGTCCTTATCCCACGGACAGTCACTTCGAATTGCAATTCCAAGATACTCCCAGTCTGTCAGATTCTTTGAGCGGTAATGTCCCCAGTATTTCGTTCTTCCGAGCGCATCATGCGGGGAATACTGAAAAAACACATGGTATGCTCCCGCAAAATAGCAAAGTCCGTTCGGGTCGTTCATCCAGCCTGTCGGCGGCATCAAATGATATTGTAAACGATAGGTTTCTTTTTTCATTGTAATCTCCATCCTTGCGTATGAAACATTTTTTGTTGCACTATTTCTTAATCTCTAAAACAGTCTCTCCTGTATTCATTTTACCACGTTTCACCAGAGAAATCTCACTGTAATCGTCTGTGTTTATCACAATTACAGGCGCGATTGTATTGTAGCCGGCTTTCTCGATTTCCTCTTTTTCAAACTGTAACAGTACCTGGCCTGCCTTCACCACGTCGCCCTCTTTTACCTTGACATCATAGTGTGCGCCTTTTAGTTCTACGGTATTAATGCCGACGTGAATCAAAAGCTCTACACCGTCTTTTCCAACGATGCCGACTGCATGACCGGTATCCATCACAGTTGAAACGGTTCCATCAACCGGTGCCATCACGTTTCCCTCTTCCGGCACAACAGCAAATCCTTTTCCTAACACCTCGCCTGCAAATGTTGCATCCGGCACTTCGCTTAAGGCAACGACCTCACCGCGGATTGGATTTTTCACATAGGAAACTTCGTTTGTCTCGGTGATTTCCGATGTCTCTTTTTTCTCATCAGCAGGGTCTTTGTAAAGTACCCACGATACTGCAAATGCCACTGCAACCGATACCAAAATGATGAGTGCATACTGTGCGGTATAATTGGTGGTAATCAGGAATCCGAAAATTCCGGTTACCCCATAGGCGGTTGCTCCAACGCCTGTCAATCCTGCCACAAGACCACCACAGGCTCCTCCGATACATCCGGCAATGAAAGATTTGAAAAAGCGGATGTTGACACCAAAGATTGCCGGTTCTGTAATTCCTAAAAAAGCGGATAAGGAAGCCGGTAATGCCATGGATTTTGTCTTTGCATTTTTTGTTTTCACTGCTACTGCAAGTGCTGCTGCACCCTGTGCCACGTTTGCTGCTGTCGCAATCGGCATCCAGGTATTGATTCCGGTGCTGCTCAAAAGTCCCGCCTCAATCGCATTGTACATATGATGAACACCAGCTACAACCGTAGGTGCATATAATCCACCGATAATCATGCCGCCAATTCCAAACGGCAGGGAAATAAGGTTTCTTGCTCCCGTCAACACCCAGTTCTCAATCGTAGAGAAAATTGGTCCGATGATTGTCAATGTCATATAACCGGTCACCAAAACCGTTACCAGCGGTGTTACAAATAAATCTATCATTTCCGGCACAATCTTGTGCAGCTTCTTTTCAATTACAGACATCAGCCATACTGCGATTACAACCGGAATGACATGTCCCTGATAGCCGACTAACTTGACGTCATAAAGCCCGAACCACACGCTTGCTGTCGGAATATCGGAGGCATTCATGCCTGCCACTGACCACGCATTGAGCAAGTCTGAATGAATCATAATCATTCCGATAACAGCACCCAAAAACATATTTCCGCCAAATGTTTTAGCTGCACTGATGGCGATTAAAATTGGTAAAAATACAAATGCCGCATTGCTGAATAAATGAATAATCGTATAAGTTCCTGAATTTGCCATGTCCGGCCATACGTTGCACAATCCTTCTAAAAGTCCCATCAAAAGTCCGCTTGCGACAATTGCCGGGATAATCGGTACAAAAATATCGCCCAATGTCTTGATTGCACGCTTCGCCCAATTCTGCTTTGCGGAAGCCGCCTGTTTGACATCCTCTTTCGTGCTGCCCTCAATTCCTGCCTGCGCAATAAATTCTTCATATACCTTGTTGACAATTCCTGTTCCAAAAATAATCTGAAGCTGTCCTGCTGCTTCAAAGACGCCCTTTACGCCTTCGACTTCCTCTAAGGCTTCCTTAGAGCATTTACTGTTATCTGCAATGACAAGTCTCAGTCTCGTTGCACAGTGCGCTGCAGATACAATATTTGACTTCCCCCCGATGTTCTGCAAAACACCTTGTGCTGCTTTCCGGTAATCCATAGTTTTTCCTCCCATTTCTTTCCAGGCATTTTACTGCTCTGTTGCATTTTGTTTTCAGTGTGGAATCGTTCTCACATCTTGTTTGTATTATAGCACTGCAATTTTTTCATGTAAATTAGGAATCTGTCACATTTATTTTTACTCGTTTTTATGCAATTTAGACAAATTTTATGGAATTGTATTTTGCGAAAAAATTTGATATGATAAGAAAAGAAGCCTGCTTACAGGATTCCCGCAAAGCATTTTTATGGAATAGGAACGCATTTCCCATTACATAAAATGAATTTTGCTCTTATAGCGTGAGAATGTTCTCACACTGATAGAAAGTTGAGGTTATTTCTATGAATATAAATGAAATCGCAAAACTTGCCGGCGTCTCACGTGCGACCGTTTCGCGTTACTTGAATAACGGCTATGTCAGCGAAGATAAGAAAATCAGCATCCAGAAAGTTATCGAGGAGACGGGCTATCAGCCTTCCGCTTCCGCGCAGACGCTACGCAGCAAGAAAACACACATTATCGGTGTCATCATTCCAAAAATCAATTCCGACTCCATCAGCCGTATGGTGTCCGGTATCAGCCGCGTCTTAACCGAAAACGGCTACCAGCTTCTGCTCGCCTGCACAGAAAACCGGGAGCAGAAGGAATTAGAGTACCTGACGATTTTCCGTGAAAACCATGTCGATGGGATTCTTTTACTTGGCACAATCTTTACTGCAGACCACATGGCAATGCTCGAACAGCTCTCCGTCCCGATCGTGATTTTAGGACAGAATCTAAATGGCTATTCATGTGTCTACCATGACGATTATTCCGCAGCCTACGAGCTTACCAAGACACTTCTTCCGACCGCTTCTTCCGTCGGTTATTTAAGTGCAAACCCAAACGATATTTCTGTCGGAAAAAATCGATTCAACGGCTTTTTTGATGCCACAAAGGAAGCCCATTTTCCGGAACAGAATATTTTCACCGACACCTGTGCTTTTTCTACGGAGTCCGGTTACGAACATGCCAAGGCTCTTTTAGCTGACCACCCCGAAATTGACACGCTCATCTGTGCTACCGACAGTCTTGCCGTCGGCGCAATGATGGCGGTGCGGGAAGCAGGACGCGCCATCCCTTCCGAGATTCAGGTTGCCGGCTTAAACGACAGCACCCTCTCGAAAGTGACAACACCGACGCTCACCACCGTCCACTTCTTCTATGAGGAAGCCGGGGAGGAGGCTGCCACCATTTTGCTTGACTCTTTAAAGAAAAAAAATCCAGACTCCTCCGAGCCTGGAAAAACATTGCAATTACATTATAAGTTGATTTTGCAAGGTTCTACGAGAACCTTATTATAAACATTAAGCCGGGGCTGGCACAGATTTATGTGACAGCCCCGGCTTTCTTTGCTCCGATTGGATATCGTATATTCTGTTGCAGTCTGGCTCTCTTTGCTCTATTTGACTGGCACATACCTTGTGATAGTCCGACTTTCTTTGGCTTTGGGGGATGCTGCTATCTTGCGCCCTGGCAGCCGCCACATCCTGCACAACCGGATGACGAATCTGCTACCGCGACCGCACTCTCATATAATGTAGTCAGTGCACAGATTGCCTGTGAGGAAATTCCCTGCTCTGTCCCGGTGAATCCGAGTCCTTCCTCTGTGGTTGCTTTCACATTAATCTGGCTTACATCAATGCCAAGTGCTTCTGCAATATTCTGCTCCATCTGTTCGATGTACGGACGCATCTTTGGCTTTTGAGCAATGATGGTTGCATCGATATTTTCCACCATATATCCTTTTTCCTGAATCAAATCTCTTACATGCTCTAACAATTTGATGCTGGAAATTCCCTTATACTGCGGATCGGTATCCGGGAAATGTTTCCCGATATCTCCAAGCGCTGCTGCTCCAAGCAGTGCATCCATGATTGCATGCAACAGCACATCCGCATCGGAATGTCCCAATAATCCCAATGTATGCGGTATCTTCACTCCGCCTAAAATCAAATCTCTTCCTTCCACTAATTTGTGGACGTCGTAACCCATTCCTACTCGCATCTTTCCTCCGATTCCGGGATTGTCTTTACCATAAACACAAAGTAGATGATATGACATACCCATACAACTGCAAGCACAATTCTTGCGATTGGAACACGGCTCATGCAAAGGAAGCCGATTCCCATCATCAAGGACGCGCTTGACATAATAGTTGCTTTAGTTCTGACTGTCATGCCCTCTTTCTTGACATACGATTCCAGATGTTTCCGGTACATCTTCGTCCCAGTGAACCAGTCGTGAAGACGTTTGGAACTGTTTGCAAAGAAAAATACGGTTGCCAGATAAAATGGAACCGTCGGGAGAAGCGGAAGCACGATGCCCACCGTTCCTAAACCAAGGCATAAACAGCCTAATATGACAAAAAGAATTCTTTTCATGTATGTTCTACCTCATTTCACTATTGTTGATTCAGACTTTGCAAGTTTTAAGCTGCAAAGTCGAATCTGGTTAGTCTTATCTAACTGTAGGTAGTTTATCATAACATGTTTGATTCTGTCAAAGCTATTTTCGTGTCTGGAAGCATTTTCCAGACACTGTTTTATGATAACATGTTACATGGCGTTTGGGTAGAGAAAGTTGCGCGAATATCATCTAACGCTCTTTCATACCTGCATATCCATTTATCCCGCAAAGGTATGATGATTTTTACGCTTTTTTCATACCTACCATGCATATTTCCCTTTTAGGTATGATGTTTTCGCTCGCTTTTTCATACCTTTGATGCAATTTTCAAGTTCAGGTATGATTTTTGTGTCCTATTTTTCATACCTCTGTGGCGCTTTACCCTTGGGGGTATGATGTTGGTGCTCGCTTTTTCATACCTTCCCAGCACTTTCCTCTTCCGGGTATGATTTTGGCACCCTGTTTTTCATACCTCTGCGGTATTTTTCCATTCCGGGTATGACTTTATCCTGTAAATATTGTTTATGCTTGCCAGCATTAGCCATACATAATTCTACCCTATCATTCTGCATACAATGTCACATATGACGTTTCTTATTATACCAATCTACGGTTACGGTGCCTCATATGTTGTGTCTTTCCCTTCTATATGCCACAACTAGGCACTCACTTTCTATTACGGAAGTTCAACTGAATCATAAGAATTCCAAATACTTCCATCACTTGACTGTTTGCTATCTATTACCTCACCAAGGTCAATTTCTGTTCCTACTTCCCATGAATCATAAAAATGTGATTCAGAATCACCGGATGATGCATTATCTGTTGTAGAAGCAGAACTGCCTGTATTGACTGTACTACTATCACTAGATTCTGAAACAGAATTTGCTGCCGCAGTGCTATTAGAAGCTGTGCTGGCAGAAGATGTTGTTTTCTTTATTTCTTTTGCTTTTGTAGCATTTCCGCTCACATAAACAGTCTCTCCATTATTTGCCATTGTCTGGGCTGTTGATGCATCAACAACGGTTACATTTACAGTATGTTCCACTGTCGTTTCATTATCATCACCTACGATATTGTATGCAAGCGTATAATCACCTGTCTGTGATAAATCAATGTCTCCTGCCGTAACAGATGCGATTCTTTCATCCGCTTCAATTCCACTTGTAAAGTCAATATCTGCATTCTGTTCAACCGTCCAGTCATGGAAACCGCTTATGTGCTTTGCATAGTCTTCTACTACATGAATGATAATATCCTTTTTTGTGATATTCCCATTATTATCTGTAACAGTTACCGTATTATTGTACGTTCCATCTGTATCATAACTAATTGTAACAGCAGATAACAAATCTTTTTCCTCTTCATCAACTGTCACTGCATCTGAAAATGTTACACTTGAAATACCGCTCAAATCATCCATTTCTGCTACAATATCTTTTCCGGAAAGTGTCTCCCCTGTAATAATCTGAAAATTTCCATCGTTTTGAAGTTTTACATCCGGTGCCGTAGTGTCTTCTACGTTCACCGAAAATTCAAATTCTTTTTTCCCATACGTCACAGATGCCTTATATGTACCTACGCTTGACGTATCAACAGCGGAAACATCCAATGCTGCACCTGCTAAAGCCTTTTTACCGCCTGTAATGTAATTTTCAATGTTCTGGCCTAATTTATCGCCTAATTCTACATCTACGTTATCTGCCTTTAATTCAAATGCATTGGCTGCATTATGAGCATATACACCCATTCCTGTTCCTGCTAATACAATCGCTCCTGCAATTCCAAATACGAATAACTTCTTCATAACATCTCTTTCCCTTTTCTTCTGTTTTTTTTTAATAGAATCCTGCTTGCAGGATTCTCCGCCTGCGGCGGGTCGCATTTGCGACATTGCACAACTCCACCGCAGTGCAGTCCTCGCAAATCGTTTTTCATAATAGAAGCAAAATTTTCTATTACACAAAGAAAAAAACTAGAAAACAACCGTTTTCTAGTTTCATCAAGAGTAGCGAGAGGGGGATTCGAACCCTCGACACTACGGGTATGAACCGTATGCTCTAGCCAACTGAGCTATCTCGCCATA
>CAKRDK010000010.1 GCA_934309475.1 uncultured Roseburia sp.
TCGTTGTCTCAGCGACAACTTCTATATCTTATCAAAAACTTTCGTTTCTGTCAAGAACTTTTTTATTTTTCTTTTTGAACTTATCTGTTCAAAAAAACTTTGTGCGACGGATTTCTTCCTGTTGGTCAAGTAATCAAACTTCCATGTCGGTCTTGCCGTCTGCTTCTGTGTTGTAAGAAGCTTTGCTATTATATCAGATGCAAACTTTGTTGTCAACATCTTTTTCGCTTTTTCAAAAACTTTTTCAGAAGCTTTCCAGCTCTGCTTTAAGTCGTTTTTGATTCCGCTTTGCTTGCTCTCACGAGTTAGCTTGATAATATTACCACCATTCTAAATCTATGTCAACATAAATTTGATAAATTTCTTTGATATTTTTTATTATCCTGTCCAACTGTTTTTCTCAATAATAAGATATTGGGGGTACAGTCCTCTGCACCCCCAATATCTATTGTTCTTCTTCTATTTATTATTGCAATTTTTTTGATAAAATCCCAGCCTACAGCAATAGCAATATCGGATTATTCTGGTACAGGAATGTCAAAAGCGGATTTTCCTGTATATAGGAATAAAGACCTTTTCCCACATCACTTGATGCACATAATGCAATCAAAAACATCCCAAGCCAGATGAAAACCATCCCGTACAACGCTCCTGCAACCGTGCCAAGTCCCTGATTCACACCATGAATAATCGGTATCTCGGAAACAATCCCCAAAACGCCCTGTATCAGCGCAAACAGGATAAGCGCTAATACAAGTGCTAAGAAAAAGGAGATTCCTTTTATAATGAATGTTGTCAACACATTTGCAATCTGCTGATAGATTCCGCTTTGTTCTATCACTTCATTTGCAGTGCCCGTCACCTGCTGCTGCAATTTTTCCAAGACAGAATCCGGAAGGCTGATTCCTAGTTCTTCTAATGTGTTTTGTCCGGCATCCGTTCCCGTCTCACTCACTTTTTCCTGACCGGTACTTCTCAGACGCGTCTCACATTCTTTTTCAATCTTGTCTGCAAGCGCTGTATGCTCTGTGAGATAGGCTGCAATATACGGCGATGACCATGTCACAAATGCAAACATTAGAATCCACGCCACAAGCGAAAATGCAATCCTCAAAAATCCTTTGCGGTATCCACGATATATGCTTAATCCTAAAATCAATATTACTACGATAAATAACCAGTTCATTTGTATCCTTCCTTACTTCAATCGGACATTTTCTGTCACTCCGTCAAGAATGAATGTATAATTCCTGTCCGTACCTCCCGGAATCACCCGGTATAAATCTTTGTCAAAATCATAATGGAATTTGAAAATTCCACGGATTGTATAAAGTTCGCACGCATTTGCATTCCGAATACAGATTTCGTTATTGGACAAAAATTCAACACTTTCATATTCCATGGAAAAGTCACGCTCCATGATGGCTGTTCCTTTCATATTATATACCGTCATATGCCGTGTCACTTCTTCATCGTCATTGCTGGTGATGATTCCAAAATAATCCTGATTGAAGAAAACACTTTTCACTTCTTTTTCTGGAAATATCTCTTCCTTCACCTGCGGCTTCTGCGTTCCCTCGAAAATAACAATCTCATTTCCGCCAAACGCAAGCATCTGGTCACTCGATACGAACTCTATCTCCGGAAAAACTGCATTGGAATAAGAATAGGTTCCCACGCAGTTATCAATCTCGTTCTGGCCTACGGAGCCAAAATTATAAAAAGCGATTGTAGTTTTAATGTCTCCGTCATTGATGTCTATCATCGACACCGCCATCTTCTGCGCATCCGATGACAATGCCATTGCGATTGGATAACCGCCCTTTTCGCTATGTATCTCGCCGGATGCAAGGTCGCCGCCTTTTTTATCATATAGGCGCAAATATGCGGTCGCATCCTCCTGCATCAGAACGGCTACCGTTCCCTGACTGGCGATGCAGACCTGCTGGATTGCCATTGTCGTCTCAATGCTCCCCTGCAGCCCCTCCGCCGTCATTATGTATATCTGATTCCCGCCTTCGTCATAAATCGCGAAGTATCCGTCACAGACATCTATCATCGGTTTTGCCATCTCAAATGCCTGACTCCAGATATATTCATTGTCCTCATTCGTATAAAATGCCCCGTCATTGCTATACTTTAAGATATTGCCCTGAAATTCTTCAAACATAGTTGCCTGTGTGTCTGCACGTTCCGTGCTCGAACGCACTTCGTAATCGTCATACGTCTTCAGTGAAAAGTAAAAGCCCGTGCCTGCCACAACAAGCAGTACCGCGGCAATCACTGTTATCATTCGTTTTGCTATCTTTTTCCGGTGTTCACGGAGCTTTTTCTCGTACTCCTCCATATCCATTTCCACCGTACGGAATCCATTTTTTCCTGTGTCTGCCATTCGTTCTCCTTTATACTTTCCGTTCCTTACACCTGACTGTGTTCTTCTTATTTTCGCTTATTATAACACATCCATGTCTCTAATTCATCTTAATTATTTCGGAAGTGTCAGATACTGTCCCTCGTATATTTCATCGGAATTCTCGATTCCATTTGCCTCACAGATTTTATCCATCATTGCGGTCGTCTGGTATACCTTTAAGCAGATTCCCTCCAGATTGTCCCCCTGCTGCACAATGTAATATCCCTGTTCCAGATAAGTCTGCGTTTCCGATACTGCCGCCGTCTGCGCGGTCTCATCTCCGGTCGAAGCTTCTGCCGCCGCGGTTCCATCTGTCTCCGCTGCCGCCTGCACGGTCTCGTCCTGTTGCGCTTCTTGTGTTGCAGTCTCTGCCGTATCTTGCGCATTTTGCGCTGCAGTCTCCGCCGTCTGTTGCACATCTTGTGCTGCAGTCTCTGCCGTATCCTCCGTCTGAGCCGCCTCCGTTGCGGTCTGCGTATCCGACACCCGGCTCTCCAGGCTGCTGTTTATTTTTTCGACCTCAATCTTTTCCTGCGTCGTCTCCTCGGTCACTTCCTCTGTCCCGCCAAACATGGTTTGCGCAACATTCATTTGCGCAATTGTCTCACTCATTTTGCGCATCTGCGAGTTGTTCTGATATGCTGCTACAATCAAAACGAGTGCAATCGCAGCCAGAAGATACGTCGGCGAAAAATGAAATCCTTCCTTATTTTCTTCCGCTTCAAGCGTTTGTGCACGGAATTTTCCAGCATTTTCCTTATTTTTTGCTGTTTGGGTATCCGCAGCAACTTCTTTTTCCGGCACCGCATTCTCCTCTTCCCAGAAAATACGTTCCAAATCAGTCTCGACCGTCGCATGCTCTATCGTGACATCCGCCCTCGGCATTTCATCCTCGATTGCCGCCAGCGACTTTTTATCATGGTAAAGATAAAACCCTTCCCGCCTACGCAGTCTTCCCTGTCTGCTACAATAAAAATTTTCTTCTTTTTCCATGGAATCCAGCAGGAAAAGCACCTGATGCTTGCCGCCAAAATGCGTAATGTGAACGCCAATCAGCCGGTCGGTCAGGCTCGGCGCACTGTCCTTAATGTCCATTGCCCAGCCGACTACAATCATTTCTTCGGAGAATTTTTTCATGCGCTGGAACACATATCCCCATGTCTTGTCATTCCAGACCGGAACTCCGTCTAAATATGTAATCTCCTCTATCTCAATCGCCGATTCCACAAAAACACATTTCTGCCCGGCATAATTTTCAATTTTTCCAAGGAGAACAAATACTTTCCGTCCTTCTCCGAATACCGTTTCTCCCCAGCCTGTCTGCCGGTGCAGGTACTGATACACTTTTTCTTCCAGATAAATGCGGTCCCCCACGTCCGCATTTCCTATCTGACGTATCTCTTTTGGCAGCCCATTCTCTTTTGTACCCGTTTCGTTTTCATCCCGGATAATTTCAATCATGCCCAAATCTTTCCTTTCTCTTCTTGCGGACAGGTGTCTGCCGCCAGGTATTTTCCCTTGTGGCGCGTTTCCGTATCCTTCCTTTTCAAAGAAAAATGTAGCATATTTTCCACTCTTTTTTTGACGATTTACTGTCGGCTTTCCAAAAACTTTTCGACACGAAAAAAGGAAAAGAACCAGACTTTTCCCTTGTCTGATTCTCTCCCTCTTTTTTTCCTGTAATTTTGTCCGTTTTTATGTTAGTTTATACAAGCTTTTGCCGTACAATTATTTTGCCTGTACAAATGCTTTTACTTTCTCATAAATGCTCTGTGCATCAAGTCCGTATTTTTTGATAAGTTCCACTGCCGGACCGGATTCCCCAAAGGTATCGTTCACGCCGATTTTCAATACCTTAGTTGGTGCCTGCTCACTTAAGACGTCGCAGACTGCACTTCCAAGTCCGCCGATGACGGAATGTTCTTCTACGGTTACGACTTTTCCTGTCTTTGTTGCAGATTTAACTACAAGTTCATTATCTAATGGTTTAATCGTATGGATGTTGATAATCTCCGCATGGATTCCGTCTGCTTCTAACAATTTTCCTGCTTCAAGCGCCTCGTTTACTTCAAGTCCTGTTGCAAAAATGGTAACGTCTGTTCCTTCTTTTAAAACAACACCTTTTCCAATCTCAAATTTGTAGGTCTCAGGGTCGTTGATAACCGGAATCGCAAGACGTCCGAAACGAAGGTAAACCGGTCCCACATAGTCGTAAGCTGCTTTTACGGCTGCTCTTGCTTCTGTGTCATCGGATGGATTAATCACTACCATTCCCGGGATTGCGCGCATCAATGCAATATCTTCTAAACACTGATGTGTTGCGCCGTCTTCTCCGACAGAGATACCGGCATGGGTTGCACCGATTTTTACATTTAAGTGTGGATAACCGATTGCGTTACGAACCTGCTCATAGGCACGTCCTGCTGCAAACATGGCAAAAGAACTGATAAACGGTACTTTTCCACAGGTTGCAAGTCCTGCTGCGATTCCTGTCATATTGGCTTCTGCGATTCCAATATCCCAGTGGCGCTCCGGAAATGCTTTTTTAAAGATACCGGTCTTGGTTGCGCCTGCTAAGTCTGCGTCTAATACAATTAAGTCTTCATGTTCTTTTCCGATTTCAACTAAAGCATTACCATAGCTTTCTCTTGTTGCGATTTTCTTTACTTCTGACATAATGCTTCACCTACTTTCTCTAAATCTGCCATTGCAACTGCATACTGCTCATCGTTTGGAGCTTTTCCGTGCCAGTCACATTCGTTTTCCATGAAGGAAACATCTTTTCCTTTTAATGTCTTTGCGATGATTGCGGTCGGCTGTCCCTTTGTCTCACGTGCCTCTTTCATGGCTGCGCGGATTTCGTCAAAGTCATTTCCATTGATATTGATGACATGGAAATTAAATGCCTCGAACTTCTTGTCGATTGGGTATGGAGAACATACTTCATCGATAGTTCCATCAATCTGCAAGTTGTTATTATCTACAATCACACAGAGGTTGTCCAGTTTACGGAATCCAGCCCACATAGCTGCTTCCCAGATCTGTCCCTCTTCAATCTCTCCGTCTCCGCAAAGTGCGTAAACACGGTAATCTTTCTGGTCAAATTTTCCTGCTGCTGCCATTCCGACTGCAACAGAAAGTCCCTGTCCTAAAGAACCACTAGACATATCAACTCCCGGAATGTGCTTCATATCCGGATGTCCCTGCAAATAAGATCCTGTATGACGAAGCGTTGTCAAATCTTCTTTCGGGAAAAATCCTCTCTGCGCAAGTGTAGCATAAAGTCCCGGTGCTACATGTCCTTTTGATAAGACAAAACGGTCACGGTCTTCCATCTTCGGATTCTTCGGATCAATGTTCATCTCCTCAAAATACAGATAAGTAAAGATGTCTGCTGCAGAAAGTGATCCACCCGGATGTCCGGACTTTGCACTGTGTACTGCTGTGACGATACCCTTACGAATTTCATTTGCTGTGATTTGTAATTCTAAGTTTGTCATCGTAATTCCTTTCTCTTGGTTCTTTTGAACCGGTTTTATTTATCTTAACCTGCTCCCCGTAGGTTCCCCTATAATTCGGTTCTTCCCTCAAGGGCGCGAAGTAAAGTTACCTCATCAATATACTCTAAATCGCCGCCAACCGGCACGCCGCTCGCGATTCGCGTTACCTTAATTCCGGTCGGTTTTATCAGCTTGCTGATATACATTGCAGTTGTTTCCCCCTCCAAGCTCGAGTTCGTGGCAATAATTACCTCGTCAACATCCTGCTCTAAGCGCTGAATCAGTTCTTTTAACCGGATATCATTGGGACCGATTCCAAGCATCGGCGAAATTGCTCCGTGAAGTACATGATAGACACCGTCAAACTTTCCCGTCTTCTCATACGCCGCAAGATCCCTTGTATTCTCCACCACCATAATCACTTTATGGTTTCTTGCCGGGTCTTTACAAATCGGGCAAAGTTCATCATCTGTGAGTGTAAAACATTCCTTGCAGTAGCGGATATTGCGCCGTGCATCTATGATTGCATGCGACAGGCTCTCCACCTGCTCTACGGGCATATTTAAAATATGAAATGCTAATCGTTGCGCAGATTTCGCACCAATTCCCGGTAACCCGGACAATTCTTCAATTAATTTGCTGATTTGGCTGCTGTAATAATCCACACCAATGACCTGCCTTTCTTTCTGTCTTTACATACTTTATTATCTTACTTGAAAAAATTTCGTTTTACAAGACGGTATTTGCTTTTTCCTGAAAAATAGCATATGCTTTTGCTATTGAATACATTATTACACTACCAAAAATGAAGGAGTCTTATATGAAGGAAAATATTGCTACCATTCCATTAATAGATGCTTTTAAGGCGGGTGATGAGTGTCCGTTTTGCAATTTGGAGCGGGCTGCGGAGCAGCACGCGGTATCGTTTATTCTTGGTTCTGCTTATATGGAGGATGACATCCGTATGCAGACGGATGAACTCGGCTTCTGCCGCCACCATTATAAAATGATGTACGATTATGGGAATCGTCTGGGAAGTGCGTTGATTCTGAGTACGCATCTACGGAAATTAAATCAGGAATTAGCAAAAGAGTTAAAAGATTTTACACCGGGAAAAGCCGGTCTTTTTGACCGCATGAAAAGAACGGATGCCGATTCAAAGCACCCGAAAACCACTCTCGGTGCATGGCTTTTGGAGAAGGAAGAGTCCTGTTATGTCTGCGACCATTTTCACAAAATCTACAACCGCTATCTGGATACGTTTTTCAGCCTGTACCAGAAAAATGAGGAATTCCGCGAGCTTTTTTTGAACAGCAAGGGCTTTTGCGTTCCACATTTCCGCGACTTAATCGAATCCGCGGAAAATAAGTTAAGTGATGCGCAGAAAAAAGAGTTCTATCCGGCTGCCTTTTCACTGATGCAGAATAACCTGCAGCGATTGCAGGAGGAAGTATCCTGGTTTGTTGAGAAAAATGACCACCGCAACAAGGATAAAGACTGGGGCAATTCTGCCGACAGCATCCAGCGCGCCATGCAAAAATGCGCGAGCGGTTACCCGGCAGACCCGGCGTTCAAAATGAAGTTGTAATTTCCTAATTACATAAAAAATCAGGGTGCCAAAGGCAGCTTCCTAAGCTTCTGGCCCCCTGATTCTTTTCTTATTTTCTCTTAAAATGGAAGGCTTCCTAATCCTCCTGTGATTTTTGACATAGACTCAGAAGATTCTTCTTCTAACTTGCGAAGTGCTTCGTTGGTTGCTGCCATAATCAAGTCTTCTAACATTTCGATATCATCCGGGTCAACAACTTCTTCGGACAATTTCACTTTTAAAATCTCTCTTTTGCCGGAAACGGTAACTTCTACAGCTCCGCCGCCTGCTGTTGCTGTAATCTCTTTTTCTTCTAATGCTTTCTGTGCCTCTTCCATCTGCTTCTGCATTTTCTGCGCCTGCTTCATCAGATTGTTCATATTACCAGGCATTCCTCCTGGAAATCCACCTCTTTTTGCCATTTTCTTATTTCCTTTCTCACTGTTTATTTGTATTGCGGATTTAAAAATCCTCTTCTTCAATATCAAATTGAATCAATTGTCTTAAGTCGGGATACACTTCCGCTCCCGGTCTTCCGCTGTCATTGAACTTCAGGAGAATCTCCACCTGTTTCTCAATACGGTTTGCAATCACCGTCTTAAACTCGTCAAGACATCCCGATCGGTTCTGATTGATGAATTCATATGCATTTTCATCATCAAATGTCAGCATCAGCGCTCCATTTGCTCCAAGCGTCGGATTCGCTTTCTTTAAGTAGTTCCGCGGTATTCCGCCCATCTCCGACAGAATCGCATTCCAATTCGACATAACCTGTTTGATGTCGTCCGGAATCGCCTTCGGGAGTTCCGCCACCTTCACCGGTTCTACGGTGCCCGTCAAGGGTGTCTGCGCCATTCCTGCGCCCTGCGCTGCTGTCACAAATGTACCTGATTCCATTTTCTTCTCCAGAGAATCAATGCGGTCTATCAGTGACGTGTAGTCTTTTTCCATTTCTGGTTTACATAACTTGATAATTGCAATCTCAATCATAATACGCTTCTGGCTCGCATAACGTATCTGATTGCTTAATTCCGAGAAGATTCTTATGTAACGAATCAGGGTTGTCGCCTCGACCATCTCCGCTTCTTCCTTAAGCAGCGCAAGATTGTCCGCCGAAATATCTAAAATATCTTCCATATCGTCGGAGCTCTGCACCAGCAGAAGGTTACGAAGATACCAGGTAAAGTCTACCACAAACTGTCCCATTTCTCTACCCTCAATTACAAGTTCTTCGAGGGTTGCGATTGCGCCGGTGACATCTTTTGCCAATACCTGACGCAGCAAGCGGCTAAAAATCTCCGTGTCGACTGCCCCCAGGGTCTCTAATACTTTTTCATAGGTCAAATCCTGCCCCAGATAAAATGCAATACACTGGTCAAGCAGACTCAGCGCATCTCGCATGGAGCCGTCACCTGCTTTTGCGACATAACGGATTGCTTTTTCCTCTACATTGATATTCTCTTCCTTCATCAGTTCCTGCAGTCTTGCCGCAATCGTGTCAATGGAAATTCTTCTGAAATCATAACGCTGGCAGCGCGACAAAATTGTAATCGGTATCTTATGCGCTTCCGTCGTCGCCAAAATAAAAATGACATAAGACGGCGGCTCTTCTAACGTCTTTAAAAGTGCGTTGAACGCTCCTATCGACAGCATATGAACCTCGTCGATGATGTAGACTTTGTATTTTCCTTCGGTTGGACGATATGCCACTTCTTCGCGTATCTCGCGGATATTATCTACACCGTTGTTAGACGCCGCATCAATCTCAATTACATTCATAGAAGTGCCCGCTGCAATGGCTTTGCAGGTCGGACACTCCCCACACGGACTTCCGTCTACCGGATGTTCACAGTTGACTGCTTTTGCAAAAATCTTCGCAATTGTTGTCTTTCCGGTTCCTCTTGTACCACAAAACAGATACGCATGTCCGATTCGGTCATGCTTAATCTGATTCTTCAGGGTCGTCACAATATGATCCTGCCCTTTTACATCCTCAAATTCCTGTGGTCGGAATTTGCGATATAACGCCGTATACGACATCGAAAACTACCTCTCTTAATCTCCAAAGCTGATTCCAATCCGCTTTGCTTCTTTTATCATCTGGCAGTCCGGATCAACTGTTTTCAGTTTACCGGCCACCTCGCCAAGCGGCACGCGCTTGGTTTTTCCGTCAATCATCGCTATCATGCAGCCATAATCTTCATCCATAATTGCCTTTGCTGCCGCAGAGCCAAGTCTGGTGCAAAGCACACGGTCATATGGGCACGGACTTCCGCCTCGCTGGGTATGTCCCGGCACGGTAACGCGCACTTCCACGCCTACCTCTTTAAAAATCTTGTCCGCTATCTCATAGGATACTGACGGATATTTGGATTTACTCTGTTTTTCCTTATATGCCTTCTTTGAAAGCGCTGCATCTTCTTTTGAAATTGCGCCCTCTGCCACTGCAAGAATCGTAAAACCTTTTCCCGCTTTCGTCCGCTTATCAATGGCTTCAATTACTTTTTCAATATCGTATGGAATCTCCGGAAGCAGAATAATGTCCGCGCCGCCTGCAACTCCGGCATATAACGTGAGCCATCCAACCTTGTGCCCCATGACTTCCACGATAAACACGCGGTTATGGGAAGCCGCCGTTGTATGAATACAATCTATGGCATCTGTTGCAATGTTAATCGCACTCTGGAATCCAAATGTCACATCCGTACCGTAAATATCGTTGTCGATGGTCTTCGGCAGATGCACCACATTCAGTCCCTCTTCCCGGAGAAGGTTCGCTGTCTTCTCCGTACCGTTTCCACCTAAAATGACAATACAGTCCAGTGCAAGGTCTGCGTATGTCTTTTTCATGGCTTCCACTTTATCCAAACCGTTTGCATCCGGTACACGCATCAATTTAAATGGCTGGCGGGAAGAACCCAGGATCGTTCCACCTTTCGTCAGGATTCCCGAAAAATCCTTTGACGTCAGGAGACGGTAATCGCCGTAAATCAGTCCTTTGTATCCGTTTAAAAAACCGTAAATTTCCAATTCATCTACATTCTCACTCAGAGCCTTTACAACGCCTCTCATTGCGGCATTCAATGCCTGGCAATCCCCACCGCTTGTCAACATTCCGATTCTTTTCATATCTCTACCAGTCCTTTCCAGCTACGATACACCTCGCAAACTATTCTTTCCTGTAAAATCCGGCAACCATTCTAAAACGTTGCCCATTACGATACTTTTTTATTATAATATATTTTAAGTAATTGCGAAACTCTAAATTTATCGAATTGTCTGCACAAAACAGACATCCGCATAATGTCTTTCTTGTTTTTTACCAGAAATATGGTATACTAAATAAGTATTTTTTATACCGTTTTCTTTATACGGAGTTGTATCGAAGTGGTCATAACGGGGCGCACTCGAAATGCGTTGGCTTCCGCAAGGGGGCACGAGGGTTCGAATCCCTTCAACTCCGTTCTATTTTTCAAAATGTTGATAATCTTTTACACTGTTCCAGGAACCACCCCAGGTAAATCCATGCGCTGTAAAAAGCTGATAGCATAAGTCATTTTCGTCTATCTTATAGGAAAATTCTCTGCTGCGGTCAATATAATCCAGGGCATTCTGCGGCTGACAAATGGTTGCGTGCGCCGTATTTTTCACATAGGGATTGTAAAGCGGATTCACATCGATTGCAAGTCCATAGCTGTGCTTGGAAAGTTTTCCGGAACCCGATATATTGCGATAATTGAAGGCTGACGTGTTATTTGCCTCCATAGACGCTTCATCATCCCCGCCGTATTCATCAATCAGCACCATTTTCTCAATCGGGTATGCCACGCGGTAAAGTTCCTGCATAATCTCTAATACATCTTCGCTGATGGATTCATTCACAATCATTTCGCCTACATATGTATTTCCATTTGTTCCGATATGAAGCACGCGAAGATAACGCAGATTTTCTCTGGAAATCTCGTTGTTTTCCTGATACGACACTCCGTTGATACGCGCAAAAATATCATCTGTAATTTCTGTTGCATAAAATAACTGTGCCTTTTCTTCCTCGGATAGGTCTGACACATCAACTTCTGTGCCTGCCGGCTGTTGTTTAATGTCTGCAACCTGCCGGGCGGTTGTTTGTATGCCGTCTGCCTGCTCGGTGGTGGAGGTATTTTCTGTACTTTGTTGTGTCTGGGCGGATTCTTCCGTCCGGGCTTCCTGCTCCGATGAGGCACTTTTATGATTGCCTCCCCAGAATACTGCGATTGCAAGAATAGTTATGCTAGTAAATGTTATTAATTTTAGGTTGTGTATTTTCTTTTTCATAGATTGTAGTATACGGGTTTCAGCTGATATTTGCAATGCCCGAAAAAAAGCGCCGACCCTGTAAGGGCCGGCGGTATCTCCATCTTATTGGAATCTGGATGTAATTTCCTGCAATTTTTCTGCTGATTCTTTACAGTTTGTGGTACGTTCAAACGTTTCCGTCGTTAGTGCAACAACATCGGTCGTCTTTAACGCGATGTCATTGACACCAATTGAACATTCATTAATGTTGCTGCTGATGTCATCGATTGACTCTGCCATTGCTGTGATTCCTGCACGAATTTCCATAATCTGGTCATTTGCGCTCTTCATGAAAGTCTCTATGCTCTGCGTTGCTTCGCTGTACTCTTCCGAAGAATTCATGAATTGCTCATAGTCTCCCATGACATTAACTTTCATGAATTCCAGCGCTTTTTCTAAGCTCTGTGTCAGCACGTCAACCGATTCATTTACATGGCTGGCAATTTCAAGAATATTTGCACTCGTATTGGTTGACTGATTTGCAAGTTTTGAAATCTCATCTGCAACAACCGCAAATCCTTTTCCTGCCTCTCCTGCACGCGCCGCTTCAATCGATGCATTAAGGGAAAGAAGGTTTGTCTGCTCTGCGATATCCTGAATAGCAGTTGCAAGGGAATTGATTTTATCAACCTCTCTGGCCCGTATGATTGCCTCCTCAGAATCCTCCTGAATTTTGGCGAATACTTCTGTAGTTTTATTGCCGGCTTCCTTTGTCGTATTGCAGATTTCATTTGTTTTTTCCATAACCTCCGCCGTGAGCGCGGTACCTTTTTTGACCTCTTCCGCCACAATCGAAACGCGCTCATTCATATTCTGAATATTAGCGTTGACAGATTCCGCAGATGTTGACGTCTCTTCCATGCTCGCAGCAAGCTCTTCACTCGTTGCCGAATTGTCGGAAGACGCATCATTTACTTTATTTGAAATACTGTATAAGTTATTGGAATCGTCTACCAGAATGTCCGAAATGTCATTCAATTCGCTTACGATACCAGACAACTGTGTCTGCATATGTTCCACCGAATCTGCCATAATCCCAATTTCATCATTGGTTTTCGGAATCCGATGGGCTGTGTTCATTTTCAGTTCTGATATATCATTTATCACATCAGTAAGCGTCGTAATCGGTTTTGTAATTCTGTAAGTAAGGAAATAACCGATTGTTAGACTCAACACAAGAAGTCCCATCCCTAAAAGAATGGAAATTGTATTAATCGTCGTAATCGGAGCCAGCACATCCGACTCATCTGCCTGTACAACTACAATCCAATCATTTACCGTACACATGAACGCAATGTAAACCGGTTTCCCATCAACTTCACTTTTTCTTACATCAGCTGTTGTAATCATTCCGTCATTCTGATAGCGGTCTAAGACGTCCTGCACAACCGGGTTATCCTGCACCTGTGTCCCAATTAAATCAGTATCACGGTGATAGAGATACTTGCCCTCCGTATCAATCAGATAACAGGTACTCGAATCCATCGTATCAATTCCAACGTTATTTAAAATATACTGCAAACGGACACTCAGATCGTTTCGCTCCGTATCCCCATAAAAACTTTCATACAGCGTATCAGATGCAGAAATACAGGTATCATACAAATAGCTTTCACACAATTCTGTAATGTTCTTCTCATTTACAATAGACGAAACCACAAGAACGGTTGCAATCAAACTCACCGCTGTCGCTGCCAGCATGATAGTTATTTTCCGGCGGATTGTAGAACCCTTTTTTGTTCCCATTTTCTTTACTTTTGCCATAATTTCCTCCTACTGCGCTTCTTTCTGCTCTGCCCATGACTTTTTCATATTATTAGCAACTGTATTAAAGTCAATTTCACCCTTACAATAGGATAGCAAATCCGTTCCAAAGTCATCTTTGAATTTCTGATTCGGAAATGCCGTGAAGTTCCAGCTTACCGAATATTTGCTGTTGTCATTCATATATGCCAGCACTTCTTTTGCCAATGGATCCGTTGGGCTCTCATCGTCAGAAAATGTACTAAATGGAGAAATGAATCCCAGTTCATTTGTCACATAATTTTTTCCTTCCTCAGAACTGTAGACCCACTCCATAAATGCTATGGATGCCTTCTGCTGCTCTTCCGAAGCAAGTTTATTCACACATATATAATTCTCTGTACCGATGCATAATCCCTGATTCTCCTCGCCAGCTACCCCTGTATAAATTGGGAAAAATTTAACATCATCCTCACTGACAACATTTCCCTCCACTGACGAAATCTGACTCCACGCCCAATTTCCATTCTGTACCATTGCACATTTTCCAAGTGCAAATTCCTGCATGGAATCATCCACCGTTTTGGTAGCAAGCTGCGTCCGGTCTGTTACAGAATTATTGATATATAAATCAAAAATATTTTCATAGTTTGTTCCATATGTAAAGTCTAATGTGTCAGAATCTGAAATTCCTTTATCTTTAAATTCATAATATACCGGAATGTTAGCAAGATGTGTCTGCCAGCGCCAGTCTTCACCCGCTGCAAAAGAAGTCGACGCAAAAACGCCCTCTATTCCGAGCTGTTCTTTCATCTGCGTCATATCTTCGACAACCTCTTTTAATTTATCATATGTGTTTATCTCATCCATTGATTTGTAAGACGTCGTTTTGGCTCCACTGGAAAAATATTTTTCCATTATGGCATTGTTATAAATGATTCCGTATCCCTCCACAACATACGGAATTCCATACACACCGTCTCCATCTTTCACTGCCATATCTTTGTCTAATAACCAGGAATAGAGTTCAGTCCCGCTTAAATCAACACAGTAATTTTTCCACGTTTCATAACCAACTGGACCATTAATCTGAAAAAGCGTCGGCATGTCACGCTTTGCAATCTCTGCTTTCAGTGTCTGCTCATAGTTTCCACTTGCAGAAGTCAGAATTTTGACCTGCACACCTGTCTCTTCCGTGTATGCTTCTGCAATTTTTTCCCAGGTATCTGCCGCCTCTGGTTTAAAATTCAGATAGTAGACAGTTGCCTGCTCCTTTTGGGTCTTTCCACATCCCCCAAAACAGGTTACTGCCATGACAATTGTCAGAAAGACCGCCCCTAATTTTTTGATTTTCATTATACTCATGCTCTCATCCCACCTTACTGTATATTCTTCTTTTATAGTACCATGTTTCTACAAGATTAGACAAAACTTTTTTCGGTTTTTTTCGTGCTTATTCACTGCTTTTCTTATGAGAATTTTCCGCAAAAAAGAGAGCCTGATTCACATAACTATGTGTAGCGGCTCTCTTCCATTTCTCCTATTTTTCTTCCACAAAATGATTCCGGCACACCCAGATTCCCTGTACAACGGAAAACACAATAATAAGCGCACATCCAATAAAAATCAGCGGTCCTTTCCGGTCTTCCCTGAACCAGTTTTCTACCGCGATGGTGACCCAGAAAAATGCCTGCACGAACTGTGTTCCTGCCTCGAATCTGTAATCACCCTTATGCCTTGAACGCTGAACCAGCATCGTGACATACACACCTAATACGATACATAATGCAATTACCATAAATCTGCCCTCTCTTTGCTTGTTATAACTTCATTTATAGCACAATGATTCTTTCCATTCAACTAAAATCATCTAATCTTAAGAATGGCTTAATCACAATATAAAAATTCCTCTTAAGTAAATACATATCTACTTAAGAGGAATTCTATTCGCTTATGATATTTGTTTTAATTATAATCCCTGACTAAGAACATCGGCTTAATCGCCATGACCTCGTCATACTCTTCCTGCTCTACTGCAACACTTGCATTCAGTGCCTTCAAATCTTTTTTCAGCACTTCCAATGCATTAGGGATTGTAGCTGCACGGCCTTCCTGCATAATATCAATCATGCGTTTCAGCACAACCGGATGTGCATACCATGCCGGAAGTGGAAAATCCGGATACTTTTGAATATATGCCTGCATATCATCCACTGCTTTTTCCAGATGGGACTCAATATATTTCTTGTTGTTCTTTGCTGTCGGAAGCACGTTTGCACTGGAAAACAGAAAGATTGCTGCAAGTCCAAACAAGAGGAAATACATTGCAAATCCTGCGTGTGTTATCAGCGCATAAATGCCATATGCACACGCTGCCACGCCCAAAATGGTAATGCTCAATGCCACCCATTTATAAGCCGGGTTGCTTCTGTCGTAAACTCTTTTCCGCTTTGCGCCGGCACTGAGCGCAATACTCAGTTCCTCGTTGCGGTTCAGATACTGCATGCAGTCCTCTAACACGCGAATGTTTTCCTTTGCCTCGTCCGAAATCACCTTTGCTTTCCGGCTGGCGGCACGGAGCTCCTTCTGTCTCAAACGCTTTTCAGCTTCTGCACTGTGAAGCTTGATTTCCGGATGTGTCTCCTTCACATACGCGAGCAATGAGTCTACATTTTCCTCAAATTTAAAATTGCACTGTTTCTCTTCTCCGTTGTCGTATTCCACTACAAGATAGGGAATTGTGGCAAAAAGACCTTTTCCGGTGAAACCGCCCTTACTCATGGCGATTCTCTTATAAATTCTTTTTACGGATGCAAACGGAATATAATATCTTCTTTCAAAATAGAAACTGTTCAGATAAATTGCTTTTTTGCCGACCCCGCACGGACCAAATTTTCTGCAATTTTTCTTATCCTGTGCCAGCTCCTCTTTCTCAAGAGACTGCCTTCCAAGGCAACGTGGTTTCCACAGCATACGACCAACTCCTTTTCCTCTCGTTTAAGCTTCTGCCTTTGCCTGTCTTCTTGTTGCAAACATGAAGATTCCGAAGAATACAATTGCAAGAATAATACCTGCCGGATAAGCAACTGTCGTGCCAAGGTTCAGACACTCCGGTGCATAGAAGAAATATGTCATAGACACTGCACTCATAAAGGTTGCAGGAACTGCTGTAATCCAGTAGTTCTTTTTCTCCTTAAACAGGAACATACTTGCTGTCCAAAGGACGATCATGGCAAGTGTCTGGTTCGTCCAGCTAAAGTATCTCCAGATAACGGTATAATCAAGATGTCCGATAAATGCTCCGACTGCAAGAAGCGGAATACAAAGCATCAGACGTTTTGTATATTTGGACTGATCTACATGGAACCAGTCTGCCAATACAAGTCTTGCGCTACGGAATGCCGTATCACCGGATGTGATAGGACATACAATTACACCAATCATTGCAAGTGCAATTCCGGCACCGCCCATTGTCTTGGAACATACATCGTAAATTGCTGCTGACTGACCATTTGCAAGGATTGCACTAAGTCCTGTGCTGAGTCCGTCTGTCACTTCATAGATAGAACAGCCTGCTGCTGCCCAGATTAAAGCGATAACACCTTCTGCAACCATTGCGCCGTAGAATACGAAATGTCCCTGTTTCTCAGACTTCATACAACGTGCCATCAGAGGTGACTGTGTCGCATGGAATCCGGATATGGCACCACATGCAACCGTGATAAACATAACGCTCCAGATTGGCGTTCCGCTCGGATGCATATTTCTGAAGTTTGACCAGATTTCCGGAATCTGATATTCAGAATGTGTAAAGATACCAAAGATAACGCCCACTGCCATGACAATCAGACAGATACCGAAAAGCGGATAAATTCGTCCGATAATCTTATCAATGGAAATAAAGGTTGCGATGAAATAGTATGCAAGAATAATCCAAAGCCAGAATTCTGTGCTTGTAAGAATTCCTGATACATTTCCGTTCTTAAATAACGTAACAATCAAACCTGCAGGTCCCACCGCGAAAACGGTACCAACCATAACAAGAAGTACCACACTGAAGATACGCATTACATTCTTCATGAATCCGCCCAGATAGATACCACAGACTTCTGAAATAGAAGCACCGTCATTTCTCTCTGACAGCATACCGGAGAAGTAATCATGTACACCACCGGCAAAGATGGTACCAAACGTAATCCATAAGAATACAACCGGTCCCCATAAGGCACCCTGCATCGCACCAAAGATTGGTCCAAGTCCTGCAATATTCAGCAGCTGAACCAGAAACAGTTTCCACTGCGGCATTACAACATAGTCTACACCATCGTTAATCTTTACCGCTGGAGTTTCCCTGTCATCCGGTGCAAATGTGTTCTCAACTACCTTACCATAAATGAAGTATCCGCCTATTAACAAGAACAGACAAATGAAAAAACTAATCATAGCTTTTCCCTCCCTTTTTATGAATTTAATTGTTAACAGCACTGTTTCATAACTTCATTATAGTATTCTCAATTTGAAATTCAACGGCTTATTGCTAAAAAATTGACCAATTTTTTATGTAATTTTTGTATAATTTTATAATGTTTATCGTTTTTTCAGACTATTTCGTCATGTCTTTTTTCGATTTTGTCAAAACAATTCCAACAATTAATAAAATCGGAAAAATAATCGCAGCCAAAATACCGCGCTTTAAGTTCTCGGATGCCACACTTGAGACATAACCTACTAAAGTAGGTCCACCGGAACAGCCCAGGTCACCGGCAAGCGCAAGCAGTGCGAACATCGCTGTTCCACCATTTTGCAGAGTGGCGGATGCCTTGCTGAACGTTCCCGGCCACATAATTCCCACCGACAATCCACAGATGGCGCATCCAACCAAAGACACAACCGGCGATGACGACAGCGAAATACAGAGGTAGGAAATCATACAGAGCACACCGCTTCCCACCATAAAACGGTCTAAGTCCATGCGGTCACCGAATTTTCCATAGAAAGCTCTGGCACTTCCCATCAGTATCGCAAATGCCATCGGGCCTGCAAGATCTCCGATTGTCTTGCTGACGCCAAGTCCTTTTTCCGCAAATGTGGATGCCCACTGGCTTACCGACTGTTCGCTGGCACCGGAGCAGACCATCATAAGCATCAGAATCCAGAACATTTTATTCCGGAATAATTCTTTCATTGTCATGCCGGACTCTCCCTCCTCAATCAGAGGCGCAATCGGAGAGCCCGTAAATATAACTGCATTTATAATTGGAATCAGCACCCATACACAGGTGAGAATTCTCCAGTTTTCGATACCGAAACAGCGGAAAAACAAGGTAGAGAGCAATACAACTCCCACGTGTCCCCAACAATAAAAAGAATGTAACAGACTCATCGCTTTTTCCTTATTGTCGGTCGGACAGCTTTCCATAATCGGACTAATGAGCACCTCAATCAGTCCGCCACCTAACGCATAGATAGAAACCGCAATCAGAAGGCCTGCATAAGCATTCGGCAGTAAGTCCGGCAGAATAACAAGCCCTAACAGTCCAAGCGCGGATGCAATGTGTGCAATGAGAATGGAGGTCTTATATCCAATCTTATCCACAAAACCGGTCGATAACAGGTCTACAATCAACTGAATTCCAAAGTTGATGGTGATAAGTGTGGTAATCTGACTCATCGGTATTCCATAGGTACTTTCAAAAGTCAAAAACAGTAACGGTACAAAATTGTTTACAATTGCCTGAACGATATAACCGATAAAACAGGCATACATTGTCTTCTGGTAATTCTTCTGCATAAAAATGCTTTCTCCTTTTATGAAATCTGTCTGCTCTCCTCCACCGGAGTGTCGCGGAACACAGCGATATGTTTCATAAGCATAGGAATGACTGCCACATAGACAATCGATGTCACGATACCGGAAAGGTAACGCCATACAATCATGCCAAATACATATGCAAATGAGTAGTAGCCATAAATCTTGCTGTCAATATACATAACTGCCGTATTCATTGTTGTAACTACAAGCGCACTTAAAATTGTAATAAATGTCATTTGTTTTACATTCAGTTTGAAGTTTTTGTGCTTCGCATATGCTCCAATCATAAGTCCCTTCACACCTGCCGGAAGAATCCAGAGGATTGTCGTCGGTGTCAGGCCGTATTTTAACATCTGGTTCAGGAAACTTCCAATCAGACCGATTTCAAGACCGGCAGACGGACCAAACAGCATCGCTCCGATGACAATCGGAAGACCGGACACCGTGATTACCATGTTTCCAAGGTTAATGGATACATAGCACAGCACAACATGCATTGCAATAAACAATGCATTCAACACTAATTTTTTTGTTTTCATAGAAAAAACTCCTTTCATCTGGCATTTTGCCACATAAAAGGAGATTCCTCATCTTATCTTAAATGTGGCAGCGGGATGCAACTAATGCACAGCGCATTACAATTCCTTGTAACACTTCGTCCGGTGAACAACTCCCCGTCTCACCGGCACGTGACTCACAATAGCTTACTCTGCCATTTTTTGCTATTTGCTTGTAACAGGGCTAATGCTAACACAACTCATCCTTCATTGCAACCCTATTCATGATATTCTTTTCGTTTCAATTCCTGCCATACCATAATCGTTCCGACTATAGCCGCCATTAAATCGGCAATCGGTCCGGCATACATAATACCGTCGATTCCCAGAAACAGCGGAAAGATGACCAGAAATGGCAGCAGGAAAATAATCTGTCTCGTCAGAGACAGCCAGATACCACGCTTCGGTTTTCCAATCGCCGTAAAAAAGTTCGACGAAATCGGCTGCATAAAGTTTACAAACGTAAAGAATAAAAATACTTTAAAATACTGGATTGCGAAGCGGTAATATTCCTCGGAACCCTGTCCGAAAATAGAAATAATCTGTCTCGGCGCAAACTGGAACAGGCAGAATGCAAGTACCGACATGATGATTCCACAAGTAATCGCCTGCAGATATGCCTTCTTGACTCTCGCATAGCGTCTGGCACCATAGTTGAAGCTGACAATCGGCTGCAATCCCTGCGAAATACCGATGATAAAGGACATAAAAAGCATATTTACCTTGGAAATAATTCCTGCACACGCAATCGGTATCGCCTCACCATACACGGAAAGTCCTCCGTAATATTTCAATGACTTATTCATCACAATCTGGACAATCATCATGGAAATCTGATTCGTACACGGCGCCGCCCCCAAAGAAGCGATTCGCTCCACCTGCTCTTTGTGGATGACGAGGTGTTCTTTTCGGATGGTCACGGTCTTGCAGTGCGATAAAAACCAGATGACAAGTGCGCCGGAAATCACCTGACCGATTACAGTCGCATACGCTGCGCCCGCCATGCCAAGTCCAAGCCCGAACACGAATACCGCATCTAAAATCGTGTTAATCACCGCACCAATCAGGTTGCAGACCATCGTAATTTCCGGTCTGCCGTCCGCACGGATTAAGTGTCCGCCACCCGTGGTCAGTATCAGGAACGGAAATCCAACGGATACGATTCTGGTATAAGTCTTTGCATACTCTAACACATTTTCCGGAGAACCGAAAAAGCACAGCATCGGCTCTAAAAAAATCTGGGTAATCAGGCATAATACGAGTCCACATGTAAAAAGCAATACGGCTGCATTCCCAAGATAGTAGACCGCTTTTTCCTTCTCTCCTTTTCCCAGTGCAATATTAAAGCAGGATGCACCACCGATACCAAACAGGAGTGCAATCGCTACACAGGAAATAGACAGCGGGAACGAAATATTCGTTGCTGCATTACCGAGTTCTCCAACGCTTCTTCCTATGAAGAACTGGTCAATTATATTATACAGCGAGCCAACCAGCATGGCGACCATGCTCGGTATCGCAAACTGACGCAGCAGCTTCCCCGTCTTCTCTACTCCTAACGGATTATTTTCTCTGTTGTTCATTTCATCACCAATCTCTTTCTTATCATTGTGCACAAGAGAACAATTCCTCATTCACTTGTATACAGGCTTTACTTATTATAGGCAAGAATCTGACATTTTGCAAAGGATTTGTCAAAAAGAATCCTGTTCAAAGCGATTTTGGTGCAAAAAAACCGGGCGCTTACGCACCCGGTTATTGAAATTACACATATAGTTGTTCTATAGATTTTCCGGTGTCGGATTCGTTGGCTCTTGCTGCTGCACCGGTCCCTGCACCTGCGGGAATGTCAGTACAACCTTAAACAAATCGCCGTCTACCATCAGTTCAAAGCGCCCCTTCATAAGCTCTGTCAGATTCTGCGCAATGTTTAATCCAAGTCCGTTTCCCTCTGTATTTCTGGAACTGTCACCGCGCACGAAACGCTCCATCAGTTCCTCACTTGAGATATTTAACGGATATTTGGATGTATTGCGGAACGTGATGGTGACACTTCCGTTCACTGCCTCCAGATTAATGTAGACACGTGTTCCCGGCTGTGCATATTTGCAGATGTTGTTCATCAGGTTGTCAATGACACGCCAGAAATGTCTTCCGTCCGCCATGATATAAACCGGCACCTCCGGTCTTTGAATGATGAGGTCTAAATCTGCTGCCTCCGTCCGCTCGCCAAACTCTCCGACTGTCTGTACCAGAAAGACACCCGCTTCACAAAGTTCCATGGTAACACTTAAGTTACCGGTTGATGCTTTCGATGCTTCCATCAGGTCTTCAATCAGTTTTTTCAGACGTGCCGACTGACGGTCAAGCACTTCTAAATATTCCTCTGCCGTCTCGTTGTGCAAGTCTTCTTTTTCCAGTAAATCCACATAATTGATAATGGATGTCAGCGGTGTCTTGATGTCGTGCGAGACATTTGTAATTAATTCTGTCTTGAAACGTTCGCTCTTCATGCGCGCATCTACCGCTTTGGTAATACCATCTCCAATGTTGTTGAGGTTCTCACCGTGCTCCTTGAAATCAGGGAACATCCTACGTGTATCCACTTTATATTCCGCATCCCCGGAAGCAATGTGTCTTCCTGCATCCTGCAATTTCCGCAGCTCTACAACCACTTTTAGCAGGAAAAGTGCAAGCAGGATTTTTTCCACAAACCACAGGAAAAGATGTGCGCCGAGCGCATATTGCGTTACCAGAATGAAAAAGAATTCCAAAAATGATATTCCCACAAATATCAAAACGGCTTTCCACGCTAACGGAACTGCGGTCAGTGTTTTTTTGATTACACGGATAATGCCAGAACATATCTTTGCAATTACGGTATTTTGCCACCATTTTCCATGCTTCACACGGACTGCCAGGCTCAAGAGACATTCGATACCGAAAAGCTCCAACACCAGAAGAAGTCCCATAAAAATGATTACAAAGAAGATGCTCTCTCCAAGATGATAGCTGACCTCTATGGCTGCACCAAGCAGAAATCCTCCTGCCAATAATGCCAGCACCGCATAGACATCCGCCGGAATCTTATCCATCCAGGTAAGCACAATCTCATCCGTTCCCTTGCGGTGTCCTGCTGCCTGAATCAAAAAGATAAGACCTCCCAAAAATACCACAAGTGATAACGCCGCAATCACAAAGACCACATAGCGGGCTGCATATGCATTTCCCATCACAATCTTTGCCTTTACGAACAAATCTCCGTCCGACCAGTTACCCTCATTTATCAGTTTTCCCCTTGGCATTAAGGCAATCACGGTATAATTTTCTACTACCTCGCTGGAGGCGACACTGAGATAGCTTTCAGAATATACACCGTATTTTTCATCCGATGTGGAAGTAGCCCCCGCTGAAAAATAGACCGGTGTAATGCTGTCCCTAAAGTCATAGGTATAACCATCTAAGGTAACCTCTGTCCAATTCTCATATCCGAGTGCCGTTCCATCCAGTTCGTTCAGACTGACATTCCCTTTTCGAATGATATCTTTCACCAGTTCGTCTACGCTGACATCCGCTGTAATCTGCTCATCCGGAATCGCTTCTTCTGTACTTGCCACTTCGTCTGTAGCAGTCGTCTCTTCTGCTATTGTGTAGCTTTCATCTGCTGCAGTCTCCTCCGTCGGGTAATTCTCATAGGAAACCTGCGCCTGATAATTCTGGCTCTTTTTCGAATAGGTCAGTTCTAAGACAATCCTGCTGCCGTCCTCTTTTTCAACCGGAATCTCTATCTTTTTCGCCGGATAATACGTTCCGTCGCAGTCATAATAGAAAATTCCACTCTGCATTTCATAGACTCGTTTATCAATATAGTTGTATTCATTATCCCCGTCGTTCTGGTAATAATAATTGATATCCCAGATAGAATCGCCGTAGGTGAATGTAGTACTGTCTGTAATCGCAAAGCTGTATTCCCAATAATCCCCTTTTTCTACCTTGTCGGTAAAGTTACGCTGTTCATAACTTTTCTCATCATTTAAATCATACTCAGACAGCGCGGTATCCGATGTTTTCAAGATACCGTATGAAAAATTGGTACCCTCAAAATAGTTCGCATTACTGTCCGCATCGTCCTGCTCCGTTTCCCGGTACTGCATGGCACGATATGCATAGCGTTCCGCTATCGTTTTATAAAATGATTGCACTGCCTCTTCTTGGGTGCTGTTATAAACACCTGCTTCCTCACAGGCAATCGCGGCGATTGCAGAGCCCATAAATGTAAAACTGCTGATTACAATGAGAACCCATGCCGCTATTTTGGCTCCTGCCGAGCCCTTCCACTTGTTCATAGATTACTCCTTTTCTATGCTTCCATTTTGTAACCGCGTCCCCAGACAACTTTTAAGTAGCGTGGTTCTGCCGGATTGTACTCCACCTTTTCACGCAGATGTCTGATATGTACCGCAACGGTATTCTCGGTGCCGTAAGGATTATCTTTCCACACTTTTTCGTAAATCTGATTCGGAGAAAAAACCTGCCCCGGATGTTCCATCAGTAATTTTAAAATGTCATATTCCGTTCTTGTCACCGGAACTTTCTCTCCGTCAAGTGTCACTTCTTTCGTCTTGTCATCTAATTCAATTCCTCCGATTACCAGTGTATCTTTCTGGACGCTTCCTCCGCCAAGCTGCATGTAGCGGCGCAGCTGGGACTTCACCCTCGCCTGCAATTCCACCGGATTAAACGGTTTCGTCACATAGTCATCTGCACCCACGGTAAGCCCTAACACTTTGTCCGTGTCCTCGCTCTTTGCCGTCAGAAGAATCACCGGCACATTGCTTTTCTCGCGAATCTTGACCATCGCTGAAATGCCGTTCATCTGTGGCATCATCACATCCATCAGTACAAGATGAATATCCTGCTCTTCTATGATTTCGAGTGCTTCGTTTCCATTGTAGGCCTCAAATACCTGATAACCATCCGCCTGTAAATAAATACTTAACGCAGATACGATATCCTTTTCGTCATCACATACCAATATGTTGTACATTTTCTTAACGCTCCCATTCTTCGAAGTTTCTTTATGCATAAAGTTCGCACCGCCGGAATCTCTTTTTTTCTTTTGCCATAAAAAAATTCCGCTACCAGTGCTATGAATCATCATATACACATTGTAGCGGAACTTTTATGAACTTCCAATATGCAAACTTATTAAGATTTGATGAAGTTACTGCTTATTTCTGGTTCGCCGGCTCCATGTTGACAGCGCGTCCCTTAATCTTGGCATTCTTCATTGCCTGTAAAACTTCTTTTCCATATTCCTTCGGAACTTCGACAAATGTATACTTGTCATACATGTCGATGGCTCCGACTAATTTTCCCGGCATGCCGGACTCTCCGGCGATTGCGCCTAAGATGTCGCCCGGTTTGATACGGTCTCTTTTTCCGATGTTGATGAAGAGACGTACCATGCCCTCTTCTTCTGCACCGGTATTGTCAAAGTCAAAATCTTCTGCTTTTTCCACAGATACCTGAATACCGCCGGTTGCCTGTTTTAAAAATGCTGCTGCAATATCCATTGCCGTGTAGTCAGAGTTGTTCACCTGCTCTTCGATAATATCAATCATGCGGTTTAAATCTTCTTCTTCAATGATTCGGCTGATTTCGTTTAAGACATTTTCTGCCTTTACATTGGCAACATCCGTAGTAGACGGTATCGGCTGTGCCAGAATCTTGGTCTTACAGTAGCGCTGAATGTCTTTTAATTTATATACTTCTTTTCCTTTTACAAATGTAAATGCACGTCCTGTTCTTCCCGCACGTCCTGTTCTTCCGATACGGTGTACATAATATTCATCATCCTGCGGAATGTCATAATTGAAGACGGCTTCGATATCATCCACGTCGATTCCGCGTGCTGCAACGTCTGTCGCAATCAGGATTTCTGTCTTTCCTGTACGGAATTTCTTCATGACACGGTCACGCTGTGCCTGCTTCATGTCACCGTGAAGTCCTTCTGCAAAATAGCCGCGTCCCTGCAATTCGGTTGCAAGTTCATCTACCATTTTCTTCGTGTTACAGAAGACAACCGAAAGCTTCGGATTATAGTAATCAAGCAGGCGTGTCAACACGTCTAACTTGTCTTTTCTCTTTACATCATAGTAATACTGCTCAATCTTTGGAACCGTCAGTTCTTTCTTGATAACCTTAATGGTCACGGTATCATGCTGGTATTTTCTTGTAATCTCTAAGATTGGTTTTGGCATGGTTGCAGAGAAAAGAACCGTCTGACGGTTTTCTTCCGGAATATACTCTAAAATAGTCTCGATATCCTCACGGAATCCCATATTTAACATTTCATCTGCTTCGTCTAATACAATCGTATTCACAAAATCACAACGGATTGTCTTTCTGCGAAGGTGATCCATGATTCGTCCCGGTGTACCGATGATAATCTGTGCACCACTCTTTAAGGAACGGATCTGTTTGCTGATTTCCTGGCCTCCGTAAACCGGAAGGACTTTTACACCATGCATATATTTTGCAAGTTTGCGGATTTCCTCTGCGGACTGGATTGCAAGCTCTCTTGTCGGAGACAATACAATGACCTGTGTCTTTTTATTGGATGGGTCCACTTTCTGCAAAATCGGAATACCAAATGCAGCCGTCTTACCGGTTCCGGTCTGTGCCTGTCCAATTACATCTACTCCGGACATCACAACCGGAATTGCCTGTGCCTGAATCGGACTTGCCTCTTCAAATCCCATGTCTTCTACTGCTCTTAATATTTCCGGATATAATTCTAATTCTTCAAATTTCACGTTATTCTCCATTTCTGTGTTTTTTACCGCTGTTCGCGTAAACAAAACGAAAGGACGCTACTTTCTTCGCGCCCTCCGATTACATTACCTGTTATCCTATGCACTGTCTGCATGTTCTGCCCTAGACAGCACAATGACATATTATAATACCTGATTTCCTTCATTGTCAAGCCATTTCTTTGACATGCATCGCTATGTACTCCGGAAGTTTCCGGAGCGTTGTTCCTGTTTTGCCAAAGAACTTATAAAAAGCAATCGATTAGTTGGTACTTCACTCAAATTTCCCGTTTCCTGCCACTTCCTTTGTTGAATTGTGTTGTGTTTCGATTGCGGATTGTCGGCTTTCCTATCTACTTTTATTGTATTCAGCTTCTCGAATCCGGTTCCAATTCTATGCTTTTTACATCATCTCTTGCATCCAGTCCGCCGATGTAAACGCTGTTACGGCTTTTTTTCTTGCCCTTATACAGCATAATGTCCGCCACGTGCAGATAATCCCACGTCTTTGTCGCCTCTGTAGGGACACCCCAGCAAATTCCCTGCGAAATCGTTACCGTGGAGGATACCAGAGAATATTTATGCTCTATCCTTAAGTTTATGATACGTTCACGCAGATTCTGTGCCTGCTCTAGCACTTCCTCCCGCGACATATTGCAGTAGACAATGACAAACTCATCACCGCCATACCGCGCGCAGAGAATCTTCTCGCTCTGCATCACCTTTAATTCTTCCGCTATGCTGGTGATACAGATATCGCCCGCCTGGTGTCCGTAATTATCATTGTACTGCTTAAAGTAGTCAATATCTAAAATCTCCACCGCTAAGGACGTACCGCTGTAGAACATATTCTGCAGGCTCTCTTCCATATGCCCGTTCAAACGGAATCGGTTCGAAAGTCCTGTCAGGGCATCCGTCTCCGACTTCTTCTGCAGCGCCTCATTCGCTTCTTCCATCTCACGCCGCTTTTCATTTGCACGCTCTAAGGATCTTCTGACATCTAACATGTTGCCTATCATGTACTGGTTCTCTTTTTCCATGATTTCCGACATGCCAAAATAAAGTCCTGCCGCCTGCAGGTATTCCGCACTCTTGCGGTGTTTTCTGTAATAGCGGATTTTGAGTGCCACTAGCTGACGCTGCATATTGATAATCCCTGCCTGTCTCGTCAACTGGTCTAAAATATCAATCATATCCCAGAGCTCGTCATCTTTTTCAATCTCAAGCAGCAGCTCACAATACTCACACATATCATCAAAAACATCCATAATTGGAATGTGCACATTCGCCACCTCATGAATATAGGCGATACACTCATCACGTCTCGCTTTTCTTCCCATCGTGTGATAAAGTCTTGCCTTAAATGCATGTGTGTAGAGAAGTTCTAACGGTTCCATGCCAACGGAACATTCTTTTTCCATGCGCTCCACGTACTCTAACGCTTTTGCCGGAAGGTTACGCAGCAGGTAGCATTTTGCAAAGTCATAATAGATTCCGTTCATATAAGCATAGTATCCCGGCAGCTCTTCCCGTCCGTGAATATAGTGGTATGCGCTCTCGATATAATGCTGTGCTTCACGATACTCGCCACAGCTCATATAAAGGCTTCCTATATTGATATTGATAATCGCCTCCACGCGGACAAGCTGATATTTCCGGCAATAATTGAGTCCGGTCAAATAATAGTCCATCGCAATCGGCTGATTTCCTCTATTTACAGATGTAATTGCCATGATGTTATAAGCTCTCGCTACCAGTTCCCATTGTCCAGAACGAATCAGGTAAGTGAGCGCTCTCGTCATATATTTAAAAAGATTCTTCCCGTCGTTGAGCATATAATATGTCTCTCCACAATGATAGCACGCAAAACCCAACAATCCGGTATCATTGGTATCCATGGCATATTTCTCAATACCCGCACACGCTTTCAGTGTCCGTTCTGCATCAATACCAAGATTTTTTTCTACGGTATCAATTAAGCCTAAAATTTCCTGGCTGTATTCTTTCTTTTCCATATCGGGATTCTCTTCCTAACTAATTCATACTTTTTTCTCAACTAATAGCATCCGGCATCGAACGGTTCTTTCGACATCTACGTCATATTATAAGCGCAGAACCCCGATATTTCAAGAATTTTAAGCGTCTATCAGTGCTACCGGATCCTGTGGCACGCCATCTTTCTGGATTTCAAAGTAGAGATTGCTTCCCTCCACCGAAAAATATTTTGTCGGCTCACTGACATATCCAATGACCTGACCTTCCTCGACGAGATCCCCCACTTCAAAATTCAAATCCTTCAACTGGCCGTAGATTGCAGTATATCCATCGCCTAAATCCATTGTGACCGTACATCCTGTCACCTCATTTTGTGTGATGTCCGTAATTTTTCCCTGTGCTGCTGCAAAAACTTTATTGTTGACCTCACCCGCAATTAAAATTGCCGGATTGTATTTATATTGGTCAAGCGTCGCAAAATACACCGTCTGATCCATGTGGAATCCTAAGATAACATCACCCTCCATCGGCCAGGACAATCCCTCGTCTGCCGAAAAATGCAATGCCGTGCCCGATGCCGCCGTACTTTCCGATGCCTGCCCGGTCTCGGATGTCTGTTTGGTCTCGGACTCCCCGGACGTATCTTCTTCCGTTTCTTCTGTCTGCTCGGACACTTCCGCTACATCCTCTGCCTCTTTTGGCAGCACAACGGATGACGCCTGCTGTAGTTCCTCTTCAGTATCCTCCTGTGCCGCAAGTTCTTCCTCACGCGCAAGCTCTGCCTCCTGGGCAAGTTGCTGTTCCTTTTCCTGTCTTTCTTTTGTCTGCTGGCTCGTGTAGAACCAGGTCATTCCAATCGCGGCAAGAATCACAAGTGTTCCTGCTATCACGTATTGTTTTTGCCGTAAAATAAAGGCTCCTCTTTTCTTTTTCATGTTGTCACCACCCATAGTTTTTTCCTCACATCACCTGTGATTTACTCTTATTGTTTCCTCTTTTCCAACACTTATACGAATGATGACAATTTTTTTATGTTTCAGGTGTGAGCGTTACCAGTTCCGTTCCCTGAAAAAAATAATTTAAAATTTCCGCATATGTTTTCCCTTCCTCCGCCAGTTTTTGCGCCGTATTCTGGCTTAATCCGTAGCCATGCCCGATTCCCTTCGTGACAATCCTGATTTTTTTCCCTTCTTCCTGTATGGAAAAATAAGACGATGGCAGTTCGAATTTCTCGCGAAACTCCTCCCCGGTCATCTCGTTTTCCCCCAGTTTTATCGAGAGCACATAGCCCGCCGCATCGCGCTCTCCAATCTGCACCTGCTCGAACTCCTCCGGTATCCCACATTGCTCATAAAATTCTTTTTGGGAAAAATAATAGACACCCAAATACCCTTTTGCGCTGATGTCCTCCTTGCAGACCACGTCGGAAAGATACGGCATATCCCCCTCACCGACTGCCTCGGCGATGTTGCGCGTCTGTCCGCTGCTGACCGCATGATATTCTGCATTGATAGTCTTTCCTTCATATTCGAGTACCTGATTTTGTGTGTCCTGCACATATTTTTCCAATTTTTGATACATTTCATTAAATTTATCCTGTCCCCAGAGTCTCGTCAGCTCATCCAAAGACAGCGCTTCCGGCATGGCATTCCCGCTCTCTTCTGCCAAAACACAGTTCGTCCGCGCTATGACGCACTGCGCCCGGACGGCTTCCGGCTCCGCGTTGACGTTGATTTCATTCGCCACAATCCGTGGAAGTGTCTGTTCGATTTCGGACAGGGCTGCGCCGCTGTCGGTCTGCTCTTGGCTGCTGTCCCGGGATTCGCTGTTGTTCTGCTCTTGGTTGCTGTCCCGGGATTCGCTGTTGTTCTGTCCTTTGTTGTTGTCCTTGTCTTCTGTATTGCCTTGCGCAACCGCTTGCGCGTTTTGCCCGTCCAGCAGGCTCTCCAGCTCTAATTTTTGCATAAAAATAGTGACAAGCAGTGGAAGTATTAACATGATAATCAGAATGGATAACAGATTTTCCAGCTTTTTTTTCATCAAAAAAATCTCCTTGTCCTTCATTATATGAAGGCAGGAGATTTTTAGAACTCTGCTCTATAATTTTGATTTTATGATGTTGCTGAGCTGCGCAAACTGTTCTAGGGATAATGCTTCCCCACGGATGGTTGCCGGAACGCCGAGTTCCTCGATGCTTTCCTGAATAAGTTCCTTGGAAAGATGAATCTCCGGCGAGTTGTTCAATCCGTTTACAAGTGTCTTTCTTCTCTGATTAAACGATGCACGAATCAGACGAAACATTAATTTCTCGTCCTCTACCTGCACCGGTACTTCCGTGTGGCGCGTCAGACGAATCACGGCACTTCCGACATTCGGACGCGGCATGAAACAGTTCGGCGGCACATTTGCGACAATTTCCGGCTTCGCATAATATTGCACTGCAAGGGAGAGCGCACCGTAATCTTTTGTGCCCGGTCCGACCTGCATACGGTCTGCCACTTCTTTCTGCACCATGATTGTGATGCTGTCAATCGGAACATGGCTCTCGAACAGCCCCATAATAATCGGTGTTGTGATATAGTACGGAAGATTTGCAACTACTTTTATAGGTCTTCCATTGTTTTTTTCTGCGGCAAGGCGGTTAATATCCACCTTTAAAATATCCTCATTGATAACGGTCACATTGTCGTATTCGCTTAACGTGTCCGCAAGAATCGGAATCAGGTTCTTATCAATCTCAACGGCTGCCACTTCCCTCGCGCTCTCGCACAAATACTGCGTCATGGTTCCGATTCCCGGTCCGATTTCCAGCACAAAATCATCTTTTGTAATCTGGGCGGACTCTATGATTTTCTCTAAAACATGTGTGTCAATCAGAAAATTCTGCCCGAATTTTTTCTGAAAATTAAAATTGTATTTTTGCAGAACCGCAATCGTATTCTGCGGGATTCCAAGTGATGCCATTTGCGCTTCCCTCTATCTTTCTGCAATCTTTTCTTCGAAAAGACGGTCTAAAAATTCATTGTACAGCTTCTGGTATGTCTCGTGGAAAATCTGTGCAATGCTACCATCTCCACCGCTCATCTGGGATACTTCGTAAATCTCAAATGCTGTCTCATAAAGTTCCGGATTCTTCTCGTAAAAAACTTCGGTCAGCGTATCCTGCAATGTAAACTCTGCATCCTGTGTCAGATTCTGCTTGAAATCTTCTTTTGAAATGCAGCCATTCTCCTCATAATCGGAGAGAAAAATATGTCCCTCTGTCTCTGCCACCAATGCCTCATATGCCTCTCTGACATCTTCATAGGTCAGTGCTTTATATTCTTTATTCCAGTATTCCTCAAATGCTTCCTGATTCGGAAAACGTTCAAAAATCTCCATTGTTCCTCTTTCTGCCAGCCTGTGGCGGTACTTTTCTTCTTGATGTCTCACGCCAAAACGGGCGTGGGTCTGACATGATTATAGCTTATTGGGCGGAAATTCGCAACATTGGAGGGTGAGAATCTACTTACACAGCAGTTGTCTTCCACATGGTCATACAGTTCCGTTTTTCCTTATTGATGCAACTGGCTGACTTATAGGGACGGATAAACAGCGGGATTTCAAAACCTTTTTAGGTCTTGGAATCCCGCTGATACACTAACTAAATTATGCGGATACATAAATTTAAATTAATTCAGAAAGCCAACTATCTAAAGCATCTCCCTCTAGAATCTCTTCCGATTGCTCAATATCTTTAAAATCCAATACTGGAGTTTTCACTATTTTTACAGCCCCAATTTCTTTTCTTGTTATACTCTTAATAAATACGAATTGCTCTTTCTTTTCAAAAATATATTCCTGTGCCAATTGCTCTGAATTGATCCATATCATATATGAATCATTTAGCACAGCATTTCTAGATACTTTATCTGCAAATAAATGAAAGTATTTATCTTTATATTTTATTAATACATCTTCATTGTATATTATATCTACCTCATTTGCTTTAACAATTTTCATATATAACTCAGAATGTTCATTTCCCAGTACATCAATATAATTAGTAAATCCCTCCTTTCTTACTCTTGATGTAATTATGAATTCACAATTTCTCTTTTTAATTTTGTATTTTAAGCCACTATACTCACAATACATATCACTCATAGTTAAATCTCCTCAACTCATTTTAGTAACCAACCTAAATCAGAATTGTATACAAATTGTTGCGTTAGCGCTCCTGTTTCAGCGTCATATATACTCAGAATATCTCCATCTACAAAAGGTCGTGTATCTTGTACAAGTTCTGGCAAGACAATATTCTTACTACCTGTAAATCCACGTCCTGTATAAGGAGCATTTGCCTCTATTGGAAAATCCTCGGGAACTTTGATACCATCTGCATCATCTAATGTCTTTAGGGTATTAGAATGTTCATCAACCGAAACAAAACCTCTGACACCACTATAATTCTCATTATATAATTAACTCAAACTTCGCACATTAAAATGTGCCTATGCACCTTGAAAATTCAATAATAACTGGCATAAAAATAGCATGAAACCAATGGTTTTGGTATAATTGAGTTGCCGAAAAACAATTACAAACCGGAGGCTCATGCTATGAATAAAAGTATAACACAAGCGACTCAAAATGATAAGCAGATTTCTAAATCTATCAAACGATTTTTCACAAGGTTTCATATTTCCTCAGCCTTGAAAGCTGCCAATGTTCTTATTATAGATGATTCCATGTTTGAACGTAACCGTTCCAAAAAGGTAGAGCTTCTTGCAAAGGTCTATGACCACGCAAAACATAAATATCGCTTCGGATTTAGAATGCTTACTTTTGGATGGTCAGATGGGAGTACATTTTTACCGGTAAACAGCATTCTTCTTTCAACAGAAAACAAAAAGAATCGTATTAATGAAGCGGCTGAGGTAGACAAAAGAACCGTTGGTTACAAGCGCAGAAAGCTGTCTATGGAAAAGGGAACCCATGCCATGCTTGTACTTCTGGAAACTGCTAAAAAAGCTGCAATTCCGGCAAAATATGTTCTTTTTAACAGCTGGTTTTCATCTCCAAGCACCCTTCATGCTGTCAAACGAATGGATTTTGATATAATCGGAATGGTGAAAAATCTCCAAAAATGTTTTTTCGCTACAACGGCGAAGATATGTCTTTAATCTCCATTTACAACAAAAATAAAAAGAGACGGGGCAAATCAAAATATCTGCTTTCTGTTATGATTGATGTAGTGAAGGATGGGGACATAATCCCTACCAAAGTAGTTTATGTCCGCAATCGCAACAAACGCAAGGAATATCTCTGCCTCATTTCCACAGATGTAAATCTGGATGAAAATGAAATCATCCGGATTTATGGAAAACGCTGGGATATAGAGGTATTTTTCAAGGTATGCAAAAGCTACCTTAACTTGAGCAGAGAATGCAATTCTCTGTCCTATGATGCAATGACTGCGCATACCGCAGTTGTTTTCACCCGATATATGATGCTGTCACTGGAAAGCTGGGAATCCAATGATAACCGGTCACTTGGGGAGCTCTTTTTATACTTTTCTGACTTCCAAAATTTAAATTTCCCATCTACGGTAACATTCATATTGTTCTCGTTGAAATCCTTATTACATATACTAATTCCCATACCCTCATTTATAATTACGGGAGTATCCCTAATATTATTAATTATTTCATCTTGAACAAAATAGCTAATATACTCTATCATTCCATCTTCTGGATTAATTGCTATGCCAAACGGGGCTTGCGCTTATCCTCATAAAACAAATGGTAATTTTGTCCTATTCCTTTATCAACAGCTGATATTTCAAATAAAACAAGCCCCTCTCCCATACCTTCTATTTTTCGAATATATTTTTGGTTATTAAATACTTTTTCAAACTTCACTTTTTTCGCCTCTCTAATTAGAGATTTTTTAGAAGTGATTGTGTAGAATCTAGGCATAGAAAAAGCCAACAGATTTTTTACGTCTACTGGCTCAAAACATTACATCTTCATTATATATTTACTTGGTATTTCATCAGCCAACCAAACTTTTTCATTTCCATAATAAAATACTATGCCTTCTTTCCATGCCTGTTTAACATCAATTTTCAAGATACAAGTTTTCACATCATGCCTCATATCGACACTATGGGCAGTTTCAACATCCTGTGACAAATCCTATATCTGCATAAGGATTATTTTTCTTTAAAGATACTACCTAACAATATTAATTCCCTCTATCTTCCCACTATCTGCATTGATTTTATAATTACGTCCATAAAAATCCGATGCAAAAATAGTATCATCTTTTATACCTATCTGCTCGTAAGGAAGCGGATTTTTTAACTCTGGATAGCGGGTAGATAAATCCTCTGATTGCCAAATTAAATTTGCTTGCGCATCCAAACAATAAATATTATTAATCTCCGTTCTATTAAACGGAATCCCCAGTAATACTATATACTTTTCTTTATACTGAACTACAGTTCGAATATCAAATTCAAAATCATAGCTATTACCATTGATTTCAATATATTTCTTCTCATATAGATACATTTAATTACCCTCCAAAAGCCTTTCATTCTTAAAATCACCAATTCTTTGCCCAATTAAATCATATTGTGTTCCACCACCATTCCCCCATCCATCTAAAGGATTGACCTCGCCTACTCTTATGTGTGTTCCAGTCTCCAATTCTACATCACATACATATTTAGGGGTATTAGGTAGCGCAAACTTATTTTGTATTTCTAGAGGTGTTAGTCCTTTAATATCATCTGCTTTCATTACCCAACTTCCATACATACCCGAGCCATCTGGCACATTATCATATACTCTAACAAAAGTAGTATTTTCAGTAAGTTCAATTTCCTTTACTAAAGTTCCGGGTTTATATGGTGGCTTATAATCCGGCTTGACATTATCAATAAACCATTGATTAGTTTCTTCTGCTGTAAATGTCTTAGTTTCGATAAATTCTATTGTTTCTGTGCCACCCTCATACGCAGCCACACTTCCGACCTTGGAAAAAATTTCTCCTACAGCCCCTTCTATGGCTTCCTGAACCGCAATAGATCCTAACACAAATCCTGCCACAGTTCCGACCGGATGCTGCCGCATACTGTTCTTATTTGCGTATTCGCTTTTCGATACCTCCTCTATGGTATGTCCCTCTGCTTCCGCAATATAACTTTTTAATCCATCCCTTATTTTCCCCAAAAAAGGAACGGATTCGAATGCTCCGGTGGTAATAGATGCTGCCACGCTCATCTTATTCGCCAATGCCACCATCTTTTGATACTCCGAATATTCCTCATCCGACATGCTGTTGCGCAATACCATAATATAATTTGCATTATTGCTATCCCGCATTTTCTGTGCAGTGCTTCCATCGGCAAAATATTTATCGAGTAATTCTTTTGCCTTTTTTACCTCTTCTTTGCTGAGCTTATAATCCGACTCCAGCCACTTGTCAAGGTCAACCTCTACCTCTCTCGTGTCTTCCTTCTTACCGGCTTCATCCTCTGTTCTCCGGTATGTGGCGCCATTTTCGGTAATCGACTGCTCTGTGTTATGATAACACTCCGCAATTTTCGATAACGTCGAACTTAAAATGCCAATCTGCCCTTTCGCAGTATCAAGTTCCCCGCAAATCGCTTCCATCGAACTTCCTATTCCGGAATACCCCTGCCATTTTCCAAGCTCATTTCGAATCGTCTGTAACTTTCCACCTGCCTATGTTTGTCGTTTATTTCACTCAAAACATAACACTTTTCCTGTACTTTGTGTGGATTTTCCGACAGACGACACGATAAATGCGACGAATAACCACTTTTTTTAATTATCTTCCCGAATTACTCCATCCTCAAACAGCAGACGATACAGGGTTGGATTCACATGAAATTCCTCCATCGCAGCGTGCACCTCTGCTAAGTACCTTTTTTTCACAGGAACCGGAACAACCGGCTTTCTCATTGCCCGGATTAAAAGATTTTTCGGGGTCTGTTCAAAATCAATGAATTCAAGAATCTGCGTCTTATAGCCACAATATTCTAAAAGATTTCCGCGGATTGCATCCGTCGTAAGTGCGGCCATTCTCTCTTTGATAATGCCGTATCTTGTAAAAAGGGACAAATCGTCTGTCTTCATCTGCTGGTTCAGTTCATGCTGACAACACGGAACCGAAAAAATCATTTTTGCCTTCCACCGGATAGCATTGTATAAAGCAAAATCCGTTGCCGTATCACACGCATGCAGAGTCACCACCATATCAACATCAAATGGTGCCTGATACCCATTGATATCACCTAATTCAAAATGCAGATTTTTATAACCATACTTTTGTGCGGCCAAATTACATTTTTCAATGACATCTTTTTTCAAATCAAGTCCGATGATATGTGTTTTTATCTGCTTTATTTCCGTAAAATAGTAATACAAAATAAATGTGAGATATGATTTTCCACAACCGAAATCAATAATGTGAATCTCATCTTTTCCATACTCTTTCACACCATCCTCTACAATTTCAAGAAAACGGTTAATCTGGCGAAACTTATCATACATGGTACGGACAATTTTGCCCTCTTTCGTATAAATTCCCATGTCGACAAGTGGTGGGATTACCTTTCCTTCCTCTAAAATATAATTTTTCTTACGATTATGGGTGGCATCCCCTTCCTTCGCCGTCTTCTGCTGATTTCCAGTCTTCCCCTTAAACGTAACCTTTCCTTTTTTTGAAAGCAGCAGCATATATTCTTTCTGCGCATCCCATGCGTTCAACTGTGAAAAAGCGCCCGAAAGCTGCTCCACCAGGAAATCGGCGAGTTCTTCTTTTTGCAAATTCACGTGAAAAACCTGTTTCTGCGTATAGCGCGCCGCCTGAAAATAATCTTTTTTCCGTTCAATTACAATTTTTTTATATTCCTGTGCCTTTTCCTTTGGTTTGCTCAAAATAATTTTCTGCAAATCGTCTGGCAAAAGTGCAATTTTTTCTTCTAATTCTCCCATGCCACGTTCCTTTCCTAACCTGTTATCAGCGCAAAATAGCCCCACTCCCATATCAGAGTCTCAAAGCTGTTTTCTAAATATTCCCGGATATCATCGCTGTCATATCCCGTCATTCGGGCGATGTATACAATCACATTCCGGATGTTTTCCGGCGCAAGCGCGCTCTTTTTATCCTCTAAATATTGTAAAAAAATAACCTGCCGCACCACTGCATACTCCATGCCAATCCACTGAAATGCGACAACCATATCTTCCAAATCAGAATCCGGCAGCAAAAAGTCCGCAAAAATTTCAGCCATCAGATAGTTTCGCATCCACGCTTCCCATTTTACAAAATCCTGCTCAAACTCTGCGATTTTTTCAGCGGAAGCATCCTCCGTAAGATACTGCTCTGCAAGCCCCGCTGTCTGCTCCAGAAAATTCTTATAAATTCCCTCTCTCCGGTAATTTTCCGATATATCCAGAAAAAGTTCGCAGCTCTCTGCGTAGGTCTCCTGAGGATTTCGCTCCATTTGCGCAATCGCCTCCGCAAGTTCCGCAATCGCTTGCGCTCCATATGGCTCAAGATTTATTTTTTCTCCCTGTTCATAGGCATCCAACAATATGTAAAAACAAATCTTCATCGCATGCTCTATCCGGTAGGATGCATTTGTAAGCACTGAAAAAATAAGGTTGCGCAGTTCAAACAGGCTCCCCTGGCCTTTTAATCCTTCAAGGGATTCCGTAAACTTAAAATCTTTCTGCTCCCGCAGAATGTCAACGACTTCCGGGCAGCATGCCACCAGTGAATACTCCACCCTGTCACCAAAATCATGAATCTGTCTTGGAAAAAGTGTGCATGTTTCAGATAGTGCCTCTTCTCCGTATTGGATAACAAGTTTACATAACTTATCCTCATTTAAAAAAGGACATTTCATCTCGTCCGTCAGCCCAATAACGGTCTCTCCGTCTTTCTGTGTCAATTTTTCTCTTAAATTTGCCTGCCAGCGCTTCTCTGTCGCCTCATCCACTGCAATCTTCCACTCCTGACAGCAGGTGATGGGACAGTCACCTGCAATGCATCGGAATCCGTCATAATAAACCGGTTTTATCTCTGTCTTTTTCATCTTTTCTCTTTCTTTCACCGCGCGTTATCCGCACTTTTCTTCTGTCTTTTCATCTTACAAAATCTATTCACAAAAAGCAACCGAATAATTTTCGAACAAATATTCGATTTTTCTCTTGCATTTTTGTTATAACCATGTTATGATAATTCTCGAACAGATGTTCTTGCTGTTTTTACTCTACGAACACACGAACAGCAATCATTTCTCGCATCCGGGCGGGGGCTTTTATGGATTTTGCCATTTTTCTATCACATCCATGCACCCCGCCGGTGATGAATATAATGTCCTCTTGGACTTTTTATAAAATAATGTTGTGGCAGACAGCCCTGCATTCCAGCTTCCGGTTCCAAATGGGAAGCTATCGAATACGACAAAGAAAGGTATGGTCCCCCATGAATATCCAGCAGAACATGTCTCTCATGGAAAAACTTCATATTCTCTCCGATGCTGCAAAGTACGATGTTGCCTGCACGTCAAGCGGTGTTGACCGTAAGGGCAACGGACAGGGCATGGGGAATTCCCTTGCCTGCGGTATCTGCCATACCTTTTCGGCAGACGGACGCTGTGTCTCCCTGCTTAAGATTCTTTTTACCAATGAATGTATCTTTAATTGCAGCTATTGCCAGAACAACTGCAACTCCGATGTTCCACGCGCTTCCTTTACTCCGGAAGAAGTGTGTGAACTGACTATGGAGTTTTACAGACGTAATTATATTGAGGGACTGTTTTTAAGTTCCGGTATCATGGTAAGCCCGAACTACACTATGGATTTGATTTACCAGACCCTTTACCGGCTTCGTCATGTCTATCACTTTAATGGTTATATTCATGTAAAAGCGATTCCGGGGGCTGACCCTGCATTGATTGAGCGCGCCGGTTTTTTAGCAGACCGTATGAGCATCAACTTAGAGCTTCCTACTTCCGATAGTCTGAAAAAGCTTGCTCCCTGCAAATCGCGCAACACCATTTTAAAACCAATGCGCATGATTCAAAACGGTATCGCGGAGAATAAGAATGAAGTTGCGCTCTATCGACACTCTCCGCATTTTGTTCCCGCCGGTCAGAGTACACAGATGATAATCGGAGCTACTCCGGAACATGATTATCATATTATGAGCGTTGCAGAAAGCCTGTATCAGAATTTTGATTTAAAGCGTGTTTTCTATTCTGCATTCGTAAATGTGAATCATAATTCGAATCTCCCGGTTCTTCCCGGCGGCCCGCCTCTGTTGCGCGAACATCGTCTCTATCAGGCAGACTGGCTGTTGCGCTATTATGATTTTACAGTGTCGGAATTATTGTCGGAAGAGCGGCCGGATTTTAATATCTACCTCGATCCGAAATGTGACTGGGCGCTGCGCCATTTAGAATATTTCCCTGTAGAGATTAATACCGCAGATTATAAGACATTACTCCGTGTTCCGGGCATCGGGTACAAATCTGCTTCACGAATTGTAAAAGCTAGGCGCATGAACCGCCTCGACTTTGCAGATTTAAAAAAAATCGGTGTTGTCCTGAAACGCGCACTTTATTTTATTACCTGCTCCGGTCACATGATGTATAAGACCAAATTAGAAGAAGACTATATCTGCCGGAATCTGATTGGCGATAAGACTATGATTCCCAAAGACATCCGCAACGCCGGATACCAGCAGCTTAGTCTGTTTGATACAACCATGGAGGATTCCCTATGCACATCTTCGTCTGCGAAGACAGCCTTAACGGCATTTTAACCGGCATCTATGACGCCTGGAATTACAAAGTTGCACACCGCACATCTCTTCGTGAAGATGAGATTGAACTTTCCTGCAAAGAGCCTGAGAATTACTCTCTCTTTGACGAATACGAATCTGTGCCGCCTTCTGTCACAAAAGCAGGAAAAGTCCGCACAACCCTGACTTCCCGCTTCGGCATTGAATTCTACATGGTACTTGCCAATGCCATTCTTGCCACAGAATTACACGAGAAGCGAGGTGCCTTGGACAAAGCAAATGCTGTCTATAAGACAGTCGTCTTTGCCTTTGCGAAGCCTTCCGCAACCGCCACTCCCTATGGCGCAAGGGTGCTTCATTACCTCGGCACTCCCTGTGTTGCCAGAGTGTTTGAGTTATCCCGCTCCATTCAAAACGAAGCACACCACCTGTTAGGTTTCCTGCGGTTTCAGGAGCTTGAAAACGGTGTATTGCTCAGTACCATACACCCTAAAAATGATTGTATTACCATTCTGGCAAATCATTTTACAGACAGACTGCCACAGGAAAATTTCATGATATATGATGAGAATCGAAAGACTGCTACCCTTCATGTAGCTGGAAAAGATTTCATACTTGTCGATGCATCGGAACTTGACGAGGAGTTACTGCACCGCTTTTCTGAAAAAGAAGAGGCTTACCAGAAACTCTGGAAAGCCTTCTTTGAAAGTATTGCCATTGAAGCCCGCGCCAACCCGGAGCTGCAGGCGCAAAATATCCCAAAACGTTTTTGGAAAGACACCGTTGAACTTGCGGATTCTGCTGCTTCCGACAAAAAGTTATGATGTTGTTGCCACTATTTCACTTTTGGAAATAATATCCTTGCATTCTGCTCGGTCACACGCTCTACTTCTTCTGCCGTAATTCCTTTTAATTCTGCAATCTTTGCAATCACATATGGAATGTAAGAGGAATCGTTACGTTCCCCGCGGTGTGGTTCCGGAGCCATATAGGGACAATCCGTTTCCAGCAGGATTCGCTCAAGCGGAATATTTTCGACTGTCTCCTTCAATTTCTTCGCATTCTTGAATGTGACAACGCCGCCGACCCCTATATAGTACCCCATTTTTATGAACTCCTGTGCCATCTCCTTCGAATAGGAATAGCAGTGAATCACCCCCGGTATCTCTTCCGCATGAATCCGTTTCATCAGGTTCATGGTATCCTCCGCAGCATCTCTGGAATGAATGATGACCGGAAGATTGGTTTCTCCAGCAAGTTCCATCTGGCGTTCAAACCAGTAACGCTGTTTTTCCTGCACAGACTTTTCCTTATCCCAATAGTAATCCAGCCCGATTTCTCCGACCGCCACCGTTTTTCCGAAAGATGTCTGCTCTCTCAGCCACGCAAATGTTTCCTCATTCAATCCCGCTATATCGCTTGGATGTACTCCAACTGCCGCATAAACATAGTCGTATTTTTCTGCAAGCTCTAGTGTTGTCCTGGTAGACTCAATCGATGCTCCTACATTAATAATCCTGCCAATTCCTTTTTCCGGCATGGAACGAATCAAAGCATCCTGATCCTCCACAAATCTGTCATCATCGTAGTGTGCATGTGTTTCAAATATCATTGTAATCTCCATTCCTAGCGACTGTCACATAATCTGTTCTATGCATAGTATTGCGCTTGTGTTTCATACAGATTTGCATAGATTCCATTTTTCGCCATAAGCTGTTCATGTGTTCCATACTCCGCTATTTTTCCATGCTCTAATACTACGATATCATCGCAAAACTTGCAACTGCTCATTCGATGTGAAATGTAAATTGCAGTCTTATTTGCAATCATCTGGTTAAAGTTTTCATAGATTTCCGCCTCGGCAATCGGGTCAAGCGCCGCCGTTGGTTCGTCTAAAATTACAAACGGACCATCTTTATAAAGTGCTCTTGCAATAGCAAAACGCTGTGCTTCTCCTCCCGATATATCAATTCCCTCTCCGTTATCATGATACAGTCTGCTGTGAATGCCATCTTCCATGTTTTTCACACGCTCCTTCAGGCCTACCTCATCAAGAACCTCCCAGATTCGCTCCTCATCGACCTCCGTTCCCGATGCAATATTTTCATCAAGAGGCATGGAAAAAAGTTCAAAATCCTGAAAGACAACCGAAAAAGCTTTTACATATTCTTTGTAGTTGTATTTTCGTATATCAATTCCATTTAACGTGATGAAACCTTCTGTTGGCTCGTAAAGTCTGCAAAGTAATTTTATAATCGTTGTTTTTCCGGCTCCATTGCGTCCAACAATTGCCATCTTTTTGCCAATCTCGAATTTCAGATTCACATGATCGAGTACTTTTATCTCTGTATCCGGATAAGAAAAGCCGACATCATGAAATTCAAATTCATACTGCGCATCATCACGCTTCTCGATGGGAAGTGTTCCATCGTATGCCATAGACGGGCGCTGTAAGAACTCGTCAAACGTCGACAAATATCCATTCATCTTCTGAAAGCTCCAGATACGTCGTACCAATTCCGTAACCTGCACTGCTGCCTGGTTAATCGCACCTGTGTAAAGTAAAATGTCACCCACGCCAATCACACCGTAAACTGCTTTTATTCCGACATAGATGTATGCCAGTCCGGCGGCAGCCTGCCCTACAAAGGCTCTTTTTGCACTTTCTTTCCCACCTGCTGTGCCCGTCTTTAGATAGACACTTGTCAGATTCCTGTAATCGTGCTTCAGTTTCCACTGTATCAGGTTTCCCATTTGAAAAATACGAATATCCTTTCCATTTTTCAAATTAGTAGACCATTCTCCAAAATATCCCATAACCGAATTTGCCCGGTCATTATCCGCCATCATTTTGGCATACAGTTCACTTTCCTTTTTTCCAAAGCCCCCCTGCAATACCAAAAAACCGATATATGACACCAGAAAGAGGAGTGTCATCCAATAGGATGTGACAAAATGCGTACCATTCTCCTCCACCTTTAGCACCAATCCAACTACATATGCAAGTGCCCAGACAATTCCCACTACATTCTGGCACATATTATAGATAATTTCTGCCTGATCTGCGATTCCGCCATTTCCAATACTTGATATTTTCGTTCTATGAATTGCATCTAACGTTTCCTGCTTCTCAAATTCTTCATACTCAAGCTCAAATGCCTTTGCAGCCATCCGCTCCGTCACCTTATCTTCGCTCGACTGATACACAACCTTCATATGTTCCCTACAGGCACGCTCAACCATTCCAACCACAAGCTGCAATCCCGCCATCCAGAGTACGCTCTGGATACAACTGTCAAATTCCCGCGCGATTACCTGATTTAAAATCCGCGCTGAGAAAAACAGACCAATAAACGGAAGGGAACCACCGGAAACGGCACCTAATATGATATAAAAAGGAATACTGCCATCACTTTTACAAATCATTTTCATAAAAGAAATGACTTCACGCATAAACTTCTTCATTCTTCTCATCCTCCTTATAGTACTGACTCTGCACACCGAACATGTACGCATATTTTCCGTCAAGTTTCATTAATTCCTCATGCGTTCCCTGTTCCGCAATGGTTCCGTTTTCCAGAAAAAGTATCTTATCGCAAAATCTTGTAGATGCAAGCCGGTGCGAAATAAACAGCACCGTCTTTCCCTCCATAAGCCGTTTATAACTTTCATACATTTCGTTCTCTGCAATGGCGTCGAGTGCCGCCGTCGGTTCATCCAGCAGCAGAAGTTTACAATCTTTATACAATGCCCTTGCCAGCAACAGTTTCTGCATCTCACCTCCGGAGAGCAAAATACCGTCCTCCTCAATATCCTTGTTCAGACAGGTACGCTCTTTTTTCGGCAGGGACATGATTTTGTCATACAATCCCGCTTTCTTTAACACCTCGTGGCATTTTTCTACATCCCATTCCTGTTCCGGCGCACAGGCTATATTTTCAATGATTGAATAGGATAACACGACGGTTTCCTGGAATACCACTGCAAGATAGCGATAATAATCGTCAATGTCTAACTCTGCCAGATTTTTTCCGTTAATTAAAATTTTTCCTTCGGTCGGTTTATAAAATCCACACATCAGGTTTACAATCGTGGACTTTCCAGCACCATTGATTCCGACGAGCGCCAGTTTCTCGCCACGTTTCATGGTAAAGCTGATGTCATTCAGCACTTTTTTCTCCGAGCCGGCATACGCAAAGCTCACATGTGAAAATGTCACCTCAAGCGCTTCTTCCTGCTCCTCTAGCTTCTCTCCCTCGCCGTGATGCAATTCCCCCTGATATTCCATCATTTCACGGAAGTTTCGCACCGTCTCATGAAAACGCATATTGTCATTTAACAGGTCGGTCAGTCTGGTAAAATAACTCGAAAAACTAGCCACAATTCCGATATATAAGATAAAAGACGCCGCACTCATACCATTCCTTAACATGTAAATAAGATAACCGTAGCAGATGACATCCCGCAGCATCTGAAGCACAAGACCGAATAAATCGCTTGCAAAGAAACGAAACCCTGTCTTCTTTAAAATGCTCTTGTATTTCTTATTTGCCTGACTGTATTTTGAGCTGAGCCAGTCCTGAAGCTGGTAAAGCCGCACATCCTTTCCACACTTTGCTTCATAGGCTTTTTTATCCAGATACTTTCTTGTTATGTCTATTCTGACTAACTCTTCCCTTTTTCTTTTCTCATAACGGACTGCAAACTGCGCCCCGCACACCTGCAAACATGACACTGCAATCAGCAGGACAAAGAGCCACGGGCTTATACTTGTCGTCATTCCTGCGTACAGAACCAAACTAATCAGTGCCGTTGCCATAATGGTATGATTGTGGAGAATCCCTTCCATTCCTAAATGATTTCCCCAAAATGCCTGATTTGCCTTTTGGTAAAGCTCCTGCATCTCTTTTGATGCTATCTCTCCGTAATTCAGAAAATTATATTTTCCCGTCAGTTCTCCCTGGCACTGAATAATTCGATAGTCTATATACTGCATCTCGTTGCGTTCCTGCAGAAAACTGCCGGCCGCCGTGATACCGCCCAGAATGCAAAACAACAGTATTGTATTTAAAACTAAAGTACCTGTGTCGACACCTCTTTCCAACATTCCAACTACAAGCGATGGTGCCAGGATTGCTCCAAAGGATGCTGCCACAGCCGCACAGACTTCCGCTATATCGTACAACACTATTTTTTTATCAAATGCCCAAAGCTTTTTATAGATATATACATCGTTTTGGAGCATTGTGTACCTTCTCTTTTTTTCCATGTTCTCACTTTCCTTCTTTTTGAACTTTTCTTTGCGCAATATGATGTGAATCACTAAACATACTTTAACAGATTTTGGGCAAATGAAAATAGAAAAGGCACGAGTGGTCATTTCTCGTGCCTGAATGGTCATTTTTCTCACGTCAAATGAATCTAGAGCGGCAGCATGATTTCTGTCACAAAGACGCCCGGCTCATTCTGACGATTAATGTATCCCTGATATTTTTCTACTACAAGATTAATTCTTTTCAATCCGTGTCCATGGTTTCCCCTTTTCTTCGAGATATACTCGGAATCCAGCTTGCGGACAACTTCATTGGTACTGTTCGTCACAGAAATATAAAGCTGTTTCTTCAAAACACCAATGTAGAGACGAATAAATTGTTTTCCATCCTGCTCCGTCATTTTCTCACAGGACTCCACCGCATTATCAATAAGATTTCCAATCAGGGCACACAAATCGATGTCGCTGACGGACAACTGCTCCGGGCAGTTTGCTTTATAATCCACTTCGATGCCATTTTTTAAGGCAAGCGACAGTTTGGAGTTCAAAATTGCATCCAGATTCACGTTTCCAGACTCAATCAACTGGTTGACCTGGTCTAAATCTTCCTCTAAAAGTGCAAGGTATTCCTCTAACTTTTCATACTGCCCCATCTTGACATACGCCTTCATGGACTGCAGATGATTGTGATAGTCGTGACGCCAGCCGCGCATGGTCACATAAATATTTTCAACCTCCTGCACCTGCTTTTCCAACAGGTGATTCTGATATTCCATTGTTCTCTCTTCTAACATCTTTGTGATAAATGGAATCTTCAACTTAACTCCTCCATGCTAATTAATGAGTATAAAACCTAATAAACTCCTGATTTACCGCTGCGTATGCATTTCTGCTGACCGGCACACTGCTCCCATCTGACAAAATGCACTCTTTCCGCAAAACACGTTCCACATGCCCCAGATTCACAAGATAACTCCGGTGTGTACTGACAAACTGTTTTTCGGATACTTTCGCAAGCTCCTCTTCAAGGTCTGCAAGGCTTTTTTTCAACTGATAGCAGCAATTGTCCGCCGTGTGCAGACTTGTATAGTGCCCGTTTACCTCAAGATACAAAATCGAATCCAACGAGATTTTCTGCATCTCGCCTTCTATATTTTCAATAATATACCGCTTTTCTTCTTTTGAAGCGGAATTAATTTCATCCAAAAGCGGAAATAACTTTTCTTCGGACAACGGCTTTAGCAGATAACGGTACGCATTGACTTCGTATCCTTCAAACACATACTCCTTCCGGTTTGTCACGAAAATAATGGGCAGTTCCTTCTCTTTTTCCCGAATCTTATGGGCAAGTTCCATCCCGCTCATGCCCTTCATATCAATATCGAGAAGCAGTACATCAAAAGAATATTGTTTTTCCTGCTCAAACAACAATTCTTCCGCGCTCCGATAGGACAAAAAATGCAGTGAGACTCCTTTTTCAAGAGCCCACTGCATCACTAACTGCCTGATATATTCTATTTGAATCTCTTCATCTTCACAATATGCCAGATACATTGCTCTCTCCATCTTCACATTTCTGTTTCGATTATAAGCCATGCCGGACACCCTTGCAAGATTGAATTTCTACGATACTAGCAGATTTCTGCTCCGCTTGGCATCTTCTTCTCCGGCGTCATCAGTGCAAGATTGCCCTCTGCATCCTCAGCACAAAGCAACATTCCTTCGGAAAGAACGCCTGCCAATTTTGCCGGTTTCAAGTTCACGAGAACCATCACTTTTTTGCCGACCATCTCTTCCGGTGTGTAGTATTTGCGGATACCGGATACAATCTGTTTTACCTGGCTTCCGATTTTCACCTGTGAGCAAAGCAGCTTCTTTGATTTCGGAACAGCTTCACATGCAATGATTTCGCCGACCTGGAACTGCATTTTCATGAAGTCATCATATTCGATTTCTTCTTTTGCCTCGATGTCAATGCCAGCTTCCCCTTCTCCTGCTGCCGGAGCTTCTCCGTTTTTCGCCTGCTCTGCTTCGAACTCAGCGCGCTGTGCTACCTGAATTGCTTCTACCTTCGGCATAACGTCCTTCACATCTAAACGTGCAAATAAAATTTCCGGTGCATCGGTTACTTTTTCGCCATCTTTGCGAAGTCCGAACTTGTCTAAATCATCAAACGCACGAAGTTCTGTATGAAGCTGTGCCACAATTTTTTCTGCTGTTTCCGGTAAAAAGCTGTGCAGTAAGCTTGCTCCGATTGTGATAGATTCAACTAAGTTATACATTACTTCACTCAGACGTGGAAGGCTTGCTTCGTCTTTCGCAAGTACCCAAGGTGTTGTCTCGTCAATGTACTTGTTGCAGCGGCGGAAAAGCGCAAATACTTCTGAAATCGCATCTGCTACACGCAGATCTTTCATTTTTGCGGCAACTTTATCTCTTGTTCCTGTCACAACTGCTTTCAAATCTTCGTCCATCTCATCTGTCACACCTGTTTTTGCAACAACTCCATCGAAATATTTATTGCTCATGGAGATAGTACGGTTTACAAGGTTTCCTAAAATGTTTGCAAGGTCTGAGTTGAAACGCTCAATTACTAACTCCCATGTGATGACACCGTCATTTTCAAAAGGCATCTCATGAAGCACAAAATAACGTGTTGCATCTACGCCAAATAAATCAACCATATCGTCTGCGTAAATTACATTTCCCCTAGATTTACTCATCTTGTCGCCGCCCTGTAACAGCCACGGATGACCAAATACCTGTTTTGGAAGCGGAAGATCTAATGCCATCAGGAAAATTGGCCAGTAAATCGTATGGAAACGCACAATGTCTTTTCCAATCAGATGCAGGTCTGCCGGCCAGTTCTTGTTAAACAATTCAGATGAATTGCCGTCCACATCATATCCAATCTTGGTGATGTAGTTTGTTAAGGCATCCAGCCATACATAAACGACATGTTTTGGATCAAAGTCTACCGGAATTCCCCAGCTGAAGGAAGTTCTGGATACACATAAGTCCTGTAATCCCGGCAATAAGAAGTTGTTCATCATCTCATTTTTACGGGAAACCGGCTGAATGAATTCAGGGTGCGTATTGATATGCTCAATCAGGCGGTCTGCATATTTGCTCATTTTAAAGAAATATGCTTCCTCTTTTGCCGGCTGCACTTCGCGTCCACAGTCCGGACATTTTCCGTCTACTAACTGAGACTCTGTCCAGAAGGACTCACATGGTGTACAATACATTCCTTCGTATGCACCTTTGTAAATATCGCCCTGGTCATATAATTTTTTAAAAATCTTCTGTACCTGTTTCTCGTGGTCTGTATCTGTGGTACGGACAAAATTATCGTAGGATGTGTTCATCAAATCCCAGATTCTCTTTACTTCTCCGGCTACGTTGTCAACATATTCCTTCGGTGTAATGCCGGCTTTCTCTGCTTTCTCCTGAATCTTCTGACCATGCTCATCGGTACCGGTCTGTAAATAAACATCATATCCTTCTAATCTCTTATAACGCGCAATGGCGTCTGCAAGCACGATTTCATAAGTGTTTCCAATATGCGGTTTGCCGGATGTGTAGGCAATCGCTGTTGTCATATAAAATTTCTCTTTGTTGCTCATTTCGTTTCCTTACCTTTCTTTATTCATCAATGTTATTGATTGTCGATTTCATAAATGTGGTCAATAAATAAAGTGTGCGCCTGCCGCACACTTGCGCGCCCGAGCGGTATGCGAAGCATTAAATTCTTCTCCGCGAGGTGCGCATCCTCGCGGAGCTTTTTGTGTAATAGGAACGAAGTTTCCTATTACACAAAAAAGCCCGCCTCCCGGAACAACCTGCGTATACAGATTGTTCCGGAAGACGAGCTGCTGCCCGTGGTACCACTTCTCTTCGCTTTCTCCTTGCAGAGAAAACCTCATTAACGCAAACTTCTCCTAACAAAAGTCTTACGTCTCACCGCTATAACAGGCAGCACCCGTCAGAACCTATCGGATTCTCATTCCATATCCGTTCAGCCCTGCCACTCCAAAGCCATCTTCCACCTCTTCTTCCTTCTTCTCTCTCAGCCGTTCTATGAGAAGTTCTCTGTAAAGTTCCAAGGGATGTACTCTCTTTTTCCTTGTGTTTTCGTTCTTTAACTTTTTAAGGTTAGCACGGAACCCGTGGAAAGTCAAGCGGTCTCTTCTTTTCTTCTCCAGAAAAACATGACCAGACCGACCACCAGAATCCCGATGGAAATAAACTGGGAAGTCGAAAGACTGCCCACGCTTCCGCGATAGTCATTTCTCAAAAATTCAACGAGGAAGCGTCCGATGCTATACAGAATCAAATACAGTGCAGCCACTCTTCCTTTTGCTCTTTCTTTCCGCGCATAGCACAGCAGTACGGCAAAAATTGCAAAGTCTCCTGCACTCGAAATCAACTGGGTCGGTATCAGTTTTACACCGTTTGGAGCCAGCTGCGAATTCCAGTAGGTGATAGAAAACGCTGACTCCGTCTCTCTTCCGTAACAGCATCCCGCAAAAAAGCATCCGATTCGTCCAAAGCCCTGCGCCATCGCAACTGCCGGCATAACAAGGTCAAAGTATGGCACAAACGGTACCTTTTTTATTTTACATAAAATATATCCTGCCAGAATCCCACCTATGATTCCGCCATACACCACATATCCATTTGAAAAATTCCACAAAATGGATGGGTTCTCTATAATCTCAGGTATGCTCACCAGATAATACAGCAGACGCGTACCTAGCGCTCCTCCGATGAGTGAACTGAAAAATAAATCAAATACAATGTCCTCATTTAAGTTATGTGCTTTCGCACGTTTTGTCGTCACCAATAAAGCCATCAAAAAGCCTATGGCAATCATGACGCCATACATGTGGATGGTTACTGGTCCTATTTGAATGTCGTTATGCATCTCTCTCCCTTTCTTTCACACTTTCGCTACGCTTATTTTATCATACACCCCGGTGGTAGAAAAGCTTATTTTCCATCTACCGGATATTTTCGACTTTTATGCATTTTTCATACAACTGTAGCAGTAACTGATTGTCTGTGTCGCCCAGATGATTGTCACAATTGTCACCGGCAGGAGTCCAATGTTCCACAGCATACCACCGATTGCACAGATAATCCATAACACCATGCAGCATCTCTGCGTAGCCTTGTAGGCACTGTAAGATGCCTTGTAGATTGCCATTTTCTCCGCTTCATCACAACTGTTTTCCCATTTTTTCGCAAAATCAATGTCGTAAACACTTCCCTGCTTCTCCGGATTCATCTCGCGCTCAAAATCGACGACCTCTTTCTGTCCCTTCCCGGTGCACACAATCGCCACAATCATTGCCACCAGATTGCAGAAAATCCCCGTCAGCCCACTCTTCTGTACAAGTTCAGCCAGCCCCAATACCCCGGCTGCAAAAAAGAAAAATGCCTGTATTGTAATCAGACTGATCAGTAACAGTGAAATCGTAAGCTTCTTTTCTATCCGCTCCATCTCTTCGTCATCTTCCTCGTTCCAGCCATCATACATCTTCCTTGCCTGACGGTATAAACCATGTGCTGCAGCAAACAGCACTACGGTTACCACCAGACTGACCCATGGTGCAATCTGAATCAGCGAATCCTGTATCGCACCGGCTATTTCCTCTATTCCGCTTCCCTGAAAGAAGAGCATACAAAATCCGATTATGCCTCCTAACAGTGCCGCTATCACAAGAATCAGGATAAACTTTACTCCTGCCTTATTGTTATCTCTTTGAATCTGTTCCTTCACATCCATTTTCTATTTCCTCCACATCTTCCTCATACGAAAAAATATCTTCCACATGTACACCAAACACTTTCGCTATCTTCAGCACGAGCGTCACAGACGGCGAATAATCACCTCTCTCAATCTGACTGATAGTCTGCCGTGATACGCCAACGAGCTTCCCCATCTCCTGCTGATTCACTCCTATCTTCGCGCGGTACTCCTTCAAACAATTACGCAGCGCCACCTGCTTCACCTCCCATTATGTATGGTTTTCTTGTCATTTTGACAACTTTCCTTGTCATTTATGTCACATTCATTATACCTATGACAAGTTTTCTTGTCAACATAGAAATTTACCGTCACTTATACAGATTCGGATGTTAAAAGACAGCTCACAAATTACTTGCCGGGAAATCAACTGTAAACTGTCTTTTAACATCCGAATCTTATTAATGCAAAAAAATTTCCGGCCACCACCTCGGGCAAGCCGGAAACTTTTCCTATAACCGCTATTCTATTCTTCAAACATGTCGTCTAACTTTGTTCCACATTTACTGCAAAACGTAGCACCCTCCGGCATTTTATTGCCACATTTTGGACATTCCAGTGCGCCCTTGATGGCTAAAATCTCAGAACGCATTCTGTCCATTTCCTCTAATGCTTCCGTAATGTTGGCAAACTGTTCTGCTTCCTGCGGGTTGACTTCCTCTGCATCCTTATGTTCCTGATAATAAGCTCTTCCGAGTTCTTTGTACTGGTTTTCCACAAAGTCCTGTTTTGCTTTTAAATCCAGACGAAGCTTTGCAATCTCAGAGACGTCCTTCGCTTTCTGCGTTACTTCTTTTCCTGCTGTAAGCAGGGAATCTTTCATTTCATCGAATACTGACATGAGCAATCCCATCCTTTCTCCATTAACGCATGCAAATGTATACAACGTATGCTACATACAATAATAGCATAAAAGCACCTTCCGCGCGTGCAATTTTTTTCTTGGACCATGCAAACGACCACACAAGAATACTCATTGCCACCAGAATTACAATATCAATGATATTTTCCATTAAAAATGTAATCGGGCTGATTGTTGCAGCAATGCCGAGCACGAACAGAATGTTGAAAATATTGGAACCGATGACATTTCCAAGTGCCATGTCCACTTCATTTTTTCTGGCTGCCACGATGGAAGTCACAAGTTCCGGAAGGCTCGTGCCGAGTGCCACAATCGTAAGTCCAATCAACGTCTGGCTAAGTCCGAATGCTGCTGCAATGACAGATGCTCCGTCTACAACCATATCACCGCCGACTGCAATCGCTGCTGCACCACCGACAATATAAATGATACATTTCCAGACCGGAATAATCTTAATTTCCTCGGCTTCCTCTTCTACAAGCGTCTCCGTACGGGCTTTCATGGCAGAACGAATCATCCAGAATAAGAAACCTGCAAAAATAACCAGCAGGATAATGCCATCCACTCTTCCAAGTGTCATACTAATATAGCCAAACACCAGTAACAGAATTGCGCAGACAATGGAAAAAGGGAACTCCTGCTTCAACGTACTTTTCTGCACAGCCAACGGTGCAAAGACAGCACACACACCGCATACCACCATCAGGTTAAAAATATTTGAGCCGACAGCATTGCTGACCGCAAGTGAATTGTTGTTCGTAATAGATGCCGCTACGCTGACCGCACATTCCGGAAGGCTTGTCCCCATTGCAACAATCGTAAGACCGATAATAATGGACGGTACACGAAGTCTCTTTGCAACGGAAGAGCTGCCCTCAACAAAGAAATCTGCTCCCTTAATCAACAAAACAAATCCTATCACTAGTATCACAACTGCTTTGATATTTTCTAACATATTTTTCTCCTTTATGCTTATTTTAAAAGGCAAGAATGCCTAAATGCTCTAATAAAATCTTGACGCCCAGTAAAATAAGGATTACACCACCCACAATCTCTGCACGCTTTTTATATTTGGAACCAAAAAAATTTCCAACGTAAACACCAATAATTGAAATTACAAACGTAGTAATTCCGATAATTGTAATTGCTTCCACAATCGGATAATTTAAAAAGGCAAACGTGATTCCGACTGCAAGTGCATCAATACTGGTCGCAATGGCAAGAATAAACATCTCCTTGATGTCAAGCGGCGGATCCATCTGTTCCACCTCATCTTCCCCACCCTTTTCACTCACTGCCTCTTTTACCATATTTCCACCGATAACTACAAGTAATACAAAAGCAATCCAATGATCAATGCTGGTAATATAAGACTCAAACTGGCTGCCTAATGCCCATCCGATAAACGGCATCAGTGCCTGAAAGCCGCCAAAAAACAATCCGATGACAAACGCCTGTTTCTTGTTTACCTTCCGCATCGCAAGTCCCTTGCAAATCGATACTGCAAAAGCATCCATGGAAAGCCCTACACCCATTAAAAATAGTACAATAAATAATGACATTTTTCTATCTTTTCCTTTCCTTATTGCTGATATGAATCCTCTGCATACAAAAAGAGACTTATGTATGCTAAAGGGAAAAGGGACTATCCCTTCTCTTCAACATACATGAGTCTCATTCTTTAAGATTTGCCAGGTGCCGCCTGCACCGGTATGTTGACAAATCACGTATTCACGCGAACTACTCCCTCACGGATTGTTTCTTCATATCTGATGGTTTTCAACCTGTCCCTACACTATACGGTATGTGAGAATTTTTGTCAATTATTTTCTTGTACGAATATCAAAACATTGGAAAAACTGATACTGCAAATTTGTTTTTCCGTGAAAAAGAATCTGTAATCTATTCCACTGCCTTTGCATTCGGATAAATCTGAGCCATTTTTGCATCATCATAATGCACATCCATCCACTCCTGCCAGGATGTCTCCGCGGTAATTCCCTGTCCACGTTCATCGTAACGAATCAACGCCCCGCATGATACAACTACATTGCATATCATAAAAACCAAAAGACTGCCTGCTGCCACTTTCGCCGCCTGCGCCGGAAACTTCCGCATTCCTCTGTCTATCGGCGGAAACAGTTTTTTAAACCACACTACCGCAGCGATTCCCCAGAAAAAGCAATATAAAAGATTGATTCTTCCGCCAAGGTTAAACGGTATCCCACTGTAATCCCAGAATACTTTTCCAAAGACAATTTCTGTAAAAACACTGCAAAGGTACTCATATGCTCCGCCGAGCAGCGTGCCGACCAGGAAGAGAAAGCTGTCGCTTCTGTCTTTGTATTTATAGAGCAGTAACGTCACCAGCGCAATCGCGAGTCCCCACACAATGCTGAACGGTCCCCACACCACACTGCTCCTGCTCATCCAGACACCCATTGTAATCCTGCAAAAAATCGTTTCCGTGATATCCCCCAGAAATGCACCGATGAAAAAAAGCAATACCAGCTTATACAGTCCGCCATGTGCCGTAAATCCAGTCTCTGCTTTTTTTGCCTTTGGATACGCTTTCCGGATACGTTTTTGCACCATTCCTGCGATTTTGGATTCCAGACGTTCTCTGACCTTGTCCATCTCTGCATCTGCGGATTCCCAGCGTTTCGGATTCCTGCTTTTCCCCCACAAGAGCATTGCCGATGCAAAAATGTCGAGTGCTAAAATTCCAACCAGAACCAGCAACAGTATCTGCATAAAAAACGCCGGCAAAACAGAAAGCAGCAGTAAAGTAAGCCCGTTTCCCCAGCGCACCACTACAAATCCTAACGCTCCCCAGAACACAGATGCCGAAATACAGATGTAGCCGTCGAGATTCCATTTCATACCGGAGTAATCCCACCAGCGCTCCTTGAATACTTTTTCAATCAGATGTCCGCTGACCCACTCCGCTACCGTACCATAAACAGCCGCAAATAAGAAAAGCCAGATGCCGTCTAGTTCCTGCAAGCCGACCGTCATGATTACAGATGTAATTCCATACAGTACGCAAAACGGTCCATTTACCAGACCGCGGTTTACAAATTTCTTCTGCTGCATGGCTGCAAACACCGTCTCTAAGACCCAGCCCACGAAGGAATAGACAAAAAACAGCCACAATAACTCATATCCCGTAAAATGATTCATGCATGTTCTCCTTTGTTTATACTACGTCATTTTTATGCTCGCTGCCCCATGTGCACATGAAAACCAGAATCGATGTTCCCGGTATCCTCTCCTGTGTGACAACATTCTTTTTTTAACAACTGTTCCAACATATGTTTTCCTTTCTACGCTTTCCTTTAGGTAGGTATATAACCTAAATGTGCGTACTTTCTTTTATAGACATTATATTGTATAGTCAATGTATAAGCAATCCTAACTTTGCAGACAATGAATCAGGAGGAAAAGACGATGAATCAAGTATTTACCATTGAAGACCTGCGTCCTGTGAGGGACGGCATGACGATTTCAAGAGACTCAAAGCTTGGCAGCCAAAACCGTGTCACCTATTTTTCCATGGGAAAAGATACTTCCATCAGCCAGGAAAGTTATGACCGTATGACGATGTATCTGGGTGCTTCCGGCAGCGGAACCTTTCTCATTGGCGAAAAGCCTGAGAAAATCAGCATGGAACCGGGCTGCGCTCTCATTGTTCCCCAGAAGACATTGTGCGGAATGCAGACAGATGAGGGATTGGTGTACACCGAAATTATTTTTGAAAAGGAGACTACTATGAATCAGAATGTTAAAACAAATGAAGTATTTGCACTGAAAGATCTTATTTCCTATGAAGAGGGAAGCATCGCAAACATGGACGTCGTAAGCAACGATACGATGAAATATGTGCTCATGGCGTTCGACGAGGGAACCGGACTCACACCACACCGCGCCCCGGGAAACGCAATCGTTTTCGCCTTAGAAGGGAAAGCAACCATCGGATACGAGGGAAAAGATTATGAATTAAGCGCAGGCGAATGTTTCCGCTTTGAGAAAAACGGACTTCACAGTGTTACCGCAAACGGAAAATTTAAGATGGCTCTTTTGCTTGTATTAGAATAATAAGAAAGAGGAACGGCTGTTTTACGGCTGTTCCTCTTTTTCACTATCGAAATACTTTTCTCTTCACAAAATAGTACGCTATCATCATCGCGATACCCGTAACCACCCAGGAAATCGGGTAAATTATCATCAACATCCAGAATTCATGCACCATCCGACATGCGGTTGCAATCCAGATTAATCTTAACACGCACGAACCCAAAAATGTGATGATGGCAGGTGTCAGGGAATGACCCAGACCTCGCATCGCACCGGCACTGATTTCATAGATGGACGTCAGCAGTTCGAGGGTCGTCGCTATGAGAATACGCTGGTTCGCATAGACGAGCACACCCGGATCCGTGGAATACAGACGAAGGAAAAATCCGCGTCCTAACACAAAAACGCCGGAGAGCAGTCCACAGGATACCAGTGAAAATACCATCGCAATCCGAAATATCTTTCTACATCTTTCATATTCCCCAGCTCCATAGTTCTGGCTGGTAAACGTTACCGTCGCCTGTGCAAAGGCATTTACCAGGAAATATGCAAAAAATTCAAAGTTTAATGCCGCCGCAGAACCTGCGATTGCGTCGGAGCCAAAACTATTGATTGTACTTTGTATACAAACGTTTGCAATCGAGAACATCATACCCTGCAATCCTGCCGGTATTCCGATTGCAAGAATCTTTTTCAATTCTTTCGGTGCGATTGTCAATTTTCGTAAATTTAGCCGGATTGGCTCGGCTTCATGGAGCAGCACATACATCACAATTCCGGAACTTACCATATTTGATATTACCGTCGCAATTGCAACTCCCGCCACGCTCAGCCGGAAACCGATTACAAGCACAAGGTTCAACGCCGTGTTGATGATTCCCGCCACAATCAAGCTGTAGAGCGGACGCTTGCTGTCCCCTGTACTTCTCAAAATGGAAGAGCCAAAATCGTACAACATGATAAAAGGCATGCCCAACAGATAAATGCGCAAATATAACACCGCAAGGTCAATTACATCCTCAGGTGTTCCCATCAAAAGCAATACCGGTCTTGCAATGAATTGTCCTAAAATCATAACAAAAAATCCGCTCGCGATTGCAACTACAATCGCCGTATGTATCGCCGCTTCTATATTCTGTTCTGCTTTCTGTCCAATGTAATGCGCAATCACAACATTCGACCCCAATGATATTCCGATAAAAAGATTTATCAGAAGCGATATGAGAGAACTGTTGCTTCCGACCGCCGCAAGCGCCTGACTGCTCGCGAACCGCCCGACAACTGCCGTGTCCACAGAATTAAATAACTGCTGTAAAATACTGCTCGCCGCAAGCGGTAATGCAAACATAAGAATTTTATTCCACAACGTTCCATGCGTCATGTCCATTGACTTTTTTCCTGCTGTACTCATAATAACTCTATTTCACTCCAATGCTTTCTGAAACTTCTATCATTCCTCTGTATTGTAATCCCTTTCTATTTTTGCCGCAATATATGATTAAAAAATATACCGTATCTCTGTCCTCCCTCCCCACGTTCGCCCAGAATCTTAAAAGTTTATAAATTCCCCGCATATCCTTCCGCACACACTTGACACAGCTTCCTTCCGGTAGTAAATTTGTCTCATTATCTATTTTGAGGTGGATTAGAATGAGTATTTTCAAGAAAAAACTGACGGTAAACGAGGCAATCAACGCCGCACACACATCTGCGAATGCCATGTTGATTGACTGCCGCACCAAAGAGGAATTCCGCCACGGTCATGTGGGTGGCTGCGTGAATATTCCGCTTGACAGAATGACAGAAGATTATCTGTCGAGAAGAATTCCGGATAAGGAGAAAAGCCTGTATATCATCGGCAGTTACCAGAACCGCTCCGAGAAAGCAGTGCGCGCACTGAAAAAAGCCGGTTACAAGCACGCTGTATTTGGCGGCTACATGGAAGAGCATTTTGGTATTTTAAAGAAATAAGCTTTATTGGAAAAAGCATTGCAAAAAAAGAACGCAGACTTTTTCTTTTTCAAAAAATCTGCGCTCCCTGTTCTCTTGTACGAAAACTGTTTTATTTTAATTTCAAACCGTCTTTGAATGCTTCCCCGACCTTTTTTCCAAGTCCGATATATACGTTGTTGACCGGGTCATACGTGATTGGTTTTAATTTTGCCGGGTCAATCTTTCCATCTGTCAGAATGCTTTCGTGCGCATTCACGTTGACGATTTCCCCAATTAAAATGCCATCGTTAAAACTTTTTACCTTACATTCTAATGCCATCGGCAGTTCGTCGATTAACGGTGCATTGACGTACTCACTTTTGGTTGCGTGAAATCCCGCTTTTTCAAATTTATCCGGCACTTTTGCGGCTGACTCTACTCCGACATAGTCACACGGAATTACCGTATCTTCTGTGGCAATGCTGACTGTAAATGCGCCTGTCTTTGCAAAGTTGTCGGTTGTTTTGTGTTTTGACATGCTGATGGAAATTTCATTCATATCTGTGATGATTCCCCATGCTGCATTCATGGCATTTGGCACACCATTTTCATCATAGGTTCCAACAATCAGTACCGGCATCGGGTACATGTATGGTTTTGCACCAAAATTTACTCTGCTCATCTTTCTTCCTCCGTTCTTTTCTTACTGTTCTATTTGATATAATACACTCTTCCTTCTTTTCGCGGTGCAGCCTCCGGATAATCTCCATCGACATAACCAAATGCACAATGTGCAATTCCTTCATATTCCTCTTCGATACCGAGCGATTTCAGAAGATTTTTTCCCCATTCTGTCTCGAACTCTTCTTTTGCACGATGAATCCAGCAGCTTCCAAGTCCCAGTTCATGCGCCGCCTGCATCAGATTTCCCATGACAAGGCTTCCGTCATAGACGTGGGTCGGGCAGTCTTTTTTTGCCAGAACAATAATCATTTCCGGTGCGCCGTAAAACGGATCGAATCCTTCCTGCCAGCCTCCAATCTTACAATTCATTCTGGCAATCTCATCCCGCAGTTTGCGGTCTGTAACCTGTATCATAATGGTGCTCTGTCTGCCCATTCCGCTCGCCGCATACATGCCTGCTTCTATCATCTGGTCGATGATTTCCTGCGGTACCATGTCCGGCTTATAGTTACGGACGCTTCTTCTTTTCTTCATCTGCTCTATTGCTTCACTCATTTTCCACACCTCCATTTTTCATCGTAGCATAGGTGCATGCGTTCGGCAAGTCTGTGTGCTTTTAAAAATCAGCAGCAGTGCGCTACAAATGTGGTTTCATGTAAAATTTCTAATGATTCTCAATCCATCAAGCGGCGCACAAAATTTCTGATTATGCTTCTCACATTCCTGGATTACTTCATTCAGATTGAACCACTCCGCACCGTCTAACTCTTTCTCCTGCAATGTCAGTTCTTCTAACGTTACCGGCTTCGCGTATGCATACACAAATGCGATTTCACTGTCACGGAACATTTTCCCGTAAAATTCTTTTTCATACTGGATAACAAAACGATTCACATACGTCAGCTCGTCCGGCTCTGCCTTGATTCCGAGTTCCTCCTCAAGTTCTCTGAGCGCGGACTCGAGTGGTTCGCCGCCTGCATGAATATGTTCCGCACCACCCAGATATGCGCCGTCCGGTGCCGGATTCCCATACTCTATCAGCTTTTTAAATCCTTCAAAATACTTTGGTTCTGTCTGCTGTCCCTCACAGAAAATATAATATCGGTACTGCTTCATCTCCATATACTCCGGGCGACGCTTTCTCTTCCAATCGAGCCTGCTCGATTTTTTTCCACTTCCGGCTTTTTTAGGCACTCACACTCCCCCAATCTATAATCTTTCTGAGATACGGATCTGCACCATACTTCCCTTCAAGATACTGTTTGTCAAACTTCGCATCTTTTCTGACAGATTCCCCTTTCTCATTCTTAAACTCCACTAGGGAATATAATTTCGAATTCTGTGCATTTCCTTTTGCCACAAACCAGATTTCATCCCTGCGAAATACTTCACTGCTCATAGTGGATAAATCATGAGATGTAAATATCAACTGCACTTTATGCCGGTTAATTTCCATATTGTTGAACATCATAATAATATAACGTAATAAGACCGGATGTATTTTTGCATCCAACTCGTCGATTACAAGTGTGGTTCCATCTAGTAAACTCGCTGCAATGAACGGAAGCAGTCCAAAAAGTTTTTTTGTTCCACTGGATTCATCCGACAGCGTAAGTTCTGTTTCCACATTATTTATAAGATGTTTTGTGAATACTTCTATCCTATCATGCTCCTTTTCCTCTACTCTGAAATCAACAATATCTAAATCCATCTCCTGAATCATATCAAGCATCAGCTTTTTTACATCCTCCGATGTCGAAATAGCCATTTTCAATTCCTGAACCGGATTACCGTAATTCAAAAAATCTATACCATTAACAAACCATCCTAACACGTCCTTAACTACCACATTTCCCCTATATACAATGCCAAAATAGGAAAGCAGGGTAAGTGTCTTAGATAACTCATCACTGACTTTTAATTTCGAAAAAGTTCCCTTTAACTGGATTTCATTTTCATCTCTTGTAAATAAAGCAGAACGTCTGCCTGTCTCAAGCTTCACTCTATCTAAGCTTTCATAAATAACAACGTCACGCTTTACTTGCAAAATATATCTGTACTCTGCCATTCCCGTTCTGAAAAAAAGTTCAAATTCTGTCGGTTCATTTTTGCTCTCTGAAAAAGCAAAAGGCTCTACCATGATTTTCTTCTGAAGAAATGCCATTTCTTCACTATCTTCTGTAGCGTACAATGGACGTAAAATCTTTGCCACCAATGTGTGTACTGCAGCTAAAACATTTGATTTTCCTCCACCGTTCGGTCCGTAAATTGCTGACACCGGCAAATACAAATCCCCATCTTTGTCTTTTATAATTCTATCTTCATGTTCAGAGATTGCCGCTGCCTGCATATCAAATGTCACTTCATCTCTTATTTTTCATCGTAAATTTATATTTCTTAAACTCCATTAAATTAAAAAACCAGCCCCGGTCAAACATTTGACCAAAGGCTGGTTTTCTTTAACTAAGCAGCTGCATAATCTCGTCTTTTGTGAATCCGATGGAATCCATGCCATCGCCCTCTAAAACCTGTTCTGCAAGGTGCTTTTTCTTATCCTGTATCTGCACAATTTTTTCTTCGATAGTTCCCTCTGACACAAGTTTGTACACGGTAACCACGTTCTTCTGACCGATACGGTGTGCACGGTCGGTCGCCTGGTTCTGCACTGCCACATTCCACCAAGGATCGTAGTGGATTACGATATCAGCGGAGGTAAGGTTTAATCCGGTACCACCTGCTTTTAAGGAAATACAAAATACGGATGTATCATCCTGATTGAAGTTTTCCACCATCTGCATACGCTTTTCCTTATTGACAGAACCTGTCAGTGTATAGTAGGAAATGCCCGCTTTCTCAAGACGCGCGCATAAGCGCTCCAACATAGTCGTAAACTGGGAGAACAGCAATACTTTGTGTCCGCCGTTGACGGCATTCTCAATCAATTCCATACACATATCGCTCTTTGCGCTCCCGCCCTCGTAATCTTCGAAAAGAAGCGCCGGGTCACAGCAGAGCTGACGCAGTTTTGTAAGTTCCGCAAGAATCTGGAATTTCTCAGACTTGAACTCAGCGTCCGTCTTCTTTTCAAGCATATTCTTCATGTTCTGAACATGAGCGTCGTAAAGGCTTAACTGCTCGCCCTCTAACTTCGCAAATACGTTTTCTTCGAGCTTCTCCGGAAGGTCTTTTAAGACATCCCCTTTCAGTCGGCGCAAAATAAACGGACGAATCATGCGCTGTAAGCGGTCCATCTTATTCTGATCCTGATTCTGCATAATCGGTGTCTCGATTTCTTCCCGGAATTTCTGGTAAGTATATAAAAATCCCGGCATCAGATAATCAAAAATACTCCAAAGCTCGCTTAAGCGGTTCTCAATCGGGGTTCCGGTCAGAGCAAGTTTAAATCCTGCCGTAATCTGTTTTACACCTTTTGCCGCCTGCGTTCCGGCGTTTTTGATGTACTGCGCCTCATCAATTACCTGGATGGCAAAAACAAGGTCTTTGTAATGCTCTACATCACGTTTTAATAAATCGTAAGATGTAATCAGAATCTGTCCGTCTTTCGTGTTTTTAATGATGTCCTTACGCTCCGGTGCGCTTCCCGTAATCATAACAGTATCCAGATTCGGTGCAAAACGCTCCACTTCCTTCTGCCAGTTGTAGACAAGGGAAGCCGGGCAGACAATGAGCGAACGTTTCAGTTCTTTTTCACCGGCATCACATTCTTCTTTCTCTGCCACCAAAAGACTGATCACCTGCAAGGTTTTTCCAAGACCCATGTCATCCGCCAAAATTCCGCCAAATCCATTCTCACGCAGTGTTTTTAACCACATGAAACCATTCTTCTGGTAGCTTCGCATGACATTTTTGAGGGAATCCGATACCTCGAAATCGCTGTCCTCAATCGTCTTCATGTTGCGGACCATCGCTTTGAATTCTTTGTTTTTCTCGACTGTCAGAAGATTCATGTTCTTTAATGACGCGTCAAGATACATTGCGCGGTATTTCGGTACAAGAACTTTTCCTTTTTTCAGGTTTGCCTCTGTCAGACGTAAATCCTCGCTGACTTCCGCCAAAAGGCTGACACCGTCTTCGGTAACGTCTAAGAAATCTCCGTTTTTGAGACGGATGTATTTCTTTTTACGGTCATATTTAGAAAGCAGATATGCCAGTTCATCGCTCGACATCTCCGGCGAATGAATCTGCAATTCCAGTAAATCGCTGTTTAAGTTCACGCCGACTTCCACGCTCGGAGACGAAACTACTTTCAAACCGCGGAATGCCTCACTTGTGTAGATGGTCATAAATGAGCTTAATCGCTGCAGACCGCCTGAAATAAGCTGGTAAAGCATCTCCTCATCTTTTTTCAGAATGAACAGGGTTCCGCTCGCATCCTTCTCGTTAAAATATGGCTCGACAAGGCTTCGAATGCGCAATTCCTCGGACATATCACGCACATCGCCCGGCTCGACCTTGGAAAGCACGTTGTATTTCTGTTCGCCGTACACGGACATCAATTTTGCACCAATCAAATCGTGCGCCTTGCGGTCTAAGAAGAGTTCGAATTCCGGCTTCGGCGGCACATAAAGTGTCTCATCGAATCCGTCCGAAAGCACCTCAAAGTGCTCTCTGACCTGCGGGAGCAAATCCCTGCAGAACACCGGCAATTCTTCCATGCCTACAAAACATTCATTTCCAATCTGTCTTGTCAGAAATTCAAAGAATTCCGACATTTTTTCTTTAAATTCCGGCTTTGTCTTCTGCAAAATCCCACCATCATAGAAATAATAATAGTCGCGTCCGCTAATCAGATTCAAATCCTCTAAAATGACATACAAACCGTCCGTACAGCCACGCAGTGTCAACTGTGGCACTTTCGGCTCTTCCGCCATCTGGTATGGAAGTTCCTCATCATAGCCTAATGTTGCAAAAAATGCATCATTTCCCATTGCCGCAAAAAAACGGTCAATGCCAAGTGCATCCAGCTCCATGGTACGCTCAAAGCTTCCGGAATGAACATAGTAAGCATGGAACTGGCTCTGACGTTTCTTATCCTCGTCCTGCTCCCGCATGAAGCTGATCATTTTTTTTCCATGCTCGCTGAATGCATTGATATTATGGTAAAAATCAAGTTTTTTTCCATAGTGCACTTTCTCGCTGGTATGAATCGAATACAAAAATGCTGAAATATTTTTCAATACATATTTGTGCTCTAATCCGACTTTAAATTCTACGCGCGCATAGCCGTAGTCCATCTCAAAATGTGGCTCTAAATCTACTTTTCCATAAATCGCCTCCGGCAGAAGAAATGCGGTATTGCTGCGCAGTGCATATTGATTCAAAAGATTTTTCAAACCATTTGTAGTTGTATGTGCAAGTTCCTGCAATTCCTCTTCCTGCTCCTCCGATACCTTTTCGCCGCGTCTCGCATCCAAAATATCTTTCGGAGTCCTTTTATTGATATAGGTCATCAACGCTGCCACGCAGTGTTTACAAAGACCATTGTAATTATAAAACGCATCACACTCGCAGGTGTACGACTGAATATCGCCAAATTCTTCATCAATCGTTGCTTTCACCTGATAGCTGTTTGCCATGCTCCCATCTACAGTTGCGGTAATGTCCGCCACCGGTAAATTTTCTACGGTATAGATTTCATGGGAAAATTCTCTAACCGCACCTCTTTCATAATATTCTTTTCCCTTGCGAAACGTCGCCGGGAATGCCTCCTCACGGATGTCCGATAAACTAAACATCGTCACCCTTCCTCCTTGTTTGTACTTCTCATCAATCTAAAATGTCATTTCTTCATTGTATCATAGAAAGCGACAAAAGGAACTGAATTTTTCAAAGTTCCCTAGAAAAATCCCGTTCCTTTTTTGTTCTTTTTTTGTTCAATTTGACCACACACTATAAATTGTATTGTTGTTTGAATTCTTTTATGGCTCTTCTGCGCTCTCTGGAATTAAGATTCAAACATACAACCCCTAGAAAAGCCCATAAAACTGGATACATGAGCACAAAAAAAGACTTCCCATCCCATCTATAATAAACGGCATAATCAGTACCGTAGCCCCGATTATAAGTTTTCCAAAAAATGCACCATTCCGGTTATTCTTGCTTTTCTTAATATCAGCCTTAATTCCGCCTCTCCCATATATCCCATGGGTTTTAAGTATGCGTACCCCTGCTGTTGTTTTTTTCTTAAATATTTTTCGAAAAAATACGCTGCTAAAAGTCCACCCAACATACTGCCAAGCGTATACAATCCTACATTAGATGGTACAAAGTAAATATCTAGCCTGTTCAGCAAAACTCGAAATATTTCTCCTGTTAAGACTGTAATAGCTGGAAGCAGTATTATTATCTTTGTCGCAATATTAGGCTGCTCGATGTATAAGTTGCGGTTCTCTATACAGTAAAAAATTCTCATATCATTCCAATTGCCCATATGAATACAACGATGCATTTTAGTTCCCACTTTCTACCGTTTTTAACTACATATAATATACCACAACATTTTTATTTGTGTAGAAAATCGGACGAACGACACGTTTATCGGGATGAATAACTAGATTTGGAGTCACTTTGTCTAAAAAGTAACAATCATCTCCGTTCCTTTTCCCTCTTCACTGATCAGTTTTATCTGTGCATTGTGCTGGGCTATGATGTGTTTGACAATGGCAAGGCCAAGGCCTGTTCCGCCTGTCGATTTGGAACGGCTCTTGTCCACACGGTAGAATCGTTCAAAGATCCTTCCCTGATGTTCTTTTGGGATACCGATTCCGGTGTCCTTGACACGGAGAACGGCATGACCCTCCTGATATTCCGTGGTGACGGTTACATTTCCACCTTTTTTGTTGTAGCGGATGGCGTTGCTGCACAAATTGTAAATCAGTTCCTCTATCAGCGTGCGGTTTCCCATGATTTCAGCCGGCACTCCTGCCTGAAGCAGGGTCACTTCCTGGCGTTCTGCTGCGACTTTAAGGCTCTCTAAGCACTCTGTCACCATCTCCGCCAAATCAAGCGGTTCTGTCTCAAACTGGCGGTCTGTGCTGTCAAGTTCCGACAACTTTATAATATCATTGATTAATGCCTGAAGGCGCTCAGCACTCCGGTGAATCTCATCTGCAAAATGCCGGGTATCCGCCGCGTTTGTCATGCCGCTTCCGATAAGCTCCGCATAGCCGGATATGGCTGTCAGCGGTGTCTTCAGCTCGTGTGATACATTTGCCGTAAACTCCTGGCGCACCTGTGCATTTTTTAAAATATCAATGTGTTGCTGCTTGATGGTTGTGATAAATGGGCGCACTTCCTCGTACACATTTTCCTCATTCACACGCGTAATGTTTGTGGCAACTTTTTCAATCGGTTCAACCAGCTTCTTCGTCAGAAAATGGGAAAACGGCATACACAATGCAAATACCAAAACGGCGACAACCACAATCAGCACCAATAAAATATACAGATATTGGTAAACGCTTCCACTCTCTTTTCCAACGCGGAGCACTGTTCCGTCGTCCAGCAGCATCGCATAATAATAGGTCTGCGTTGCAGAGGTCTTCGAGAAACGCATGGAGGTCGCTTTTCCATTCTCTATCGCGCCCTGCACTTCCGGACGATCCAGATGGTTCTCCATCTCCGCCGCCACTTCCATACTGTCATAGGTAACGGTACCGTCACGCTCAATAATGGTGATACGAAGCCCGTCTTTTACCAGATTCTCATCTATGGCATCTTCTAATTCCTCGCTGCTGACCGCTGCCACAACATGTGCATTTGCCTGAAGGTCATCATAAATCTGTTCTTTTAGGGAATACACGTACAAAAGCATGGCACCTGCAGCTGTCAAAAGTATGGCAGCAATTGCCACAATCATAAAACTTTGGTTGATTTTCTTTTTCATGCTCTTACTCCACCATATAACCGACATTTCGCACGGTCTTAATCAGCTTTCCACTCTCACCGAGCTTCTGACGCAATGTCTTGATGTGCATATCCACGGTTCGGCTCTCGCCCTCGTATTCAAAACCCCAGACCTGATCCATGATTTTATCACGAGAAAGCACAATTCCCTTATTTATCATCAGATATTTTAACAATTCAAATTCCTTGTAGGTAAGTTCACATGGTTTTCCACAGACATAGGCTGCATGCTTATCGTTATCCACTGTGATATCCCCATATTCCACGCGCGTATTTTCCGCTTCCACATCCTTTGCGCGGCGAAGCAGTGCTTTTACTCTCGACACCAGTTCCATCACGCCGAAAGGCTTTGTGATGTAATCGTCCGCACCGAGATCCAATCCCTTTACTTTATCCAGCTCCGTACTTTTCGCGGTCACCATCATAACCGGAACCAGCACCGTCTTCTCTTTTGCACGGAGCTTTGCAAGAATCTCAAGTCCATCCTCCTCCGGAAGCATGATGTCCAATAAAATGAGGGATGGAATCTTCTCCTCAAGGCGTGCAAACAATGCCTTTCCGCTCTCGAATTCTTCCACCTCATAGTTACAGTTTTTTAACGCATACCGCTCTATCTCCCGGATGTTCACATCATCCTCCACAATAAAAATACTAGCCATTCTATCCTCCTGAATCTGTAAAAAGGGCTGCCACACTAGCTTCTCTAGCACAACAACCCTTTTTCTCTATAAATCGTATTGTTTCTTAAACTGTTTTACCTGTAATGCAAACTGCTCACTCTCTGCCTCACCTAACTGCTCTGTGAAGCTGTGCTGCTCCACTGCGTTGTCACGAAGCTGAATCAGACAAACTGCAATGTTCGAACAGTGGTCTGCCACTCGTTCATAGTTCATCGCAATGTCGGATAAGACAAGTCCAAGCTCGATGGTACATTTTCCTTTACGAAGACGTTTCATATGATGCTTCTTCACGGTCTTGTTCAATCCGTCAATGACTTCCTCTAACGGCTCTACGGTTCTCGCCAGCGTCTCATCGTTCTTTTCAAAAGCGTTTGTAGTTCTAGTTACGATATCCTCTACCGCTGCACCAAAGACACTCAGTTCTTCCACTGCCTTGTTGGAGAACTCGGCATCTCCTTTTTTCATCTGTTTCGCACACTCTGTCACGTTGACAGCATGGTCTGAAATCCGCTCAAAGTCTGTAATACAGTGCATCAATGTCGTTACATTCTGACTGTCCGTGTAGGAAAGATTCTCGCTGCGCAGCTTGGTAAGATATGCTGTAATCTTATCGTCATACGTGTCGACGAGATTCTCTTTCGCAATGACTTCCTCAATCTTTGCTTCATCATAATGATTCATCACATCCATTGCTTCTAAAAAGCTCTCTTTTGTGATATTTGCCATCTGGTTTACCAGAGAGCGGCACTGCTCAATCGCAAAAGACGGAGATGTGAGGAAACGGTCATCGAGAATTGCAAATAAATCTCCCTTGACCTCTTTCTCATCCTCATGTACCGGAATCGTGAGATAAGCAAGCTTCTCAAGACCCTTGGTAAACGGAAGAAGTACCAGTGTTGCAAACACATTGAAAATGGTGTGAATCAACGCAATTCCTGCCACGCCGACAACCTCGGACGTGAACGCAAACAAGGTATCTGCGAACAATGCTTTTCCTGCATAGAAAAGAATCAGGAAGATAACCGTTCCAATCATATTAAAATACAAATGAACACATGCGGTTCTCTTTGCATTACGGTTACCACCGATTGCAGAGATAATTGCGGTTACGCAGGTTCCGATGTTCTGTCCCATGATAATCGGAACAACCGAACCATAAGTAAATGCACCCGTTACCGACAATGCCTGCAGGATACCGATGGATGCAGAAGAACTCTGAATTACCGCTGTCAGCACCGCACCTGCGATTACACCGAGAACCGGGTTATCAAACTTCGTCAGAATGCTGGTGAATTCCGGCACTTCCGCCAACGGCTCCACCGCTCCGCTCATCGTCTCCATACCGAACATCAGGACGGAGAATCCTAATAAAATCTCTCCGAGTACCTTTTTCTTATCCGACTTAGCAGACATTGTAAAGATAAGACCAATGATTGCAAGAATCGGGGAGAAAGAAGTCGGCTTCAACATCTGTAAAAAGATGTTCGAACTCTCAATTCCCGTTAAACTGAGTAACCATGACGTAATCGTCGTACCGATGTTGGCACCCATGATAATTCCGATTGCCTGAGATAACTTCATGATTCCGGAGTTTACAAATCCAACTACCATCACCGTTGTAGCGGAAGAACTCTGAATCACCGCTGTCACGCCGGCTCCAAGCAGAACTGCCTTGATTGGGTTTGACGTCAACTGCTCTAAAATACGTTCCAGCTTTCCACCTGACAATTTTTCAAGTCCCGCCCCCATTACGTTCATTCCGTACAGGAAAAGTGCAAGACCTCCTATCATTGTCAGAAATCCAAATATGTCCATTTCTCTAATCCATACCTTTCTTATTCATCAACTGCCCGGAGATGTTATTCTCTCCTTCTCATTACTGGATTGTGTACGCCACAAAAAAACACGTACCTAATTCATTTATACCTTATTTTGCACGTTTTTGCAATTGATGATAATGATTGTGCGTCATGATTTTAGATTTTTATGTAAAATCATTGTAAAATTGTATTTTTCTCCGACATTTTTGGACATTTTGTCAATACAGTTTCTGGTTATTCTGCCCTATTTAATTTTTAATCCTCGTGTTCTCCTGTGATGGAGTAGATGACCCACTCTGCAATATTGGTTGCATGATCGCCGATTCGCTCGAAATATTTTGCCACCATGAGCATATCGGTTGCCTGCTCTCCGTTTTTGACGTTTGCATTGATAATGTTGATTAACTGCTTTTTGAACTGGTCAAAAAAGTCGTCTACAATGTCATCCCTGCCAATTACATAGCGCGCCAACTCCAAATCCTTGTTGACGAAAGCATCCACGCTCTTTACAACCATATTTGTAGTCTCTTTTGCCATTTCCTTAATTAAGTCGATGTTAATATCATTTTTTTCATAGGTGGAGCCTGCCATCTGAATCGTCATCTCCGAAATATCTGCGGCGTGGTCGCCGATTCGCTCCATATCCGTAATCATCTTTAACGCCGCTGAAATCAGGCGCAAATCCTTTGCCACCGGCTGCTGCTGCAATAACAATTTCATGCAGAGTGACTCAATTGTTTTTTCCTGGCGGTCAATCTCGTTATCAAATTCAATTGCCTGCTTTGCTTTCTCCACATCCTGTTTTACCAGTGCGGAAATTCCCATCTCGATAGCCTTCTCAATCAGGCTTCCCATCTCGATAAGTTCATCATTCAATTCCTCTAACTGTCTGTCAAATCGATTTCTCATGTTCTTCCTCCTCTATCTCATTTTATTTCTCTCATGCTAAAACAACTACATCAACCAAATCTTCCTGTGATATAATCTTCGGTTCGTTTATCCTGTGGTACGGAAAAGATTTTGTCGGTAGGGCCTGCCTCGATGACCTCGCCCAACAGGAAAAATACGGTTTTATCGGAAACACGGACTGCCTGCTGCATGTTGTGTGTTACCATGACAATCGTATATTTTTTCTTTAATTCAATTGCAAGATCCTCGATTTTAGATGTAGAAATCGGGTCAAGCGCAGAAGTCGGCTCATCCATAAGAATGACCTCCGGTTCTACGGCAAGCGCTCTCGCGATACAAAGACGCTGCTGCTGTCCACCGGACATTCCGAGTGCACTTTTTTTCAGTCGGTCTTTTACCTCATCCCAGATGGCAGCATCGCGCAGTGATTTCTCCACGATGTCATCTAACTTTGATTTTGAACGGATTCCATGTGTACGCGGTCCATAGGCAATGTTATCGTAAATGCTCATCGGGAATGGATTCGGCTTCTGGAATACCATGCCGACTCTTTTACGAAGCATGTTGACATCCATTCCATCGTAAATATTTTCTCCGTCTAACAGAACTTCTCCCGTAATCCGGCATCCTTCCACTAAATCATTCATACGATTTAAGCTCTTTAAAAATGTGGATTTTCCGCAGCCGGAAGGTCCGATAAATGCCGTAATTTCATTTGACGCAATTTCCATATTAATGTTTTTTAATGCATGAAAATCGCTGTAATATAAATCCAGATTTGATATTTTAAATTTCTCTTTCACGTTTCTATCTCCTATTTCTTTTTTCACAATCGTTATGATTTTTTTGCTTCAAATCTCTTGGCAAGCAAAGAGGACAGTCCATTGATGCCTAACACCATGATGAGCAGTACCACCGCCGTTGCAAAGGCTTCGTTGGTGTGCATTCCTTCCTGGGAAAGGTTATACATATGTACCGCAAGTGTTCTTCCGGAGTCTGTAATTCCAGCTACATTTGTAACTGTTCCTGCTGTATAAATGAGTGCCGCCGTCTCTCCGACAATTCGTCCGATTGCCAGAATGACACCGGATAAAATTCCCGGCATGGCAGACGGAAGTACGATTTTAAAAATCGTCCGCAGTTTTCCTGCACCGAGTCCGAAACTTCCCTCACGGAAGGAATCCGGCACACACAAAAGTGCTTCTTCTGTCGTTCGCATGATGACCGGCAGTACCATGATTGCCAGTGTCGCTGCACCTGCTAAAATCGAGATTCCCCATTTTAAATAGGTTACAAAAAATAACATTCCGAAAAGTCCGTAGATAATGGACGGGATTCCGGTCAGTGTCTCTGCTGTTGTCCGGATGATGCCGACTAATTTATTTCCTTTTTTTGCATATTCCACCAGATAAATGGCGGCTCCGACGCCAAACGGCACGGAAAAAATCAGGGACAATACCGTCATGGATAAGGTGTTGATAATGGCTGGCATCATCGAAACGTTATCCGACGTATACTTCCATGCAAAAAGGCTCGGCTTTAAGTACGGAACGCCGCGCATCAGGATATAAACCACAAGATATACCAGAATTCCAACGGTAAGTACCGCGGCGAGCAGCACCAAAAGCAGCAACAGAAATGAGCCCGGATGCTTCGCATAAGATTTCATTTTATCGCCCAGACTCTGCTGGTTGATTCCTTTTTTTGCTTTCATACATCGTTCCCCTTTCTATGCGTCCTTTTCCCCATGGTGTTTCACCAGTGAGAATGTAACGTTGATAATCAAAATAAACACAAATAATACAACACCGGTTGCAATCAGCGCTTCACGGTGCAGTCCGGTCGCATATCCCATTTCCAGGACTATGTTTGTCGTCAATGTTCGCACACCCTTGAAAATGGTGCTCGGCACACGCGCCTGATTGCCGACTACTAACATGACTGCCATGGTCTCACCGATGGCACGGCCGATTCCTAGAATGACGGCTGCCATGATTCCTGATTTTGCTGCCGGAACGATTACGGTAAAAACGCTCCGCTCGTGTGTTGCGCCGAGCGCTAATGCGCCTTCGTAATAACTGTTTTCTACTGCTCTGATTGCCGATTCCGATACGCCTATAATTGTAGGTAAAATCATGATGCCCAGCAGAATGGACGCCGTTAAAATACTGTTTCCGTTTCCTTTAAAATGTTCACGAATAAACGGAACTAACACGACAAGTCCGAAGAATCCGTATACAATCGACGGAATTCCCGCTAAAAGGTTTACGATAGGTTTTAAGATTTTATACAATTTTTCCGGGCAGAAACGTGCCATGAAAATTGACATGAAGATTCCAACCGGTACTCCGATGATGAGGGCGCCTGCCGTCACGTAAATACTTCCGAGAATCATCGGGAAGATTCCATATAAATCATTGGATGGTTTCCACTTTGTTCCAGAAAGGAATTTCCATATTCCGATTTCTTTCATTGCCGGTATTCCATTGATAAACATGAAGATACAGATGAGCGCAACGGCGACCACCGACACGATTGCTGCTGCAAGAAAAACAATCTCCATGCATTTTTCTTTTCCTTTATTCTTATTCATAATTGCTCCATTTTGGTTTTTGTTACACGAATGACCGGAGCGACATTCACTCCGGTTGCATTCGTTTTGCTTATTTTTGAAATTGGTTTGCTCTTACTGTAATTCTTCCCATGATGTTGTATCTCCAACGTAAATGCTCTTTACCATATCAGATGTTAAATCATCTGTCGGGTTGCTGTTGTTTACGATAACTGCGATTCCGTCTAAGGCGATTTTTGTTGCGTTTAAGCTTGATTCTTCCTCTTTTAATTCACGGGATGCCATTCCGATGTCATAAGTTCCATCCATGGTTGATGTCATTCCTGTTGTGGAATCTGATGTCTGAAGTTCGATTTCTGCGTCTGCGTTGATTTTCTGGTAAGCTTCAATTAATTTTTCCATAACCGGTGATACAGAAGAAGAACCACCTACAACAACTTTTCCGGATGCTCCGTTTGATTCAAATGCTGCTGCGCCATCCACTGCTGCAATATAACCATTCTCTTCGATCACTGCCTGACCTTCTGCGCTTAAGATGTAGTTGATGAAGTCCTGAGCTACGTCGCTGACATTATCACCTGTTGCAATGTTGAATGGTCTTGATACTGCGTAATCACCGCTCTTAATGTTGTCTACCGTTGCTTCAACGCCGTCGATTTTTACTGCTTTTACGGTGTCATTTAAAGAACCAAGAGACACATAACCGATTGCGTATTCGTCACCGGCTACTGTTGTAAGCATTGCTTCTGTATTATTGGTAACGTTTGCTTCCTCTGTTGTGTTATCTACTTTTTCTCCGGCATCATTTTTCTCTTCTACGCCGAATAATTCGATAAATGCTCCTCTTGTTCCGGAACCATCTTCTCTTGTATTTACATTGATGTATTCACTGTAGTCAAAATCTGCTGCTGCATCGTTTCCTGCGTCTGCGCTTGCATCTGCTCCTGTCTCTGAAGTTGTATTGTTTCCTGTCTCATTGCCTGTTCCATCTGTGGAACCACATCCTGCTAACATTCCTACTGCCAACATTCCTGTCACTAACATACACATGAGTTTTTTCATCTTTTTCTTTCCTCCATTTTTTAACGGTCTCTCTTCTCTTTCTGGCTGTCTTGTTTTTGTACCAGCTGCGACCGAACTGTTTCTTTCTCTTGTCGACACTAATTACTTTAAAGGGGGGATGTAAAATCTGAGATGGTGGGTTTGTAAAATTTATGTAAAATTGTTTTTCATGTGGGGAAGTTTTTATTATGTGTTGGAGCTATTGGGGTGGCTCGGCGTGGGAGCATACCTTGGGGGAGTTTTTGCGGGGGTAGGTATGCTTGGCGCGCTGGGATTTTCATACCTTGATGCTACATTTGCGACGGCGGGTATGCTTGGGTAGCCGGTGTTTTCATACCTTGATGCCTCTTTTGTGATGCCAGGTATGCTTTCTTAACTCATTTTTTCATACCTTAATGCGCTATTCGCGGCGGCGGGTATGCTTGAACGGCCAGCTTTTTCATACCTGGGCAACTTACTTGCGGGGACGGGTATGCTTCCTTGCGTTTCGGCGTCACGAGATGCCCTCAACAGGCTAATACCCATAAAAAAAGAACACCACCAGACGTTTTTGTCTTTGTGATGTTCTTAGGTGATTCTTCTTATTCTACCTGCGCTTCCTGCTCAGGTTCTTCCTGCTTTGATAAGTTCTTTGCACACAATGTTGCAATCCATACCATAATATCAATGATTCCAACGATAAGGAAAATGGTCTGCGTGCTTGCAAACACAGCCACGATACTCATTAAAAAGGATACCGCCGGTGTTGCAGCGGTTCCCAATGCTGACACAATTGCCGCCACACGTGCTAAATAACTTTCCTCTACGCTGCTTACCAGTTCGACATTGATATAGGATGTCAAGAGTGCTGCAAAATATCCAAACACCGCACTGGCTACTGCGACAAATCCATACATAAAAATTCTACTTGTATAGAATGGCTGGCAGACAACCAGTAAAACATAGTAGAGTCCGACACCGCTTCCCCCAAATAAAATAATTTTATTATCGCCAAGTTTCTTGCTTACCATTGGATACGTCACAGAACCAAGCAGCATTCCTGCCATGGTTGCAATTCCTAAAATAGAAAGAATTTCCGCGCCACCTTTTAAAATCTCTGTACTGAGAGGTGCCTGTAAACTGTTGAACGGAACCAGGATTGCATTTAAAAATACACATATAATTACAATCGTACGCACCTGTCGTTTTTTTCCTGTATAACGCATTCCCTCTGCCAGCGTATTCATATACTCCCGTGGCTCGAATTTTACTTTTTGCATATCATGTTCGTTTGAGTTGACAAATAAAATGATGAGCGCTGAAAGTAAAAATGTCACCATATCCAGATAAATTGCGCCTGCTGTTGTGAGAACCGCGATAATTGCCGCTGCTACAGCAGTTCCGATGATTTCAACAACTGTTGACAATGTTGACATCAAAGACATTGCATATCCATAATATTCTTTTTCCAGAACTTTTGGCGTCAATGCTGTGCCTGCAGGTCCACGGAATGCTTCCGCCGTTGAGATAATCAGGCTGGTAATGATCAGCATCCATGCCTGTAAAAATCCCATCAAATACCCGGTCGCTACAAACGCAACACAGGCAGCACGGATGATGTCCGTTACCACCATGATGTTTTTCTTTTTGCGTCCCTCTACCCATGCACCCGCTAATGGTGTTACAAGCACGGATGGAATTTTGTTTACACCAAAAATAATGGCAGACCACGCTGCGTTACTCGTCAATTCGTATACAATCCATGCTGATGCGATGGCATCGATTGAATCCCCAAACCGGTTAATCAGTGCTGCAATGATGATTTTGACATATTCCTTTTGATGAAAAATGTCTTTGTAGCCAATTTTTTTCTCCATGAAAAATCTCTCTCCTTTTATTCCTCTTACTGTATTTCCCAATTCTAGCTGGAATAATTTTACATTGTAGTCTACTATAATTGTTTTTAAATTGTTTTGCAATATTTTTCGTCAACATTTTTTTCAACCATAAAAAGAAAGCTGCACGCATAAGCGCACAGCCTTCTTTTCATTTATAATATATCTTTCTTTTATAACCTGTTTTTATGATAACTCAGATGGTTTTTCTACTGCATAATCATCATAAGATGGTGTCTGCAATGCATCGCTGCTCTTATCATCTGTTGAATAAGATGCTACTGTGATGGTGTAAGAACTTGTTCCTTCTACATATACAATTCCATCTGTTCCTACAATTGAAACAGTATCACCGTTTTCATCCACGATAGTTCCTGCATTGTATAAATCATCGATTTCAGAATCTGCGGTTACAACCCAGGTGGAATCGTCGCTGAGGTATACGTTACAGTATCCGTCTCCGCCATTTCCGGCATAAGTCTCATCGTCGACAAAGTTACCTGTAAGGGTACTTCCGTTTGTCATATAGAAATCAAGGGTACTGATGCTATCGTAGATAATGGTTCCCTGCATTTCCTGATTATCTCCGGTAAAAGTACACTGCGCACCGTTTTCTCCGGCTGTTCCCCAGCCTCTCTGGTTTGTATTTCCGGTTACCTGTAAGAAGAAATCATCGTCATCGGAGTAGTTAATATCAACGTCTGATAACAAAATGCTGCTCTCTGTATTCGTTGTGTAGAACAGTCCTCCATTTTTGGAAGTGAGTGTTCCACCTACCATATCAAATTCGCTGTTTCCGACCTCGGAGTCACCGGACATACTCTGATACAAAATAACAGACCAGGTATTATCATTCTGCTCGTTATCCGGCATATTAGATGTCAGGTCACATCCAAACAAACGTAACGTATTCAAACCTTCAATACAGATTCCTTCGGAATTTGTCGCATTTAATTCAGCGTCATTGACTGTAATGTCTGCGGTACAATAAACTGCCGGAGAACCTGTTCCGTTTGACGTGTAGCTTCCGCCGTCTACTACCATGGTTCCGCCTCCACGATCACTTCGGATTGCGGCGGAGGATTCGCCATTTGTCTCAACATTCAAATCCCATGCGTAAAGTGTTCCACCACCTGCTGCGTGAATACCGCCGGAAGTATCCTGCTGTGTTGTAATCGTGCTGTCTGCCACATACGTTACACCGTCACCGTAGGAAAAAATACCTGCGCCACCTGCGGAATCTGTTGTGATAGTGGAGTCTTTTACATAAGTAGTTCCATTTGTAGTAAGCAATGCTGCGCCGACTCCGTAAAAGCTGGAATTATCCCCACCGGTACTATCCGATGATGTCCGGTCAACGGTCAGGCCGCTAAGTGTTGCGGTTGCGCCGTCTGACACTAAAACAGCACTTTCATCTGTCCCATCAGAAGAGATTGTTTCACCGTCTAATTCGGTATCTTCTGTAATTTCATTGACAGCCGTGTATGTGATATCGGATGCTGAACTGCTTCCGCCCGGTGCTCCGCCTGCCATTTCACCGCTTCCCTGTGAAGAGGAATCATATTCCGAAATATCTAAGATAGAAATACTTTCAATGTCTCCATTTTCATCTAACGTCACTTCCAAAATAGTTCCCTCGGAAATATCATCCATACTGGTGTCGCCTAATACGGACGTATCACTTACCGTAAAGGTCGCTGTTGTCTCGGAAGCTACAAATACAGAATTGTCACTGTCAGAGGAGGACTCTGTGCTGTCGTCTCCTGATGCGTCTTTCGTATCATCTGTGCTGTCGCTTTCTGTGCCGTCCGCATTTTCATCTGCTGACGCATCTCCGCTTGGTGCGTCTCCACTTGGCGCATCTCCGCTCGGTGCGTCTCCACTTGGCGCATCTCCGCTTGGTGCGTCTCCACTCGGTGCATCTCCGCTCGGCGCGCCACCGTCTGTATCACTTGAGGAATCACCACCCGGCATATCCGGTGGGTTGCCCATATCTGAGCCACCGCCCATGCCGCCTCCCATGGAGGCTGTACTCATTTCTACGACACTTCCGAGTGTCAATGTGATGGTATCATCCTCCACGCTTTCTACCGTACCAACGACTTCTGTATCTTTTAATGTAACTGAACTTGTACTTTCTTCTGTTGTTCCACATGCTGCCAGATTTAAACTTGCTGTTGTAACAGCAACTGTAAGCATTCCCATAATTATCTTATTTTTCATAATCACTATCCTTGCCTTTCCAAACCTGTCGGCTGTTTCGCCGTCCGTTTATATTTATCTTATGGCTATAAGATACAGGGCTTATGTGATAGTTTTATGAATGCGGGCTGTATTTTTTGTAAATGTTAGGATAACAAAAACATTTCTATTTGCCGAGCGGCCTTATGATGCAGGTGTCACCTTCGACAACAATTTCATAATTTTCAAAAGCATACACCGTCCCATTGTCATTCTGGTAAACATTCCATGCCTTTCTTGTTAAATCATCCACGGTAATCCAGCCCTCCTGAACCGCCTCCGTCAATGTCATCGTACTTGCATCCATCTTTATCAGATAACAGTCTTCTAATTTCAATCCGTCCACATATACCTGATAATGCTCCGATTTTCCTACCCATTCCATTTCCCGGCTTGCGTCGTATGTGACACCGACATAATTCGATATTCCTGTTTTCAAATTATATTGCAGGTCAAATAATTTTATAATGCCACCTATTAGAAACAGCATAATAACTACAGCTGTAATTATTGCTATAATTGCGACATTCCACTGCTTTATTTTTTTGTCTCTGTTTTTTCCCATTTGATCTTTTAACCGCGAGACATACAATATACTTTTTAAGGTCAATATAATTGCCACACCGATTCCTATTGCCTGCATCCACTGCAGATACACCCCGCCTATGTCATGTGCGCTTCCATACACTGCTACCAATACGCCAAAAAGCACTACCGCTGCTCCAATAGCGTTTCTGCGCAGTTTGTTTAAAAATCTGTCTTTTTCAAGGTCGCTATAATCCCCTACTTTCTCCAACGTATCCCTTAATTCTTCCTTCACTTTTTTCTCACTTTCCCTCTCACCCTCAATAATTTCCTGAATACCAATACCGTAAAATTCCGCTATTTCCACTAAAATGCTTATATCCGGCATGTTGTTTCCCGTTTCCCAGCGCGATACGGTTCTGCCGGACACATTTAGCTGCTCTGCCAATTGTTCCTGTGTCAGCTTCTTTTCCATTCGAAGTTCCCGCAAAAAAGCCCCTATCTTTTTCTGATTCATGCGCATCTCCTTTCTCCGATATCATATCCCTTATAACAAAATAAAACACGACATAAAGTGAGAAATGCCGTGTTTTATAGATTAGACATCAATGTCTATTTCGCTTCTCCGATAATTTTGACTGCGGTACCGTATGCAATCACCTCTGCTGCCCCGGACATCACCTGGGAGGAACCGTACATGACACCGA
>CAKRDK010000011.1 GCA_934309475.1 uncultured Roseburia sp.
TAAATCATTATAAGACTCCTTTCACATAAATAAATATGTATGTATCTGTTAAACTTTGTTATTCATTTAACATACTGTAGACATTTTCTCACATTTTTTCTCAATAGTAAAGTCTATTTCGACGATTTTTTCTTATTTTACAGAAATCGTCCAGTATACGCTGAGTACGAAGCCGAAAATTTTCACTTCATGTTTCGTTGCTTTCACTGTTTTTGTAACACTTCCCTGGTACTCTCCGATTCCTTCCGCTGTTACCGTATAAGTTCCGGATGCCGTAATTTTTTCTACTTCTTCCGTTCCATTTGAAATTGTCACTTTGTAGTCTTTTCCTTCTTTCAGGCGTTTTCCATCGCAGTAGAGGAAGTTCGAAAGTGTAATGCCTTTTTTGTCCAAAAGCTTTTTCGCATAGACTGCAAACGTTGTCTTTGCCGTAGGAATGTCTTTTCCATCCACGGTGATTGCTGCTGTAAAAGAATCCGTACGGTTATACTGTGTCACTGTCACGGTCAGTTCTGTGCTTCCTTTCTTTAAGCCTGTCACGGTTCCGTCTTCCCCGACTCTTGCGATGCTTTCATCTGCAACCGCATAGGATAAAACTGCATCCTCCGCTAAGTTTGCGACTGCAACCTGTACGGTACTTCCGACCTGTGTCTCTACCTCGGAGACAACCGGGGCTGCTTTCACGCCAAACTGCACGTTCACATAAATTTCTTCATCCATATAGTAAACCACGACACCGCCATTGGTAAAGTTGTCACATGCTGTCTGTGAAAAGGTCATCGTTGCCGGCCAGCCGCTCATGGTAACAACACTGCTGTCTTCCACCCATGTTCCGTAAAGACTTGCTCCCTCCGGAATATTTAAATACTGGGAAGGGATTTCTGTCTCGCCCTCATACAGACATAATATAGAAGAAACAGAGATATCACTGCTCTCCACTGCCATATCCGGGCTGCTTGTGATTACATCCCCTTCTTTTGTCATCCATAAGGATACGAACTGTCCGTCATACAGTTCAAGTTTTACTTTTATCAGACCATCCGTAACCGTGCTGTCCGCAAAAAAGCTGTTTGAAAATGTGATGCTTCCATTCTGGTAGTCAACAGAGTATGCGCCATCTAACTGAAGATAGTTCCACCAACTAGAGTTAGGACCAACTTTTCCTGACACTTCATATGCAGTTGCTCTTCTGACTTTCGTTCCCTGATAATCGACCGGAATTGTAATTCCGTCTGTCACAGTTCCCTCTGCCTCACCGATAAGTGGTGTTGCATATTTTACAAGGTACTCATGCCAGTCAGCGCCTGAACTGAACCGAAAAACCAAATCTGCAATCGTTCCATAATTTTCAGCACCCATTGCATCAAATGCCATATTCACATAATCTGCCAGAAGCGTCACGGTCGCCGTTGCCTCATCGTAGGTATAATCGGTTCCCTCTGTGAGTCCTTCAATTCCCACAAACGTATTTCCATTTAAAGTCAGTGAAACGGAGACGTTGTCTGTTGTTTCTTCTGCAAAATAAATGGTATCAAGTCCGTTTGCATAGGAAGAACGTCCCTCCATGCTTGCTTCTAACATTGCTCCGACTAACGGCTTTTTCCAGGAATAATCCTCGGTGTCATTTCTGTCGATTCCGGAACCGTTATCCCAGAACATCAGACATACTCCGTCTTCCCTCGCAAGCTCATTCATATATTCATAGTATTTTAATTCTTCGCCGGGCTGATTGCACTCTTCTCCGGCATCATACCCTAAAAGTCCATACTCTCCGACAATCACGCCGATTCCCTTGTCTGTAAATGTACCGGATACCGTCTCAAAAAAGTTGTCCGCTGCTTTTCGTGCCGTGTAATCTTCATCCCAAAGCACCTCATCAAATCCTGTTTTTCCAAGGTTTGCACTGAATACCCACTCACTGTAATAATGAACGGTTGCAATTATATTCTCGTCGTTTAAAGAGGAAATCAGAGAATATAAAGCAGAACTATTTCCATAGTTAGTATCTAATGTTGGCATTACAATCATACGTGTTGCATTATTTCCACCGCTGTTACGGATTGCATGGTATGCTGCAAGGTTCACACTGTCTAACTTATCCTGTGCACTGATGCTTCCCGTCGCGGAAAACGTCGGTTCATTGATGGTCTCAAAGCAGACCTGTTCCGGTTCCTCTGCAAAATAGGCGGCAAGCTGTTCCCATAACTGGGTAAAACAAACATATTCATCGGATTCCATATTTCCATCCCAGGAAGATAACCAGAGCCATGAATCATGATGAATATTAATCATAACGTAAAGTCCGTCTTCAACCGCCCAGTCCACAACCTGTTTATAGCGTGCAAGCCATTCTTCATCAATCACGTAGGTTCCGTCTGTTTCCGAATAACGGCGGTACAACGTCATCGGCATGCGGATGCTGTCATAGCCTTTTTCTGCCACTGCATCAATTAATTCTTTCGTCACAACCGGATTGCCCCATGCCGTTTCGCCTAAGTCTTCCTCATCTAATGCTGTATTCACACCGTCAAAACTGTTTCCAAGGTTCCACCCCTGTCCCATATTCAACACATATTGCTGTGACGCTGAGACACTGGTCTCTTCTTCGGTGCTTTCTTCTATTTCTGTTGATTCTGTATTTTCTTCGGTACTCTCCTCTGTTCCCGCTTCGGTTGTCTCGGTATTCTCCTCTGTTCCTTCTTCGGTTGTCTCGGTATTTTCTTCTCCAGTCTCTTCCACGGTGCACGCATAATAGCCGGTCAACTGATATTCACAATCGGTATTTTCAACATAGCTGATGTTGATGCCATATAAATCACTTCCAAGAGAAGTCTCTATGTCCTCCATAGAGAGATAACAGGTGTACACGCCATCCTCTTCGGTCGAATTGCCGATGGTGACAAAATTACTCTGCCAGCCACCCCAGCTGCTCGTGAAAGGCTGAACATTAAAGACACAGTCCCCGGATTCTGCCGTGCTCTCATCCGACACCGTATATTCGACTTTTAAATAGTCCGCCTCCGGTTCGAGATTCGTCTGAATGTAACCATCATAACTGCCCCCTGTTCCTCTTGCCTCAGCAAGCGAGCCCGTCGGTGTTCCGCTCAGAATCGAGACCTCCGATGCCACATTTTCCGGTGCAGATGCCCATACATCTGCCTGCGGCACTGTCACGCTTGTTGCAAGCATCGTTGCTGCAAGTAATGCAGCCATACCTTGTTTTCTCCTTTTCATGAAAAAACCTCCCTATATATAATGTATTGTAACAGGCACAATCCCCATTCGCCTGTCCATGCATCATTATATAGGAAGGTTCTTTTTGAAAACATCTCGAAAATCCGAGATAAAATACCTCAAATATTTTATGAATGAGACTTGCTTACAATCTCATCTTTGTTTTTAAAAATGGATTCCGCCGGAATCACGCCACGCACACTTGACAGCGGATATACATTGGTGTGTCTTCCAATGACAGTTCCCGGATTCAAAACAGAATTACAGCCAACCTCAACATAATCGCCGAGCATCGCTCCAAATTTCTTTAATCCTGTTTTAATTTCTTCTCCATTTCCTTTTACCACAACAAGTGTCTTGTCTGACTTCACATTCGATGTGATAGAGCCGGCACCCATGTGGGAACGGTGTCCTAAGATAGAATCCCCGACATAATTGTAATGTGGTACCTGTACAGTATTAAACAAAATGACATTTTTCAGTTCTGTCGAGTTGCCGACCACAGTTCCTTTTCCGACAATGGCGCTTCCACGAATAAACGCACAATGGCGGATTTCCGCTTCCTCGTCAATAATTAAAGGACCATTTAAACATGCAGTCGGTGCCACCTTTGCACTCTTTGCCACCCAGATATCTTCCCCGCGTTGTTCAAACTTTTCTGCATCCAGTGTCGGGCCAAGTTCCCGGATAAACTCTGCAATCCCTTTTAACGCTTCCCACGGATATTCAAACTGTGCAAGGTAATCTCCTGCAATACTTTCTTTTAAATCATACAAATTCGTTATCTTTGCCTGTTCCATTTTCTTCCTCCATCTCTCTGCCGGCATCTTCTTCTAATATGCCGGACGCTGCTAACTGTTCTGCCGCTTCCTGCTCCTGTATGGCTGCAATCTCCGCCGCCATGGCGAGCATCGCGTCATCCGTCATGTTATCATAAAACGGTGTGTCATCCTGCGCTTCCTGTTTTGCACCGGATGCCTCTTCACCCGGATTCTCAAAATCAAATCGAATCTGGTCATCCTCGTATTTTAAGCAGGTATCAAATACATTGCCTGCCTTTGACGTAAATCCCTGCACCTTTTTCGCCGTTTTTCCAGTGGTGAGAAGTTCCCGCACCACTTCCTCCGGCAGCTCTACCTTTGCTATTGTATGAGAAATCTTAAATCCACATTCACATTCATAATTCCACTGTGCCTTCTTCATGAACTTATGACACTTCGGACATTCTAATGTGCTCTCAACCGGCTTCGGCTTCTCCGGAAAATCAAAGGTTACTCTGCCATCTTCAGTCAGCTTTAACGGTGCATCAAACATCATGCCTGTCTTTGCCACAAATCCCTTAATGACATCTGTCTTTTTACGGATTAAAAGTTCCTTGACCTGCGCCTCTTTTAACTTCACACCGGCAATTTTACCGATGGAAAAACGACAGGAATTCTCGTCGTCTTTCGAGTAATTCGCGCAGCCATACCCAAACGGCGTCTGCACAATTTTTCCACCGCAGAGCGGACAACTGACATCCTTCACCGCCGGTGCTTCCAAATCCGTAAAGTCAAATTTCAGCCCTGTGACCTTGCCCTCTTCATTCCGATTCAAGGCAACCCGCGCATCAAACTTCTTGCCGGATTTCGACTTGAACCCGCGGATTGTGCCGGTTCTGCCCTCTGTCAAAAGTTCCTTGACCTGTGCTTCCGTCAGGCTCTTCTCCGCCATCTTGCCAATGGAGAAGCGGCAGGAATGCTCATCGTCTTTCGAATAATTTGCACAGCCAAATCCAAACGGCGTCTGCACAATAGCACCTCCACAGAGCGGACAGACCACGTCCTTAACCTTCTTCGCTTCCACGTTCTCAAAGTCAAATTTCAGACTTTTTCTTCCGTTCTCATTTTCCGCAAGCATCAGGCAAGCGTCAAACTTCTTGCCGGATTTCGACTTGAATCCACGGATTGTCGACGTCCGACCGTTTGTGAGAAGTTCCCGTACCTGTGACACATTCAAATCTTTTCCCGCAATCTGTCCAATCGAGAACTTACAGCTTGCATCGTTTCCGGCTTCATAGTTTGCACAGCCGTAACCGAACGACTTCACCTCAATGGCACCTCCACAGAGCGGACACTGCACTCCTTCCACGACCTGAGGCTGGTTTTCCGAAAAGTCAAAATTGATATTCTTCTTTCCATCTTCCCCTGTCTCTAAGACAAGGCATGCCTGAAACTTCTTTTTACTCTTGGATGTAAACCCCTTTAATACGTCGGTTTTTCCATTTGTTAAAAGTTGTTTTAATTCTTCTTTCTTTAAATCACGCCCTGCTATCTTTCCAATGGAAAAATAGCACGCCTGCGGATCTTCTCTATGCTTCACACAGGTGTAGCCAAACGGTGCCACTTCAATGTCACTGCCGCAGACCGGACATTTCACATCCTCTAAAATTTCCGGCTGGTTCTGTGAGAAGTCAAACTGTATGGACGGCCGTCCTTCCTCATCTTTTGTCATGACAAGGCAGGCATTAAATTTCTTTTTACTCTTCGACACAAACCCGCTTAATACGTCAGTTTTTCCATTTGTTAAAAGTTGTTTTAATTCTTCTTCTTCTAAATCACGACCGGCAATGGTTCCAATCGAGAAACGGCATCCCGTTCCGTCTTTCTTATAATTGCTGCATCCATATCCAAACGGCGTTGTCTCTATCTCACCACCGCAGACCGGACAAGGAACTCCTAATTTCTTCTTTGCAGCGAGCCCCCTCCCGCCTTTTCCGACAAGCGGCTGAATCTGCTGTGCAATCTGCATCGTCAGATTATGCTCAATCATGGAGACCGTTTCCCGCCGGATAAAGTCTTCTAACTTCGCACGGTAATCCTCCATCTCCACAGTTCCATGTGTGATGCCATCTAATCCCTTTTCCCAGGAAGCAGTCATCTTTGGATTCAAAAGTGCCGGAACTGTCATATTTACCACTTCAAACACCATCTCGCCCAAGCGTTCCGGTGTGAGCACCTGTGTTTTCTTGTTAAGGCCGAGATAGCCGATACGCACCAGCTTTTTGATAATCTCGGCACGGGTTGCAGACGTGCCGATACCGGAGCCCTTAATCTGCGCACGAAGTTCCTCGTCTTCGATCAACTGTCCTGCATTTTCCATCGCAAGCACCATGGAACCGGATGTATAACGTTTTGGCGGAGAAGTCTTTCCTTCCTTGATTTCAAAACCGTTTACGGAAAGTTCATCCCCTTTGTTCAGCTGTTCTGCAATGGCTAAAAGTCCCGGACTTTCCTTCTCTTCTTCCTCATTTTCTTCCTCGGACGGCTTTTTCCCGGCAATCTCTAAAAATCCCGGATCTTTTAATGCTTTTGCGGATGCAAAAAGCTTCTCCTGCCCGATGCCAACCGTCAGTTTTACATTCTGGTATGTCGCAGCCGGATAAAAAATACTCAAGAAACGTCTGACAATCAAATCAAACACTTTGCGCTGCAACTCTGTCAGTTTTTCTAATTCCGTCAACTGGCCGGTCGGAATAATGGCATAGTGGTCCGTTACCTTAGAATCATCTGTATAGGAGGTCTTTCCGATATTGCGGTAAAGCCCTTCTTTCATGATTTTCTCGACATAGGAACTGACCGGCTGATAATTTTTCAGGCGGCTGACATTTTTCCCGATTTCCTTTGCAACCGCAGAAGAAAGAACACGTGCATCCGTTCTCGGATATGTTGTCAGTTTTCTCTCATACAAATCCTGCGCCACCTGCAAGGTTTCATCCGGACTGATTTTAAAACGCTTCGCACACTCTGCCTGAAGCTCCGCCAAGTTAAATAACAGTGGTGCTCTTTTTCTTGATGTTCCGCGCTCAATGGCTTCCACAACTGCCGTTTTCCCACTAAGCTGCTCTATCAGGTTATTCGCACTGTTTTCCTCTTTGAAGCCATTTTCCTTATACAAAAGCGGGGACTCAAAATAAGCGGAACCATCCACCGCCTTCCATTCACCCTCAACATTAGCTTCGGTAAAATTCCCGACAACGCGGTAAAACGGTGTCTCCACAAAATTGCGAATCTCGCGCTCCCTTATGACAACCATTCCAAGTACGCATGTCATTACACGTCCCACCGCAATCGCCGTATAGGAATTCGTTCCCGCCGCATCGTTTAAAATTTTTCCGTATTTGACCGACATGACACGCGAAAAATTAATTCCCATCGCATAATCTTCGATGGTTCTCATAATACCGGAATTACCGAGATTATCGTAATCCGACATCGGCCTTGCCTCTGCGATTCCACGCTTAATCTCCTCTTCCGTCTGCGAATCAATCCAGACACGAAGTTCCTCCATGCCTTCTCTGACGCCGCCAAACCGACGTATGTTTTCCTCTATCGTCTGTCCTTCTTTTCCAGCATCACCTGCCCAGTAAACCTTAGATATATCCTCCCGATGCAGCATTCTGTGCACAATATCGTACTGTTTGCTCACCGCCGGAATGACATTGTATTTATAGTCTCTCGGCAAAAAAGGAAGATCCTCTACACGCCATTTTTTGTATTTCTCATCATATTCCTCCGGGTAGACCATCTCCACAAGATGACCCACACACCAGGTAATGACATAATCACTATTCTCAATATATCCATCATTTCTTCCGGAAACGCCGAGAATCCTTGCAAATTCCTGCGCAACACTCGGTTTCTCCGTGATAATCAATGATTTTGCCAATTTTTGCTTCCTCCTACGCCTTTCAACTCATCTTATAATTCATTCATATCGACCAGAATAAATTTAGAATCCTCTTTTGCTTTCTGCACAAGGGCATCTGCAAATCCTTTTGCTGAAAAGAGGAAATAATATTCCGCTGATATTCTTGCCTGCTTCATGTTATAAAAGAGGTGTTCACACATTTCTTCCGAAAATTCTTCCTCGCTCCAGTTACAGCTTCCGACCATGTTCTGCCGCACCGCATCCTGTGCGATAATATCAATGTTGCCCTCTTTTCCAATCCAGGTTCCCATTTTAACCGCCTTAAGCGGCAGCTTTCCAATCTGGTTCAACAGGAACAGATATTCCTTGCACACTTCTGAAAAATAATGTTCCAGATAGGCATCCAGCCCTTTATCTATGTAAGCATCGTAAAATTCTTCCGGTGTCATCAGATACAGGTCGGAAAGATGCGGATAGACAAAGTAATACCAGAAATGAATGAAATTATCTTTAATCCGGTAAATTCCCTTCTTCGAATTCTCCCATCCGCCTGTCTCAAACGAAACTACCTTCTCAATCATATCAAATGCCGCCAGATTCTTCATGTAAACACTGATTTTTGCCCTGGAATATCCGGTTGCAAGATAAATGTCGTTTAATTTATTGTTTCCGGACGCAATGCAGGATAAAATTGTATTATAAACCGACAATTCCCGTAGGTTGCTTCCAATAAGCTGTTCTGCCGCTTTGTGCATATAGCCGTTTCGTGACAAAATGTTCCGGCAGATATTTTCTTTTAAATCGCGCTTCGAGGTAAACCGGTTCATATACCCCGGCACGCCGCCTAAAATGCCGTATACCTTGATACACTCACTCACCGGATAGTCCGGAAGTGCACGCACTACCTCCAGGAAATTGAGATTTTCTATTTTTATCAACTGGTCTAACTTCTTACGTCTCTCCCCGAAGAACGACGTAAATTCTTTTTCCATCCAACCATATGCGGAACTGCACAGCAAAATCATAACCGGTCCCGGATAAAGCTTATGCTCTTTCAGGCGAAGTAACGCCTCTAAAAATTCTGGGTCTTTTTTCATAATGTACTGCACTTCATCAATGACAAGTACAAGCTTCATAGGTCCGCCGCTTCGTATTCTCTTAAAATATTCCTCATAAGTATGCTGCGTCAGGGAAACATCCAGATTCCGTTTCAGCTCGTCCGCCATCCACTCCCTCTGCATCTCGTTTGATGCCGGTCTTGCACGGTAGTAGAACACTTTCTTATCCTTAAAAAATGCCTTTAATAGCTGTTCTTTCTCGCAATCTTCCCTGCCATACAACGCAATCAGATGATTCTCTTTTTGTTCAAAATACCCCTCTAGCTGTTTTAAAACCGCTGTTTTTACAACCATCTCTGTATCTAGCCCCTTCCTTAAAACATATGAAGAAATTATATCATTTTTTAACTTCATGGGCAATATAAAAAGAATCCTGCTTGCAGGATTCTCCGCCTGCGGCGGGTCGCATTTGCGACATGATTCAACTCCGCCGCAGTGCGATTCTCGCGAAGCATTTTTCTGTAATAGGAACGAAATTTCCTATTACAGAAAAATGCCAGCTCCAACTCTCTGACTTAAGATTGTTGAAACTGACACCTTCTTCTGACCCAAACGGTTTGATTTTATTTTTTTGTAATATATCCCTGTGCTTTTAACAGCTCTGCACATAAGACAGCTCCACCGGCTGCGCCGCGGACTGTATTGTGGGAAAGTCCGACGAATTTCCAATCATATACGGTATCTTCTCTTAAACGACCAACGGAAACGCCCATACCGTTCTCGAAGTTGACATCCAATGCAACCTGTGGACGGTTATCTTCCTCAAGATACTGGATAAACTGCTTTGGTGCGCTCGGAAGTTCTAACTCCTGTGGCACACCACGGTAATTTCTCAATGCTTCTACTAACTGCTCTTTGGTCGGTTTTTTCTTAAACTTCACAAAGACTGCAGCGGTATGTCCGTTCAATACCGGAACACGGATACACTGACAGGTAATCACCGGTGATGCAGCCGGAACGATTTCCTTTTTCTCATCATCGATATGACCCCAGATACGAAGTGGCTCTTTTTCCGATTTCTCTTCCTCTCCGCCAATATACGGAATGATATTTCCTACCATCTCCGGCCAGTCTTTAAAGGTTTTTCCTGCACCGGAAATTGCCTGATAAGTTGTCGCAACAACTTCATACGGCTCAAATTCTTTCCAAGCGGTAAGAACAGGTGCGTAGGACTGGATGGAACAGTTTGGTTTTACTGCAACGAAACCGCGTGTTGTGCCAAGTCTCTCTTTCTGATATTTGATGACTTCCATGTGCTCCGGGTTGATTTCCGGCACAACCATCGGCACATCCGGTGTCCATCTGTGTGCACTGTTATTAGAGACAACCGGTGTCTCTGTCTTTGCGTAATCTTCTTCAATCTTTTTGATTTCTTCTTTTGTCATGTCTACTGCTGAAAATACAAAATCAACTTCAGACGCAACTTTCTCTACCTCGTTGACATTCATGACAACAATATTTTTTACAGCTTCCGGCATCGGTGTATCCATTTTCCATCTGCCGCCCACTGCCTCTTCATAGGTTTTACCGGCACTTCTTGGACTTGCAGCAATTGTCGTTACCTCAAACCACGGATGATTTTCCAACAGAGAAATAAATCTCTGTCCTACCATACCGGTTCCACCTAAAATACCAACTTTTAATTTCTCGCTCATTTCTTCTAATCTCCTCTTATCTTTTTCCAGCATTCAGTGTCAACCTGATACGTTACATGTTTTTTCCTTCTTGTCCGTACCACGCGAACATTTGTCGCTCTGTAAAATATATTACGTGATTTGAGGTAAAAAAGCAAGCACCAATTTATACAAATTTTGCAAAAAACATCACATTTCTTGTGCATATCATACAACATTGCGTTACCGCTGCAACGTATGCTTCCTTATTGGTTCTGCCAGTTTCCTTCTCCGTTTAAATATTCTTTTTCAAGTGCAATCACTTTTTCCATGGCGTCTTTCCCAGGCGCACCGACGGTCAGACGTTTGTTCACGCAGGTCTCCATGGAAATCGCTTCGTAGATATCTTCCTCAAAAACAGGACTGATTTTCTTTAACTCGTCTAAGGACATATCATCAATGGCAATTTCCTTTTCAATACAGTAAAGTACAATCTGTCCCACGATTCCATGCGCGTCACGGAACGGCACTCCGTGGTTTACCAGATAATCTGCCGCATCCGTCGCATTGGTAAACCCCTTGTTTGCTGAACTTCGCATCACATCCTTGTTAAATTTCATTGTAGCAAGCATGCCATTGAACAGGGAAATGCAGCCCTTGACGGTGTCCATTGCATCAAAGGAAAGTTCCTTATCCTCCTGCATATCTTTGTTGTAGGCAAGTGGGATTCCCTTCATCGTCGTAAGCAGCGACATCAATGCACCGTACACACGCCCCGTCTTTCCACGTACCAATTCTGCGATATCCGGATTTTTTTTCTGTGGCATGATACTGCTTCCGGTACTGTAGGCGTCGTCAATCTCCACAAACTGGTACTCATTGGAATTCCAGATAATCACTTCCTCCGAGAAACGGCTTAGATGCATCATAATTGTGGCGCAGGCGGATAAATATTCAATCAGATAATCTCGATCCGATACGCCATCCATACTGTTTAACGTCGGACCATAGAATCCCATAAGTTCTGCCGTATACGCACGGTCTAACGGATAAGTCGTTCCTGCTAACGCACCGGAGCCTAACGGGCAGTAATTCATTCGTTCGTATATATCATGCAGACGCTGTCTGTCCCGCTTAAACATCTCAAAATAAGCTCCCATATGGTGTGCTAACGTGATTGGCTGCGCCTTCTGTAAATGGGTAAAGCCCGGCATAATGGTCTCCGTGTTCTCTTCCATAATATGAAGAATCGTCTCTAACAATTCCTTTAACAATTCATCCGTGTATAATACTTCCAATCTTGTATACAAGCGCATGTCAAGCGCAACCTGGTCATTTCTACTTCGTCCGGTATGTAATTTTTTCCCGGTATCGCCTAAACGGTCAATCAGGTTGGCTTCCACAAAGCTGTGAATATCCTCGTATTCGCTTGTAATCTCAAGCCGTCCCTCTTCTACATCTTTCCGGATTTCGTCTAAGCATGCAACAATCTGCTTCATCTCTTCCTGCGTCAGAATCCCCTGTTTTCCAAGCATGCATACATGTGCAATGCTGCCTTCTATATCCTGTTTATAAAATTTCTGGTCAAACGAAATTGATGCGTTGAAATTGTAAACTAACTGATCTGTTTCCTTTGTAAATCTTCCGCCCCATAACTGTGCCATTTCTATTCCTCCCTTTCTTTCTCTGCAATCTCCCTGTCACGCTGATTCTTCGAAAAAACACAACCGCAGTAATACTGACGGTACATGCCATATTCATTAGAAAGCGCAACCGAGCGCTGATAGCCGCCTTTTTTCTTAAAATCTGAATACAGGTAAGAAACTCCGTACTCCTGTTCGAGCATCCCGCCGATTTCATTCAGCTTTGCCGCATTTTTCAACGGGCTAATGGATAACGTTGTCGTAAAATAATCCATTCCAAGTCTCTTTGCAAATTCTGCCGCCTCGCGCAGGCGAAGCTCATAGCATAAAAAACAGCGTTCTCCGCCTTCTTTCACCTCTTCAAGCCCCTTTGCCATGGCATAAAATTTCTCTTTGTCGTATGCGCCTTCTAAAAAGGAAATCTCATACTTTGCCGGAACTTTCCGAATAAATTCCTTCTGTTCCTCCACACGCTTCTTATATTCCTCATCCGGATAGATATTGGGATTGTAATAAAAAACCGTAATGTAGAAATAATTGGATAAATATTCAAGGCAGTACGAACTGCACGGAGCACAGCAACTATGTAGCAGCAATGTAGGTATCTTGCCGTTCTTCTGATTTTCTTCTAACGTTTTTTCTAGTACTTTTTGATAATTTATGTTCATACTCCACCTATTTTACAAGATTATAATGAATATTTCAATATATATCATGTATAATTATTCATTTTCTTTTTTAAGATACGATAAAATTTCCTTGGCACGGCACTCCCATGTATGTTCCCTGCAAAAACATGCATATTCCTGCTCCTGCATCTCTTCACGCAGGCTGCGGTTTATCAGCAGCTCCTCCGCCATCGATGCCATCCCCTTTAAATCCTTTAAAGTATACAGCATACATTCTTTTTTACCGGAAAAATATTCATTTTTCACTGGATTTTCATCTGACAACACCACCGCGCGGTTTGCCATTCCAGCAAATACCCGGTCATGAATCCCATGATGAAAAAACGGTGCCACATCCAACAGAACATGCTCACGTGCAATTTTTTCGAATGAAAGATTGAAAAATACTGCCTTCTCGATGGTAAGCCTGCCACCCTGCGGCGCCCTATACTTGTTCCAGTCTTCCCCCATCACCTTCACCGGAATCCCCGCCTGTAAGAGGGTATCGAGCACTTTCTGACGGTAATAGTTTCTGACATAGGCATCCACCGGATACATCTGGTTCATCTCACTTCGGAATTCTGTCGCGCTTTTGACTTCTCCGCGCTCTTTTAATATTCGCCGGTATGCCTCCTCCATCGGAAGAAGCGGGTCTGCAATTCGCATCTCCAATAATTTCTGCATGGTCGGATGGAAGACTTTTGGCACCGTCGCCATACCGTGTTCTACGTTTTCGAGACTGCCATAGGTTGCCGGGAAAAACACGGTCACCTCTTTCTCCTTTTGCACCCGGATAAAGCTCTCGGTCGCCGCCAACGGAAGAAAATGCGACGCTTCCACCTCCGGATAATATTCCCTGATATATGCCTGCTGTGAAGTATCCACAACGATTGCATGGGAAGATTTCATCGATGCTTCAAGCGCTACATGGTGAAAAAGCGGATGGTCAATCACCCAGTTATAAAATGGTCCATCTAAATGATCCACAAACAAGCTTCCATCCTCAAGTGCCATTCTAGGGAGCAGCGAGTTAAAATCCAATATCAGATCATAACTTTTTTCCAGAAACCGGTCTAATTTTTCATCTAAGTCATCTTCCTTTGCAAGCTCACACACCTCCACCGCGTGCCCTAATCGTTCAAACGCCTCTCCAATCTGGTTTGCGAAAAAATTGCTGGAAAAATAACAGATTTCCCTTGAACTGAAAATAAGTATCCTCAAATTTGAAACATCTCCTCTGCTAGTTTTCTTCCTGTCTTTGTCTTAAAAATACGTTCCACCGCCTGGCGCACCGTCTCTCCATCTGCTCCATCTTCATACAGATTCACAAGAAAATCCGCCTCCACAAGAATCTGATAATCTAATCCGTCGATTGCATGGTAAGTGTGATGATGTCCAATCAGATAGCAGACCCGTTCTATCTCGTCCCCACCAAAATGAAGTGTTTCCAACATCTCTCTGGCAATATCCGGTCCCAGCTCCTCCTGAAGCTTTCCATCACATCTTCCATAGATTTCTTCTGCTTTATGGATGCCAATATCATGCGTATAAGCTGCCGCTTCAAGTATCTTCAATTCCTTTGCTTTTAACCCTTCCGCAATCCCGATGAGCCTTGCAAAACTATGTACTTTCACAAAATGCTGTATTCTCTTCGGGTCGCCTGCATCAAGGCGTATCATTTCCATGTAAAGTTGTTCTAGCTGTTCCATTTTCCCGATTTCACCCTTTTCTTTCCCGTTTTCGCACTTTTAATCATTTTAATGCGTATTAAATATATTAATTTACATCTATTGTTTTGATAAATTTTAGGTTTCTTATCATAAAAAGCAAAAAGGAACTTATTGCATTTCGCGCAGCAAGTCCCTTTCTTCGTTCACACATTCTTCCCTGTCTATGCCTCTTTCCAGGATTTCAAAGCATAAAGTGCTGCCATATAAATCAGCACAATGAAAATCATGAAGATAATCTGTCCTGCAAGAATTCCTGCAATCACCTCAATTAAGAGAACCAGACCATGAAGCCATACAGGCTCATTATCAAGACACGCTGCAATTCCTGCCTGTAATAATAAAATGACACACGCCGGAACAACCGCTACTTTTAACGCCAATACACTGATAAGAACCACAACAAGAGCCGCAACCGCCACACTTCCTATTGCGATATTCTGTTTGTTTTCTGATACTTGTTGTTTCTTTTCGCTCATCTTCTTTCCTCTCTCCTTCGCACTTTTCATCACATGAACTCATTATATCAATTTCCCTAGAAAAGGACAACCTGATTTTGCGCAGAATCAATTTTTTCTTGTTTTTCGATTGTTTTTACGGTATGATGAAATTTATATAAAATAGAATCCTGCTTGCAGGATTCTCCGCCTGCGGCGGGTCACATTTGCGACATGATTCAACTCCGCCGCAGTGCGATTCTCGCGAGGCATTTATATGTAATAGGAACAAAATTTCCTATTACATATAAAAAATATACAAGAATTGAGGATTGAATGATTATGAAAGAACATAAATGGGTCTCCATGTGGGGAAATGCTGTTTCTATTGCAACCCACCGGCCAGAATCCTATGCGAAAAATATCACGCTGCGCTACCCGGTCTATGCGCCCTTTTCCGGCAGCGCATTGCGTTTCACTTTTGATAATTACTGCGGAACAGAACCAGTAACCATCACGCGCGCGACGGTTGCCGTCTCTGCGGCATCTTCCCTGACGTCTTCCGCTTTATCGTGTCCGGTCAAACTAGAAACCTTAAAGCCTCTGACCTTTCACGGAAAAAGCGATGTCACGCTCGCTTCCGGCGCAACCGTTGTCAGTGATGAACTTCCTTTTGACGTCACTGCCCAAAGCCAGCTTGTCGTCAGCTTCTACCTTGCAGACTTCACGCAGATGCAATCCGCTGTGCTTATCACCGGTCCACTCTCCCATGCTTATTTTTCGATAGGGGATCAGACAAACACACCTGTCCTTCCGGCAAACGAAAGCAAGAGCACAAACTGGTTTTATTTTTTAAGCAACATTGACATCTTAACTTCCAGTGAAAAACATGCTGTCATCTGTTACGGGGATTCCATCACTGCCCAGGATTGGCCGGATTATCTCTCACTGCTGTTAAAAGAAAATCAAATCACAGACACTTCTGTCATACGCCGTGCCACCAGCGGTTCACGGATCTTAAGACAGTACGACTGCATTACCTATGATTCCTACGGGTTAAAAGGGAAAAATCGTTTTGAACACGAAGTTCCAACTGCCGGTGCTGACACCGTCATCATCCAGCAGGGAATCAACGATATTATCCATCCTGTTGGAACAGACGTCAATCAGTTCCGTCCCATGAGTGATTTGCCAACTGTGGAGGAAATGATAGATGGTATCCGTTGGTACATTTCCAAGGCAAAAAGCTACGGTTACCGCGTTCTGCTTGGCACGCTGCTTCCAATTCACGGCTGGCGCACCTACGCTCCTTTCCGTGAGGAGATGCGTAAAGAACTCAACGACTGGATTCGGACGACCTCAGAAGCCGACGGCTGTATCGACTTTGATGTTGCTCTGCGCAATCCTGATTTCCCAACTGCATTCCAAAATGGTTTCGACAGTGGCGACCATCTTCATCCAAGTGGTGACGCCTATCGCGAAATGGCACAAACCGTCCTTCCGTTTCTCCAGAAATAACATTTAATGTAAAAAGAAGCAGACCTTATCATCATAAGACCTGCTTCTTTTTGTATTCGGAAATGTTCCTCATTATTTTTCTGCTAAGTGCTTTCGCACACGCTGTATCAGCATCTCTAATGCCACCACATTCTCTCCGCCTTCCGGAATAATAATATCGGCACGGCGTTTACTCGGTTCCACGAACTGTTCATGCATCGGTTTTACAGTTGTCAGGTACTGGTCAATGACACTGTCTAAGGAACGTCCGCGTTCCTTTACATCTCTTACAATTCTTCGTAAGATTCGAACATCTGCATCTGTATCAACAAATACCTTGATATCCATCAAATCACAGAGACATGCCTCTGCAAAAATCAAGATTCCTTCCAAAACAATGACCGGAGCCGGCTCCACTAAAATCGTTTCGTCTGAACGGTTATGTATCGAATAGTCATATACTGGCATCTCAATGGATTGACCTTCTTTCAAAAGTCGTAAATGTTCACACAGCAAATCGGTATCAAATGCGTCCGGATGGTCATAATTTAATTTTGATCGCTCTTCATAACACATTTCATCATGACGTTTATAGTAATTGTCATGGCGCAGAATGCTGACCTCATCCCTTCCAAAATTGTCCACCAACTTATCTGCAAGCGTTGTCTTTCCACTTCCTGTTCCGCCTGCGATTCCGATTAAGATTGTGTTCATATTGAATCCCTATTGCCTTTCTGCTTCTTTTCTATTTTCCAATGATTGCAAGTGTTGCACTTGTTCCAAGACGGTTTGCACCTGCATCAATCATAGCCTGTGCTTCTTCTGCGGAATGAATACCACCGGAAGCTTTTACGCCCATCTCTGCACCAACTGTTTTTCTCATAAGTGCAACATCTTCTGCCTTTGCTCCTGCAGTAGAAAATCCTGTAGAAGTCTTAACAAAGTCTGCTCCCGCTTCTTTGGATAATTCACATGCTTTTACTTTCTCTTCGTCTGTCAAAAGACATGTCTCAATGATTACCTTAAGTACAATATCTTTTCCGCAAACTTCTTTTAATGTCTTAATGTCATTTAAAACGTAGTCGTATTTCTTATCTTTTAATGCACCAACATTGATTACCATATCAACTTCTGTTGCACCATCTTCGATTGCTGCTTTTGTCTCAAAAGCTTTCACTCTTGTGTCAGACATTCCTAACGGGAATCCAACTACAGTACATACATCGACGTCAGAACCTTTTAATTTCTCCGCAACGAATTTTGTATAGTACTGGTTCACACATACGGACGCGAAATTGTTTTCTAATGCTTCCTCACAGATTTTAGCAACCTGTGCTTCTGTTGCATCAGCTTTTAAAATTGTGTGATCAAAATATTTTGTATTTATCATATCTCTTCTCTCCCTCTTATCTCATTCCTTTATCATATGGAATACCTTCGGCTTTCGGTGCCTGGGAATTCTTTGATGTAAAGGCAAGAATAATCATTGATGCGATAAATGGCATCATGCTGTAAATGTTCTTTGACAAGCCAAGGCTGGCAAGTGCTGTTGAGTCTGCAATGTTGGCAAGGGAACGGAATACTGCGAAGAATACCGCTGCCGCTGCAATACGATATGGTTTCCACTGACCGAAAATCATAACTGCCAAAGCAAGGAAACCTGCTCCTGCTACTCCAACCTCAAAGTTCCATGTTGTAACGGAAGGAACGATGTAAGCAAATCCACCGATTCCACCGAGCACACCGGAAATCATAACACCGGTATATCTCCACTGGTATACATTAATACCTACAGAGTCTGCAGCCTGTGGATGTTCACCACAGGAACGGAGACGTAAGCCCCATTTTGTCTTAAAGAGGAAAATGTAACTGCATACCAGAATGATGATACCAATAATCAAAAAGATGTTGATAGTAACCGGTCCGATTTTATAAATAAATGCAGAGTTGTCATATGTCAGCTTTGCAGATGCAGCACCGTTTCCTGATGCTGAAGAGTTGTTGAACGCTTTTACAACGACAATTGCAATTGCAGTTGCCATCATGTTAAGCGCCGTACCACCGATTGTCTGATCTGCCTTCAATGTAATGGCAGAGAATCCAAGCAAAAGGGAATACAAAAGTCCTGCTACCGCACTTGCCAAAATAGAAAGCGCAACCAGAACACCTGCCGGAAGCTTTCCACCACATAAAGAAAGAACAAAGACACCTGCTAAACCACCGATTGACATGATACCCTCTAATGCGATATTGATAACACCGCTTCGCTCTGAGAACATACCGCCGAGCGCAACTAATGTCAATACAACCGCATACAATAATGTAAACTTAATCAATAAAAACATTATTTCGTCTCCTCCTTTCCTTCTTTTTCTGCTTTTTTATGTTTTTTCTGAATCAGATTCAGAACTACACTCTTAAATAACATTACAAATGCACATAAGTAAATGATAACCGCTACAATGAAATCTGCAATTTCCGGCTGGAAATACTTCGTTGGAAGATATGCTCCACCCACGGAGATATGTGCAACGAAAAGTGCTGCAAACACAACTCCGATTGGATTACTCAGTGCTAAAAGTGCAACCGGGATACCGTTAAATCCGATTGCCGGAAGTGCTGTTGCCACCTGTGGATTCCACTCTGCGGCTCCGGATAAATAGTAAAGACCTGCACCAATTCCTGCAAGTGCTCCGGAAATTGTCATGGAAAGCACAATGTTGCGTTTCTCATTGATTCCCGCATATTTGGCAGCATCCTTGTTAAATCCACACGCTTTTAACTCGTAACCGAATGTTGTCTTATTCAAAATAATGTACATAATAATCGCAATCGCAATCGCGATAAAGATTGCAATTGTGGTAGAAGTTGTTCTGAAAATACTGTTAAGTCCCATATCCGGGATAACAGAAGAAGGTGAAACAGAACTTAATTTGTAAGTTCTTGTCGTCTTCTGGTCATACATTCCCTTGATGGTGTTGTACATCAGTTCGTTTACCAGATACAATCCAATCCAGTTAAACATAATCGATGTAATAACCTCATTTACATTGAAATATGCCTTAAACAGTCCCGGAACTGCGCCCCAGATAGCACCACATACCATGGCTGCTAACAAGCAGACATACCAAGGCATCTGTAAAATAATGGCAAAATACAATGCTCCAAACACACCAACAGTGTACTGACCTGCCGCGCCAATGTTAAATAATCCCGTCTTAAATGCAAATGCAACAGACAAACCTGTCATAATTAACGGTGCAGCCTGGGAAATCTCACTACCGATTCCCTTTGGCTTCAAATAGAAACCACCTTTGATAATTCTTATGAATCCATCCCATGCATTCTCAGAATTGATACAACATAAAATAATAAATCCTACTAAAAGTCCAATCACGATACAAAGAAGCGAAGCACCGATGGACAGGAGGACGTCTTTTTTCTTCTCGTTCATTTTATAACCATACCTTTCTATCGTTTATACTTCAGCCGGAACTGTATCACGTTTTGCACCTGCCATGTACAGACCAAGTTCTTCCACTGTAATCTTCTTTGGATCAAGCTGTCCGACAAGCTCGCCCTCATACATTACTAAAATACGGTCTGATACATCCATAACCTCGTCTAATTCGAGGGAGACAAGCAATACCGCTTTTCCTTTGTCACGCTGTGCAACAAGCTGGCTGTGAATATATTCAATTGCTCCGACGTCAAGTCCACGGGTAGGCTGGACTGCAACCAGAAGTTCCGGATTCTTATCAATCTCTCGCGCAATAATCGCTTTCTGCTGGTTACCACCTGACATACTTCTTGTAATGGTGATTGGTCCCTGACCACTACGCACATCATACTGCTCAATCAGCTTCTCAGAATATTTACGCACTGCTTTTGATTTGATAAATCCTGCTTTCTGGAACTCTGTATCCCAGTAACGCTGAAGCACCATATTCTGCTCTAACGAATAATCTAAGACCAAACCATGTTTGTGACGATCTTCCGGAATATGACTCAAACCAAGCTTTGACTTCTCACGAATGGATGCCTTTGTAATATCCTGACCATTAAATGTAATCTTTCCGCTGGTCATTTTTTCAAGTCCGGTCAATCCCTGAACAAACTCACTCTGTCCGTTTCCATCAATACCCGCGATACAGACAATTTCACCTTTTCTGACATTGAATGAAATATCTTTCACCGCATTGTTCGAATGTGCCTTACTTGGAACTGTCATATGCTCTACTTTTAAGACAGTCTCACCCGGTTCTGCCGGTTTCTTATCGACAGAGAAATTGACATTTCTTCCTACCATCATCTTGGAAAGTTCTTCCTTTGTAGTATCCTTAACATCAACGGTTCCAACATATTTTCCTTTACGGAGAATCGTACAGCGGTCTGCCACTTCCATAATCTCATTCAATTTATGTGTGATAAATAAAATGGATTTTCCTTCTTTTGCAAGATTCTTCATGATTTTCATGAGTTCCTCAATCTCCTGCGGTGTCAGAACTGCAGTCGGCTCATCAAAAATCAACACCTCATTATCACGATATAACATCTTAAGAATCTCTGTTCTCTGCTGCATACCTACCGTGATGTCTGATACGATAGCATCCGGTTCAACCATGAGTCCGTATTTATCACTCAGTTCCATAACGCGTTCTCTGGCACCCTTCTTCTCTAAAAAGATACCTTTGGTAGGCTCAACACCAAGGATAATATTATCTAATACAGAGAAACACTCTACCAGTTTAAAATGCTGATGTACCATACCGATGTTCAATGCATTGGCATCGTTTGGCGAATTAATCTGTACTTCTTTTCCATCCTTTTTGATGCTTCCCGAGGTTGGCTGGTATAATCCAAATAAGATACTCATCAATGTAGATTTACCTGCACCGTTTTCTCCTAAAAGAGCATGAATTTCACCTCTTTTTAACTGCAAGGTAATATTATCATTAGCCTTGATTCCCGGAAATTCTTTTGTGATGTTTAACATCTCAATAATGTAATCATTTTCCATGGTTTATTTTCCTCTTCATTTGATTTTTTTCTTTTCTCGCATCTATAACCCACTCTACATGCATAAGAGCCTGCATTACAAATGACGCTTCTCTTTAGTATACCATGTTTTTATGCGAAAAAAAAGGGGAGAGAATACATTCTCTTCCCTTTCTTAACAAAAGTATTACTCGATGTAATTTACAGTAACGTGAGAACCAACTTCTGGCTGATTTTCTGTATCGTTAGATACTTCGATAGAACCATCTTTGATACCTGCTAATACTTCTTCATACTCATCAGTTGTGAATGTTGTGAATCCCCAAGAATCTGCATCTGTAGGAAGTCCGATGTAATCGCCCTGTGTAAGGCCAAGCTGCTCAGATTTTCCACCGATTGTATCCCAGTTACCACCAAAGTAAGCATCTAATGCAGATGTTACAGCAGAACCAAGACCTTTCATTGCAGATGTAATACAGCTGTCACCGATTGTTGGGCGCTGGTCAACGTCAACACCGATTAATTTACCATCATAATCTTTTGCAGCGTCTACAGCAGATGTGTAGATACCACCACCACAAGCGAATACTACCTGAGTACCATCTTTGTACCAGCCTTCCATACGGGCTGTGATGGAGTCATCACCGTAGAACTGTCCGCCATAGTAATATTTAACATTAACATCAACACCAAGCTCCTCAGCAGCGTCATTGATTCCCTGTACATATCCGAAACCGTAACGGATAACGGCTGGAACTGCGATACCACCTAAGAAACCAAGGTCTGTATAACCATCTTTTACTGCAGCATATCCTGCAAGGTAACCAGCCTGCTCTTCCTGGAAAGAACAGATGTATACGTTATCGCTGATTCCTACGGAATCACCAGAAAGGTTTACAATATCGCTTTCTGTAACGTCAACTGCGATAAATTTAACATCTGGGTAAACATCCTGCTCTTCAGCGATTGCAGGTCCGAATAAATATCCTGGCATTACGACTACAGTAGCACCTTCACTGATTGCTAAGTCGATAGCGTTGATACGCTCTTCGTCTGTGTCCTCTGCAGGTTTGTAATACTCTGTCTCAACACCGTTCTCTTCACCGTATGCAACACATGTCTCCCATGTAATCTGGTTGAAGGACTCGTCTGTGATATCACCAGAGTCTGTAATCATTGCAATTTTGTCATCAGAATTATCTGCTTTTGCAGAATCTCCTGCGTTAGCTGCATCCTCTGTTGCGTTTGCGTCATTGCTGTTATCTTTTGCATCAGAAGAACCACAGCCAGCTAACATTGTAGCAGCCATAGAAGCCACTAAAAATAAGCTTACCAATTTCTTTTTCATATGAAATTTCCTCCTTTTATAAATATAGCGGGTCCCTAATGACACCATTGCCTTCAAGTCCCGCTATAAAGCCGATAAGGGGACTCGAACCCCTGACCCACGCATTACGAATGCGTTGCTCTACCAACTGAGCCATATCGGCATGTCCCATTCTATTCCTTCACGTAATGGCAAACATCACGCTAGATTATTATACCTAATTCTCAGAAAAATGCAAACCTTTTTTTATAAAAAAATGAAATTTTTTTCATAAATTCGAATTTTCCATTATTTTTTCGGCATTTTTTAATATTTTCTTGCTAATTTTACCGATTCATGTTACATTGTCTTCGCACAATCTTGTGTCATTCCGAATAGAGTCTGATAACTTCATTCTACGCCCATTATTTTTGGAGGTCACATGAATTATCAGGAATTTCAATCTAATATCAGACATGCTCTCATGTTAAAGCTTGGCGACACGGTAACTGTCTCCCTTCAGGAGATTACCAAGAACAACAATACCCGTCTGAGTGGTATCACCATCGCCGAAAAGGGAATCAACATTTCTCCCACTATCTATCTCAATTCCTATTACGAACAATATCTTGCCGGGAAATCTTTAGAAGACGTTTATGCCGATATTTTAAATGTCTATCAGGAAAACAGACCGACCCACAACATCGACGTGTCCTTTTTTACGGATTATGCCTCTGTAAAAAATAAGATTATCTTCAAATTAATCAACTGCAGCCAGAACCAGGAATTGTTAGAATCCGTTCCCCACTATCACTATCTTGATTTAGCCATTGTCTTCTGCTGCCTTGTCGATGCCACCGAACACGGCACTGCCACGATTCTAATCCGCAACCAGCATTTAAGTTACTGGGGCATCTCATCGAATGAGCTGTACGCCCTTGCATGCGAAAACACTCCTCGGCTTCTCCCCTCCGAACTACGCAGCATGACATCCGTTCTCAAGGAACTACTCTGCCAGATAGACACGGCCACACTTGAAGATGAGGAATTAAGTTCTAACTATCCTATGTATGTTCTGACGAACTCCCACAAGCTTCACGGCTCCACCTGTATTCTCTACCAGAATCTTTTGCATGACTTTGCCGACAAGCTTCAGACGGATCTTTATGTGCTTCCAAGCAGCATCCATGAAGTTTTACTGATTCCTGCAGTCGATAACACATCCTGCGAGGATCTTTCTGCCATGGTCAGAGAAGTAAATTCCACACAGTTATCCGCAGATGAAATACTCTCCGACCATGTCTATTTCTATTCGAGAGCTGAAAAGAAATTAAAAATGTAATTCCATTTTAAAATTAATTCTATTCCCAAATACGAAGATAAAGTTTCTGGTAACATTTCGCAGAATTTTCCCATGAATTATCTTCCGCCATGGCACGCTTTATCAGACCTTCCCACTCCGTTCTCCGCTTTTCAAATATCTCTAGCGCATAGCGGATTACATGCAGCATTTCATGTGCATTATAGTTTGCAAAAGAAAATCCATTTCCCGTGCGCTCATATTCATTGTACGGTGTGACGGTGTCTTTTAACCCTCCCGTCTCCCTCACAATCGGAATCGTTCCGTAGCGCATGCTCATCATCTGGCTTAAGCCGCACGGCTCAAACAGAGATGGCATCAGAAACGTATCACAGGACGCATAGATGCGGTGTGCAACATCTTCCGAATATCCAATGTTCGCTTTCAGGCGCTTCGGATACTTCTCCCCAAAATAACGGAACATATTCTCATACTGTTCCTCCCCGGTTCCTAGCACCACAAACTGGACATTCTCCTGCTCCATCAATTCATCCATCACATAGGCAATCAAATCAAAGCCTTTCTGGCTCGTCATCCGGGATACAATTCCTATCAGCATTGCCTCCGGATTCTGCTCTAACCCCATCTCTTCCTGCAGGGCACTTTTATTTTTCGCTTTTTGCCGGATGACATCCTTATCGTTAAACTGTGCCCGGATATACGGATCTGTCCTTGGGTTATAGACCTCTGTGTCAATTCCGTTTAAAATGCCATACAGCTTATCGGACACCTGACGCATCAGTCCGTCTAATCCCTCTCCGCCCTGCTGGGTTGTAATTTCAAATGCATAAGTCGGACTCACTGTTGTCACTGCATCCGCATAGATAACGCCACCCTTTAGGTAATTTGCTTCGCCGTAGGACTCTAATTTATCCGGCACGAAAATCTGTTCCGGGAGCCCCGTCACATCCATAACCGCCTGCAAGTGCCAGCGTCCCTGAAATTTCATGTTATGGATGGAAAATACCGTTTTGATTCCGGCGTAATAATTCTCATCCCCATACAGAGTGTGTAAAAAGACCGGTATCAGTCCCGTCTGCCAGTCATGACAGTGAATTATATCCGGACAGTAATCGAGGTACGGAAGTGCTTCCAACACCGCCTTCGAAAAAAAGGCGAATTTCTCTACATCCTCATGCAGATTATGATACGGATGCTCTCCTGCAAAATAATACTCATTGTCGACAAAATAGTAAGTGATACCCTGATATTTTGTCTCAAAAATTCCGGCATATTGTTTTCTCCACCCAAGATTGACATAAAAATGACAAAGGAAACGCATCTTTTTACGCATTTCTTCCTCTATGCAAAGATATTTCGGCAGAATAATCCTGACCTCGTATTCTTCTTTGTCAAAATATTGCGGCAGACTTCCCGTGACATCTGCCAGTCCGCCTGTCTTTATAAAAGGCACTGCCTCTGATGCTGCAAAAAGTATTCTTTTCATTGCAAAAACCTCCCAACGAATCTCGCTTCGATTCTCTTTTATTATAGCTCATTTTCCCCGATATGAAAAGAAGGAACCAGACGGCTTCTCGCCCCTCTGATTCCTCTTTCTAAGTGCTATTCATACATTTTATATTCTAATCGGATGCGATCCGTAATCAATGCAATAAATTCCGAGTTTGTCGGCTTTCCTTTTCCGTTATGAATCGTATAACCGAACATTTCGTCGATGGTATCCATCTTTCCTCTGCTCCATGCAACCTCAATCGCATGGCGGATGGCTCGTTCCACACGGCTCGGTGTTGTCTGGTATTTTTTTGCAATGGTCGGATATAAGATTTTTGTAATCGAATTGAGCATTTCCATATCGTGAACCGACATGATAATGGCATCTCTCAAATACTGATACCCTTTAATGTGCGCCGGCACACCAATCTCGTGAATAATCTCCGTCACATCCGATTCAAGATTATGCGGCTCCGCTTCCGCTGCCTTTTCGTATGCATTGACTTTACGGTGTTCCATATGATGTACGTTTTTCTGGTTTCTGATATATTTGATTCTGTCAATTACCATATCATTATCAAACGGCTTCATGATATAGTAATCCGCTCCAAGTTGGAATGCATCTTCCGTAATTTTTTCCTGTCCGATTGCACTAATCATAATAAACGTTGGATGCTTCTTAATCGCCTTATCATGATTCACCCGGTCTAACACGCCAAGTCCGTCTAATTTTGGCATCACGATGTCTAATAATACGACATCCGGTTCTTTCGTTTTTATCACATTGTACGCTTCTTCTCCATCTTTTGCCGTTCCTACCACACTTAATTCTTCGTCGCTTTCGATAATATCTCCTAATAATCTCAGCATTCGTTCATTATCGTCTGCAATTGCAACACTTAATTTCTGCATGTTACTACCATTTCCTTTCTTAAACTATGAGAAACGCGTTTTATTTTACAAGCATCACGTCTGCTCTGATAATACCGAATGTGATGCACAAGAATTTGTCGAAGCAAGTCGTTAACAAATTCATACCATTATTTTGCATTCTAAAATGCAAAGTAAATAAACGGACTTCCTTCCACATAACCAAGTCCTAAAATCAAGCCGATTGCCACCCACAGTGCGACAAGTGACCAGAATTTTGACAAATCAAGCACCGGATAAAATCCCTCGACACGCGGTTCCCCTCTTTTCCAGCTTTTTAAAATGGCAAGTGCGGACGCCACAGCAAGAAGCAGAATTGCTGCAATACTAAAGGAAAAATATTTTGTAATTCCAACCTGTCCCGGCACCAGACGGTCTAACACTGCGACGGCATTTGAAAAATCAGATGCCCGGAAAAATACCCAGCACAAACTTACAAATACAGTTGTAAGTGCAACAGAGACGATGGTTTCCCATGTCTTTATCTCCCGCTTTTTGCATCTGCTCCGGTATGCCTTGTGAACGCACAAAGCGATTCCATGCAGTGCCCCCCATGTCACAAACGTCCAGTCTGCGCCATGCCAGAGTCCGCCTAACACCATGGTGAGAAAAAGATTGCGGTACATCTTTGCTTTTCCATGACGGTTACCGCCTAACGGAATATACAAATATTGCTGCAACCAGGAAGATAAACTGATATGCCATCTTTTCCAAAATTCGCTTACATTTTTCGATAGATATGGCAGGTTAAAGTTCCTCGGCAGCTCATATCCCATGCAGGAAGCGCACCCGACCGCCATATCGGAATAACCAGAAAAATCGCAGTAAATCTGAATGGAATAGGAAAGCACTGCAAGCCACACCGAAATCGTACTATAAGCAGATGGCGCACGGTATACATCATCCACAAAGACAGAGAGATGGTCTGCTATCACAACCTTTTTGAATAATCCAAACAGAAAAATCTGCACGCCTCTCTCCAAGCCCTTTACGTTGACCTTGCGTACCTCATCTAACTGTGGCAGAAATTCCTTCGCTTTTACAATCGGACCAGCGACTAACTGCGGGAAAAATGCAATATAGAGCGCATAATGAACGATATTTCTGCGCACTTCAATTTCTTTCCGGTATACATCTATCAGATAACTGATTGCCTGAAATGTATAAAAAGAGATGCCGACCGGAAGAATCACTTCGATTGCGATTGTATTTTTCAATCCGAATGCATCGCAAAATGACGCGACAAAAAAATTATAATATTTAAAATATCCCAGCACCAAAAGTGAAACGGTAACGCCTGCGCCAAGCCATAATTTCTTATGGCGGACACTCTTTTCCATTTTAAGTGCAATTCCATAAGATACCACTGTCACAAAGGCTAAAAGCAGACAAAATTTTGCATTCCACCAGCCATAGAAAAAGTAACTTCCCACCAACAAAATCAACTGTGATACTGTCTGATAACCCTTTTCATTTTTTCTTGTTATTTTATCTGTCAATACCAAAAGCAGTAAAATTACTGCGAAAAAGACAAGAAATGGTACACTCGCAAATGTCATACTTACTGTCCTTTCTCAATTTCCTGATAGATTGCCTCTGCAATCAATTTATGACCATAGCGGTTTAAATGGCCATAACACTCCGCTGTATTTGAAAAACCACTGACAATGTGATGATTCTCTTCGTATTCCCGCTCAAAAGCTTCCGTCATGTCTACAAACGCAATGCCATTTTCTTCACACAGCCCGGCAAAATTTGCCGTCATCTCATCATCCGTCGATGTTGCAAGACTTCCGTCTTCCTCTAGTGAAAGGCTCGGATAATAATAAATCATGGCCGTCACACCATACTCGTCTGCCTGCTCTTTTACATAGCGCAAAAGTTCCGACATCTTTCCAAAATCGTATGCCGCCTCTCCCTGTACCTGCGCACTATCATCCGTCTCCGATGCCTGTCCACTGTAATCTTTATACTGCTGATACAACAATTTTACATACGGAATCTTCTGACTCTCATACAGCAGTCCATTCTGGTAAGACTCCAACGGGCTCATCTGATCCTGCAATGCTGCGTCCACTTCGCCTGACGCAAAACTGACAAAATCCGTCTCTAACACCACATATTCCGTCGGCTGATAGGTCTCTAACGCGTACTTTAAATTCGACACATTCCGCAAAAATGTATGGGCAGACATTCCGATATTATATACATACCTGTTCTCGCCGTTCTCCGCAAACATCTCATTGAGCAGATACCCCATATTTTCTTTTTCGTCCACATAGAGTCCTTCCGTCTGCGACGACCCCATCAAAAGAACATCCACAGGTGTGCCCTCTGCCACCTCATATGCATTATTATATCCATTTTTATCTGTAGTTCCGTTTGCAAATCCCTCCGTTCCTCTTGACCAGAACGTGTCAGACTGCCTCGTATAATCGGTCGCGCCGGATTCACTTCCAACATGAATCGGTGGATTATAGTAAAACACGGAAAAAAGAGATAGTATTCCTAACGCTACTATCCCCGCACCAAAACATTTTACAAACCAGTTATGAAATATCTTTGACCACAATGCTGTAATCATTCCTTCCTCTCTCTTTTACCTGATACAATTCCTGATCGGCAATTCTTAAATAATCAATCAGTTCTTCCGCTTTCTCCGGAACAAAGGAAACATATCCCTGGGAAACGGTCAGAATCCGGTCTGCCACTGAATTCTCGTTGGCAATTTTCTCTTTGCGCAACAGATTGCCGATGGATACTGCAACCTCTTTGATTGTGTCCTCATCGCCATTGTCAAGAAGGATGACAAACTCGTCCCCTCCATAGCGGTAAACCTCACCGGTATCTCCTACGACACGTCTCATAATGTCTGCCACCTCTCGTAAGCAGCGGTCTCCCTGAACATGTCCATATGTATCATTCTGTGCTTTAAAGCAATCAATATCTAACACCCCGATTGCCATACGTGCTTCCCGTTTTGACTTTTTCGCAAACATTTCCACGCTGTCTTTGCGCAGGCGGAGACGGTTCCAGAGTCCGGTCAAAGGATCTAACATCGCCTGATTCTCCGCCCTCCGCTTCTCTGCTTCTTTAATACGCAATTCAATTTTGGTATCGATTGCCGCAATCTTTTCCTGATTCAGCATCTCCTGTTCTACTTTTCTTAACTCGGCACGCTCCACGCAAAGCTTGTGGTATTCCTCTTTCTCCCCGAGAGCTTTATAATACTCAATCCAGAGGTCAATTGCTGTCATGCGGTAAAATACGGTTCCCTGCACTTTTGCATAATCATCAAAAATACCAATCATCTTTTTCAAATATTCGTACTCGCCAAGTTCTAATAAAATAGAACATGCCTCTGTCATATTCTGGACAAAGTCAACGTTATTCTTATCGGCAAGCGCACACTCAAACAGATTCTCCAGATTCTCATAAATGTAATCCTGTCTTCCCGTCTTTAAGTAAAGCTGTGCTTTCGATAACATGAAAGAATAGATATAATCTTCCTTCACATCTCCGACGAGCACCTGCTCTGCCTGCTTTAAATAAGATTCTGACTCTTCGTATTGTCCCACTGCACAGTGTGACTCTGTCAGATTCAGTGAATTGACGATACACCAGAATGGGTAACGCTCATCCCCTCTCTCCTTTGCGACCTCTAACCGCTGTTCGGCACAGCGGAAATAATAAATCGCCTTCTCATGATTTCCAAGTTCCTGATATCTCGAACCAATATTGTTATAAAACAAGAAAAGCAAATCGTAGGCGTCATGCTCTTCCGCAATATCCAATCCATCTAAATAACAGTCTATCGCCATCGTCTCATTGCCCATAGCAGCATAGATAACCCCTAAAATATTTAATGCTTTCGCATAGAGACTCCACTCCTCCGTCTTTTTCAAAAGTTGCAGCACATCGCTTACAATCGATGCTGCCTCCGACAGCCTTTTCCCAGAAAATGCCTCTAAGCCCCTGTCAATATATTCTTTTGCGGTTTCAACAATATTCTTTTCCGTCTCCATATTTGTTCACCTGCTTTTTCATTCTGTCTTATTCTACCACATTGAATCCTGAATAAAAAGACCTATTTTTGTATTCCATTCTTCTTCGGTATGTTTCTTACTTTTTCACATTACTGTAACATATTCTCGATAAAAATTCCATAGCCTTTTGTCGGATCATTGATAAAAACATGTGTAACGGCACCAATTATTTTTCCATTCTGGACAATCGGACTGCCTGACATTCCCTGCACAATCCCGCCTGTCAGTTCTAACAGCTTCTCATCGGTAACCTGAAATAAAATTCCTTTATTTTCCACACTTTTGTCAAAATTGACTTCTTCGATTTCTATTTCATACTCCTCATTTTCCCCGGAAATTCCTGAAATAATATAGGCTTTTCCATATTCGATATCCTGCTTATATGCTACCTCGAGGCAGGAACTTTCCCCTAAGATGCCAAGATTCCCATCTAATGTTCCATGTATGCCGACATTGCGGTTCCAGTCAATCGTTCCAAGATACGAGTGCGCCCCATAATGGATGACACCTGAGAGTTCCCCCGGTGTCCCCTCCACACCTTTATTGATTCCGATAATCTGTGTCTCATAAATTTTACCTTCTGACAGTTCCATTGCTGTCCCAGTGTCCGCATCACTTACACCATGTCCCAGTGCACCGTATTCCCCATCCGATGTGTAATAGGTCAGCGTCCCGACACCCGCCAAATCATCTCTGACCCAGATTCCAAGTTTGTAATCGCCGCTTTCCGTATAGACAGGTTCCACCGTGACCTCGATTTTCTGGTCCGCACGTCGGATTCCCAGTATTTCCTTCTCTTCTCCGTATTTATTTATCTTTGTAATCAATTCTTCTTTTGTCGTCACGGTTTCACCGTTGACGCTCTCAATATAATCACCGGCTTTGACCAGATATTCTGCCGGTTTTTGTTCACTGCCCGAAGTATCGGTCACATTTCCGGTTCCAATGATAAGAATTCCATCTGTCTCTAAATAAATACCAATCGGCGTTCCTCCTGTATACACAGCGTCCGCCTCCGTCAACGTCACTTCCACTTCCTTTACCGGAATAATGCCAAACAGCTTGCACACCACCGTATATGCCGCCGGCTTTTCGCTGCTGATTCCGGCGACGGTATCCGAAATATTTTCAAATACCTCCGCCTCTTCCTCTTTTAATACAACGCTCACCGGAAGGCCAAAATCATAAGAAATTTCACTGCCTATCGTGACATACATCTGATCCGGTATTGCCTGCTCGAATGTTACCACTGCAAATGCCCCGACACAAATGATTCCAATCATAAAAATCATCAAAAATCCATAAGCTAATATTTTTCGCATTCTGTTTCTCCCCCTTTTTAATCACACAAAAAAGAAGATACTTTTGTATCTTCTTTTAGTATGCTGCTTTTTCCCGGTTTCAAACAGAATCCATAAAAGCATATCTTTCCAATTTATTTTTTCTTTTGCTGTGCAAGCTCTTTCATTTCCTTTGCACTCTCACGAACCGTCTCCGTAATCTCGACACCGCCAATCATACGCGCAAGTTCGCCGATGCTCTCAAGTTCTGAAAGCCATCTTATATTCGAGATGGTTGTGTTGTTCTGAACGGATTTTTCAATTAAGTAATGGCTGTCCGCCATCGCCGCAATCTGTGGCAAATGTGTAATGCAGATAATCTGGTGACGTTTTCCTAAAACATTCATCTTCTCCGAAACCATCTGTGCCGTTCTTCCACTGATTCCGCTGTCAATTTCATCAAAAATTAACGTCTCAATCTCATCGCTGTCGGCAAGCACTGTCTTGATAGCCAACATGATACGGGAAAGTTCACCACCGGATGCAACCTTTCCAAGCGGCTTCACCGGCTCTCCCGGATTCGTCGAAATCATAAATTCTGCATCATCCGTTCCATTCGCCGTATAATCTGAAGTCTTACCAAATTGCATCTCGAATGCAACATCTAAAAAGTTCAAATCTTCTAACGCAGCACGAATTGCCTTTACAAGTTCCGATGCATAGCGCTTACGAATTGTAGAAACTTTTTCGCACTGTTTCTGTAAGGATTCCTCCGCCTTCTTAAAATTCTGCTCTAAATTCCGCAGATATGCATCGTAGTCCCGTAATTTCTCCATCTTCTGCTGTTTTTCTTCCAGGGAAGCTAATACTTCCTCTATCGTACGTCCGTATTTTGCTTTCAGATGATTCAGTTCATCTAAGCGTTTCTCCATCGCGTAGAAAGTCTCATCATCAAATTCCGTATCCGCAATATAGTCCGATATTTCCCGGTTAAAATCGTTCAACAGATTGTCAATCTCTGCCAACTGGCTCTCAAACTCTCCCACTTTTTCATCGAAGCCGGAGGCGCTTCCTAATTCACGCAGTGCTCTTCCGACAAGCTCTGTTGCGGAATCCATCCTTCCACCGGTCGCATCGTAGGCACCGTTTAGTGCCTCCATAATTTTCTTTCCGTTCAAAAAACGTTTGTAGTCATTTTCAAGCTGCTCGTCTTCCCCGACATGTAAATCCGCATCTACAATTTCATTGATTTCATACTCTAAAAAAGAAACTTCGCGCAGACGTTCTTCCTCGTCGATTACATTTTCTTTTAACTCGGCTTCGATCCTGCGGTAATCCTGATATAACGTTTCTAATTTTTCTTTTTCAGGAGCAAGTTCTGTTTTCGCATAGGAATCTAAAATCTCTAAATGCTTCTTCTTTGACAGCAGGGACTGGTGTTCATGCTGTCCATGAATATCAATCAGAATAGACGCTGCTTCTTTGACCTTTGATGTTGGAACGGTCTCCGCATTGATTTTGGCAATGCTTCTGCCATTGCTGATTTTACGGCTGATGATGACAAGTCCATCCTCCGGATATACTTCTAACGCTTCAAGCTGTTTTACCTGATGTTCGTTCTCCACCCGGAATACCAGTTCGACCAATGCATAATCTGCATTTTCCCGCAGCATCTCTTTTTGTACTTTTTCACCTAACGCTAAATTGATAGAACCAATAATGATTGATTTTCCAGCACCTGTCTCTCCAGACAAAATATTGAGTCCCTCTGAAAATTCAACTTCAGACTCCTCAATCAATGCCAGATTTTTCACATGAAGATTTTGTAACATGCGACCTCTCCTTCTACTCTCCCCAACGTATTTCTATTGCGTATCTGCCTTTTCCTACTCTTCAATTATCTTGCGCAGTCTTCCCATAATTGCAACGGTGTCGTCCACGCTGCGTACAGCACACATGATGGTATCATCCCCGGCGATACAGCCGACAATCTCATGAAGCTGCATGGCATCTAATGCCGCCGCAACTGCCATCGCCATTCCTGACACTGTTTTTATCACAAGAATATTCTGTGCCATATCCATAGAAACAAATCCGGCTTTAAATACATGCACAAACTTTTCTGTCATATCTTCCGCGCGCTCTGAAAGTGCAACATATTTCTGTCTGCCGTTGTTCATCGCTACCTTTGTCAGTTTTAATTCACGAATATCGCGGGAAACGGTTGCCTGCGTTACCTGATAACCTTCTCGCTCTAAGTAATCCGATAATTCTTCCTGTGTCTCAATCTCATTTTTTTTAATTAATTCTAAGATTTTGGCCTGTCTTTTTGTTTTCATCCCTGTTATTCACCCTTTCTGTTTTAAGAGCTGTAAATCTGCATTTTTTTTCGCAACGTAACCAGAAAACTCTGCTTGCTCAATTTACATATTTTAATCGCATCTTTGGCTTTCTTTACTGTTATTTTATCGCCCACTTCTAATTTCAGGGCGTTATTTCCGTCAAAACTTACTTCCACCGTCTCGTCTTTCTGCGAGCGGCGCTGTCCTATCTCGATAACAACTTCATCGGACGCCTCTAACACAATACTCTGTGAATTCAAATTATGGTCATTGATGGGTGTCATTAAAATCATCTGTGCCTTCGGGTCCACAATCGGGCCTCCTGCCGATAGATTATAACCTGTCGACCCCGTCGGTGTAGAAAGAATAATTCCGTCCGCATGGAACGTATTCAGATACTCTCCGTTTACATAGACAATAAGATTTACGACGGACAGTGCCCCCGTTCTATGTATAACCACATCGTTAAATGCAACGTTTTTTGCACTCTTATTCTGATTTTTCACACCGTAACCGGTCAGCATCATGCGCTTTTCTAGCATGAATTCATCTTTCATCAGCAAATCGATTGCCGGAAAAACACTCGCCTCTTCTAACTCGCACAGATACCCTAGCGTTCCAAGGTTCACACCGATGATAGGAAGGTCTGACTTCACAAGACGTGTGGCTGCACGAATCAGGGTGCCGTCTCCCCCTAAAACCATCACGCACTCTGTCCCATCCGCGATATCTTCCAAGTCCGGTGCCGCATATTCCATTGCTTTTCCGTTGCTTGCAAAATATGTTCCGGTTCCACCTTTTTGTTCAATATAAGAGATTATCTTTTTTGTTAATTCTAAATTCGTATCTTTTAAAGAATTCACAATGACCAAAAAATGTTTCATTTTATTTATCCAACTCCCCATGTGCAGCTTCTACCACAGCATGAATATCTACATTTTCTTCTTTTCTGCCTTCGTCCGCTTTTCTGATGTAGACCAGATATTCAATATTTCCTTCCGGCCCCTTGATTGGGGAATACTCTAAATTGAGCACTTCAAAGCCAATCTCCATCGCAAACGAAATTACTTTTTCGATAACTTCCTCATGCACTGCCTTGTCACGGACAACGCCCTTCTTGCCAACTTTTTCTCTTCCCGCCTCAAACTGCGGTTTGATAAGACAAACCATCTCACCGTTATCGGTCAGAAGTGCTCTCGCCGGTCCGAGCACCTTCGTCAGCGAAATAAAAGATACATCCACAGATGCAAAATCCAGGCGATCTGCGATATCCTCCGGTGTCACATAGCGGATATTGGTCTTTTCCATGCAGACAACGCGCTCATCCTGGCGCAGTTTCCACGCAAACTGTCCGTATCCGACATCCACGGCGTACACTTTTACGGCACCGTTCTGGAGCATGCAGTCGGTAAATCCGCCTGTGGAAGCACCGATATCCATACACACTTTTCCGTCTAATGTAATGCCAAAATGTGTCATCGCTTTCTCTAATTTCAATCCGCCACGGCTGACATACTTTAAGGTATTACCGCGCACCTCGATTTTGGCTTCCACGTCAAAGGAAGCACCTGCTTTATCTTCTCTCTGCTGGTCTACAAAGACATTTCCTTCCATGATCATCGCTTTTGCCTTCTCACGCGACGGCGCAAGCCCTCTGTTCACCAGCAATACATCTAAACGTTCTTTCACTCTGTTCTCCATTCCTACACTGTTTTCTGATACATTGCGACTGCCTTCTCATAAATACTATCGGCATCAATTCCAACTTCTTTTCGTAAAATTTCGACATTTCCATGTTCGACATAATCATCCGGGATTGCGATATTCAAAACCGTAACCTCGGCACCCTGCTGCTGGTAAAATTCTGTCACATGCATGCCAAATCCGCCACTGATGACATTTTCTTCCATCGTCACAATCAGCTTATGCTCCGCCGTCAGGTGATGAAGTATTTCCTCATCTAACGGTTTCGCGAATCTGGCATTTACAATCGTACATGCATATCCTGCTTCTTTTAATTTCTCCCGCACAGAAATTGCCGTCTTTACCATGGAACCGATTGCCACCAGTGCAATCTGCGACTCCTCATAGAGCATCTCACTCTTTCCGTAAACGATTGGTGCACGCAATTCCTTTAACTCATCATACGCTTCCCCTCTCGGATAACGGACGGCAATCGGACTTGGAAAATCAATCGCAAACTTAATCATATCGGATAATTCCCATTTATTCTTCGGCGCCATAATCGTCATATTCGGAATCGACGACAGATAGGATAAATCGAAGATTCCCTGATGGGTCTCCCCATCACTTCCGACAAGACCAGCACGGTCAATTGCAAAGACAACCGGAAGGTTCTGGATGCAGACATCATGTAGAATCTGATCATATGCTCTCTGTAAAAAAGAAGAATAGACCGCAAAAATCGGTTTCAATCCTGCCGCCGCAAGCCCTGCCGCAAACGTTACGGCATGCTGTTCCGCAATTCCCACGTCAAAGAAGCGTTCCGGGAACATATTGCGAAATCGTTTGAGTCCAGTTCCATCTGCCATTGCAGCCGTAATCGCAACCACTTTTTCATCCCGGTCACCCATTTTTCGCATGACCGTGGAAAAAATATCGGTATAATTTGCTTTTGTACGCGGATGTAATGGAAGTCCTGTGGCGATGTCAAACGGTTCTGTTCCATGAAATCTTGCCGGATGACGCTCCGCAGCCTCGTAGCCTGCACCTTTATGGGTCAGGACATGAATCAGAACCGGTCCGTCAATATTAGAAGCCTCTTTTATCAGCTTCATCATACCCTGAATATCGCTGCCGTCAACCGGTCCTAAATAGATAATTCCCATCTCTTCAAAAAGCATTCCCGGAATAAAGAGCTGTTTGATTCCACTTTTGGTACGGCGAATCCGCTCCACCATCTTATCTCCATACACCGGTATCTTATTCAGGGAATTTAAGACACCTGTTTTCAAACCGCGGTATGCATCTGCCGTACGGAATCCGCTTAAATAAGTGGAAAGTCCACCGACATTCTCCGAGATGGACATATTGTTATCATTTAAAATGATGATAAAATTAGATTTCAGGCGGGATGCATTATTTAACGCTTCAAATGCCATGCCACCCGTCAATGCTCCGTCACCGATAACCGAGATAACCTTATAGTCCTCTCCCGTAATCTCCCGCGCCAGCGCATAACCGAGTCCTGCCGAAATTGAAGTCGAACTGTGTCCTGTCTCAAAGCTGTCACACTCGCTCTCCTTCCGCTTCGGGAATCCACTCATCCCACCATATTTTCTCAGCTCATCGAATCCTTCCTTCCTTCCGGTCAGAAGCTTATGCGTATATGCCTGGTGTCCAACATCCCAGATGATTTTATCTTTCGGCAAATCAACCGACATATGTAATGCCATTGTCAATTCCACCACACCAAGGTTTGACGCAAGATGTCCGCCCGATACCGAAATTTTCTCAATCAAAAATTCCCGTATCTCCTGTGCTAAGATAGGCAATTCCTCCGGTTCTAATTTTTTTATATCATTTTCCTTTTTTATCTTCTCTAATACCATCAGTTTTCCCTCTGATTCCTCTTACTTCTCCCTTGTAATCAACGCAAGAATCATTTCTGACAAAAATTCATTTCTGACCACAAGCGAGTCCATTCTTCTGACTGCACTTTTTGAAATCGCTTCCACATCAGCCTTTGCTTTTTCAAGTCCCTCGAATGTCACATAAGTTGCCTTATGGTTTTTCTCATCGCTTCCGATTGGCTTTCCTAACACCTCTAATGTACTTGTCACATCGAGAATGTCATCCTGTATCTGAAATGCAAGTCCGATTTCGGCAGCCGCCTGTTCAATCGTGTCCTGCTCCTGCTTTGTCGCACCTGCTAAAACAGCACCGATTAACATGGATGCCTCAATCAGCGCACTTGTCTTCAGCCGATAGATGAAATCTAATTTTTCCTTCGTCATGTCCTGTGTATCTTCCGATTCCACATCTACAGTCTGACCGCCCACCATGCCAAAAACGCCTGCCTTAGTGGCAAGAATCCGAAGTGCCCTGCCAATTCTTGCATTCTGCGGCTCCATATCAAATGCGAGCGTTGCCGTCTCAAATGCATAATTTAAAAGGGCGTCTCCCGCTAAAATTCCCATCGCTTCTCCGTACACGGCATGTGTCGTCTTTTTCCCGCGGCGGTACTCATCATTATCCATTGCCGGAAGGTCATCATGCACCAGCGAATACGTGTGAATCATCTCGATTGCCGCCATAAAAGGCTCGATAATCTTTGACTTTCCGCCAAACAATTCATACGTCTCTTTCATCAGCATGGGGCGAAGACGTTTGCCACCCGCTAAAATGCTATAATTCATTGCTGAAAAAATTGTTTTCTGATAGCCTTCTTCTTTCGGAAGATATTTTTTGATTATCTCCTCAATCTCAAGGCTGCGGCGTTCCATTTCTTCCTTGACACCCATCTTCCCACTCCTTTAATCTGCCGAAATTTCAAAATCCTCTAGGGTTCCGTTTGCGTTTAACACCTGCATCTTTTTCTCTACCTGGTCAAGAATCTCGTTGCAGCTTTTCAATTCCTGTACTCCCTGCTGATACAGCGCAAAGGAATCTTCTAATGATACATCCGGCTGTTCCATTTTCTCTATAATCTCTTCGATTCCCTGAAATGTCTCTTCTAAGCTTTTGGTTTCTTTTTTCTCTGCCATGCTTTCTCCATCTCTATCTTTCTCAAGCAGCCTTACGGCTCAATCTCAACTACGTTTGCTTTTATTTTTCCCTTCATCAACTGAATGGTAAGCATATCATTCTCTTTTACCTGTGCGGCATCTTTTACCACCTTACCGGATGCATCCGACACATAGGAAAATCCCTGGCTCAACTTCTTTACCGGAGACAGTCCCTCAAGATTCCCGGCTAACAGTTCTAACCGGTGTCTGTTCTGCTCTATTTTTCTTGCCATCACTTTTTGCAGGGCGTCTTCTAAATCTATCGCATATTTCTGGTTCTCATGCAGCTTTTGTTCCGGATTCAGGTAACGCAGTCTCACACTCAAGTGCTCTGTTCGCGTCTTATAATTTTGCAGTGTCAATTCTAAATTTCTCGTCATGCGGGCTTTTAACTGCTCTTTCTGCTGTTCGACAATACGATAATCGAACACCGCAAGTTCTGCTGCCGCCGATGGTGTCGGTGCTCTCAAATCCGCAACAAGGTCTGCTATTGTCGTATCCGTCTCGTGTCCGACTGCTGAAATAATCGGTGTCTGACATTCAAAAATAGCCCTTGCCACCTCTTCTTCGTTGAACGCCCATAAATCTTCAATGGAGCCTCCGCCCCTTCCAACTATGATTGTATCCACGTTCATTGCGTCCAATGCCGCAATTCCCTGACAGATGCTTGCCACTGCCCCTTCTCCCTGCACAAGTGCCGGATAAAGAATCAGCTGCACATAGGGATTCCTTCTCGATGCAATATTACGGATATCCTGTACGGCAGCTCCTGTCGGTGCCGTCACGATTCCCAGACGTCTGATATACTTTGGAATTGGCTGCTTATATTCTGCAGCAAACATCCCCATCTCTTCTAGTTCACGCTTAAGTGCCTCGTATTTGAGGTAAAGATTTCCCTCTCCGTCAAGTTCAATCTCTTTCGCATAGAGCTGGTACTTTCCATCACGCTCATAGACTTCCACGCTTCCGGTTACGATGACTTTGTCACCCTCCTTCATCGTAAAGTGTAATCCACGACGATTTCCGGCAAACATCACTGCACTCATCGCACCCCCGGCATCTTTTATCGTAAAATAAATATGACCTGATGTGTGGTATTTGCAGTTTGAAACTTCGCCCTTAATGCTGATACGGTTCATCATGAAATCCTGAGCAAACATATTTTTGATATATTTGTTCACCTGACCAACCGTATAAATATTCTTCATCATACTAATTTTGCCAATACTGCATTGATAAATGCTGCGGAATCATCCGTGCCATAGCTTTTTGCAAGTTCGATTGCTTCGTTGATTGCAACTTTCACCGGCACATCCTCATCATACTTCATCTCATAAACTGCAAGGCGGAGAATACTTAAGTCAACCTTCCCCATTCTTGTCGTCTTCCAGCCTTCTGCTACGTTGTTGATTAACTCGTCTATCTCTGCTACATGGGCAACGATGTCATTCACCTTTTCCTTTATGTAGTTTGTATCCTTCTCAGAGCAGCGTACCAGCATCTCCTCGTACATGCGAAACTGTTCCGGCATCTCTTCCACCTCATGAAATTCCACGCGGAAAAGCATGTAAAAAATCTGCTCTCTTAATTCTCTTCTTGTCATAATGATTCCTTTCTATTCTGATATGCCTCTTATCACATATCTCCCTTATCTGATTTTCCTTTGCATAAATATACTGGAAAAAGGGTGTCATACGACACCCCTTTATTATACAACATCTGAATATTTTTACAAAGTATTATTTATTATTCCCCATATCAACACTTGCAATTCTGATATTGACGATGGAAACTTCCAATCCTGTCATATTTTCGATTGCTGTCTTCACTTTTTCCTGTACCTTTGCAGATACTTCCGGAATTGCATAACCATATGCAATGTTCAAAGACACATCTACGTTTGCAACGTCTCCCATTACTTCGACGCGGACACCTTTCGACAGGTTTTTCATTCCAAGCTTGCTGACTAACTCGTTTGTAATGTTGCCAGCCATGGAGCTTACGCCCTCCACTTCTGTCGCAGCTAATCCAGCGATAATTGCAACCACTTCATCTGCAATTTTCACTACCCCCAGATTGTTATCTTTTATTTTAAATGATTTTCTATCTTCAGCCATCGGTCATTGCCTCCTCAGTGATATTATGCATTTATTATAACAGACTATTCCTATTTTGGAAACTAAAATTTGTAGAAAATGTAATTCACATACTGGTGTAATGATATCTGCATGCTAAAATATATACATTTTCATCATCATTTTTATAGATGAGCCTGTCTTTATCATTGATCCGTCTGCTCCAGAAGCCTGACAAATTTCCGGTCAGTGGTTCAGGCTTTCCAATTCCTTCATTTCCATTCCTGCATATATCTTCTATCAGACTATTTATTTTCTTTAATGTCTTTCTATCCTCCGTCTCCCAGTAAACATAGTCCTTCCACCCATTCTCTGTGAAGACTTTATTCATCCGCAGCTACCTCCGCGAGATTCTGCGCAGAAAACTTTCCCTTTTCAAGCTGTGCCTTAGATTCCATCAACCAGTCATAATTCGCTTTATTTCCCATTACATAAACATTTTCCATCAAATTAGTATATGACTCCTCAGAAAGCATCACAACATTTTTATTATCTTTCCGCGTTACAATTATTGTCTCATAATCATCTGTAACTTTGTCCATATACATTTTCATATTGTCACGTAAATTTGTATAATTAACTGCCAGCATCATAACACCTCCATGAAAAAACGTACAGTTTTCTGTACTTTTATTATAATGTACAGAAAACTGTACGTCAAGTAGCTATATTATCTTATGCAAATAAGAAATATCCTATGACCCCCTATTTCTGCTTTTTGTTCCTTACTCACATACATTTCACCTGTAAATGATGGATTCCCCATTATCTATGTTTGGGATAAAAAATAGCATCTAACAGTTTTCAATCTCCATTAGATGCTATATTAAACACTACACTTTCATTGAATTATACTGATTTCTTTTTTACAATCTGTAATTCATATCCCAACGCATCAAGCATATGACTAAATGCTCTTATAGTTGGAATACTCTCTTTTCGTTCAATCCTTGAAATTACCTGCTGTTTATTTCCTGTCAATGCTGCTAATTCCTTTTGTGTTATATTTTCTTGTTTCCGTAAAGAAATCATTTCGCCTATGAGTTTATACTCAGCACGGGAATCATCCCATGTCTTTCTAAATTCTGGATCATTTTGTCTTTGCTTTTCAATTTCATTTTTTACATTAACTTCTACAAATGGCATCTCGCCACCTCCTTATATAAATGTTTTGCCCAGTTGTTTGCCCAGTTCAGATGCTCGTTTTCGAACAATTTTCTTGTCTGTCTTTTCCGTTTTGTTTTTCTGTTTACGGCAAGCATGAAGCAAATATATATTCTCTTTATCTACCGTAATATAAAATATGCGATTATGTTTCTGAAAATATACTTCATATACTTTCTTTTCCCAACGCTTGAATCTGATTCTATCAAATTCTCCCCTTTCCATGCATTCCATAACAGAAAGTCCGTCTATCTTTTCATCTTCTGGTAAACAATTTATATATTCAAGTATTAAATCTTTACCAGAGTTAGAGCAATAATCGTGTAGTGTCATCTATAATCCTCGCTTTCGCCTTTGTCAATTACAGAATACAACATATAAGTTGTATTTGTCAAGCACACTTTAATTTTCATGAGCAGTACACACGTTGTCCGTTTAGTTTTCGATAATTATTATATATCGCTTGGCATTTCTATATCTTCTTTTAACTAATCCTGAATATACTCTTGTAATACCATAAACAGAACCTGCCTTAACAAAAATAGCATCTAACAGTTCTCAATCTCCATTAGATGCTATAACAAATAATATGACACTAATTTAAAATTACTTTTTTACAAGTTCCATCTTATAACCAAGTGCATCAATGATTTTTACAAACAAAATCAACGATGGACTGTGCATTTTCTTTTCAAACCGCGAGATACTCTGCTGTTTGCTTTGTGTCAAATCCACCAATTCCTTTTGAAGATAGGACTAAAAATCTAATCTCATAACAATTTCACCGTTGCTGACTTCTCCCGTCGGCTTAAATCCCACTTTTTCATACACATGTCCTGCTATCTTATTCTCTGGCACATAGTCAATTATCATATAATCGTACTTTTCAGATTCTCTTGCCATCTGAACAATTTTCTCGACTGCCTGTGAACCGTATCCCTTGTTCTGATGTTCTACCGGAAACATAATCCGCCATATCACCAAATATCTTTCCTCTAAGTCCTCATCGAGCAACATAAACCCAACCGGTTCATCATCCTTGTATATTGCAAACGGATACACGTCATCTGCGTCCCGATACAGCCATGCCTGTGCAAGCGAATACGCATTTGATGCCACATATCCCTCACCTTCCGGGCGTTTCATTTTTATAATTGTGTCGAAATTTTCTTCTGTAATTTTTCTAAAATGAACCATTGTCTCAACCACCCTATTTTCCAACAATCTCCGCCGTATCAATAAACTCATACGGTGTCTGCTGATAGACGTAATAATTCAGCCAGTTCAGGTACAAGGCATTTCCATGACTCCGCCACTGGAGACGCGGTTTCTTTGTATCGTCGTTATCTGGATAATAATTGACCGGTGGTGCAATCGAAAGTCCCTTCTCCTTATCACGCATGTATTCCTTATGCAGCGTCATACGGTCATACTCCGGATGCCCCATGACAAAAATCTTTCTGCCCTCATCCGCAATCGCAAGGAAAACGCCTGCCTCTTCCGATTCTGCAAGAATTGTTAAATCTTTCACAGCACGGATATCCTCCGCCCGTACTTCCGTATGGCGGGAATGCGGTGCCATGAAATAATCGTCGAATCCTCTGACAATCGGAACTTTCCGGTTCATGACATGATGTTCATATACGCCAAATTTTTTCTCTGGAAGAAGATGTTTTGGGATGCCATAATGGTAATACAAGCCCGCCTGCGCGCCCCAACAGAGGTGCAGCGTGGATGTCACATGCGTCTTGCTCCATTCCATAATTTCACAGACTTCCTCCCAATAATCCACTTCCTCATATTCTAACTGTTCTACTGGTGCCCCCGTGATAATCAATCCATCTAAAAACTGGTCTTTGATATCCGGAAATGTCTGGTAAAACTTGTTTAAATGACTGAGTGATGTATTTTTTGATTCATGGCTTGTCACGGTAAGAAACGTCACGTCCACCTGCAGCGGTGTATTCGAAAGGGAACGCAGAAGCTGTAATTCTGTGTCCTCTTTTAACGGCATCAGATTTAAAATGCCGATATGAATCGGTCTGATATCCTGATGCATCGCACGTTTTTCATCCATGACAAATATATTTTCTGATTCTAATATCTCCTTTGCAGGAAGATCGCTCTGTGTTCTGATTGGCATATTCTATCCCTCTATTCTTCAAGCATTTTTAACAGTTCATCTTCCGAAATCACAGCAATCCCAAGTTCATTTGCCTTTGTAAGTTTAGAGCCTGCCGCCTCTCCTGCCAAAACATAATCTGTCTTTTTTGAGACGGAGCCGGACACTTTTGCGCCATGCTTTTCTAACAGCGCGGAGGCCTCTTTTCGTCCAAGCGTCGGAAGCGTTCCAGTAACTACAAATATCTTTCCAGCGAGTTTGTCGTCCGTTCCCTCTTCCTCCTGCATTGCCATGTTGACCCCATTTGCTTTCAGCCGCGCAATAATCTTCTGATTCGATTCCTTTTCAAAGAAACGGCGGATGCAGACTGCACTGACCTCCCCGATATCACTGACCTCTTTTAACTCTTCTACTGTCGCCTGCTCTAATGCATCTACATGTTTAAAATGCTTTAGTATGGATTTTGCGGCAGCCTTTCCGACATTCGGTATTCCAAATCCGGTCAACAGTTTATACGCATCATTCTCTTTCGAACTCTCAATCGCCTGTAAAAGTTTGTCCGTGTTCTTTTCTTTTCCGATGATTCCCTGTTCAATTAACGTCTCACGGTGTTCTTTCAAATCATAAATATCCGCAATATCTTTAATATATCCCAAACGAACCAATTCTTCAATATAAACCGTACCAAATCCCTTAATATCCATCGCATCGCGCCCTACAAAGTTGATAATATGACGCTCTAACTGTGCCGGACAGTCCGGGGAGGTACACTTGATGTCTGCGGTATCTTTTTCACGCTCGGTTTTGGCTCCGCAGACCGGACACACGTCCGGAATTTCAAATTTTTTCCAGCCGTCCGGACGCTTTTCTTTTCGTACTTCCTTGACTTTTGGAATAATCTCTCCCGACTTATAAACTACAATTGTATCTCCAATTCCGATATCCAGATCGTCGATAAAATCCTGATTGTGCAGTGTCGCTCTCGATACACTGGTTCCGCAGAGACGAACCGGCTCAAAAATGGCGGTCGGCGTGATTCTTCCTGTTCTTCCAACCGACAACTCCACATCCAGTAATTTTGTCTCTTTCTCCTCCGGCGGATATTTGTAGGCAACCGCCCATCTTGGAACCTTCGAGGTCGCTCCTAACTTCTCACGGTCGGAAAAACGGTTGATTTTTACAACGGCACCGTCAATATCGTAGGAAAGATTGCCGCGGTTTTCCCCGATTGCCGTAATCGCATTCCACACCTCATCTGCTGTTTTACAGAGTTTATAATCTTCAATGACCGTAATTCCCTGTTTTTTCAGATATTCGTACCCCTGCGTATGTGTCTCAAACTCCATTCCTCTGACCTGCTGGATATTGAAAATAAACAGGGAAAGTTCTCTCTCTTTCGTCACTGCACTGTCTAACTGGCGCAGCGTTCCCGCCGCACAGTTTCTCGGGTTGGCAAACTGTTTTTTCCCGAGCAGTTCCTGTCTCTCATTCACACGCTCAAACGCTTCGTTTTTCATGTACACTTCGCCACGGATTTCTAAATATTCCGGTGCATCTTTCAACTTCTTTTTTACATCCGAAATTACTTTTGCATTCGTAGTTACGTCTTCGCCGAAATTGATTCCGTCACCTCTCGTCTCCGCTAACGCAAGCACACCATTCTCATAACGGAGCGTCATCGATAGACCATCAATCTTGTATTCGACAACAAATTCCGGATCGTCGAGCTGCTCCTGCATCTCCTCCACGAAACGATAAATCTCTTCTTTGTCAAACACATCCTGTAAACTTAACATCGGAACATTGTGGCGCACAAGAACGCCCGCCTCCCTCTTTGCCGTTCCACCGACATGCTGTGTCGGCGAATCCGGTGTAATGAGTTCCGGATGCTCCTTCTCTAACCCTTTCAGCTCTAACATAAGCTGGTCGTATTCATAATCTGTAATCTCAGGACTGTCCATATTATAGTAACGGTCACTGTGATACTCTAATATTTTTCTTAATTCTGCAATTCTTTCCTCTACTGACATGTCCCTATTCCTTTCGATTCGGCTTCTTTCCCGATGATTTCTGGAGCAGGCCGAGCAGCTCCCGGTACTCCTGTTCCGTCACTTTCCGGTACTCGCCTGTTTTCAAATCTCCCAGTTTAATATTCATGATTCTGACACGTTTTAATTTTTCCACGCGGTATCCAAAGTATTCGCACATTCGTCGAATCTGGCGGTTCAATCCCTGCGTCAGAATGATGCGAAACTGGCGTTTTCCAATCTGCTCCACCTTACATTTTCTTGTGGTAACCTCTAGTTCGTGCAACGGCACTCCATTCGCCATCCCATGTAAAAAAGATTCTGTCACCGGCTTATTTACCGTAACAATATACTCTTTTTCATGGTAATTGCGCGCGCGCATCATCTTGTTGACAATCTCGCCGTTGTTCGTCAGCAGTAAGAGTCCTTCCGAATCCTTATCCAGCCTGCCGACCGGATAAACACGTTTCTCATATCCAACAAAATCAACTACATTATCTTTATCAAAGGAAGCTGCGGTGCAGACAATTCCAACAGGCTTATTTAAGACCAGCAATATCATCTCTTCCTCTTTTGTCACTTCTTTTCCCTGAAAAAAAACATGCTGCCCCGGAAATATCCTTGCTCCCGTCTCCGCTAATTTTCCATCTATCATGACATTTCCCATTGCGACCTGGCGGTCCGCTTCTCTTCTCGAGCAGACGCCCGCCTCACTTAAAAATCGATTGATTCTCACACCATTTTCTTCCATTTTTATCTCCATTTCTTCGCACCAGACATTCACACGCTTCTCTTCATGCGAAAAACGGAGACTTCACACTTTGAAAAGTCTCCGCTGTCTTTCTTCTATTCTCTTATCCCGCCTTCTTCTACTGAAGCAATTCGGTCTTTATGTATCCTTCTTTTCCGTCCCAGGTAACCTTCGTCCAGCCTTCTGCATAGCTCATAACGACGGTAACTTTCTCTCCTGCGAATGCGACACCGACTTTATCGGATGTCTCGCTCATGGAAGAACGGATGTTTGTTGTACTCTGCAATGTAATAACCGTACCTTCTGCTACGGAAGCACTCGTTGTTGTGCTGTCATCTGTTGTATTCGTTGACAAATCCGTGGTCAGATACTCGCTCTTAATGTATCCGGTTGTTCCATTGTAATCAATGATACTCCAATCACCTTCGGTTCCGGTTCTAGTATAAGTTGCACCACCATCTGCCGTACCGATTTTCTCGGAAGTCTCATCTGCCGCAGCACGAACATTTACATTCGTAGTCACCATAACTGTCTCAGAAGTTGTCTCTTCCGCCGGTGTTTCTTCTGCCGGAGTCTCTTCCGCTGGTGTCTCCTCAGCAGGTGTCTCTTCCGCCGGAGTCTCTTCCGCTGGTGTCTCCTCTGTCGGCTGTTCCGTCTCCTCTGTTGCCGGTGTTGTCACAGAAGATACCCATGCTGCAATCGCATCCTGAATCGTGCTCGTTACCATTGTCGATAAGTTCTCATCAGAAGCAAGTGCACTCTCATATTTCGCCTGCACATCCTGCTGTAATGCCACAACATCCTCTTCCTGCTCAAACTGTGAAATCAGGTTCTGGATATCAGCATCTAATGCATTCTCCTGATTTGCAAGGTTGTACTGGCTGTATAAATTGTCAATATAATAGCTTCCATCTTCATTCGCTCTTACATAGAAGAAATCAAGTCCCGGTGCAAGTGTATCCACACCTGTAAATTTAACTTCCATATATACGGATACCAAATAAGAATTATCATCTAATCCCTTCTTGGTATAACAGCTTATATTCTGGTAACTCTCTACATACTGGCTGAATACGGAAATATATCCCTGCTCATTCTCAGAAATAGGAGTCGCAAGTGTCGTCAATGTCTCAATATCTCCGTTTGCATAAGCTGTATAATAATTATTAATCAGCTCATTGACTGCCGGAATCGCATCCACTTCAAATTCATTGGTATCCTCTGTATCGGCAACCTGTTCTGTCGCCTCTGTCTCGCCGTTAACGCTCTCTCCTGCATTCTTCTTATCCCCTGTACACATGGTCAGAACTAAAATCAAAATGATAAGCAGCGCGCCTGCGGAAATATATCTGATATTTTTCTTACAAAAATCTAAAATCTTATCTATCGTATCTTTTTTAAAGAAATCTTTTACTTTAGAAAAGTCCATCTCGCAATCCTCCTAAAAAAATATGCGCCCGGCGGGAATCGAACCCGCATTGCCGGAGTCGGAGTCCGGTGTTCTATCCATTAGACTACGGTCGCTTATATCAAAAATTAACTTATTATCTCATTTATTTCAAATATGCAGTGATTTTGTAACAATTTCTTAACAACTGCTTTTCTAGCATAGCAAAGTTACACAAAAAAGTCAATAAAAAAAAAGCATTTTAGAGGATTTTCACATCACTCTAAAATGCCCTTCCCTGTATTCCTATTTTTCAACAGAAAAACAATATTTTGTGGTCGATTTGTAAGTATCGCCTGCTTTTAAAATCGGGGATACAAAATTCTTTTCATTGATGGCATTCGGGAAATACTGTGTCTCTAAACAAAATCCCTGGCGTTTTCCGTATACTGCACCGCCTTTTCCGCTATGATGTTCCACAAAGTTGCCGGAATAGAGCTGCATTCCGATACAGTCTGTGTAGACATCCATACAGATTCCGCTCTCTGCCGCTTTTGCTCTCGCCGCAAGCTGTAAAACGGCATCTGCTTTATCGAGTACAAAGTTGTGGTCATATCCCATTCCAAAATGTAACTGTTCAAAATCGGCTTCGATTTCTTCCCCGATTTTTTTCATTCTTCTAAAATCCATCGGTGTATCGGTTACTTTTTTGATTTCTCCGGTTGGAATTGCCTTCGGGCTTGAAACCGGTGTGTAGTAGGAAGCTAAAATCTCTAATTCCTGTTTCTCCACATTTCCGCTCTCATGTCCGTCTAAGTTAAAGTAGGAATGGTTCGTAAAGTTTGCTACCGTTGTCTTATCGGATACTGCCTCATATGTAATGGAAAGTTCATTTTCATCGGTGAGTTCGTAAGTCACTTTCACCTTCATCGTTCCAGGGAATCCCTGCTCTTTGTCCGCACTCACACAGGAAAACTCCATTTTCTGAGCACCGGCTTCTTGAAACTCCCATACTTTATCATGTAAGCCGTTTGAACCACTATGCAAATTGTTTTCATTGTCATTTACTTCTAATGAATAAGTTACACCGTCAATCTCGCAGGATGCATCTGAGATTCTGTTTGCATATCTTCCGATAACAGCTCCAAAATAATAGGTGTGGTTCTGGTAATCGAGTGCATTGTCATATCCTAATACCACATCGCGCAATGTTCCGTTTTTATCCGGCACTTTTACGGATACGATTGTTGTTCCTAACGATGCAATCGAAACCTCCATCTGATTTTTGTTTTTCATGGTATATAAACAGACTTCCTGTCCGTTCTTTGTCTTTCCAAATTCTCTTTTTTCCATGTCTGACCTCTCTTTTTTTTGACTGCTTTTAATTCTGTCCGTAGTATGCATTCGCACCGTGTTTGCGGTAAAAATGCTTTTCCTTGATGGAATCCGGTGCCGGCTGTACCTGTGGATTCAACAACTCCGTATTCTTTGCCATTTTGGCAACTTCTTCTAAGACAACTGCATTGTGAACTGCCTCAGCCGCATCTTTTCCCCAGGTAAACGGACCATGATTCTTGCAGAGAACTGCCGGTGTATACATCGGATTCATGCCGCGTTCCTCAAATGTCTCGATTATAACTACGCCTGTATTTTTCTCATAGGCTTCTTCAATCTCTTCCGGTGTCAGATTTCTTGCACACGGAATTGCACCCAAAAAGTAATCGGCATGTGTTGTTCCATAGAGCGGAATATCTCTTCCCGCCTGCGCCCACGCTACTGCTTCCGGTGAATGGGTATGCACAATACCCCCGATTTCCGGATATTTTTTATAGAGTTCTAAGTGTGTTGCCGTGTCGGAAGACGGTTTGTATCTTCCCTCAATCTTATTGCCCTCTAAATCCATTACAACCATATCTTCCGGTGTCAGTTTATCATAATCCACACCGCTTGGTTTGATGACAAAATAGCCCGTCTCACGGTCAATTCCGCTTACATTTCCCCATGTATAAGTAATCAGTCCACGCTTCGGCAGCTCCATATTTGCCTCGTAAACCTCCCGCTTTAATTCTTCTAACATCGCTTTTCTCCTTTTTGCTTTTACCCGAAAAACGGACGCCACAAAATTCTTTCATCACGTAAGATTCTGCACGCATCCGTTTTGCATGTTATGATTTCATTTCTTTTATAATACGGTTTGCAATTCCCTCTGCATCGAGTTCATATTTATGAAGCAGTTCTTTTGCCGGACCGGATTCCCCAAAGACATCCTTGACACCGATACGTGTGATTGGAGTCGGGCACTTCTCGCCGAGCACTTCGCTGACGGCACTTCCGAGTCCTCCGATAATGGAGTGTTCCTCTACGGTAAAAATTCTGCCTGTCTTTTTTGCCGCATTGATAACGATTTCTTCGTCTAACGGCTTAATGGTATGGATATTGATTACCTGTGCATCAATTCCTTTTTCTGCTAACAACTTGGCAGCTTCCACTGATTCCGATACACAAAGCCCGGTTGCAATGATAGTGCAGTCCTTTCCGTCTTTTAACTCTACACCTTTTCCAATTTTAAATTCATAAGTTGCTTCATCGTTTAAAACCGGAACGGCAAGTCTGCCGAAACGCAGATACACCGGTCCTTCATATTCATATGCCGCTTTCACTGCTGCTCTCGCTTCCACATCATCACATGGATTGATGACTACCATGCCCGGAATTGCGCGCATCAGGGCAATATCTTCGTTACACTGGTGTGTTGCACCGTCTTCTCCGACGGAGATACCGGCGTGAGTCGCACCGATTTTTACATTCAGATGCGGATAACCGATGGAGTTACGCACCTGCTCGTAGGAACGTCCTGCTGCAAACATCGCAAATGTACTGATAAACGGTACAAATCCACAGGTTGACATTCCTGCTGCAATTCCCGTCATATTTGCTTCTGCGATACCACAGTCGATATGTCTTTCCGGGAACGCCTTCTTAAAAATACCTGTCTTTGTCGCTGCTGCAAGGTCTGCATCTAAGACAACTAAGTTCTCATGTTCTTTTCCAAGCTCAGCTAAAGCATTACCGTAGCTCTCTCTTGTTGCAATCTTTTTTACTTCTGGCATAATGCTTCACCTGCCTTTCTCAAATCTTCCATTGCGATTTCGTATTCTTCATCGTTTGGTGCTTTTCCATGCCAGCCGACACTGTTCTCCATGTATGAGACACCCAGTCCCTTGATGGTATGTGCTACGATGGCAGTCGGCATTCCCTTGGTCTCTCTTGCCTCTTTGAATGCTTTTTCAATCTCATCAAAATCATTTCCGTTGATGTTGATAACATGGAAATTAAAGGCTTCGAATTTCTTGTCAATCGGGTATGGTGAGCAGACTTCATCGAGTGAACCATCAATCTGAAGATTGTTATTGTCTACAATCACACATAAATTGTCTAATTTACGATGACCTGCAAACATCGCTGCCTCCCAGATCTGTCCCTCTTCAATCTCGCCGTCGCCGCAGAGACAATAGACGCGGTAGTCTTCTTTTTTCATTTTTCCGGCGAGTGCCATTCCAACAGCCGCTGACAATCCCTGTCCCAAAGAACCGGATGACATGTCAACACCCGGAATATGTTTCATATCAGGATGTCCCTGTAAGTAGGAACCGGTATGACGAAGTGTCAGTAAATCCTCCACCGGGAAATATCCTCTGTTTGCCAATACGGAATAAAGTCCCGGCGCTGTATGTCCTTTAGACAGCACGAAACGGTCTCTATCCTCTTTCTTTGGATTCTTCGGATCGATATTCATCTCTTCAAAATATAAATATGTAAAAATGTCTGCTGCGGAAAGGGAGCCACCCGGATGACCAGCTTTTGCGCTGTGCACCGATGAGACAATTCCCTTACGAACCTCAACAGCCGTCTTTTGAAGTTCTAACTTGTTCATGACTTTCTCCTTTTTCTCTTATTCTCCGAACACCGCAAAGCGGTGTCTAAAATATTCCGGTTATTCTTATTCTCCAAACACCGCAAAGCGGTGTCTAAAATATTCCGATTATTCTTATTCTCCGAACACCGCTTTATAGTCCGCCTGGAATTTTGCGATTCCCTGATCTGTCAGTGGATGTTTTGTCATCTGCTCGATTACTTTATATGGTACTGTTGCAATGTGTGCGCCTGCTAATGCACAGTCTGTTACATGAATTGGATTGCGGACAGATGCTGCAATGATTTCTGTCTCATAACCGTAGTTGTCAAAAATCTGTACAATGTCCTGAATCAAATCGATTCCTGCCATGCTGATATCATCTAATCTTCCTAAAAACGGAGAAACATACGTTGCGCCTGCTTCTGCTGCAAGCAATGCCTGGTTTGCGGAGAAAATCAATGTCACATTGGTCTTGATTCCTTCTGCGGATAATACTTTTACCGCTTTTAATCCTTCTACAGTCATTGGAATCTTTACAACCATGTTTGGATGAATTGCTGCGATTTCTCTTCCTTCTTTAATCATCCCCTCTGCATCTACTGTCGTTGCTTTTACTTCCCCGCTGATAGGTCCGTCAACGATAGTTGTAATCTCTTTGATTACCTCGTTAAAATCTCTTCCCTCTTTTGCGATTAGAGATGGATTTGTTGTAACTCCACAGATAACCCCCATATCATTTGCTTTACGAATATCCTCTACGTTTGCTGTGTCGATAAAAAATTTCATTTCTTTCTTCTCCTTTTTTTGAAATAATATATCATTTTTCCATAGTGTGCACGTGCACGCTAACTAAATCTTATCATATTCCTTTCTGCTCCAAAAATCAATCCTGTCTTACTATTTTTAGGATTTTTCTTTGGAGCAGATGAATCTTTTTAGCGATAGAACAGATTTCCGAGCATCAAATCTTTCTTGAAGTCGCGAATCTTGGTATCTTTGTCAATGTATACCGCTTCAATTCCCATTGCTGCTGCCCAGTCACCCATCTGTTCTGCAGTCAGATCATAGGTAAATGCTGTGTGGTGTGCTCCACCTGCTAAAATCCATGCCTCTGCTCCTGTATATAAATCAGGCTGTGGTGTCCAGAAGTTTGTTGCTACCGGAAGTTTTGGCATAGGTTTTTCACATTTCTTACATTCAACGTCATTGATAATTAAGCGGAATCTGTTTCCTAAATCAACTAAAGATGTTGCAATACCTGCTCCCTCTTTGGATGTAAAGACAAGTCTTGCAGGGTCTTCTCTGTCTCCCATGGATAACGGCTGGCATTTGATGCTGATTGGACCATCTGCGATGGTAGGACAAATTTCTAACATGTGTGCTTCTAAGATTCCCTCTTTTCCTTTTACAAGGTTGTAGGTGTAATCCTCTAACATGGAAGTACCTTTTGCATCTTTCATTCCCTCAGACATGATTTTCATCAAACGTACCATGGCTGCAACTTTCCAGTCACCTTCTGCTCCAAAACCATATCCTTTTTCCATCAATCTCTGGATGGCAAGTCCCGGAAGCTGTTTTAAAGCGCCGAGGTCACCAAAATGTGTGACGATGGCATGATAATTTTTCTCCTCTAAGAAGCGCTCAAACCCAAGCTCAATCTGTGCCTGTACTGCCACGTGTCTTTTGAATTCTTCCGGATCTCTTCCTTCTAATAAAATGTCATATTTGCTGTAATACTCGTCAACTAACGCATTTGTATCGGATGCTGATACTGCTGCAACAGCCTCTGCGATTTCATTGACCGGATAAGTATCCACTTCCCAGCCGAATTTCAACTGTGCTTCTACTTTATCGCCTTCTGTAACGGCTACATTTCTCATGTTATCCGCAACACGCATAACACGGATATGGCTACTCTCGATAACTCCGACTGCAGTGCGCATCCAGGAGCCAATCTTTTTCTGTACGACTTCATCTGCCCAATATCCTACTACAACTTTACGTTCGATACCCATACGTGTTACGATATGACCCCATTCTCTGTCGCCATGTGCAGACTGGTTCTCATTCATGAAATCCATGTCGATGGTGTCATATGGGATTTCTTCATTAAACTGTGTATGTAAATGCATTAACGGTTTTCTGAGTTCTGACAGGCCTAAAATCCAGGATTTTGCCGGTGAGAATGTATGACACCAAACGATGACACCTGCACACTCTTCGTCCATATTTGCCTCGTTAAATGTTTTACGGATTAATTCGTTTGTGATTAAAGTAGGTTTCCAGACAACTTCGTATGGAAGCATTCCGGAAGCGTTTAATTTCTCCACGATAATCTGTGAATGTTCTGCCACTTTTCTTAAACATTCATCTCCGTATAAATCCTGTGATCCGGTACAAAACCAGAATTTGTAATTTTTTGTTTTTAACATAATTTCTTCTCCTTATTTTGATTCTATTTTGCAGTGCATCTTTTTGCACCGATGTGTTTGCCTTACAGTGGAAGCGCCTCAACTGCTGCTTTCTCTGCGGCAAGTGCTGCCTTGTAATGCTCAATGTATGCATCAAATCCTGCTACGTCTGCTGCATCCGGCTGCATTACCATTCCTTTTTCTCCTGCAAATACTTTTTCTCCGAGATAATGCTCTAAGGTCTCGCCCTCCTCTTTTCTTACCATATAAGAGGCAAGCAGTGCCATTCCCCAAGGGCCGCCTTCTCCGGCAGTCTCCATAACGGATACCGGTGCATTCATCGCAGCCGCTAAAATACTCTGTCCGACTCCTTTTGTCTTAAACAGGCCGCCATGTCCGTAAAGCGTATCTACCTTTACATGTTCTTCCTTAAAAAGAATGTCGCATCCGATTTTTAACGTTGCAAGTGACGCATACAGATGTGTGCGCATAAAGTTTGCAAGGCTTAACTTTGCATCCGGCTTGCGTACAAACAGCGGACGTCCTTCATTGATTCCCACAACAGGCTCTCCGGAAAAATAGTTGAATGCGGTCAGTCCGCCACAATCCTTATCACCCTCTAAAGCCTTGTTATACAATGTGCCGAACAGTTCATTCATATCAACCGTCATGCCAAATGCTTCTGCAAACTCTTTGAACAGATTCACCCATGCATTCAAATCGGAAGTACAGTTGTTGCAGTGTACCATCGCTACCGCTTCACCGGATGGTGTCGTCACAAGGTCAAGTTCCTCATGTACCGTTTTTAGCTCTTCCTCTAATACAACCATGGCAAAAACAGATGTTCCTGCCGATACATTTCCGGTTCTCACACCGACAGAATTTGTCGCTGCCATTCCCGTTCCGGCATCTCCCTCAGGAGGTGCAAGTGGAATACCTGCCTCTAATGTTCCGGTCACATCTAATAATTTTGCGCCCGCCTCGGTCAGATTGCCGGCGTGTGCGCCTGCCGGAAGAACCTTCGGAAGAATCTCTTCTATCCTCCATGGATAAGCTTTCACTTTCTCTAAGCCTGCAAACTGCTCTAACATTTTTGCATTGTAATTGATGGTCTTAGAATCAATCGGGAACATACCGGATGCCTCTCCGACTCCAAGCACCTTCTCGCCGGTCAGTTTCCAGTGAATATAACCTGCCAGCGTTGTAAAATATGTAATTTTAGCAACATGCTCTTCTTTGTTTAAAATTGCCTGATATAAATGTGCAATGCTCCATCTCTGCGGAACATTAAATCCAAATACTTTTGTCAGCTCTGCTGCCGCCTCTTCTGTTATGGTATTTCTCCAGGTACGGAACGGCACAAGCAATTCATCTTTTTCATCAAATGCCATGTATCCGTGCATCATGCCGGAAAAACCGATTGCAGCTAATTTTTTCACCTTGACACCGTATTTCTTACTGACATCCTCTGTCATCTTCCGGTAGCAATCCTGTACCCCATTCCAGATTGCATCGAGACTGTATGTCCAGATTCCATCTACAAGCTGGTTCTCCCATTCATGGTCTCCTGACGCGATTGGTGCGTGTGTCTCATCCACTAAAACCGCCTTGATTCTCGTAGAACCAAACTCGATACCAAGTACAGCATTACCACTCTCAATCGTGTTCTTTGCATTACTCATATCTTTACCTTCCCTTTCTGTTGTGCAACGTTATTGCTATACTCTTATCGTACAACTTGTATTGTCGGGTTTACAAGTTGTTTTTTGCTAAATTATATATTTTTCTAAAATAATTTATTTTTGTCAAAATTAATGAGCCGTTTCACCGATTGCAAAAATCTTCACATCATGACGTCCCACTTTTGCCCGGATTACGCCATCTGCAACTTCCGTCTTCTCACCGCTCCAAAGTTCTGTCGCAGTTTCTTTTTCTGTCAGCGCAAAATCTTTTAACTGCTCCGATTCTTTTACATCAAAGAACAATTCTCTCTCATCCTCCGCAAAGGAAAACAGTGCAACATAGGCTTCTTTTTTCTCTTTGCAGTAGCAGCTCCAGATGGCATGATGCTCATCTCTTTCTTCCTGGCGTCCAACGTAGTCGCAGGAAAGCAGCTTTAATATTTTTTCATTGGTCAGCAGGGCTAACGTCTCTGCATCAAGCCTTGTCAGTTCCGCACCTATCATCACCGGCGAGCCGAACATGCTCCACAATGTCATCATGGTTTTCTGTTCTTCTCTTGTAAAATTCGTCTGGCGCTCTGCCCCAAATTCTTTTCCAATCCAGCCTAGCGGCAACATATCACAGTCCGGGAAACTTCCGGGTCTGACATGATTCTGCCACACCTCACAGCGCTCAAACATGGCTTTTAACAGTTCCCAGTTATCCCAGAAATCATCTGTGATGCGCCACATATTGGCATATTTTTCATAATGCCATGCCTTTTCGATTAACGCTGGTCCCGGTGAGAGACTTAATACGATATCGCGCCCGGTCTTCTCGATTGCTTTCTGCAGCATCTCAATTTCATGTGCTGCCGAATATGGATTTTCGGTGTATAAATTTGTATTACAGATGTCATCACATTTAATAAAGTCCACGCCCCACTCTGCATAAAGCGCCGCAATCGAATCGTAATACTCCTGCGCCCCTTCTACACCGGCACGCACCCCATACATATCCGGATTCCATTTGCAGATAGAAGACGGATCGGCAATCTCATCCGCACGGGCACTGCTTCCTAAAATAGCGCAATGTTTTTCTGCTGCACTTCTTGGAATTCCGCGCATAATGTGAATTCCAAATTTCAACCCAAGGCTGTGGATGTAATCCGCCAGCGGACGAAATCCCTTTCCATCTGCAGCAGATGGGAATTTATCTATGCAAGGCAGCAGTCTCGCATAGGCATCCATCTCGACACGTCCAAACGGGATATACTGATACTTCTCACGTATGCTCGCCGTATCATAAGCGTACCACTGAATATCGACAACCACATATTCCCACCCATACTGTTTTAAATGAGCCGCCATATATTCTGCATTCGCCCGCACCTGCTCCTCGTTGACATTCGTATCATAATAATCGTAACTGTTCCACCCCATCGGTGGATGCTGTAGTATAAACTTCATGTAAAAATACCCTCCTTCTTCCTTCTCATTTCCCTTTAGTTTATTACTTGTATGTCATTCGTACAAGTTGTTTTTTTCCTAATCCAAAGGCAAAAAAAGAACCTCCAAATCTTTTTTTGACCTGGAGATTCTTTTGGGTAACTGTTTTATCTATTCGAATCGTTTCTTTTTATGATTCCATTTTTTATTCCATTCTTTTTGCACACGAATCGCGTATCACAAGTTCAGGCTCCACTAAAATCTGCTTGTCCGCCGTCTCCTCTTCCCGCATCAAAGAAAGCAGCAATTCTGCCGCCATCTCGCCCAGCTTATCCTGCGGATGTGCCACTGTGGTAAGCGGAATCTTACAGCTTGCCGCCAGATAGGAATTATCATACCCGGTCACGGACACTTCTTCCGGCACACGCACTTCCATCTCTTCTAATGCGCGCATGACTTCAATCGCAATCTGGTCATTGTAGGATACCACGGCATCAAACGGACGTCTGCCACGCTCCGCCGCCATCTGTTTCATTTTCTCATAGGGATGCATCTTGCGGTCTTCCGTGTAAAACCAGACAATCAAATCCGGGTCGTACGGAATCCCCGCCTCCGTCAGCGCCTGCACATATCCCTTGTGCCGCTCCTGCCCCTGCGTATCGTCCGCCTTAAAAACACCGACAATCCGGCGGTGTCCCAGCGAAATCAAATAATTGGTAATCAGATACCCGCCACGGCAGTCATCAAGTAAAATATGCGGTTTTTCCTTTAACTGCGCATAGCTCCCTTGAATGAAAACATAGGGAATCTTATACTCATCGAGACGCTCATACAAATTGACATGTTTGCAGAAAATCTGGCTTTTACTCGGCTCGATAATCAGTCCGTCAATGTCTTTTTGTAACAGTTCTTCTAAGCATTTTGCCTCTAACTTTCTGGAATTCTTTGTATTTTTCAAAAGTATGCTGTACCCATTGTCCGTTAAAATTTTATCAATCCCCTGAATCACTCTCGGAAAAATATAATCGGACAGATACGTTGTCACTACCGCAATATTCCTTGACTTTTTGCGGTGAAGCATCATCTCCGAGCAGAATGTTCCTCTGCCATGTTCTGCGTAGATAAAGCCCTCGCTCTCTAAAATCTGCAATGCCTTGCGCACCGTCTGACGGCTCACCGCATATTTTGCGGACAGCTCATTTTCGGACGGAAGCTTTTCCCCCGGCTTGATTTCCCCCTCTAAAATCTGGTGGCGCAAATCCTCCATCAGATTAAAATATTTTAACTGTTTTTCCATCTGTGTTCCTCTGTCATGTTCTGAATTTGTTCCGTCAGCGCCTCCGCCTTCTCCCTGTCGCCTAGGAGAACGCAGGATGCCACAAAAATTGCCTGTTCCGAGACTTTCTCTTCCTTCATATAAGAAAGGTCATCCTCTGTCAGTTCCCCGGCATGCGCCCGGCTCACCAGCTTATTGATGCGGTTAAAATAAGTCGTCAGCTTTTTAAAATCTTTCTCTTTTGCAAGAAAACTCTTCCCGGTAAAATGCTCCTCGTACTCTGCCGTGGAAATCATCTGCATTGCAAGCCGGAGTTCCCCTGTAATATCCGATGCTTCCATCAGAATGTCCGGCCGCTTCTTTTTCATCTCTAAAAAATATGCTTTTGCGCCGGAAACATCCTCCGCCTTAAAATACTCCGAGAGTTTTTCTTTGACTTCCCTTGTCTCCGCCTTTTCCCCAATCATGCCGACTTTGCATTCATAGACGCGCAGCTTTTTGGTCCTCACGAACACTAACAGCAAAAATTCCGAGATAAATCCAAAGACACGCTTGTGGTAATCATCCTCATCCGTTTCCAAATCAATTCTTTTTGCCACTTCAAAAAAAATCGTAAACAGCCACTCTGTATATGCATCAAACAGTGCATGGGACGTCACAAGGATATTGCCAAAATATGTCTCATTGCCCCATACAAGCTTTTCAAAATTCTCATAGTATTCCGGATAAAGTTCACGAATCACCTCTCCCGTCATATCAAGTGCCGCAATGTTATGGTTTGCTGCAAATCCATAGTGATAGGAATTGTTCAACTGCACCCGGAGTGTCGTAATCAGATCATACTCCTGCAACAGCGCTTCGTATTCTTTTTCCGTAAAAACTTTCTCCTCACGGTTAATCAGATATCTTCTGTAATGACAGGTTCCGATGTAATCATCTTTCTTATAATTCTTCCATATCCAGTAAAATCCGGTCAGCTCGCTGTAATAGCGGTTCCACTCTGAAATGTTCTCTCCCTCATCATCACGCCAGTACCCCAAATCCTGCGACAATGCACTCCCCACCTGCAGCGGCTGGTATAATTTATCCGCCGGCACCTCAAACTTCTTGTGTGTCATCGTAAAAATACGCATACTCATTTGTCTCTTTGTCCCTCTCTCAACTTTCATCTGCGCTTATTATACTTCAAGTGATACCGCTATTGCTACCCTTATTTCAAAACTTTATTATTCGAATATATGTTCGATTTTCTATTTACTTTGAAAACATTATCTGCTATAATACCACCATAAAACAATTCATCTTCCGGAGGTATTTCACATGCCAGAATCCATTATTTTTCATATCGATGTTAATTCTGCCTTTCTCAGCTGGGAGGCGGTCCGCCGTCTGAAGGAACATCCAGACGCTCCGGATATCCGTGAGATTGCTTCTGCCATCGGTGGTGATGAGAAGTCACGTCACGGCATCGTGCTTGCCAAATCTGTCCTCGCCAAACGATGCGGCGTCAGAACCGGCGAACCTCTTATACAGGCAAGGCGGAAATGTCCCACACTTTCCGTCTTTTCTCCTGACTTTTCTACCTATGTTGCGTACTCTTCTAAGTTCATGGCAATTTTAAGGGAAGTTGCGCCTGCGGTAGAACAATTCAGCATTGATGAGGCATTCTGTGACATGACGGGAACGACCTCTCTTTACGGCGACCCGGTTGCCTTTGCCCACAAATTAAAAGACCGTATCTACCGGGAACTCGGCTTTACAGTCAACATAGGCATTTCTTCGAATAAATTACTGGCAAAAATGGCTTCCGACTTCGAAAAGCCGAACAAAGTCCATACATTATTTCCATCGGAACTTCCGCAGAAGTTCTGGCCGCTTCCGGTCGATGATTTGCTCTACGTCGGCAGCTCCACTTCCCGGAAGCTGCGCTCATATGGGATTACAACCATAGGTGACTTAGCACGCACCCGGAAGGAATCCCTTATCGCCCTTTTTAAATCACAGGGCGAAATGATGTGGAATTATGCCAATGGAATCGACAACTCCCCTGTCGTATCAGAACGTGCAGCCAACAAATGTTATGGGAATTCCATTACCATTCACTTTGATGTCACCGACTCCGAGACTGCAAAGCACGTACTGCTTTCCCTGTGTGAGACGGTCGGTGCACGTATCCGCGCTGACAAAGTCTTCGTCAGTGTCATTCAGGTGTCCATTACCGACTGTGAATTTCACCAGATGTCACACCAGCTCACACTCCCAAGTCCGACAAACGTCACGGAGCGCATCTACGAGTCTGCCTGTCATCTTTTTGACGAGATGTGGAATCATGTTCCCATCCGTCTGCTCGGTGTCAGCACCAGCAAGCCTACGCAGGATACCTATGAGCAGTATGATTTATTTGACCGGGACAAATTTGAACGTCTGTCACGCCTGAACTCTGCCGTTGATTCCATCCGTGACCGTTTCGGTGATGACTCCATCAAGCGTGCCTGCTTTTTAGAGACAGACGCAGCCTCCATCCCTTCAAAACATCTAAAAGGCGGATTAAACTACGAGAAACAGAAGGCACGAAAAAAAGAGAATGAAATCTGATTTGTTCCATTCTCTTTTCCTTCCTTTCTATGCAATTGCTTCTTCGAACTGCGAATTATATAAATCCGCATAAAATCCGTTCTTCGCAAGCAGTTCTTCATGATTTCCCTGCTCTACGATATCACCGTCTTTCATGACAAGAATCACGTCCGCATTTCGGATGGTCGACAGACGATGGGCAATGATAAAGCTTGTTCTGCCTTCCATCAGGTTATCCATCGCTTTCTGAATCACAACCTCCGTTCTTGTATCGACAGAAGATGTCGCCTCATCTAAAATCATAACCTTATTATCCGCTAAAATTGCACGCGCAATTGTCAAAAGCTGTTTCTGTCCCTGTGAAACATTGCTTGCATCCTCATTTAATTCCATGTCATAGCCACCCGGCAGTGTCTGAATAAAATGATGTGCATGTGCCGCTTTTGCTGCTGCAATGACTTCCTCATCCGTTGCATCCAGACGTCCGTAACGGATATTTTCCATAATCGTTCCCTTAAAGAGCCAGGTATCCTGCAATACCATACCAAAGGCATCTCTCAATTCTCTTCGGTTGTAATCCCTGATATTGGTTCCATCCAAAAGAATCGCGCCCTCATTGACATCATAGAAACGCATTAAAAGTTTTACCATAGTTGTTTTTCCGGCACCCGTTGGTCCGACAATCGCAATCTTTTGTCCCGGTTTTACCTTGACGCTGAAATCGTTTATAATAATCTGCTCCGGATGATAGCCAAAATGAACATGGGAGAATTCCACTTCACCCTTAATATCTGCCACACTTGCCGGATGTTCTACATACTGCTCTTCTTCCTCTTCATCTAAGAATTCAAATACACGCTCGGAAGCGGCTGCCATCGACTGCACCTGGTTGATTACCTGTGCAATCTGCTGAATCGGCTGTGTGAAATTCTTAACATACTGGATGAATGCCTGAATATCACCGATGGTAATGACATTCCGGATTGCAAGCAATCCACCTGCTAACGCAACAGCTGCATATCCAAGATTTCCGACAAACATCATAATCGGCTGCATCATACCGGATAAGAACTGGGATTTCCATGCTGATTCATACAGAATATGGTTTGTCTTGTCAAAATCCTCAATGATGTCTTTTTCCTTATTGTAAGCTTTGATTACGACATGGCCGCCGTACACTTCCTCCACCTGACCATTGATGTGTCCTAAATATTCCTGCTGTGATTTAAAATACTTCTGTGATTTCTTCACTACAAAAGAAATCAGTGCAACCGAAATCGGTAAAATAACAAGTGCAATCAATGTCATCAACGGAGAGATGCTAAGCATCATCATCAGGACACCGATTAAGGTTGCAACTGAACTGATAATCGTTGTAATACTCTGGTTTAATCCTTGTCCTAACGTATCTACATCGTTTGTAATTCTTGATAAGACTTCACCGTATGTTCTGCTCTCAAAATATTTCATCGGCATACGGTTGATTTTTTCCGAGATTTCTTTTCGCAGCTTATAGCATACCTTCTGTGTGATACCTGTCATAATCCAGCCCTGGATAAAGTTTAACAGCGCACTTCCCACATAAAGGCATAATACCCAGATTAAAATCGTGCCGATTTTTCCAAAATCAATACTTCCGGTTCCACCGATTTTTGCAATCAGTCCCTCCGATAACGTTGTCGTTGCCTTTCCTAAAATCTTTGGTCCGGCTACATTAAAGATCGTAGAGCCTGCCGCAAAAATCATAACCAGAATAATGGCTATCTTATAAGTTCCAATATAGGATAAAAGCTTTCCCATCGAGCCTTTAAAGTTCTTTGCTTTCTCGCCCGGCATCATTCCTCTGCCGCCCATAGGACCTCTGCCCCTATGCTGTGTTCTCTTCATCTCATCACTCATGGTCTGCCACCTCACTTTCTGCGTTTATCCCAAGTTCTTTCTCGGAAAGCTGGGATTTTGCAATCTGCTGGTACACTTCACAATGAGCAAGCAGCTCCTCATGTGTTCCCTTTCCGACAATTTTTCCTTCATCTAACACCAGAATCTGGTCCGCATGTAAAATTGTGCTGATTCGCTGTGCCACAATGATAACAGTACTGTCCTGTACCTTCTCGTTTAACGCTTTTCGAAGTGCAGCATCTGTCTTTAAATCAAGTGCTGAAAAACTGTCATCAAAAATGAAAATCTTTGGTTTCTTCGCAATGGCACGCGCAATCGAAAGTCTCTGTTTCTGACCTCCTGAGACATTGCTTCCACCCTGTGCGATTGCACTTTCATAGTGCTCCGGTTTCTCCTCAATAAACTCCGTTGCCTGTGCAATCTGTGCTGCTTCCCTGATTTCTTCATCGGTTGCATCATCTTTTCCAAAGCGGAGATTCGACGCAATCGTTCCGGAGAACAGAATCCCCTTCTGCGGTACGAAACCGATTTCTTTTCTCAAATCCTCTATCGAAAGTCTGCGGATATCAATTCCGTCTAATGTGATGCTTCCGCCTGTCACATCATAGAGACGTGGAATCAGATTTACCAATGTCGATTTTCCACAGCCGGTACTTCCGATAATCGCTGTCGTTTTGCCTTGTTCTGCCACAAAGTTAATATCCGAAAGAACATCTTCTTTTGCACCCGGATAACGGAAGTTTACATGGTCAAAGCTGACACAGCCGTCATGAGTTGTGAGGGCTGTCGGATGTTCGTCTTCCTCGATGGAAGATTTCGTGCGAATAACTTCATCGATACGCTCTGCCGCTACCGCCGCTCTCGGAAGCATAATCGACATCATCGTAAGCATCAGAAATGACATGACAATCATCATTGCATAGGTGATAAAGGCTGTCATAGAACCAACCTGCATCGTTCCTGCATCAATCTTATGCGCACCTACCCACACAATCAGAATACTTAACCCATTCATGATTAACATCATTCCCGGCATCATAAATGTCATAACACGGTTTGTAAAGAGCATCGTTCCTGTCAAATCCTTATTGGCTTCATCAAAACGCTCTTCTTCCTTCTTCTCTCTTCCAAAGGCACGAATAACAGAAAGACCTGTCAGAATCTCTCTTGAAACCAAGTTCAGACGGTCGACTAATTTCTGCATCAACTGGAACTTTGGCATGGTAACAGACATTAAAACTGCAACAAATGCAAGGATTACTAAAATAGCAAGTCCGATGACCCATCCCATTCCTGCTCCGGTTGCCACAACCTTGAGCACGCCACCGATTCCAAGAATTGGTGCATATGCAACCATACGAAGCAGCATGACAGAAACCATCTGTATCTGCTGGATATCATTTGTACTTCTTGTAATCAGAGATGCCGTTGAAAACTGATCCATCTCTGCATTCGAAAATTTAACTACGTTTTTGAATACACTCCCACGAAGTGTCATACCGATACCGGCACCCACACGCGATGCAAAAAGTCCGACTAAAACAGCCGTAATACCCATTAAGAACGCCATCCCAACCATTTTCAAGCCTGCTTTCCACAGATATGTGGTCTGCAAATGCTCGATATCTAATCCAGCAGCTTCATCACATGCAGCCGCATATGCAATTCCTGTCGAGTGAACCATGGAACTTCCCATCGTATCAATCATGTCTTCTGTGGAAGAACGCGTCTCTAATAACTGATCCTGTGTCATAGTTCCACCTGCCACAAATGCCTGAAAAATTTTACGCATGTCAACACAGGTTACAACTTCTGTTTCTCCGTCTTCATTTTCCTGTTCTTTTTCAAATGTTTCTAAATCAATTCCCATAGATGCGCCAAGTTCTTCTACCGTTGTATTTTGAAGTGTGGAAGCATCCACTCCCATCTGTTTGGCGAGAGTTTGTTTCAGCGTGTCCTCATCCACGGCTGACATCTGGTAATTCATAATCAACGGAACCTCAAATGTATCATCTAATTCCTCTAAGGTATCTTTGGATAACTCTTTTCTCTCATAGATTCCATTGTTCTTTGTGTAGCTGTCTTCCCATGTCTTTTTTTCCTCTTCCGTCATGAAAAGCTGCGCTAATGTATACTCATCCTCTGTCATTGCTTCCGGTAAGCTGTACTCAATCCCGTTTCCAATAATTCCCACATCAATGATATTCGATGTGTACTGTGGCAGAGACAAATCGCACCATGCCTGCACAAACAAAAGCAGTACAATGATGACGATACTCTTCCA
>CAKRDK010000012.1 GCA_934309475.1 uncultured Roseburia sp.
AGGCAACTGAGTGGGTTGATTTTGCCAATAAGTACATGCGTCATGATATTGGAAAAGCGATTGATGAGGCAAAATAAAATTATGTAGATTTTGAAAAAGGGTACCCGGTTCATGTGAGGAACTTGGTACCCTTTTTTGAAAAACTGGTTATTCATCCCATTTTTCATGTCATTCATCAGAAAAATGACATAGAAGATATTTTATATGTTGTGTTTATACAAATAATGATGAAAGGGAAGGATATGCTGGGAGAATTTGAATTTAAAGTAAATGGAAACAAGAGGGCAGTAGAGGATTTTGAAAATATCGAAAAGACAATAAAAGATTATGAAGCAAGGGTAAGAAATATCTATGATAATATTGCTTTAGCTGGAGAAGGAACGCACGATGTAAAAGTGAGAATAAAAGAGATTTCAGAAGACATGAAAGTGACAGCACAGAATGTTTACGAATTGAAGGAAGTATTAGAACAGATTATACGGATGTACAGTATTACAGAAGGAAAACTTCTGGGGATGTGGGGACATTAAAGATATTTGGAGAATGTGTTGAAGATTTTTTCCTGGACATGTTTAAAAAGCTAGAGCAATTAAAAAATGACTGGGTTGAAAGGATAAAAGAAAATAATAGTAATGTAGTGAATCGTATAAAGGATGAGAATACGAGAAATGGATTTTCGGAAGAATATCAAGCGATATTGCAACGGATTTATGATGATGTACCAGAAGAATACAAAGATGCAAAGGAATTGTATGATAAATATTCAAGAGAGGTAGTAGTAGCAGATTTTTATAGTGATTCCTCGTATCATAGTAAGGGGGAATTACACCTTAGCATGGAACAGGATATAAATAATGAACGGGGGAATGGAACTACATATTATCATGAATATGGACATTTTATTGTGTATAAGGAAAATTGGATTGATGGGGATAAGACAGTAGGAGTGCTAAAAGAATTTGAGGATCCACTTAGAAAGGAAATTAGTCAGTACTATCAAAGTTATGAAGAACAATATAGAAAAGAAGGGATGGAAAAGGGGTATTCAGATAGTCAATTAGAAAAGTACATTGAAAAGCAAACGGAGAAGGCAATACAGCAGGATATCGTAGGAAAATCAAATGAGTATTACCATATTAATAATGGAATATCAGATATTATAGATGGGGGCTCAAATGGAAAATATCAGCCATCATATGGGCATAAAGATGGATATTGGGAAAAAAATTCTTCGAGATTAGCAAATGAGGCGTTTGCGCAGTTTTTTTCAGCACAGATGACAGGTGATACGCAGGAAGTAGAAAAGATGAAAGAACTTATGCCTGAAACATATGAAATTTATTGTAAGATGATTCAGGAGGCAGCGCATGAATAATAGGAGGGGAAGCGAGTGAAAAAATAACGCTGATATCGTTAATGTTACTCACAACATTAACTGGTTGTAGTACGGGAAGGGGAAATCAGTATAGAAATGAAATGGTAAAGGAGACGGAGATGGGTCAACAACAGATAGAGGAATTTTTTGACTTAATGGAACAGAGCAAGTCTGGTGATGAAAAAAGCGTTTACTGGGATGGCGCAAGTGCAAAAGAAGTTGCGGATGAACAGGACTCAGCGGATGTGCAGGACGGACGGTGGAATATCGAAAAGTGTGAAACCATAACAGTTGAGGATATGTTTGAATTTGTTTATCCGGGGGATATCGATGAAGTGACATTGCAAAGCGAGATGCCGGAAGATTACCATATGAGTGCGCCGGATTTGGACATCCATATAAAGCAGGTTGAATATGAGGAAGCAATTCAGGCAGCGGAAAAAAGGACAAGTTTAAGGAAGATAGAGGGAGAGGAATTAAGTCAGAATCAGACGAAGTATTTTAAGGACTATTCACTATATCTGAGTGTCACGGACACCGGGGATGAAATTTATGCAGGATATCAGTTATTTTTCGAAAGTAATCTGGCAGACCGGGCATATTCTATTTCGGTTACCGGGCTTGGTAATATGGAAGAACTTAAGATAACAGCGCTTTATATCATGAATCATTTTGATGTTTTATTTGAAAATTAGAAAAAATTGCTTTGTTCTTCAAAAAAAACAATCCGTGACAGACGTACAGATTTATGGTACAATAAGTTTTGTGTTTTGAATTTTGTCTTGGAAGGAGAGACACAAGGAGATTGGATTGCAGAGAGGAAGGAAAAGAATGAGTAAAACATTAGATGAGTTTCAGGCTTATTTAGATAAAATGAATCAGCTCAATCATGTGACTACTTTACTGTACTGGGATATGCGTACAAATACGCCGAAAATGGGATTTGAGGGACACACAAACGCGCTGACCTATTTTTCGACAGAGAATTTTGCGATGGGTACAGATGAGAAACTGCGTGAACTGCTTGACAAATTAGCCGAACCGGAAGAATTTGAACAGCTTGATGATGTCATGAAGTTTACAGTGACACGTATGAAGCGTGACATTGACAAAGAAAAGAGAATCCCGAAGGACTTTTTTGAGAGCTATGTAAAAGAGCAGGCGGAGTCAGAACATGCATGGGAAGAAGCAAAGAATGCATCAGATTTTTCTGTTTTTGCACCTCATTTAGAGAAGATGATTGAGATGACAAAACAGAAATGTGCTTATACAGACCCTGGCAAAGAAGTCTATGACGTATTGTTAGACCAGTATGAAGAAGGCATGGATTCTGCGACAATTGACCGTTTATTTGAAGAATTGAAAAAAGATTTGATTCCTCTCGTAAAGAAAATCCTTGCTGCAAAGCAGCCGGACGACAGCAAGTTTGAAGGAAGCTATGATATCAATGCACAGAGAGAATTACAGTGGAAATTATTAGAATACATTGGATTTGACCGTGACAAGGGAACGGTGGGGGAGACAGAGCATCCGTTTACGCTCAACTTTTCACACAACGACGTCCGCGTCACCAACCATTTTTATCCGAATGAAGCAATCAACGCGATGTTTTCTGCCATTCACGAGGGCGGACATGCGATTTTTGAGCAGAACGTGAATCCGGCGTATGATGGAACACCGGCAGGAAGCTGCAGCTATATGGGCGTTCACGAGAGCCAGTCCCGTTTCTTTGAAAACATTCTTGGACGCAATAAGAATTTCTGGGTGCCGATTTATGGTGAAGTACAGGAATTGCTTCCAAAGTTTAAAGAGATTAGTCTCGACGAATTTTATCATGAAATCAATCATGTGAGAAACAGTCTGATTCGTACGGAAGCAGACGAAGTGACTTATTGTTTCCATATTATTCTCCGTTATGAGATGGAGAAGGCAATTTTCAGAGACAACGTTCCTGTTTCAAAATTACCGGAATTATGGAAAGAGAAGATGCAGGAATACCTGCAGATTACACCGGAAAATGACGCTGAGGGCATCTTACAGGATATGCACTGGTCAGACGGCTCCTTTGGTTATTTCCCATCTTATCTGTTAGGCTCTATCTACGATGGAATGTATCTCGATGAGATTGAAAAAGAACTCGGCGATGTCGATAAGATTCTCGCAGAGGGAAGAATCAAAGAGATTACACACTGGCTGAATGAGAAGATTCACGTATACGGAAGCACAAGACTTCCAAAAGAAGTGATTGCAAACGTGTGTGGAAAAGAAGTTTCGGCGGAACCACTGGTTCGCTATTTTACAAAAAAATATACGGAAGTTTACGGGCTATAGAAAATAAGTTGGCGAAAGTCTTTGAAATGGAATTGCATTGAAATGAAGTGATTTGGAAAATGAGGTACGGCATGAAAAAAGGAATTATTTTCGATATGGATGGAACATTGTGGGATTCTGCAGAGAACGTTGCGAAATCGTGGAATATTGCGATTGAGGAAAGCGGATTCATACAGAGAACACTTACGGTGGAGGATATCAAGGGCGTCATGGGAAAGACTATGGATGTAATTGCAAAGATACTTTTCCCGGAATTGTCTGAGATACAGAGAGTGTTGCTGTTAGAATCCTGTTGCCGCAAAGAGAACGATTACCTGCGTCAGCACGGTGGAACGCTTTATGACGGCGTAGAAGAGCTGTTTCGTAAGCTTCGTGAAAAATACCACGTCTCTATCGTCAGCAACTGTCAGGGAGGCTATATTGAAGCGTTCCTAGACTATTACAAACTGGGTGATCTTGTGGATGATTTTGAGTGTTATGGAAAAACTTTAAAGCAGAAAGCAGATAACATCAAGTTAGTGGTAGAGCGGAACCAGTTAAAAGAAGCCATTTATGTAGGAGATATTCAGGGTGATTATGATTCCAGCATGGAAGCCGGAGTTGGATTTGTACATGCAGCGTATGGATTTGGAACAATCAGGGAAGAGGTTGCTGCAATCAACAGTCTGTCCGAGTTGCCGGGGCTGTTAGAGAAGATGAATTTTTAATATCACAGAATAAAAAAGGAGACTTAAGTCACGTTGGTGTGATCTAAGTCTCTTTTTCGATATTGAAAAATACATCCCCTGAAAAAATACCCTTCCTTTTTTCAGTTAAACACGCCAGAAAAAGGCGCTATATGGAGGCAGATCGCATCCGCCCTGGAAGGATACCGCCTCACCGGAAATGAGATCCACCCCTGAATCACATCCGGAATCGAAATTAGCATGGAACGCGTAGTCTCCGGCATTGATTGCCACTAAGACGCGCTCGGAATCTGTTTTCCGCTCAAAGATACACTGATGATTGGTCAGGAAAACAGAACGGAAATCGCCGTAATTTAATGCGGCAGAGTTCTTTTTCGCAGCCACAAGCCTGCTTAAGTATGCGGTCAGCTCATTGTAAACGGGTTCCTCAAAAGACACACGTAAGGCAGGATCGCCTTCTTCCTTGCGGCCTTTTGCACCCCATTCACTTCCGTAATAAATGCACGGAATGCCCGGCATGCCGAACATAAGTGCATAGACGAGAGGAAGATGATGTTCATTGTTTAAAATACTTGCAATACGGGTGACATCATGATTATCCACAAAGGAGAGAAGATGCTTTCCTTTATAGAGAGTCCACTGATCAGGACCAAATTGCCGCAAAAGCGAGTGGTTAATCTCAAACATATTCATGCAGTTGAAGCTTGAGTACAGACCCTTGTAACATTCATAGTTCGTAACAGAGTGTAACATGGCGTCATTCATCCATTGATTATAGTCACCGTGCAAAGTCTCGCCTAATAGATAAAAGTCTGGTTTCAGGCCATCACAGAAACTTCTGAGACGCTTTAAAAAGTCATGGTCAAGGCAGTAAGCGACATCTAAACGCAGACCGTCGATATCGAAGTCCTCCACCCAGCCCTTGATTGCGGAAAAAAGATACTGCACGACTTCTTCATTTTTCAGATTCAGTTTTACTAAATCATAATTACCTTCCCAGCCTTCGTACCAGAAACCATCGTTATAATTTGAATTGCCATCAAAATTAAGATAGAACCAGTCTTTGTAGGGAGAGTCCCATTTCTTTTCCAGGACATCTAAAAATGCAAAAAAACCTCTGCCCACATGGTTAAAGACACCGTCGAGAACGACGCGGATGCCTGCATTATGCAATGCAGAGCAGACCTTCTTAAAGTCTTCATTGGTACCAAGGCGGCAGTCAATTTTTGTATAATCTCTTGTGTTATATCCGTGGGTATCGGATTCAAAAACAGGTGAAAAGTATATGGCATTGATGCCTACTTTTTGTAAGTGAGGAATCCAGTCCATAACTTTTACGATTCGATGTTCTAAAATACCATCATTTTCGAAGGGCGCTCCGCAGAAGCCTAACGGATAAATCTGGTAAAATACACTTTCAAAAGCCCACATAAATTCACCTCCAGTTAATGCCAAGTCCTTTTTCTAGTGATTAGAGTGAAAAATCAATCGGACTTTATTATACGATAGAAAAAATGAGAAAAAAAGAGAAATTCCAAATTAAGGAAAAAATATACGAAAATGGAGCGTAGTTAGAACAAAAAATACCACGGAAAAACAAATCTCCCGTGGTATTGTGGTTTTATTATGTATCATCTGAAAAGCCTGAAAGCAGATTAGAAATCTGTTAAGTCAGCAGCTCTCTTCTCTAAGAATGCTGTCATACCTTCTTTTTTGTCATGTGTAGAACATGTTACGCCAAAGAGGTTCGCTTCCATCTCAACTGCATTCTTGATGTCCATGTCGTAACCATTGTTGATTGCAGCCTTTGCGATAGATACAGCGTAGCTTCCTTTTGAAACAATCTTAGCAGCCATAGCTTTTGCTGTCTCCATTAATTCTTCCGGAGCAACAACTTTGTTGACAAGACCGATGCGGTAAGCTTCGTCAGCTTTGATGTTGTCACATGTGAAAATCATTTCTTTGGCACGTCCCATACCAACAAGACGGGCTAATCTCTGTGTACCACCGAATCCTGGGATGATACCAAGACCACATTCAGGCTGGCCAAAGATTGCGTTGTCAGATGCGATACGGATATCGCAAGCCATGGAAATCTCGCATCCACCGCCGAGTGCGAAACCGTTTACGGCTGCGATTGTAACCTGACGCATGTTCATTAATTTGAAGAATGGAACAGAAGCTTTCATACCAAAAGCTCTTGCGTCTGCTGCTGAGAAGTTCACCATCTCTGCAATATCGGCACCTGCTACGAAAGATTTATATGCATTACCTTTCTTGTCAGGGCCACCTGTTAAGATAACAACTTTGATATCGTTTCTGGCTTCAATCTCTGTTAAAGCTACGTTTAACTCGTCTAAAGTCTCGCTGTTTAAAGCGTTTAATGCAGCTGGTCTTGAGATTGTAAGAACAGCAACTTCATTTTCTACGTCCAGTTTTAAATTGTTGAATTCGCTCATGAAAAGAACCCTCCTAAATTAGTTTGATAAAAAATTAACAATATAATAATAGATTAGCTCTTTTTTCTAATTTTGTCAAGTAGGCAGAGCAATTATTTGTTGATTTTGATGTAAGAAAAGCCGCCCTTTCGGACGGCTCTTGATATGTAAAGAGAAACCAGAAATGCGTGGGGCTATTCTAAGATCTCTTTTACACAAGCTGCGATTGCCTCGTCTTTGCAGGAAGCAAAGAAGTACTCAGCGAAATGTTCTCCGCTTAAAGCACCTTTTACAAGGTCACGGTCTAATTCTTTTAAGATGGAGACAAGGTCACGGTGTGTTACCTTTTTCACTTCATCTAAGATTTTTTTGTTGCGCTGTTCCGGTACGACACGTTCCTTTGGATATCCGCCGCCACCCGGTGTGCAGAATAATTTTTCGAAAATATAGGTAAGGTTTAATTCGCCGCCCCATCCAAAGTTTTCTGCAAATGGGAGAGCGACACAGTTACCATCGTTTACCTGAGAGAAGAGGTAAGCGTCTAATGGGGTCTCAACATGTCCGCAGAGTACCTGTGGGAATGCGTTACATGCAAGCATAGCGCCTTCGCCGGTACCACATCCTGTGATGACATAATCAGCAGCGCCGGAGTTTAATAATACGGCTGCTAAGATACCATTCTGCACATAAGTGAGCTGATGTTCGTCCTCAGCACTGTACATACCATAGTTGACAACTTCATGTCCCATTGGTTCTACAACAGATTTTAAGCAGTTTACGATTAATTCGTTTTTTGATGCCTGGCTGTTTTCATTGATTAAAGCGATTTTCATTTCAAAATTCCTTCCTTTTACAATAAGTCTTTCATGTCGCAGTGATCCATATCATCGAAGTCCTGGTTCTCGCCCACCATTCCCCAGATGAAGGTGTAAGCCTGTGTACCACAGCCGGAGTGGATAGACCAGCTTGGAGAGATAACAGCCTGCTCATTGCGCATAATGATGTGGCGTGTCTCAGTCGGCTCACCCATGTAGTGCATAACCAGTGCATCTTCCGGCATATCAAAGTAGAGATATACTTCCATACGTCTGTCATGTGTGTGGCATGGCATTGTGTTCCAGACACTGCCCGGCTCTAATTTTGTCATACCCATCTCAAGCTGGCAGCTCTCTACCTGTCCAGGGAGGATGTATTTGCAGATGGTTCTGTGGTTTGCAGTCTCTAAAGAACCTAATTCTACTTTGTTTTCATCTTTTACAATGACAACGCCTTCTGCAGGAGTTCCTTCCGGTTTAATCAAAACAGTAGGATATGTCATGTGTGCAGGTGCGCTGTTTAAATAGAATTTTGCAGGCTCGGAAGCGGAATTGCTGGCAAAGGAGATATCCTTTGAACCCATTCCGATGTACATGCCTTCTTTGTGGCCGACTTCGTATACTTTTCCGTCAATTGTGATTTTGCCGGCGCCACCAATGTTGATGACACCGAGCTCACGTCTCTCGCAGAAATATTTTGCGCGAAGTTCATCGCCTGCAGTTAAGACGAGTGTTTCTTTTACAGGAACAGCGGAACCGGTAATAATACGGTCGATGTGGCTGTATACTAATTTGATGGTATCTGGCTGAAACAAATCATCAATTAAAAATTCTTCTCTTAAGCGTTCTGTTGTGTAATGTTTGACATCTCTTGGAGATGCTGCGGTTCTAAGTTCCATTGTGATTCCTCCAAAAATTATTTTGTTTCTAAGTCAAAGCCGAAGTATCTTACAGCGTTGTTGTAAGAAATGTTCTTTGCGATTTCGCCTAATGTGTCGTAGTCTTCCGGGAATTCTCCGTTCTCTACCCAGTCGCCTAACAGGTTACACATAATACGTCTGAAGTATTCATGACGTGTATAAGATAAGAAACTTCTGGAGTCTGTCAGCATTCCGACAAAACCGGAAAGGTTTCCTAAGTTTGCAAGTGAAATCATCTGATCCTGCATACCGGTCTTGTGATCGTTGAACCACCATGCAGAACCCTGCTGGATTTTGGCAACAGCAGTAGAATCCTGGAAGCATCCTAAAATAGTTCCGATAGATTGGTTGTCATTTGGATTTAAGCTGTAGAGGATTGTCTTTGGAAGTTCCTCTGTTTTAATCAGTGCATTTAAGAAGTCTGCCATCTCAGAAGATGGAGCGTAGTTATTAATGCAGTCGTAACCGGTATCCGGTCCTAACTGGTCAAACATATGTGTATTGTTATCACGTTTACATCCGTAGTGGAGCTGCATGACCCAATTTCTCTTTGCATATTCTTTTCCAACGAAAAGCATGAATGCAGTTTTGAATTTTAATTCATCTTCGCGTGTAATAGAAGAGCCGCCTAAGCGTTTTGCAAAGATAGCTTCGATGTCAGCATCGGATGCAGGAGCGTACATCACATACTCTAAAGCATGGTCAGATACAGAACATCCCATGGAAGCAAAGAAATCCATACGGTTTACTAAAGCTTTGCAGAGATCTGCGAAAGTTTTTACTTCGATTCCGGATACAGCGGATAATTTTGCAAGGTAATCTGCGTAGTCAGGTTTCTCGATGTTCATCGCTTTGTCTGGTCTCCATGCTGGGAGAACCTGAACATCAAAAGAAGTATCTTCTTTAATTTTTTTGTGCCACTCTAAGCTGTCGATTGGATCATCGGTTGTACAGATCAAAGTAACATTTGATTTCTTAATTAAGTTACGGACAGACATTTCCGGTGTGGCAAGTTTCTTGTTGCATAACTCCCAGACTTCTTCAGCCGTGTTTTTATTTAAAACACCGTGGTAGTCGAAATATCTCTGTAATTCAAGATGACTCCAATGGAATAATGGGTTGCCGATGGCTTTTCCGACACATTCAGCCCATTTTAAGAATTTTTCTTTATCAGGAGCACCGCCTGTAATGTAGTATTCATCTACACCGCAGGAACGCATAAAACGCCATTTGTAGTGGTCACCGCCGAGCCATACCTGAGTGATATTCTCGAACTGACGATCCTCTGCGATTTCCTGTGGGTTAATGTGGCAGTGATAGTCAAGTACAGGAACCGTTGCAGCATACTCGTGATAAAGTTTCTGAGCAGTTGGTGTGGAAAGTAAAAAATCTTTGTCCATAAAATGTTTCATGATGAATTCCTCCATTTTCTCTATAAATTAAAACAATGTAGTTCCGCGCTTAATCAGTTTGCCGGAAAAAATTGATTTTTTAGGCATCTCTTCACCGGATAAAACACCGATTAAAGTCTGCACAAGCTGATGGGTCTGCGTCTCGAGACGGTTGTCTACGGAAGTGAGTTCCGGGTTGCAGCATGAGGTCAGCATAGAATTGTTATACCCAATTACAGAAAAGTCATCCGGAATTTTTAATCCCATTTTCTGTGCGTATTTTACGCTGCCGATGGCAAGGTTGTCGTCTGCGGCGATAACACCGTGAAAGGTAATCCCTTTTTTGGCAATGCTTTCAACAAAAGAAGCAATTTCACCAAGGTTTTCCGAATCTCCATCGTAGAAGTGAACGTACTTGTTGAAATTCTCAATACCTGCATCACTCATAGCAGAACGATAACCGTTTAACTTTTTGGTACCACTGTATGATTTGGAATTATAAAGATATAAAATATCAGAAATTCCGCTCTGTGCCATGGACAAGGTTGCCTCATACATGGAGGAATAATCATCGCACAGGGTACTGTAAACGTTTGGGTACTCGTAAGCTGCATTCAGAAGCATAATCGGTACCTGAGAAGAAACATCCTTAATATATTGGTTCTCCTCCTCGGATGTTCCGATGAAGTTAGAACCTACTAAGATGATGCCGTCCACTTTCTTTGAAAGAATTAAATTCATGTAATTCTTTCGGATATCCAGATTGTAGCCGGTACAGCAGAGCAGAGATTCGTAACCGGAATTCTGCAGCTCCTGCTCCAGGTAATATACAGCCTTTGCGAGAAAGAGGTCAGAAGAGTCTGCACATAAGATACCGATAGTATTTAACGTGTGAAGACCGAGCCCTCTTGCAAATGCATTTGGGGTATAATCATATTGTTCAATGACGTCCATTACTTTTTTGCGTGTAGCCGGGCGGACGCTTTCGCTTCCATTCAATACGCGAGATACTGTTGCTATGGAAACACCGGCTTTTTTTGAAATGTCATAAATTGTCATAAAAACTCCATTCTTGTGTGTGAAAACTTATGTTTCACATTACTATTCTGCCGTATTCTTATTTAGATAGTTTTCATATTTTATTACCAATTGTAACAAAAACAGTCGCTTTCATGCAAGTACGCGTTTCTTCGGGAAAAGTAATGAAAGCAGTTTCATTGATAATCACAAATATTATACAACATGAGTTTGGCAAAAGCAATAAAAGAAAGCACAAAAAGAACAAAAATACTAAAAAAATAGGCGGATAGTACAGGATTGTATATAAAACATACAAAATTCGTTAAAATTACATATTGACTAATTGATGAAAAGGTGCAAGAATAAGAATGTAACCGCTTACATTGCAACGGCATGATACAGAATTGCTGGAGTGAAAAAGCAAGGAATGTAAATTATTAATGAACGAAGAAGATATAAAAGACCGGGAGGATATCATGGAGCTTTTAAACAAACAGAAAACAGGAAAAAAAGAGAGACCAGTAAAGGTATTACAGTTCGGAGAAGGTAACTTCTTAAGAGCATTTGTTGACTATATGATTGACATTGCAAACGAACAGGGAACATTTGATGGAGACATCGTTTTGGTAAAACCAATCGAATTCGGTTCTTTGGAGCGTTTTCATAATCAGGAATGCCAGTACACCGTACAGTTAAGAGGAAACGTTGACGGAGAGGCAAAGAAGATTAACCGTGTCGTTACAAGTGTATCAGATGCCGTAGATGCATATGAAGAATATGAGAAATATGCAGAGTATGCAAAATTAGACAGCTTACGCTTTATCGTGTCAAATACAACAGAAGCAGGTATTGTATATGATGACACAGATCGTTTTGAATTAAATCCACCAAAGACATATCCTGGTAAATTAACAAAATTCTTATTTGAAAGATATAAACATTTTAACGGAGCAGCAGACAAAGGTCTTGTGATGCTTCCGGTAGAGCTGATTGATGACAACGGACTTCATTTAAAAGAGTGCGTTTTAAAACTTGCAAAACTCTGGAACTTAGAAGAAGGATTTACAGCATGGTTAAATGATGCCTGCGTATTCACATCTACTTTAGTAGACAGAATTGTAACAGGTTATCCAAGAGACGAGGCAGAGGAACTTTGCAAAGAGTTCGGCTATCAGGATGATTTGATTGTAACAGGTGAGCCATTTGCACTCTGGGTTATCGAGAGCGACAAGGACATCAGCGAAGAGTTCCCACTTCCAAAGGCAGGCCTTCCGGTTATCTTTACCGATGACCATCATCCATACAAACAGAGAAAGGTTCGTATCTTAAACGGAGCACACACATCTTTCGTTTTGGCATCTTACCTTTGCGGAAATGACATCGTGTTACAGTCCATGCATGATGATTTGATTTTGAACTTTATCAAAGCAACCATCTTTGATGAAGTCATTCCGACTCTGACACTGCCAAAACAGGATGTAATTGATTTTGCAAATGCTGTTTTAACAAGGTTTGACAACCCATATGTAAAACACGCACATTTATCCATCGCATTGAACTCTGTTTCAAAATGGAGAGCAAGATGTATGCCTAGCTTTTTAGACTACATTAAGAAGGAAGGAAAGCTTCCAACACATCTTACATTCTCACTGGCAGCATTGATGGCATTCTACACAGGAACAGAAATCAGAGACAAAGCTTTAATCGGCCACAGAAATGGTGAGGAATACCAGATTTTAGATGATGCAGCCGTGTTAGAGTTCTTTGCAGCAAACAGCTCGAAGGATGAAGATGCTTATACAAAAGCAGTATTGAGCAATGTTGATTTCTGGGGACAGGATTTGACAGCACTTCCTGGCGTAGAGGAAGCAGTTGCTTCTTATATGAAAGAAATCCGTGCAAACGGAATGCGCAAAGCAATGGGAAAAATCTTTGCATAAGCATAGAAGGAAGATAGAGGATAATAATGAAAGATTATATCAGAATTCATGAAAATGATAATGTAATCGTTGCATTAAAAGAGATAGAAAAAGGAACTAAAGTTGTAATCGACGGCGCAGAGGTCGAAGCGAAAGAGGCGATTCCGGCTGGACATAAGATGGCGATTAAGGACATCCCGACAGGCGGGGAAGTAGTCAAATACGGCTTCCGTATCGGAAATGCAAAAGAGGATATCGCAGCCGGAAGCTGGGTACATACACACAATGTCAAGACAGCACTCGGCGACTTGCTTGAGTATTCTTACGAGCCGGTTCCGACAGAAGAAAAAACGACAGAAGACGTTACATTCGACGGCTTTAACCGCCCGGATGGAAAAGTCGGTGTCCGCAATGAAGTCTGGATTATCCCGACGGTTGGCTGTGTCAACAACATTGCGACAGCAATGGCAAAAGCAGCCAACGCAAGAATCAAGGGAAGTGTGGAAGAAGTTATCGCTTTTCCACATCCATACGGCTGTTCCCAGATGGGAGACGACCAGGAGCATACCAGAACAATTCTTGCTGACCTGATTAACCACCCGAATGCAGGCGGTGTGCTGGTGTTAGGACTTGGCTGTGAAAACAGCAACATCGATGTCTTGAAGCCTTACATCGGAGATTATGACGAGAACCGTGTGAAATTCCTTGTCTGTCAGGAAGTGGAAGATGAGATGGAAAAAGGCGCAGAACTTTTAGATGAACTCATCGACTACGCAGCCGGATTTGAGCGTGAACCAATCAGCGTGTCCAAACTTGTCATTGGAATGAAATGTGGTGGAAGTGACGGATTCTCCGGAATTACAGCCAATCCGCTTGTTGGTAAATTCTCAGACTTGCTTATCAGCAAAAAAGGAACTACAATTTTGACAGAGGTACCGGAAATGTTCGGTGCCGAGACACTTCTGATGAACCGCTGTGAGAACGAAGCGTTATTCCACCAGACCGTAGATTTGATTAATGATTTCAAGAATTATTTCAAGAGTAATCATCAGACCATCTATGAGAATCCTTCTCCGGGTAATAAAAAAGGTGGAATTTCCACACTGGAGGATAAATCGCTTGGTTGTACACAGAAATCCGGAAGTGCGGCTGTAAAAGGTGTGCTTTCCTACGGCGAGCGTGTGAAGACCGCCGGACTCAATCTTTTGAGTGCACCGGGAAATGATTTGGTGGCTTCTACTGCGTTAGCAGCGAGCGGCGCCCATATCGTGTTGTTTACAACAGGACGCGGAACCCCATTTGCGTCTCCGGTTCCAACCGTTAAGATTTCAAGTAACAGTAATCTTGCCGGAAGAAAGAAAAATTGGATTGATTTTAATGCGGGTGTGCTTGTGGAAGACAAAGAAATCGAAGAGACGGCACAGCAGTTATTCGACTATGTAGTGGCAGTTGCCTCCGGCAAGAAAGTATGTAGTGAAGAGGCTGGATTCCACGACATGGCAATCTTTAAACAAGGTGTAACATTATAAGATTTTTATAGAAAGGAAAATAGAAAATGAGCAATATTATTGATGAGATTTCAAAAATTGGTATTGTACCTGTTATTGCATTAGATGATGCAAAAGATGCAGAACCATTAGCAAAAGCATTATGTGATGGAGGACTTCCTTGTGCAGAAGTAACATTCCGTACAGCAGCAGCAGAAGAGTCCATCCGCATTATGGCAGAAGAATTCCCTGAAATGTTAGTCGGAGCCGGAACAGTTCTTACAACAGAGCAGGTTGACCGTGCAGTTGGAGCCGGAGCAAAATTCATTGTAAGCCCTGGTTTAAATCCAAAGGTTGTAAAATACTGTATCGATAAAAATGTACCTATTTTACCTGGAACAGCTAATCCAAGTGATGTGGAAGCTGCAATTGAATTAGGACTTGAAGTTGTAAAATTCTTCCCTGCAGAAGCAGCCGGCGGAATCAAAATGATTAAATCCATGGCGGCACCATACACAAAGATGAGATTCATGCCAACCGGTGGAATCAATGCATCTAACTTAAAAGAATACTTAGATTTTGATAAAATCGTAGCCTGTGGCGGAAGCTGGATGGTTAAGAAAGATTTAGTTACAGCAGGAAAATTCGACGAGATTACAAAACTGACAAGAGAAGCTGTTACAGCAATGCTTGGATTTGAATTAAAACATGTTGGTATCAATGCAGAAAACGAAACAGAAGCAGACAAGATTGCAACTGTATTCGGTAATGCATTCGGATATGAAAAGAAACCTGGCAACTCTTCCATTTTCTCAGGAAGCGTGTTAGAGGTCATGAAGACACCTTATCTTGGCAAACATGGTCATATTGCAATTGGAACAAACTATATGGAGCGTGCAATTTACCACTTAGAGAGACAGGGAATCATGATGGATATGGAAACTGCAAGATATGATGAAAAAGGCAATCTGAAAGCAGTTTACCTCAAAGAAGAAATGGGCGGATTCGCAGTACATCTTGTCCGCAAATAAGAACAGGCAAAATAGCACAAAGAAAAGGAGAATGAACTATGTCTTACATTGATAATTTTTCACTGGAAGGAAAAGTAGCTCTTGTAACAGGAGCATCTTACGGAATTGGATTTGCAATCGCATCTGCATATGCAAAAGCAGGCGCAACTATCGTATTTAACGATATCAAACAGGAATTAGTAGACAAAGGAATTGCTGCATACAAAGAACTCGGCATCGAAGCACACGGTTATGTATGTGACGTTACAAATGAAGAAGCAGTAAACGCAATGGTAGCTCAGATTGAAAAAGAAGTTGGCGTTATCGACATCTTAGTAAACAATGCCGGTATCATCAAACGTATCCCAATGTGCGATATGACTGCAGCAGAGTTCCGTCAGGTTATCGACGTTGACTTAAATGCACCATTTATTGTATCAAAGGCAGTTATTCCATCCATGATTAAAAAAGGTCACGGAAAAATCATCAACATCTGCTCTATGATGTCAGAACTTGGACGTGAGACTGTATCTGCATACGCAGCAGCAAAAGGTGGTTTGAAAATGCTTACAAGAAATATCTGTTCAGAGTATGGTAAATACAATATCCAGTGTAACGGTATCGGACCAGGTTATATTGAGACACCTCAGACTGCTCCACTTAGAGAGCGTCAGGCAGATGGTTCAAGACACCCATTTGATGCGTTTATCGTAGCAAAAACACCGGCAGAGAGATGGTTACAGCCAGAAGAATTAGCAGGACCGGCAGTATTCCTTGCTTCTGAAGCTTCCAATGCAGTAAACGGACATATTCTCTATGTTGACGGCGGTATTTTAGCTTACATTGGTAAACAGCCACAGTAAAATTTGAAACTGCTTACTTTTGAAATTGCTCGAAACATGCTTGTTTCGGGCAATTTTTTTATATGTTTCCGGATGAAATAGGTATTTGGACACAAAATGCACAAAAAAGTTATTTTTTTTGAAAAAATATGGTGCATTTTTGTAAAGCCTGTGCTATAATACAATATGTAAGCACTTACATTATAGTGATGTGAACAAAGGACGCTTTTAAAAGGACGAGAAACCTAGTCACATCAACAATAGGTAAAGGAGAAAGAAAGAATATGAAAAAGGATTTCTTGAAAAAAGCAATGGCAGCTGGATTAGTAGCCAGCATGGCGCTTGCAACAGCAGCATGCGGAAGCAGCACTGATGCTGACAGCAAAGATGCAGGCAACAGCGCATCTGACAACAAAGTGGAAGAGACACAGACAACAGGGGATGCAGTAGCAGATGACGGAAGCTATGATGAGTGCTCTCTTACAATTTCCTGGTGGGGTGGAGATGACAGACATGAAGCAATGCTTGCAGCACTTGCAGCATTCGAAGAAGCTTATCCTGGAATCTCTGTAGTTGATGGAGCATCTTACGCAGCATGGGATGGATGGGAGACAAAAATGTCTACACAGTTCATGTCTGGTACAGAATGTGATGTTAACTTAGCAAACTGGAACTGGTTAACACAGTACGATACAGATGGAACTGTATTCGCTGATTTGAGCGATTACAGCAACATCATTGATACATCTACTATTGAAAGCAAATACTTAGACCTTTGTACAATCGATGGTTCTTTAAAAGCTGTTCCTACAGCATTGACAGGTAGAATTTTCTACTGGGATAAGACAACATTTGATGAAGTTGGATGCGATATCCCAACATCTTATGCTGAGTTATTAGAAGCTGGTAAAGCTTTCGAAGCTTATGGCGAAGATTACTATCCATTATCTTTAGGTGAGTACGACAGAATGATTCTTATGGTTTACTATCTTGAATCCGTATATGGAAAAGATTGGGTAACAGACGGAACATTAAACTATTCTACAGATGAAATCGCTGAAGGACTTCAGTTCATTCAGGACTTAGAAGATGCACACGTAATTCCTTCTGTTCAGAAATTGGCAGGAGACGGTGCTGATTCTCTTGATAAGAATCCTAACTGGATCGATGGACATTATGCAGGTATCTTCGAGTGGGATTCTTCCGCAACAAAATTCGCTACAGCAGCTGAAGGCCGTGAAATCGTTGTAGGTGACTACTTCAAAGATTTCGGCGATTACCAGGGAGGATACTCTAAAGTAGCTACATGCTGGACAATGAAAGCCAGCACAGAGCATCCAAAGGAAGCAGCTATGTTAATCAACTTCTTATTAAATGACGAATCTAACCTTCTTGGTTCTGCATTCGGTAGCCCTGCTTCTACAACAGCAAGAGATGCAGCAGTTGCAGCTGGTACATTAAATGAGCAGGTTGCAGAAGCTAACGAAAAAGTTATCGCTTGGACATCCTTCACATTAGATTCTACATTCGAATCTGCTGAATTAAAGAGCAATCCAGACGGTGTTTACTATGATGTTATGGCAGGTTTAAGCTATGGCGATTACACTGTTGAAGAGGCTGCTCAGGCATTGGCTGATGGCGTTCAGGCTGTATTAGATGCACAGTAATCTGTTATAGACAGAAAGATAGTACTTAAATATCAAAGGGCTGCTGCTTTTTCGGCAGCCCTTATAAAAAGGTAAAATTATGGATGGAAACTTATTTTTTGACCAATTTCTAAAAAAAAGAAAAAACAGTGATGATGCAGTATTCCTGGAGGGATGCCATCAGATGTACGAGGTGTCCGGTCAGGAGATTTTTGCGGATTACATTGTGAAAAATATAACAGAAAAGGTTGATAAGGAGAGCACCATTCGAAGTGGTAAAGCGGAAAAGTATCTTTTCGATAGTATTGACACAGGAAAACAGTTATTTTTTGTATATGAACGAACAGGTGAGGAAAAATATCGCGAAGCGATAGAAGGGCTGATGGAAGGGATTACAAAGTTAAGACGTACGAAGTCAGGAGTTTTTTCACAGGAGAGCGATTCGTCTGAGATTTTCAGAATTGCAGATTTTTATCGGATACTTCCTTTTTATATGGAATATGAAACGAAGTACCATAATAAGGCAGAATACAATGATATCGTAGCTCAGTTCCTAAAAGTACGAAAGTGCTGCTATAACGAACAAAACGGCCTGTACTATCAAGCATACGATGAAGCAAAAGAGCAACCATGGTGTAACAATGAAACAGGGTTATCTCAAGAATTCTCTATGAGAAGTATGGGATGGTATTTGATGGCGCTGATTGACGTTATCGGAACTATGAGCGAAGAGATTTATGAACACTATAGAACATTGGGGGATCTCTTCAAAGAATTGATAAAAGGGATACTTCCTTGTAAAGACGCAGAACCGGGGATGTTCGGTTACGCAATTTGCAAAGCATGCCGCATAGGAGTCTTGAACAGAGAAAAATATGCAGCAGAAGGAATAAAGCTTGTAGAATCATGTTACAGGCAGATGGATGATGAATCCAACGACGAAAATATAGGGATTTGTATGATGGCATATGCCCAGACACAAATGTTAAAAGAAAGAATATGAAAAGGAGGTACATTGTCTTGGCTAAGAAAACAGAAGCAGCTGTTGTAGCAACAAGTCAGAAAAAGGGATTCAAAAAATTCTGTAAGGATAATATTGGATTTTTCTTTATCCTTCCGTGGTTAATTGGTTTCCTTGTATTTAAACTGTATCCAATGGGCTCATCTTTAGTGTACAGTTTTACAGATTACAACTTATTTAAAGGTATCAAACAGTGGGGAACATTCCAGAACTATATTGATATCTTTACGACACCAAGTATTGTAAAGGCATTACAGGTAACATTTAAGTATGCATTCATTACAGTACCTTTGAAACTGATATTTGCGTTATTCATCGCTTATATCTTAAATTTCAAAATCAAAGGTGTAAACTTATTCAGAACAGTTTACTATGTACCATCTATCTTAGGTGGATCTGTAGCGATTGCAGTATTATGGAAAGCAGTATTTAAAGATGATGGTCTTATCAATACTGCATTGGGATTTTTCGGAGTAACAGGCCCTAGCTGGTTAGGAGATCCGAATTATTCTCTGTTAGTTATCAGTTTACTTCGTGTATGGCAGTTCGGTTCCGCAATGGTTATTTTCCTTGCAGCTTTAAAAGGTGTTCCGACAGAACTTTACGAAGCAGCATCTATTGATGGAGCTGGTAAATGGCGTCAGTTTTTTACAGTAACAGTACCGTTGATTACACCGGTTATTTTCTATAACTTAGTTACACAGTTATGCCAGGCTTTCCAGGAATTCAATGGACCTTACATTATTACACAGGGTGGACCAAGAAATTCAACAACCCTGATTTCACTTTTGATTTACAACAACGCATTTGGAAGATACAATATGGGTATGGCAAGTGCAATGGCATGGGTATTATTCATCATCTTGATGTTCTTTACCGTAATCGCATTCTTAAGCCAGAAATATTGGGTATTCTATTCTGATGATGAAGGAGGTAAGTAAAAATGGGTGAACATTCAGCTAAAAGTAAAACATCTAGAATCATTAACCTGATTCTTCGCTATACCATCCTGATTCTTGTCGGATTTATTATGATTTATCCTTTATTATGGATGATTGGAGCTACATTTAAGTCAAACGCAGAGATTTTCTCCACAGTAGGTCTTTTTACAAGCAACCCTACGTTACAGGGTTATAAAGATGCAATGACAAACTACGGTGGTACAATCAATATTTGGACAGCAATGCTTCATACATATGAATATGTTATTCCAAAAGTAATATTCACCATTATTTCAGCAACGATTACAGCATACGGATTTGGTAGATTTGAATTCAAAGGAAAAGGATTCTTATTCGCAGTATTGATGTCAACATTATTCCTTCCACAGGTTGTATTAAATGTACCTCAGTATATCTTATTCAACAAATTAGGATGGGTTGACTCTCCAATTTACCTTGCAATTATTGCTCCTACTTTATTTGCAACAGATACATACTTCGTATTCATGTTAATCCAGTTCCTTCACAATGTTCCAAAGGAATTAGAGGAAGCAGCAAAGATTGACGGATGTAATGTTGTACAGACATTAATTAAAGTAATCTGTCCAATGCTTTCACCGGCATTAGTATCATGTGCACTGTTCCAGTTCATGTGGTCATCAAACGACTTTATGGGACCATTACTTTATGTATCTACACCAGCAAGATACCCTGCAGCAATTTTCGTTAAAATGTCAATGGACGGTGATGCAGGATTCAGCTGGAACCGTATTTTAGCATTATCCTTAATCTCTATTTTACCATCCTTGATTATTTTCTTCCTTGCACAGGATAAATTCGTTGATGGTATTTCAGCCGGTGGTGTTAAGGGCTAAAATTTCAGAAACTTCAAAAGAAGAAAAAGATTTTACAACAGGGGGCAGCATCTTATGTTGCCCCCTGTTCTTATAAAATTGCATAAATCTGTATTTATTGTACAGGACATACGCGGTGCTTCAAATTCTATGAAGCATGGGAAGGAGAAAATCAACAGCTTCTCCATTCCATTACACGAGACATTCCGATGAGCCTTTGAAAGCAAAATCGTGTTCAGCAGGGGCTTCCACGATTTTAAGTCTCATCTCCATCGTGTAAAGTCATTTCGAAGCTGTCGATTTTCTCTTTCCCATCCGTCAGGTTGTGGAGCACCGCTTTTGACCAGACACTAAATGCGGATTTGATGGCGGTGTCTGTTTCCGGTATTCAAAGTGTAAGTTGTGCGATAGAAATTATTTATAAATGAGGTACTTTGGAGCCGCTGGTACTTAGAGGCTGTATTTTAGCCTCTTATGTACCACTGCGAGCGACAAGTAGCGAAAGCGTGCCTCATGTTAAATAATTTCTAGTGTACAACGTAAAGTTTCCAAAAACGTAAAGCATACGCCCGACAGTAAATACAGATTTGTGCAATTTGAGGAAAGGACAGGTAGGAAAATGAAACTTGAAATTGTCATGAAGACAGCGAGAAGTATCACGTTAGAATTAGACGACGGTGGTATTTATGAAACAAAAGAGACGTATTGCGTAGTTGTAAATGGAGAGAAGCGTCTGGAGACGAAAAAAGTAATTACATCTGTTTACGATTTACTTCCGGATACAGATTATACGATTGAAATTTTAAAGATGAGTGGCGAGAAGGAAGCAGAACTTTCTTTCCACACGGATTATGAGTTTGTGACATTGAACGTCCGCGACTTTGGTGCGAAGGGAGATGGTGTAACGAATGATACGCATTTCATTCAGGCAGCCATTCTCTGTTGTCCGAAGGACAGCCGTGTGCTGATTCCGGCGGGAACCTATAAGATTACATCGCTGTTTTTGAAAAGCGATATTTCGGTAGAACTTGCAGAAGGAGCAGAACTTTTAGCAGATACCGTGCGCGAGCATTATGCGGTGCTTCCAGGCATGATTGAAAGTTATGATGAAAAAGATGAATATAACTTGGGAACATGGGAAGGAAATCCTTTAAAAATGTTTGCAGGCATTATTTCCGGTATTCATGTATCGAATGTGAAGTTGTATGGACAGGGAAGCATTAATGGTGCGGCAAACCACGAAAACTGGTGGTATAACGAGAAGGTGATGCGCATTGCATTCCGTCCGCGTATGCTGTTTCTCAATCACTGTGAAAACATTCAGGTGCAGGGACTGTATTTCCATGACAGTCCGGCATGGGTGATTCATCCGTATTTCAGTAACCGTCTCGTGTTTGCGGATTTGTGTGTCAAGAATCCGGGACAGTCACCGAACACGGACGGACTTGATCCGGAATCCTGCCAGGATGTAGAGATTCGCGGAATCCATTTTTCACTGGGAGATGACTGTATTGCCGTAAAATCCGGAAAGATTTACATGGGGAAAAAGTATAAGACCCCATCGAAAAACATCCATATCAGCCAGTGCCTGATGGAGAATGGACATGGGGCTGTCACAATCGGAAGTGAGATGGCGGGTGGAGTTATCAATCTTGTTGTGGAAAAATGCAGATTTTTTGACACTGACCGTGGACTGCGTATTAAGACGAGACGTGGACGTGGAAAAGATGCAGTAATAGATCAGATTATTTTCCGCGACATTGAGATGGATCATGTTATGACGCCGTTTACCGGAAACGCATTCTATTTCTGTGACCCGGACGGAAGAACCGAGTATGTGCAGTCGAGAGCACTGTATCCGGTTGACGAACGGACACCGGAGTTAAAGCATTTTGTATTTGAAAATATTCACGCAACAAACTGTCACGTGGCAGCCATTTATTTTGCCGGACTTCCGGAGAAAAAAATCGAGGAAATCGTGATGCGTAACGTGGAGGTTTCTTTTGCAAAAAAAGCCAAAAGTGGTGTTCCTATCATGTCAAATGGCGTGGAGGAATGCAGCAAAAAAGGAATTTATGCAGAAAATGTATCCCGTTTTGTGCTCGAAAATGTTACAATAGAGGGACAGAATGGAGAGGCTGTGGAATTGCACAATGTAGATGAGTTTGTGCATGATAGATAGAAAGAGAGGGATAGAATGCAATTAGGAATTCGTTTACATGATATCAAAAAAGTACCATTAGAGGAGCGCCTTGCGATTGCAAAGGAGCAGGGGTTTTGTTGTGGACATTTAGCACTTTCCAAGGTAATCTCAGAGTATTCCGTGGATGATAGTGCGCTGACACCGGGATTTGCGCTCTATTTAAAAAGAATTTTTTCACAGAACCAGTTAGATGTGGCAGTGCTCGGATGTTACTTAAATCTTGCAAACCCGAATGAGGAGAGTCTCCGCAAAATCACGCATCGTTATATGGCACATATCCGTTTTGCATCCCTGCTTGGCGTGGGTGTAGTCGGAACGGAGACCGGTGCACCGAACGAGGCTTATCAGTTTGAGGAGGCTTGCCGTTCGGAAGAAGCATTGCAGACATTTATCAAAAATGTCCGCCCGGTTGTAGAGTGCGCGGAAAAAATGGGTGTGATTTTTGCAATTGAGCCGGTTGCAAAGCATATCGTATGGAATCCGAAACGTGCCCGTGAAGTGTTAGATACGATTGGTTCCCCGAATTTGCAGATTATTTTTGATCCGGTCAACCTGTTAGATATCCACAATTATCAGGACAGGGAAGCAATCATTGCGGAGGCAATAGAACTTCTCGGAGATGATATTGCAATGGTACATATCAAGGATTTTATTGTAAAAGATGGAGAATTAGTGTCTGTGGCAGCCGGAACCGGTGAGATGGATTACACACAGATTATCCGTTTTATCAAGACGAAAAAGCCATATATTCATGTGACTTTGGAGAATACAGTGCCGGAAAATGCGGTAGAATCCAGAAAGTATATTCAGAAGCTCTGGGACGAGTGTGAGGCATAGAAAGGCGTAATTATGTTAGATAGAATTTTTAATGTCGATAACCCGGTCTTTCGGGCGATTAATACTATTGGAAAAATTTTTCTGCTGGATATGCTCTGGCTGATTTGTTCCATTCCGATTTTTACCATGGGGGCATCGACCACTGCGCTGATTTATGCCTGCATGAAAATAAAAGATGATGAAGGATATGTGACAAGCAACTTTTTCAAATCCTTCAAAGAAAATTTTAAACAGTCGACGGCAATCTTTTTGATTTATCTTGTAGTTGGAATTGTATTAGCGGCCGATTTTATACTTGGAAATCAGGTGGAAAACAGGAATTTTGGACTTGCCCTTCAGATTGGTGCCGGAGTCATTGCAATACCGTACTTCCTTTCGCTGTTGTATGTATTCGGGGTACAGTCGCGCTTTGTAAATCCGGTAAAAAATACAATCCGCTATGCCTTTTTTATGTCACTTCGCAATATGAAGACGACGATTCAGATGGCAATTCTGATGATTTTATTTGTGTGGGTCAACACGACAGTGTTGCTTGCGAATTTCTTAAGCCTGATTTATGGAGTTGGTCTGATGGGATACTTCTTCGCATTTTATTATCGTCAGGCATTTAAAAAATATTTGAATCCGGAAAACGAGGGGGAATAAATCCCCCTTATTTTTTTTATGGATTCCAGCCACCGAGCACCTTCGTAACAGAATAATTCAAAACGTCAGCCGCTGAGAGCTCCCGCACGAATGGGGCGCGCTCTTGGAGTGAAACAGGAGTTCCATCTTCCTGTCTGCACTGCCATTCGGCATAGAAAACATGTTCTCTTGCAGCGGGTTTGTCCCAGTCGTGGAATCCGGCAGGATGAATATGTGCGCCGTAGGTACATTCCAGAAAAACAGTTTTGGCATCATCGCGCCATGGACGCCCTAAATAGACGGATTGTCTCGGACAGTCGCTTGTTAGTTCACATGCATGAAAAACATAGCCGTATGGCTGCCCAGGGGGCGTAGAAGCGGCTGTTACATAGCCCTGTACCGCATCATCCGGGTCACGCAGGATGGAATGAATGTGGCAGTGCTCGAAGTAGGCGGCCGCACCGCCAAAAATAAAGTCAATATCACCACAAATATAACAGTCCCTGTAGTATTGCCGGGTCGGAGTCCGCGGAGCAAATTCTTTTGGCCCGCGGAAGCCACCCGGCTCGTATTCTTTTTCCGGCAGGGGCGCTGTAAAAAGGGTATCCTGACAACTTTTTAAGGAACAGTTTTCACAGAAAAAGAAATCGCCGTCTGCATAGAGGGCAACTGCCTGTCCGGCTTTTTGGGATGGTCCGGAAGTATTTTGTACCGTGAGATTTTTTAAGGTGGTGTGCGGTGCATTTACAAATAAAGTGTAGGAGCGGAACGTACCACGTTTGATGCCATCCGGCATGAGAAAGCGGGCATAGTCATCATAGGTGAGAATGGTCTGCTCCGGTGAGATGCCTTGCAATGTGACAAAGGGACGGTTGATTTCGAGTTTTTCATAATAAACCCCTGCACCAATGGAAATGGTAACAGGGGTTGTAGAATCTTTTGGAATCGAAGACAATGCCTCTGCAATCGTGTGAAATGCATGAGAATCAGTTTTAGAAACATTTATTGTCTTAGTTGTATTCATTAACGATGATCTCCTAAATAGAAAAGTGCAAGCGTGCCGGGACCGGAATGTGCGCCGATGGTAGGGCCGACATAATCAATCATGAAGTTCTCAATGCCGAGGCGTTCCTGAATCATGGAAGCTAACGTGTTGGCATCTTCAAGGCAGTCTCCATGGCTGATAAAAATAATGTCATTTTTATCTTTCCAGTCACCAATTTGCTGCTCCATGCAGTCCACTAAGGCAGCGAGAGCCTTTTTCCGGCCGCGTGATTTGATGAGCGGAATCAGATGACCTTCATCATCGACGTGAAGAATCGGTTTGATACTTGCGATGGTTCCAAGGAAAGCGGCTGTCTTGCTGACACGTCCGCCACGGTATAAATGGAACAGGTCATCCACGGTAAAGTTGTGCACCAGATGAAGTTTGTGTTCTTCTAACCATGCGGCAACCGTATCAAGGTCTGCGCCGGAATCTTTGAGTTGGACGGCTTTATGAACCAAAAGACCCTCTCCTAAAGTGGCAGCGAGTGAATCGATAAGGACGACTCTGTGTTCCGGGTATTTCTCGGCAACATCAGCCGCTGCGATGCGAGCACTGTTAAAAGTACCGCTCAGACCCGAAGAAAATACAATGTATAAAATATCTTTGTCGGTCGTCTGAATCAGGTGTTCGAAAAATGTTGCAAGCTCTTCCGGGTTCGCCTGAGAAGTAGTAGGAAGGGAACCTGCACGCATTTTATCGTAAAACTCTTTTTCAGGAAGAGAGTTCTCTTTCGTATAAGTAACGCCATCGATTGTGTATGGGAGCGAAATGACGGCAATTTTATGCTCCTTTAAATAGCTGTCCGGCAAATCTGCCGTACTGTCAGTCATAATAATATAGTCTCTCATTATAAATTACCTTTCTTGTGTAGTCTCTTCCGGCTCGAACCGGTTAAAGCGGCGTACGCGTAACGTACCTTTTAGAAGATATTCTTTTGCAGGCGCGGACGGATTCTCCCAGAGATAGCGGAGCTGCTGAACAGCAAGCTGCACAATCTGATGTACCGGCTGGGTAATCACATCAATGCTTTTTGGAGCCAATAACTGGCTCTCATCATTGGAATAGCCGGTCAGATACAGTTTGTTTTCTTTATCCTTGTTATAGATAACAAGATAATCCTGAAAATATTCGGTCAGGGTCTGCGTCGCAGTCAAAACAGCATCGCAGCCTTTCGCGGAGATACTGTCTACTAATTCTTCCACAGAAAAATGCTGGTTATCTGTGTAGTAAATCCAATCCTCATGAAACTCAATGTCAGAGTTAGTCATGGCATCCCGGTAAGCATCCACAATCTGTCTGGTCGTAGAATAATCCGGGTTGTCACAGATACAGGCAATCTTATTGTGACCGGAACGCTCCATGGAAATGACAGCCTGGTAAACAGCGGCGTAGTCGGAGGCTAAAATACAGCAACGGTCGCAGCCTTCCGGCTTCCGGTTGAAAAAAATAACAGGAATGTCAGATGGGACAACATCTGCAATCTGTTCATAATCGGTCGCGGAGGATAATACTAAAATTCCATTGGTTATGGAATGAAAATAATCAAAAAGTTCACGTTCCTTTTCGACTCTATGCCCCGTAAGGGAGACAATCGTGCGAAGTTCTTCTTTTGCCAGCGCGTCTGTAATCTGGGAAAAGAAGTTTGCAGAAAAATGATTGGTGATGTTAGGAAGGATAATTCCTATGGTTCTTTCTTTATCTGAAGACATGTGCCCACCTCAATTCTAATTCTTTTCTTCATTATAACGAATTTTAAATTAAATGGAAAGTAAAATCTAAAATATATATAAAATCAAAAAAGGCACTTTACATTTTGGAAAAAAGAACGTATGATACAGATAATCTTTTTATCGAAATGTCAGTTGCAGGATAGCCCGGAGAACGGGAGAAGACAATGAAGCAACCAAAAGTAATTGGCATATTTGGCTGGGAACAGACAGATCTTTGTATCTATCTTGCCAGCATCCTTGAGAATATGAGATATCATGTTCTCGTCATTGACAATTCCACCGACCAGAAGATGGATTGTTGTATTCCAAGACCAGAAGCAGAACTGAATATTGTAAATTATAAAGGTGTCGACTATCGCTTTTTGGTGCCCTACGAAGAATGGACGGCACAGGAGTATGATTTTGTCATCGTGGACATGGGCGGGAATCCGCGTGTGGAAGAACTTTCCGTGTGTGAAGAGATTTTCCTTGTGACAGGATGCGATTATGTTTGTATCAGGAAATACAGGGAACTTATGCTGCAGATGAAAAAGCCGATGGCAGTTATTATTCGGAATTACCAGAGGGAGATGATGATGGAAAAGCAGATTGTAAAGCAGTTAGAGGAGGAGAACTGTTTTGTGATGGAGCATTATTTTCTGCCGTCTGACCCGTGGGATGAGAGCAGGCGTATTGCCATGCAGTATCAGGGGTACCGGGACTGCAGGGATTTGTCACGTGAATTTGAAAAGCTGCTGTTTCATCTGGGATGCATGCTGGCACAGCAGGGTTACCGCGCCGTGCTTGCCGGGATAAGCAGGGCTAAAAAGGGGGAGTGCTATTGAAATGTTTCTTTTTCGGTCAGGAGCAGGGATGCGGGACAAGCTCGAATATGGCGGCGCTTGCCGTGCGGCTTTCGTTAAAATATCGGAAAAAGATAATTTTGTTAGAAGCCGGAAAGGGGCGAAATGCCATAGAGCCGTTGTTTTACGGCGGGATGGAGCACCGGAAGGTCAGGGAAAACTGTGCCTATTTTTTGCGGCAGGGCTATGACTATTTTTCACAATGTGATGCTTATAATGCAAAAGATTTAGAGCGCACCTTAAAAGAACTGGTGACGGGACATCTGTATCTTTTTCCGATGGGAGAACGGGAGTTACCGTTGTTACAGCCATGGAGTTATCAGGACACCTTAAAAGATATGGTGGAGAAGTTAGAGGAGCTTGCGGATTATGTGTTTGTTGATTGTGGGACAACAGAATTGCGGGATATGAAGTTTTTGAGGGGAAAGGATGATTTGTGCATTGTCACATTCCGGCAAAGTGTGGAGTGTATGAATCGTTTTTTCCTAGAGCAGTACGATACGGCAAACCGTTGTTTTTATCTGATGGGAAATTATCAGCCAGCCTCGGTTTATAACAGGCAGAATTTGTATCGGATGTATCGGATTCCGCCGGGATGCTGTGGGGTTGTGCCTTATAATCCTCAATTTCAGTATGCCTGTCAGAGAGGAAAATTGAAACAGTATCTGACAGAGCATGGCGCGTTATGGCAGCAGGAGAGGGATAAGGAGTTCCGGCGGGAGATGGACTTTATTTCAGAAGCGGTATTAGGGGGAATGTAAGAATGGGAAGTAAGCGGATTGCCTGTTTTTCTAAGGAAGAGGTGATAGAGCGTATCAATGAGCATTTTCATCAGATTTTACGGGAGAATCTGTATGAGATGGATTTAAACAGGGAGGAAGTATCACGCCTGCTGGCACAAAAAGAAGAACTAAGAATGTACTTAAAAAGAGCCGGAACGGGGGACAAAGTAGCAAAAGACAGGCTGATACTCCTGATTCAGGAAAGTTTGTTAAAGCTGTATGGCATGGATGAAGAGAAGATAGCATCGACCTACTTCTGGGTTCAGCAGGAAAAAGACAGCTCGATTCAGTTTGAGATTATGCTTTATCTTATGGAGAAGGAGGTGGGAATGCAGGCATTTGAGGTATTGGTGCAGCGCTATCATCTGATTGAAAACAGCGGGCACAGACCGCCGGAAATATCGGCAGATGCAGTGAAAAGAGCCTATGAGAGGGAGAGGAGAAATCTTAGCTTTCCTGAAAAATTAGAAATTCTGGCGCGCAATATTTATGCTTTTTATAAGGGGCTTGGTGTGATTGATACACTGCGCGACATGGAACTTGACGGAGTATCTGGAGGAGTGTCCGGCGAAGAAGGGAATCAGAAAAGTGTCTGGGTCTTTTACAAGGGAAGGAGTGTGCATTTATCTTTTTTGGACTTTGAGACAGAGGCGGAGGTAGAGCGTGTTGCAAGGAACTGCTGTCGTTTCCGGCAGCCGGGGGAGCTGACGCGTACAAAGGGCTATCTGGTGCATGAGATGGCAGACCATGCGAGAGTGGTTGTGGTACGGCCTGATTTTGCGGAACGCTGGATGTTTTTCATTCGTAAGCTGGATGTCACAAGGAAAAAGAGGATAGATGAATTGTACCGGCAGCCGGGAGCAGAACATGTCATTCAGTTGCTGCGTTTTCTGGTAAAAGGATGTCAGGTATTTGGAATTACCGGGATGCAGGGTTGCGGGAAGACAACACTTTTAATGACACTTGTAGCAGATATTGCACCGGAGTATCCGATACGCGTGTTAGAGCAGGCATTTGAGTTACATTTGCGGGAAGCGTATCCGGAGCATAATATCGCATCATTTCGGGAAACGATACAGGTAGATGGACAGGAAGGGCTTGAGGTGCAGAAAAAGACGGACGGTGCCGTTACGATAATCGGGGAGATTGTGGCACCTAAAGTGGCAGCCTGGATGGTAGAGAGTGCACAGAGCGGTTCTCTTTTTACCCTGTTTACACATCATGCGCGCACCACAGAAGGGCTTTTGTATTCGCTCCGTAACAGTCTGATGCGGGAAGGTAATTTTCAGTCGGAGGAACTTGCCTTAGAACAGGTGATTCATGTGGTGGCGTTTGATGTCCATCTGCACATGGACCGGGAAGGAAACCGTTATATCGAACGAATCAGTGAGATTATTCCGGAGAAAAGTGGATATGTGGTAAACGAATTAATTCGTTATGAAAATGGAGAATACCGGAAAGTGAATTCTTTGTCGGATAGAAGGAAAGCAGAGATGGCGAAATGGATGACGGTCAGTGAAAGGAAGGCGTTTTTTGAGTCAGATTTATAATATAATGCTTGCTGTTTGTTTTATGGTGCTGGTGTGGAACGTGTATCGTCAAAGAAAGTGGGAGAAGGATAAAGTACAAAAAGAGGAGGCACTTGTATATTATCTATCGGAACTTGGAAGCTGCTACCGCAAATACAAAAATGTGGAAGAAGCGGTGGAAGAAGCATCTGAGAGGTTGGAACGGGAGAATAGGAAACATCGGAAAAAAGAAGTGCACATCGAACTTCCCTATGCAGGCTTGACGGAAAAGCTGTGCGGACTTGTCGCAGAAATCGGTGACCGGAAGCAGGATGGAACATCCCTTTTCCTAAAAAATTTATCCTATATCAGGGAAGAATTGAAAGAGGATATTCTGTTCTGCCAACAGAGGACATATCGCTTTTCGGGACTTACAAAATTATGTATGGCTCCGTTTTTTTGCATTCCGCTTATTACAATTTGGGCGAAGGGTGTATTAGAGACGCGGGCGGTGTATTATGAAGGTCCTTTTTCAGTTATTACAACTACAATTTGCTTTGTAATTACAGTGATAAGCTATGAAATTGTAGCATGGCTTGAGATGCCGGATTTGATACATGGGTTCCATTATAAGCTGGAGAAAAGGATACTAAAAATCGGCTGGGTATCGTCGCAGATAAACAAAAGAATTGAGAAGCACTATAGCCGTTATTTACAACAGAATGAAAGACTAAAGATGGTACAGGGCTTTGGAAATGTAAGGGAATTTCAGGTGAAAAAAATCTGCCTGGCATGCATTGGTCTGTTATTTGGAAGTTTTGTCATTTTTAGTTTCCGGGTTGCAAAGGTACAGCAGATTCCAAAGCAGTTACAGTTTCCTGCCACCTATACGCTGTTAGAGGAAGAGCAGGTGGAGGCAGTAAATGAGACGATGCACAGACAGTTTCAGGAACTTTGTGCCGGAACACTTTCGATGGAAGAAGCCTGGGAAGAGTGGGAGCAGCAGGATAGAGAAATTGGTGAAACTGCGTTTCTACAGGTGAAACATTGTTATGAGCAGTGGGAGAGAAAAGAGGGATACCTAGGGCAGGCAATCTTGCTTTTTCTGCTTATCGTGCTGGGCTATGAAAGCCCGGAGGTGATTTTGCGTTTGCGGGAGGAGCGTGTGAAAGAGGAACGCTTTGAGGAAGTGCGCAGAATGCAGACGGTGATTCTGGTTTTGGCGCAGGATAGCACGGTCACGATAGAGCGGATGTTAGATGGGATGGAGCAGAGTGCCCGGCTTTTTCGGAAAGCACTAGAAAAGGCGGTGGATTCTTTTTCATACCGCAGAAAAGAAAGTATAGAGCGGCTCCAAAGAGAGACGGCATGCGCTGCGATGGAACAGCTTTGTGATACCATTTTATCCTGTGAGGAGATGGGACTTGAAGAGGTGTGCAGCGGGTTAGAGGAAGAAAGAATATATCTGCTTCGAGAGCAGATACAGAAAGCAACGGAGCATATGATGGAGCGGGCAGCGCTTGCACGGCTTTTGGCATATTTGCCGTTTCTTACCGTGCTGGTTTTGAAACTGGTACTGCCATTTGTGGTGGAAGGATTAAGCCAGCTTCAGCTTTACAGTAGTGGAATGTCAAATTATTTTTAAATGGAGGGGTTACGATGGAAAATAGTTTAAAGGGGTTAATTTTAGCGGCAGGAATTATCATTACTTGTATTATTATCAGTCTTGGATTTTATGTGGCAAGAGAAGCACGGGATACAGCGTCAAATGGAACAGGACAGATTAATAAACTGCAGGCGGAGTTTGCGGATACATCGAAAACAATGTATGACGGAACGGAGGTTTCGGGGAGCGAGGTATTAAACGTAATCAGAAAATACAGTGAGGATGCATTTGGTATTCTGGTGCACACCAATAAGCAGAGCACCTATTATCATTATCAGTTTAATACGACGTCAGGGGAACTTGAAAAAAGTGTGAATAACAGTTATAAAAATGCACAGGACATAAGCAATAAAAGTTATATCAATCCAAACGGACGCTTTGAGGGCAGTGTGGTAAAAGATGCAAACGGCACGATTACCGGATTGATTTTTACGCAGGTGTAGGATGATGGAACAGGCAGTAAGAGGGATGGAATTAGCAGTAGCCATATTATTTTTTGCAGCAGCATTGTATGTGGGAAAGGGCATGCATGGTGAGGTAGAAAAAATGTATGATGCGCTTGAACGTAATCTCAGACAGGAATGGTGTGTAGAGGAAAGAACCCATGGATGATATTTTTGGAAGGATGATGTCGATACTTTTGGTGGCTGCGCTGTTTTTTGGCGTACCGTATGTTGCCATGCTGGAACGGATGAACGGGGCAGCGCAGATGTATCTTTTGGCAGAAGAAACAGCACTGATTGACAGTATCTGCAATACCGGATTTTTAAATCTTGAGATGTACGAACAGTTCTTGTGGGACATCTCAAAAGTTCCCGGAAGGTATGAGGTAGAACTGTTGCAGGAGCGGAAAGAGCTGGTGTTAGAAGAGGATAAAGTGACATATGTCAGTCGTTATTATGACACGGAGGAGTTAGTCGAGGCGATGCGGTCAGGAGAAAACTATTATTTTGCGAGAAATGACTACATACGGATTTGTATTATGCAAAAAGATGCAGGAATCCGGATACCGGGAATTACAGACCGGACGATGCAGGTTTTTTATGGGGGAACGGTAAAATATGAAGCTTTCTGACTGGGGAATTTTATTTGGAATGTTATTTTTATGCGTGTCTGTGCCACAGGAATTGAAGCAATATTATTTACAGCAGGCGCAATTTACCACGGAAGAGTATAACCGCGTGATAGACAGGGCAGCATGGGATTGCCTGATGGATACCGTAGAGGAAGAGCGTGCGGATGGTTCTTTACGAATCAATGGAAAAATGGCGGAACAGCATTTTTACGAACAGTTGTATTTCGTATTCGATGCGACGAGTGAGAGGGAGAAGCAGGCATTAGCTTCCGGTGTGAAATTATTCCAGGTACTCAATGACAACGATGCACTCTCTATGGAAGAGACCGATAAAATCCGAAGTGAAATGGAACAGAGTGTAAAGGAACAATATGAGAGTGATGCGCAGTTATTTGCTTTTTATTTTCCCTATATTGGAGAGGAGAAATGGTATCAGAAATTGAAAAAACAGGGGGTTTACATATTCTATGATGTGCCGGAGAGAGAAGGAATGTATTATAACCGTTATCTGTTCAGCGGAAGTACCATAAAAAAGAGCAGTCCCTAGTGAGACTGCTCATCCTCCTGCTCGAGAGGTTTCTTAATATATATTTTTTCGATACGGTTTTTATCCATCTGTTCCACACGCAGAAGAACGTTATCATCTGTAATGATGACTTCATTTTTCTCTGGGAGATGGTCAAGAAGACCAATCAGATATCCACCGATGGTATCGTAGTCTTCAGAAGTAAAGGAGAGACCAAGTTCATCACAAAGGTCCTCTAAGTTTGTAGAACCAAGCACCAGATATTCACGGTCGCTTAATTTTACAATGGAATCCTCCTCATCCGAATCGTATTCATCACGAATCTCGCCGACAATTTCTTCTAAGAGATCTTCTAAGGTAATCAGACCGGCTGTCGCACCGTACTCGTCGAGCACAATGGCAAGGTTGTTAGAAGACTGTCTCATTTCAAGCAATAATTCAGCGGTATTTTTATGCTCATATGTATAAAAAGGTTCCCGCATGATTTCGCGAATGGAAAAATGCTCTTTATCTTTGAAAAGCAGCAAATCCTTCATGTTAATAATTCCGACTACGTTGTCAGTTGTACCTTCGTAAACAGGAAGCCTGGTATACTTATCTGTCTCGAAGATTTCGATTAATTCATCGTAGGTGTTGTTGATATCAGCAAAGGTCATATCAATACGAGGAACCATGACTTCTTTTGCCTGGGCATCTCCAAAGTCAAAGAGGTTATTGATAATCTCATGTTCTTCGCTTTCAATGACACCACTCTCGTGGCTGACGTCTACAATGGTACGAAGTTCTTCTTCCGTCATCTGATTCTGGGAAACATTCGGGTCTACACGGAGCAGGCGAAGCACCCCCATGGATAAATGGTTTATGATGAAAATAACCGGTGTCAGAATCGTCATCAGATAGTAAATGATGTTTGCATAAGATAAAGAAATCTTTTCTGAATTTAAAGTGGCAAGTGTCTTTGGTGTGATTTCACCGAAAATCAAAATCAAAAGAGTTAAAATACCAGTAGCAATACCGGCTGCAACACTGCCAAAAAGTTTGATTGCAAATGAAGTCGAAATGGAAGATGCCGACAGGTTTACCACGTTGTTACCAATCAAAATGGCACTCAACATTTTCCCGGAATTATCCGTAACCTGCAACACGCGTGCGGCGCGTTTGTTTCCTTCCTCCATTAAAGTCCGCATCTTAATCTTGTTGACGGTCGTCAATGCTGTCTCAGCAGAAGAGAAGAATGCGGATAAAGCTAGTAGAATCACTAGGATGACAATTTGCAATATGTCACTTGTGTCCAAATAAGTTCACCTCAACTTGTTAAATTTTTATAGAAATACAACTGAAATGAGAGCCATCTACCAGGTAAGGTCTGCATTTCAGTTGTATTATCATCATATTATATTGTCACTTATTCGTCAATACTATAATTTGGAGCCTCTTTTGTAATATGAATGTCATGAGGATGACTCTCACGTAAAGCGGCAGCTGAAATCTTGACGAATTTGCTCTTTTCTTTTAAGTCCTCGATTGTCGGGCATCCACAATATCCCATACCGGAACGGATACCACCGACTAACTGGAATACAGTGTCTTCTACATTACCTTTGTATGCAACACGTCCTTCGACACCTTCTGGAACTAATTTCTTAGCACCTTCCTGGAAATAGCGGTCTTTACTTCCGTTTTCCATGGCGGCGAGAGAACCCATACCACGATATACTTTGTATTTTCTACCCTGATATAATTCGAATGTTCCAGGAGCTTCATCACATCCTGCGAAGATACTACCCATCATACATACGTTTGCACCGGCAGCTAAAGCTTTTGTCATATCACCGGAGAATTTGATACCGCCGTCAGCGATGACAGGAATACCAGCTTCTTTTGCAGCTTCGTAACAGTCCATGATAGCAGTAATCTGAGGAACACCGATACCGGCAACGATACGTGTTGTACAGATAGAACCAGGTCCGATACCTACTTTGACAGCATCAGCACCAGCGGCAATCAGATCGCGGGTAGCCGCACCAGTTGCAACGTTTCCTGCGATGACCTGTAATTCAGGATAAGCAGCTTTGATTTTCTTAACTGCTTCTAAGATGTTGCGGGAATGACCATGTGCAGAGTCAACAACGATGACGTCTACATGGGCATTTACTAAGGCTTCCACACGTTCCATCATGTTACCTGTAATACCAACACCGGCACCACAGAGAAGACGTCCCTGCTCATCTTTTGCGGAAAGAGGATATTTAATCTGTTTCTCGATATCTTTAATAGTGATAAGACCTTTCAGATGAAAATCTTTATCGACAATAGGAAGTTTTTCTTTTCTGGCTTTTGCAAGAATCTGTTTTGCTTCTTCTAATGTGATGCCTTCCTGCGCTGTGATAAGACCCTCAGAAGTCATGCTTTCTTTGATTTTCTTAGAATAATCTGTTTCGAATTTTAAATCACGGTTTGTGATGATACCGACTAATTTTTCATTCTCACAGATTGGCACGCCGGAGATGCGGAATTTACGCATTAAATCTTCTGCATCCTGTAATGTATGGTCAGGAGAAAGGAAAAATGGATCAGTAATAACACCGTTTTCCGAACGTTTTACCTTATCAACTTCCTCAGCCTGAGCCTGGATGGACATATTTTTGTGGATGATACCGATACCACCCTGTCTTGCCATGGCAATTGCCATTCTATGCTCTGTAACCGTATCCATGGCTGCACTCATCATAGGAATGTTTAAGACAATTTTTTTCGTAAGATGTGTTGATAAATTAATCATGTTTGGAGTCACTTCTGAATACTGTGGCACTAATAAAACATCATCAAAAGTAATTCCTTCACCGATAATTGTACCCATTTTTTTTCCTCGCTTTCTTCTTATAAAGTATAATCCGTTTTTTTGTTGTATTTTCACGATAATAGCAAAAAAAAATTGTTATGTCAACACAAAGTTATGCGGACTTATAAAAAAGATTTAAATAATAAGTTTAACTAATAAAAGAGATTAAGACGGGTAATAGAAAACCGTGTTCACAAAGCAAAAAAGATATGTTATGATGAGTTATATTGTGGATGGAGAGGAGAAGAAAGGCGATGGAGTTTCGACCGTGTATTGACATTCATAATGGAAAAGTGAAACAGATAGTGGGTGGCAGCCTGCGTGATGAAGGCGACCGTGCAGAAGAGAATTTTGTGGCGGAGCAGGATGCAGCTTTTTTTGCAAAACTTTACCAAAAGGAAGGAATAAAGGGTGGACATATTATTTTGCTGAATGCAGCAGACAGCCCTTATTATAATGAAACAAAGCAGCAGGCACTTCTTGCACTTGCAGCTTACCCGCAGGGACTTCAGATAGGTGGAGGGATTACGGACTGCAATGCGAAGGAATTTCTGGAGGCAGGCGCAAGCCATGTGATTGTAACGTCGTATGTATTTAAAAATGGAAAGATAGAATACGAAAATCTGAGACGTTTAGAAGAGGTGGTCGGGAAAGAACACCTTGTACTGGATTTAAGCTGCCGGAAAAAAAATGGTGCCTATTATATTGTGACAGACCGCTGGCAGAAGTTTACAGAGCAGCAGGTGACGATTTCGCTGTTGGAGGAATTGTCGAATTATTGTGACGAATTTTTGATTCATGCTGTGGATGTAGAGGGAAAATGCAATGGAATAGAGAGAGAACTGGTCAGTCTGTTAGGTGAGTGGGGGAAGATACCTATCACGTATGCAGGCGGGATTGGAAGTTTCAAAGATTTAGAGGAATTGAGTATATTAGGAAAAAAACAGCTCAATGTGACCATAGGAAGTGCACTGGATTTATTCGGTGGGCCGATGGCTTATGATAAAGTAATGGAATATATGCAAAAAAATAAGAAAGAGGATGAGTGATTATGGGCAAGTATACAAGAGAAGATATTATCCGCATGGTAGAGGAGGAAGATGTAGAATTTATTCGTCTTCAGTTTACGGATATGTTTGGAACTTTGAAGAATGTTGCAATTACGTCAAGCCAGTTAGAAAAAGCATTAAACAATGACTGCATGTTTGATGGTTCTTCGATTGAAGGATTTGTGAGAATTGAAGAGTCTGATATGTATCTGTATCCGGATCTTGATACGTTTACGATTTTCCCATGGAGACCACAGCAGGGAAAGGTTGCACGTATTATCTGCGATATTTATGATGTGGAGCGGAAACCATTTGAGGGAGATCCACGTTATATTTTAAAGAAAGTGTTAAAAGAAGCAGAAGAGATGGGATATCATTTCGAAGTAGGACCGGAGTGCGAATTTTTCCTGTTCCATCAGGATGACGAGGGGAGACCAACTACAATCAGTCATGAAAGAGCGGGATATTTTGATTTAGGTCCGGTAGATTTAGGGGAGAATGCGCGCCGTGATATGGTTCTTACATTAGAAGATATGGGCTTTCAGGTGGAGGCTTCCCATCATGAGGCAGCCCCGGCACAGCATGAAATTGACATTCACTATGATGAAGCATTGAAGATGGCAGACAATATTATCACATTTAAGCTGACCGTTAAGACAATCGCAAAACGTCACGGACTTTTTGCAAGTTTTATGCCAAAACCAAAGTATGGTGTGAACGGTTCCGGCATGCATATTAATATGTCGCTGTTTAAAGATGGAAAAAATATTTTTGCAGATGAAAATGATGAGCTTGGATTAAGCCGGGAAGCTTATTATTTTATCGGAGGCATTATCAAGCATATGCGGGGCATGTCGATGATTACCAATCCACTGGTCAATTCATATAAGCGTTTTGTACCGGGATATGAAGCTCCGATTCATATTGCGTGGTCGACAAGCAACAGAAGCCCTCTGATTCGTATTCCGGCGACAAGAGGGGACGGAACAAGAGTGGAACTGCGCTGTCCGGATCCATCTGCGAATCCATATCTTACACTTGCCGTTTGCCTTGCAGCAGGATTAGACGGTATTCGTAATCAGATTATGCCACCGGAAAGCGTGCCGGATAATCTGTTTGAGATGCAGACAGAGGAAAAGGAAAAACTAGGTGTACAGTCACTTCCGATGGATTTGGAAGAGGCGTTAGAAGAGTTTGAGAAGGACGAATATATCAAGGGAGTTTTAGGAAAACACATTACAGAGAAATATGTGGAAGCAAAGAGAGCGGAATGGACGGAATATCGTGCACAGGTGACGGATTGGGAAATCAACAATTACTTATATAAAATATAAGAATTGAGAATTTTTTTCATGAAGTTTAGAAATGAGGATTCAGTGTGACGAATATAGTTGTTGCATTTCCAAAAGAGGAAATTGCCCGGAATATCAAAAAAGTCCTTTTGCAGAGTGGGTATCAGGTCGAATCTGTGTGTACGACCGGAGCGCAGGCACTTCAGAGCGCAAACAGGTTGGATTCTGGCATATTAGTCTGCGGCTACCGCTTTGTTGATATGATGTGTGGAGAGTTGAAAGAATATTTGCCGGTACATTTTGAGATGCTTTTGGTTGCATCGCCGACAAACTGTGACGAGTTAGAACAGCGCGATATTGTCTGCCTGCATACACCGCTAAAGGTGCATGAACTGCTGCAGACCGTGGAGATGATGGATTATTCCATCAGCAGAAGAAGAAAAAGAGAAAAAGCAAAGCCGAAGGTGCGTTCCGAGGAAGAAAAGCAGATGATTCAAAGTGCCAAGGAGCTGCTGATGGAGCGAAATAATTTTTCGGAAGAAGAGGCGCACCGCTATATGCAGAAACGAAGCATGGACAACGGAACAGGGCTTGCAGAGACGGCACAGATGATTTTAAGTCTGTTAAATGTTTAGCAGACACTTATTTTAGAAAAAAGTCTGCGTGCTTGCACACAGCAGATGAATAAGCTATAATGATTGACGAAATTAATTTTAGGATAGGAAAGAGGAAAAACATGTATCAGATTAACGACAATTATCAAAAGCTACCGGGAAGCTATTTATTTAGCACAATCGGAAAGAAAGTTGCTGCTTTTTCAGAGGCGAACCCGGATAAAAGCATTATCCGTTTAGGAATCGGTGATGTTACACAGCCATTAGCACCGGCAATTATCGATGCACTTCACAAAGCAGTCGATGAGATGGGACATGCCGAGACATTTCATGGATATGCACCGGATTTAGGATATGATTTCCTGAGAAACGCAATTGTAAAAAATGATTATGTGGCAAGAGGATGTGATATCGCAGCAGATGAAATCTTCGTATCGGACGGAGCAAAAAGTGATTCTGCCAATATTCAGGAACTTTTTTCTGTAGACAACCGTATTGCAGTTTGTGACCCTGTTTACCCTGTATATGTAGATTCGAATGTTATGGCAGGTAGAACAGGAACCTATGATGCAAAGAGTGAGACATGGAGCAATGTAATTTACATGCCTTCTACTGCTGAGAACGGTTTTGTGCCGGAATTACCAAAAGAAGTGCCGGATATGATATATCTTTGCCTTCCGAACAATCCGACCGGTACGACATTGACAAAAGACCAGCTTCAGGTCTGGGTGGATTATGCAAATAAAAATGGCTCTGTCATTATTTTTGATGCTGCCTATGAAGCATACATCAGCGAGGAAGATGTGCCACACAGCATCTACGAATGTGAAGGTGCAAAGACATGTGCCATCGAGCTTCGCAGTTTCTCAAAGAATGCGGGATTTACCGGAGTACGTCTTGGATTTACCGTTGTGCCAAAAGAGTTGAAATGCAACGGAGTTTCTTTAAACGCAATGTGGGCAAGACGTCATGGAACGAAATTTAATGGTGCGCCATATATCGTGCAGCGTGCCGGTGAGGCAGTGTATTCAGAGGCTGGAAAGGCACAGTTGAAAGAACAGGTTGCCTACTACATGAAGAATGCAGCTACCATTAAAAATGGCTTAAAAGAGGCAGGATTTACAGTATTTGGTGGAGTAAATGCACCATATATCTGGTTAAAGACACCGGATAACATGACATCCTGGGAGTTCTTTGACTATCTGTTAGAGAAAGCAAATGTAGTTGGAACGCCTGGTTCCGGATTTGGACCAAGCGGGGAAGGATACTTCAGACTGACTGCATTTGGAACTTATGAGAATACAGTTGCAGCATTAGAAAGAATCAAAAAACTTTAATCAATAGGAAATAAAGTCTGTGAGCAGAGCGCATTTGTTTTTTTACTGTTGTCGGGAACGCCCGGATGGTAAAAAGCAGATGCGTCTTGTTTTTATGTAATAGGAAACTTCGTTCCTATTACACAAAAAGCTCCGCAAGGATGCGCACCTCGCGGAGAAGAATTTAATGCTTCGCATACCGCTCGGGCGCGCAAGTGTGCGGCAGGCGCACATTTTATTCTGATGAGAATCTGTAAGCAGGATTTTTTAAAAGAGGGAGGAAAAATGGAGAATCATAACAGGCAGAAAAAAATAGCGGTTATCAATGATATGTCCGGATTTGGAAAATGTTCTGTCACGGTGGAACTTCCGATTATTTCTGCGATGGGGATACAGTGTTGTCCGCTTCCTACCGCGATTTTTTCCAATCATACCGGGTATGAAAGCTTTTTTTGCGAGGATTACACGGATAAGATGATGGCTTATCTGAAGGAGTGGGAGAAGCTTGGACTCTGCTTTGACGGAATCTGTACGGGTTTTCTTGCGTCTGTCCGCCAGATTGAGGTGGTAGAGTATTTTTTGCAATCCTTTAAAAGTAAAAAAACAATCGTAGTTATAGACCCGGTAATGGGGGATTATGGGGAGCTATATCCAACCTATGAGCGTGAGACCGGAGAAGAATTAAAAAAACTGCTTCCTTATGCGGATATCGTAACGCCGAATCTGACCGAGGCGTGTGTGCTGACCGGTACAAAATATCGGGAGCAGATGACAGAACAGGAAATGATTCTGCTGGCGGAGAAACTCTGTGAGATGGGGCCGGATAAAGTAGCGGTTACAGGAATTGACCGCGGCAAAAAGATTGCAAATCTCTGCTACGAAAGAGGAGGAACACCGGAGTTTATCGAGGTGGAAAAGATTGGAATTTCACGTGCGGGAACCGGGGATATGTTTTGCTCCATGTTAGCGGCAGATGCAGTCAATGGCGTGGAATTCCAGGACTCTGTTGCGCATACATCCGAGTTTATCAGAACCTGTATCAGGAGAACAACAGAACTTGGCATACCGGAGCAGGATGGAGTCTGTTTCGAGGAATTTTTATATTTACTCAGATATCAGAAATAAAACTACTTGACAAGCCAATAAAATATTGTATAATCAAAATGCAAATGATTTGCAAATACAAACAAGTTGCAAATGAAAATGAGTTGCATTTTAGATGGGAGTAAGTAAAATGATGGATATTTTATTGGATACAGTGATAGATAGTGTGAAGTTAATTCCGTTTTTATTTTTGACATATCTTGTGATGGAGGCATTAGAGCACAGCACAGGTAAGAAAGTGCAGGGAGTAATCCGCAATGCGGGAAAGGTGGGACCCCTGTGGGGAGGACTGCTTGGAATTGTGCCGCAGTGCGGTTTTTCAGCGGCGGCTGCAAGCCTGTATGCGGGACGTGTGATAACAGTGGGAACGCTGGTGGCAATTTTTCTGTCCACGTCGGATGAGATGCTTCCTATTTTGGTGTCGGAATCAGTTTCGTTTGGCACGATTGGAAGAATCCTTGCAACCAAAGTAGTGATTGCAATTATATCTGGTTTTGTAGTTGAGTTTATATATGTTACATTACTGAAAAAGAAGGAAAAAGACATGGACATTCATGTTGTATGCGAGGAAGAGCACTGCAGTTGTGAGGATGGAATTTTAAAATCAGCAGTGAAGCATACGCTGACCATTTTTTTCTATATTTTTCTCATTTCGCTGCTTTTAAATATTGTAATTGGCATGGTGGGAGAAGACAATCTTTCCATGTTGTTTTCGAATGTACCGGTCGTAGGAGAGCTGATTGCAGCTTTGATTGGCTTGATACCAAACTGTGCCTCTTCGGTTGTCATCACACAGCTTTACATTGACGGTGTGATTCATTCCGGAGCAATGATGGCGGGACTTTTGGTAAATGCAGGTGTTGGACTTTTGATTCTTTACCGTCTGAACCGCAACTGGAAAGAAAATGCAGCCATCATTTCTGTTCTATATGGGCTTGGCGTTTTTTGGGGAATTGTGATAGAATTAATGGGAATTGTATTTTAGAAAAGAGGAATTTCCATGGCAGGTAATAGTTATACAACGGCGAGCAGAACGAAAATATTAGATTTTTTAAAGGCAAATTGTGATAGAACGGTAAATGTAAATGATATTCAGCAATATTTGATTGAATGTGAGCATGAAGTTAATATTACAACGATTTACCGTTATCTGGATAAACTTTCTCATGAGGGAACCGTGATGAAATATGTGGCAGAGAAGGGGAATCAGGCAGTTTACCAGTATGTGGAATTTGGGCATCACTGCGAGGAGCATCTACACTTACAGTGTGTGAAGTGTGGTGCAATCGTGCATTTGGAGTGCGATTTCATGAAGGAGATTGCGGAGCATGTAGAAAAGGATCACGGGTTTCAGATTCAGTGTAAGAATTCCATAATTTACGGACTATGTCAGAAATGTCGTACCGAATAGAATAGATAAAGTAGAGGTGTACCTGGAGACGGGTACACTTTTTATGTAATAGAAAATTTCGTTCCTATTACATAAAAATGCTTCATAAGAATCTTTTTAATATCTTTGCACGAAAAAACATATATTTTTTCAAAGAGAATCTGGAGTTTTTTGTGAAAAGAGGGACAAAATTAAAAATTGCAATCGGTTTGGAATTGCTTGCCTTTGCAATTATTTTTTTAAGTGGACAGAAAGGCAGTCTGCTGCGAAGCAAGGCAGTGACTGTGACGTCCGATAATTTTATTAGGTGGGTGGATTTTGATGTGTCTTACGAGGCATTAGAGCGGGCATATGAACTTGATGTGGCAGCACATGATACCGAGTGCCCGCTAAACTGGATTGAGTTGTTAGCCTATGCTGCGACCATGGAGGGCGGCAGTTTTTCGAATAAGAGCATTACCGATATCGAGGAAATTGCACAGAAATTACAAAGTGGTGAAACAACAGTAAAGCAGCTGAAGAAGCAGTATCGATATTACAATTACTATTTAGAGGCTTATTCGGCGGTTTTAGGAGCTTATGTCGGTGAATATGAGATTGAGGAAAAGGGGACGGATGGAACGGTTTCTTTTGTAAAAAAATATGGGTTAAAGGCGTTTTCGCCGATTGCAAAAGGATTTCCGTACAGTGATTATGATGATTTTGGAGTGTCGCGAAGTTTCGGATATAAAAGAGAGCATTTAGGACATGATATGATGGGGCAGATTGGTACACCAATCATAGCCGTAGAATCCGGCACCGTGGAAGCACTCGGCTGGAACCGTTATGGCGGCTGGAGAATCGGCATACGGAGCAAGGACACAAAGCGTTATTACTATTATGCACATCTAAGGCAGAATTATCCGTATGCAGAAGGCCTAGAGGAGGGAAGCGAGGTGACTGCCGGGGATGTGATTGGATATATGGGACATACCGGATACAGTGACACGGAAAATGTCAATAATATTGATACGACGCACCTGCATTTTGGGATACAATTAATCTTTGACGAGTCGCAGAAGGACGGAAATGGGGAAATCTGGATTAACTGCTACCAGTTGGCACAGTTTCTGTACCAGAACCAGTGTGAAACGGAAAAAATTGGGGATACGAAAGAGTGGAAGCGTGTCTATCAGATAAAAGAAACAGAGCGCGATGACCGCACATAAAAACAGGCTGACCGGTGTTTTACCAGTCAGCCTGAAAAATTTATTTTTTGAAGTTTGCACGTTTACGAAGGGTTGGGTCTAAGATTCTTTTACGGATACGAAGACTTTCCGGTGTAACCTCTAACAACTCATCGACATCGATGAAGTCAAGTGCCTGCTCTAAGCTTAATCTCTTAGGCGGAACTAAAGTTAATGCTTCATCCGCAGAAGAAGAACGTGTGTTTGTTAAATGCTTTTTCTTGCAGACATTTAATTCAACATCTTCTGCACGGGAAGAAGAACCGATAACCATACCGGCATATACTTTTTCACCAGGTCCGATGAATAAAGTTCCACGATCCTGTGCGGAGAAAAGTCCGTAAGTTACGGATTCACCTGTCTCGAAAGCAATCAGGGAGCCAAGTTTACGGTAGGAGATATCACCCTTGTATGGCTCATAGCCGTTGAAAATAGTATTGATGATACCATTTCCTTTTGTATCTGTTAAAAAGTCACCACGGTAACCGATTAAGCCACGGGAAGGAATGCTGAACTCTAAACGTGTGTAACCGCCTGCGATAGGGCGCATGTTCTGCAGTTCACCTTTACGCTGGCTTAATTTATCAATGACAGCACCTGTAAATTCGTCCGGAACATCGACATAAGCTAATTCCATAGGCTCTAACAGTTTGCCGTTTTCGTCTTTGTGATAAAGAACTTCTGCCTTACTTACTGCAAATTCATAACCTTCACGGCGCATGTTTTCAATCAGTACGGATAAATGTAATTCACCACGACCGGAAACTTTTAAGCTGTCCGGGCTGTCTGTCTCTTCGACACGGAGAGAGACGTCTGTGTTTAACTCGCGGAACAATCTGTCTCTGATGTGACGTGATGTGACGAATTTTCCTTCCTGACCTGCTAATGGACTGTCATTTACAATGAAGTTCATAGAAAGGGTAGGCTCTGAAATTTTCTGGAAAGGAATGGCAACCGGATTCTCAGGAGCACAGATGGTATCACCGATGTGGATGTCTGCAATACCGGAAATAGCAACAATAGAACCAGGTTTTGCCTCGGTAACATCTACTTTATTTAATCCTTCGAACTCGTAAAGTTTGCTGATGCGGACTTTTTTCATTTTGTCAGGTTCATGGTGGTTGACAACAACGGCTTCCTGATTGATTTTTAAGGTTCCGTTGTCCACTTTACCGATACCGATACGACCTACATATTCATTATAGTCGATGGTACTGATGAGAACCTGTGTGTTGGCATCCGGGTCACCTTCCGGAGCAGGGATATAATTAAGAATCGTTTCAAAAAGAGGAACCATGTCTTTCTTTTCATCATTTAAGTCTTTCATTGCGTAACCGTCACGCGCAGATGCAAAAATAAACGGACAATCTAACTGCTCATCGGAAGCATCTAAGTCCATGAATAACTCTAAAACTTCGTCGATAACTTCGTCAGGACGGGCTTCCGGACGGTCAATTTTGTTGATGCAGACAATAACAGGAAGATTTAATTCCAAAGCTTTCATCAAAACGAATTTGGTCTGAGGCATAGCACCTTCGAATGCGTCAACAACAAGGATAACACCGTTTACCATTTTTAAAACTCGCTCAACTTCACCACCGAAATCGGCATGACCTGGTGTGTCGATAATATTGATTTTGACACCGTTGTAGGTGATGGCTGTGTTTTTGGAAAGAATGGTGATACCACGTTCTCTCTCGATATCGTTTGAGTCCATGACACGCTCCTGAACTTCCTGATTGGCACGGAATGTACCGCTCTGTTTCAAAAGCTGGTCGACTAATGTTGTTTTACCATGGTCAACGTGTGCAATGATGGCAATGTTACGGACGTCTTCACGTTTCATTTTCATAAATTTACCTTACCTTTCATAATAACAAACGTAGTTATAATATACTATATCGTTCTAAACATTAATTGTTTCCTAAGATTATCAAACTATAATATTCTATCACATTTTTATGAGAACGCAAGTATTTATTGGATTTTCGGGAGTTTGCACGATTTTTTGTAAAAAATAAATGTCGAATTATGAATGTTTTATTATGTTTTCTTATCGACACGTTACCCGAATTTTCTAGGGAGGGAAATGGTAAAAATAATTTGTTGCAGGTTATCCGGAGGATGAACAAAAAAGAAAAACAGCAAGGCGGATGACAAAGGAAGGGAGAAGAATTCATGGCAGATAAAATTTTTGAAAACAACCAGGTATCTATTGTAGGAGAAATCGTTTCCGATTTCCGATTTAGTCACGAGGTATACGGAGAGGGGTTCTACCTCGTCGACATTTCAGTAAACAGACTGAGCAACATTGTGGATTACATACCGGTTATGATCTCGGAACGATTGATTGATGTGGAGGAAAATTACATAGGGCAGTATCTCTATGTAACAGGACAGTTTCGCTCGTTTAACCGACACGAGGAGAAAAAAAACCGGCTGGTCTTATCTGTTTTTGCAAGGGAAGTCGAATTTATGGACGGACCGGAGGAAGATATCAAGAGTAACCAGATCTTTTTAGACGGCTACATCTGCAAGGAGCCGATTTATCGTAAGACCCCGCTTGGAAGGGAAATTGCAGATTTGTTGATTGCGGTCAACCGTTCTTATGGAAAATCAGACTACATTCCATGTATCTGTTGGGGGCGAAATGCAAGATTTGCGTCCAACTTTGACGTGGGCGGACATGTGCAGGTCTGGGGCAGAATCCAGAGCAGGGAGTATGTGAAAAAAATCAGTGAAGAAGAGACGGAAAAGCGCATTGCGTATGAGGTTTCGGTGAGTAAAGTTGAGTTTTTAGAAGAGTAGGATTTGTGGTATAGTTGCAAATTAATCTGGATTGTGGTATTTTAAAAAAATCTGGAATAGATGAAGAAATGGATTCTAAGAGGATGGAAAAAGTATGATTCAGATTTATTATGGAGATGGACGGGGGAAGTCTACAGCCGCACTTGGCAATGCAATACATGCAGCAAGTGAGGGGAAAAATATTGTGATGGTTCAGTTCCTGAAGGGGAAAAGGAACGAAGAAGAAGAGAACTTTTTAAAAAGGTTAGAACCGGAGATTAAGATTTTCCGTTTCGAGAAGACGGAAGAGTCTTACGAAGAATTGAGCGAGGAACAGAAGTTAGAAGCAGCATTGAATATCAAAAACGGCCTCAATTATGCAAGAAAAGTGCTGGTGACGGGAGAATGTGACCTGCTTGTGCTAGACGAGATATTAGGTGTTATCGACAACGGTCTCGTGACAAAAGAAGATATCAAAGCTGTCATAGATGCAAAATCAGAGGGCGTGGATTTAGTCATGACCGGCCGTGTCCTCGACGATGATTTGCGTGAATATGCAGATGAAATCTATAAAATTGTATCGGAAAAATAAAACGAAATCATCGTGTCACACGAAAATGTGATGCGGTGATTTTTTTAGATTTTGAAAATTTGATTCAGGGGACAAAAATGTAGTTTAAAAATTAGTTACTGACAACTTGTGCAAAGACAAGATTTAGTTTGTGACTTTGGGGGAACATTAGAAAATCTTAGTATGCCTCCAGATATCCAGTGATGTTCTGCCATGGACGGCAGAACAAGGCTTCACGAGCCACGGATGGCTCGTTGAATGCCGTTCACGTTACTCCGAACTAATCTACATCAGGCATACTTAGACTTTTCTTATGTTCACCCATCGGAACAAAATAGACTTGACTTTGCACAAGTTGTCAGTAAGGAAACTGTGAACTACATTTTTGCCCCCTGAATCAAATTTGAAAGTCCACAATGTATACAAAAAGATACACACAGCTTGATTGTTGGAACGATGAAGTTGTGATAAGATGAAACAAGCGTGGGGATGTACCAGAAATGGTGGAATAACAGATTGAGGAAGGTGTTATATGGAACAAGTGGATTTACGTTATCTGAAAAGCTTAGCGAGACAGTATCCGACCGTTGCGGCAGCAGCGACTGAAATTATTAACCTGCAGGCGATTCTTAGCCTGCCAAAGGGAACCGAGCATTTCATTACGGATATTCATGGGGAGTATGAACAGTTTCAGCATGTATTAAAAAATGGTTCGGGAGCAATCAAGCGCAAAATTGAGGACGAGTTTGGAAATGCAATGAGCGCAAGTGAGAAAAAAGTCATTGCAACGTTGATTTATTATCCGGAACAGAAGATGGAGCAGGTCTTAAAGACAGAGGAGAACATGGAGGACTGGTATAAGGTGACGTTATACCGTCTGATTCGCATCTGTAAATGTGCTTCTTCGAAATACACGCGTTCAAAAGTGCGTAAAGCGCTGCCGAAGGATTTTGCATATGTGATTGAGGAACTTCTGACGGGACGACAGGAGGAGTCTGACCAGGAAGCGTATTATAATGAGATTATCAATACGGTTATCCGCACCGGAAGGGCGGGAGAACTTGTCATTGCATTTTGCAATCTGATTCGGAGATTAGTCGTAGACCACCTGCATGTCGTTGGGGATATTTTTGACAGGGGGCCATATCCAAACCTTGTCATGGATACGCTGATGGCGCATCATTCCGTTGATATTCAGTGGGGAAACCACGATATTTACTGGATGGGAGCGGCAGCGGGCAATCCGGCATGTATCTGCAATGTCATTCGTATTTCGGCAAAATATGGAAATCTAAAATTATTAGAGGACGGCTATGGAATCAATTTAGTTCCGCTGGCGCGGTTTGCGATGAGCCGTTATGCGAAAGATGCCTGCACCTGTTTTAAATTAGATTACCGTGAAGACGAGTATGATGTCCGGGATACCCTTTTAGATGAAAAAATGCATAAGGCAATCGCAATTATGCAGTTTAAACTGGAGGGGCAGCTTATCAAAAAGCATCCGGAATACCAGATGGAAGACCGTCTTTTGCTTGATAAAATTGATATGGAAAAGGGAACGGTGCTGGTGGAGGGAAAAGAATATCCACTGAAAGATACCGAATTTCCGACGATAGACTGGGAGAAGCCATATGAACTTTCGGCAGATGAGGCGGAGGTGATGGAGCGCCTGACAATGGCGTTTGTCAACTGTGAAAAATTGCAGAAACACATCCGTTTTCTCTACACACAGGGAAGCTTGTATAAAGTATACAATGGAAATCTTTTGTATCACGGCTGTATGCCGATGAATGAGGACGGAACATTTACAAAAGTAAATGTATATGGAAAAGAGTACGCAGGGAAAGAACTCTACGATGTTTTGGAAAGCTATGCCAGAAAAGGTTATTATGCCATTGACCCGGAAGAGAAGAGGAAGGGGCAGGACATCCTTTGGTTCATCTGGGAGAACCAGAATTCGCCTGTGTTTGGAAAAGCGAAAATGACAACCTTTGAGCGGTATTTTATTGCCGATAAGGCGACACACGAGGAGCCGAAGAACCCATACTACAGACTTTTGGAAAAAGAAGAAGTTGTCAACCGGATTCTCGAAGAGTTTGGACTTGATACCGCAGAGGCGCACATTATCAACGGTCATATTCCAATCGAGGCAAAGCGCGGGGAATCGCCGGTGAAATGTAATGGAAAGCTGTTAATCATCGATGGCGGATTTTCCAAGGCATATCAGCCAAAGACCGGAATCGCGGGATACACGTTGATTTTTAATTCTTATGGGCTTGTGTTAGCGGCACACGAACCATTTGAATCCGTGGAAAAAGCAATTCAGGACGGAAGCGATATAGTTTCACATACAATATTAGTTGAGCATGTAGTGAAGCGGAAGACAGTGGCAGATACGGATATTGGAAAAGAACTGCAGGAGATGATAAAGGATTTAGAAGCACTTCTTTTAGCGTATCGCGAGGGTGTTATTGTGGAAAAAGCATAAACAAATCCTTCTCCTGAGAAAATTATTTTTCTCTACAGGATTAGGGTGTTAAACTTTTCGCCGTGGAGTGTTGACATCACGGGAAGCAGGTGCTATAGTAATTAAGTACATGTTTTTTCATAAAATGAATTAAGTTAGATAGAGGTTGCGTAATTCAAGAGTAACTTATTGGATGTGGCGGACACAGTAGAAGATAAGAGAAAGGGGAGAACGCCGAAAGAGAGTGGGATCGTAACTGCTTTCTTGGGCATAAGGTTAAGAGCTTTATGACTGTCATCTTTTTCCTTGGAAACAGATGGGGCGCTATCAAATTCAAAAAAATAATTCGCAAAGGATTATCGCTTTGTATTTGAATATTTAGCCGGCTCATCGAGCCGGCTTTCATTGTGTAAATAGGAAATTTCGTTCCTATTACACGAAAACGCTTCGCGGGAATCTATTTTTGTTTCAGAGAACTCTACTGACTTAGCGGAAAAGTCAAATTTAGGAGGAATTTAAAATGGCAATTTTTAAAGGTGCCGGTGTTGCAATTGTAACGCCAATGAAAAACAACGAGGACGTGAACTATGATAAGTTAGAAGAACTGATTGAGTTTCAGATTGCGGAAGGAACAGACTGTATTATTATTGCAGGAACGACAGGAGAGAGTTCTACTCTGACTATGGAGGAACACAGAGAGGTGATTGAGGCTGCAGTCCGTTTCACCAGGCATCGTGTGCCGGTTGTGGCAGGAACGGGTTCAAACTGCACAAGAACAGCCATCCAGCTTTCCAAAGAGGCTGAGGAGGCTGGTGTGGATGGTCTTTTGATTGTGACACCATATTATAACAAAGCAACACAGACAGGACTGGTTTCCCACTATACACAGATTGCGGAAGCGACCAAACTTCCGATTATCATGTATAACGTACCAGGAAGAACAGGATGTAATCTGCTGCCTGAGACGGTTGCAACACTGTATCAGAATGTGGAAAATATTGTCGGCTTAAAAGAAGCAACCGGCAACCTTGCACAGGCATCTAAGACGATGTATCTGACAGATGGAAAGCTGGATTTGTATTCCGGCGAGGACGGATTGGTTGTACCACTGATGTCAATCGGCGCTGTAGGTGTTATTTCAGTATGGTCGAATGTTGCGCCGAAAAATGTGCATGATATGTGTATGAGCTATTTTAACGGAGACTTAGAGAAAGCAATGAAGTTACAGCGCGAGGCACTTCCGTTAGTGGATGCGCTTTTTAGCGAGGTAAATCCGATTCCGGTCAAAAAAGCATTGAACCTGATGGGAATGGAAGTCGGACCGGTTCGTTCCCCATTGACGGAGATGTCAGAGGAGAATGCGGCAAAGATGGCACAGATTATGAGAGCGTATGGCTTGAAACTTGCGTAACAGAAAAGAAAAAGGCAGCGTAGGAACACGACAGCGTTGCCTTTTTAAAGTACGTTAGATGTCGTGTGGAAATGAGGGATACAATGACAAGAGTAATTATGCATGGATGTAATGGAAAAATGGGACAGGTTATCACCGGAATCTGCAAAGAAGATTCTGAGGTAGAGATTGTAGCAGGAGTCGACGTTTACGATGGAATTCAAAATGACTATCCTGTTTTTTCGAATATTTCACTCTGCAATGTAGAGGCAGATGTTATCATCGACTTTTCGAATGCGAAGGCAGTGGACGATTTGTTAGTATACAGTGAGGAAAAACAGATTCCGGTTGTGTTATGTACGACAGGACTCAGCGAGGAGCAGCTTGCAAAAGTGGAAGAGACTTCCAAAAAAGTTGCGGTTTTAAAATCTGCAAATATGTCACTCGGTATCAATACCCTGATGGAATTATTAAAATCTGCAACAGCAGTCTTTGCACCGGCAGGATTCGATATTGAAATCGTGGAAAAACATCACAACCAGAAGCTGGATGCACCGAGCGGAACCGCAATTGCACTTGCAGATTCCATCAATGAAGCTTTAGATGAGAAATACACATACAAATACGACCGTAGTCAGGAACGCAAGAAACGTGAGAAGAAAGAAATCGGAATTTCTGCAGTCCGTGGCGGAAATATTGTCGGCGAGCATGAAGTGATTTTTGCCGGAATGGACGAAGTGATTGAGTTTAAACATACCGCATATTCGAAGGGTGTGTTTGCAAAAGGTGCCGTGGAAGCCGCCAAGTTTTTACATGGAAAAACACCGGGACATTACGAGATGAGCGATGTCATCCGCGCAGGAATGTAAGCAGGAGAGAGACATGTTAATCGGAAATCATTTATCGGCATCAAAAGGGTACGCTGCCATGGGAAAAATGGCACTTAAGTTAGATGCGAATACGTTTGCGTTTTTCACAAGGAATCCGCGAGGTGGAAAAGCGAAAGAAATTGATGAAAAAGATGTGGAAAACTATCTTGCCATAGCAGAGGAGCATAACTTTGGAAAACTCGTTGCACATGCACCGTACACCATGAATTTATGTGCGGCAAAAGAGGATGTGCGTAATTTTTCACGGGAAATGATTGCGGACGATTTAAAGAGGATGGAGTACACGCCCGGCAACTATTACAATTTTCATCCGGGTTCCCATGTGGGACAGGGTGCAGAAGCAGGAATTGAGCTGATTGCGGATGCGCTCAATGAAGTTTTAACGCCAGAGCAGAGTACGATTGTTCTGTTGGAGACCATGGCTGGAAAGGGAACAGAAGTGGGACGCAGTTTTGAGGAGCTGCGGGCAATCATCGACCGTGTTTCTTTACAGGAAAAAGTCGGTGTCTGCTTTGATACCTGCCATGTCTGGGATGGCGGCTACGATATCGTAAACCATCTCGATGAGGTGTTAGACGAATTTGACCGTGTGATAGGGTTAGAGCGTTTGTATGCAGTTCATTTTAACGATAGCTTAAACGATTGCAATACGCATAAAGACCGCCATGCGAAGATTGGGGAAGGCAAAATCGGAGCGGAGGCATTGCGCCGTGTCGCAACCCATCCAAAGCTGTCGGGCAGACCATTCATTTTGGAGACGCCAAACGATGAGGAAGGATATGCAAAGGAAATTGCACTCATCCGTTCCTGGACAGAATAAAACGAAAATATAAAACCCACTGACGTGTAACAGGTGTTTCGTCAGTGGGTTTATTTTTTAGAAAAATACGATATATGTTACAATAACTGAATGCCGTTTTTCTCACAAGCTTTTACCATATCTTCCGGCCACAAGGAAGACTGGACTTCACCGATATGTGCCTTGCGCAGGAAGAACATACAGATACGGGACTGGCCGATGCCGCCGCCGATGGTATAAGGAAGTTCTCCGTTTATGATTGCTTTCTGGAATGGGAGCTCTGCGCGCTCCGGACATCCGGCTTTGTCTAACTGGGAAAGCAGCGCTTTCTTGTCGACACGGATACCCATGGAAGAGAGCTCTAATGCGATGTCTAAGACCGGGTAGTAAACTAAAATATCAGCATTCAGTTCCCAGTCATCATAGTCCGGTGCACGTCCATCGTGCGGTTTGCCGGATTCAAGCTTGTCACCGATTTTTAAAATGCAGACAGCACCTTTTGTCTTTGTGATATAGAATTCGCGTTCCTTTGGTGTATTGTCCGGGAACATATCTTCTAATTCCTGTGTTGTGATAAAAAAGATATCATGAGGCAGGATTTCCTCTATGTAGTCATACTGAATCGCCATATATTTCTCTGTCTTGCGGAGACATTTGTAAACAGTATTGACGGTATCTTTTAAGGTGTCGAGGTTGCGTTCCTCTTTTTTTATGACCTTTTCCCAATCCCACTGATCGACGAAAATAGAATGGACATTGTCCGTTATCTCATCGCGGCGGATGGCATTCATATCGGTATAAATACCTTCACCGTAGGAAAAACCATATTTTTTCAGTGCATAGCGTTTCCATTTGGCAAGAGAATGAACGATTTCAGCCGTTCTGTCCGTCTGTTCCTTAATGTCAAAAGAGACAGGGCGTTCCACACCATTTAAGTTGTCGTTCAATCCGGAAGTAGGATCAACGAAAAGTGGTGCAGAAACACGGGAAAGATTTAAACGTAAAGCCAGAAGATTCTGGAAAAAATCCTTTACGGTCTTTATTGCAATTTGTGTATCATGTAGATTCAATTCTGAATGATATTCCTTTGGAATAATTAAGTTCTCCATTGAAGTGCTTCTCCTCTCTTTGCTGTAACCAGTACACCAAATTATTATAGCACAAGGCAAATCATTTTCAAGAAAAGATAACAGATTTCCTGTAAAAATACGTGTATACAAAATACACCATAAAAAAGATTTGACAGCAGAAAAAAGAGTGCTATACTAAAGTGGTAAATGAATAAATTCTTCAGGGCAGGGTGCAATTCCCTACCGGTGGTATAGCCCACGAGCCGCAAGGCATGATTCGGTGTAACTCCGAAGCCGACAGTAAAGTCTGGATGAAAGAAGATAATTTCGTAAGATAGATTCCCCTCATAGATGATAGAATAGAGATAGAATCGATAGGAGAGGAAAGTATTTTCGCAGGATGCTCTGAAATGTTATACATTTCAGAGTTTTTTTATGCCATACAGGTTACATGAAAAAGTCCTCTGCGAGGATGCATGATAATACGAAAGCCCCTGGAGAAATCCGGGGGCTTTTTCTGTAATAGGAAAATTCGTTCCTATTACAGAAAAATGCTTTGCAAGAATCTTTTTCGGAATGCAATATCTGGAGAACATAACTTAGAGGGAGGTTAAGGATGTCAGAGGAAATTTTTATGAGACGGGCAATCAAGCTGGCGCGGCGCGGTTACGGCTGGGTCAATCCGAATCCGCTTGTCGGTGCCGTTATCGTAAAGGATGGCGTTGTGATAGGGGAAGGCTGGCATGAAAAATATGGCGGTCTTCATGCGGAGCGGAATGCCTTTGCAAATTGCAGGGAGGATGCAGCGGGAGCGACGCTTTATGTCACGCTTGAGCCATGCTGCCACACAGGAAAAACGCCGCCATGTACCGAGGCAATCATCGAACATAAAGTGAAAAAGGTGGTGGTCGGTTCCGATGACCCGAATCCGCTGGTGGCGGGGAAAGGAATTTCGAACCTTAGAGCACACGGAATCGAAGTGGTGACCGGATTTTTTAAAGAAGAATGTGACGCGCTAAATCCTGTATTTTTTCATTATATGAGAACGGGTATGCCATATGTCACGATGAAGTATGCCATGACAATGGATGGAAAAATTGCGACGCGTACCGGGGCTTCACAGTGGATTACCGGGGAAGCCGCGCGGGAGCATGTGCAGAGGGAGCGACATGGGAATATGGCAATTATGGCAGGGGTCGGAACTGTTCTTGCGGATAATCCGCACTTAAACTGCAGAATGGAAGGAGGAAAAGACCCGGTGCGCATTATTTGTGACACGAATCTTAGAACGCCGGAAGATGCCTATGTCGTCACAAGTGCCAAAAAGCAGCGGACAATTCTTGCAACATGCTGTACGGATGAGAAGCGTCAGCAAAGATATAAAGAGATGGGATGTGAAATCCTTGTGGTGAGCCGTACGCAGCAGGGAATCCATGTCAGGGAACTGATGGAACAATTAGGGAAGGCAGGAATCGACAGCATTTTATTAGAAGGCGGTGCGAAGCTGAACTGGTCGATGCTAGAGGCAGGGCTGGTGCAGAAAGTGCAGACTTATATTGCACCGAAAATATTTGGAAGCCAGGAGGCAAAGAGTCCCATTGGCGGAATTGGAGTAACAGTTCCGGATAATGCATTTTTTCTGAAAAATACAACAATTCAAAAAATGGGGGAGGACTTTTTGCTGGAGAGTGAGGTGGCACGATGTTTACCGGAATTATAGAGGAAGTAGGGCATATCAGAAAGATACAAAAGGGCGCGAAGTCAGCAGTGCTCTCAATCGGAGCAGAAAAAATTTTAGAAGACATGCATGAGGGCGACAGTATTGCGGTAAATGGAATCTGTTTGACCGTCACTTCTTTTGATGAAAAAGGATTTGTAGTTGATGTGATGCATGAGACACTGAATCGCTCGTCTATCGGAAATGTGAAAGCAGGAAGTGCCGTAAATTTAGAACGCGCCATGCAGGCGGGCGGCCGCTTTGGTGGACATATCGTGTCCGGTCATATTGACGGAACCGGTGTCATCGCAGATATATGGAAAGATGACAATGCAATCTGGTACAAAGTCCGCACGACGTCTGGCATCATGCGCTACATCATAGAAAAAGGCTCGATTGCAATCGATGGAATCAGTCTTACCGTCGCAAAAACGGAGCCGGAAGCATTTTCGGTTTCGGTGATTCCTCATACGGCAGCTAACACCATTCTTACACAGAAAAAAGTGGGAGATACGGTTAATTTAGAGAACGACTGTGTTGGAAAGTATGTGGAAAAACTGTTGTCCGGCGGCAGGGAATGTGGACAGCAAAGGGAAGGCGGACAGCAAAAGGACGGCCTGACAAGAGAATTTTTAGCGAAAAATGGATTTTAAGAGAATGTGAAGCGAGAGAAAGGGAGGAGAACAATGCGTGAATTTGGAACAGTGGAAGAAGCATTAGAAGACTTAAGAAAAGGAAAAATTATCATGGTCACGGATGATGAGGACCGTGAAAACGAGGGCGATTTTATCTGTGCCGCAGAGTATGCCACGACGGAGAATGTGAATTTCATGGCAACGTATGGGAAGGGGCTTATCTGTATGCCGATGAGTGCAGACATCTGTAAAAAACTGATGTTTCCGCAGATGGTGACAGATAATTCCGATAATCACGAGACTGCATTTACGGTATCGGTTGACTATAAAGATACCACGACCGGGATATCTGCAGAGGAGAGAGGAATGACGGCGCGCATGTGCGTGTCGGAGGATGCCAGACCGGAAGATTTCAGACGACCGGGACATATGTTTCCGTTACAGGCAAAGAAAAACGGTGTGTTAGAGCGGAACGGACATACGGAGGCAACGGTCGATCTGATGCGGCTTGCCGGCTTGAAGGAATGTGGTCTCTGTTGTGAAATTATGAAAGAAGACGGCACCATGATGCGGACCACGCAGCTGTTAGAGCTTGCGGAAGAGCATGGTCTTACGATGATTTCCATTCAGGCATTGCAGGAGTACCGGAAGAAACATGAAAAATTAGTGGAGCAGGTGACAAAGACGAAAATGCCGACAAAGTACGGAGAATTTACGGCGTACGGTTATCGCAATCTTTTGAATGGAGAGCATCATGTTGCACTGGTAAAAGGAGAGATTGGCGACGGCGAAAATCTGTTGTGCCGGGTACATTCGGAGTGCCTGACCGGAGATGCGTTCGGCTCCATGCGGTGTGACTGTGGACAGCAGTTTGCAGCCGCCATGCAGCAGATTGAAAAGGAGGGACGAGGAATTCTTTTATACATGCGCCAGGAAGGACGAGGAATCGGATTGTTAAATAAACTGCGTGCCTATGAACTTCAGGATCAGGGTATGGATACGTTAGATGCCAATTTAGCACTCGGATTTGAGGGAGATATGCGGGAATATTACATTGGAGCACAGATTTTAAAAGATTTAGGCGTGAAAAGCATGCGTCTTTTGACGAATAACCCGGATAAAGTGTACCAGCTTTCTGATTTCGGAATGGAGATTACAGAGCGCGTGCCGATTCAGATGCATGCGACAAAATTTGATTTGTTTTATCTTCAGACAAAGCAGAAGCGTATGGGACACATTTTAGATTATCAGGAATCCTAAGAAAAAGATAGTTTACGAGAAAAATAAGGTTGTTGACAGCACCAGGAGTGTGCGGGAAGGAGAAAAAAATGAATATTTTTGAAGGAAAAGTAGTTGCAGAAGAGGTTAAAATTGGAATTGTCGTAGCGAGATTTAACGAGTTTATCACAGGAAAATTACTCGCAGGTGCACAGGACGGATTAAAGCGTCACAATGTTTCGGATGATAATATTGATGTGGCATGGGTTCCAGGTGCGTTTGAGATTCCGCTGATTGCCTCAAAAATGGCAAAGAGCGGAAAATATGATGCGGTCATCTGCTTAGGGGCTGTGATACGTGGGGCAACAAGTCATTACGACTATGTATGTAGCGAAGTCTCCAAAGGTGTCGCATCGGTATCATTGAATAGTGACATTCCTGTGATGTTTGGCATTTTAACGACGGACAATATTGAGCAGGCAATCGAGCGTGCCGGTTCTAAAGCCGGAAACAAAGGCTTTGAATGTGCGACCGGAGCCATTGAGATGATTAATTTAATCCGTGAATTAGAGCAGTAACATTAGAAAATGCTCATCGGCTTTACAAAGCAGTCAGCAGGATTCTTGCTGTTGTAATTGACAATTACCGTTCTACCAATATCTAATCCCGGATAACTGCGGTAGATGTTAGGCATCTCACAGCGGTATTCGCGGTTCATTACATTGTAAGACACAGTCGGGATAAAGAGGGGATGTCCGGAGAATGTGCTTGTTCCGGTACGGATTTTAAAGAAACCGGCGAGACGTTCTCCCATGCCCGGTTCCCGGTGTGAAATTACGACTCCAGGCACAGATCTGTCATATTTGTACATAGTGCTATTCCTCCTTTGGTGCATCGAAAAATCTGTTTCTTTTATATCATAAAATGGTGCTTTTTTGTGGATTTGCCGACGAACGACACGGAAAACGGGATGAATAACCAGTTTTTTACTTTTTCTTGACAATGGGAGGGGCACAGTCTATGCTAAAATCAGGTGAAAAATTGCAGAAAGACGAGGAAAAACATGGAGTATACACATGTGACACATACATTTGAACCAGTCTACGATGAACATTCGAAGATACTGGTTCTCGGTTCGTTTCCGTCTGTGAAATCACGGGAACAACAATTCTATTACGGACACCCGCAAAACCGCTTCTGGAAAGTGATGGCGGCTTGCTTTGATGCGGACGTGCCTGTTACAATAGAAGAAAAAAAGGTTTTTTTGCTGACGCATCAGATTGCACTTTGGGACGTGATAGCAGAGTGCGATATTGTCGGCTCCTCGGATAGCTCGATTCGCAATGTCGTGCCAAACCGGATGGAACAGATTTTAGATGTGGCAGAGATTGATGCTATTTTTGCAAATGGCGATAAGGCGTACCAGCTTTTTTTGAAATATTGTAAAAAAGAAGGACAGCCGCCACTTTATAAACTTCCGTCGACGAGTCCGGCGAATGCAATGTGGCGTTTCGAAAGACTGACGGAGACCTGGAGTGCGCAGATACATGTGGCAGCAGACAGGGAGCAATAACACATTATCGGAAAGAGGTTAGAATATGAAAAAAGAAGAAATGTCGGTGATGGATTATCTTGCGGAGGCATTTGGAATTTTGGGACTGCTTTTTTACCTGGGATTCCAGATTTATTACGGAATACAGTATGGTGTTGCCGTGGAAAGAATTGTGGTCAACGTGCTCATCATGCTGTTGGTGTATGCGCTTTTGACGGGATTGCAGTTTTTCCCGGAAAAGATAAATGCGCTGCCGAAAGAGCGCTGTGTTGGGGAGATAAAGCGTTATACCATAGAGATGCTGCGCACGATAAAATTGATTTTTACGTTGTGCCTGCTGTTTACGAGTGTTTGTGATGTACTTGGAAAGCAGCTTAATTCGGGGTACAGTGTGATTATTGTTGTGGCAATTGTGGTGGCTGCTGTATATTACGAAAGAAAAATTATCCGGATTCTGCGCAGACAGAATAAGAAGTAGCAGGGAGTAAGGGATATTATGAATGCAAAAGAAATGTTAGAGGAACGGTTGGGAATTTTTGATAACTTATATGAGGAGATGCAGGTGTTTGGTCCGTTTGAACAGGAGCACACCTTTGAACGGCAGGGGCAGTGTTTTGCAAATGCGCCGTGTATTAAGAAAAATAAGTGTGATAACTGCGTTGCCCTGCGTTCGCTCAAGGAGGGAAAGACACACGTCAAGTATGAGGAGCACGAGGGCAAAATCGTACATGTGACAGCAAGCCCTTTTGTCTGGGAAGAGAAAAAATACATTGCAGAGCTATTCCGTACTTTGACACCGCAGGAAACGGAAAGTCTTGGAATTGTTTCGGAAGAAACCTTAAAATATGTGGAAAAATTGAATCACAAATTGATGCACGACAAACTGACAGGTGTCTATAACCGCATGTATCTGGAAGAAAAATTAGTTATATTTATGCAGAAAGCATACAAGCAGAGCGGGGTATCTGTCGCAATGTGTGATATTGATTTTTTCAAAAAAGTAAATGACACCTACGGACATCAGGCAGGCGATGAAGTGCTTCGTTCTTTTGCGTCAATACTCAAAGAGGAGACGAAGGACAAACGCTGTAAGGTGGCAAGATATGGTGGAGAAGAATTCTTGATGGTGATGCCTGGAATGGCAAAAGAAGAAGCGGTGGCACTGTTAGAACGGATTCGCACCAGATATGAGCAGACGCCTGTGCAATTTGAGGGAAATGAAATATATTCTACGGCAAGTTTTGGACTTGTAACGGGAAAGTGTGGGAAAGGCAGCAATCTAAATTCTGCGGATATCATCAGGAGAGCGGATAAGAATGTTTATTTGGCAAAAAGCAGAGGCAGAAATCGTGTGGTTGCAGACTAATTTATGGTAGTTATGAACAAAAGCGGAAGCTTAGAATTGTTATAAAGCAGTCACCGGGGATGATTTGTATGTATATGGGGAAGTGTTAAATACAGTTTGGGGATAATTTCAGCATTAATTCCTACACCAAATATATGACAGTGACAGACAGCATCACCGTAACCTACACGGTAGAAAATACGACATCGGCTGCGATTTCCGTAAATGGCAAGGAAGAGATGTTCACCGGCTCCATTACTAAAACGCTGACCGGGAGCAGTACCGTTACTATTATCGCCGTAAATGAAAAGAAATCGGCAACAAAAGAATATACTTACACCAAGGTAGAGACGGTAGAGACGACAACTGCAACGGCAGTACGGATGCTGCCAAGTGGAAACGTTTCAATGCGGTAACATTTTCGGTAAATCAGGGAAAGGATTACTTTATCGGCGACAGCACAGGGTTGATTATTAACAATGGGGCAGGAAGCCAGACGGTGGATATTACAGAGGGGCTTGCAGATGGAAACAGCTATGTGTTAAGCGGTTCCGGAAGCAAATTGAGTGTTGTGGCAGGCACTTATCAGGAATAAAGCAGAGTAGAAAATGAAAAAGATTCCGTCAATTCTGATTACTCAGAAAGGGCGGAATCTTTTTCGTTATCGTCGGGATTATTTTTTGATAATTCACATTGTAATTCAGATGAAAAATTCAATTCTGACTGGAACAGATTGGTATCTACGAAGCGCAGACAGTCGGAACAGTAATTACCAAAACTAATCGGTGTGCCACAGGTGCGGCAATGTTTGTTGGTCGTCGCAAGGTTATGCTCTTTGTAGTCGATACGACCCTCGCGAATCCATTTTTTTACCAGGCGGAGCGGTATACGGAAGTAATTGGCAACCTCGAATTCTGTGACTTCATTTTGCTGGATGTATTTTTTGACCTGGGCAAAAAGTGCAGTTTCATAGCAGTTTTTACATAAAACTTTGCTGCGTTTTGCAAGAAAGGAAGTTCCACAGTTTTTGCATACACACTCGGAACTGTGTTTTTCTGTAAATAATTCAATTGTATCTAAATATTGAGGGGAAGTATTATTCATTAAGCCTCCTATGTGAAGTTTAAATAGTACCTTTATACTAGCAACAAATAGTATCATATCATGTTTCACTAAAAATTAATATAGCACATATTACGAAAAAAAACCCTTTTCCTGAAAAAATATAGACAGGGAATACAAATGCTGGAAATAAATTAGGAAAAAAGTGACGGAGGCATACCATTTTTCACAGGGAAGAATGGTTGCCACGAAAATGGTTGTATGCTAAAATATAGTCGGCTTATTACGTCAGGGCGACAGGCGCTCTGATGAAAACAGATAGAAAAAGAATGGAGACGCACTATGACCTTATTAATCAAAGGCGGCCAGGTTATCAACCCTGCAACAGGAATGGATGAAGTGGCAGATGTCTATGTGGAAGATGGAAAAGTTTCCCAGATTGGGAAGGGACTCAAAGTGAAGGCAGACCAGAAAATTGATGCGAAGGGCTGCTATGTAATGCCGGGATTTATTGACATGCATGTGCATTTGAGAGATCCGGGATTTGAGCAGAAGGAGACAATTGAGACGGGATGTCAGGCGGCAGCACATGGAGGATTTACAACGATTCTGGCGATGCCGAATACGAAACCGGTTGTAGATAATCCGGACGTTGTTGAATATGTGCACAACAAGGCAAAAGCAGTCGGCTGTGTAAATGTTATGCAGGTTGGAGCTGTGACGAAAGGACAGAAGGGAGTCGAACTTTCTGATATCGAAGGCATGGCAAAAGTTGGAATCCGTGCCATCAGCGAGGACGGAAAATCCGTCATGAATGCGCAGCTTTACCGCGAGGCGATGCAGAAAGCGGCAGAATTAGACCTGACTGTTTTAGCACACTGTGAGGATATCAACATGGTAAACGGCGGTGTTATGAACCAGGACAAGCACTCCGAGGAACTTGGGCTCCGGGGCATTACCAATTCTGTCGAGGATATTATCGTTGCAAGAGATATCATGCTCAGCAAAGAGACAGGAGCAAGACTTCACCTGTGTCATTGTTCCACCTATGAATCGGTCAATATGGTAAAACATGCTAAGATGGAAGGAATCCATGTGTCGGCAGAAGTCTGCCCGCATCATTTTACACTGACATCAGATGATATCCATAAAGTGGATGCCACCATTCATCAGGAACAGCAGATTTCCGTTGAAGCGGATGCGGACACGAACTTTAAGATGAATCCGCCACTCCGTACGAAACGTGACGTGGAGATGCTCAAAGAGGGACTGCGTGATGGGGTTATGGATGTAATTGCTACAGACCACGCACCACATACTTTTGAAGAGAAAAATACATCCATGAAGAAGGCACCGTTTGGAATTGTCGGACTTGAGACAGCGGCGTGCTTAACCTATTCGGAACTTGTACTAGGCGGATATCTCACACCGATGCAGATGGCAGAGAAAATGAGTTACAATCCGGCGAAAATCATTGGAATTGAAAAAGGTGATATTTCGGAAGGAAAGACAGCCGATATTGTTATTTTTGACCCGGAAAAGACGTATACCATTGATAAAAATAAATTTGCAAGCAAGGGAAGAAACACACCATTCCACGGAAGAAAAGTGACTGGAAAAGTGATGTACACCATCGTGGACGGAGCAGTGGTATACAGTGCAGAATAAAAACAGACGAAAAGCCCGATGAGAGGAAGGATAGAGAAGATGCCGGAGAAATTTGAAGAAAAAGCAGTTATCATCAGACAGGAAGAGATTGCGGATGATATTTACAGCATGTGGCTTAAGACAGAAAAGATTGCAGATGCCGCAAAAGCAGGACAGTTTGTATCTGTCTACTGCCAGGAAGGAAGCAGGCTTCTGCCAAGACCAATCAGTATCTGTGAGATAGAGAAAAGCAAAAATGCAATCCGCCTTGTGTACCGTGTCGCCGGAAAAGGAACCGATGAATTCAGCAAAATGAGCACCGGAATGCAGCTTAAAATCGTAGGACCACTCGGAAACGGTTTCCCGAAGAAAGATAAGAAAGCATTCTTAATCGGAGGAGGAATCGGAATCCCGCCAATGTTACAGCTTGCAAAAGAATTAGACTGTGAAAAGCAGATCGTGCTTGGTTT
>CAKRDK010000013.1 GCA_934309475.1 uncultured Roseburia sp.
AGAATCCAACGCCACCAGCCTCAGATTGTATTTGAGGAAGTGGAGCACCTTGGAAATGAGAACCGTGGTGGAATTGGTAGTACCGGAAAGAACTGATTATACAAGACAAGTATTTTTGATGGGGAGGTGGCTGTTTTGAAAAAGAACAAAGTATTTCTTAGCATTTTGACGATGTGTCTGCTGTTGAATTTGTTTTTTGGGTTTGCTATGCCATGCTATGCCGCTGACAGCGTGAATTATTGCGGAGATAAGGCGTTTGTCAGAAGGATGAGGCAGGAATGTTCCGGCAATGTTTCACAGGGTTCCGGGAAAAAATATTATGTTTCTGTAAATGGAGACGACAGAGGAAAGGGAAGTAAGAGTAAACCTTTTCGTACATTTGCGAAGGCATTGAAAAAATTAAAACCGGGAGACACGCTCTATGTCCGGAAGGGAACATACAAAGAGAATATTGTGATTCCGGCAAAATGCTGCGGAACAAAGGATAAGTATATTACGATATGCAGCTATGCAAATGAGAAAGTGGTGCTGAACGGAAAATCCGGAAAAAGCAAGACAATACTTACTGTAAATGGCGCATCATATTTGAGAATTGCGGGATTAGAATTTGCGAATCTGACAGCGCAGGATGCATGTGGAATTTTTGTGGCGGCAGGAACGAATCACTTGATTTTATCCGGCAATACATTTCATGATATCAAGGTCAATAAGCCGACAAAACAGGATCACTGCGCAAATGGAATTCTGCTGTATGGTGATGGCAGCCAGAAGGCAATTCAGAATATATTGATTTATGGAAATCGTTTATACAATTGTCAGACCGGATGGGCAGAGTGTATTTCCGTGACTGCAAACTGCAAAAACATTAATGTTGTGCAAAATACGATTGACAAAACAGGAAATATTGGAATTGACTTTTCCGGGAACTATGGGTATTGTGCGGATGCCTCAAAAGATTTTCCGAGAAATTGTCTTGCATACAAAAATAAAGTGACAAACTGCGTTTCGCCGAACGAGACAGCCTATGGCATTTATGTGGATGGTGGACAGCATATTGAGATAAGCGGCAACAATGTGGTAAAGTGCAGTGGCGGAATTGAAATTGGTGCGGAGGAAAAGCCTACGAAGGGAGCATATTCCACATCGGATATTCAGGTATTGAAAAATAATGTTAAGAATAATAGTGAAAATGGTATCACAGTCGGTGGCTATCAGAAAAATCTAGGCTGGGTCAACAACGTGACAATAACGGGAAACACCTGTAAAAATAACGGAAAAAAGAATGTGATTTTAACGCTTGCAAAATGCAATGGTGTCACGTTGCAGGATAATACATTCTGCAATGACTCTGGCGGTGCAGCGATTGTCTATTCGGAGTTTAACAGTTCTTATACCAAGAACATTGTATTTAAAAACAATCGTTATTCAAATGGCAATGCGAAGAAAAGAACCTGTTTTGTATATCTGGGAAAAACCTATACTTCTTTTGAAACATGGAAGAAGGTTGTGGGGAAGAATGCGGGGACGTATCAGGAGTAAGATTCGTCAAACTGCTTAAGAAAAACATGAAAACCCGTCAGATTGACGAAAAAGTGAAAAAACAGTCGAAATCACTGTAACATCCTACAAGAAAAGATGAAATTATTTGTGTAGGCGGTCTATGGTAATTTTGGCTGTTTTTTTGTATGATAGATACATCAAGTACGAGATGTACATTCAATTCAGGAGGTATTTAAGAAATGGCAAGTTTATCATTAAAAAACATTTGCAAAGTTTATCCTAACGGTTTTGAAGCTGTTAAGGACTTTAACCTTGAAGTAGCAGATCAGGAGTTCATCATCTTCGTTGGACCATCCGGATGTGGTAAATCTACTACACTTCGTATGATCGCTGGTTTGGAAGAAATCTCTTCCGGTGAATTAAAAATCGATGGAAAATTAATGAACGATGTTGAACCTAAAGATAGAGATATCGCAATGGTATTCCAGAACTATGCTTTATATCCACATATGACTGTATTTGACAATATGGCATTCGGATTAAAATTAAGAAAAGTTCCTAAGGATGAAATCAAGAAAAAAGTAGAAGAAGCTGCTAAGATTCTTGACCTTGAGAAATTATTAGACCGTAAACCAAAGGCTTTATCCGGTGGACAGAGACAGCGTGTTGCCATGGGTCGTGCAATCGTTCGTAATCCTAAGGTATTCCTTATGGATGAGCCTCTTTCAAACCTGGATGCAAAATTACGTGTACAGATGCGTTCTGAAATTGCTTCCTTACATAACAGATTAAAAGCTACTATCATCTATGTAACACATGATCAGACAGAAGCTATGACATTAGGAACCAGAATCGTTGTATTAAAAGACGGTGTTATCATGCAGGTTGATTCTCCACAGAAATTATACAATGAGCCTAACAACTTATTCGTAGCTGGATTCATCGGATCTCCTCAGATGAACTTCGTAGATGCTCAGTGTAAAGTAGAAGGCGAGAAAGTAACACTTTCCTTCGATAAGACAACAGTTGTTCTTCCACCAGCAAAGGCTAAGAAATTAATTGATGGCGGATATAACGGAAAAACAGTTGTTATGGGTATCAGACCAGAAGATATTGATGATTCCCAGATTGCAATCGAGACACATCAGGATAGCATAATCGAGACAGAAGTAACTGGATACGAATTATTAGGTTCTGAAGTATTATTATACTACAAAGTAGCTGATACAGCTATGACAGCTAAAGTTGATTCCAGAACGCCAGCTCGTTTAGGCGATCACATCAAATTAGCGATTGATACAGAGAAGATTCACGTATTCGATAAAGAAACAGAATTGACAATTACAAACTAATTCGGTACAATAGAATAAGTATCTAAAAAAATTAAACTGGGTGTATGATGTACACCCAGTTTTTCTAATGGAGTGATATTTTGGTTTCAAATCATAAAATTCAGACAATCTTAGACGAGATAAGAGACATTTCACATATTGAACTGGCTCTTTATACCGAAAAGGGAAAGCAGGTTGCTGCAACCTTTCAGCCGGAAGAGGCATTAGAAGCAGCAGTTGCATCATTTGCAACATCAATGGCAGAAAGCCAGATGCTATCGGGCTGCCATTTTTTTAAAGTTGTGGTAGAGGGGGAAGTAGAGTACATTCTCTTGACCCAGGCAGGCACAGAAGATGCCTATATGATTGGTAAATTAGCAGTCTGCCAGATTCGCAACATGGTTACCATGCACATGGAACAGTTCGACCGCAACAGCTTTATGCAGAACATTTTATTAGGCAATATGCTTGTGGTAGATATGTACAACAAAGCACAGAAGTTACATATTGAGCAGACAGAACGAATTGTATTCGTCATCGATATAGGCGGGAAGAAGGACAATACTGTCATGGAGATGGTGAAGAATCTTTTTGTCAATAAGACGAAAGATTTTGTGACAGAAGTAGATGAACAGAGTATTATTTTAGTCAAAGATGCAAAAGAATATGAGACAGAAGAAGATTTAGACAGACTTGCAGAGACAATTGTAGATAACCTTCATGCGGAGGCGATGGTGAAGGTGCGCGTCGGTTATGGAAACCGCGTGGTGAATTTACCGGATATTACGAAATCCTACCAGGAAGCGAAGATGGCATTAGAGGTAGGCAGAATTTTCTATGCAGAAAAAGAAGTCATTTCTTATAGTAATCTTGGCATTGGCCGTTTGATATACCAGCTTCCAATGAGTTTGTGTGAGATGTTTATTCATGAAGTATTCGGGGACGAGGTACCGGATATTTTCAACGAGGAGATATTGACCACCATTCAGAAATTTTTCGAAAATAATTTGAACATATCAGAGACGGCACGTCAGCTTTATGTTCATAGAAATACATTAGTCTATCGCTTAGAGCGCTTAGAGAAAACAATTGGTCTTGACATTCGTCGTTTTGACGATGCCATGACATTTAAGATTGCGATGATGGTTCTTGACCACATGAAGTATCAGAATCATGGTCGGGAATAGAGAAAGGAAAGTATAGAAAAGATGGCAGGGAAAACAGCTTACGATGAACATAGCATAGCGGTGTTAGAAGGGTTAGAAGCAGTCCGGAAAAGACCGGGAATGTATATTGGAAGTGTTTCCAGAAAAGGATTGAACCATTTAATATATGAAATTGTGGACAATGCAGTCGATGAGCATTTAGCAGGTGCATGTGATACGATTCATGTAACGTTAGAGGCAGATGGTTCCTGTACCGTAGAGGATAACGGTCGAGGTGTTCCGGTCGGAATGCACGCAAAAGGAGTGTCTGCAGCGCGTGTTGTATACACGACCTTGCATGCCGGAGGAAAATTCGATGATTCCGCCTACAAGACAAGCGGTGGACTTCACGGAGTAGGTTCCTCTGTCGTGAATGCATTATCCACTTACATGGATGTGGAAATCAGCAGGGAAGGATATGTGCATCATGACCGCTATGAGCGTGGTGTTCCGACAGTGGAATTAGAGAACGGACTTCTCCCTAAGATTGCAAAAACGAGAAAGACAGGAACAAAGGTAAACTTTTTACCGGACCCGGAGATTTTTGAGAAGACAAGATTTAAAGAGGATGAAGTGAAAAGCCGTATGCATGAGACGGCATACCTGAATCCGAAGCTTACCATTATCTACGAAGACCGCCGTGGTGAGGAAGTGGAGCATATTGAATATCATGAGGAGGAAGGCATCAAGGGATTTGTAAGGGACTTGAACAAGAGTACCGAAGCACTTCATGATGTCGTGTACTTTAAAGGGGAAGCAGAAGGCATTACCGTGGAAGCCGCTTTCCAGTACACGAATGAGTTTCATGAGAATATTTTAGGATTCTGTAATAATATCTTTAATGCTGAGGGTGGAACCCATATTACAGGATTTAAAACTGTATTTACAACTGTAATTAATTCGTATGCGAGAGAACTTGGTATTTTAAAGGAAAAAGATGCGAATTTTACCGGTGCAGATGTCAGAAACGGTATGACGGCCGTGGTATCCATCAAGCATCCGGACCCGCGTTTTGAAGGACAGACAAAGACTAAGTTAGACAATCAGGACGCATCCCGTGTGACGGCAAAAGTAACCGGCGATGAGATACAGCTTTTCTTTGACAAGAATTTAGAGACGTTAAAGACGGTTATTTCCTGTGCGGAGAAAGCGGCAAAGATTCGGAAAACAGAGGAAAAGGCAAAGACGAATCTTTTGACCAAACAGAAGTTTTCTTTTGACTCAAACGGAAAGCTTGCAAACTGTGAGAGCAGAGATGCCTCTCTGTGTGAGATTTTTATTGTCGAAGGAGATTCTGCGGGAGGTTCTGCAAAGACCGCGCGTGACCGTAATTTCCAGGCAATTTTGCCAATCCGGGGTAAAATCTTAAACGTGGAGAAGGCAAGCATTGACAAAGTACTTGCAAATGCCGAGATTAAGACGATGATCAATGCGTTTGGCTGCGGCTTCTCAGAAGGCTATGGAAATGATTTTGACATTACAAAACTCCGCTACGATAAAATTATTATTATGGCGGATGCCGACGTTGATGGAGCGCATATTTCGACGTTGCTTCTGACCCTGTTTTACCGCTTTATGCCGGAACTTATCTATGAGGGACATGTTTATGTGGCAATGCCGCCGCTGTATAAAGCCATTCCTTCGAAGGGAGAAGAAGAATATCTCTACGATGACGAGGCACTAGAGCGCTATCGTAAGAAGCATACGGGAAACTTTACGCTGCAGCGCTACAAAGGTCTTGGTGAGATGGATGCGGATCAGCTTTGGGAGACGACACTTGATCCAAAGACGCGTAAATTAAAGAGAATCGAGATTGAGGACGGACGCATGGCATCTGACGTAACGGAGATGCTGATGGGAACCGATGTACCACCTCGAAAAGCATTTATTTACGAGCATGCAAAAGATGCTGAACTAGATTTTTAGGAAAGGTTAGAAGATAGATGAGACAGGAAGAACAGATTATTCAGACTGAATATTCTGAATTGATGCAGAAATCATATATTGATTATGCGATGAGTGTTATCATTGCAAGAGCACTTCCGGATGTGAGAGATGGATTAAAGCCTGTACAGAGACGTACTCTCTATGATATGTATGAGCTTGGAATCCGCTATGATAAGCCGTATCGTAAGAGTGCCCGTATTGTCGGAGATACCATGGGTAAATATCATCCGCATGGTGACAGTTCCATTTATGGTGCGTTAGTTGTCATGGCGCAGGATTTTAAAATGGGACAGCCTTTGGTGGACGGTCACGGTAACTTTGGATCTATCGAGGGAGATGGAGCGGCTGCGATGCGTTACACGGAGGCACGCCTGCACAAACTGACACAGGAAGCATATCTGGCAGATTTAGATAAAAATGTCATAGATTTCATGCCAAACTTTGATGAGACGGAAAAAGAGCCGGTTGTTCTGCCGGTAAAGGTGCCAAACCTCTTGATTAACGGTGCGGAGGGAATTGCAGTCGGTATGGCGACCAGCATCCCGACACATAATTTTGGTGAGGTCATCGATGGCGTAATCGCTTACATGAAGAATCCGGACATCAATACAGCCCAGATGATGGAATATATCAAGGGACCAGATTTCCCAACGGGCGGTATCGTGGCAAATCAGGACGATTTACTGGCTATTTACTCAACGGGTGTCGGTAAAATCAAACTGCGCGGTAAAGTGGAAGTGGAGAAGATGAAGGGCGGAAAAGAACGCTTGGTTATCACGGAGATTCCATATACCATGATTGGTGCCAACATCGGGAAATTTTTGAACGATGTTTATAGTTTAGTTGAGACGAAGAAGACGAACGATATTGTAGATATTACCAACCAGTCCTCAAAAGAGGGAATCCGTATTGTGCTAGAACTGCGCAGGGGAGCAGATGTGGAGAATTTAAAGAATCTGCTCTATAAGAAGACGAAGTTAGAAGATACCTTTGGTGTCAACATGTTAGCCGTTGCAGACGGAAGACCGGAGACCATGGGAATCGTGCCGATGATTCGTCATCATGTGAATTTCCAGTACGAGATTGCCACTAGAAAATATCAGACACTTCTCGCAAAAGAATTAGAGAAGAAAGAGATTCAGGAAGGTTTAATCAAAGCATGTGATGTGATTGACCTGATTATTGAGATTCTGCGCGGAAGTAAAAATGTGAAAGAGGCAAGAGCATGCTTAGTAAACGGCGAGACAGGTTCTATCCAGTTTAAATCTGCCCAGTCGAAAAAGGATGCTGCACAGCTTCGTTTTACCGAGAAACAGGCATCGGCTATTTTAGAGATGCGTCTGTATAAATTAATCGGATTAGAAATCGAAGCCCTCTTAAAAGACCACGAGGCAACGTTGAAAAATATCGAGACTTACGAAGATATTTTAAATAACCGTGCAACGATGGCAAAGGTCATCATCAAGGAATTACAGGCATTTAAGAAGGAATATGCAACACCGAGAAAGACACTTCTTGCGAACTTAGAAGCCGCTGTTGTGGAAGAGAAAAAGATAGAAGAGATGGATGTCGTATTCCTGATGGATCGTTTCGGATACGCAAAGACAATCGATGTTTCCGCTTACGAGCGTAATAAGGAAGCGGCAGACAATGAGAACCGCTACATTATTCGCTGTAAAAATACCGATAAAATCTGTGTATTCACGGATGAGGGACAGCTTCATCTGATTAAGGTTTTAGACCTTCCGTTTGGAAAATTCCGTGACAAAGGAAAGCCAATCGACAATGTAAGTAACTACAATAGTAATGAAGAAAACTTTGTATACATTGCAAGTTTAAATGCTATCCGGGAGCAGAAAGTTCTGTTTGGAACCAAGATGGCTATGTTAAAGGTTGTAAACGGAAGCGAGTTTGATGTCGCAAAACGAACGACTGCGGCGACAAAACTGACCGACGGGGATGAGGTGCTGCTTGTGCACGTCGTTGCCGGTGATGAGACCATTGTAATGCAGTCAGAGAAGGATATGTTTTTACGCATCGAAGAGAATACAGTTCCAGAGAAAAAGAAAGGTGCTGTTGGAGTTCGCGGCATGCGCCTTGCAGAAGGTGACAGTTTAAGCCACATTTACCTGCTTGCGGCGGATGCAAGCCAGACAATCGAATTAAAAGGCAAAGAGGTTGCCTTAAACCGTATCCGGGTTGCAAACCGTGATACCAAAGGTGTAAAAAAATAAAAAAGAAAACGGCTTTCCTGCTTTTAATTTCAGGCGGGAAAGCCCTTTGCATATCAGTTGGAAAGGAAAAGGAATGAAAGCAGTATTATTGGATTTAGATGGAACATTGATTAATTCCGAAGAGGGTATTACAAAATGCGTACAGTATGCACTTCGTTCTTTTGGAATCGAAGAGACGGATTTGACAAAGCTGCGTTGTTTTATCGGACCGCCACTTGAGGTTATGTACAGGGAAAAATATGGATTTACACAGGAACAGGCATGGCAGGGAACACTAAAATACAGGGAACGCTTTGACGTGAAGGGAATTTTTGAGTGTGAGCTCTACGATGGTGTGGAAGATGCGTTAAAAAAACTGAAAGCAGACGGCTACATTGTCGCACTTGCCTCATCAAAGCCGGAGACAGCATGCAGAAGAATTATAGAACATTTTCATCTGACGAAATATTTTGATGAGATTGTCGGTTCTACCCTAGATGGCAGCATCAGTTCGAAAGGCGAAGTGCTAGAAGAACTCTACCGCCGTATGCCGGATGTGGAAAAAGATGAAATGTGTCTTGTTGGCGATACCAAATTTGATGCAATCGGTGCAGGAAACTTTGGAATTGACTGCATCGGCGTATCATACGGGTTCGGCACGAAAGAGGAATTAGAGGCAGCAGGAGCAGTTACTGTCTGCGATAGTCTGGGAGAAGTGCTTACATATCTTGAAACCAAAAAAGTGTGAAAAATAAATTTTTCACCCACAAGATTTGTGCTGTGGCACAAACTTGAGATGCGCACAAAGCAGCGCAGAAATGGAGTAGAAGATGAAACAGATAAAAGGATTCCGCCTCTGGCAGATTTTATATCCGGTGCTGATTTATTATGTGGTGGAGAGCGTGGCATTTTTATTTTTAGGGCTTCTGATTGGAACGGCACAAGAGACCTATATGATGCGCCAGATGATTTGCGGGCTTATCACGATACCGTTTTTATATCTGATGTTTTATTGGAAAGACCGTGCCGTGGAAAAAATTGTCATGACGGAAGATACCTTTTCCTCGGTTGCAAAAGAGCAGAGGATGAAGTATCTTATAAAATGTATACAAGATGGTGCACTTTCGATTGCGGGAGCGGCAGCGCTAGGGATTGCGTTAAATAATATCATTGCGCAGACACCGCTGATGTCTTTGTCGGAGGGCTATCAGGAGACGAACACTGCATTTTTTTCAGGCGGGATGCTTTTTGAACTGCTCGGCTCAGGACTTGTGATTCCGATTGTGGAAGAATTATTGTTTCGCGGCATTGTATACAAGAGACTCCGAATCTGGATGGGCTGGCAGAAAGCGCTTGTTTTTTCCGCGCTTTTCTTTGGGCTGATTCATATGAATCTGGTGCAGTTTGTGTACGCCGGACTTTTAGGCGCATTTCTGGCATTGTTGCTGGAAAAGACAGGGAAGCTCTATATGGCAGTGTTGGCACATATGACGGCAAATGTAATTGCAATCGTGCGTGCAGAGACAGACTGGCTGTCTTTTTCGTATCAGATGACGCCGCAGGGAATCCTTTTCACCTGTGTACTTCTGGGAGCAGCCGGACTTATCGTGCGTTATTTTATGGTAAGGGAAACAAAGTAGAAATGAGGGAAGATGATGGAGCAGGAAAGGGAAATCCGGATTGGAATTCTTTCGGATACGCATGGAATTTATCGGAATGAATGGACGGCGCAGTTAAAGGATTGTGATTGCCTGATTCATGCCGGTGATTTTAATACCTTAAAATGTTACGAGACCATCCAGGCGCTTGGCATGCCGCTTTATGCAGTGCGGGGAAATTGTGATATCGGGGACTGGGCACAGAACCTGCAGGAATTTTTGTCCGTGCCGATTGGTGGAAAACGTTTTTTTATTGTACATAATCAAAATGATCTGCCGTTTGATTTGACGGATGCGGATTTTGTTGTGTTCGGCCACACACACCGTTACACATATTATGACCGGTTTGGAAAAGTTTTCTTGAATCCGGGAAGCGCCGGGCAGCCGCGTGGAGACAGCCGGAGCTTGGCAATTCTGACTTTGCGGGGAGATTCTTACGAGGTAAAGAGAGTGTATTTATAAACGTAACGATGCAAAAGCGGTTGTAAGATAGAGAGTTTTGGAAGGAGATTTAATATGGAACAAAAGAAAACATTAGAGCAGGCATACCTGACAGGGGAACGTCCGCTTTTTCACAGTGAGAACCTGGAGATTAACCATACCATTTTTGGAGAGGGAGAGTCACCGCTAAAAGAGAGCAAACAGATTGAATTAAACAGCAGCATGTTCAAGTGGAAATATCCACTCTGGTACAGTGAGAATGTCGAGGCAAAGGACTGTACCTGGTTTGAGATGGCACGTGCAGGCGTATGGTATACAAACCATATGGATGTAAAAAATGCAGTGATTGAGGCTCCGAAGAATTTCAGACGCTGTAAGGATTTGTCTCTTTACAATGTGACGTTTACGAACGCAGCAGAGACACTTTGGCACTGCGAGGACGTCAATTTGGAGGCAGTTCGTGCAAAGGGCGATTATTTTGCTATGGATTGTAAAAACATGAAGATTTCAGGCTTTGAACTGGTTGGAAATTATTCTTTTGACGGGGCAGAAAATGTAGAGATTCACAATGCAAAGATGCTCTCAAAAGATGCTTTCTGGAATACGAATAACGTGACCGTTTACGATTCCTTTATTTCCGGGGAATATTTGGGATGGAATGCAAAGAATCTGACCCTGATTAACTGTACGATTGAAAGTCTGCAGGGAATGTGCTATATCGAGAATCTTGTGATGAAGAACTGCCGCCTTCTCAATACAACACTTGCATTTGAGTATTCAAGTGTGGATGCTAAGATTACAGGAAAAATTGACAGCGTGATGAATCCGTCAGAAGGTGTGATTGAAGCGGATGAGATTGGCGAACTGATTATGGAAGAGGACAAGGTGGACGTGAAAAAGACGAAGATTGTCTGTCCGAAGATTGGAAAAAAGGCATAGGTGAGCATATGGAATCTATTTTTGATCAGAAAACAGAGCGCAGAAATACAGGCTCTATGAAATGGGATGTCGCAGAACATGAACTGCCAATGTGGGTTGCCGATATGGATTTTAGGACGGCACCTGAGATTACGGAGGCATTTCTAAAACGGGCAAAACAGGGGATTTTTGGTTATACCGTGTGGGATGATGCATGGTATGAGGCATATCAGGGCTGGTGGAAAAAACGTCATGATTTTGCCATTGAAAAGGACTGGCTTCTCTTTTGTACCGGTGTTGTACCGGCAATCTCAAGCATTGTAAGAAAAATGACATCTGTAGCTGAAAATGTACTCGTACTGACACCGGTCTATAACATTTTTTTTAATTCCATTTTAAACAATGGACGGAATGTGTTAGAAAGCCATTTGAAATACGACGGCATGAAGTATGAGATTGACTGGGCAGATTTTGAGGAAAAACTTGCGAATCCGCAGACTTCCATGATGATTCTGTGCAATCCGCACAATCCGGTCGGAAAAATCTGGGATCGCGAGACGTTAGCGAGAATCGGCACGCTTTGTAAAAAGCATCATGTTCTTGTGCTCTCGGATGAGATTCATTGCGATATTACAAAGCCTGGATGCGCTTATATTCCGTTTGCATCTGTCTCAGAGGAATGCAGGGACAACAGCATTACCTGCATCGCACCGACGAAGACGTTTAACATAGCGGGAATCCAGACGGCGGCAATTATGGTGCCAAATGCCCTGTTACGCCACCGTGTTAACCGTGGAATCAATACGGATGAAGTTGCAGAACCGAATGTATTTGCAGCAATTGCACCGGTTGCAGCCTATGAACATGGTGTCGGCTGGGTCGATGAGTTAAGGGCTTACTTATGGGAGAACCGTAAGGCAGCAGAAGCATATTTAGCGGAACATATTCCGCAGGTGCATCCGGTCGCTGCCGAGGCAACGTATCTGATGTGGCTTGACTGCCGCAGCATTACGGCGGATTCCACGCTGCTTTGTGAGTTTATACAAAAAGAAAGCGGTCTCATCTTATGCGATGGAAGAGAATACCGCAATGGAGACGGCTTCCTGCGCATCAACTTAGCCTGCCAGCGGGAAAAAGTATTAGATGGCATGCACCGTCTTGAAAAAAGTATCCGCGCATTTCAACAGTAAGAATAAATAAGAGGAAGATACCCCCTTCGGATAGAGTTGATTCTGTCTGAAGGGGATTTTTTATTTGACTCAAACTTTGCACATTTAAACGGTAGAAGAGCTGTTTGGAGGAAGCGTGTGTGCAGGTCAAAAAAGAAACAATTCGTGAAAATTGCGTAAATTTGTCAATGCGGCTTTTCGGCTCAAAGTTTGTGTACATTCGTCAGATGCACATTCAGACCGTGGTGTCCGTCTATGGAACACACTCGCACAGCTTCTGCACCAAGTGGGAGTAAATGTCGTCGTCAGCAGAGTTGATTAGGCGCAAAAAATCCAAACGCGCAATATACGCTATTCTATAGTTATAAATTACGTTGCTTGAACGAGTATTTTTTGCGCCAGCTTTTGCTTCCGGACGACATGTAACTCCCACTAGGCTCGTGCACAGATTGAGTGTGTTCCAAAGGCGGACACCACGGCCTGAATGTGCAGATGTCGAATGAACATAAACAATGGTAAGAGCCGAAAAGCCGCATTGCCAAATTAGTAATTTGAAACGTGTTTCTTTTTTGACCTGCACACACACTTCCACTAAGTAACTTTTTTAGCGTTTAAATGTGCGAAGTTTGAGTTAGATAGAAAAGTCCTGTAACTGACAGACACAATTTCCACACAATTCAAAAAAATGACATGAAAACCACTGAAAAATGATAGTACTCAAAATTTTTTTACTTTAAACTGACAGAGAGAATTGTGTGTATGACGGTAAAAACGATAAAAAACTTAATAAATATTCAGATAATAATAATCAATAAAAGAAATAGTCAAATAATCAGACAATTCAAGACAAAAAAGTGATAGACAAACGTTTTTTAAAGTTGTATATTTATATCTAACAGAAAAAAGCACAAAATATGAGCTTTGGCAGTATGTGGTTGTAGCAGTTCTTCTGCCTGCAACAGAAGCAAGAGGCGAAGAATTGCCGGAAAGGGAAGGAAGTAAGAGATGAAGGAACAGTGGAACGAAAGTAATGCGGTTGCTAAGGGATTGTACAATCCTGCATTTGAACATGATAACTGTGGTATCGGTTCTGTTGTAAATATCAAGGGAATTAAGACGCACGCGACAGTGGACAATGCGTTAAAGATTGTTGAGAAGTTAAAACATAGAGCCGGAAAGGATGCAGAAGGTAAGACGGGTGATGGAGTAGGTATTCTGTTACAGATTTCACACAAGTTTTTTACCAAGGCAGTCAAACCATTAGGCATTGAACTGGGAGAAGAAAGAGATTACGGAATTGGTATGTTCTTCTTTCCACAGGATGAGCTGAAACGCAATCAGGCAAAGAAAATGTTTGAGGTCATTGTCCAGAAAGAGGGCATGGAGTTCTTAGGATGGAGAGAAGTTCCGACAGACCCGACAAAGTTGGGACAGAAAGCAGTAGACTGTATGCCATGCATTATGCAGGGATTTGTGAAGAGACCGGATGGTGTCGAGAAGGGACTTGCATTTGACCGTAAATTATATGTGGCAAGACGTGTTTTTGAACAGTCGAATGATGATACTTATGTGGCTTCTTTGTCGAGCAGAACCATTGTCTACAAAGGAATGTTCTTAGTAGAACAGCTCAGACTTTTCTTTGCTGATTTACAAGATAAAGATTATGAATCTGCAATTGCAACCGTACATTCCCGTTTCTCTACGAACACTAATCCGAGCTGGGAACGTGCACATCCAAACCGTTTTATTGTACATAACGGTGAGATTAATACCATCAAGGGTAATGCGGACAAGATGTTAGCCCGTGAAGAGACCATGGAATCAAGTTATCTGGCAGGAGAATTGCAGAAAGTCCTTCCGGTAGTCAATACAGAAGGTTCCGATTCCGCAATGTTAGATAACACATTAGAGTTCCTTGTTATGAGTGGAATGGAACTGCCACTTGCTGTCATGATTATGATACCGGAACCATGGGCAAACAATAAGACCATGTCCCAGAAAAAGAAAGATTTTTACCAGTATTATGCAACGATGATGGAGCCATGGGACGGACCGGCATCCATTCTTTTCTCAGATGGAGATATGATGGGAGCCGTGCTTGACCGTAACGGACTTCGTCCATCCAGATATTACATTACCGATGACGATTACCTGATTCTTTCTTCGGAGGTTGGTGTGTTAGATATTGACCCAACTAAAATTGTTGTAAAAGAGAGACTCCGTCCGGGAAAAATGCTGCTTGTCGATACGGTAGCAGGACGTGTGATTGATGATGACGAGTTAAAAGAGCGCTATGCAAATGTACAGCCTTACGGCGAATGGCTTGACCGCAACCTGATTGAGTTAAAAGATTTAAAGATTCCAAACCAGCGTGTTCCGGAATATGAAAAAGAAGAACGCCAGAGAATGCAGAAGGCATTCGGTTACACTTATGAATCGTTAAAAGAGCAGATTCTTCCGATGGCACAAAACGGTGCAGAGGGAACAGCAGCGATGGGTATTGATACACCGCTTGCAGCATTAGCAGGAGACCACCAGCCGTTGTTTAACTACTTTAAACAGTTGTTTGCGCAGGTTACCAACCCGCCAATTGATTCTATCCGTGAGAAGATTGTAACTTCCACAACGGTTTACATTGGAGAAGACGGTAACTTATTAGAGCAGAAAGCAGAGAACTGTAAAGTATTAAAAGTGAATAATCCGATTCTTACCAATACAGACTTAATGAAAATTAAGAACATGAAAGTGGACGGATTTAAGGTTGTGGTTCTTCCTATTATCTACTATAAGAACACAAGCCTTGAAAAAGCGTTAGACCATCTTTTTGTGGAAGCAGACCGTGCGTACAGAGAGGGTGCAAACATCTTAATTCTTTCTGACAGAGGTGTGGACGAGAACCACGTTGCAATTCCTTCTTTACTGGCAGTATCTGCCTTGCAGCAGTATCTGGTTAAGACAAAGAAAAGAACAGCGCTTGCCATGATTTTAGAGTCAGGGGAGCCTCGCGAGGTACATCACTTTGCAACCTTATTGGGATATGGCGCATGTGCAATCAACCCTTATCTGGCGCAGGATACTGTAAAACAGTTGGTGGACGAGCATATGTTAGACAAAGATTACTATGCTGCCATCGACGATTACAACAAAGCAATCCTTAACGGTATCGTAAAAATTGCATCCAAGATGGGAATTTCCACCATCCAGTCTTATCAGGGTTCTAAGATTTTTGAGGCAGTCGGTATTGATGCAAGCGTTATTGAGAAATATTTCACAAGCACAGTGAGCCGTATCGGAGGAATCAACTTAAAGGATATCGAAAAAGATGTCAATGAGCTTCATTCCGCAGCGTATGACCCATTGGGATTAGAGACGGATTTAACGTTAGACAGCAAGGGACGCCATAAAATGAGAAGTGGTGCGGATTCCCACCTTTACAATCCGGCAACCATTCATCTGTTACAGGAGTCAACCAAACGTGGCGACTACAATTTGTTTAAGCAGTACACAGACCTTGTCAACAAAGAAGAAAAAGACGGAAGTCTCCGCGGACTGATGGATTTCAATTATCCGAAAAAGGGAATCCCGCTTGAGGAAGTAGAAAGCGTGGATTCTATCGTCACAAGATTTAAGACAGGTGCGATGTCATACGGTTCCATTTCACAGGAAGCCCATGAGACACTTGCAATTGCGATGAACAGATTACACGGTAAGTCGAATACTGGTGAAGGTGGAGAAGACCCGGAGCGTATTTTAAGCAAAAACAGTCCGGTGAACCGCTGCTCTGCCATCAAACAGGTTGCATCCGGTCGTTTCGGCGTTACAAGCCGCTACTTAGTCAGCGCAGAAGAGATTCAGATTAAGATGGCACAGGGAGCAAAACCGGGTGAAGGTGGACACCTTCCGGGTAAGAAAGTATATCCTTGGATTGCAAAGACAAGACTTTCCACACCGGGTGTATCTCTGATTTCACCGCCACCACATCACGACATCTATTCCATCGAGGATTTAGAGCAGTTGATTTATGACTTGAAGAATGCAAACCGTGATGCAAGAATTTCCGTAAAACTGGTATCAGAAGCGGGCGTTGGTACGGTCGCAGCCGGTGTTGCAAAAGCGGGTGCACAGGTTGTATTAATTTCCGGTTATGACGGTGGTACCGGTGCTGCACCGAGCAGTTCCATCCACAATGCAGGACTTCCTTGGGAGTTAGGACTTGCTGAGACGCACCAGACATTGATTATGAATGGGCTTCGTAATAAAGTTCGTATCGAGACAGACGGTAAGCTGATGAGCGGACGTGACGTTGCCATCGCAGCGCTGCTTGGTGCGGAAGAGTATGGATTTGCGACAGCTCCGCTTGTAACAATGGGATGTGTCATGATGCGTGTCTGCAACTTAGATACATGTCCGGCAGGTATCGCAACACAGAACCCGGAACTTCGTAAGAGATTTGCCGGAAAACCGGAGTATGTCGAGAACTTTATGCGCTTCATTGCTGAGGAACTGAGAGAGTATATGGCAAAATTAGGCTGCCGTACCATCGATGAGATGGTAGGCCGCAGCGATTTGTTAAAAGTGCGTGAAGACCTGACTAACACAGAGAAAGAACTTGATTTATCCAAGATTTTAAATAATCCATTTGCTGGACCAAAAGAAAAAGTAACATTTGATGCAAAACAGGTGTATGACTTTGAACTTGAGAAGACAAAGGATATGACAGTGCTGATGAAACAGCTTTCGACTGCATTGAATAACAAGCAGAAGAGAAGTATTGACGTGGAAGTTACCAATACAGACCGTTCCTTTGGTACAATCTTTGGTTCTGAAATTACAAAACGCTATGATGATACGTTGGATGAAGATACTTTTGTAGTTAAATGTACCGGAGCAGGCGGACAGAGTTTTGGAGCCTTCATTCCGAAGGGACTGACGTTAGAGTTAGTTGGAGATTCCAATGACTACTTTGGAAAAGGTCTTTCCGGCGGTAAGCTGGTGGTCTATGCACCGGCTGGCGTAAAATACAAAAAAGATGAAAATATCATCATCGGTAACGTTGCACTCTATGGAGCAACAAGCGGAAAAGCGTTTATCAGTGGTGTGGCAGGAGAACGTTTCTGTGTTCGTAACTCAGGTGCTTCCGCAGTTGTAGAGGGTGTCGGCGACCATGGATGTGAGTACATGACAGGTGGACGCGTTGTCGTTCTTGGTAAAACAGGAAAGAACTTCGCAGCCGGTATGAGCGGTGGAGTTGCATATGTTTTAGATGAAGACAATGATCTCTATACAAGAATTAACAAGGAAATGGTATTCTCAGAGGAAGTAACGAACAAGTATGACGTTATGGAACTGAAGGACATGATAAAAGAGCACGTTGCCTTTACCAATTCAGAAAAAGGAAACGAGATTTTAGAGAACTTCAGTGAATACTTACCAAAATTCAAGAAGGTAATCCCATACGACTACAATCGTATGCTTATGGCAATTGTACAGATGGAAGAGAAAGGATTATCTTCAGAGCAGGCACAGATTGAAGCATTTTATGCTAATACAAAGAACTAAGTAAAGAACTAAGAGGCTCTAAGATGCTACAAGACAGCATCTAAGACCCTCTAAGTTCTTAGAAGAATGCAAGAGCAGCATTCTTCCTCAGAAGTGGGAAGGGGCTAGAAAACAGCATTCTTCCCCGATTAGCTATAATTTGTGTGATGATTTGAGAAAGGATTGAATAAGATGGGAAAACCAACCGGATTTATGGAATATGATAGAGAAAATGCAGTTGCAATAGAGCCGAAGGAAAGAATCAAGAATTTTAACGAGTTTCATATACCACTGTCGAAGGAGAAACAGCAGCGTCAGGGTGCAAGATGTATGAACTGCGGCGTTCCGTTTTGTCAGGCAGGGATGAATATTATGGGAATGACATCAGGATGCCCGTTGCACAATCTTGTGCCGGAGTGGAACGATTTAGTCTATACAGGAAATTGGGAGCAGGCATACAATCGTCTGAAAAAGACTAACAATTTCCCGGAATTTACGTCGAGGGTGTGCCCGGCACTCTGTGAGGCGGCATGTACCTGCGGACACTGGGAAGACCCGGTTACCTGTAAGGCAAATGAGCACGGAATTATTGAAAATGCATACAAGGAAGGTTATGCAGCAGCGAAACCTCCAAAGGTGCGCACTGGTAAAAAAGTGGCAGTCATCGGTTCCGGTCCTGCCGGTCTTGCTGCAGCAGACCAGTTAAACAAACGGGGTCATTCAGTAACGGTATATGAAAGGGATGACCGTGTCGGTGGACTTTTAATGTATGGAATCCCAAATATGAAGTTAGAAAAATGGGTAATTGACCGCAAGGTTGACATTATGAAGCAGGAAGGCATCGAATTTGTGACAGGCGTCAACGTTGGAAAAGACATCAAGGCGGCAAAACTTTTGAAAGAATATGACCGTGTGATTTTAGCCTGTGGAGCCAAAAATCCAAGGGATATCAAAGCACCGGGAAGAGATGCAAAAGGAATTTATTTTGCAGTGGATTTCTTGAAGGCAACGACGAAAAGTCTTTTGGATTCTGATTTAAAGGATGGAAATTATATCTCTGCAAAAGGAAAAAAAGTTGTAATCATCGGCGGTGGCGATACCGGAAATGACTGTGTTGGAACCTCTATTCGTCATGGTGCTTCGAGTGTGACACAGCTTGAGATGATGCCAAAGGCACCGGATAAACGCGCGGAGAATAATCCGTGGCCTGAGTGGCCAAAAGTCTGTAAGACAGACTACGGTCAGGAAGAAGCAATCGCAGTTTTTGGTCATGACCCTCGTATCTATCAGACAACCGTAAAAGAATTTTTAAAAGACAAAAACGGTAATCTGACCGGTCTAGTGACCGTTAAGTTAGAGAGCAAAAAAGATGAGAAGACAGGTCGTATGGTGATGACAGAAGTCGCAGGTTCCGAGGAGAAAATGCAGGCAGATTTAGTTTTAATTGCAGCAGGATTTTTAGGAACAGAAAAATATGTTGCAGATGCGTTTGGCGTAGAGTTGAATCAGAGAACAAACGTGGCAACGGCAGAAGATGCCTATGCAACCAATGTAAAAAATGTTTTCGCAGCAGGAGATACACATCGTGGACAGTCCTTAGTAGTATGGGCAATCCGCGAGGGACGTGAGGTGGCTCGTGAAGTGGACGAGAGCCTGATGGGATATTCTTATTTGTCTGTGCAGTAAAGTAAAGAAAGTAGATGGAAAAATGTCTGGACTGTGATTGTTCAGGCATTTTTTGTGTCATATTTGAAAATATTCTTTTGACATAATCGAAAGATAGTGTTAATATGATTATAGAAAGAGTGCTACCGATAGACGGTTAGCCCTAATAAATAGTTATTTTGTGTTACGAAAATAACCGCACGGGCGAAAGTGGCGGTTATTTTTTATTTCGCAAATTTAAAATTAAGCTTGCGAATGCAATGAGCATCATAGTGAACTGAAATAATTCAGAATGAGTAACCATTAGCATCACCCTCTTTTAATAAATTTCATTCAAAGTGAATGATTTCTATGTAATCAGAGGGTCCAGTCCCTCTGAATGAGGGCAAACCGCCTACCGTTATTAGTAGCGCTCTAAATATAATTATACCAAATTCTACCAACTGATTCAATGATTACGATTCAATATTTAGATTGCATGTGTAGAATACTCTGTTATTTTAAGTTTTCTATTTTATCCATATCTTCCGGAATAGGCATTGTCTTTTTTCCAGTCAGAAAACGTTTCATTTTACGTCTGTCCCATAAAATAATTCCATAAGTTGCTGCAGCAAGGGATACGTCTTTTGCAAAAGCACCATTTGTAAGCATAATAATACGTCTGCATCCGGCAGATTCTTTTGCAAGAATAGCATTCTGTAGACTTTGCGCCATATCCCATTTTCTTGAAACATTTTTCTAAAAACCTTGTATACGATTCTGGACTCATTCGGTCTATCTTCGATAGCTGTTTTGCTACAACAGAGGATGGAACGGAAGAATCATATAGTTTGACCCGGATGAAAGTGACAATGAAGTAATCAGTGGAAGTATGGAAAGCATTACCATATACTATGACACTCCATTTAAACTTCCTGCAAATGGATTTACAAGAACGGACGAAGACGGGGATTCCGGATTTGTCGGATGGAATGAAGAACCAACAAAAGACTCTTATTTTAAACAGTTCAGTGATGAACAGACGGTAACGGAAAATCTTGTTTATAGAAAGATGATAAATATTTTCATTATTGATACTACGCCGAAAGATCCGGAAGGATATGTGGTAACAGTAAATGGTACAAAATATGAAGCAACTCAGACAAGAGCAATAAGTGAAGGTTCTTATAAAGCTTCTTACGAATGGGGTGGATTAAAACCTACATCTTAATATAATATGCGGCAACAGCCAATGATTTCTATGACCTGCGAAAGCCCGGAACAGCCGGTAAGGCAGAAAAAGATATACCATATCGCATGAGAAAGTGGTATGATAACATTAGTTAGATGAGACTAACCCATATCATTATATATTTTTTTGCCCCCCAATATTTACATATAAAATTTGGGGATAAAAAATATTTCTAAAAAAAGCGGAGGTTTTTAAAATGAAAGCATATGCATTTGGAGATAAGGAAAAGCCGGTCATCATGTTATTTCCGGGAACCTGTTGTTATTGGAAAACAAATTTCGGGCACGTTTTAGATGGGCTGCAGGAGCATTTTTACACGGTCGTCGTCAGCTATAGCGGTTTTGATGAGACAGAGCAGACAACGTTTGTGTCGGAACTTGACGAGACGAAAAAGGTGGAAGCGTATATTCAGGAGAATTTTAGAGGAGAGATATACGCAGCGTACGGCTGTTCACTGGGCGGTTCGTTTGTGTCGCTGCTTGTGAGCAGAAAGAATGTTCACATCGAGCATGCCATCATTGGTTCGAGTGATATGGATCAGGCGCCAAAGTGGCTGGCAAAAATCGAGACAGCACTCATGATGCCACTGTTTTATCCGATGATTACAGGAAAAGGCAATGTGTTTATGAAAAAGATTTTTGAGAAAAAAATGAACGAAGGGAACGAAAGTTCTGATTATATAAAGAAATTTATGGAACTCATGGGTGCGGGAGAAAAAAGGGATTTCTCTTTTATATCGAAGGAATCCATGAAAAATCAGTTCTGCACCGATTTGTATACCAAAGTTGGGGAAAGGATAAAGGTTCCGGGGACAACCATTCATGTTTTTTATGCGAAGAAAATGGGAGAGAAATATCGGAAGCGTTACGAAGCCCATTTTGCAAATCCGGACATCATAGAATTTGATCTGCGCCACGAGGAACTGCTTTTAGATGCTGACAGATGGGTGCGGGAAGTCTGTCAGGTGTGTGCCCTGTAAAAGATGCTGCAACGTTTCGAATTTTTTCGCGTCTATACTGATAAAGAGAACAAAAGGAGGAAATGGATATGAAAAAAACGAGGTGTTTGCTTTTATTAGGAGTCATGGTAGCAGGAGCCGCAGGGTGCAAAGGAACGGAGCCGGAAGTGGTCACAAGCAGTTTTGAATGTCCGGTGGACACGGGGACAGAGAGCCTGGAAAATGAACGTACAGAAAGCGTGGAAATGGAAGAGACGGAGACCGCCGGGGAAAAAGAGCAGCTTCGCATGGTAAAACTGGATGATAAGCTGTATTACGATACTGGGAATGTATCGAACACTGCGCGGTGCGGTGTCATGGATTTTGAACTGGATTCGTCCGTGGAGTCCGGTCAGCCGACGGAAAATAACCAGACGAACTTTGGAACAGGATATGGTGGACAGTACGGAGCGGATGAAAATGAGATAGAGGTGCTGTTAGACGGAGAATGGCACATTTTTTCCTGCCAGGATGAAACATAAGAACCCAAAATGGATTGACACGGTTATTGTATTGTAATAAAATGTATTTAGTAATACTAAATACTATGAGGTGAGAAGTTGAATACAAAGTATGAGAAGCAGATGAAAAAAGGCGTACTTGAGATGCTGGTATTACGGCTGCTTGCAGAGGAAGAAAAATACGGTTATCAGCTAATCAGCGAACTGAAGGAAAGCGGAGACGGGATGTTCACCTTAAAGGAAGGAACGCTTTACCCGATTCTATACCGGCTTGAGGAGGATGGGCTTGTGACGAATTACTGGAGCACGCCCGAGGGAAAATCCGTTTCGAAGAAATATTACAGAATTACGGAACAGGGAACGGAGACGCTTGAAGAACTGAAAGTGCTCTGGGATACTTTTTCGAACCGTGTCAATCAGATTTTAATGGGGGATGAGGAAAAATGACAGCAAAAGCATATACCAGAAAAGTGGCAGGAAAGCTGCAGTGCAGTCCGGAAGTGAGAAAAGAAATGATACGCCAGTTAGAGTCGGATATTGCGAGTGCAGTGGAACAGGGACAGACGCTCGATGCCGTTTTGCAGGAAATGGGAACGCCGGAAGAGGTGGCAGAGGAATTCAATGAGAATTTATCAGAAGAGGAAAAGAGCAGGTCGCGAAAGCGGACAAAAAGGAACCGGATTATTCTGATTGTGGCTGTGGTGGCAGTTTTTTTGTTTGTGACAGCAGGATTTTTTTACTGGATGCTTCCAAAGACAAAGCCAATCAGTGAGAGCAGCATATTTTCGGAACAGGAAGTATGGACGCAGTCACAACAGGTGCTCGGATTGCTGGACGAGGACGCATATCAGGAGTTAGAACAGCTTATGACAGATGAGTTAAAGGCAGCGTTAAGAGATGGAGGACTTGCACAGGCGAAGGAGGCAGCCTGCGAGGACTTTGGCGCGTTGGAGGAATATAAGAATACTTATTTTGTTGAAATGACTCAGAAAGGACAGCATTTTGCGGTGGCTCAGATTGATGCTTCCTATGAAAATGTACGTGTAATATATACACTGACCTTTGATGAAGATGGGAAATTGTGCGGTATTTACATGAGATAGCAGTAGGAGGTGAATGTCATGACGGTAGATAATATAATGTATCTTGCGATTGTCAGTTATTGTGCACTGTACAGAAATGTGTGGTGGTATAATAGGAATGATTTTATATCACAACTACCTCGATAACCGGTATTTGAAAAAGATTGAAAAAAACGGGAGAACATAAGATGGGATTTTGGATTTTTATGTTTGGTGTCAATTTATTGCTTCCAGTGATGATGGTGGGGTTTGGGCATCTTTTTTGCAAACATCCACCGAAAAATATCAATGGAATCTATGGTTACCGCACCAGAAGAGCAATGGCGAGCCAAGAAGCGTGGGATTTTTCTCAGCGATATTTTGGAAAGTGCTGGTTTTACAGTGGATTTGTGGTTTTATTTCTTGTGGTGATAGGAATGCTGTTGTTGTTTGGAAAGAGTGAGGATATGGTTGGAATTTATGGTGGAATTCTGAGCATGGTAGGCTGTGTTTTTATGATTCTTCCTATTATTCCGACTGAGCATGAACTTAAGAAGCGTTTTGGAACGTAGGTGTGCCTGTTCTGGCAGATACAAAGACTGCTCCGAATGTAATCCTTTTGAGAAAGGCGAGATACATTCGGAGCAGTTTTTTTGTACCCAGAAGATGATGCTGGTATTTATCTTGAATCACAATAAAAACTAAAATACTTTAGAAAACAGATGAAAACGTGAAAACTAAAACAAATATCAAGGCTAAAAAGAAAAAATAGTACCAAAGTCATTGTAAAAAGTGACTAAACGACTACAATAAAAACTGAAATATTTTACGAAAATGTAAAAAGCGTAGTGACAAAAAAATTCCCATATGATAATGTCTAATTTGGAGTACATGCCAGTGGGGTGAAAGGCAGAATCTAAAACACATTTGGGAGGTAGAAAAATGAAGAGAGGTTTTTCAGTTGTACTCGCAGCAGCTATGGTAATCAGCAGCCTTTGGGGAAACGGCAGCCTGATGACTGTACAGGCAGAAGAGAGCACGTCAGCGACGATTTGTCTGACCGATGAGGAGGTCGAAAGGCTGACAGGGGAGACATCACAGGACAGGGTGAGTGTTCACGATCCGTCTGTTGTGGTGGATGAGGAAGGAAATTATTATGTTTTTGGTTCACACATGGGAGTCGCAAAATCGACCGACCTGGAGAATTGGACTTCTGTGACAAATGAATCTACAAGCAGTACATTATTTGGAAATGCTGCAGGGGAGGTTGTATCCTATGAGACAGCATTTACAGAAAATGCCTATACAGGACAGGTCAATGTCCTCGATTCGGATGGCAATGTCTACGCGGTGGATTTTGGAAGTTATGACGCCGCAGCATGGATTTCTGATAACACGGTAAGCGGAAATATGTGGGCACCGGATGTCATTTATAATGAAGCGATGGGAAAATGGTGCATGTATTTAAGCTTAAACGGTGCAACGTGGAATTCGAGCATTATTCTTTTGACAGCGGACGACATCGAAGGCCCTTATGTTTATCAGGGACCAATCGTGTTTACCGGATTTTCTACGGCAGATTCCACAAAATCGTTCCATGACACGGACTTAGAACTTGTGTTAGGAGAGATGGATGAACTGCCGGAGCGTTACCAGAAGATTGCGGATTCAAGCTGGGGAACTTATTATCCGCATGCGATTGACCCGGCAGTTTTTTACGATGAAGATGGAAATCTCTGGATGACGTATGGTTCCTGGTCAGGTGGAATCTATATGTTGCAGCTCGATGAGAACACGGGACTTAGAGACTACACGGTTAGTTGTGAAGATACCTACGATGCATTGGGAGCTTCCATGACATCTGATCCGTATTTTGGAACGAAGATAGCAGGCGGTTACTATGTATCCGGGGAAGGCCCTTATATCGAGCACATTGGAAATTATTATTACCTGTTTATTTCCTACGGTTTCTATTCTCCGGAGGGCGGTTACAACATGAGAGTGTTCCGCTCCGAGACGCCGGATGGTCCATATGTGGATGAAAATGGAAACAGCGCCATCTATTCAAAGTACATCATGAATTACAGCAGTACCAATTCGGATTACAATTATGGCGAAAAATTAATGGGCAACTACAAGTGGGATACCATGGATGTTGCAGAGGTGGCACAGGGACATAACTCTGCTTTTGTGGATGCAGATGGAAAAATTTATGTGGTATACCACACCAAATTTGCAGACGGAACGGCATCGCATGAAGTCCGCGTACACCAGCTTTTTGTAAACGAGGATGGCTGGCTTGTGGCAGCACCATATGAGTATTCCGGTGAGACCTTGTCGGCAACCGGCTATACACAGGATGAGGTGACCGGAAGCTATGATGTGATTACGCATGAGTATCAGATTGACTATGCAGATTTGGCATATGAATCTCCAGTTTCTATTACATTAAATGAAGATGGAACTGTGACAGGAGATATGACCGGAACCTGGACGATGACAGAGGGAACACCGTATGCACAGCTTGTGTTAGACGGAACGAACTACAAGGGTGTCTTTACGGAACAGGTCATTGACGGAAGCAACATCACAACGATGTGCTTTACGGTTGTAAGCGACAGCGGGCTCTGCGTCTGGGGTTCCGGAGAACCGACAGATGACGCAGTCGTAGCACAGAATGTGGTAAACAGCAGCATTGTGGTACCAGAAAATACTTACAGTGACATTGAACTTGTGACGGAAGGATTAAACGGCGCGGCAATCTCATGGTCTTCGGACACACCATCCGTACTTGCAGACGATGGAAGTATTCAGGTGCCGGACGAGGATACAACGGTAACGCTGACGGAGACAATCAGCAAAGGCGATTATTATTACGAAAAAGCATACAGCGTGACGGTAAAAGCAGAAGCACAGAACACGACGGATTCCATCGTGGTAGGTTCTTATTTTACCGATGACGCACAGGATTTAGCAACGCATTTAGACGGAAGCCTTTCCGTATCGAATCCATTTTATTATGGAACCAATTACGGTCTCGATTTATCCGGCGGCGTGACCATTGAATTTGATGCCGCATCGACCGGGGAAGTGCATGTATTAGGAACAATACTCGCATTTTTGGCAAACGGCTGTTCGAACGGAAGACTGTATTTTACACCGGGTTCATACTTAGGTTACAATGCAGGCGGAAGTTATTTTGATGCAAACATCAACAGCTACAGCCTTGTGGAAGATTACATCGGCGAGGAGGCGCACGTGGCAATCAATCTGACGAAAACAGGATTTACCTTGACCGTCAATGATGAGGTTGCATACACAGAAGAGATTGTATCCACAGAAAACGGCTCTGCCTCCATCACGAGCTACAAAAAAGTCTTAGACTGGCTCTATGGTTCTGCCGACAGCCTGTACTTTGGTTACGGCTCCTGGTGGGCAACAGCGGGCTATGATGAAGCAAATGTTTCGATTGAAAACGTAGTCTGCACAGTAGGACCTGTATCAGAGTCGACCGACGAGGATGAGGTGGTGGAGAATCCGGAGATTACAATGGATTCCCTGGAACTGACCACAGATTCCGATATTACTTATATCAGCAATCCATTTCAGAATGCATCGTTTGATGCTGTGACCGTAGATTATACGATTGCGTTTAGCGAGGAAGCAGCGAAAAACGGCTGGGATGGTATTTTCAGTTTCTATAACAGCACAACCGGAGGAAGAGTTTCCTTCCAGACCGCACCGTATCTCTGCTTTAACGATGCAGCAGGAAACTGGATGGATGTCAACCGTCCGGCAGACGATGGCACGAATGTCATTTCAACTTATGGATTAGAAGCAGGAAAAGAATATAACTTTACAATTGTAATTACAGAAGAACAAATTTCCATGTATTTTGAGGGAATGGAGATTCCGGTATCGGTTGTGGATTCCGGCTGTAGCACATCTTCCGTATTGAAGGCAATCAAAGCAGCAGACCAGTTTAGCTGGGGTGTCGGTGAGGCAGTCACTTCCTATTGGAATACGGAACTTTGCACACTGACAGATGTATCCATCATTGGAAAAGAATTAGCAACAGATACCTTGGAAAAAGACAGCTTTACGATTACTTCCACCTCAGATTGTGAAGAAACAGACAATCCATATTATGGAAAACAGTTAGAGCAGTTGTATCTTACCTACACGATGACCTGGTCGGAAGATGCAGCAAAAAGTGGCTGGGACGGACTTTTCAGTTTCTATAACAGTACAACCGGAGGAAGGGTTTCCATTCAGAGTGCACCGTACATCTGTTACAACGATGCGGCAGGGAACTGGATTGACATCAACCAGCCGGGTGCAGGCGGTGCAAATGCAGCGACAGATTTAGGCATTGAACCGGGAGACGAGGTACTCATTGCAATCGAAATTACGAAGGAAAGTGTAACGATGAAAGTGAACGGAGAGGAAATCGAGACGGCAGAAAACAGTTCCGGGGCAACCTATGAAGATATGTTAGACTATATCAGTGAGTGTGATGAATTAACGTACGGTGTCGGGGAAGCAAAGACGGCATATTGGTGGAGCGAACTTAGCACGGTAAACAATCTTACAATTTCACCGGTTCAGATTCAGGCAGTTTCCGCTGGAAACGGCAGCGTAACAGGAAGTGCCTATGCCAAGGAAGCGGAACTTACCGCGACAGCGGATAAGGACTTTACCTTCAAGGGATGGTATATTGGCGATACCTGTATCGGAACGGAAGAGACCATTACCTTAACCGTTGGAAAAAATGTGACGGCGACAGCACAGTTTGAAGAGGCTGAGAAAGAGGAGGTGGCTGCGATTGCAAGCAGCTACCGCACCATCTCTTCCTGGGGCAATCATGTGCTTGGCGAACTGACGATTACAAATGTGTCAGAGGAAGTATTAAAAAACTGGAGCATTTCCTTTTCTTATGACGGCACGATTACAACGTTGTGGGGTGCACAGTTAGATTCACAGGAAGACGGAATTGTGGAGGTGACGGCGCCAAAGTGGAACCACAATTTAAAATCTGGCGCGAAGACAAGCTTTTACTTTATTGCAAAAGTGGACAATGCACAGGAAAAGCCGGAACCGCAAAATGTTGTTTTAATCAGTGAAGAGAAAAAGGATGCACAGGAAGTATCCGCGGAAGTGACACTTGTCCGCAACTGTGAATGGCCAAAGGGTTACACGGGAACCATTACCATACAAAATAACGGAAGCACAGACATTGAAGAGTGGACACTTGAATTTGATTACGAAGATGAAATCACATCGCTCTGGGGCGGTCAGATTACAAGCCATGAGGGCACGCATTATGTCATTACCAATGCAGGTTATAATGCCACCATTTCAGCAGGAGAAAAGATTCAGATTGGATTCGGCGCAAAGCCTGCAGACGGAGTGGATTATTCGAGTGCAGAACTGAAGAATTATACAATAACAAGCGTAGTTAAAAAGTAAAAAACGGGCGTCTTCTTTTTGCAAAAAAAGAGGGCGCCTTTTCTCGATTATCCTGCAAGCAGGATTCTTTTTTGTTATCTTGACAAAAAAAGGGCTATGGTCTATTTTATTTGAGGAGTAACAGTGCGCAACAAACCGTACAGGAATGGAGATAGATATGAAATTTAAAAATGGTTCAGATATTACATGGAAACAATTAAAAGAGGTAGGAGAATACGTGCTCATCGACAGCAGGGATGAGTCACTTTATCAATATGGAACAATCGCGGGAGCAGTGCATGTGACACCGGATAATTTTGAGGAGAAGGCAGGAGAACTGTCGAAGGAAACACCGCTTTGCGTATTTTGTAAGACAGGTGCAACAAGCCGCGAATTTGTCGATACACTGGTGGAACAGGGATACCTTGCATATAATATACAGGGTGGATACAATGCATGGCTGTTAGTACAGATGGAAGAGAGCGAGCAGCAGGAGGACGCACAGGAGGAAAACCGCGCGGAAGAGATTGAGAAAAGTATCCGCAAGAAATTCCACAAGCAGATTTTCAGCCGTTTTGCAAAGGCAATCAACCAGTACCAGATGCTGCAGGAGGGGGACAGGGTTGCAGTCTGCATTTCAGGTGGAAAAGATTCCATGCTGATGGCAAAGTGTTTTCAGGAACTGAAACGCCACAATAAGTTTCAGTTTGATCTGGTATTTCTGGTAATGGACCCGGGTTATAACGAGATTAACCGGAAATTAATCGAGACAAATGCAAAGATGATGAACATTCCGATTACGATTTTTGAGTCGGATATTTTTGATGCGGTCTATGAGATTGAGAAATCCCCATGCTATCTTTGCGCACGCATGAGACGCGGTCACTTATACAGCAAGGCAAAAGAATTAGGCTGCAATAAAATTGCGCTCGGACATCACTACGACGATGTCATTGAGACCATTTTGATGGGCATGCTTTATGGGGCACAGGTGCAGACGATGATGCCGAAGCTTCACAGCACGAATTTTGAGGGGATGGAGCTGATTCGTCCACTTTACCTGGTGCGTGAGGACGATATCAAGCATTGGAGAGATTACAACCACTTAAACTTTTTACAGTGTGCCTGCCACTTTACCGAGACATGCAGCAGCTGTAATGAGGACGGAACCTCTGCATCGAAGCGTTTAGAGGTGAAGAAGCTGATTCGCGAACTCAAAAAAGAGAACCCTTACGTGGAGGGAAATATTTTCAAGAGTGTGGAAAATGTCAACTTAAGTACGGTCATCGCATACAAAAAAGATGGCGTGGTTCATCATTTTTTGGATGAATATGACCAAAAAGAATAAAAAAATTTAGGAGAATTTAACAAAAAGATATTCCCAGATACAAAAATTTGGTATAATAAGACAAGTGGGGAGGAAGAGGAGAAGAAAATGAATTGGATTGTGAAGATAACGTTTTCCATTATTCTGCTTCTGATGCTGGTTATTATCGGGATTTTATATTGGACGGGGAAAAAGAACCGGGAGCTGCGCAAGAAGTTAGAAGAAGACGAGGCGACCATGATGCTGGCAATTGGGAATTCCAGTATGCGGATATGGATTTATTTTCCAGACGAAAAAAAGATGGTCATAGACCAGAATTTTTCAAAGGCAACGGGGTTACCGCAGGTGATAGACAACTGGTCTATGGATTACATTAATCGTGGAATTGAAGCACCGGAGGAGACCGCAAAGCTAAGGAATGCATTCCTGCGTATCGAAAATGGGGCCGAGAACGCGGAATGTGATGTGAAATTTCATTTATCCGGGGAGGAGCATTGGTACCGGATTAAAATGACATCTCTTTATGATAAGAAACAAAAAAAGAAAAAGATTATTGGAACTTCCGTCAGGATTGATGAGCAGAAGAAAGCAGAGCATTTGTATTTAGAGCAGCTTCGTTTCAGTAATGACATCAATGATGAGAATCTGATTGCGAAGGGAAGATATAATTTAACTACAAATGAAATAGAATATTATATTCCCAAAAACCGGGAAGCAGTTTCACTCGCTGAGATGGTAACGTACGATGATTTTGTGGAGAAAATCAGCAGCATGGCACGCAAGAAGCAGGACGAAAGACAGTTAAGGAGTATGTTTTGCAGAGAATCCCTGCAGCATAAATTTTCAGAGGGAATCACAAGCTTTTCCTATGATTATCAGAGAGATATTATTGGGGAAGAAACTGTTTGGGTGTCAACGGGAATCCGGCTGTTTTCACGACCGGAGACAAGTGAGCTGATGGCATTTTCCTACACATATGACATTACGGTCAGCGTGTTAGAGAAAAATATCATCTCGCAGGTAACAAACGTCGAATACGATTACCTTGCACTTTTGTATGTGAAGAGTCAGACCATGAAGGTCTACAGTATCAAAAAGGGTGAGGAGAATGCCATTTTATACCGTTACCGCGGCTATCAGAAGGGTATGGAACAGATGATAGAAAGTTTCGTAATCCCGGAGGAGCGGGAGCGTGTGAAACAGGCAACCAGCATTGAGATGATACAAAAGCAGCTTGAGGACTCGGAAAGTTATCATCATATTTACAGCATTGAGACAACAGATGGAGTGAGACGGAAGAAGCGTTTGCAGTATTGTTACTTAGACTCTACGAAGGAGATTGTGCTGCTCACCAGAAGTGATATTACGGAAGTGTATGAGCAGGAACAAAAGCAGTTAGAACAGCTGCAAAATGCGTTAGAGGATGCAGAACGTGCGAACAGGGCAAAGACGGAATTTTTATCCCGCATGAGCCATGATATCCGGACGCCGATGAATGGAATTATTGGAATGACGGCACTTGCAAAAGAGGAGCTGGAACATCCGGTGGAAGTGTTAGATTATCTGAATAAGATTGACAGTTCGAGCCAGTTTTTGCTGGGATTAATCAATGATATTCTTGACATGACCAAGATTGAGAGCGGTTTTGTGACACTGAAACGGGAGCCGTATCCATTGAATGAGATGTTAAAAGAGGTGGATACACTCATCCGTCCACACTGTTATTCGAAAGATGTGGAGTTTGAGATAAGCACGGAGGGAATTGTCTGTGACTGTGTGCAGTGGGACAAATTAAGAGTCAATCAGGTACTGTTTAATCTCTTGTCGAATGCGGTGAAGTTCACGCCGGAAGGTGGAAAAGTAACATTTTTAGTCCGCCATATTTCAAGAAAAGATAACATTGTAAAAATACATTTTATCGTGCGGGATACCGGAATTGGAATTGGAAAAGAGTTCCAGAAGCACGTGTTTGAACCTTTTTCCCAGGAGAGGCAGAAGGAGGAAATTTTAGGAACCGGATTAGGACTTGCTATTGTGAAAAATCTTGTTTCCCTGATGGGCGGAAGTATCACGCTCAACAGCGAACCCGGAAAAGGAAGTGAGTTTGTAGTTGAATTGGAAGCAGAGGTCTGTGAGAATCCGGAGCAGAAGGTGAAAGAAATTTCTGAAATCGACGATTCCCTGCTTGAGGGAAAAAGGGTGCTGCTCTGCGAAGATCATCCAATTAACATCCAGATTGCAAAGAAGATGTTAGAAAAGAAAGGGATGATTGTCACCTGTGCAAAGAATGGCATTGAGGCAGTGCGGAGATTTGAGGAGTCTGCGGAGAATGAATATGACATCGTGCTGATGGATATTTTAATGCCGGGAATGGATGGGTTAGAAGCTACCAGAACCATTCGTGCATTAGAACGTGCAGATGCCAGAATGGTTCCAATCATAGCCATGACGGCAAATGCCTTCCAGGAGGATGTCAGAAAGTCGCTTGAGGCTGGAATGAACGGACATCTTGCCAAACCGGTGGATGCCAAACAGCTTTTCCGTACGTTGAAATGCTGTATCAAAAATGAATAGAACGATAACAATGAGTCTTACTGCCACAAGGCGGTAGGACTTGTTTCAAAATGGAGTAAAAATGGAGATAACATCATTTCATTTAAAATTAAAGACAGATGAAGTGCTTGCCATGACGGGGTGCAGGGAAGGAAATCCGCTCTACCGCAGCTTAAAGCATACGTTACAGATTTTGTGGAAAGAAAAGATGAAGGTTTTTGCGCCGAAAGCATATATAAAACGTATGTTATTAGGAAATGAAATCCCCGTCTATGCCTGTCTTTTTACGTTAGGGGAATCCGTAACGGAGGAGATTGCAAAGCTTCAGGAAAAAGATATGATGCAGGCTTTTTTGCTGGATGCGCTTTCGAATCAGCTGATTTTTCAGATGGATGTCCAGTTGCAGAAAAGAATCCGGGAACTTTGTCTTGAAGGCGGTCATGGGATTTCACAGCGCATGGAGGCACCGGTGGATTATCCCTTAGAGCAGTATCCGGAGATTTTAAAAGCATTCGCGTGTGACGGGGAGAGTCCGGTGCATCTGACGAGCGGCTATATGCTGCAGCCGGAGAAAAGCATGCTCATCTGTTACCGGATTACGGAAGAACGCACATGCATGGAGCTTATGCATGATTGCGCGAAATGTAAAAAGACGGATTGTATGATGAGACAAACAGAACAGAGGAGGTGCTGACATGGAACTAATAATCCGACAGGAAGGAAAAGCGGACAAAAGAATCTGCCATAACGGGGAAAAAAGCTGCTATGAACTTTTGATGCAATATGGCATCTCATTCTTTTCGGCATGTGGCGGAAAAGGAATCTGTGGAAAATGCAGGGTGCGTTTTCTAGAAGGGGCACCGGAACCAGTGGCGGCGGAGCAGCGTTTTTTTTCAGAGAAAGAATTACAAGAGGGATACCGTCTTTCCTGCCGTTGTGGCTGGAATGGGGATGCCATAATAGAAGTGGAAGCATTCATGGAAGAGACCATGGAAGCACTCACGGTAGAGGTAGAAAAGCAGGAAGCCGGAAGCTCTGATGTGAAAAGGGCAATTGCGGTCGATATAGGAACAACTACAATTGCAATCGCACTTTTTGAGAAAAAAACAGGGCATATTTTGGATACACAGAGCTGCATGAACCGCGGCAGGCTGTTTGGTACGGATGTGCTGGCAAGAATAGAAGCGGCAAATCAGGGACATGCAGAGCAGCTGCGGCAGATGCTGCAGCAGGATATCGTGCAGGGAATGAAGACGTTAATCCGCCGTGCCGGGACTTTCAGCGAGAACATCGGGGAAGTTTTTATTTCTGGAAATACGACGATGCAGCATCTGCTTTTAGGATATGATTGTAAAGGATTAGGACAGTACCCATTTACGCCGGTGTGTTTAGCACCGGGAAGAAAGTCTTATCGTGAAGTGTTTGACGATGAGATGCTTGCGGCGGAAGTTGTTTTTTTTCCGGGGGTCTCTGCATTTATCGGAAGCGATATTGTGATGGGCGTTTATGAGAGCGGGATGTACGAGTCGGATGAGATGACACTTTTGCTTGATCTGGGCACAAACGGTGAGATGGTGTTAGGAAACAGAGAGAGGATGCTTGCGGCCTCCACCGCGGCAGGACCGGCACTCGAAGCGGGCAATATCGAAAAAGGAATGCCGGGAGTGGCAGGTGCTATCAGCCATGTCACCATTGAGGACGGCAGGGTGAAGTATGAAACCATTGGAAAGCGGACACCAGTGGGCATTTGTGGAACCGGCGTTTTAGAGATGGTGGCGGAACTTTTGCGATCTGGAAAAATTGATGGGGCGGGTACATTTGTTGCAGAAACCGATAAATTTACGATTATAAATGGAATTGCATTTTCCCAACAGGACATTCGTCAGGTACAGCTTGCAAAGGCTGCAATCCGTGCCGGAATAGAGATTTTGATAAATGATTACGGAATTGCAGTCTCAGACGTTTCGAAGATTTATCTTGCCGGAGGATTTGGTTACCAGCTAAAGGAGGAGACGGCGATTGCAATCGGCATGCTTCCGGAGGAGTGGAGAGGAAAAGTGCTTCCCATCGGAAACGCATCGTTAAAGGGAGCCATCCGTTACGGATGTGATGCGGATGCCAGGGAGAAGACTATAGCGATAGCAGCGCAGATAGAGGAGCAGAATCTTGCTGTCCACCCGCAATTTGAAACAGAATATGTAAGGCAGATTAATTTTTAGAAACAGGTATAAAAATCCCGGAATTTCAAAAAATAGAATTGTCGCGTACAAATCAATTGAGAAAGAAGGGAGCATACCATGACAAAGCAGATTTCAGAAAAAGAGTTATCCGCCTTGAACGATTTACTGACAGAGGAAGAACTTTTGATTAAAAAGTTTAAAATGTTAGCGGAACGAAGCACAGATGAGGAAGTCAGTGCAAAATTCAATCAGATTTCCGAGAAACATCAGGGACATTTCAATTCCCTCTATGCACAGTTAGGTTAAGGAAGGGTGGTAACAGAATGCAGGAATTATACAGCGATAAAGAGATTTTAACGGATGCATTGGTGGCAGAAAAGACAGCAACCGACCATTACAACACATTCGCAAACGAGTGTGTGCATGATAATGTCAGAGATGCCATTTTACACTGCCTTGAGCAGGAACACAGCATCCAGCAGGATGTGTTTGAGATGATGCACAGCAGAGGTCTTTACCCGACACCGGATGCGGAAGAGAAAAAGGTCGAGGGTGCAAAACAGAAGTTTTCACAGTGTGTTAAGTTTTAAGAAGTCCGGAATAAACGAAAAAATTTTAGAAAAGTTATTGACAAAAAACATGGGTTAGTTTAAACTAACCCATGTAGGAAAGTAATGTTCTAAAAGAGAGGAGAAAGGACGATGAAATACAACACTGTAGCACAGAAGAAAGAAGATGAGGTTATCGACCAGCAGAAGCAGATGATTATCAATCAACTTCGTGACAACGGATGCCGCATCACACACCAGAGACTGGTATTGTTGGACGTTATTTTGGGGAGCGATTGTTCCAGCTGTAAAGAGATTTATTATAAAGCAAGCAAGGTAGATAAGAATATCGGCTTTGCAACGGTATATCGAATGATTAATATGTTAGAGGAAATCGGGGTTATTAATCGTAAGAACATGTACCGTATCGATGATTTAAACTTCTCTTATTGAGAAAAAATTTGAAAGACGGGGCTTGCAAAATGCAAATGCCTCTTTTATAATAAGTATCAGTTAGTTAAGACTAACTATTGCCAACCACATTTTTGTACATTCATATGAAAAAGAAGCATGCTAATACCACAGTTAGCAGGGCTTCTTTTTTTATTGCCTTATAAAAAAATTTCACGTATATCACCTCTAATATGTTTAGTATTTTTTCGCAGGGGGCTGTGATAGACTTCAATCAGAAAAGGAAAAGTACAACCAGCATGGAGGAGAGAGATGACAACAAAGGAAATAAAGTACCGTTACCGGAATCTGCCGATTCCGGGGGGGGGGTATGTGACAGGATTTCTTTATCATAAATATAAGAAGAATCTTTTGTATCTTAGAACGGACATCGGCGGAACCTATCGGTTTGATGCAGGGCAGCAGACATGGAAGAGCCTGATTTCGCACGTGACACCGGAAGATTTGAGTGAGACGTATCCGATTTCGATTGCATTAGACGATAATTATCCGAACCGGCTTTACATTGCCTGCGGGGAAAACAGGACATCGGCAGGCGTGTTAGCTGTCTCAGAGGACTATGGGGAGCATTTTACCTATGAGAAAATCCCGGTGCTGATTCATGGAAATTTAAACGGAAGAGGAACCGGAGAGCGTCTGATTGTGGATGCAAAAAATAGTGAAAAGCTCTATTTTGCCAGCCAGAGGGATGGATTATGGATAAGTAAAGACCGTGGGAGGACCTGGGAAAAGGCAGAGTCTTTGCCGGAAGATTATCTGACATTTGCAGGCTTTGTGGGGGAACTGCTTCTTGTCGGAACCGCTGGCGTGACCACGGAAAAAGAGGATGGAAGCCGTGGACACAGCCTGTATTATTCTAGGGATTGCGGTAAGACGTTTTTAGAATTAGAAGAGCCTGCATCCCGCAGGATAGCGGGATGCAGGAAAAACGGTCAGGTCGCACAGCGCTTCTGCGTGGATGAAGATTATTTGTATGTCACGTTTGCATCGACCGGGAGGCGTTCCTATGTGATTGAAGATGGATATAGCTGTGATTCCGGGGATGTGTTAGACGGGCACATTGTGCGGTATCCGATTTTAGAAGATAAAACGCTGGGAAAAATGGAAGACATCACGCCGGGAGCTGCTTCAAAGGTCAAAGGAGTGGGGCTTAAAGGAATCCAAAAAGGTGAGATGTTAGAGTACGGTTTTTCGGGAATCGATGTCTCACGGAAGACGAAGGGCATGCTGATTGCAACTACCATTGTAAAAGATGATGGCGACAGTGTTTTCTTATCTTATGATGCAGGGGCGACCTGGCAGCAGATTCTCTACGGATTAGACGAAGGAACGATTACGTTCCGTGCGCCGTATATGAGACCGGAGTGTAACGGCGGAGAATCCCTGATTCACTGGCTGAGCGATATAAAAATCAATCCGTTTGATGATAATGAGGCATGGTTTAATTCCGGTACCGGGGTATTCCGGACACGCAGCCTAAAAGAAAACGACTGTGCGTTCACAGACTGGTGTGATGGAATCGAGGAGACGGTTCACCTAAATGTTTACAGTCTTCCAGGGGTAAAGACAAGAGTAGTTGATATTTTGGGGGATTTGGGAGGCTTCTTATTCGAAGATTTGACGAAGCCGTGTGACAATTCTTTTGCGGATGCCGAGGGAAACCGTTATATAACCTGTATCAATGCGGACTACTGCGAAAATGACCCGGATACAATCATTGTGACACCGCGCGGCAACTGGAAGGGAAAGACGAAGGGCGGTCTGATTTTATCAAAAGATGGTGGGAAAACGTTTGAGCGGCTTGCCATGCCGTTTGGCATCTCGGAGGAGATAGATAAAGCCTTACGGGAGATTGAGCATCCGAATGTCAATTCCGGCTGGGTGGCAATCTCTCCTGATGGGAATAACATTGTCTGGTCGATTGCAGACATGATTACGCTTCCTTTCAGCAGAGTGGTGGCAAGTACAGACGGCGGAGCGACCTTTCAAAAGAGCAGAGTTTTTTCAAAAGAAGGCGTGGAGCAAAAAAGCGGCACCTTAAAAGTGTTTTCTGACCGGAAGCGGAGCGGTTTATTTTATGGATTTGGTGGTAATGGGCAGCTTTACATCAGCAGGGATGGAGGCATCCGTTTCTATGAGACCGGGACTGTGTTAAGCGGAGTTGACTTTGGGAAAATTGACTGTACAGACAAGACGGAAATCCGTGCAGATGCCGGGGCGGACGGCGTTTTTTATATCGCTGCCGCAGAGCATGGGCTGCTTAAACTTGGCTTTAAGGAAGATGGTCTGGTGCAGGTGACGCACCTTGGCGCAAAAGAGGACATCATTTACCGGGTTGGACTTGGTATCGGGGCAGGGGAGACGGATTACCGGAGTGGAAAGAAAGTGCTCTACTGCAACGGCGTGATAGACGGAACCTATGGTTTTTATCGCACGCAGGATGAGGGACTCACGTGGGAGCGCATCAATACCAAACGACAAATGTACGGAGAAATCAACAGCATCGATGGTGACAAACAGAAGTTTGGCAGGTTTTATCTTGCGACGGGGTCGAATGGGATTCTCTATGGGGAAGAAGAATAGGAGGAGTATCAATGCACATATATCAGGAAGAGAAGAAAGTAATCATTGCGGAAGGGAAAAAGCAGGTCTGGATTGAGCCGTGGGGCGAGAATTCATTTCGCGTGCGCATGACGGCAGAGCCTAAAATGGATGAGAACGATTGGGCACTGACCGAAAAAGTGCCGGAAGTGCCGGTCAAGATTTCCTTTGAGACGGTGGATGTGACAGACCCATGGTATCAGGGGGAAGAATACAGCCGGTATCACCAGACGGGAACACAAGTTACAATTGTAAATGGAAAAATCACAGCAAAGGTATCCCACGAGGGCTGGATTCGGTTTTTGAATCAGCGGGGAGAAGTGCTGACAGAAGAATACTGGCGGAACCGAAACCGCATCAACCGTTACTGCGTACCGCTCCGGATTGATGCAAGAGAATTAAAACCGGTTCCGGGCGGCACGGATTACGAATTGACTGCACGTTTTGAGGCGTATGATGATGAAAAAATATTTGGAATGGGGCAGTATCAGGAGAAGCATTTGAATAAAAAAGGAGCTGTTTTGGAATTAGCGCACCGCAACAGCCAGGCGAGTGTTCCATTCTTCGTCTCAAGCCGTGGATACGGATTTTTCTGGAATAATCCTGCAATCGGAACAGCAGCGTTTGGAATGAACAAAACGGAGTGGTATGCAAAAAGAACGAAAAAGTTAGATTATTTTATCACGGCAGGCGACACCCCGGCAGAAATTGAGGCGCAGTATTCCCTTGCAACCGGAAGAACACCGATGATGCCGGAATACGGAATGGGTTACTGGCAGTGTAAACTCCGTTACCGCACGCAGGAAGAGATTTTAGCGGTGGCAAGGGAGCACAAAAGACGCGGACTTCCGATGGATGCAATTGTAGTTGATTTCTTTCACTGGACGATGCAGGGAGACTTCAAGTTTGAGCCGCTCGACTGGCCGGATCCGGAAGCCATGGTAAAAGAATTAAAGGAAATGGGAATTGAGACTGTTGTCTCCGTGTGGCCGACGATTGATGAGCGCAGTGAAAACTATGGAAAAATGAAAGAGATGGGCTATCTTGTGGAACCTGACCGGGGCATGGAACAGCACATGACCTGGATGGGCAATACGGTCTTTTATGATGCAACGCATCCGGGAGCACAAAAGTATGTGTGGGAGCGCTGTAAGGAGAATTATTATAAGAAGGGAATCCGTTGTTTCTGGTTAGATGAGGCGGAGCCGGAGTATGGACCGTATGATTTTGACAACTACCGCTATTATGCAGGACCGGCATTACAGTGCACAAACACTTATCCGGTCGGCTATGCAAAAGGATTTTATGACGGCTTAAAGGAAGCGGGAGAGACGGAAGTATTAAGTCTCGTGCGCTGTGCGTGGGCAGGAAGCCAGAAGTACGGTGTGCTCACCTGGTCAGGAGATATTCATTCTTCGTTCCGTGCCATGCGGGAACAGCTTCAGGCAGGACTTAGCATGGGGATGGCAGGAATTCCATGGTGGACATCCGACATCGGAGGATTTTTAGGTGGAAACATCAAGGATAAAGATTTTCAGGAATTGTTAGTCCGCTGGTTTGCGTGGGGAGCGTTCTGCCCGGTATTCCGTATGCACGGAGAACGTTCGCCGTGGTATGAGAGAGAGGAAGAGTTCAGAAACGGCGTGCGGCAGCTGACAAGCGGCCAGGACAATGAGGTATGGAGCTTTGGCGAAGATAACTACAAGATTCTTTCTAATTATCTGTTTATCCGCGAGCGGTTAAGACCTTATATCAGAACCTGCATGGAGGAGGCAAGCCGGACGGGAGCACCTGTTATGCGTCCGTTGTTTTTTGATTTCCCGGAGGATGAAAAATGCTGGGAGACAGAGGATGCATATATGTTTGGCGCAGATTTATTCGTGGCACCGGTGATGGAGGCAGGTGTGACGGAGCGCAGTATTTATCTTCCGAAGGGCGCAAAATGGACAGATGCGAACACGAAAAAAGTGTATGAGGGCGGACAGACTGTCACGGTACCGGCACCGCTTGAGATTATCCCGGTCATGATACGGGATGGGAAAAACTTTGATATTTATTAAGGGGTAATCCCAAAATTCATGTATTTTTTATCGAGTATTTAAGGTATTTCTTTTTTACCGGTGATTATATAATAATCGTAAGTTAAGAGAAATCTTATGATACAAATGGAGAAGTAGTGGAGGTTATAATGAAAGAGAGTGAAGTATCCGTCAGGGAAAAGAAAGCAGAAAAATTATATTATGTTCTGCGGATTGCTGCCTTGCTGGCAACGGTTTTAGTATTTGTTCCGGGAATGAACCCGGCGAAGATCAGTAACTTAATCAATAAGAACATGTCACTGTTCACAAGTGCGGTATCTTATTCGAGTCTGACAAGTGAGTGTGGAAGGGCATTCCGTATGGGCTGGGTATCACAATCTGTGTTTATCCTGCTTATGGTATCGGCATTGTTAGTTTTAGCAGGCATCCTGTTAGGAGCAGCCGGAGGATGCATGTCTGTCGGTAACCTGAAATTAAAAAATCTTGGGATTCGTTTTTCGGTGGGCGGCTCGCTGACACAGACAGTCGGAATAGTAATGCTTTATGTCAGCTACATTCTGATGAGCCAGGCACAGAAACAGGAGAAAATCGGAGCGGCGATTCCGAGTGGATTCTGGGTATTCGTTGGCATGACCGTTCTTACCCTGGTACTTTCAATTATGATTTTAGTTGTTTTGCCGAAAGCAGAGAAGGATGCAAAATATGAGATGGAATCGAAATATTCCCTGTTTTTGATGTTCATGCCGTTTGCGGCACTGGCATTCCTGTTTTGCTATCTTCCACTGTATGGATGGAGATATGCCTTCTTCGATTACAAGGCAGGTGGAACGTTATCGCGGGATAATTTTGTTGGATTTAAATGGTTTACCTATTTGTTCCAGAATGAAGCGACAAGAAAAGATATTGTCCGTGTCTTAAAGAACACACTTGCAATGAGTGGATTAGGAATTGCAACGAGCTGGGTTCCAATGGCATTTGCCATTTTCTTAAATGAATTTAAGAGCAAGAGATTCCGTCGTTTTGTGCAGACGTTTACCACAATTCCAAACTTTGTCAGCTGGGTTTTAATCTATGCGATTGCCCTTGCTATTTTCTCGACAGACGGATTTGTGAATACATTTGCCATGTCAAGGGGCTGGATTACAGAGGGAACGAACTATCTGATGGGCGATACCCACACCTGGCTTAAGATGCTCGCCTGGGGACTCTGGAAGGGAATCGGATGGAGTGCCATTATTTACATAGCCGGTATTTCCGGTATCGACAAACAGCTTTATGAGGCGGCAACCGTGGATGGTGCGGGACGTTTCCAGAAAATGTGGAATGTGACACTTCCGGGACTGCTTCCAACCTACTGCGTTATGCTTTTGATGGCAATAGCCGGTATTTTGAGCAATGGTATGGATCAGTATTTGGTATTCCAGAATGCGACGAATTCTAACCATATCATGGTACTTGATTTATATGTTTACAACTTAGGTATCGGAAACGGAAGTATTCCGCTCTCGACCGTGGTAAGTATGGCGAAGTCCATTGTCAGTGTGGTACTGCTTTTTGTGGCAAACCGTATTTCAAAGGCAATTCGTGGCGAGAGTATTGTATAGGAGGGAAGTAACATGGCAAAGACACAGCAGGAAAAGTTAGATGAAAAAGCGGAGAAAGCTTACTATAAAACACATAAGCGGAAATACAAATTAAAACCGGGTGATATCGTGTTTTACATTTTAAATTACACGTTTTATATCCTGTTTACATTAAGTTGTATTTTCCCATTTTACTACATCTTTATCAATACCATTTCCGATAATGATCTGGTAAAAAAAGGGGCAATCAATTTTATTCCACATGGAATCAATATCAGCAACTACTTAGCACTTACAAATGTAAATGATTTAGGAACATCACTTATCGTATCGCTTGCAAGAACGTTACTTGGAACTGCCCTGATGGTGTTAGCTTCCGGTTTCGTGGGTTATCTTGTGACAAAAGAAGAGATGTGGCACCGGAAATTCTGGTATCGTTTCTTAGTCATTACCATGTATTTTAATGCGGGATTAATCCCATGGTATTTGAATATGTCAATGTTGGGATTGACGAATAATTTTGCCGCCTACATCATTCCGGGTATCGTGGCACCTTACAATATTATTCTGGTAAAGACTTATATTGAATCGATTCCAAAAGAGTTAGAGGAGAGTGCCTTTATCGATGGAGCTTCCTATATGACGGTATTCCGGAAATTAATCTGGCCGCTCAGTAAGCCGATTCTTGCAACGGTTGCAATTTTTGGAGCGGTAGGTCAGTGGAACTCCTTTACGGATTCCCTGATTTTAATGCAGAATGCACCGGAGTTATATACGTTACAGCACCGTCTGTACATTTACCTGAATTCCTCTTCTAACTTAGGTTCGGTCATGAACAGCGGAAGCAGTACGGCAGCAGCAGCGGCGATGGAAAATGCACTGAATGCGAAAGTAATCAAGTACACAATTTCAATGGTATCGATTATTCCGATTCTTTTGGTATATCCATTCATGCAGCGTTATTTTGAAGAAGGTATTATGTTAGGAGCAGTAAAAGGTTAACAGGTTTTTTCCCGTGGCTGCCGCAAGGTAAGCGCGGGTGATGATAAAAAAAGAAAAGGAGGGTGAAGTGTAGGGAACGTGACTCTACACGAAGTAATATGAGAAGAAGTAAAAGAGTAAAAAGTGCAGCAGTAGTGACTGCCCTGACAGCATCTATGCTGGCGGGAACATTGACAGGATGTGGCGGTACATCCAGCAGCGCAGGAGGTTCTTCCTCCGACGATCCAATTACATTGACGGTTTACAGCCAGCGTGCCAATTATTCCGGGGAAGAGATTGGCTGGTCTGCACAGATTCTGTTAGACAAATTCAATGTAAAATTAAACATCGTGCCGGATGATGACGGTGTGTTTGAGACACGTATGGAAAATGGCGACCTTGGCGATATTGTGGTGTTTGGTTCTGATACGGATTACAAGGAAGCAGTTGACCAGAATATGTTATACGACTGGAACGAAGATGATTTGTTAGCAGACTACGGTTCTTATATCAAAGAGAACATGAGTGCTGCCTTAGATAAGAATGCGGATATTTCCGGCGGCAATGTCTACGGTCTTGGAATGGACGTGGCACAGAACGCAGACGAGCATCAGTCGTTCTTCTACACATGGGATGTCAGATGGGATCTCTATAAAGAATTAGGTTATCCGGAAGTCAACGATTGGGATGATTTGGTAGATTTATTTACACAGATGAAAGAAATCTGCCCGACAGATGACAACGGCAACCCGACTTATGCAGTTTCTTTATGGCCGGATTGGGATGGTGATCTTGTTATGTATGTAAAATCAACGGCAACTGCATATTACGGTTATGATGAACTTGGAATCGGTCTGTATGATCCGGAGACAGGTGATTTCCATGGTGCCTTAGAAGATAACAGCCCATACTTAACAGCGTTGAAATTCTACAATAAGCTGTTCCAGGCAGGTCTTGTAGACCCTGACTCCATGACAGCAACTTACGATACAGCAGTTACAGAAAAGACAAAAAATGGTGGAACATTCTTCTCTATCTTTAACTATTCCGGCTGCCTTGCTTACAACACAGATGAGCATACAAGTGCCGGTAAGATGATGTGTTCTTTAGTTCCGACAGAGGCATCTCCAATTGTATACGGCTTGAATCCACAGGGAAGCAATGCCGGTATCTGGGCAATCGGTGCGAACTGTGAATATCCGGAACTTTGTATGGAGATTTTAAACTGGCTTGCAACACCGGAAGGAAGAATGACTTCTGAATATGGTCCGGAAGGAGACTGCTGGTACTATGACGAAAATGGCAATACTTACTTCACAGAACTTGGTAAGGCATGTCAGTTAGACAGCAAGACAGAGATGACAGGAGATTACTCCGGTACATTCAAAGATGGTATGTTCCAGTTCTCCTGCACAACATGGAACTTAGATGCGGAGAACCCGGATTCTGTAGAAGGGGAGACTTTTAACGATACAAGCTGGGCAAGTGAGCAGACAGATGCTTCCTGTGACATCGAACAGGATTGGAGAGATTACACAGGATGCAATTCTACAGACGAATACATGGAGACAACAAACTATAAAGTATCTCCGGGAAGTTCCTACTCTACCAGCAAGAAGTCTGACGAGTTAAAAACAACATGGGAGCAGGTATCAACCTGTATCAAAGAAGGTTCCTGGAATGCAATGTATGCATCCACAGATGAAGAATATGAGCAGATTGTAGCACAGATGATTGAGGACGCAAAATCATATGGTTACGATGAATGTGTCGAATGGTCTGAAAATGAAGCTGCAACACGTTATGCTTGTGAGCAGGAAGCAGCACAGTAGCATTTTGAAGAAAAATATGGTATGATAAAAGAAGCTGTTCGGTTTCCGAACAGCTTCTTTTCAAAAGTGAGGAAGGGAATAGGTTTCATGAAGTTTTTTAGTATTGAGAGTGGATTTTACAAGTTTATGAATCGGGTTCTGGAATTTTTAAAAATCAGCTTGTTATGGCTGCTTTGCAGTCTCCCGGTTGTGACAATGGGAGCGGCAACGGTCGCAGCCTACACCATTACACTTAAGATGGTGGATGAGGAAGAAGGTTATATTGCCAAGCCGTTTTTTAAGGCATTCCGGGAGAATCTGCTGCAGGGCTCGCTTCTTGGAATCATCACTATGGTTGGTGCATATGCCATATATTTGGATTTTCAGTTGTTCGAGGCAGTGGAGGACAATCCGGTGATTTTTCTGATTGTCGGCATGGTTGGAATTTTTTTGCTGGTGATGGGAACTGTTTTTGCATTTCCGCTTCTGGCGCGTTATGAGAACACGATTCCAAGGACGATGCGTAATTCTTACCGCATTGCGACAAGATGTTTTGTGAGAACGCTGCTTATGGTGGTGATTCTTGCAGTGGAGCTTGTGTTCTTTTTCTGGAATACAACCACGATTGTGATTGGAGTATTATTAGGACCGGCGAGTATGATTTATACCATCAGTGCCTTTGCACTGATTTTCTTCCGCGAGATTGAGAAGGAGCCGGGGACAGTGAAAAAAGAGACAGAGTAGCCTGCAGGAAAGGTCAGATAGGCATGAGAGGGAAAAGAGAACGAGTGGTGGCGGCTTGCATGCTGTCCGCTTTGACACTGGGGCTGTCAGCGTCGTGTCAGCAGACAAAAGAAGAAACACAGATAGATTCTGTCACATTTACCTTTTATAATGCAGATGGTTCGGAAGACCCGTGGAGTGACCCGGTGGCGCAGGCGATTACGGATGCGACCGGCGTGACGATTGAGACGCAGTATCCGACGCAGGGGAATGAGGACTGCATCGCATTGATGATTGCGACCGGGGAGTATCCCGATTTGATTTTTGCAAAAGGAGACAGTAATCTTCTGATAGAAAATGATGCCTTAATTGATATGTCTGATTTGATTGACGAGTATGGGCCGCACATCAAGGAACTGTATGGGGATGATTACGAGAAACTGCGTTGCAGTTCGGAGGATGATGCCATTTACCAGCTTTGCAGCACCGAGGTTGGAAATGAGATACTGACAACATCCGGGACGGCACAGCTTCAGTGGGCGGTGTTGGCAGAAAATGATTATGAGATACCGCGGACACTTGATGCCTACACGGAAATGATTCGTTCTTATCTGGAAAAGTATCCGACCATCAACGGACAAAAGACAATCGGAATCTCTCTTTCCTGTGCAGACTGGCACTGGTACATTACATTGAGTGATCCGGCGGGCTTCATTGCAAACGGAAGTGTCGGAGACGGACAATGGGTGGTGGACGAGGATGGAACCGTCCATTACAAGCATTGTGTGGAGAACCAGAAAGAGTATTTTCAGTGGTTAAATGAGATGTACGCGGAGGCAATTCTAGACCCGGAATTTGCAACCCAGACCCATGAGGAATATCAGCAGAAAATTATGTCCGGCAGAGTGTTAGCACTCTTAGACAGTGAATGGGATTATGCGGATGCGGAGATTACCTTAGAGAAAAACGGCATGTCGGAGCGCACCTATGCGGGGCTTCCGGTTACGCTGAATGAGGACGTCGTCTGTGCGACACTTCGCGGCCAGCAGCTTGCAACAGGCTGGGGAATCGGTATCACAAAGGACTGCAAAGACCCGGTTCGTGCCGTACAGTTTTTGGACTGGATGTGTTCGGAGGAAGCTCAGATTCTGTTAAACTGGGGAATTGAAGATGTCGATTATACCTATGATGATACGGGAAAACGTGTCAATCTCAATGGAGACAGCGGCCAGTCTGTGGAGGATTACCGGGAGGAAAGCGGAGTCGGCTATCACAATTATCCGTTCCCGGCTTACGGAAATACAGCAAAAGATTCCACCGGCAATTACTATAAACAGCAGTCGCGGGAGATGGTCGCAGAGGGATACAACAGTGCGGAGCGTGACGCATTAGAGGCATGGGGCTGTGAGTATCTGACGGATATTTTTCCACAGGCGGATGAATTTGAACCACTTTTGTATTCGCCACTCTGGTCAAAGGTGCTGCCGTCCGAGATTGCGGCAACGGTAACGGAATTAGATGCCTTATCGGCAGAGCGTTTGGTGGACTGTATTGTCTGTGACCCGCAGGAATTTGAACAGGAGTGGGAATCGTACCAGACACAGTTAGAAGAACTTGGTGTGCGTCAGGCAGAAGCGTGCATGACGGAATTGATTCAAAAAGAAATTGCAGAGAATTCTTAAAAAAAAGAAGTTACACATCGTGTAACTTCTTTTTTGCCTTATGAAATATATTTTTATGTAGTTTTATTTTTCCGGCGGAACTCCGCAGGGCTCTGACCGACATATTTTTTGAATTTGATGTGAAAGTAATCCACGTTGCGGTATCCTACTTTTTCTGCGACCTGGTAGACTTTTAAACTGTCGTTGAGCAGAAGCTGTTTCGAGTGCTCAATGCGGATGTGGTCGACGTAGGAGTTGAAGTTTTCTCCCATTTTTTTGTTGAAAATTTTGCCGAGGTAGGAACTGTTATAACCAAAGAGCGGTGCAATATTTTCCAATGTGATATTCTCAGCATAGTTATGATTGATGTAATGTAAAATATCGTCTAGGACACTGTCTCTTGAAGAATTGCCAATGTAGTTCATAATCAGCTCGAACTGTTCCTCAAAGAAATGGGTAATATCATAGAGATAATACTGGCTTTCCATGAACCGGATAATGTCGCTGTTACCCGGAAAAGGAATCTCTATCGTGTTGTAGAGATGGTGAATCCGTTCCTTAATCTGCAGATACAAATCAGCGAGAAACAGCTTGATGGATTCGATGGAATTTGAAGTTGTAAACAAAGTCTGATTCAATTCTTTTAACGTCTCCGAGAGCATATTGCGGTTGAAAGCCTGAAGGTAGTCACAGAACTTTCCGGAATATTCGGAGAGGAGTGCCTTGTCTAAATCCAGTGTGCAGCCGGCTAAGGCAGGAAGTTCCTCGTAGCCCATCGTGTGCTGTGCCGGTTCACAGAAAAAGCGCCGCTCTAACAGACGGAGGGCTTCCTGATAGGAGCCGGATATCTCCGAGAGTGAGTGGACACAGTGGCCATATGTCAGAAAGAGGGTATCAAGCGGGGAATCCTTCTGCGGCAGATTTTTCCGCTGGTAACGCTCTAAAAAGTCATTAAATTTCGAAATGGCAAAGCTTCCTTTTAATAAAAGTACCTCGTTAAAATCAATGGTAACGTTGTCATAAGAATTATAATTTTGGTTTGTGACACGAAGCAGATCCGAGAAACGGTAGGACAAATCGGTTGCTTTGTGGCTGTATTTTTCATAGATGACAACCTGAAAAATATCAGCATCCAAGTGCATCTGTTTTAAGTCAAGATGCGTAAAATCGGCAGTACCGAGTAAAATGTCTGTGACAATCGAATGATATGCCTTCTGACGGTAATGCAGGGCAGTCTCAGATTCTTTTTGTGACTGCTCTAAGGAATCCCGGATGGCAATCAGAATCTCTTCTAATTCATCCTCGTCGGTCGGTTTGGTCAGGTAATATTCCACACCGTAACGGATTGCTTCCTGCGCATATTTAAAATCGGAATAACCACTCAGGATAATGATTTTTCCGTTATAACCCTGTTGTTTTGCTTCGCGGATGACATCAAGACCAAGCATCTTTGGCATTCGGATATCAAGAAGTGCAACCTCCGGCTTCTCGCGCAGCAAAAAGTCAAGCGCTTCCTCACCGTTTGCAGCTTCGCCGCATATCTCATAACCCAAAGCTTCCCAGTCAACAATACAGCCTAATCCCTCACGGATAATCGCCTCATCATCTGCAATTAATACCTTATACATGTCTTTCTCCTTTAACCCAATGTACATACCTTAAAAGTATAAAATCGAAATGATTTTTTGTCAAATAAATAGAGTGTTTTACATGTAAAAATCAAGGTATCAAAGCAGAAAGTTTTTCGCTAAAATAAGGGTGAAAATGATACAACGAAATGAATGTTTCAAAAAGATAGAAGAGAAGGAGAAATCATATGAAATTTAGTAATGGATGCTGGTTACAAAAAGAGGGATGTGAATGTTTTTCACCGGCTGAGGTGTATTTTACAAAAATAGAAGAAAACGAGGTGACAATTTGTGCACCTACCTCGCAGATTAGACACAGAGGAGACACGTTAGGCGGTGTGAACTTAACCATCAAAATCAGTGCACCATACCCGGAAGTGCTGCGTGTGCAGACGTTTCATTATATGGGAGTGCAGAAAAAGGCACCTTCCTTTGAGCTTGCACAGGAGATCACTGGGAACTTAAAAGCGGAGGAGACGGAAGAGAAATTAATCATTTCAAGTGGGACACTCCGCCTTGAGATTGAAAAGGCAAATTGTGCCATGACATATTTCCGTGGAGCGGAAAAGCTTACCGCAAGCGCGGGAAGAGATTTGGCTTATATGAAGACGGACTGGCGTGGACTTGCCTATGACGATGGAGGACTTCACGATACCTATATGAGAGAGCAGCTGCTCTTATCGGTCGGGGAACTGATTTATGGATTGGGAGAGCGATTCGGTGCATTTGTCAAAAACGGACAGAGCATCGACATCTGGAATGAGGATGGTGGAACTTCTACCGAGCAGTCTTACAAAAACATTCCGTTTTATCTGTCAAACCGCGGTTACGGTGTGTTTGTGAACCATCCGGAGCGTGTTTCGTTTGAAGTTGGAACCGAGATGGTGACGAAAGTAGAATTTTCCGTACCGGGGGAAAGCCTTGACTTTTTCTTAATCAATGGACCGACGATGAAGGATGTGTTGAGACGCTACACGGACATCACAGGGAAACCATCTCTGCCGGCACCTTGGACATTCGGCTTATGGCTTTCCACTTCCTTTACGACAAATTATGACGAGGCAACGGTCAACAGCTTTATTGATGGCATGATAGAGCGAAAGATTCCACTTTCCGTATTCCATTTTGACTGCTTCTGGATGAAGGATTTCTGCTGGTCCGATTTCACATGGGATGCGCGTGTGTTCCCGGACCCGGAAGGCATGTTAAAGCGCCTGAAAGAAAAAGGATTGAAAATCTGCGTCTGGATTAACAGCTACATCGGTCAGGAATCCATTTTGTTTGAAGAAGGAGCCAAAAACGGATATTTTCTCAAGCGCCCAAACGGAGATGTATGGCAGTGGGATATGTGGCAGCCTGGCATGGCGATTGTGGACTTTACCAATCCTGCTGCAAGAGAATGGTATGCATCGAAGTTAGAAGCACTGCTCGATATGGGAGTGGATTGTTTTAAGACAGACTTTGGCGAAAGAATACCTACGGATGTAGTATATTATGACGGTTCCGACCCGGTAAAAATGCATAATTATTACACCTATTTATACAATAAAACCGTTTTTGAAGTACTGAAAAAGAAAAAAGGCGAGAAGGAAGCGATTCTTTTTGCACGTTCTGCGACCGCCGGCGGTCAGAAATTCCCGGTTCACTGGGGTGGAGACTGCTGGTCCGATTATGAATCCATGGAAGAGAGTCTGCGTGGAGGACTTTCCCTGACAAGCTCCGGTTTCGGATACTGGAGTCACGACATCGGTGGATTTGAGAGTACTTCGACTCCGGATGTATACAAGAGATGGTGTGCGTTTGGCCTGCTTTCCACACATTCCCGTCTGCACGGAAGCAATTCTTACCGCGTTCCGTGGGCATATGATGAGGAATCCGTTGACGTTGTCCGTTTCTTTGCACAGTTGAAAGCATCTTTGATGCCATACTTATACCGTAACGCCATCGAGACGCATGAGACCGGTATTCCAATGATGCGAAGCATGCCGCTTGAGTTCCCGGAGGATAGAAACTGTGCGTACCTTGCATCACAGTATTTTCTGGGAGATTCCCTTTTAGTTGCGCCGATTTTTAACGAGGAAGGAATGGCTGAGTATTATCTGCCACAGGGAAGATGGACGAATTTTCTGACCGGCGAAGTGAGAGAAGGCGGACAGTGGTACAAAGAGAAACACGGTTATCGGAGTATCCCGCTCTATGCAAAAGAGGGCAGTATCGTTGCAGTCGGTGCCACAAATGAAAGTGCAGTCTACGATTATGCAGATGGCGTGACATTCCGCGCATTTGAACTGCCGGACGGCGTGACAGAGCAGATTGTTTATGACGGCGATGGAAAAGCAGATACCATCATTACAATTACAAAATCAGGAAATGAGTACAAGATTTTCGCGCAGGGAACAAAGCCTTGCTATGTAGAAATCGCAGGCGAAAAAGAACCGGCAGATATTTCAGGCGGAAGCATCGAAAAAGACGGTGATATCGTGAAAATAGCACCTGTTTTAGGAAAAGAACTTGTGTTAGTATATTAGAAAAAGAAACAGATACGGAAAGGTATGGGGATAGGATGGAGCAGCAGATAGAAAAGCTTTTGCAGGAAATGACGCTGGAAGAGAAAATCGGTATGATTCATGGCGCCGGACTTTTTCGGACGCAGGGCGTAAAGCGGCTTGGAATCCCGGAACTTCATATGTCGGACGGACCAATGGGTGTCCGCTGTGAGTTTTTGGATTTAAAGTGGGAGCCGGCATGCACAACGGAAGATATGGTGACTTATCTTCCGAGTAACAGTGCACTTGCGTCTACCTGGAACAGAAGGCTTGCAAAAGAGGCAGGAAATGTCTTAGGCGAGGAAGCGCGCGGCAGGAAAAAAGATGTCATTTTGGCACCTGGAATCAATATCAAACGTAGTCCACTATGCGGTAGAAACTTTGAATACATGAGTGAGGACCCGCGTCTTGTGGAAGAGATGGCGGTTCCTTTTATCGAGGGTGTACAGGAAAATGATGTCTCAGCCTGTGTAAAGCATTTTGCGGCAAATTCACAGGAGACAGAGCGTCTATGGGTGGATACGGTTGTCGATGAGAGAACTTTGCAGGAGATTTATTTCCCGGGATTTTTAGCGGCTGTGCAGAAAGGAAAAAGCTACGCTGTCATGGGAGCATATAATCGTTTAAACGGAGAACACTGCTGTACGGGCAGATCACTTCTGAACAAGACCCTGCGGGAGGACTGGAATTATGACGGAGCCGTGATTTCCGACTGGGGCGGCGTGCATGATACGACGCTTGCGGCAGAATCATCGCTGGATTTAGAGATGGATGTGACCTACGAGGTAGAGAAACATTACATGGCAGACGCACTGCTTGAAAAAGTAAAATCCGGTGAAATCAAAGAAGAATTTGTGGATGAAAAAGTGCGTCATCTGCTCCGGCTCATGTACCGCCTGAACATGATAGGGGATGATGCGAAAAAGCGCAAAGCCGGTGCTTACAACACGAGAGAACACCAGCAGGCTGTCCTTGATGTTGCAAGGGAATCTGTTATTTTACTAAAAAATGCGAAAAAGCATCTGCCGTTAGACGCATCCGCAGGCAAAAAGATTGCGGTCATCGGCAGAAATGCAGTAAAAATTCATGCAAACGGTGGCGGAAGTGCAGAAATCAAGGCACTTTATGAAATCTCACCGCTTCTTGGAATCAAGAGCCTGTTAGGCGGAAATGTAGAGATTTTTTACGCACCGGGCTATGACGTGCCATACAAAGAGGCGGCCGGTGGAGAGAATTGGCAGGCAGAAAGCACGAAGGAAGACAGCTGGAAGCCGTTAGTGGATTGGAAACCGGATGCGGCAAGACAGGAAGCCTTTGAGAAAGAGGCACTTGCGCTTGCGAAAGAATGTGACGAGGTCATCTTTATCGGTGGATTAAATCATGAATTTGACATTGAAGGACGTGACCGCACGGATCTGAAGCTTCCGTATGGCCAGGATGTTTTGATTGAAAAATTGCTGGAAGTGAAACCGGATATGACGGTTGTGCTGTATGCGGGTTCACCGGTTGAGATGCCTTGGGCAGAGAAAGTGGAGAATCTAATCTGGTGTTACTATGCCGGAATGGAGGGCGGACGCGCGTTAGCGGAAGTCCTGTTTGGAAAAGTGAATCCGTCCGGAAAACTGGCAGAGACGATGATTCGGACGTTGTCAGACTGTCCGGCACATGCGATTGGAACATTTGGGAATACGGATGTAGTAAAATATAAAGAAGGAGTTATGGTAGGCTACCGTTATTATGATACGAAAGAGATTCCGGTCAACTTCTGTTTCGGTCATGGCTTATCTTACACAGATTTTTCTTATGAGAAGCTAGAGATAACGCCGTTAGAAGCGTCTGCAAGATGTGGAAAACGTGTGGCAGCAGAAGAGGGATTGCTTCGCGTAACCGTAACGGTCAAAAACGTTGGAGCGCGTGCAGGTGCGGAAGCCGTACAGATTTATCTGGCACCGCACACGGAGTGTAACGTGGAACGTCCGGCACACGAGCTGAAAGCATTTGAGAAGGTGGAACTTCTGCCGGGAGAAGAACGTGAGGTCACGCTGACCTTGACGGAAAAAGATTTTGCTTACTATGATGTAGAAGAAAAAGCATTTATGGTCGACTGTGGCGAGTATGAGATTCAGGCGGCAGCCTCCTCAAGAGATATTCGCCGGAAAGAGACATACTGCTTGAAGTGACCGCGAGTCCGAAGGTTAAATATTTTCTGAAATTTTAATGGATAACTCCATGTAGTTGTATTTTTCTTTTGGAAGCTGGTGGAAGAGAAGGTAATCGAAGAGAAGTGCGAGGGAAGTTGCCCCCTGCATTTGTGGCTGCTGTGTTAAAATAGCAGTCACAGTGCCTTCTTTTAGCAGCTTGCAGTGAGAAGGGAGTGCGTCAAATGCAAGAACGGGTATTTTTTTGTTTAAGTTTGCAGCAAGGAGCGCACGGCAGCCGCCGGAGACACCGGAGGCGGTAAAATAAAGAGCCGTAAGGTCAGGGTTTCTTTCTAACAATTCTCTTACGGTATCAAAGGATTTGATGTCATCATCTTCGTTTTCCACAGTGGAAACAATTGTCATATCAGGTGCGTTCTGTGCAATCCATTCCTTAAATCCCGCAATACGTTCTTCGTGGCATAAAATATCGTGCGAACCGGTTACAATACCGACCTGCGCACGTGCCCCGGTAAAAAGGGAGAGCAGCTTGGCAGCGGTTCTGCCACACTTATGAAAATCACTTCCAACGTAAGCAAGCCGTTTCGAGTGTGGGAGATCCGTATTAATCGTGATACACGGAATGTTACGTTCCCATAGAGCGTCAATTTTTTCCTTGATTTCCGGAGCGTTATAAGGCGAGAGAAGCAGTCCTTGTATGTCTTCGCCGCAGAGTTCGTCAATGGCGTTAAGCTGTGCTTTCAGAGAAAACGGGGTTCTTTTTTCTAAAAGGGTACAGCCGTAGATGGAAAGCTCTGCCGCTTTCTCACGAAGCCCTTGCATAACTTCATCAAAAAAAGGATGCTCCACACCGAAGAGAAGGATACCGATTTTATATTTTTTCTTCTGTGCCGCTAAAGCCTTCCCGGCGGGATTTGGCTGGTAATTCAATAACTTTGCAATTTCTAAAACTTTCTTCTGCGTCTCCTCGTTGACGGCTCCGCGGTGATTTAGAACACGGTCGACGGTTCCGCGGGAGACGCCGGAAAGTTCTGCGATTTCTTTCATGGTTGCCATGGTGAAATGGTTCCTTTCTACTTACGATATTGTAATTTACTATACGTTGTATTATAGCATCTGGCGTGCGGGTGCACAATTTTTTTGTGAGAATCACTAAATTTTACGGTACATTTTCTCCAATTTAAACATTGTTATTTGAAGGTGTGTTTTGTATAGTTATGATAGATGATGTGCTCGTGCACATTTGGAAATGTATAGGGAAGAAAGGAAAGGTAATTTATGTTCTATATCGGAATTGATTTGGGGACATCCTCCGTGAAGCTTCTTTTGATGGAAGAGGACGGAACGGTGAAAAATATTGTATCGCGGGAATATCCGCTTTATTTTCCGCACCCCGGCTGGTCGGAACAGAACCCGGCTGATTGGGAGAGGGAGACGATGCAGGGCTTAAAGGAGCTGTTGGAGGGTTTTGACAAGAGCAAAGTAGCCGGAATCAGCTTCGGCGGGCAGATGCATGGTCTGGTAGCCTTAGATGAAAAGGACGAGGTGATTCGCCCGGCAATTCTTTGGAATGACGGAAGAACCACAAAAGAATGTGATTATTTGAACCAGACCATTGGAAAAGAAAAGCTGTCCGAGTACACGGCAAACATTGCATTTACCGGGTTTACAGCGCCAAAGATTCTCTGGATGCGGGAAAATGAGCCGGAGAATTTTAAACGAATCAAGAAAATCATGCTGCCAAAAGATTATCTGGCATACAAATTAACCGGAACATTTTGCACCGATGTGTCGGATGCGTCCGGCATGCTGCTTCTCGATGTAGGGAATCGGAGATGGTCGGATGAAATGTGCGAAATCTGCCATATCACAAAGGAAATGCTGCCAAAGATCTATGAAAGCTATGAGTGTGTCGGAACGGTAAAACCTGAGATTGCAGAAGAACTTGGTCTGGCTGCAAATGTAAAAGTGGCAGCCGGTGCTGGAGATAATGCTGCAGCCGCAGTTGCAACCGGAACCGTCGGCGATGGAAAGTGTAACATTTCGCTTGGCACAAGTGGAACGATTTTTGTTTCCTCGAAGAAGTTTGGTGTGGACGAAAATAACGCACTTCATGCATTCTGCGATGCAAACGGAGCCTATCATCTGATGGGCTGCATGTTATCCGCCGCATCCTGCAATAAATGGTGGAATGATGAGATTTTGCAGACAAAAGATTATGCGAAGGAGCAGGAGCAGATAAAAAAACTTGGCGAGAACCACGTTTACTATCTTCCATACTTAATGGGAGAGCGTTCCCCCTATAACAATCCGAACGCAAGAGCTACGTTTATCGGCATGACGATGGATACGACAAGAGCAGACATGACACAGGCAGTGTTAGAAGGTGTGGCATTTGCCTTAAGAGATTCTTTCGAGGTTGCCAAGAAATTAGGACTTAAAATTGAGCGGACCAAAATCTGCGGTGGTGGTGCGAAAAGCCCGCTTTGGAAGAAAATGATTGCAAACATCTTAAATATCAAGGTGGATGTGTTAGAGACAGAAGAAGGACCGTCTCTAGGTGGAGCGATGCTTGCCGCAGTTGCATGCGGTGCCTACGAAAATGTAGAGCAGGCAGCCACACAGATTGTAAAAGTGGTCGAGACTATCGAGCCGGAACCGGAGCTTGCTGCAAAATATGAGGCAAGGTATCAGCAGTACCGCAACATCTATCCGGCATGCAAGAATTTGTTTGATAAAATTATATAAGAACTATATATGGAGGAAAAGAACATGAATAACATCCCAAAAGTAAAAGTAGGAATCGTAGCAGTATCAAGAGACTGCTTCCCGGAATCATTATCCGTTGACAGAAGAAAGGCTTTGGTAAAGGCATACACAGACAAATATGACGCAGCTGACATCTACGAATGTCCAATCTGTATCGTGGAGAGCGAAATTCATATGGTGCAGGCGTTAGAGGACATCAAAAAAGCAGGCTGTAACGCACTTTGCGTTTACCTTGGCAACTTTGGACCAGAGATTTCAGAGACACTGCTTGCAAAACATTTTGAAGGACCAAAGATGTTTGTAGCAGCAGCCGAAGAGACACAGGATAACCTTATTCAGGGGCGTGGAGATGCATACTGCGGTATGTTAAACGCAAGCTATAACTTAAAGTTAAGAAATGTAGGTGCTTATATTCCAGAGTATCCGGTTGGAGATGCCGAGGACTGCGCTGATATGATTCATGAATTTTTGCCAATCGCAAGAGCGGTTGACGGTTTATCCAAATTAAAAATCATTTCTTTTGGACCAAGACCAACCAACTTCTTGGCTTGTAATGCGCCAATCCAGCAGTTATATAATTTAGGCGTTGAAATTGAAGAAAATTCCGAGTTAGACCTTTTTGAAGCATTCAACAAGCATGCCGGAGATGAGAGAATCCCTGCTGTTGTAGCAGATATGGAAAAAGAATTAGGTGCCGGCAATAAGAAACCGGAGATTTTATCCAAATTAGCACAGTATGAATTGACCTTATTAGACTGGGTAGAAGCACACAAAGGTTACCGTGAGTATGTTGCTATCGCCGGAAAATGCTGGCCTGCATTCCAGACACAGTTTGGTTTTGTTCCATGCTATGTCAACAGCCGTCTGACCGGAAGAGGAATCCCGGTATCTTGTGAAGTGGATATCTATGGCGTGTTAAGCGAGTTTATCGGAACCTGTGTCAGCGAAGATGCCGTTACTTTATTAGATATCAATAACTCCGTACCAAAAGATATGTACAAAGAATCCATCGAAGGGAAATTCAACTACAAACATACAGATACTTTCATGGGATTCCACTGTGGAAATACCTGTTCAAGCAAGTTATCCTTCCACGAGATGAAATACCAGATGATTATGGCAAGAAGCCTTCCAATCGAAGTGACAAACGGAACCTTAGAGGGAGATATTATCCCTGGTGACATCACATTCTTCCGCTTACAGTCAACATCCGATAATAAGCTCCGTGCTTACGTGGCACAGGGAGAAGTGCTTCCGGTTGCAACACGTTCCTTTGGCGCCATCGGCGTATTTGCAATCCCGGAGATGGGAAGATTCTATCGCCACGTACTGATTGAAAAGAACTATCCGCACCACGGAGCCGTAGCATTCGGTCATTACGGAAAAGCACTGTTTGACGTATTCAAATATTTAGGAGTTCCGATGGAAGACATCAATTTCAACCAGCCGGCAGGCATGATGTATCCAACGGAAAATCCGTTCTAAGCTAAATCAGCCCTTAAATGGGAGAATACATAGCTTGCCAAGTCTAAAAAACCAGTGTTATAGTATGAATATAGAAAGTAACTGATGTTTGGAAAAGCGGAGGTAGAGCTATGGAGAAAATGAAAAGAAGATGTTTTGCGGGATTTCTGGCATTTATAATGTTTTTAGGTGTATTTACGATTTTGCCGGAGACACAGGTACAGGCGGCTGCGAATAAAGCACTGCAGATAAAGGTTTCCTTCAATGGTAAAAGGGACAGTGACAAGGCTTATGACCAGAATAATTATGTGGTTACAACCGGGTATAAGGGAACTACAAAGTTAAAAAGTGGTATGACATTTTCTGCGAAAGTTTATGTACCTGTCGCTGCTTTGAAAAAGGATGGAGACACAGTGCATATTGATAATTTTATAAACCTTAATAAAAAGGTAAAAAAAGAATATCAGTATGTAGGAAGTGTGAATTCCAATTATACGGTTATGCTGATGAAAGCAGGAAAGAAGATTAAACTTGCAAGATGGAATATCAGCAAGGAGAAGGAAGAAAAAATTGGAAATTATGCGACGTATGAAAAATCCGGTAAGTATTATGTCATTACATTAAAGAATGTGCCATTGAAAAATAAGTACATAGATGTGAATGGGAAGAGTAAGAAACTGGATACGAGTTCAACCTTTATGCTTTCACAGGGAGTTTCGGTGGTTGGAACATGTAGTAAGGTGAGTGGTTATGTCTATCTGGATAATCTCCAGATAAAGGGAACAGCAAAGACAATTTCCAAAATAACATTTAATTCGAAAGATTATGAATGGACGAATGCATATCGCTCAAATGCCGGAAAAGAAGTAAAGGTTTCCATAAAGAAAGTTTCATAGTATTTCCTGATTTTGAAGAAAAAGTGCAGGTTATGTTTCTCAATAAAAACATAATCTGTACTTTTATTTTTCATACATATAAGTTATAATGTTTAAGATGGTTAAAAAATTAACGATAAATGGTTTACGAAATAAGAGAGGTAAAATACGATGTATGCTGACGAAAATGTAATTAAGATTAAACATGACGTACTCCAGGCTGTAGCGGAGCTCGCCTTCGCCGGTGAATTAGATGAAAAGAAAGAGTACATAGCAATGGATTTAATTCCGGGACCGACTGCACAGTTCCGCTGCTGTATCTACAAAGAGCGTGAGATTATCAGACAGAGAGTAAGACTTGCAGAGGGAAAAGCTCCAGGTTCTGTTGACGATGGTAATGTAATTCAGGTAATCAGTTCTGCCTGTGAAGATTGTCCGATTTCAAGCTACACAGTAACAGAGAACTGCCAGAATTGTCTTGGAAAAGCATGTATTAACGCATGTAAATTTGGCGCAATCGAGCCGGGACGTGACCGTTCCCACATTGATCCAGCAAAATGTAAAGAGTGTGGACAGTGTGCAAAAGCTTGTCCTTACAATGCAATCGCACATTTGAAGAGACCATGCAAATTTAGTTGTCCTGTAAATGCAATTACATATGACGAATATGGAATTTCTGTCATTGATGAACAGAAATGTATCCGTTGTGGAAAATGTATCCATAGCTGTCCATTCGGAGCAATCGGATCTAAGACATTTATTGTCGATGTAATCGAAGCATTGAAATCCGGAAAGAAAGTATATGCAATGGCAGCACCTGCAACAGAGGGACAGTTTGGTGCAGATATCACCATGAACAGCTGGAAGCAGGCAATGAAAGAACTTGGATTTGCCGGATTTATCGAGGTAGGTCTCGGTGGAGATATGACAGCAGCTTACGAAGCAGAAGAGTGGGCAGAAGCATATAAGGAAGGAAAGAAGAAAGTGACATCCTGCTGTCCTGGATTTGTGAACATGGTTCGCAAACATTATCCGGAACTTGCAGACAGCATTTCTACTACAATTTCTCCAATGTGTGCCGTATCTCGTATGGTGAAAGCAAAAGATCCGGATGCTGTAACTGTATTTATCGGACCTTGTGTGGCGAAGAAATCTGAGGTTGTAGACCAGAAGATTGAAGGAAATGCAGATTATGTTTTAACATACAGTGAGATTCGTGCTATCATGAAAGCAAAGAATGTCATCTTGAAACCAGATGAGAACAGCTATCAGGAATCTTCCGTATACGGTAAGAACTTTGCAAAATCCGGTGGTGTAACAGCCGCTGTATTACAGAGTCTGAAAGAGTCTGAGGATGAGATTGACGCAAAAGTATGTCAGTGTAACGGAGCTGCTGAGTGTAAGAAAGCGCTTCTTCTGATGAAAGCCGGAAGATTACCGGAAGACTTTATCGAAGGTATGGTATGTGAAGGTGGCTGCGTTGGCGGACCAAGCTCCCATACAGATCAGATGCTTGCAAGAAAGAGCAGAGAAGCTCTGATTGGTCAGGCAGACGAACGTGGAATCCATGAAAACCTCGAACATTATGATATGAACGCATTTTCTATGCATCGTGAATAATAGAATACGAAGAATGAAAAAGGTGTGTCAGCAGTAGCTGATGCATCTTTTTTTGTATAATAGAGAATTGCAAGGCAACTTTTTTCTGCTATTTTCAGACTGTGGAGAAATTGAGACGAAGTTGACGAAATCAAAGGTGTTGCCCTATTGAAACAAATTGCAGGTAGGTTTAAAATAAAAGTAATTAGGATGTAGGAGGGATACAATGAAAAAGGACGACAAATTTGAGAAAAAGATGAAAGATATGAATAAGATGAAAATCAGGCCGAGGCTGTTAAAAGGATTCCAGATGGTTATCTTTATGGCAGATATTGGTTCGCTTATTGGAATCGTATTGTTACTCATAGTATCAAACAGATATTCCTATGCACTCAAAAATTATGGATTTTCACAAGGGGATATCGGTAAGGCAATGATTACGTTTGCAGATACGAGAAGTGCAACACGTGCAACTATTGGTTACCAGGATGAAGATGCCATCAAGGAAGCACAGGAGATGCATGACACCAAGAAAGAGAAGTTTGAGGGTTACTTTGAAGATATGAAGGATACCATTGTTACTTCCGAAGAAGAGGAGTTATATAATGATATTGCAAGCGTATTGGAATCCTATTGGTCACTGGATGATGAAATTTTAGCACTTGGAGCATCCTCGGATGTTGAGAACTCGATGCAGGCTCAGAAGATGGCTTATGATCAGCTGGATCCTCTTTATGAGGAAGTTTATACGGATATGTCGGAACTTCTGAATGTAAATGTAAGCAAGGGCAATTCGTTAAGTACAATGTTGGTTGTTTTAAGTGGAATTTTTGTGGCTTTGATTTTCATAGTTGTAGTAATTGCTTATTTTACAGCACAGAAAATCGGCAGGAAAATGGCAGATGGAATTGCAGTTCCAATGGGTAAATTATCCGATC
>CAKRDK010000014.1 GCA_934309475.1 uncultured Roseburia sp.
GCTTCATCCACCTGATAACCGGCATTATGTAAACCCAGCAGACCAATCTGTACGATTTCATCCGGCGTATAATCCTCGAAGTCAAATGTGTGTGGCACACGGCTCACAAGACCGGAGTTCATTTGCATAAATTCGCCCATTTCTTTGGTGTAGCCTGCTAAAATAATAACAATGTCTTTGCGGTGGTCTTCCATAAATTTTAAAATCTCATTGACTGCCTCAATACCAAAGTCGTTACCGGTACCCTGGCTTAGAGAATATGCTTCATCAATAAACAAAACACCACCTAAGGCTGATTCCAAAACCTCTTTTGTCTTTGTTCCCGTCTGTCCGACATATCCCGCTACCAGGTCGCTTCTTGACACCTCAATAAACTTCTTCTGGCTGATAATGCCTTTCTGATACAGAACTTCTCCAATAATTCTGGCAACGGTTGTCTTTCCGGTTCCCGGATTTCCAAGGAAAAGAGAATGTAACGTAAAATCGCTGTTTTCCTGTCCCTGTTCCTCTCTTCTCTGGTTGAGTTCCGCCAATGAAATGAAGCGGCTTACCTGCTCTTTTACACCCTGGATACCAATCAGCTTCTGCAGACGCTCCATGGCATCCTCGTGTTTTCCATCTTCCTCTCGGAATTTGCCCTGTGCCAAAACCTCGTCAATATCCACCTTGCAGATGGTTTCGAAATCTTCCTCTCCCGCATTCATGACACGGTCTGCAAATGCTTTTAACAGTTTCTCATTGAAGTTACGAATCCAGCGTGCGTTACTGTGATCGAGCGAACTGCGGTAAGCACGTTTTACCTGCTGTGCATAATACTCTTCGTTTTCAAATTTGTACTGTTTTTTCGCCAGTTCCTTTTCTCCGATTTCAACAATCTCATCCGGTGTATAATCTTCAAACACAAATTTATTTGGCACTCGTGACGTCAGACCCGGATTTGTCTTTAAAAACTGCTCCATTTCCTTAGTGTAGCCTGCGAAAATAATCATAATCTCGCCACGGTGGTCTTCCATATATTTTAAAATGGTATTGATTGCCTCAATACCGAAGTTGACATTCGCATCTTTTTTATTGAGCGCATATGCCTCATCGATAAATAACACGCCGCCTTTTGCCTTCTCTAACAATGCCAGTGTCTGCTGCGCCGTTCCACCTACATTCTGAGAAATAAAGTCCGGCTCAGATGCTTCAATCAGCTTAAATTCATCACTCTTAAATGCGCCTGACTCAAAAAGCACCTCTCCAATCAGACGGGCAACTGTCGTCTTTCCGGTTCCCGGATTCCCCATGAATACGGAATGGAAGGACTGTTCCTGTGGTTCGAGGCCCTTGGCAATCCTCTGCTGGTTAAATTCCACCATGCGAAGCATTTTCTCAATTTCACGCTTCACACTGTTTAATCCTATCAGGTGCTCTAACTGCTCTCTTGCGCTTTCTTTTGGAGTCTCGTCCTCACCTGCGGCTGCAGCACCTGAAACGCCGGATGCTTTCTTCTGATAAGCATGCCTGCTTGTATCATCTGCCTCAATTATAAGCTCTGACGCATTTCCCTCTGTGTAAACCAGGTTATTTAACTGTAAGTAAGAATGGTCTGTAATACGGATATTCGGCTCCGTAACACGATTGAGCGAAACACTATCTCCATATACAATCGAATGACCTCCAATGAACATATCCACTTTCTGACTATTCTGACCTAAGATACGCGTCTCATCAAAAATGCAGACACTTGACTGTTCATCCACAACCATTGTCTCGTTGATGGTAGAGCCATGTAAAAACACTCTTCCATCTAATATCTTTATAGATGTAATTTCATCATTTTCGGACTCAAATCGCGCATTCTCTTTTCCAAAAACGGATGCATCAAAATCCGGCTGGCTGATGACGCAGTTCTTTGTCGTCACAGCACTGTTTTTCATCCACAACGCCGGATAGTCTTTCTCCGAAGAGCATCCGGTGATTGTCGAATTCTCGAGATGTGCTGTGGAGTTTATAACATTGATTGCATTGGTATCCCCCGTGTAAATGCGGGAATTATTTATCTTTAACTCTGTATTCTCTACCGCGATCCGGCAGTCCTGGAAATTACAGCCATCCAGTTCTAAATTACAGTCCTGCACATAGGCTCTCATATATAATTTATCATTTTCTATCACTAAAACATCTTTCAAAATAAGATGTGCCTTATCTTCACCATAAAGAACAGGATATACCTCTCCCTCCTGCTGCACACTTTCCAACACAACGTTATTTAACGTTACCGTTGCCCCTTGTTTGCAATTTATCAGGTTAGATTGTTCTTTTCCATATCGAATCCACAAATTCTCCAGCGTTACCGTTGCACTATTTTTGATTACGATATGACTATTAATTACATTTGTAAAATTCTGTGTTCCGTTTTCCCCTCTGTTTGTCTTTCCAATTAGTGTCAGATTCTTTTCGAATACCACACAGTCAGCGGTCGGACTATACCCTGCCTGGAATTCGATGGTGTCTCCATCCACTGCTGCATTGACCGCAGACATAAAATCCCATGCATTCTGGTCTGCACCCACTAAATATTTTGCCATTTTTCATTCCTCCCTCGTAAAATCCAAACTCCCCTGAACACTCCGGGTTCTTATAAATTTAGAAAAAGAGCCGCCATGACGGCGGCTCCAAAAATCAATTCTCTTATTCTGCTTTTCCAACGGAACCGAATAATTCCATTTTCTCTTTTACAGTAGCTTTGATTGCTTCTGCACCTGGAGCTAATAACTTACGAGGATCGAATCCTTTTCCCTCTAAGTCTTTTCCAGCTTCGATGTATTTACGTGTAGCTTCCTGGAATGATAACTGACATTCTGTATTAACGTTAATCTTAGATACTCCAAGATCGATTGCTTTCTTAATCATATCTGCAGGAATACCTGTACCACCGTGAAGAACTAATGGCATTTTACCTGTCTTCTCCTGAACTGCAGCTAATGTCTCAAAGCTTAATCCAGCCCAGTTTTCAGGATATTTTCCGTGGATGTTACCGATACCTGCTGCAAGCATATCTACGCCTAAGTCAGCGATTGCTTTACATTCGTTAGGATCTGCACATTCGCCCATTCCTACAACACCGTCTTCTTCTCCACCGATAGAACCAACTTCAGCTTCGATAGACATTCCCATACCATGAGCAACTGCTACTAATTCTTTTGTCTTCTCGATATTCTCTTCGATTGGATAGTGAGAACCATCAAACATGATAGAAGTGAAGCCTGCTTTGATACATTTATAACATCCTTCGTATGTTCCGTGATCTAAGTGTAATGCTACAGGAACTGTGATTCCAAGTTCTTCGTCCATAGCTTTTACCATAGCTGCTACTGTCTTGAATCCTGTCATATACTTTCCTGCACCCTCAGATACACCTAAGATAACAGGGGATTTTAATTCCTGTGCTGTTAAGAGAATGGATTTTGTCCACTCTAAGTTGTTGATGTTGAACTGACCTACTGCGTAGTGACCAGCTTTTGCTTTGTCTAACATTTCTTTTGCGGATACTAACATTTTATAATCCTCCATTTGTTAAATATTTTCATGCATTATGTACCATAACACATCTACCTTTTGTTGTGCCCATAAAGTTTTACCCTTAACACGCCTTTATTATATACTACTTTTCCATAAAAATAAAGTTAAAAAAATAACAATCTACTTTTCTTCGATTTTTTCTGTTGTTTTCTCTGACACCTTCGCTTCCACGTGGTCCACTTTCAGTTCCAGCGCGCGGTGTAAATTCGTAACCGTAACTTCCTGGTGGTCACCACCGAACTCTCCGTCAAGCGTCCATGGAATTACAGTTTTGCAGTTGAAATGTACTCTGTCTGTCTTAAAGGAATAAATCAAATCTGTATCATCAATCAGATTCGTCAGGCTCGCAAGAATCGCATTCAACTCGATTGGATTCTTCGGCTTCTTGATTAACGTAACCTCAAACACGCCGTCGTCTAACAGTACATCTTTTCCTGTCATGCCCTTGAATCCGCCAACCGAAATGGAATTCGTAATCATACCATAAATAAATTCATCCTGAAGACGCACATTGTCATACTCTACCTGCATCAGGTAGGAAGGAATATCATGGAGGCGTTTTGCGCCCTCCAAAATATATGCTGCATGTCCCAAAATATTTTTCAGGTTCTGCGGTGTCTTATACGACACTTCCGTGAAAAGTCCAAACGCCGCCACATAGACAAAGGAATCCCCGTTAAAATCTCCAATGTCGCAGGCAAAACGCTCTTCCCCGACTGCAACGGCTGCTGCCTTCACCATATCCTTTGGAATCCCCAGTGAATTGGCAAAGTCATTGGTACTTCCTGCCGGTATGTATCCGAGCGGCACCTTCTGCTCACGCTTCATCATGCCGGAAACAGCCTCATCTAACGTTCCATCGCCACCGCTGCATACCACGAGGTCGTAGTCGCCTGCTTCCTGCTCCACTTTGTGCATGGCATCTTCTTTTGCCTGCGTCGGATAAATCGTTACCTCATATCCGGCTTTTACCATAGTATCTACAATATCCAGTAATTGATTCTTTATCTGTGCTTTTCCTGAAAACGGATTAAACACAAATAACAGTTTCTTCTTTTCCATGTCTGTTCTCACCCTATTTGTCTGTTAAAAATTTCTCAATCCCGGCCACTGCTGCCTCTTCATCGTCACCGTTTGCATCAATCGTCACTTCTGTTCCTGAAATCATGCTTAAACTCATCATTCCCATAATGCTTTTCGCATTGACTCTTTTCCCCTCTGTCTCAAGATAGATTTCACTGTCGAATGCATTTGCGACCTGTACCAGATGCGCAATCGGTCTTGACTCCAAATCAACTGTTTTCCAAATCAATACACTCTTTTTCATACTTCTTTTCCTTTCCCTTTTTCCAGTTGCCGCTGCACGCCTCCCATTTGGCATTGGCAAAATCCTTATTGCTCCCGTAGTTCTTCTGCAATTGCAGAAAGCTTTCGCAGCCGGTGGTTCACTCCCGATTTTCCCACCGGCGGATTCAGATAAGTTCCAAGTTCCTTCAACGCCGCCTCCGGATATTCTAACCGAAGCAACGCCATCTCCCGCAGATTCTCCGGCAGACTTTCCAGCCCCGCCGTATCGCGGATGTATTCAATGTCCTCCACCTGCTTGATTGCCGCATTGACCGTCTTGCTGATGTTGGCTGTCTCACAATTCACTTTTCGGTTCACCGAATTGCGCATCTCCTTTAGAATCCGCACATTCTCCAGTTCCATCAGTGCCACATGTGCCTCCATGACATTTAAAATGTCAACAATCTGAGACCCTTCTTTTAAATAGACCACGTAATATTTCTTACGCAGCACAATTTTCGCATCCATTCCGAAGCTGTTAATCATATCCTGCATCTGTACCGCCTGCGGTTCATTTTTGCATGCAATCTCAAAATGGTACGATTTATTCGGGTCACTAATAGAACCTGCCGCCAGAAAAGCCCCCCTTATAAATGCCCTTTTACAGCACTGCTGCTGCACGAGCATTCCGTCTACCGTCCGTGTCACGTGTGGTTTTTCCTCCTGCATGTTCCACATTTTAACAGTTTCCAGTACTCTTTTCCAGTCTTTCTCTCCAAGTGCAATGCTTGGCTCTAACGAGAAAAGATGTCTCATCAGAATAATGTATTTCTCCATCAAGCCCAGATTCTCTGTATCCAGGCTTAAGTAGAATCCTTCTTCATCTACATCGAGTTCCCCATCATAGGCAAGCAACGCCGCTAATTCTGCAACCTGACAATGCCGGCTTTTGCTCACCTGCTTTGCCAGTTCCTCTTTTACTTCTCTTGAAAATGACATGCTCCACCTATTTTCCTCTCAGGGCATCTTTCCCGATGTCACGGTGTTCTATCTTGAGTCCGTATTCTTTGTTCTTCTGTAACCTTTTATATAACTCATTGGCAAGTGTAACAGAGCGGTGTTTTCCTCCTGTACAGCCAATTCCGATTACCAACTGGTTCTTCCCCTCCGTAATATAATTCGGAATCAGGAAATTCACCATATCTTCCAATTTATCTAAAAACTCATGTGCTTCCTTGAACTGAAGCACATAGTCCTGAATTTCTTTGTCATTGCCGTTCTTTGCACGCAGACCTTCCACATAATAAGGATTCGGCAAAAAACGTACGTCGAACACCAGGTCACAATCTGCCGGTATTCCATATTTGAAGCCAAACGATAAAATTGTCACAAACAGATTCTTATAATCCTGTTCCTGAATGAAAATTTTCTCCAGCTCCGCTTTGAGTTCTCTCGTCAAAAGCTGACTTGTATCGATGATGTAATCTGCTCTTTCTTTTAAAAAGGCAAGACGTTCCCTCTCTAACGCAATTCCCTTATCTACGCGCTCGCTCCCCGCTAACGGGTGGTTTCTTCTCGTCTCCTTATATCGTTTTACCAGAACAGCGTCATCGGCATCTAAAAATAAAATCTGGTAGCTGTCTCCGTTTGCTTTTATGCGGTCTAACACGGACTGCAGCATATCAAGCGACTGACCGCTGCGGATATCAATTCCGATTGCGACTTTCTGCAATTCTGTGTTCTGCATGTTTGAAAGTTCCACAAACTTCTCCACCAATGGAATTGGAAGATTATCCACACAATAAAATCCCATATCTTCCATCATCTTAGATGCTGTACTTTTCCCTGCTCCGGACATTCCGGTCAAAATAACAAATTTCATCTCTCGCCTTTTCCTCTAAAACTCACCAATCATTTTTACTTCCGGTTCCAACGTTACACCAAATTTTTCTTTTACCTGTGCTGCAACATCCGTGATAAGTCCTCTCACATCCGCTGCGGTTGCATCTCCTGTATTGATGACAAATCCGGCATGCTTTTCCGATACCTGGGCTCCACCCACACGGTATCCTTTTAATCCGGCATCCATAATTAATTTTCCTGCAAAATAACCCTCCGGGCGCTTAAAAGTGCTTCCTGCACTCGGATACTCCAACGGCTGCTTTGCCATGCGCTGCTCCCGAAGCTCTGCCATTCTTGCACGAATCGCCTCTTCCTCGCCGCGCTGTAACTGCAGGGTCACTTCCGTAACCAGATAATGTTTCTCAATAATACAGCTATGTCTGTATGACAATTCAAGTTCTTCTAACGAAAGCTCTAATTCCTGTCCCTCTTCGTCTATCACTGTAACGGATTCTATGATGTCTTTCATCTCTCCGCCGTAGGCACCTGCATTCATCACAACCGCTCCACCGATACTTCCCGGTATCCCGGCTGCAAATTCCATCCCGGTCAGCCCTCTTGCGGCTGCCGCAGAAGCTGCCTTTCCAAGCATGGTTCCTGCTCCTACAATCATTTTATTTCCAATGACTGCAATCTCTTCCGCCGGCTTGCCAAGTTCTATCACCAGCCCACGGACTCCTTTATCTCCAACCAGCAGATTGCTTCCGTTCCCAATCACGGTATAGGAAATATCATATTCTTTGCATAACCGGACAATCAGGGGAAGTTGTACCAGATCCGGGCTGACAAACACCTCTGCCGGACCGCCGATGCGAAAGGTTGTATGCTTTTTCAACGGCTCTTCTAAGAAGAAATGTTCTTCACCTACAATTGTCTTTAATTTTTCTAAAAACTGCTGATTCATCTTCTAATCCTTACCTTTTTCTACTTCTACATCAATTAGGCCTATACATGATATGGAAGCAGCACTGTATGTACCGCTTCCATTTTCCTGTGTTCCTATGCTTCTTTCAAGAATACTTCATATCCTAAAAGTGCTTCATATAAGTCAACTTTGCTGATGATTTCCCAAGGTGCATGCATGTTAAGTACTGCAACACCACTGTCAATGACGTTCATTCCGTAATTTGCAAGAATGTAAGCGATGGTTCCGCCGCCGCCCTGGTCTACTTTACCAAGTTCTGCCGTCTGGAAGTAAACATCGTTATTGTCCATCATATTACGAAGCTTTCCAATATATTCCGCATTTGCATCATTTGAGCCGGATTTTCCTCTTGCGCCTGTGTATTTGTTGAATACAAGACCTCTTCCAAAATAAGCTGCATTGCGTTTCTCCATTACGGAAGGATAGTTTGGATCAAATGCTGCAGATACATCAGAAGATAATACCTTGGAATTGCGTAATGCTCTTCTTAATGTAAGTCCTGAATAGTTTCCGGTTGCATTTAACAACTCTGCAACACAGTCCTCGAAGAAGTGTGATTCCATACCGGATGCTCCGACACTTCCGATTTCTTCCTTGTCAACTAAGAGACATACACTTGTGTATTCCGGATTCTCTGATTTTAAAGTTGCCATGAAAGATGGGTATGCGCAGACTCTGTCGTCATGTCCGTATCCCATAATCATGCTTCTGTCAAATCCGTAATCTCTTGCCTCTCCTGCAGGAACAACTTCGATTTCAGCAGAAAGGAAATCTTCCTCTTCAAAACCATATTCTTTCTCTAAAATGCGTAAAATATTACTTTTTACTTTTTCTTTTACTTCTTCCTTCTCATCTTCTGCAACCGGAATGCTTCCGACTAAGAGGTCTAAGTTCTCACCCTCGACAACTTTTGCTCCCTTTTTGTCCATCTGGTCTGCTGCAAGATGAATCAGTAAGTCGCTGACACCTAAAACAGGATCTCCAGGTTTGTCACCGATGTTCACGTTTACAACTGTGCCGTCTTTCTTTGCGACTACACCGTGAAGAGCAAGTGGAAGTGTTACCCACTGGTATTTCTTCACGCCACCATAGTAATGCGTATCTAACATTGCCATGTCTGTATCTTCATATAATGGATTCTGTTTTAAATCAAGACGTGGGGAATCGATATGTGCACCTAAAATGTTCATTCCTGCCTCTAAACCTTTTTTACCGATTACAAAGAGCGCAAGTCCTTTTCCCATATTGTTTGCATATACTTTATCTCCGGCTTTCAGCTTCGTGTTCTTCTCGATTACTTCGTTTAAATTAACGAATCCTGCTGCCTCTGCTTCCTTTGCAAGTGCTGTTACACACTCACGCTCTGTCTTGCAGTTTGAAAGAAACTTTCTGTACTCCTCTGCAAATTTGAATACTTCGTCTCTTTTGCTTCCTTCCGGGTATTTTGCCCATGCATTCTTTCTTTCCATGTTACTAAAACCTCGTTTCCTTTTCTGTCTTTTATCTATTTTGTAATGAAATCCTCCGGCATAGCACCGGAACATTCCAAACAATGCTTTGTTATCCTATTCCTCTTCGGAATTCTTTGTCAGATTCTCCTGCACTCTGCGGTACAATTCCTGGGCTGCATTGTAACCCATCTTTTTCTGTCTGTGGTTGACGGCTGCTGCCTCACAGATAACCGCTAAGTTACGTCCCGGACGAATCGGAAGAGAATGGCATACTACCTTCTTGCCGAGGAACTCTGTGTATTCTTCCTCAAGTCCAAGACGGTCATAATCGTTATCTTTCTTCCAATCCTCTAACTTGATGACAAGGTCAATCTGCTGTTTCTCTTTTACACATTCTACACCGAACAGACTCTTGACATCGATGATTCCGATACCACGCAGTTCAATAAAATAACGTGTAATATCCGGGGAGGTTCCCATCAGGGTACGCTCATTAATCTTACGAATTTCAACTACATCGTCCGTTACAAGTCTGTGACCTCTTCGTACCAGTTCAAGAGCAGCCTCACTTTTTCCGATTCCACTCTCGCCCATAATCAGAAGTCCTTCACCGTAAACATCCACCAATACACCATGAATCGTAATACATGGTGCCAGCTGTTCGCTGAGCACATAAATTAACTCTGCCATAAATTCAGATGTGCCACGCTTTGTTCCCAGAATCGGAACATTACATTCTTCGGCAATCTTTAAAAACAGCTCGTCCGGCTGCAAATCCCTGCAAAAAATAATACACGGTATATCATATGCCATGAAAGCACGATATATCTCTTCTTTTCTCTTGTTATCAAGCTGCTGCAGATAGGTGTACTCTACGTTACCGATAATCTGCGTACGTGACTGCTCAAAGTGCTCCAGATAACCACTCAACTGCAAAGCAGGACGGTTTACATCACTCAACACGATATGGTGTCCTTTTAACTCCATATCCGGGAGATAATTTTTCAGATCCATAATCTGCATAATTTTTGATACTGCTACACCACTCATACCCGTATTCTCCATTTCGTAAATTTAATTGTCATCAGGCCACTCTTCCTTTACGCCATCATACCACAGAACTCGCCATTCTTCAACTCTAAGGCGTATCGTTTTCTTCCTTCCGGAAAAACGCATAAACCGCCCGCGCAGCCTGTTCATTCATGGATGGCGTGTCCGCAATATCTGCCTCTGTTGCCGCCTTGATGGCGTCTAATGACTGATATTTTTTCATTAATGCTTTTCTTCTCGACGGTCCGATTCCCGGTATGTCATCTAAAATAGAATGTACCTGCTCTTTGCTACGCAAAGAACGGTGATACTCAATGGCAAACCGGTGCGCCTCGTCCTGAATCCTTGTAATCAGTTTAAATCCTTCCGAATGACGGTCAATCGGTATCTCGACGTTGTTAAAATACAAGCCCCTGGTGCGGTGATTGTCATCTTTTACCATTCCACAAACCGGAATATTTAAGTGAAGCTCGTCTAACACTTTCAGCGCAATATTGACCTGACCGCGTCCACCATCCATCATGATAATATCCGGGAATCTGGTAAAACTTCCATACTCCCCGGAAAGTTCTTTTTCTGCCAATTCTTCCTGCTCCCGCATTCCGTGGGTAAAACGTCTCGTCAGCACTTCATGCATGGAAGCATAGTCATCCGGCCCTGTAATCGTCTTTAACTTAAATTTGCGGTAATCGCTCCGCTTCGGCTTTCCTTTTTCATAGACGACCATAGAACCTACCGTCTCAAATCCGTTGATATTGGAAATATCGAATGCCTCCACTCTCGAAAGGTGTTCCATGCCGAGCAGCTGCTCAATCTCTTTCATTGCCCCGATGGTTCTTCCCTCTTCACGCCGCAGTTTTTCCCGATCCTGGCTTAAGACAAGCTTTGCATTTTTCTGTGCCAGCTCGACTAACTTTTCCTTCATTCCCTTCTGTGGAACGCGAATTGTCACCTTGCTTCCCCGCTTTTGGGATAACCATTCCGAAATAACTTCCCGCTCTGCAATGTCCATCTGCAACATGATTTCCCTCGGCAGGAACGGTGTTCCCGAATAGAACTGTTTTATGAACGTAGTTAAAATTTGTTCTTTGGTGTCTTCACTTCCCACTTTCACATAAAAGTGGTCCCTGCCAATTAGTTTTCCATCGCGGATAAAAAAGACCTGCACCACCGCATCCCTGTCGTCTGCCGCAAGGGCGATGATGTCCTTATCCTCTCCATCCGTGTGTGTAATCTTCTGCTTCTGTGCCACCTGCCGCACGCTGCCAAGCAAATCCCGGTATTCCGCCGCTTTCTCGAACTCCATCTGCTCCGATGCTTCCAGCATCTTCTCTTCCAATTCCTTCATAATCGGCGCATAATTTCCATTTAAAAAGTCAAGTGCCTTTTCGACGCGCTCGTGGTAGTCTTCTTTGGAAATGTAGCCCTGACATGGTGCAGAACACTGCTTGATATGGTAATTCAGACAAGGTCTGTCTTTTCCGATGTCGCGTGGCAGCGTGCGGTTGCAGGTACGCAGATGATACAGTTTATTTATCATCTCAATCGTGTCCTTTACAGCACCGGCACTGGTGTACGGTCCAAAATAACGTGACTTGTCTTTTTTCTGCTGACGTGAAAAAAGAACCCTCGGAAAGTCTTCCCCAAGCGTCACTTTTATATACGGATACGTCTTATCATCCCGGAGCATCGTGTTATACTTTGGTTTGTGTTCCTTAATCAGGTTACATTCCAACACAAGTGCTTCCAGTTCGGAATCCGTCACAATATACTCAAAGCGGGCAATCTGTTTCACCATCTGGGCTTTCTTGATTCCCTCGTTATGGCTTGCCTGAAAATACTGATGTACTCTCTTGGTCAGACTGACCGCTTTTCCAATATAAATTATGGCATCTTTTTCATCATGCATAATATAAACTCCCGGCTGATCCGGGAGTTTCTTTAATTCTTCTTCAATTAAAAACATACGCTTCACTCTTTTACTTCTTTTTACGAATGGGTGGTATCGTTTGCTGTCACATCCACAAAGCTTCCTTTCGGAAGGTCGTCTTCAAACATATCCTCCGTCAGGTCAGTTCGTGCTGATTCCTGCTCCTTTTTCTCTTCTTCCGGATCCGGAAGTCCCTTGATTTCACGGAAAATCTTCATGAATTCTTTTCCGGTAATCGTCTCATGCTCATACAAATAATCGGAAATCTTATCGAGTGCCTCACGGTTTTCCACCAGAAGCCGCATTGCTTCGTCGTATGCATTGTTGATGATGTTAAGTACCTCACCGTCAATCTGTGCCGCTGTATCCTCACCACAGATTAAGCCGGCACGGTTATCGAGATACTGGTTCTCCACCGTTGCAAGACACATCATTCCAAACTTATCTGACATACCATACTGTGTTACCATGGCACGCGCGATTGCCGTTGCGCTCTCGATATCGTTTGCGGCACCACTTGTCGCAGAGTTGAATACCAGCATCTCCGCTGCACGTCCTGCCATGTAAGTGGTAATCTTCGCAAGAAGTTCATCCTTTGTCTGTAAAAATTTCTCTTCTTCCGGTGTCTGCAATGTATAACCCAACGCGCCCATCGTTCTCGGTACAATCGTAATCTTTTGTACCGGTTCTGTATTCTTCTGCAAAGCAGTTACAATCGCATGACCAACTTCATGGTAAGAGACAATCTTACGCTCCTTATCACTCATGACACGGTCTTTCTTCTCTTTACCGCCGACTGCCACAAGTTCAAATGCCTCGAACAAATCGCTCTGATTGACGTATTTACGCTGATTCTTAACTGCATTGATGGCTGCCTCGTTAATCATATTCGCAAGGTCAGAACCTACCAGACCTGCCGTTGCAAGTGCAAGTGCATCCAAATCAACGGTCTCATCCATCAGTACATCTTTGGAATGTACTTTCAAGGTCTCAAGTCTTCCTTTTAAATCAGGCTTATCTACAATGATACGACGGTCAAAACGTCCCGGACGGAGTAATGCCTTATCTAAGACTTCCGGACGGTTCGTTGCCGCTAAAATAAGTAATCCCTTGGAACTGTCAAAACCGTCCATCTCAGCTAACAACTGGTTCAGCGTCTGCTCACGCTCGTCGTTGCCGCCATATCTGGAATCACGGCTCTTACCGATGGCATCAATCTCATCGATAAAAATAATACATGGTGCCTGCTTCTGCGCTTCCTTAAACAAATCACGCACACGGGATGCACCTACGCCGACAAACATCTCGACGAAATCAGAACCTGCCAGTGAGAAAAACGGAACCTTTGCCTCACCTGCAACTGCTTTGGCAAGAAGTGTCTTACCGGTACCGGGAGGGCCGACTAAAAGTGCTCCCTTCGGCAGCTTCGCACCGATATCACGATACTTTTTCGGATTGTGTAGGAAATCAACCACTTCCTGCAATGATTCTTTTGCCTCGTCCTGTCCCGCTACATCTTTAAATGTAACTCCTGTCTGCTTCTCCACGTAAACTTTCGCGGTGCTTTTTCCAACACCCATTGCGCCGCCGCCCATTTTCCGCATGAGGAAGAAGAGCAGTACCCACACAATTACAAGTGGAATCAGGTATGATAAAATGCTGATCATCCAGCTTGAAGTGTTATCCGGGATCACTCCGTACACCTCTACGCCATTGTCCTCTAAGGTCTTATACAATTCCGGGTTTGCAACAATACCACAGTAATATGTCTTATCTGTCACTGCCGAATAAATGCTGTTCTCGGACTTCTCATCCTTATCTTTAACCGGTGTGATGTCAATCTGGTAGTTGCCGATTTCAACCGATTCCACCTTGCCATCCTTCACCATCTGAATAAACTCCGTATAGGAAATCTCCTCCGAACTCATCTGTGAATAACGATTACTAATCAGACTCATAATAAAAAGTGCAATCAGCGAAACGAGAATGAATCCCATCAGCATCTGACCATTATGATTTCCTTTATTATTGCCATTTTTATTATTGTCATTCTTATTGTTATTTATCTCATTATTGTTTGATCCTTGGTTGTCCATAAACTTTTATCCTTTCCATGCCTCTGTTTCTGAATTCGCATTGGTTCTAGTATCAGAATCTACTTTATTATATTGAAAATATGACTTAAAAGCAATACGTTCTTCATGAACTTTTCGTTTCCTTTCTTAATATTTTCTAAAGTAGAAAAAAGATTTTTACGATTTTACTAGATTTCTTGGGAAACTTGTAATATAATATTTTGGTTATGATTAAAAATAAGCATTTTTTACTATCTATTTTGAGGAGGATAACCCTATGCCTGTAAAATACGTCTTTGTCACCGGTGGTGTTGTTTCCGGTCTTGGAAAAGGTATCACAGCTGCTTCTTTAGGAAGATTATTAAAAGCTCGTGGATACAAAGTGACTATGCAGAAATTTGACCCATATATCAACATCGACCCTGGTACCATGAACCCAATCCAGCACGGAGAAGTTTTCGTAACGGATGACGGTGCAGAAACTGACCTTGATCTTGGTCATTATGAGCGTTTCATTGACGAAAGTTTAACAAAGAATTCCAACGTTACAACCGGTAAAGTTTACTGGTCCGTTCTTCAGAAAGAGCGTCGTGGTGACTACGGCGGAGGAACCGTTCAGGTAATTCCACACATCACAAATGAAATCAAGAGCCGTTTCTACCGCAACTTCACTTCCGAAGATACTCATATTGCAATCATCGAAGTCGGTGGAACTGTCGGTGATATTGAAAGTCAGCCATTCTTAGAGTCCATTCGTCAGTTCCAGCACGAAGTAGGACGCGAAAACGCTATTTTAATTCACGTAACTTTAATTCCATACATCAAAGCTTCCGGCGAATTAAAAACAAAACCTACCCAGGCAAGCGTAAAAGAACTTCAGGGTATGGGAATCCAGCCGGACATCATCGTCTGCCGTTCCGAGCAGCCGCTTGACCAGGGCTTAAAAGATAAGATTGCTCTGTTCTGTAATGTGCCAAGTGACCACGTTCTACAGAACTTAGACGTTGAGTATTTATATGAAGCACCTCTTGCCATGGAAAAAGAAAATCTTGCAAAAGTTGCATGTGAGTCTCTCCATTTAGATTGCCCAGAACCTGATTTAAAAGACTGGGAAGCTATGGTAGATGCTCTCCGCCATCCAAATAAGGAAGTTAAGATTGCACTTGTCGGCAAATATATTGCTTTACACGATGCGTACATCTCTGTTGTGGAGGCTTTAAAACATGGTGGAATCGCCGAGCGTGCAACCGTTGACATCAAATGGATTGACTCCGAAGAGTTGACAGACGATACCGTTGACGACTTATTGGGCGATGTTTCCGGTATTCTTGTTCCAGGCGGATTCGGTGTACGCGGTGTGGAAGGTAAAATCCTTGCTGCAAAATACGCACGTGAACACAAAGTTCCATTCCTCGGCTTATGTCTTGGTATGCAGGTCGCAATCATTGAATTTGCAAGAAATGTCTGCGGATTCCACGATGCACACAGCATAGAATTAGATCCGAACACAACACATCCTGTTATCGCTTTAATGCCGGATCAGAATGGTGTGGAAGATATCGGTGGTACTTTAAGACTTGGTTCTTACCCATGTATCTTAGATAAGACTTCAAAAGCTTATGAAGTATACGGAACCGAAGAAATCCACGAACGTCACCGTCACCGTTATGAGGTAAACAACGATTTCCGTTCTACATTAACAGAGCACGGCATGAAGCTTTGCGGTACTTCTCCGGACGGACGTATCGTCGAAATGGTGGAGCTTCCAGATCATCCATGGTATGTGGCTACACAGGCGCACCCTGAATTAAAGTCACGTCCAAACAGACCACATCCACTGTTCCACGGCTTTGTAGAAGCTGCAACGAAGTGCAAAAGATAGTAAAAAATAGAATATAAAATATAAAATTATAAAGGGTACGAAATGATTTTTCTATCCCGATTGTGGGAATAAGAGCTTCTAAATGTATCTGATGTCATTTGATTCCAGTTGACGCAACCATTCTAAACGAGCCATCCATGGCTCGTTAGAATTTGTTCTGCCATCTCTTGAAGAACATTGCTGGATAGAAACAGATACATTAAGAAGCTCTAATCCCCTCTCATAGGGATAGAAAAATTATTTCGTACCTTTTTTATTTTCATTTTTTGTATTCGATTTATTTTGCCATTTTCGTTTGTAGTTGAATGTAGTTGCGATACATAAATTATTACTCCAAAGCTTTTTTTAACACAATACCATAAAAATAACTTATATTTCTCTTCACCTTCTTATCCATAGTCATTTGTATTTAATATAAATGAACTATACTGTTTTCTCCCTTAAGCTCACTTAAATATTCTTCTAATGTTCTAGCTATTTTTATCATTTGTCATTACAATAATTATATATTTCCTCTAACATTCCATATATTTCATCATAATATTTAGCTTTTTCTCTCCCTGCCTCTATCCATCTCTGTGTAAGCATAACCATAGTTGACTCCATACAGGATTTTTGGGAAAAAATAGCCTGACATATATCTTCTATCGTTTTTTTTGCATTAAAATTATCAATTGGTTTTACTATCATTTTTCCGTATATTTCATCAATTCCATCATATTGCAATACAATCGCTTCAGGTATACAATTGCCTGGAAGATAATATAGATGCTTCTCAGCATATTCAAGGTATTTTTTATATGTTTCTATTTTTTGGCTCTCTATGGCTCCATTTTTTCCGCCATCAACCAATGCATTTATTATACTATTTGAGGATGTCAAACCTCTTATGCATTCCTCCAACTTTTCAGTATTCTCACTCTCACCAACTGGTATTTGTGAATATTTTATTAATTTTTGCGGTTTTTTGTCACCATCAAGAATAATAAACACATTATCATACATTTTATCTAATGCTAATATTGGTAAATGCCTTGTAACCAGAGTCTCAGCACCACCATGTCTATACTCAACCGAAAAATAATCTTGTATACCCATATCAGATAATAATTTTTCAATAAGTATTCGAGCTGATACATCTTCACACAAAATCATGTTTTTTCTGTCAATTTCTTCTTTAATATTGTAAAATGCTTCCTTATAATACACATCATTAATTATATCTGTTGTTCCCTCATCATTGACTTCAAACAATTTAATCGCCTCTTTAGGCATCTTTTCTATTAAAATCGTGGAATGCGTTGATATAATAATTTGATGATGTTTCTTCATTGCTATATTCATCAAAAAGAGTTTTAACTTCATTTGTGCACTTGGATGCAATGATACCTCAGGCTCATCCAACAATATAAGCGAATCTCTTTCAGCATCAATTATCGCACATACCATATTTATTATTGCATTTTCTCCACTTCCAGCATTTGCTTCTGAATAACAGGCACCTTTCTCAGTATGTAAAAGTACTGAATTCCCCCATGATTGATATATCCTATGATAAATTCTCCGTATTTCAATATACGCCTTTCCCAAAATGAAATTAATTGCCTCTAATTTTTCTCGACCATTTTTCATATCTATTACTTCCAAATCATCGTGTAAGATATTTTCAGGGTGATTTGGATATGCAACTTTCTCCCCTTTTAAAGCCTTCCTCAAATACTTTGACTGTTTCTTTATATATTCCTTTGACTCCTTATTCTTTTGTTCAAATTTTCTTAATTTATGATCTGACTTCGATTTATAAAAATGAAAATATTTATCAAAAGCGCTGAGTTCACCTCTAAAATCAAAATAAACCACATTCTTCTCTACAGGATAATTTCGCGTTTCATTATCCATATTACCGTCTGGTTTCATACCTATTTTAACATCAAGCGCATCACTTTCCCAGTAATCAGGTGCCTTTTTACTATTCTGCCTTTTCTTGACAACCTCTCTTATCCTAGAATATGAATTTTTTTGATATCCATAAAAATATTTGTTTTTCCCATCCTCTATTGGGTCAACAGCAGTTGTAAACCAATATTCACCTGTGCTCCTCCCTTTAGGGCAGCCATATATAGCCTGTAATACAGAACTCTTTCCAGTTCCATTTTTTCCAACCAACATAGTTACTGGAAAATCAAACTCAATTTTTGAATTCTCCGTCAAATTCTTATATTGAGGAAACTGTATATATTTTATATAATTCATATATTTATTATCTTTATATCCCTCTCTGATTTTCTCAACCAGCTTATCCAAATCGTTCTCCAAATGCATTAGCACTACTCCTTTATCTAGCAGTCAATATTGTTTTTTTAGTTTTTTTACTTAAATCTCACTTGTAAATTCAGCTTAATAAACATCTCTCCATTTACCTCATACAGACTCATATATTCATGTCTGCTTGTCGATGCTCTATCAAGAATGGTATTATCCAACAAATACTGTTCAAAGAAATTTCTATTGTAAATATGATAAGCAAGAATCTCTCCACTAGCTTTTACGATAATATAACCACCATTTGCCTCATCCAAACCATCCCACTGCTTCGCTGGTTTCATTCCCAATGCACAAGAACACAAGAATTTTTTTAGCTTGTATGTATACATCATCGAATCTCCGTAGCCGAGCGGATCTTTTTCTCCAAGTATATCAACAAGTTTTCTACACTCTTTTATGTCCTGTGTGTAAAAATATAATAACATATTCCCAATAATCTCTGGCATACTGCTATCTATCATTGTCAGATTTCTCTTAAATCCATCATGATTCATTCCATAATATTGAATCTTTCCATTAAATTCTGCAATTTTAGCCATTTTATCCTTAATCTTTGTTCTAGTATTTATTGCATTAATCTCGTCCGCCTGCTCATATGATATTCCAGTAACTTTATAAATAAAGTTTGTTGTAAGTCCAGCATTCAGCAATGTAGGTGCATTTCCCACCTCAGATTTAATTGAAAACCCAACATTTCGAATAAAATTTGTATGTATATCCTCTATCTGCATAGAAATATCCGTTGTATCAGCAGATGGAGCCTTTATTTTTGTAACCTTTATTCCGTTTGCGAAATTTGCAATCTCCTCTAATTCAAAACTTCCACTATGGCTTGAAATTTCTCGTAATAACCTATCCGCCTGTTTCTCCATTTCTATTCTTTCAATTGATAATATTTCTTGCGATTGTATTTCCACGCTTATCCGCTTATCCCGAATCACATAATCAATAACTTCACCTTTGATTTCTTCTCTCATAACCTTTAATATCGGATAATATACGTTATCTATTTTTTCAACTCTTTCATTTGCTGCATACACTCTTCCCTGACTGAGGAGTTTCAGGAAAACATATAACTCCGACCATTCCCCTTTGTTACCTGACATTCTTCCATTTTTATCTGACATTCTCTAACACCTCTCTTATCTCTTTAGCAATTGCCTCTATCACATTAACTGTCACACTGTTTCCTAACTGTTTGTACAAATGCGTATCTGCCAATTCAAGTTTAAAATCATCTGGAAATCCCTGTAATCTTGCCCACTCTCTTGGTGTCATCTTTCTGATTCCCTCTCTATTAACTTCTCCCTTTATATGTGTAATAGGCGTAAAATTTGTCAAACGCTTGTCAATAATCAAATTTCTTTCACGTCCCATACCTCCGCATACAATAGCACCTGCCTTACCATCAAGATTTCTTATCTCATATCCAAAACCATTTCCTTTCGCTTTATGACGTTCTTTATGTTTCTTTAATGTTTCGATATATACCGTTGAAAGATAATATTTTACACTAACCTCATGTTCTTCTAAAATATCTTTAATACAAGTATCTGGATCTGTAGGTTCTGGAAATTTAAATCCACTACTATCAATATCATTTCGAAACGCAACAATATAAATACGTTCTCTGTTTTGCGGAACACCAAAATCTTTACTGTTTAATACCCTATCATACACCGTATAACCTATCTGTTCAAAAGCTTTTTTTATAACCATAAAGGTTCTTCCCCTGTCATGAATAGTCAAACCCTTTACATTTTCGCAAAAAATAACTTTAGGTTTATGAAAATCACATATTCTCACAACATCCTGGAATAAAGTTCCTCTACATAATCCCTTATAATCATCTTCAAACCCCATCCTCTTTCCTGCAAGCGAAAATGCCTGACATGGAAATCCCGCAAGACAAATATCAAATTCAGGAATCTCTTTCTCATCTATTTTTGTAATATCACCTGCTATATCAAAATTATCATGGTAATTCAATTTATACGTCTTCTGTGCAAATTCATCCCATTCGCTTACAAATACTGTCTTAATATTTTCCCCAAATGCCTTGTCAAAACCTTTTCTAATCCCGCCTATTCCAGCAAATAAGTCTATTGATTTATACATGTGATATCTCCTCTGTTTCTATATCGTAATCATTATATTTTTGTTCAAATATTGCTTCTTCTATAACTTGTATACACTCCTCGGTCTTTTTCATTATATCTTTTCCCCAGAATCGTATAACTGTCCATCCCAGGAACTGTAACTGCTTGTTTATCTCATCATCACGCTGTTGATTTTTGTATATCTTCTCAATCCAAAATTCCGCATTTTTTCCTTTTTCCAACTGTGGTTTCAGCACTTCCCAATCTTTTCCATGAAAGAATTCACTATCACAAAATACTGCTATTTTATATTTCATAAGTACAATATCTGGTTTACCAGGTAATCCTTCATAATTCTTTCTATACCGATACCCACGTTTCCATAATTCCCTTCGAAGTTTCAACTCTATTGAAGTATCCTTCGATTTAATATTTTTCATATTTCTATGGCGTTGTTCTTTAGTCAGTCTATCCATCTTACTGCACCTCATTAGGAATAATATCAAGAATATCTGCCATTTCACATCCAAGTGCGACACAAATTTTAAGCAAAATATCAGTATTGACGTTTTCATCTCGTCCAAGTTTAGCAATAGATGCATTACTTATGCCTGCCTTTTGAGCAAGCTCCTTCTTCTTCATTTCCCTATCTATTAATAGTTTCCATAATTTTTTATAACTTATTTTCATTTTTCCTCCAAGCGTACAAAACATATGTTCGTTTTATATGTTAACATATAAAAAACTCTCTAGCAAGTTATTTATGTTAATATTTTATGAGTTCTCATATTTTATTATCTGTTTTGCTTTCTTCCATTTCTCTTAATTAATGAACTTTATATCTTACACTATAATTGTATCATTCTTCGTAACTTTTTCATATATGGTATCTCTCACTTATCCATCTTGCCTCCAATTACAACCTTTATATTTATTATTATATCCTCTCGCCAAAGGATATCTATCCCCTTGTATTAATCCCAATTTACTTGATGCATCTGAATTTCCAATCTTTTCTCAACATTTTTTACTCGCTTTATTACACTACCTTAACACACCAAACCTGAGTGCACCATATTCATCAGTTATACTTTTACATACACATTCTTCATATAAACTTTCCTTTTTGTCGTATAACTATATGACTGCTCATTCTTTATGAGATTTATTATCTTATCAATCCTACACGTCACAAGGGCTGCTCACAACTTTCGCGGAATGTCCTGCACAACAGAAACTTGTAAGATTTCTTTTGCGGTATCTTCCTTCAAAGTCTGCAAAGCAGCCCTTCTATTTTACACTTTATCTTCTATTATTTATTCTGCAGCTTCCTCGCCTTCCACCAGAACAGCACATAGAACACCACGCCCTTTAACATGGAAGTCAGGGAAAGCGCCCACCAGATTCCCTCTATGCCGAGTGCTGTTTTCGAGAGCAATAACGCAAGCGGTATTCTCGCACCTGTGATAACAATGCTGACAATGCTGCAAATTTTCGTCTGACCAAGTCCGGAAAGTGCACCGATGGTTGTCAGCTCAACGCACAGGAACGCTTCACTGAAACCAATGATGACCAGATAGCCGACCGCAATCTCAATGGCCAGCTTCTCATGGAAAAAGATTTCTGCAATCGGTGTCGGAAAGCCGACAAACAATGCTGTGATTGCAAGTCCCCAGAGTGCCACTGCACGGAATGACATGCGGTATCCCTTTTTGACACGGTCCATGTGACCGGCGCCGTAATTTTGTGCCACGAATGCATTCAAAGCTGCCGCAAAACCATCCGCTGTGTTCCACGAGATGGACTCTATCTGACCGCCAACTCTCTGCGTCGCAATCGCCTCAGCACCAAAGCCGGATACCATACGTGTCAACAGCATGGAAATCATACAGTAAACGGTTCCCTGCAGGGCTGTCGGTCCTCCCATGCACAAAATATGCTGTAACACAACCCGGTTCGGATGCTCTAACAGACAGACATCTTTTAAAATATTTTCCTCTTCTTTTGCCCTTGCAACGCCAATCAGCATTACAAGCATTACGATAAACTGGGATGTCACCGTTGCTAACGCTGCCCCGGCAGCCGCCAGTTTCGGGAAAGGTCCCACTCCAAGAATCAGGACAGGGTCTAATATCATATTTGCAAGCACACCAAAAAAGTTTGCCAGAAATGGCGTCTTCGAATCCCCCTGCGCCGTATAGATTCCCGTCAGCGTCACGTTTAAAAAAGAAAACAGAATCAGTCCACAAGTGATTTTCGTATAGACCAATGCCGCCTGTAAGGATTCTACATCCTCCAACCGGAAAAATCCGACCAATTGTTTTACAAAAACAAGACAGAGCACCGAAAACATCAGCGCAGAAACGATTGACATTTGTAGTGCAGTCTGCGCATATTTTTTTGCTTCTTCGCGCTCGCCGCGCCCAAAACACTGTGCCACATAAACCTGACCGCCCATGCGGGATAAGGAAGCAATCCCCTGCGAAAACCACACAAACATTCCACCTACTCCGACACCGGCAACTGCCTTTGCTCCCAAAAGTCCAACCCATGCCATATCTGTAATACTGTAAATAGTCCCCAAAAAAGAGGACGCCATGATGGGCAATGCCAGTCCCATCAACACCTTTAAGATAGGTCCTTCTGTTAAAGACACCTTATTTTTCTCTTTCATTGTTTTAACTTTCCTTTATTTCCTAAACTCATTTTTCTCTCTGTTCTGAGGTCTCTACCTTAGAATAGTACATGACACCGCCAAGAATGATGATACTTCCTGCCACCTGCAGCAATCCCGGTATTTCGCCAAACAGAAATGCTGCAAAAACGGCAGCCACCACCGGCTCACACAATTTTGTAACCGAGACAAATGCCGGTGAAAAATATTTCAGGCACCAGCTGAAAATGCTGTGTCCGAGCAATGTGGAAAACACTGCCAAAAGCAATCCAACCACGATTCCGCTTTTTCCATATCCCACAAGGGATTTTCCCTGCACCAAAGTAACCACCACAAGAGTCAGCGCAGAAAACAGGTAGACCAGAAATGTATAAACCATCGTCGATGTGCTGCTTCTTACTTTTCTTCCAAGAAGCGTATAGGCAGCCTCCACGATTGCAGCAAGCAATGCAAGAACATCACCGTAAAACTGCATTTTCCCTATTCCAAAATCTGCACCTGCAATCAACACGCTGCCTAATAGCGTAATGACAATCGCAAATATCTCTTTTCCATTCATTTTCCCATGCATGAAAATGCAAAATCCAAGTGCAACCCAGATTACCTCTCCGCAGACAATCGTAGTTGAGCTTGCCACGGAAGTATGCTCCAGCGACTCGAACCAGAGTGCCAGATGAAGTGCCAGGCAGACACCGCTTAAGGCGCTCTCCCACACAATCTTCTTTGGAATCTCTTTCAATTCTCTCCTGTATTCCCCCGAGCCGAACACCAGTGGGCACATGAGAAGCACCGTCCAAATCATCCGGTATGCCGCCGTTACCACGGAGGGTGCTGCCGAATACCGCACAAAAATAGCAGATAACGAGATTCCCACAACCCCAACTATAATGGCAAGCATGGGATGTTTCTCTATGTAATTCATTTTCATTTTCTTTTTGTCCTTTGTTCTTTTTTCCGCCCCCGCACAATCCCATGACAGGCTTGTGCGAAAAGCGAAAGCACGTCACACATTATAACATAGTTTCTACAAATAATCCCGAAGTTTTTTCACCAATTTTTCTTCTGCCTCAATGACGTCCATTGTCAGTTTTTTCACCTTTTCCTCCGCTTCCGGATACTGGTTCAAATAATGATAGAGTGACTTTATTCCCATATTGCAGCCGTCTGTAATGATGTCCGCCGCCACACAGTCGCTATCCTCACCGTCTAATTTTACATTTGCCTTCACCCACGACATGATTTTTGCCATAACCGCAGGTTCTTTGTCCTCTTCGCCGTACTCCGTCAGATACTCATGCATTGTCTGTCCGAGTCTGCAGTGCGTCTCCTTGCTTTCCTGCAAAAGCGCAAGCAGCTTCTCATCCCGCACATGCTCCATGACATCGTCTAATGACTTTACCCCCATTTTAATTCCTGCATTACATTCCCGCAATAATTTAATTGTATCCATTTTGCCTCCTGCTTTTTAAATCTGTCAAACGACATCGTTTTCCCTGATACTATTTCCCAATTCAGAACTTTTATGCATTTCGAGAAAACTCTTGCACAGACCACACAGATGCACGTATAATAGAATCGTTTCTAAGGAGGACTTTATTTTGATTCACAGAAAATATATGCGCACCCGCGAATTAAAACCGGGCATGAAGCTTGACCATACCGTTGTGGACCGGTTAGGCAGAAGCCTTGTCACGCGCGGCGCACCTTTAGATAAATATATGATAGACGGGCTCATCAAACTGAATATTATGAGTGTTTATATTCAGGACGGCGAATCCACTTTGACGGAGGATACGCACATCTCCCCGGAAGTTCAGAAAAAAATAGATTCTCTGCGCACAGAGGACCCTTCGAAGGTCATGCTCTCGCACAGCGTGAAAAAAAGGGTTTCGGAAGGAATTCAGTTTATCTATAACAACACCTCTTCTTCTGATCTCGCAGACACCGCAAACAGCATCACCAACGACCTTTTATCCGCCATCCAGGCGAATGATGCCATTGCAGTCGACATCAGTTCCTTAAAGACGAGTGACGAATACACCTTCAAACATAGTGTGGATGTTGCAACGATTGCCATGATTATTGCAAAACAGCAGAATCTTCCGCAGGCACAGATTCAGGAAATCGGGCTTGCCGGACTGCTTCACGATATTGGCAAAACCATGGTACCTGCAGAGATTTTGAATAAGCCTGCAAAGCTGACGCCTTCCGAATTTGAGATTATGAAACAGCACTCCGCTTTCGGCTACGGTATTATGAAAGACCGACCGGAATTTTGTCCTGCCATCTGCCTGGGAGTCCTGCAGCATCATGAAAAAATGAACGGCAGCGGCTATCCGTTCGGGCACACCGGAGATAAATTATCTCCCTATGCACGGATTCTCGCCGTTGCCGATATTTATGACGCGCTTGTCACAGAGCGTCCCTATAAGGCTGCTTACTCGCAGCGTGATGCCGTGGAGCTTATCATGTCCATGACTGCAGAACTGGATTTATGCGCCATGAAAAGTTTCTTAGAAAGTATGATTCTCTATCCGGTCGACACGATTGTCGAATTAAGTAACGGAGAAAAGGCAAAAGTTGTCAAAAACAGCCCGCATTACATTCTTCGTCCAACGGTAGTTGGCATCGAAAGCGGTACCGTTTACAATCTCGGAGAGGATCTTTCCTGCGCAAACATCATTATCCTGTAGGTTATCTCACCTTCGATAAAAATTCCTGCAGACGTTTGTTTTTCGGATGCTCGAAGAATTCTTCAGGAGCACTGTCCTCCTGAATATTCTTCTCATCGATAAACAGAACACGGTTTGCCACATCTCTAGCAAATCCCATTTCATGCGTAACTACAATCATAGTCATTCCATCTTCCGCAAGTTCTTTCATGATGGCAAGAACTTCTCCTACCATCTCCGGGTCTAATGCGGACGTTGGCTCATCAAACAAAATCACATCCGGATTCATCGCCATCGTTCTGGCAATTGCAATTCTCTGCTTCTGTCCACCGGACAAATTGTTCGGATACGCATCTGCCTTATCTCTCAGACCGACTCTCTCAAGCAATTCCATCGCTTTGCTTTCCGCCTCGTCTTTGCTCATTCCCTTGAGACGTACCGGTGCTAACATAATATTTTCTTTCACGGACATATTCGGGAAAAGATTAAACTGCTGGAATACCATTCCAATTTTCTGTCTTACCCGGTTGATGTCTGTTTTTTTGTCTAAAATATCAGTTCCCTCGAAAATAATCGCGCCGGATTCCGGTTTTTCGAGCAGATTCAAAGAACGCAAAAACGTTGATTTTCCACAGCCGGAAGGACCTACAATCGCAATTACTTCTCCCTTACAGATGTCAATGTTAATATGGTCAAGCACCAGATGCTCTCCATAAGACTTGCACAAATCTTTTACTTCGATTAACACTTCTCTATCTTGCATCTTTTTTCAATCTCCTTTCCAGGCGGCTGACACCAGCGGTCATCACCATAACAATAATCAGATATACCAGCGCAACTGCAAAGAGTGGAAGCATCGCCTCGTATGTGTTGCTTCGGATAATATCTCCTGCTTTTGTCAAATCCATCAGTCCGATGTAGCCGACAATCGAACTCTCTTTTAACAGCGCGATAAACTCGTTACACATTGCAGGAAGCGCATTTTTTACTGCCTGTGGCATGATGATATGGCGCATGGTCTGTCCGTAGGTAAAACCAAGGCTTCGTCCTGCCTCAAACTGTCCGATTTCAATCGACATAATTCCGGCACGCACCGCTTCAGCCACATAAGCCGCAGAGTTCAGTCCGAACGCAAGCACTGCCGTCAAAAGCGGGTCTGCCTTGATGGCGGAAAATACAACGTAATACATAATTAAAAGCTGTACCATCATTGGTGTTCCACGGAATACCGTCAGATAAATTTTGACAAGCACATTTAAAATCTTCATGCCAATGCCGTTTTCATCGTTGCGGTCATGTGCCGTACGGATGACTGCAAATAAAAATCCAAAGATAATTCCGATGATACCGGAGCATAAAGTAATGATAACGGTATGTAACAGTCCCTTTGGAATGTACTCCCATCTTCCCTTCTCAATGAACGTCTGGTATAACTTATCCGTCAAAGATACGGAAGTGCTGTCACCACCCTGTTTTACAATAATGACCTGTTTCGCTGTCGTGTAGGAATCCGTAAAATCAATATTTTTCAGTCGGTCTTCTGTCACGGTCATTCCTGCGATTCCGATGTCCGCTTTTCCGGACTGTACTGCAATGATGATAGAATCAAATTCCATATCCGTTACCTGCAGTTCCATGCCAAGTTTATCTGCAATCGCCTGTGCCATATCAACATCAATGCCGACTGCCTCGCCGTCCTCATAATATTCATATGGAGGAAATGCGACGTTTGTCGCCATTGTAAGGGTTCCGTTCTCTCTCGTCACATCGGCAGGAGACTCATAAGGTGTCTTTCCCTTTGTATCATCCCCGATGTAATTGTCGATGATATCCTGTAATGTTCCGTCCTCTTTTAACTCCTCTAATGCGGCGTTAATGTCCTCTTTTAACTCCGTATTCTCTTTTGAAATACAGATTGCATAATCTTCCAGTGCAAATTCTTCGTCTAAAATCGCAAGCTCGGTATTCTTCTCTGTAAACGCCAGGGCAGGCTGCTCATCAATAATCACACAGTCAATCTTACCCTGCTTCAATGCCTGGATGGCGTCCGCGCCCTTATTAAAACGCGTTACAACCGTTCCCGCTTCATCTCCTTCATAGTCAGAAGCATAAATGTCACCGGTCGTGCCAATCTGCACACCAATGTTTTTTCCTTCTATGTCATCTACGCATGTAATTGCATTTCCCGCTGTCTGGGAAGCTTCTTCTTTTCCGCATCCCACCAGCACACTCATACACAGCATTGCGATGATTCCAAATAAAAGGAAGTGTTTTTTCTTTGTTACCTTTCTCATACTTTTTTCCTTTCTCTCGCTCCTTGGCGTTATTTTCATCTAATTCCCTTGCATAAAAAAACAATTATACCCCATTTTTCTGCTTTTTTCTACTGTTTTGTTGAATAAATATAAATTTATCCTTTTTATTTTTGTCCTTAGACCGACAGTTCTATTTTAGCACTTTCGTATACATTTGTATTCTTTTTTCCTTCTCACTTGTGTATTTTTGTCGCATTTGGAAAATCATTTTAGATTAAGCTAAAATATTTCAAAGCACTATTGACAATGTAAGCTGTTTCACTTATTCTTTCCTTGTGCATTTTAACATTTTAAACTTTTATAAGGAGGACATCATGTCAACAAAGAAAAATGCAAAAAAACACTTCTCCATGTTCCTGGCACTCGTTTTCTGCCTGTCCGCAATTCTGGGCGGAAGTTCTGCAAGCGTTCTGGCAGCTTCCACATCCTGGAATTTTAAGAACAGCAGTTTCAAGAGCCTTGGAACCATCTCGTCTACCGTTACCGTAGACGACCTCACGCTGACTGCGACAAGTTCTAAAACGATGACAGTCAAGGCAGATTCACAGACCGTAGACAGTACTGACTACACGTATTGTCTCGCCATGGGCGGCTCCGGCAGCACAAGCTACCGCAATGTAAAAATCCCCGTTTCAGGAGCCGCGACCCTCAAAGTTGTTTTAAGAAGCTCCGGAAGCAGTTCACGCTCACTTGTTGTCGCAGACAGCAACGGTACCCAGCTTACAACCTTAACAGCCGGTACCACTGCTTCTCTTGAGACCTATCGTTATACCGGTTCTGCCGGATACCTGTATCTTTATTCTGCTGAAAGCGGCATCAATCTCTACAAGATACAGATTGATGAGACATCCTCTTCTTCCTCATCTTCTGACAGTTCCACAACCGTCAGCTCTTATGCAAGCCTGAGTGATGGCTGGTATTATATCAAAAATATCAACAGCCAGAAGTATCTTCAGGTTGCTGACAACAATGGCTATGACGGTGCCAATGTTGAGCAAGGCACAGGCTCCGGTGTTGCCGGACAGAAATGGTATCTTTCCAACCAGGGAAGCGGCTATTTTACGCTCAAAAATGGAAGCGGTTACATGCTTGACGTCTACAATGGCGTCGACAGCGACGGCACCAACATCCAGCTATGGTCCTCAAACGGACTTGACCCCCAGAAGTTCAAGGCTGTCCAAAACAGCAGCGGCTACTACGGAATTCTCACCAAGGCAAGTTCCGACACCAAGGCGCTCGATGTCTACAATTTCAGCACCTCCGATGGCGGCAACGTCTGCCAGTGGACTTACTATGAAAATTCCTGCCAGCTCTGGGTATTTGAAGCAACGTCAGCCCCTGGCTCTTCCAGTTCTTCCGGCACGGCAGATACTTCCGATGGCACCGTTGTCACATCCTATTCTGACCTCGTAACAGCGGTAGCAGCGGCAGAAAAAGCCGGAGGTGGAAAAGTCTACGTCAAAGGTACTTCCATCGACTGTACCGGCCAGCTGGCACTTTCTGCATCCAATGCAAACGTGTCTATCATCGGTGTACAAAACAGTGACGGAAGCTACCCTGTTTTGGATTTCTCCAGCTTCCGCTCTTCCTATATCGGAACATCCACATCTGATTCTGCGGTCGGCATCCGCATCACAGGAAGCTACTACAACCTGAAAAATCTGATTGTGCAGAAAGCTCCTGACAACGGAATCCAGATTAAGGGAAGTTCCGCCGGAAACAACACCGTAACGGACTGTATCGTCCGCTATAACAACGACGCCGGTCTGCAGATTACAAACGGTGCCTACAGCAACACCATCCGGTTTGTCTACAGCTACCGCAACTGCGATGTCTACACGCTCGGTGGAAACGCAGACGGTTTTGCACCAAAGCTTGCTGCCGGAACGGGCAATACGTTCTATGGCTGCTATGCCTGGGAAAATTCCGATGACGGCTGGGATTCCTACGATAAGACGGACGGACTCACCTACGATTTAAGCTACGAAGAATGTGCCGTATGGAACAACGGTAATCCAACTATTTTTACAGGTGAATATGACTTCAACAACGGAGATGCCCTCGACACGGATCTCCTTCTGGTAGAACTCATCACCGCACAGGATTCTTCTTTTGCCACCAACTATGCAAACGGAACCTTCTCGCTTCCTTCCGGAAAATTCATCAAAACTTCCTCCGGAACCATCAGTGTCTCCACCTGGGCGGGAAGCAGCTATGACGGCAATCCGAACGGTTTCAAATTCGGCTCTGTCAACACGACAAGTTCCTGTGTCAGAACCGTGAAAAACTGTCTGTCATTCGGTCACTCCAGCAAAGGATTTGACAACAACAACAGTTCGTGTACCGCATCTTTCACCAACTGTATTTCTTTTGACAACGGTTACAACTACTATATTGCACCGTTTACCTTAACCGGTTTCAGCAATATTTTAGGTTTTTCCGGCACCAACAGCAATAAACTTCCAAGCGGCTACAGCGTTACGACTCCATCTTCCAGCACGCAGTCGAACATCCGCAGTACCGTAAACGCAACGGTTTCTACGATTGAGACCAATTGTAAAAATAACATCATCAAGGAAGTTTACTTCGACATTTATGATTAAATTGCTGCTTTAGCGTTATGTAACTCAAAAAAGAGCAGGAAATCAGACATATCTGATTCTCCTGCTCTTTTCTTATTATTTCTCTTCTGCAATTTTCTTTTTCTGCTGATGTGACGCAATATGTACCAACATCCTGCGTGGTAAAAATCTGCCGCACGTAATTGCCGCCTTCATCTGGAACGTCGGCACAATCACAACCTTTCGCGCATACATCTGTTTTAGCGCGTAAGCTGCGCAGTAACCCGGCCGAATCCCTTTCAGCGCAAATTCCACATTTGCCACACGGTTAAATTCTGTATCCACAGGTCCCGGACAAAGACAGCCAACATATACACTGCTGCCTTTCTCCTTCAATTCCTGCGCAACCGCTTGTGTAAAACTTGTCACATATGCTTTTGTCGCATAATAGGTCGCCATATACGGTCCAGCCGGAAGAAGTCCGGCAGAGGATGCCACATTGAGCACATAGCCCCGGTTTTTCTTTTGCATCTTCCTCAAAAACAGCTTCGTCAAAATATGCACTGCCTTCACGTTTACCTGAATCATATTCAGTTCTTTTTCCAAATCACCCTCTAAAAAAGTACCACAGTCCCCAAATCCGGCATTGTTAATCAGCACCTCAACATCTTTCTCTTTCGCCTCACGGTAAAGACGGTAACATTCTTCCTCTTTTCCGAGGTCTGCGGTGATAATCTCACACGGTGTCTTTAATTTTTTCGCTAGTTTTTCTAAACGTTCCTGCCGCCTTGCCACCAAAATAAGACGGTATCCGCGCTCCGACAATTGCTTTGCAAATTCCACGCCGATTCCGGAACTTGCACCTGTAATCACTGCATATTTTTCCATATTTTCCCCTTCCTTCTATTTTAACTCTAACACAATCGGACAATGATCCGAGCCCATAACCTCGGTCAGAATCTTAGCATCCGCAAGCCGCTCCTTTAACGCTTCCGAAACGCAAAAATAGTCGATACGCCAGCCCGCATTCTTCTCTCTCGCCTTAAACCGATAAGACCACCAGGAATATATGTCAGTCTGATCCGGATAAAAATAACGGAATGTATCGATAAAACCGGCGTCTAACAGCTCTGTAAATTTTGCGCGCTCCTCATCCGTAAAACCCGCATTTTTCCGGTTTGTCTTTGGATTCTTCAAATCAATCTCCTGATGTGCCACATTCATATCACCGGTCACAATCACCGGCTTCTTTTCCTCAAGCTTTTTCAAATATGCGCGGAAATCATCTTCCCACTTCATCCGGTAATCTAAGCGCTTCAACTCATTCTGGGAATTCGGCGTATAAACTGTGACAAAATAAAAATCCTCATATTCACAGGTAATCACACGCCCCTCCTGGTCGTGCTCCTCTATTCCAATGCCATACTGCACCGTCAGCGGTTCTTTTTTGGAAAAAACTGCCGTTCCCGAATATCCCTTTTTGACCGCATAATTCCAATACTGGTGGTATCCCTCTAACGCAAGCTCTAACTGACCCTCCTGCATTTTCGTCTCCTGCAGGCAGAAAATATCAGCATCTATTTCCTGAAAGAAATCCAAAAATCCCTTCTGGACACAGGCACGTATTCCGTTGACATTCCATGATACAAGTCTCATTCTGATTCTCCATTTCCTTTTGATTATGATGATAGGGTTCGGGTATGAAAAGGCAGTTCACAGCTTAGTTACTGACAAATTGCACAAAGGCAAGACTTATTTTGTGACTTTGGGGGAACATTAGAAAATCTTAGTATGCCTGCGTGTACCCAGTGATGTTCTGCCATGGACGGCAGAACAAGGCTTCACGAGACACGGATGGCTCGTTGAACGCCGTTCACGTCACTCTAAATAATCTTTATCAGGCATACTTAGACTTTTCTTATGTTCACCCATCGGAACAAAATAGACTTGGCTTTGTGTTATTTATCAGCAAGAAAACTGTAAGCAGCCTTTTGATACCCGAATCCTTATCTATTACTCCCAGTAACTCTGAATCCGCTCCTTGTTCAGTCCTTCCCCGATTACGATAAACACTTCCTGTCCCTGTGCAATCGGCTGGACGCGGATTCCCTCTTTCGTTGCGTTTAGTTCGAGAAAGCTTCCATCTTCCTTTTTCAAAAAGCCCTTGATGCGGAATACCATTCCACATGTCTCATCCTGCAAAATCTTCTCAACCGTGTCGCAAAGCTTTGCTTCATCCATCTGAATATTCATAAAGTAGACAGACGTGAAAGCTTCCTTTTCATCAAAATCAAGTTTTCGGTAACTTTCCGGCACATAACTGCAATGCAAAACAGCTTCAAAATCCTCTTTGGTAAACGTATCCCAATCCTTTTGCACAATCTCACCGGAAAGCCTGCGCTTGCATTGCACCTGCTCTAATGCACGGTTTAAATGCGCGATTGTCGCCTTCTTTTCCGCATCGGAAGCTTCCTTCGTTCTGCTTAAAAGCACTTTTCCTGCATTGGCGCACTCAGAAGCTAACACATAATCCGATGCTTGCGACAATTCGTTTTCCAATTTCGCATTTACAATCGCAATTACATTCCCGATCTCATACCACTGATCAAGCGGTTCTTCCCGCAACACATCGAAAAACTCATCCACATCATAGATACCGGACGGTTCAATGATGACACGGTCATAACCGCACATTCCCATCGCAATCAATTTTGTCTTAAAACGTCTGCGGTGGCAGTCTTTATCGCAGCCACCGGAAATCATCTCAAGCTCACACTGTTCGCCCATCAGATCCTGAAGCAGCATCATGTCAACATTTACAGCGCCAAAGTCATTTTCCAAAATACCGATATGATAACCGCTATCTATCAGAAACTGCGCATATTTCCGAATAAAGGTTGTCTTCCCTGCACCTAAAAATCCGGTAATCAAATCCACTTTTACCATAGCTGTTCCTCTCTCACTTACTGTTTCACTACACGTATTCCGTCCCTATTATATCCTTTCCCCTGTTAAACTTCAAATTCTTATCTTTACAATTTTTCAAAAAAAGAGCACATCCCAAACATTACAGGATGTGCCTCTATCCATATTTTATTCTGCCTGTTTTTTCTCTCCCTCCGGGAAAATAATTTTGTTTACAAAGAAAAATACTACCATGGAAACTCCACCGTTCAATACTGTGGTTCCGATATTGTAGAGCCAGCCCGGTACAAAAAGCCCTGCCACTGCAACCCAGATGCAGTTAATTGAATTTACGATACAGGTTACGATGCAGAAAGCGATCAGATACCACATCGCCTGATACCATATGTTGCCCTTGCTTCTGAACACAAAGCTGCGCTGAACAGGAAAATTAATACATTCTCCGATAACCATTGCAATCATGTATGCACAAAAATAAGGCAATCCGCCGTGCGCTGCATCATAGCCAATAATGTTCCATTTAAAAGTCTCTCCAAACAGCGTTATGTCAATTCCCGGAAAACCAAAATCGATATTTGGAAGCCCTGCAAATGCCAACGGCAAAAACAGTAACATGAAATATTTAAAAACCGTAATTAAGTTACTTACAATTACAAATAAACCACCTTCACGTATCCATTTTGATGCCCTCGGGTGCCTGTCTGCAAATCCAGACCAGATTTTTTTGATATTGTCCATTTTCTGTCCTTCTTTCTCTTTTATTATTATGGGCGTCAGAAGATTCACATGGATTTTTTTTCTGACATTATAATCTAATGATAAAAAATCCCTGCACGCCAGGATGTCCGGGCATGCAGGTGATTTTTACATGAAATTAGTCTTCTATTTTGTCTTCCGGAATCTCAATTGTCTCAACCGTAATTGCCGGCTCTGCCGCCTTTGCTTTTTTGAATTTCTTAATCGTAAACACTTCTAATACAACAATCAGTGCAGCTAAAATCACATCTATCACGATTGCCATAATCTGCCATGTCATAAGACCGGTTGTAAGGTTCTCCGGATCATATGCTCTGCTGTTTACAACTGTATACATGATGTTTTTACATGCCTGACGCATTGCCTGAACACCTGTTGCACTTGTTGTATCTGTTACATGGTTTGTCTCAGTATCATATGCAACAAGCATACAGTCGGTACCTCCACGGATACCCATATCGGAATCCATGTATCCATATACACCGAAGTAATCTGTCAATACAAATCCACGGAATCCCCATTCATCACGGAGTACCGTATTGCAGAGTGCAGATGTTCCGCCGGCCCACTGTGTGCCAATGTAGTTGAATGATGACATGACTGCTTTCGCACCGCCATCTTTTACAGCGATTTCAAAAGGTTTTAAGTAAATTTCACGGATTGACTGCTCATTTGCCCAGGTACAAAGCATCTCTGTACGGTTTGTTTCCTGGTCATTTAATGCAAAGTGCTTGATGTATGCATATACGCCATATTCCTCTGCACCAATTACTGCGTTTGCTGCCATATATCCGGAAAGAATGCCATCCTCTGAGTAATACTCAAAGTTACGTCCTGCAAATGCGGAACGGTGTGTATTCATAGCCGGTGCATACCATCCTGATACGCCCATCTCGTCAGCCATTTTACCAATGCTCTCACCAAATGCAAGGGCAATATCCTTATTCCATGTACTTGCAATCATAACTGCTGATGGGAATCCGACCGAACCAACACCTGTAAAGTTATTGTTGATAGAAGCAGGTCCATCACAGTCAGTTGTCATAACTTTTCCGACACTGGATGCTGCTGATGTCTGGTATCCGCCAAGGGCAATCATGGTATCCATGTCTGAAATTGTAAGCTGGTCTAACAAGCTGTCCCACTGTGCGTCATCATAATCTACGCCGCGAAGGTCTGCTAAGGTAAGACCATTGCTTGCTCCTGTCGCAGGCATTTCATCAGAGTCATCGTTATAATCTTCCGGGTCATAATTGCTGTTGTTTAAGAAAGTTTCTTTTGCTTCCTCTGTCATGCTTGTACTTGCAGGTGCTGCTGTTGCCTCTGCATAGTTTGCAAATCCGTCTGCCCTTGAAAGGTATGTAACATCACCTTCTGCATACTGGAACTGATTTACTGCTGTTGTCTCATCAGAACTTCTTGTGTTACTCTCATCATATGTAATTGTGTCCGCTACACTGTATGACTTAGAATCAATTACATTGTGTGAATCTGAATTAATGGAAATCTGGTAATCCCCGGTTTCCAATACATAACAGCCTGCACCATAGGTATCGTAAGAAGCCATATCCTCAGCATCAAAGGATATTGTAATTGTCTGGGACTGACCAGGCTCTAATAAATCTGTCTTTTCAAACTGAATCAGGTTCGCAGATGCTTTCTCAATTCCACCGTTTGTGTACGGCGGATTATAGTAAACTTCTACCACATCTTTTCCAGCCAAGTCTCCTGTATTGGTAACCGTCACATCAAATGTGATTGTACCGTCTGTCTCTGTCAGCTCACCCATTTCCTGTGTGAAACTAGTGTAAGAAAGTCCGTAACCAAATGGATATACCACAGTCTCATCATAATTGATAAGTCCTTCCTGAGCTGCTGTCTCGTAGAATTTATAACCAACATAGATACCCTCTACATAATTTACAAAAGAAGGAATCGCTGTCTCCTCAGCACCTGTAATAAAATTGTTGGATGTATAAGCGTATTCATCCATGTTGTCATACTTGAAATTTCCAAAGTTATTTGCTGTAGGTGTAGCTGTTAGATCTGCAACAAATGTATCACTTGTCTTTCCTGATGGATTTACAGTTCCGGCTACGATTTCTCCTAATGCTTCAAATCCGGACTGACCTGTTCCAGGACACCAGATGGCACTCTTAATCTGGCTGTAATCATTGATAAAACCGAGTTCCATCGCATTTGCACCATTGTATACTACAATTACGTTATCGAAATTGCTGCATACAAGGTTTAACATATCTTTCTCTGTCTGGCTTAACTGTAAGTAATGCTCTCCATCTTCAAAATCCTTATATTCTGTAGAGTTGTCTGTGTAAGTAACCTGACTTACATCTGTAGGAAGGTCAGCGCCTTCTCCACCAACTCGTGTAATTACGACCATAGCTGTATCTGAGAACTCTTTCGCATTTTTCATCATCTCCTCAGAGTAAGAATCTGCTGTTGGTTCTGGCAGTGTCCAGTCCTGAGCCCACATTCCAACTTCCGGTCTGTCTGCACGGTATGCTGTATAGAAATCAGAAAGCTCTGTATTTAATGTAAATCCGGCATCCTCTAATCCCTCTAAAAGAGATACTGTAGGGTAAGCATCTGATAATGAACCTGAACCCGTACCACCGTAACAAGGGTTTGTAGAAGCCCATCCGAATACATTTAACTTGCTGTCAGATGCAAGCGGAAGAAGATTTTCATTTTTCAACAAAACGATTCCTTCCTCTGCGACTTGCTGAACAAGTGCCGTTGCTTCATCAGATGTCTCATCTGAAATTGCTCCATTTCCCGTTGCAAGTGAAATCATACTTGACATCGGAATAAAACAGATTAAATTGACAATTACTACTACTACCAGTAAAAATGCAATCCATGTCTGCTTTCTTACCAGTTTCTTTACCGGTTTCTTCAGTTTCATGCATGCCACGGTCACAATGATTGCAATTGCTAATGCAATTCCAAGTGCAATCAGGTATGGCTTGCAGGAATTCAGGACGTTCATAACGTCATCCATGTTAATTGCTAACATTTTTTGTCCTCCCTAAATTTTATTTGTCCGTTCCCGAACCTCGTATCTATACTCTACCATAAAGTAATTCCTGTGGTGAAAATTTGCATAATCTGTATTCTTTTTGCATAAACTGCAATGCACATTATAAGTATTCAATAAAAATCCACCTACATTTTTGTGCATTACGCACAAAAAGTGGTGGATTTTGCCAGAATAGAAATTTATAAAAAACAGGGGCGTCCGTCCTGAATTTATTTTGTAATCGCAATCGGAATCAATATCTTAAGGTCAAACCAATTCTCCTTTGTATCAATACTGATGGCGCCTTCATAACGGTTTACGGTATACCGGATACTTTTGAGACCGTAGCCATGATATTTTTTCTCTTTTTTGGTTGTCACAAGCTTTCCCTCTTTATAATGTAGTCCGCCTTCATAATAATTTTCAAAACGTAGCATCAAAAAATTCTTCTGTTGTGATACCGTAACATGAATCAGCCTTTTCTCTTTATCTGCAATCTTAAGTTCACACTCAATGGCATTATCCAACGCATTTCCAAAAATACTACAGATGTCCATAACATCCATAAAATCCAGCAATTTCCCATCTGCCACACAGGTAAATGTAATACCATGCTTTGCACAATACAGGCTTTTACTGGTGAGCACCGTATCAAGTACCTTATTCCCCGTCTTATTCTGTGCCTCATACTGACTAATTTCCTCTTCCATCCGTTTCAGAAATTCCTCGCGCTTTACCGGGTCATCTTCACTCCTCAATACGGCAATCTGATGCTTTAAGTCATGGTACTTGTAATTAATCAAATCAATGCTCTCCCTTGACTGCTTGTATTGCACATACTGGTTCTGAAGCACACTCTGTACTGCCTCGAGTTCTCTTCTGACACGCAGTTCACAACACTGTGTCAGATGCGCATATAATATCGCAATTCCTCCTAAATCGACCATCGTTCTGATATTTCCAATTTCAAAAGAATAGCGTCCTGAAAATGGAGTGTTCACAGACAGATAACTCAAATTGCTGACAGCAAAAACTGTAACTACAATCAATAATGCAGAAAAATATTCCTTCGTGCTGATGTTCATTCTGCCATCTTTCGGAAGATGTTTACGCAATACTGCCCACAATACAAAAGTGACTGCAAGGTATATCGCCAAAAGCATCAAAACTCTGAAATATTCCTTTAGATTAAACTGCAAAAAAACATAACATTCTACCTGCCACTCAAAGGAAGCCACAAACTCTGCCACAACAAAAGCTATCATTCCAAAGTAAGAAGCATCCATCACATTAACATCGCCGCAGACATAAATAAATCCTATCATCATAAACACTGCAATAATCATGCAGGGCAGCCAGAAATAGATGCGGATATCTCCTGTAAGCGTCAGGAAAATACACTGTATAGCAAGCATCCCCAGCGCAATCAGCAAGACCTTCCATGCCTGCATTCGTTTTTTCAGTGGAAGAATAAAAATAATACATGCCGCCCATTCTGCCAGAGCGGTATAAATTCGCGGAATATCCGGCATCAGATTATCAATCATTTTACAACCTCTCCCCAATATTTCGTCAGTGCTTCCATGAACTCTTTTTTGCGGGAACGGCTGAGCAGCAGCTGTTCTCCTTTTACCAGTGCGCATCCATCCTGAATACCGTCCACATGCTGCAGATTAATCAGATAGCCTTTATTCCCACGGCAGAAATTCATCTCACTTAATTTTTCTTCTATATCTTTCATGGTGCCCGGCGATTCATAATTTCCCAAAATCGTGTGTAAAATCAGATTGTGTCCCTGACTTTCTATATAGTAGATGTTCGCAATATTAATCCTCACAGTTCCACCCTTGATGTTCACGGTAATGACCTTCTGCTCTCTTTTCTTCATGCGGCTGATAGCACGGTTTAGACGCTGTGAAAATGCAAAATATGACACCGGCTTAAGCACATAATCCAGCGCATCCACTGCATAACCGCGGATTGCATATTGTGCCATATTGGTAATAAAAATAATGACAACCTCTGTATCGACTTTGCGGATTTCCTCCGCCGCAGACATTCCATCCATAAACTTCATCTCAACATCCATTAGAAGAATGTCATATTGGGATTTATATTTGTGCACAACCTGGTCTCCGTCCGAATAAATGGTAATATCAAACGTCTCACCATTTTCCTCTCCATACTGATGCAGAAATTCTTCGAGCTGCTTTGCATACATCGCTTCATCTTCTACAATTGCAATATTTATCATTCCTGCCTGTCCCTCCTGACTTTACAAAACTTCTCCAATTAAGTCCTATATAATATAATCATGTTTTTCCTCTTGTAAGTCAATTACTTTCCTTCAATTTTACAACAATCTCTCTTTCTCTTCCACTCAAAAAGCAAAAGAAAAACATGCAAAAATCCGGCTCATCGTTTCCATGAACCGGATTTAACTCTGTCGTTATATTTAGCGGTTCTAACGTTTCACCGCCGCTTTTATCAGATGTGCCGTTCCTTTAATACGGTGTCCGTTTGCCATCTCCGTCAATGCCTCTGCCATCTCCATTGTAACAATGCCTCCGGTCATCTTGGCGTAACCTCGTATTGGCATATTGTAGTTAAAAAGGACATTCAGATTCGGCTCGCCCTTCCACTCACTGATTTTAAGCATCAATTTCAGAATTCCATAAAAGAGTTTTCCAAGGATTCCCTTTCCATAATAAAGCTGGCATACGGCATCATTCATGCGGATTTCTCCGCTCCAGCTGCCATCCGGAATCTCCCTGCCATACAATTTTCGGTATACATCGTCCCCGACATTTTCGATTTTTCCGCTGAAGTATTCCGGTAATTCTTCCTTACTGTATCCGCCCAGCGCAACCGTTCCCTCCACGGAAATTTTTTCCTGAAGCACCATGCTTTCTGCGTCTTTTCCAATCATAATCTGATAGACACCTGTTTCCACTTCCCATGTATTGGTTCTGGTATCGAAAAAGCGAAATGTCTTGTCATCAAATGCAATATGTACGTCCTTCTTCTCTCCCGGTTCAAGTGTCACTCTTGCAAATCCCTTTAATTCCCTTATTGGACGGAATACCGTATCCGACTGCTTTCCAACATAAAGCTGTGCCACCTCTGCTCCTGCCACCGCTCCGGTATTTTGGATTGTAAAAGTAACACCCTTCTCGTCTACTTTCAGATTATCATAGGAAAAAGTTGTATAACTTAATCCATATCCAAATGGGAAACGTACTTTTTTCCCGATACTTGTGTAATAGCGGTAGCCCACATAAAGTCCCTCGCGGTACTCACTGCTTCGTTCTTTGCTTGGATAATAATTGTATGCCGGCGTATCTTCATAACAAAGAGGATAGGTTTCATTTAATCTTCCTCCCGGACAGACCTTTCCTGTCAGCACGTTCAGCATTGCAGATGCCCCTGCCTGTCCTCCCAGATATCCATGCACAATGCCCTTTACATCATTGTACCATGGCATCTCGATAGAAGAGCCTGCTGACAGCACCACAACTACATTTTTATTCACATTTGCAATCTGCTCAATTAGCTCATTCTGCGCCAGAGGCATATGCATATGGGTACGGTCTAGACCTTCCGACTCACTGATTTCATCAAGACCTGCAAATACCAATACCACGTCAGCTGCCCTTGCTGCTTCTACAGCTCTTTGCACAAGTGATGCTTTGGGCTTGCGGTTTCTGATATAACCCTGCTCGTAAGCAGTCATTTCAAGTCCGCTCTCCCCGATTACATCTAATACAGCTTCCGGCTGTTTCGTCGGATTTACAAGAGATGAGCCTGCTCCCTGATAACGCGGTGTTTTAGCAAAATCACCAATAACGGCTACCCTTGTTCCCCTTTTCAACGGAAGAATCTTTTCCTCGTTTTTCAAAAGAACAATACTTTCTTCCGCCGCTTTTCTCGCAAGTGCGTGATGACCCTCTATATCAAATTCTGTTCCTTTTCCATCTACGGTTGCCTGATGTGTTGCAAAAATAACATTCAGCAGTTCATCCAGACGCTGGTCTAATACTTTCTCCGGCAATATACCGTTTTCGACTGCGCGGACAATGTCACGCATACCGGACTTTCCGGTACCCGGCATCTCTAAATGGCTTCCATTCATGACACCTAAAGCATGGTCATTACTTCCCCCCCAGTCTGACACGACATAACCATCGAATCCCCATTCATCCACCAGAATCTCCTGAAGCATATGTCTGTTTTCATTTGCATAGACTCCATTTATCTCATTATAAGAAGACATGATGGACTTAGATTTTCCTTCCTTCACTGCAATTTCGAATCCGGTCGTATATATCTCGCGAAAAGTACGTTCATCTACAACAGAATCACTTGCCATACGACGAAGTTCCTGACTGTTGGCTGCAAAATGTTTCGGGCATGCCGCAATTCCTTTGCTTTGGATTCCCTTGACGTATGCAGCCGCCATCTTCCCCGCATGATAGGGATCTTCTGAAAAATATTCAAAATTACGTCCGCAAAGCGGGCTTCTCTTAATATTTAAGCCAGGCCCCAAAATCACGTTTACATCCATAGTCACCGCTTCTTCTGCCAATGCGACACCTATCTCTTCGCCAAGCTTCTCATCCCAACTGTTTGCGATGGTTGCAGCCGTTGGAAAACAGGTTGCCGGAAGGCTGGCGTTTAAGCCCAAATGGTCACCAGCTCCCGCCTGTCTTCTGAGTCCGTGTGGTCCATCCGACATGGCCATGGACGGAATCCCATATTTTTCGAAATCAACCGTTTCCCATGTATTTTTTCCCGACATCATCAGTGCCTTTTCTTCTAATGTCATCTGCTCTATGATTTTTCCATACTTTAAGCTCATTTTTCCACTCCTTTTCTGCTTTAACCCTGACTTCCTACCTGCAGGTCTTCTTCTCATACTTCTCTGTGTCAAAACTCTCAGTTCACTATCTGCATCTTAACACATTTGACAGCCTTTAAGAAAAATATGCATAAATGGTGGTTTTTTTGACATAAACTGCATCTGAAAACTTCGCGGAAAATACCATTATTTCATACACTTTTTACAGATGTCCTCTAAGCAGCACCGCTCACAGTGCGGTTTCGTCCGCGCCGTGCACACTTCCCGTCCGTGTTCCACAAACCTGTGACACAAATCATTGCCTTCCTCCGGTGGAACGAGTTTCCAGAGTTCCATCTCCACCTTCTTCGGGTCTTTGATGCCGTCCACAAGTCCAATCCGGTTCGACAGGCGAATGCAGTGCGTGTCTGTCACAATGGCAGGCTTTCCAAAAACATCTCCCATAATCAGATTGGCGCTTTTTCTTCCCACGCCCGGAAGTTCTAACAGTTTATCGAAGTCATCCGGCACATTTCCATGATATTTTTCCCATAGGATCTTCATACATGCACTGATGTCGCGCGCTTTGCTTTTTCCCAGACCACAGGGACGTACCAGCTCCTCGATTTCCTCCACCGGAGCCTCCGCCAATGCCTTGACATCGGGAAATTTTTCATATAATTTTTTCACAACTACATTTACTCTTGCATCAGTACACTGAGCCGCCAACCGGACACTCACTAAAAGTTTCCATGCATCATCATAATTTAAACTACAGGATGCATCCGGATATTCCTTTTTCAAACGCTCAACTACTTCTGCCGCCAACTCTTTTTTTCTCATCTTTTCCATTCCTTTTCTGTCCGAAGTATCCGAAATAAAACGAACTGATTATCTTAAATTATAGCACAGCCCCCGGACAAACGCATCTTCTAAAAACTTCCTGCACTCATCCGGAGGCTGTATTTTTCTCATTAAGCGGCACCTTTTCCTCTGCCACCGCATGCTTCCTCGAATTCTTTTAATTTTTTCTTTGCTTCCTCGCTGATATTCTTAGGAACCTGAATCTGAATGGTCACATACTGGCTTCCTTTCTGGCTGCCGCCGTTCATAACCGGTATGCCTTTGTCCTTTAATCTGATTTTACTTCCAGACTGCGTGCCCGGACGTACCTTACAGATAACTTTTCCATACAGCGTGTCTACCATGATTTCGCCGCCTAGTACCGCAGTTGTAAAAGGAATACTTGCTGTCGTATAGACATCCGCACCCTTCCGTTCAAATCCAGGCTTACTGCCGACCTTTACTTTCAGCAATAAATCGCCCGGCTTTCCACCGTTTCTTCCCGGCATTCCTTTTCCACGCAGACGAATCGTCTTTCCCGTGTCAATCCCCGCCGGAATGTGAACTTTCAAAGCCGTCTCACCCTGTCCGCTTCCATCGGTAAGGCGCACCACCTTATCGGCGCCAAAGGCTGCCTCGTCAAATGTGACACTAATCTCCGACTGAATGTCGGAACCATCCTCCGACCACTGCTGTCCTCCAAAGCCGCTGCTATGGAAACTGCTTCCGAAACCATGTCCAAAGCCTCCTCCAAAACCTCCGTCTCCTCCGAACAGATTTTTCAAAATATCATCGACGTTGTCTCCCTCGAAATGAAATTCCTGATAACCACCGCCAGGCTCCCGATAGGTGTAGGAACCCGCGCCATCCTGTCCGGGTGCACTGCCATCGAATGCCGCATGTCCGAACTGGTCATACAATTTCTTTTTCTCCGGGTCACTTAGAATTGTATAGGCTTCCGTTACTTCCTTAAACTTTTCCTCCGCCTGCGGATTGCCCGCGTTGGTATCGGGGTGATATTTTTTTGCAAGTTTACGGTATGCCTTCTTGATTGCCGCCTGATCCGCATTTTTCTGCAGACCTAAGACTTCATAATAATCCCGTTTTGCTGCCATTCTTTTTCCTCCTCTCTTAAGCCCAAAGTACCCCGCAAGAACTTGCCTGCGGGGTACTCACTGTCACCATCTATGCTTCCATAGCCGGTCTTTTCACTTTAGCCTTCAATCATAATCTGTTTCTTTGCTTCTACTTCCTTCTCATCTACTTTCGGGATGACAAGTTTGAGAATGCCATGTTTGAAACTTGCCTGAATCTCTTCCTGTTTCACATCATCGCCCACATAGAAGCTTCTCTGGCAGCTTCCCGCATATCTCTCACGACGGATGAATCTGCCGGATTTCTTCTCCTTCTCATCTTCATCCAATCCTTTCGTTGCGGTAATGGTCAAATATCCGTTTTCTAAGGAAGCTTGAATCTCCTCTTTCTTAAATCCCGGAAGATCCATCTCTAATTCGTAATCTTTCTCGTTCTCTTTGATATCTGTCTTCATCAGATTCTGCGCATTATGCCCGTACAGCTTCCGGTCAACATTTCGAATTGCACGGTCATCAAACCAAGGGTCATTCCATAAAGAATCATCAAACAATGTGTCAAAAAAGTTTCCATTTACAATACTCGGTGTATACATAAGTCATCTCTCCTTCCAAATATGCGCTTTCTGGTCTTTCCAGGAAGTCGTGATGTTCATTGCTCTCTCGAACCGGTCACTCTGTTTTCTCAACTTCATTTCCTCTGTTCTTGATTCTGTTATATCACCTTTATTAGCACTCGTCAATAGCGAGTGCTAATAATTTTTGTGAATTTTCTGTGAACTCTTTTTTTCAGGATGTCTTACAAAAATGTAAGATAACACCCCAAAATGTAAGGTGTTTCCATGGATTTTCCTTTCCACGTTCTGTTACGCTGTATTCGAAAGGTTATAAACACAACACCTATTCTAAAAAAGGAGAGTAGTTCAATGAAAAAAATATTCCATTACTTTTTTACCATTTTATTTTTCTTATGTCCCCTTCTGCTGGCAGGCTGCCGGCACGGCGACAATCCCTATGAAGATTACGCAAAAGAAGTTTCCGAAATAACGATTCCGGAGCAGGTGGAAATCGTGGCACTCGGCGAAGCCACGCACGGCAATGCCGAATTCCAGCAGTTAAAACTGGATTTGTTAAAACTTCTTGTGGAAAACGGTTCTGTCCGTTCTTTTGCATTAGAGTGCGACTTTGGGGATGCTGCCCTGACAAACCAATATATCCATGGCGGTGATGGCACTGCCAAAGAAGCGGCTGCTGCATTGGAATTCCATATCTACCAGACTTCGCAGATAGAGGAACTTCTGCAATGGATGCACGATTATAACGAAACTGCCACCGCAGATGAACAGCTCAATTTTTACGGATTTGACATGCAAAGCTATGAAGCAAGTTTTCACTTTCTCCGTGATTTTTGCATCGCAAATTCAATTGATACAACGGAGTTAAACAGACTTTTTGACGAAAACGAAGATGGCTCCCTGCTTTACACAAACGGGGAACGCATTGAAATCTTACAGAACACACAGGCTGCACTTGACGCATCCGCCCAGACCGATGAGACACGTTTTGCCTCACAATGTCTCACGTGCGTCATGCAAAACTGTGAACTTGGAAAAATTTATACGACAGATCCTGCCCAATATAACACATTGCGTGACAGCTATATGGCACAGAATATCTCCTGGATTGCCGATACGGAAAAAGCTCTCGGCCATCCCTGTATTTATATCAGCGGCCACAACGGCCATGTCGCCAAACAGGATAATGCCTACGAAAACACCGGATCTATTCTGGCAAAACAATACAACAGCCACTATTTTGTCATTGGCACCGATTTTTACCGGACGCACTGCAACCTTCCTTCCGGAAACAAACGTACCGTAAAATCTTTTGCTTCCAAAGACCCTCTTGCAAAAATGGCTGCTGCATCCGGTTTTTCCATCTCCTACCTGGACTTCACCGATGCCATGCAGAATGAAACGTTAAAAGAACTTATCACCAATCCGATGAAAATGGGGTGTCTCGGCGAATCTTACGCCTTTTATATGAAGCTGTTCCCGCAGACGTATCGCATCGAAGCGACTCCGCTCGATTTATACGACGGCATGATTTTCGTCACGGACGCATCTCCAACGAACATTTCGGAATCGTAGGTTTCCTATTCCCGATGCTGGACTTTGTTGGCATACATTTTTTCATCCGCAATTCCAATCAATGCCTCAAGTTCAGCTCCGCTTCCAGCCGCATAACCGGCTGCGGCGGAAACCGGGAATTCGCAGCCCTCACTTATCGCATCCAACTCCTTCTGCCATTTCTGGATGACGTTACGCGCCTTCTCCTCCGTTCCGTCTTTCATCAGCATAATAAATTCATCGCCGCCGTAACGATAGGCAACTGACTTGGCATCGCTCACTTTTTTGATTGCCTCCGCAACCTTTGCAATCAGCAAATCCCCTGCCATATGGCCATAGGTATCGTTGACGTATTTCAAACGGTTGACATCCCAGTAAATCACAACCATCTGATTCTCTGCAAGCATGTTATTCTGCACAACTTCCAGCAATTTATTTTTGTTGTAAAGCCCTGTCATATCATCCACGGATGCCAAATGCTTCATCTGCACCGCTCTCTCCATGGAGCGTTCTAGCATCTTATACACGTTACGGCAGACCAGATAAAATGCCGTCGCAAGAAAAGAACGCGGCAGTACATAATACAGTGCCAGCGTAACACCCGGATTCTCATTGACTTTATTCAACAGAAAAACTCCGTCCTTCGAAAGTTTGTCTAACGATGTAGCCGTGAGAAGTACCATGTTCGCATCACATACGCCATAAAAATAACCGATATATGTACTCACAATAATACTGATAATCGTCAGGATAAATGCATACCCTGACAATCCCTTGGTGGTATACATGCTCGACATAATAATCGGAATCATTATAACTACAATTGTATGATATGTAAGTGTCGCCCCGGCAATCGTCACGAGAATTGCGACCACCGTGATATTAATATATTTCATCCACGAGCTTTCCAGCCCCACTTTTAACAATATCCAAAAATACACTGCCACCAATACCAGCGATGCCAGATATCCTCTCATAAATATTGTCTGATCTACAATAAAAATGCCCGCAAAATTCAATCCAACCACAAATGTATAAAACAACATAATCATGAATATACAACGCGTTGAAAATATATTCTGTGTCACATCTTTTTCTTCAAAAAATACATCTTTTTTCCATAATCTGGATAGTTTCATCTTTGGACTTTGCATTTCCATCCCCTCTGTACAACATTCACCCTGACTAAATCCAGTTGAAATCTCCACCTGTAATCGCAAGGCTTAAGAGTGCATCCATCTTTGCCACTTCTTCTTCTCCCTCAATCTTTTGCACCAACACTGCTGTATCGAGCAAATCCTCTATCGACTCATCCGGTCCAATCTCATAATCAATCTCCGCTTCGCAGTCCGGACACGGGATTTTCTCCATTGTCTGCAACGATAAAAAACGGTTTCCACACTTTTTACATTCATAATATCCACACTGCTTTGTGCCATCCGGTACATAGTACATTCTTTTTTCCTCTTTCTTTCTAACTTTATCCTAAATTTCCATTAAAATATATTCCACAAAAAAGGCGACCGCAAAAAGGGCAACTCCTTTTCCACGAAAACACACCACAAACACAACAAACATCACGAAAATGATAATCAACATCAGTGCAAAATAAACTCCTCCACCGGTTGATTCACTTGCGACGCCATGCATTGTGAGTGCCTGATTTTTCTCATCCGCATATACGGTGACAATATCACCCACCTCATATTCTACAGGATAACTGCAATCTAAGGTAAACTTCGTCCAGGAACCATTTATCGCTCCATCGATAAGTTCCACATCAATACTCGCATACTCTGCGCTTCCTTTTGTAGCATGACTGACATGAACATCGGTCACCTCTGCCTGATATTCCTGAATCTGACTGTAGTCGTAATTATCAACTCCACTTTCCATCTTATGAGAAGCCCAAAATACAATCAGGCTGCCTAAAAGGAATACCACCACACATAAAATACTTCTTTTTTGTAAACTCCAATTAAAAAACATAGGTACACCCTCTGATATGATTCAACGAATATCATTACATCGTGATTTCATCACTCAATAATTTCGCCGTTCGTCAAATACAAATAAATTTGTATTTTCCTCACTTGCGCTCATTATATCATGGACTACGTTCATGATGCCTGCGGCTGATACCTATGCGCATCCGCGCAGGATATAATTCGCTGCGCTCATTATATCATATTATGTTGGGAAGCACTAGGAAAAAAAGTATACCCACGATTATCGCCACAATTACCAAACCAATTGCAATGCCTGCCAGTACACCAGCCCAAGAGTCTTCTGTACCACGTTTCTCTTCAACGTTTACAACCGGCACTGTCCATGCATTTCCTGTGTTATCATTTAAATTGCTTTGCAGATTCCACGACATTCTCTCTGCTTCCCTATTTTTTCGATACTGCGCAAGCGGGTCTGACACCTGCATAATCCTATCATAAAAATTCCGAAGCCATTCCACATCTTCCTGCGTACAATTCACATCCCCAAAAGAGATTTCTCCATGAGCCATATTATTTCTAATATGACGCAATTTTTTGAGTTTCGCTAATGTTCCATTCCACTCTGCTATCCTGCGTGTTTGATTTCCCATGATTGATTTGGCTTCCATCTCATTTATATAACTTGTAATTCCCCCGCTGTTTTTCCCAAACAGCTCTGTACACAGCTTATCCAGCCTTTTGTATTCATCAAAAAATTCTATATTTATCTGCTCTGACATTTTTCCACAACTCTTCTAGGTACTCTTTTACCTGCTCTAAATCTGCAAACTTTTGGAAGCGTATTCCTCCCACTCAGCTTCCCGAAAACCAATCAGGACTTTGTCTTCCGTAATAAGAAGCGGGCGCTTCACAAGCATGCCGTTCGTCGCAAGCAGTTTTAACTGCTCCTCTTCGCTCATATCCGGCAGCTTGTCTTTTAACTGCATGTCCTTATACACAAGTCCGCTCGTATTAAAAAATTTTTTAAGTGGCAGTCCACTTTTTTCATACCATTCTTTCAATTCTTCAAATGTAGGATTCTGCTCCACAATATGGCGGTCTGTGTATTCCATCTTATGCGCATCAAGCCATTTTTTCGCCTTTTGGCAGGTGGAGCATTTTGGATATTCTAAAAATAACATTGGGTACCTCCGTTCTCTCATTCATTATATTAGAATTGAAACAAAGAGTCTCATAAATGCTAACATCTACGAGACTCCTTTTACAATTCATACTCCCTTTTCTCTATGATCTGGCTGCTCCGTCAACGGAAAGTATCTCTCCTGTCACATAGCTTGCCAAATCGCTTGCCAAATACAGAAATGCATTCGCAACTTCCTCCGGCTCACCCGGACGTCCTAACGGAATTCCTGCGGAAATTCTGTCTACCATATCCTTTGGCAATGCTGCAACCATATCCGTCTTTGTAACACCAGGTGCTACCGCATTCACACGGATGCCATCTTTTGCAAGCTCACGTGCCAGTGAAATCGTAAGACCGTTTACGGCAAACTTGCTTGCCGGATATCCACAGCCTGCCGGCTGTCCGGAAATACTGACCATAGAACTTGTGTTGATAATACAGCCGCTTCCCTGTTCTTTCATAATCTTCGCGGTTGGAAGAATTGCATAAAATATTGCCTTGACGTTTAAGTCAATTATTTTATCAAACTCCTCAACCTTGTACTGATACAGTGGTGTACTCTGGGAAATTCCCGCATTATTTACCAGAATGTCAATTCGTCCAAACTTGTCCTTCACTTCCTTTACAGCCGCTTCAACTGCTGCCGCATCTGTCAGTTTCGGACACATTCCCTCTACCTCCCATGCAGCGTTTTCTTCCTTCAACTGCTGGAGTGCCTTATCGACCGTTTCCTGCCTGGAGCCCCAAAGAACTACCTTTGCCTCATTCTGCAGGTATTTGCGAACGATTTCGTAACCAATTCCTCTTGTTCCCCCTGTTACAATTGCAACTTTTCCCTTTAACATAATGCCTTCTCCTTTCCCAATCTCATATTGAATGTATATCTTTATATTAATTATTTGGGGGATGGATGTCAACAAGGGGAGGGAGGATTGGGGAGTGTAAAATGTGTTATCACAAAATGTACCCGTCTCCGAATATATTTGTGTCTCTACTCCTAGTCAGAATACAGCTCGTCCAATACTTCTCCAAGCGTCCCATCCTTTGCATAAGGCAATGCGTCTAATTGTCTAAAGTTGTGGTTGATATCTTTTGTATCCTCATCAAAACCTAATATGTAGCTTGTTGCAATTTTATATATGATTTCTGTCGGTGCCAGTCCATATACCTGCTTTTCGAAAATATGTTTCAGTCGTTCTTTGTTATCCGGAAACATTCTTTTCATTTCTTCACTCTGATACAGCCGTTTTACAATTTCCGCAATATAAAGACCGGATTTCATATATAGGTCAATAAATGTTTTGTCTGGCATATCAAAACATCCCGGATTCTCTTCTTCCAACATATCAACCATCTTTTTAACCATAACCTTTGGTGTAAATATCTGATTGGTTTTCTGTGGAGGGATATAGTCAAATATATCTTCAACACTTTTCTCGTCAAAATAATCTGCCAATTTCTTTTTCAATGCCAGAAATTCCTTCACGGAATCATCAAATACAACCGAATCAAATAACTGTCCGTCAAAATGCTTTTTCTGTCCGGTTTCTTCTTCAATGTAATCTCCACCATCCCGTAAAAATTTAAACTGATCGAGTGTAATACTTGTAACTTCTAAAAACACCTTATCCGGAACAATAGTATCAAATGTTGCAAGTGTAACTGAATTATCACCATATGCCATTAAAAACGACGGAATCGTTCTGGAAAAACCTCTTAGATGATCTCTCACACCCTCTTCTATTGTTTCCTTTTCTCTCTCCCTTTTTCTGGTTTCCACCGTCTTTACGGTTTCTTTCGTAGACTCTTTTGCAAAATCAGAAATCGCCGTTGTAAGTTCCTCATTAAACTTCTCTATTGCTTCCTTCTGCTTCTGCTCAAATTCTTTGTCAATCTGTTCTGCTGATTTTCCAGACTCAAACCTGTTCTTCTGCTCTGCAATACGCTGATTTTCTATGACCTTACGTTCAATCTCATAACTTGTATGTAATTTGTCAATCATCCTGTCCGCTTCATAATTCAGTTTTGATTCAATCTGCCGTTTGTCTGCTGCCTTCATCTCTGAACCATAAGCAGACTGCGCTGTATCCACAAGAGCCTTAACAGCACTTTGTTTTACTGCATCTTTCAACTTATCAATTGCTTTCTGTGCCTTATCCGGAATTTTCTCAATCTGTGCCATCGTATCTTGCACCTTGGCGGTCATATCATAGATTTTATTTCCAAATATATCCTGCGCTTTTCCAATAACAAATTCATCACTTAAAGCCACCTGACCATTTTCATTCAGCGATAAGTCCTTCTGCACCTCTTCTGTAAGCTTAACCTTGTTTTTAGGTTCTTCCATTGGTTCAAATTTTGTAATAATATCAAGAACCTCTTTTGGTGCGCCAAAAATATTGCTGATATTCTGAAACAGGAAATTGCTCATGAAACCTCGCTTTACTACCTCAACAGAACGAATTTTTCTTGGTATGGTAAGCACTTTTTCTGCATCCAGTTCTACCAGTTCACCTTGCTCATCTTCTCCGATGACCGGGAAGAAATTTAACAATTCTTTGACATTCTCCTTGCGCTCCTCCGCTGTACCGCCTCCTTGGGCAGTATTAGGGTTCAAATTATTTGCAAATTGTTCAAAAATCGTAAGCGTTCTTGCCGGATCAAAATCAAACACATAGGCATTTTCTTTTCTTTGAAACAATGTCCCCACCTTAAATAAGCAAGGATTCTGTGCCCGGAATGCTGCCTGCATATAGAGCGCCGGGGAACGCATATTACTAAGCATCAATACAGCAGTCCATTCCGGAATGGTAACTCCGGTTGTAAGCTGTCCTACAGACAATGTGATGGTCTTTTCATGTCTGGCAATAGCTGCAACGACCTTATCATAAGACTTCATTGTCTCATCATTGTCGTCGAGTTTTCCATCTCCTGCTGCAAGAACAACCTCATATTCGTTGAACACCGGATGTTCTCTTAGCTTCTTTGCCAGCGCTTTGGCACTATCCACTCTGTCAAGAAGCCAAAACGTGTGCTTAAGCTCGTCTCTCAATTCTTCTGTAGAAAATGGGAATTTTGTCTGTCTTGTCATCGCATCAAGAAATTTATCAACCGACGATTCATGAATAAATTTTCCATTCGTTACAGCAAAAAATTCATTCAAATCAAAAGCATATTCTTCTGTTTCCCCTTCTATTTCAATTCCCTTCTGCAATTCATCTTTGATAATTTCCGACATCTGATAAGTATACAGATTAAGTTGTGGCAAGTTTTCATAAGGATTTTCTTCCTCTGACGTAAAATCCCAGGCACGCTTCTTTTTCTGTTCATCTGCATATGTCCAGTTGTAAATGGCATCCTCTGCAAATTTATTATTTGCAAGTGCTTTAAACGGTGTACCGGATAAATGCAATGTAAATTTCCGCTTAATATGCTCAAATGCCACGTCTGTCCTATAGGTATCCACCCCTTCATGAGCCTCATCAATAACCAAAATATCCCATTCCATTTTGGCAACCTCGCCCAGCTTGTCATATTGACCACCAAAATAAACAGAACCTTTCATGTCTTGCAGGGATACAAACTCTATACATTTTATATTCTCACTGTCATTTGCCAAAATAAGATGCGTATATTCATCTCTCGTCAACACTCCTTGTTTGCCTTTCAGGGCATCAACCTCGCTAACAAAACGATAACCGGACTCGCTCCCCAGAAATCTTGCATAATCTGAAAACCATGAATTTGCAATTGCAGGTCTATTGGTTACAATCAATACTTTTTCTGCGCCTGTCTGTTTCACAAAATCATATACCGATAGCGTCTTTCCAAACCTTGGTTTTGCATTCCAAAGAAATTCTCCATTTTTATGGGAAGCCTGATAATTGACTGTCCTGGCAACTGCACTCTGTTGTTCCTCGCGCAGCCTGTACGGAATGACAATATCCGTTGTTTTTAAGATACCATGATCTTCTCTAAAATCACGAAACATCTGCTTAGAGGTTGCTCCATCTACATGAAACCATTCATTATTTTTTCCTTTTTCCTGCTCTATACCAGACTTTCGCAAATAAGCATGGAAATCTTTATCCAGAAATGTCTCTCCTGATCCATCGTCAAAAGTGGCATTTCCTTTCCATTCGAGCTGCCAGCGAATATCGGCCGTATGTGTCTGTTGACGGATACGTGTTTCCACGTCCTGCTCTGTATAACCAATCTTTGTCCATCCATTGTGGCGAGCTACTTCTGGAGTGGAATAGCCATATATCATTGGAACTACTTGTTTCGTTGTTTGAATATTTGGTTTGTTCATGTTATTCCATCTCCTTTACGTTAGTTTCGATAAATGAAATTTCATCCTCTGAAAGTCCATATTTCTTGTAAAGCTGCTTGTCTATATTTGCAATGGATACAGACCAATCGATGTCAGAATTTGGGGTAAAGTCTTGAAGTGGTATCATATCCCAGACTCCTTTTGGATTATCCTGTGTGACTTTTTTTACCCCTAATAATGCTCTCAAAAACTTTGTTTTTATGTATTTTGTCATTGCCTCTGCTTCCCACAACGTATCGAACGCTCCTATATTGATAAATGTATCTGTTGCCCCCTCATTCGGTGGTACTATTTCTGCTGCCGTAAGGCTCTCTCCAAACAGCCCATTTCCATTTGACTTAGGAAATGCCACATTGTATTTGTCTATAAAATTATTATTTCTAACATAACATTTTTTGATGTAACATATAGTTCTTCTATTGTTTACTCTACTTAATATTCCAATGTATTCTTTACTATTCTGCACCTCTGTTTTGTATACTTCTGGTAATTTTTCAAAAAAGTTGGAAGCAATCATATTTCCTGTTCCTGCACCTAGTCTATTTTTTGCATATGGATAGTCCTCAAAAAACAAATTAGTTGTTCTGTAACATCCACGAGAGGAAATAATACTGTCTAGACATTCAGCATCTCTATCATGCGAAACTACGCGCTTAACAATATCATTTAACTCAGAATGAGGCGTGAACACTTTAATAGCAACTGCGGTTTTCAATTCATCTCGAATTGTAATTACAACTCCACCTTTAATTTCAGTATTTGAAAAAATCTTTGATGCATCCGGCTCATACTGTAATACTTTTAAATGTTCATCACTCAACATTTTTTCATTCCATGGCTTTGGGGTCTGACCAGCATTAAATAAAAATCGTGCTGGCGTTATCAATTCTACACAATTTGCAATCTTGTATGCTTCATCCATAAATTTGTTGTACACAGGACTTTGTCTGCCATTATTTTCTTTTTCTTCCTGATATGGTGGATTTCCTATCACATAATCAAACTTCATCTCATTTCCCTTCTTTCATGCTTATATATGTCAATGATCTATCGCTGCGCCAGTCATAAATCCGGCAATACATTTCGCTCAGTTCATCCTCACTCTGTGTCTCTGCATCATCTGCAACCACAAAATCAAATAAACTAAACTGCTGATATTCCTCCTTCGATTTTTGAAAGGGGCTGCGTCCAGTTATTCCATCCATCTGCCATAGATTCCAAACAATAACATTAACAATCTTTTTTAGTTCGGTATCTGTTGGCACTCTGTTCCACCTATCCTGCATATAATCAACAAAGGTAATGAGTAAATTAATTCTTGCGATTAACAGGTTATCTCCTTGAAATTCATATCCATAAACACTCTGATATGCCCGAAGTACCCATTTGAACCAATCTTTTTCATTAGCTGTGTTCTCGTTCACCACCCGTAGTTTTCTGTCTAAAATCCCAATCCGTCGTTTTACTTCAATCAATTCTCCTGTAGTTGCATCATAGCGTGATACAATATAAGGTGCTTCGCCACAAGCAATCTCAAGCCTTCTGGAATCAACATATTTTTTCCAGCCATCTATCTCATCAAATACTACTGTATCTGTATTTACCTTCCAGCCATGCTCCAACTCCGTATTAAACACATTCTTTCTTCCAAACCATTCCTCATCACAATGGTTGTTCATCTTGTTGCATATCCACGATGGAGTAAACACCTCTGCTCTTGCCTTTGTACGCTCTTGCTGTTGCATCTTGTTTTTTAATACGCGTGGCTGTATCTCCTCCTGTGTAAATTTTTTTAAAATTTCCTCTGTGATTTGCTCTGTTTCCCTGATTTGACTGCCTTGGGAACTATATATTGATGTAGCAAATATAATATTTTTCTTTGTTGTCTTATCCTTCAACAATGCCTTCAGTTGCTTATTGACCGGATAAGCATTCAAATCAATCAACTTATCCATTTTATGTCCTCATTTCTAAAGCTGGCTACACTTGATAGCCGGCCTGGAAAAAATGTATACATTT
>CAKRDK010000015.1 GCA_934309475.1 uncultured Roseburia sp.
TTTCGGAGCAGATTTGGCTGAATATTATTTTCAACTGCCAGGGTATTGAGATCCTTCTCACCCTTTAACAGTTCGATAACAAGGTCTGATTTAAATTTTGCACTAGAATTTCTTCTTTGTCTGAACATGATTTTGAATCCTCTCTTTCATACTGATTGTAGTATATCAGATTTATTAAAATCTGTCCGAAAAAGTGTCTTAATTTATGAGACCATTATATTGAGGCATAACCACCTACAATGTTACTCAAACTTTTCATCAACAGTATACATCAGCAAATAAAAGAAAAACCATCATTATTGGTATTAAAAAACAGATTATCATATCTAGTGTACTGGCACATGGATGAACATGGTGTGGATTTCTGTGAAGATCTGCTTCCCTGGTCAGATACGCTGCCAGTGGAATGCAGAAAGCAACTTGAATGATATGCCGCTCTTCGGAGCGGTTGCTTATGTGGGTATACCCACTATGGAGCGTTTACACAACTTCTGCAATTACCCGAAAAGTACATTTCTTTTTTCTACAATGCCATTTCTTAAATTTGAAAGTACAAAATAAAATCCAAATAACAAATAAAACAATTTCAAAAAAAATCATATCTACGCCTTCTTTGTGCTTATGAATTTTGTTTTATATAGATAATTCAATTCCTAAATTACCGCATTTGGTATTATTAATCTTCTTCTACCAGAATATCTGATGCATTGTTTTCAGTTTCTAAATCATAAATAATCCAAAGATAATATTCTGCTCCATCCATCTCTACTGTATGAACCTCGTCAATTTTCTGACCATCTGCTGTTACATTTCCAATTTCAGGATTCTCCGACAATCCCCACGCCGGAAGAACTTCATAACGATTTCCAACCATTTTTTTGTAAGTTGTTCTTTGGCTTATTGACAAATCTGCCAAAAAAGTTTCCTGCCAAGTATAATTATGGGTATCCTCTAAAAATCCTTCACTTAGTTTTCGCTGTCCACTATAATAATATATGTTTCCTTCTTTCATAAACTCATAACAAATTATGTATGGACTATTCTGTAAGACTTCTCCCTTTTTATTAACAATGACATCTTTTCCTTGCAAAAAAATTTGTACAACCCCTTCATTTTCAACCTGACAAACCTTTTGCTCTGATTCCAGATTTTCATCTTTCGCGTTAAGTCCATCTTCTAATGTCTGATAACCTTTTGCATCTATTTCCTGCATATAGAAAAAGGTATTTCCGTTTGCTCCCAATAGTTTCTGATCCGAATTCCATACTCCAGTTTTTAGTTGAATGATTACCAGCACGGTAACAATCACAATAGCAATTCCTATAACTATTTTAACTTTATGTTTCATTCTTTTCTCTCTCCTAACCTTATCCAAATTTACATAATTGGACATAAGCCATTTGTAATCAATGAGTTAATATATTGTTGCATGTATTGCCACGCAACTCCAGGGTCCATCGCACCATTTGCACATGCGTAAAGTGCATACGCAGCAACTACAACAGAATAAACATACCCTGTCCGCATGTAAATTCCCCCTTTACTCGTTACTGCTGTATCTCCATCAACGCTTGTCTGATGTCCACCCATTTTTATATTAGAAAATGGACTTACCCCTAAACCTATGTCTAATCCTACTGAATTATCTCCCCACCCAGCATTCACACCAACTCCTAATGATACAATCTCTGTCCAACTTAATCCTATCTCTGCTGGAACATTTATATTCAATTTACCTAAATCAATGCCAACATCTGCCGATAAGCTCACTCCATCCTCACTTGTTGTAACTCCTATAGAAATTGGAATTCCAACCTTAACCCCATCTCCAAAATCAATACTTGGTATATTAATGCTATATGAATCCGATAAACTTCCATTCTCTATTCCTGCAACATGTTTTAAAATGCTACCTGTATATGTATCACTTGAAGTTGTTTTTTCTATGTTTTCTCCTGCATAAAATCCTGCTCCACCATCAACATCCCCGGTTGTAGTTACTATTACCGTTTCTTCTCCGAGAATATATTTATTACAGAAATCCTTAACGTCATCCCACGTTGGCCATCTACCATCTAAATCCACCAACTTCTCCGGATTATTCCAACAATATCCATAATGATTTAACGTCACCGGTGCCTCAACAAAACCGCGGACAAGGTCCTCACTGATAAACTGACCATGTAAAGGGCTATATTCACGCGCCTGTGCAAAGTAAAGCCCACTTTCGGTATCCATACGGTAACCTGTGTAACCAAAAGGCTGCCAGGTTCCCTGTCTTGCATACTGAGGCATTCCATCTGACAAATCATTACCAAATTCATCATAACCATAAGACGCAAGAACCTCACCCTCTGCATCCAAAAATCTAGTCACACTTCCCATCTCATTCTGAAGGAAAAATTCATTCTTGTCAGCAGACTGTCTTCCTAAAACACTTCCTGCCCAGGTAAAAGATTCTACGGAACCATTTTCTTCTCTCTGAAGAAGATTATGATAATTTCTGGTCAAATCCAAAACATAGGAAATCTGATTCTGCTGACTTGCCTCTCCGACACGCTGTCCCACTCCATTGTAAGTATAAACTTTTTCTACACCCGATGGTGTTGTCAATTTTTCCAGGCGGTTCATTGGCGAGAATTCATACTGTTTCTGAACCTGACCGTTTACGGATTCGCTGATACAGTTTCCTCTATGGTCATAATCATATCCATACGTTTTCTGCTGTTCGACATCTACCATTTCTGTCAAACGATCCGCGCAGTTATAATGATACTCCCTTTTTCCAAGTATGTCATCGAAAACTGCCGTTCGGTTCCCGAAACCGTCATACTGGTAAGAACGAAGCATTTTTTCATTTCGTTCTACCTGAATCAAACGTCCAATTGCATCATACCGATAAGCATAACTTCCACTTTCTTCCGCCAAACCACGTCTTTCTTTTTTCACTGCTATTTTATTTCCCATAGCGTCATATTGGAATTGATAACAGTCTAAAATACCTTTTTCGTCCTCATGCGTTAATCCTGTTAAAAAGTTTGCCTGATTATACTCATAAGAAGTTCTTACCTGGTTTGGCAATACCTTTTCTGTCAAACGTCCGAACGCATCATAGGCAAATGTTGTAACACCTGCAGCTGCTGTAACAGCACAAAGTTTTAAAGCTGCATCGTAGGTATAATCCACCTTACTTCCATCCGGGTAAACGACCTGGGTACGTTCTCCTGCTTTTCCATAGGCATACTGCACTTCTTTTCCCTGCTGGTCAGTAACACGCACAGGACGTCCCACTACATCATTTTGAATCTGGATTGTTCCCAGCCAGTCCTTTATTTTCTGAACCTTCTTTAATGCATCATAGGTAAACTCTACTCTCTTTCCATCTACATAGGAGATTTCAGAAACCATGCCATCCGGAGCATAACAATATGTTGTATCAAATCCATCACGATCTTTTTTCCCAATCACACGTCCCGCCGCATCATAGGTAAAATACTCAGTTGCTCCTAATGGGTCTGTTATGGATACCACTCTTCCAGCTAAATCTCTCTGATAAGTAGTCAGATGAAGCTTATGATTTTCTTCGTTCCGGGCAGCTGCTTCTGCAAAATCAGGGTCAAGAACTCCTTCACTCTGTAAGATTCCAGTCAGTTGATCCATTTCATCATAATTGTAATAAGTGCTGTTTCCTTCTGCATCAATAACTGCTGTCAGTTTTCCAGTCACACTATATGCATAAGTCGTAACATTTCCGTTTGCATCTGTCATAGAGGTACAATTACCCATGGCATCATAAGTGTATGATTTATGCTGACCTTCATTACTGAAAATGTCTGTCATCCGGTTCAGGGAATCATAGCGATAGCTCAACTCATAACCAGCTGCATTGCGTTTTGTTGCAAGCATACCGTTCGCACGGTATGAATAACCAGTTTTTAATATTTTATTGCAGGCATTATAAAAATGCCGTTTTTTTGCTTTCCAACTGTCAAAGATGGGATATTAACACTATCTTTCCATTATGTCAAAAGCTTTCCTCACGCTCATACAAATATTCCGTCGCAAACTGTATCTTCGTTGCATGAAAGCCCTCCTCACGCGGAAATAAGAACAAGGTCTGATCTACTGTCGATAATGTGATGCACTGTCCCTTTCCACGGTAATCATACTCCGTGTGCACCGAATAAGACTGGCGTGGTGAAATTTTTAACGTATCCTCTTTTCCCGTCTCATAATTAGCATAGGTAAGCTTAAAGCCGTCTTCTCCATGGTGCAACTTTCCTTCCCCACATGGAATAAAATTCTTTGCATTCGGAAGTGCATCTACTTCGACCTTTATATCTAACCGGTACGCTCCTGCCTCAATCTCTTCGATTACCTGCCTGCGTTCCCATTCGTACCAATCCGGGATAAACACCTTTTTTTCGTTGCTGCACAGTGTGCCATATTCGTCCATGTGATATACAGCACCGCATTTGCTGCAATACAAGCGGTTTTTTTCACTTTTCATCGAAAACTCGCTCTTACAGTTCATGCACTGATACAGTGGCATATGAAGCCCTTCTGCGCGCTTCTCATAAGTAATTTTCATGTTCTGGCTTCGCTGCCATGCATATTCGTCATAGGAAAGCAGCTCACTCAATCTGTCATAAATCTCATCAACCGTCATCTTCTTGATTTCTTCCCTGCGCAGTGCACATACCATATCCGCCTGAAGGCGTGCTTCCTTTCTGCAGGTCAGATTCCAGATAGGCGATTGAAGGTAATTTCCCTTCATATTCAATGTAACTACAGATACTCCAAACAATTTTACCATTTTTGCCACTGACCTTGGCAGTTTGGAGCTGGTTCCGACATTGGCATAGCGTGCCTCCGGATAGAGCACAAGAATCCCCTTCCGCTCCAGAACTTTTTTGATATTTCCAATCAGTGCCATATCGTCTACGAATTTTCTGGTGCCCAGGCACCCCGCCTGCCGGTATATCCACTCGCCGAAATACTCAAATCCTTCCAGCTCCGACACGTAATTTGCCCTGTGTGGAAAAAGTGCCAAAGGTGTCACATAAAAATCGGTAAACGAATGATGGGTTCCCAACACAAGGAACGGTGGTTTCAAACCTTTACAATCTTTTTTTGTTATTTTAAGCCCTGCCCGTCTGGTGATAAGGTAACATCCTAACCAGATAAATGGCATAAAAATGGGATTTTGTTTCGGCGGCGTCTTTTTCCTGTCAAACGGCATGGTGTCCGGGCTTACCCGGATATCTTTTCGTACATAACGGCGTATCGGCGGAATTTTACAAAGTAATCCATACAAAATGCCGGTTCCAACCAGCGCACACCCTGTCGGTGTCAGCATGAACAGAACTCTATTATGAATCTCTCCGGTCACCGGGTTATATATCGCAAGGGATAGCAGACTTCCGAAAACCAGACAGACTATCCCTACCATATTAAATCCTTTTGTGTAAAAATAAGACGTGTGCCCTTCCAGTTCAAAAGCACTCTTAAAGTCCAGTTTTTGTTTCCGCACAAAGAAAAAATCTACAAATAAAAGCGCTGCCAGCGGTGCATAAATACACGCACTTATCGTAAGGAATGACCCGAAATAATCAATGATTTTTCCCCAGATGCATAAAATCGAAACATACAGCGCCAATATCGAAATAAGAACCTTATAATTGGCCCTCCGGAATGTAGATTTTAACATCACACCGTATATATAAGAACCGACCGCCTGCGTTCCAATATTCGCAAACGCTACCAACAGCAGCGAACTAAGCCCCATTGCCGGAATGGACAAGGTCGCCATCATAAGCGTCGGGTCATCGACCATTTTTCCCGTGACATACTGCATCGCAATTGCCATCACAGCTCCGATTACAACAAAGAAAGAGCCTGCAATCCCCTGTCCGAGCACGCCCGCATAATAGCCTGCCTTCTCCTTGTGACACAGCCTTGGGACTTCCGCCATCCCTCCTACAAGTGTAATTACGAACGCAAAATTCGCTTCAATCGATAAAATATAAGGAACTATGGACGGCTCCCCAGCGGGACGCACCGGTTTATAATTCCAGATTACATCTATCGGAACCGATGTAAATCCTACTATTACGACTCCGATTCCCACAAGCATCAATAATGGTACTAAAATCCGCGTCGTCCAGGTGATTGCGGACACACCTTTCCACGCCAGAAAAGTTCCAATAAAAACACATGCCAGTTGTAAAAAAAGATGCGCTCCCGCAGGCAGTGTCACACCAAATATTCCCAGCAGATTCTCCATGGAGGATGCAAACAGGTCACAACAGACGGCATACCAAGGAAAATTAATGAAAATAATGAGAACCGTTACAACTTTGACGCCTTTGGTTCCAAACACACTCCGAAGCCATATCCAGATATCAATTCCATATCTCGTTGATAAAATAACCGGCAGCTGATAAATCAAAAGCATCAACAGGGCGCCAAGGAATGCTCCGATTAGTAATTGTTTAAATCCTACTAAAGATGCCAGATAAGAGCCCTGTGTGTAACTCCAGGTGGCAATACAATACCCCGATAAAACAAGCAGGGCATCAAAAAAATGATAGACTCTCTCGTTTTTTAACACTGGCCAGATGCCGCAATAAACTTCTCTTTCCAGTGCCTCTTCTTTCTTCGTATTCTTAAGCATATCAGATAAACGCTCCTGCAATGATTCCGGCAAGACAGACACCACACAGCACTGCCACCCATATATAATCTTTCTTTTGCATGAAAACATTGGGCATAGACTCCCCATTTTCCAAGAGCCTGATACGCCATTCCAACTCTTCTTCGTACATTTCTTTTTTTGACATTTTCATTCTCCTACAACTCCCTGATTTTTTACATTCATGTTAAATTGTAGCTAAAATAGATTCAAAAATCAATCCTGTACCTCCCGAATCGCCTGTACTGTCTGCTCATAAACACGCTCTGCCTCCTGAAGCAATTCCCGTGCTTTCTCAAAATCCGGCTCCCCGCGTAACGCTTCCACAACCGGTACAATCGCTTCAAAAAGCCGGTTCAGGCTCAGATTTCCGGAAACTCCTTTCAAAATGTGTGCTATTTCAAAGGCTTCGGGACTCGCTTTTTCTATTGCTTTTCGTAATTTTTCGTTATAATTTTCCTCCGGGAACTGATACAGATACTTTTGATAAAGCATCCGGTTTCCCGAAAAACGTTCGATTCCCTCTTTTACCTGAATTCCTGCCTCTGCTAAAATATATCGGTTCACTCTGTCTTTCCCTTCTTTTCCTTATCAAATGCCTGCTCTAATGTCTGATACAAAACGGTTTTATCAATCGGTTTGGCAATGTGGCCATCCATCCCTGCGTGAATTGCATTTTGCACATCTTCCCGAAATGCGATCGCCGTCATCGCATAAATTGGAATCTCTTCCGCATCCGCACGCTTACTTGCGCGGATGATGCGCGCCACATCATATCCATTTCTGACCGGCATATTAATATCAAGCAAAATAGCATCGAATTCCCACTCTTTCGCATCCATAAAAATGTCCACTGCCTCCTGTCCATCTTTTGCCCACACCATCTCGACTCCTGCCAGTTTCAAGAATGCTGCCACTACTTCCATATTTATCTCAATATCTTCTGCCAATAAAACCTTATGCCCCGTAAGCTCATCCCCGATTTCCTTTTTTTCTGTCTCCCTGCGTTTCTCTCTTTTTAAGATATGGTTAAAAATTTCACATAAAGATGACTCAAACAATGGTTTTTGCACCAAAAAGAAACCGTTATCTTCATCGCAATCCCGGCTTAAATCATACGATAACAGTACGATGCTTGTCATGTCTCCGAACAGTTCTTTTACCCGCATTACAAGCTTTCTATCTTCCTCCCCGAAATTTTTCCGTGAAATGAGAAGCACCTGTCTCTCTATTTCACCCTCTTCCGCTTTACCGAGGCTGCATAGCACATCCTCTGGATTCTGCACACTTTCACATACAGCACCCATCCGTTCCAGCATTTGTTCTGTCTGCTGAACTTCTTCGGTATCGTCATCGAAAAGAAATACTTGCAATGTCTCAAAGTTTCGTTCTTCCTTTACCTTTCTTACCCTCTTAAATGGTATATCAACTACAAACTTAGTTCCTATGTTCATTCTACTTTCTATCTCAATGGTTCCGCCCATCAGCTCAACCAGATGTTTACTGATTGTAAGACCAAGACCGCTTCCTCCATGCTTTTGCGCTGTGAGTGCATCTTCCTGCTCAAACGGTAAAAAAAGCCTGCTCTTTAAGTCCTCACTCATGCCACAGCCGTTATCCGAAACTATCATCTGAATCGAAACCACTTCCTTAGAAACAGGGATTTGTCTCAGTTCCAGGCTTATGTTTCCCCCACTCTCCGTAAATTTAACAGCATTCGCCAATAAGTTCATTAACACCTGATTCACACGAAGGGCATCACCTCCCACGCTCTCTTCTGTGATATTGTGCACTTTTACGGTAAATTCTATGTTTTTCTGCCTGCACTGCTGGTAATATAGCATCGTAAGCGTCTGTACCAATTCTTTTAAATCAAATTCCTCACATGCTATTTTTATTTTTCTCTTCTCAATTGCTGACATATCCAAAATATCGTTTATAATTCCAAGCAATAACTTAGACGATGCATCTATTTTTTGAAGACACTCTTTTATCTTTGTCGGACTTTCCACCTCCGTCTCTGCAATCTGCGCCAACCCTATAATTGCATTCATCGGCGTCCTTATCTCATGACTCATCCGTGCTAAAAACTGGCTCTTTGCCTCACTTGCATTATTGGCAATCTCTATCGCTTCTGCCAGCTGATTATTTTTTTCCATAATAACCTGCACGGCTTCTTTTTTCGTATGCATACTTCTTGCAATCAGCTTCGCAATTACTGCAAGCAAAATGGCAAGCACCACCAAAAGATAACGATACTGATATGCAAAGTCTGCCAGTCCAAACCTATAACGGTTATTTGCCGTATGTTCCAGTACAATCGTGTTAACATCTTCTTCTGACAATTGATTGATTGCTTTGTCAAATATTTTACATAATCGCGTATCATCCTCCAGATTTACAAGCGCTACACAGCATTTACTGTCAATATTTCTCGCCTGCACCATCTGAAAATTATTATACTGCGGTCTCGTCAGATACGGCTCTACGCAATATCTGTTTCCCATTACAATATCCGCATACCCACAGCTTACCGCCTGAAACGCTTCTTCTATGGTCGGATAGGTAACAAGTTCCATATTGGGATAATTCTCTTTCATTATTCCCTTAAAAAAACTGTTTCTATCACACACTGCAACACGCAAAATACTATTTTTCGTAATCACCATATCCTCTGGTACAATAAATACTTGATTCATATTCAGATATGGTTGGCTGTATTTTACCGAATCCAGCGGAAATACCGTGCTCTCATCCTTATATTCATAATTAGCTATAATATGTATGTCCTGCTCAATCAGATATTCTTCTGTCTGATTTTTTCTCTCGATTGGCACATATGTGACCGTTATTCCCATATTTTCTGCAATGAGATCAAAAATATCCCTTGTTATCCCTTGATATTTACCGTCGGAATCGGTCTCCGCCAATGGTTCCTTATCGGTCAGATACCCGACCCGCAGCGTAGATATTCCATTTATATACTCCATCTCATCATAAGTATATCGTGTACTGTCATAAATTGGAAAATACTTACTAAGTAATTTTGCCTGGAATTCCGGCTCTTCCACGGTTATCTGAAGCATGGCATTATCCAATTGATCCAAAAGCTCTTGATTGCCTTTTTGCGAAATATAATACACAGACAGAGGAGAAAAACAGCTTAAAATCTTTAATTCATCGGAAATGAACATAACATTTGTGACAATTGCATCTACTTCATGCTGCTCTAATGCTTTCATCAGCTCCGTTGTGTTCGCATAATAGCGAATATCCGGTGTCAGATTGTGTTCTATTGCATATTCATTGACAAATTTTCTGGTAAAAGTAGAATCCTCCACGCATCCATAGGTCAGACTTCTCATCTTGTCAAAATCTTCATACAGATAGTCTTCATTTTCCACACTCGTATAAATCGCTGCGGCTTCTGTTCCCATTACCTGTGTTCCAAAGTCAAACCTGTCTTCTAAAGAAGAAATCTGCTGTGCAGGCGCAAGTAAATCAATCTCCCTTTTTTCGAGTTTTTCTGTCGCATCCACCCAGTTTTCACAGACCACATATTTATATTTCCAATGTGTCCGCTCCGCAATTTCCTCCAAATAGTCAATATTATAGCCTTTCGGCGTCCCATCTTCCGCCCACCCCTGGAATTCTCCAAGTGAAAAAATCCCTACACGGATGGTTTCTAATTCCGTTTCCTGATACCTCGCTGCATGTACCGATTCTGACATGAAAATGTTCATTATAACACTTATGATATATATAATAAGTATTATATTTTTATTATGTTTCATCCATTTATTTTGTTTCAATCTAATAACCCCCAGTGTATATTGGTGTTATTATAACGAATTTATGCCCGACCTTCTAGCTTTCCTTCCAAAAACCACTGTGTTTTCGACAAAATCCTCTATATTTTTCATAAGCTTACCGGATTCTTCGCCTACGGCAAGTCTTTTAGTCCGTTTCTTTCACAAAAACAGTATATCTGTCCGTTTCTTTTGGTGTATCTATACTGCCTGAACGTAAAATGTTCCCAGACAAACATCCGGGAACACTTCAATTATCATTTATTCTGTTTTAAATACGGAAATCTCTGCCTTCAATCCATTCATATTATCGCCTAATGCTTCTGCTGTACGATTCAAATCTTCGACATTTTTCTGCATGCGCAGCGTCGTCTGCTGTACCACTTCTGCACTGTTAGCTGTCTCATCAATAATCTCTGATATATTTTTCACCGCTGCTAATGTCTCACTTCTCTCCTTGTCTGCGCGGTTGGTACTGACAACGATTTCTTTTAATCCTTCTACCAGGGACTTCATGCTGTCATTCATCTCCTGAAATACTGAAATAACCTCTTCTACGGCTGTTGCCTGTAATTCTACCATAGATTCTGCCTGATTCGCACATTCCACACTATTCACAGTCTGACTGGTTATCTGAGAAACATTTACCTGAATCTCCGCTGCCGCCTTGGAGGAGTCATCTGCAAGCTTGCGGATTTCCTCTGCCACCACTGCAAATCCTCTTCCTGCTTCGCCTGCCCTTGCAGCCTCAATGGATGCATTTAATGACAATAGATTCGTCTGATCCGAAATATCTGTTATCGTCTTCACAAAATCATTAATCATCTCAGACTCTTTGCGCAACTCCATAATACTGTCTGCGACACGAGAAGTCATATCTGTCGTCTGTTCTGCGCGTTCGCCGAGGTTATGAACAATCTCCATACCTCTTCCTATCATGTTCTCTGTCTCTTCTACGAGCTTTCCGACCTGCTCTACAACCTTACTTACCTCTTCCATTTCATTTGAGAGCATATCTGTCCGCTCTACACATTCCTGCGCATGTTCAGACTGACGCACCATACCCTCATTGATTCCCTGAATAGCTTCAGTAATATCCGTAGAATATTCATTAATAATATTCGAAACTTCCTTTACCTCTCCCGCAGAATCCGCAAGCTGGTCTGTTGCCTGACTTACCTTATGAACTAGATTCTTGTTATTCTGTATCATATTCGTTGCTGATGCTGCCAATCCACGGAATTCATCGCGTGACTTAACATTTACTTCTACCGTAAGATCTCCCTGGGCAACTTCTCCGAGTTTTCCAACAATCTGACTCATATTCCGCTGAATTCCCTGTGAAATTATCAATCCGAATCCTAATACGGCTATAGACGCAATCAATACAAGCACAATGGCAAGCGTTTTAATAGAATCTGCCTGTCCGGTTACAATCTGAAGCGGAACAAGTGCGCAAATCGTTGCACTGTCTCTTTCACTTCTACTATAAATAAACAAATATTTTTTTCCCTGATAGCTTACCTTCTCTGCTCCGCTCAAATTCTCATCTTCATCAATTGCCTGATAAAAATTCTGACCATAGAACACTGTGTTGTCTCCTTCTACGTCAACGCTTCCATTATCTGCTGTATTCTGGCAGACAATTTCACGTCCACTTGAAGTTACAAAACCTACGAGACTTCCATCCCCTAAATCAATTTCGCTGATGAAGTCCCTGATTGCAGATTCTTTGATATCAATTACAATTACCGCATTGTTTAGCTGTGTCTGCTGTTGGTATGCCAGAATGTAATCCCCCTCCGATAATCCTGCATATTCATCTAAAACTTCATGTCGATCCACCCATTTGCTTAATTTCCCATTCTCTGCAAGTGAATCTGCATAGGAACTATAGATTCCCTTCATTCCGGTTCCGGTCTTGGTTGAAATCATGTATTCATCTTCGCCTGTCACAATATGTATGTTGCTGATAAAATGGTTTGCCGTCTGCGAAGACAAAATATTGGTCTTCACAGTGCTCTGCGTGGTCGACTTCTTATTTAAATCACCGTCATACAAGCCCATACAGTATTTACTCAAGTCAGAATCATATGCATACTTCATTCCTTCTGCTTCAATAAAAGACTCTCCAACATCGATATATTCCGTTGCCATCACGATTGTCTGCAACGTAGATTCCTGAAATTTACTGCTCATTCCGGTAGCAGCCTTGTTATAGGAAGCATAACCAATCACTATCATAAATACAATTGGAATCATAAATCCTGCTAAAAGCTTATTCCGGATGCTGAATAAAGCAGCCTTCCCTTTCTGGTCTGCTTTCCTTTTCTTTATTCTTCCCTGTTTGTTCGCTACCTTCTTCATAAGCACATGATTCCTTTCAAAATATACTTAAAATATAGCTTTATTATACGCTATGTTTTGGTAAATTTCAATGTAATTCTATACGTTGCGGAATATGATTTTGTCTATTTTTACAATAAAAAAAGAAGTCCCTCTGGCACAACCAATAAACCAGGACTTCTTCTTTTTATTTCATTTTTTGACATAAAAGTGTCAATTTCTAGTACTTATTTCCCAAAATACGACAAATAATCTTGCATCATATTATTTTTCTGCAAGATTCGATTCGTTTTTTGTTGTTATGTAAACCAAAATGTAAGGTACACTTTTCTATTTCTCTAATTTTTTTGTTTATTTTTCTCTGAATACTTACCTGTTATTTTCAACCAATTTTTCTATCTTCTTGGCTAATAGCAGCATAGTTCTCATTTCATTTTTATTATATACTATACTTTCTATAATTTCAATACAAAAAATATAGAATTTACTTTTATTATTTTATTTCTTTATTTTTCACTTAATCGTTTAAAAATTGTATTATCATATTTATCTTTTTATATTATAATTCACTTAAAAACTTTTATTTCTTATTTTATTTTTAATCTTTTTAGCTTGTATAGTCGTTTGAATCATATTAATATTTTAAATATTTTTCATATTTTATTTCTTTTAAATACGAATATTGCTTTTAATTCTTTTAAAATATTAAGTATATATTTTTTATTTAATATATATTATTGTTTTAGTCTTTAGCATAAATTTAAAATTATTTTTATTTTAAGTCTTTATAATCTTTAAAACACTTTTAATTTTTATATAACATATAATATATTTTTTATTCAGATTACATTATATATTTAAATTATTTTTAAAATGTATTTATTTTTTAATATTTTTTATGTTTTAAAATCGCATAATATATTTCAATCGTTTAGTATTTATTTATCATTTTATTAATATTTATTATATGTTATATTTCTAAACCAATATATTCATTATAGATATTTTACTTTAAACACTTATTATGTATTTAGTCTTTTTCATCTTTTTATTTCTTTATATGCATATCTATATTTTAATACATTTTAATTATTTTATGTGTAGAATATATTACCGCAATTCAAAATTATTTACATATATAAAATGTTTCATCTTTATTATAAGTATTTTATTTTAAATCATATAATCGTTTTAAAATATTTTCGTTATATCAGCACATAAAATACTTATTATATTTAATTTCTATATTATATATAGTATAAGTTTTATCTTATCATGATATTGGAAACCATGTTTCCATTTAATACTGTATATATTATAGGTTTAATATATTTGATGCATATTTAATTTAAAGTAATATATAAATCGTTGGAGGGCAGGTCATATTCAACATAGTTTTTTGCAAAATACGAAGTCATTTACATCTTTTGGCATTCCAAATAGCAAGCACAAGCAGATAACGGGACGTACTGCGAAATCAAAAGTATTAAGTGCTTTTGAAATGTTTAATGTTTTTAAAACGTTTAATACTCATCTTTTTTTCTCTACGCTCGCTATTTTATACCATAAATGAGTAACATCGTTTTGTCATATACTTATTTTATTATATCTATAATGTATATTCTCATTTTTATACTTATTATATATTTTCTATAATTTTAAAGTATTTTAAGTTTAAAATCCATTTCCGTGTAATGTATTTGATATGTTTTTATTATTTAATATGCATTAATCATATCAGATGAATCAAACGTCATTTTTGTATCATGAGTAAAATAAGGTTTTTTCGTTTTTATGATTTTTATTGTAATATTCATATTTAATATACTATTCATATAATATATACAATTCATTTTGCACATTTATTCTTATAATATTTTTTATCTTTTTATAACATTACTCGCTTTTTATATTTTCAATAATTTTAATACTCATTATTTCTATTTATAATATTATATTTTTCATCTTTTTATAACATTATAACCATTTATAATATTTTTGCAATATGATATTTTTTTAATATATTCTACTTTTCATCAATGAATTGAATAAAAAATATTTTTATTATTTTTAATCTAATTTATTGAAATAATTTCATTTATTGATATAATAGAACAAGAGTGAAAAACTGACTAATCTTTACATCATTATGATATACAACTATAAGGAGAAAAACATGGCTATCAAAATTGCTATTACAAACCAAAAGGGCGGCGTAGGCAAAACAACGACCGCTATCAACCTTGCCGATGCATTAAAGCATATTGGCTACCGTGTTTTATTGATTGATTTAGATCCGCAGAGCAACTCAACCTCCACTTATCAGGCAGTTGTCGAGGGTGAAAACACAATTTATGACCTGATGAGCCAGGCATGTGACACCAAAAGTGCCATTCAGCACACCGAAATGGGCGATATTATTGCAGGAGACACGCTTTTAACAGAGTTAGAGAGTAAATTAATCACAAAAATTGGTGGTTACAACGTACTGAAAAAAGCATTACGGGATGTTGAAAATGACTATGATTACATCATTATGGACACCCCTCCAAACCTTGGTGTTTTCATGTTAAATGCTCTGACTGCAGCCAATGGCTGCATTGTTCCAATCAAAGCTGAAGTTTATGCCGTAGATGGATTAAATCTGATTATTAAAACAGTGAATGATGTTATCGAAAATACCAATCCTGAACTCAATTTTTATGGTGTTATGCTGACTGCATATGATGTCAGAAACGGTCAGGATAAAGCCATTTGGGAGCAGTTACCGCTAGTTGGAGAGCAGAGTGGATTCCGCGTATTCAAAACCCCGATTCGTATCTGCCAGGATGTAAAAAAAGCACAGAGTAAACGTACATCCCTCTTTGAGATGTCACCGGCCTGCTCCGGCTCTGTGGATTATGCTCATTTTGTAAAAGAATTATTGGAGGTAATCTAACATGGCTAAATCTAAATCGTCTGAAAATTCACTGGCATTATTTGGAAATATGTCAAAATTGAACAACAAACCTGCAGATAAAGTTAAAAATGAAGGATTAACTTCATCAAAAACACCTCAGAAATTTCATGTTACTTTCTTAAATGACAGCGATGTTTTTACAGAATTTGACATAGAAGAGGGCGAAAATATCGCATATCCGACTGAAAAACCGGAAAAAGCGGCAGATTCCATGTTCAATTATCACTTTAAAGGCTGGGATAAATCCCTTACCACAATTAAGGAAGATACCGTCATCCACGCAGAATATGAGAAAGAAGCCTTAAGCTTTCAGGTTTCCTTCCAGGTAGATGACGTTACCCTTCAGACAGAAAGTGTTACCTATGGTAAACTTGCCTTAGCACCTGCTGTACCGATTGAAAAAGATGATGATGACACCTACCACTATACCTTTACAGGCTGGGAGCCATCTTTATCCATTCCAATTACGACACCAACAACATTTGTTGCTACATTTTCTAAGACAGAATTGCCGAAAGAACCGGAAGTTATCGTCACAGAAGCTCAAATGAATGCACCGGAACAAGTCGTAGAAAACAGCTTGGAGCCTGCGAAAGCGGAGACAGTTGAAACAGCTCAGGCAGCTGAAGTTCCGGCAGTTGAACCTGCAACTCCTGTAAAAGGAACGGACGAAATTACTGTTACTACCGCACAGGAAGAAACAGACAAAAATACCAAACCTACAAAGGCTAAAGTTGGAAGACCTGCTACGAAAAAGGGAATTGCGAAAAAAGTAAACGTACTTTTCACGGAAGATACCATGGAAATCATCAATACAGCAAAAGTATTCTTCGATGGTAATATGACAAAATATTTAGAAACCTTAATTATGGAAGATTATAAGAAAAATAAAGAATTATACGATACATTAGCAAGAACCAAACGTGTCTAACAAGATAAGAAAGAAGATCTGGCATAAAACCAGATCTTTTTTTATACCTCTATCATAAGTAAATTCGTCCTCAACTACGTGTTGAATTTGTTTATTTTTATAATAGATAACAACAACATTATATTTATTTTCTTTTTATTTAAGGGAGATAAAGTCCAGTAAAAACAAGGGTTTAAGACATGATTTAACGGACAAAGTTACTTTACGGAGCGGAAAGAGAAACTGAAAGGAACGGACAAAATAACTTTGAAAAACGGAAAAGAAAACTGAAAGAAACGGAGAAGTTTACTTGATGGAAACCTGGACAAAATGACTGCAAGAAAAGGTTTTTTTGACTGAAAGAAACGGAAACAATTACCTGCGGACAAAATGACTGATGAAATGGCACAGGAAAACGGGCATAAAAGAGAAAAGAAACGGATAGAATTACTTCTATATTAATGTAAATTTGTAAAAAGAAACGGATGATTGTACTGCTGATACCGATAATAAGAAGAAAGAGACGGATGATTTGACTGTTTTGTAGGGTTTGAGCGCCGGAGATTCTTTTTTAGAAACGGACAAATGTACTGTATAATTTTAGCCGGCAAAAAAAGAAACGGTTAAATGTACTTATGAAATCACGAAGAAGCGGACAAAGATACTTGAAAAACAAGTTAGAAACGGATGAAATGACTTATGATTTGTGTGATTTGATAAAAGAAACGGACAAAAACACTGAAAAATGGATGCATTTCGGAAAAAGTGACGAAATATCAGAATTTGGAATAAATTGCTTGAATTAACGGTTGAAAATACTTATAGTATGTGTGTAGGTATTTTTGACCGTTAGTTATAAGGAATGAAAGATGGATAATCAGAATAATACAAATAATAATGAGCTTATTCTTCGGAAGTCGAATAGCCTGATTAGTGGTAAATATAAGACAAGCCTGATTGAGAATAAGTTGATGGCAATTGCTCTGACCAGAATAGAAATTATAGACAATTGTCCGGTTGCACGTCTTTTCCCCGGAGAAATCAAGCAGATTTTGGGGAAGACCAATGATACAAATATATATAAGACATTAAAGAAGACTGCGAAAGTCATGACGGGACATCAGCTTGTTGTGGAGGATGGAAAGGGTAACTTTAAAGCATTTTCCATGATTAACAATGCGGATTATATCAATGGTGAGTTCACTATCACGTTCAATAAGAATATGACACCACATGTCCATGACCTGAAAGCGAATTTTACGACGATGGAACTGGCAACTCTGATGAAGTTCCAGTATAATTACAGCTATCGAATTTATGAGCTGTTGAAGAAAGAAGTCTATCGAATTGACCCGGAAGTTAATAACGGCACAATCCAGAAAGAGTATGGAATCAATGAATTAAGATGCATGATTGGGCTGGTTAACATGGACGAAGAAGGCGTAAAACGTGCTGTTGCAGCGAATAAGTCCTGGGATGAGATTTACGAAAATATTGCAAATGAGAAGCAGTTTCCGGTCTGGTACGATTTTCGAAGGAAAGTCTTAGACGTAGCCCAAAAGGAATTAAAGGAGAAGTCGGATATTCAGTTCGAATATACGGTGGAACGTTATGGTCGTGGTGCTAAAATACGCAGAATTTGTTTTTATATCAGTGAAAATGATCCGGATATTGCAATTGTAGAGAGCGTGAAGAATACAGCAAGTATTATTAAGCTTAAGAACCAGGAATATAATCAGATGAATTTTGAAGATTATGAAGAAGTTTTCCCGTTAGAGGAATACATAGGACACAATGGATTAGAGCAGGATGACCTGGAATCCTTCTTAAAACTTGCTTCCGGTGATGTGGAGAAAGTGAAGAATGCCATTGAATTGTCAGATGAACAGCCGGAAATCCGTAATCTGGTGGGCTGGATCCGGAAATGCATTATAGATGGTTATAAGAAGCCGGTCGCAACTGTGAATGGAAGCAGTGAACAGGCAGAACGGATTCAGGAGATTCAGGAGACGAAAGAAGAGAATAAGGATGTAATCGCTTTGAAAGTCTGGGAGAAAATCCAGAAAAAGCCGGAGTATCCGGAATTTCTCGCCTATATGGCGCAGCAGAGAATCAAAAAAGACGTTTTGGAAGTTGTGTTTGACGTGGAGGAACGAATTGATTACTTCACCAACTGGAAAAAAGAGCATAAATAAAATTGTAGCGAAAATCCCCTAAAATACTATATTTAGGGGATTTTTTTTGACAAGATACCACATATATGATATGAATCATGCAGAAAAATATCTTTTTGCAAGATTTCCGTCATATTATGACGGCATCCTTCATAAAAGCTTAAGAAATGTTCATGGTGTTTTAAAGGACAGAGATGTAAATTATGGTATGATAAGGGAAAATGACAAAAGATATAAGAGGGAGAGAGATGGCGGGGAGCAGACAAAGCAGGCAAAAGAGACGTCGTAGAAAAATGAAAAGAATGAGAAATTGCATTCTATTTTTGCTGTTGGTGTTAGCGGCAGTATTTTTACTGACCAGATATTTAGAGCAGGACGTGGAAGAAGGCAAAGGGATTTTTGCAGGATTCAAGGACGAGCAGGAAGAGACGCTAGAAATCGTTACACCGGTCAAATGGACGGAAGATGAAGTGAGGGCGAAGATTACAGCCCTGGCAGCCGAAAACGACGCGTATGGGGCTATTTACGCAAATTACGACCAATACCCTGCCGATATGCTGCTGGCGCTGGTGAATAATCCGGAAATGCTTTCTTTTGTATCAGGATATTTAGAGAGTGATGGAAGCGTAAAAGGCGGTTTAGAGTGGAACGAGAGGAATCAGGATTTTCCACTTTTTCTCCAATGGGATGAGAGATGGGGTTATGCACCGTATGGGGAGAGTAATATCGGGCTTGCAGGCTGTGGTCCGACCTGTCTTGCAATGGTGCTGTACAGCATGACGGGAAATGAAAAGATTACACCGGATGTCATTGCACAATACAGTATGGACAATAGCTATTATGTCGAGGGAACCGGTACATCATGGGCACTCATGTCGGATGTCTGTACCAATTATGGGATTTCTTCCTATCAGATTACCAACACGGAGGAGGATCTAAAAGATGCCTTAGATAAGGGAAGACCTCTGATTTGCAGCATGGGGCCGGGGGACTTTACAACTGCCGGACATTTTATTATGATTTATGGATACAATGAAGAGGGATTTTTCGTAAATGATCCAAATAGCAGGGCAAGAAGCGCAAAGAGATGGAGTTATGACGAAATTGGAGACCAGATAAGGGCAATTTGGGTATTTTATGAATCGTAATTGAAAAATATTTTCAATAAGACGTTTCTTATTGATGTTCAATAAGGTATCCGATACAATAAACTGACGAAAGAAGAAAGGAAATTGTAACATGGATATCGAGAAGAAGAGACAGCATGAGATTGAAATCATGGATGTCATGATAAGAATATATTGTAAAGGAAATCATAAAACAAAGGGCGGGTTATGCCCGGAATGCGAAGAACTTTTTAACTATGCCACGGCAAGGACACAAAAATGTCCGTTTATGGCGGAAAAGACGTTTTGCAGCGCCTGTAAGGTGCATTGTTACCAGCCAAAGATGCGGGAGAAGGTCCGCATGGTGATGAAATATTCAGGGCCACGCATGATGCTGCATCATCCGATTCTTGCAATCCGGCACGCCCTGGTTACGTTAAAAGAGGTCAGACGAGGGAAGAGAGGTGAGCGGAATGCAGGAAAAGGTAAATCAGATTCTTCAAAATAGCAGACTCTGCAGAAATATGTCCGAAAAGGATATTCAGCAATTGTTAAGGGATTATCACAGTGAAGTAAAGCAGGTGAAAAAGGGAACGCTGATTTTCTCAGAGACGGACAAGCCGCAAAAGATATTTGTCCTAATAGCAGGAAGTGTTATGGTGGCGAAAAATACGGTTTCCGGGAAACGCATGATTATAGCACAGATTGAGGAACAGGGAGAAATGTTTGGCGAGGTGTACGCATTCATGGAACTAGAATCCTATGATATGTATGCGGAGGCAATGGAAGACTGCATTATCATGACGTTAGACAATGGCATTTTCCTTGAGCGCGAGATGGCGCCGTATATTGGTACGCTGCAGCACAACCTGATGACGATTTTTGCAAAAAAGGCTTATATTATGAATGGAAAGCTAAGAATCTTAGGCGGTGCAAATATTCGGGAGAAGATTGTACGATTTTTGTTTGAAAGGCAAAATAAAAATGGTGTGATCCGCGGAAATCTTTCAAGAGAAGACATGGCGGACAACTTGAATGTGACAAGACCTTCGCTGTCGCGGGAACTGAGTAAAATGCAGGAGGAAGGCATTATCAGAATTGAGAAAAGAGAGATTGTGATAGCCGACCAGGAAGCATTTGAATCTTATTTATAGAAAAGTAACATATGTTACAGAAAATTCTCAATTACTTTGTTAGGATAGACACAGAAAATGATTTATGTGTCGATAATAAGAAAGGAACGAGAATATGGTACGAAAAATTGTTGAAATTAAAGAAGAATTATGTAATGGCTGTGGAGCATGTGCAAAGGCATGTCATGAAGGCGCCATTGAGATGGTCAACGGAAAGGCAAGACTGATAAAAGATGATTACTGTGACGGATTAGGAGACTGCCTGCCGGAATGTCCGACAAACGCGATTTCTATTATTGAGCGTGAAGCGGCGGATTATGATGAAGCAGCGGTTAAAGTGCGAATGGAAGCCAGAAAAGCGCAGAAAGCAGCATCACCTTGCTCCGGAGGAGGATGTCCGGGAAGTGCGGCAAGAATGTTGCAGCACCAGTCTGCACAGCAGGTAGAAAAAGTGACAGAAACGGTTTCAGTCAGCCAGTTACAGCAGTGGCCGGTACAGATTAAATTAATGCCGCTGCACGCACCTTATTATGAGAATGCCAATCTTTTGATTGCTGCAGATTGTACAGCATATGCGTATGCAAGATTTCATGAGGATTTCATAAAAAATCACATTACAGTAATCGGATGCCCAAAGTTAGATGAGGGAAGCTATATGGAAAAGCTATGTGAGATTATCAAGGGAAATAACATTAAGAGCATTAAGATTGTCCGCATGGAAGTGCCTTGCTGCGGTGGGTTAGAGCACGCAGCGATTGATGCGCTGCGAAACAGTGGAAAAATGATTCCATGGCAGGTTGTAACCATTGGATGCAACGGTGAAATATTAGAAAATTAGAAAAAGAAAGAAAAGGGAATCTGTCATTTTGAAGTGGCAGGTTCCCTTTTTCGCATTCTTCTCGCCATGTACAGCATTCTTTCCGGAGCCGCTTGAAAAAGAACTCATACATCAGTATAATGAAAAACAGGTGTATTAGGTGATAATGGATGGTATATGATAGGACATGGGTGATGGGATGAAAACTAGAATTGATGCGGTATTAGGGGAATATTTAACAAATATAGTTAATGATGACAAAAAAGAAGATGCGGCGGTTATGTACCTGCTCGATCAGGTGCGGGAGGCATTTGACCTTGATGTCGTTTATTTGGTGGAAAATACAAACTACCATTTTGATTTTGAGTATACATTTTTAAGCCAGAGAAATGTAGTGGAAGAAAATAGCGTGAAGCTTTTTCATGTGACGGATCCGGATTATGCGAAAATCATTGCAAAATATGCAGAAGAAGAATTAGGAGAAGAACAGTATGAGAGCACGAAAGAGTTGCAGTATGATTATGTGCTTCGTTATGTTCTTCTTAGAAAAAATGAGATTCAGGGTTCGGTTGGATTTCAGTCGAAGGAAAAGAGAGTATGGAGTGAGGAAGAACGGGAAGCTTTGAAAAAACTGGGGCGGATTATACGCTTTTACATGGATTCCAAGCAGAGAAAAGCCGGTTCTGATGAGAATTTTAAGGAATATGTGGATGCGTTGACAAGTGCTACTATTAGTGATTATTATGTAGATTTGATTCACAATACCTGTTATGTTTTAAAAATCGTAGACCGGTTAAAGAATGTGATACCGAAATGGGGGAGCTATGATGCGGCAATTCATGGATATGCCAATAAATGTCTCGATGAGGATTTCAGGGAAGAGATGATAAGCAAGTTCAGTATTGAATATCTGCAGAGTTATCTGACCCCGGAGAACCGTGTAGTGGAGATGGATTTCCGGCGTAAAATTGACGGGAAAACCATGTGGTTTCGTCAGTCTGCCGTGCTTGTCGATACCAATGAGGAGGGAAAACCGCATCATATTATTGTAACAGTAAAAGATGTGACGGAAATTTTAACGCAGGAGGATCGCAACAGGTATGCATTGCTGATGCTAAAGGATTCCTATTATCGAATCAGTTCGATTGATCCGGTTAACAATGATATTGTAGTAATTAAGGCATTAGAGGATGAACGAAGGGAAGAGGGAGCCATTGCGCATGACCTTGAAGCTGCAATCAATTTTATTGCAGAATACAGAGTGCATCCAAATGACAGAGAAAAATTCTTACGGATTTTGTCACCGGATAATTTGCAAGCTTTTTTTGAGGAAAGTAAGGAGACGATTTCTTTTAATTATAGAAGGCTTGTGCGCGGAGAGTACCAGTGGGTCAGATCGGAGATTGTACCGATTGACTATTACGGGGATAGGAATACGCATGCTATCTGGTATGTAAAAAATATATCTGATGAGATGGTAAAAAAGGCAGATTTGACGGTAAAACTGTTAGAATCGAATGCAAAGATAAGAAACGCATTAGAGAGCGAGGAGCAGTTCCGAAAAGCGGTGCTTTCCGATACGGTTATGGTATATCGCTTTAATCTAACGAAAAATATAGTTGAAGAAGAGGTTGTGAGCGAAGCAGAAAACGAATGTGTTAAGGTGTTTGAAAAGGCAGGAATGATGACACAGTGTACTTATGATGAGTTCATGGCAACCCTTCGGCAGGAGGTTGTGGAGGAGTCAAAAGAGGTTTTTGATGAGCTGAATTCCTGTGAAAAATTAATCCGTGAATTTCAGCATGGAAAAGAGAACATTACAGTTGAATATAAAGTAAAAGCCGGAAAAGACGACAGTGAGTGCTATATTTTACGGCAGACCGATCTACTGATGGAATCAAAGGAAACAGGGCATATTGTCGGCATCTGCTTCATTAAGGATGTTACAGAACAGCGTAACAATGAATATAAGGCAAAGGAAACGCTTCAGATGGCATATGAGGCGGCAAGCCGCGCAAATGGTGCAAAGACAGAATTCCTATCACGCATGAGTCATGACATCAGGACGCCAATGAATGCCATTATCGGAATGACGGCAATTGCTGAGGCGCATTTAGGGGATAAGGACAGGGTACGAGACTGTTTAAATAAGATAGCGGTTTCAAGTAAACATCTGTTAGCACTTATCAATGAAGTGCTCGATATGAGCAAGATTGAGTCGGGAAAAGTAAAATTAGCGGAAGAGAAATTTAATCTTGGACAATTGTTGGAGAATCTTTTAGACATGATTAAGCCTGGAATAAAAGAGAAGCATCACAATCTTCGTGTTAATATTCAAAGAATTGAGCATGAGGATGTAATTGGTGACAGCATACGGATTCAGCAGGTGTTTGTGAATATTGTCGGAAATGCCGTAAAATATACAAATCCAGGTGGTGAAATCGAAATCATTATTTCTGAGAAAAATACAAACCAGGAGGGTTATGGCTGTTACGAAATCATTTTTCAGGACAACGGAATGGGGATGGAGCCGGAATTCGTAAAACACCTTTTTGAGCCGTTTACGAGAGCCGAAGATGACAGGGTGAATAAGATTCAGGGCACGGGGCTTGGCATGGCAATTACGCAGAATATCGTGCAGATGATGAATGGAACAATTGGTGTGGAAAGTGAAGTGGGAAAGGGAACCAAATTTACAGTTACCATTTTTTTAAAGATTCAGAATATAAAGACGGAATCGGTCGAGGAATTTAAGGCAAGAAAAGTGTTAATAACAGATACAGATTCTCTGGCAGCTGAAAGTACATATATGACATTATGCCAGATGGGAATGGAAAGTGAGACGGTTCATACAAACCGGGAAGCGTTGGAGAAAGTGTTAACGGCACAAAAGAGTGGCGAGAATTACTTTGCGGTTATTTTAGACGGAGACGAGGGAGAAGATGCCATTGTAACGGCAAAGAGTATCCGGGAAGAATTAAATGAAAAAGCACCCGGAATTGTTCTTTCCGCATATGACTGGTCGGAATTTGAAATGAGGGCAAGAGGTGCCGGAGTGGAAGCTTTTGTTAGTAAACCTTTGTTCAGGTCTAAGTTAACAATTGCAATGCGTGAGCTTTTGAAAGGCGAACATGTCGAAACAATGCAAAATCCGCTGGATTTGATTCAGAAGATAGATTATAGCGAGAAATGCGTTCTTATAGTAGAGGATAATGAGATTAACCGTGAGATTGCCAAGGAATTTTTAGAGATGACAGGAATGAATGTGGAGGAAGCTGTCGATGGAAAAGAGGCTGTGAATAAATTTATGGCGTCACCACCGAGATATTATGACCTCATTTTCATGGATGTGCAGATGCCAATCATGAATGGCTACGAAGCGACTTCCGCTATCCGTTCCTTAAACCGGAGGGATGCGAAGAGGATTCCGATTATTGCAATGACGGCGAATGCGTTTGTGGAGGATGTGCAGGCGGCAGTCAGTGCCGGCATGAACGAGCATATGGCAAAACCATTAGATATCGAACAGCTTCAGGATATTTTAAAAAGATGGCTGGGGTAGATTGATTAATTCTGACATTGCGCTTATAATACAGAAGAAACATGAAGATAAGTAAGAAAAAGAGGTAAGGAAGAATGAGCAGAGGAGCTCTTGGAAAGAACAACTGGGCTTTGTTTTTGTTATTATTGGCAGGGATTATGCTAGGCGGTTTTATTGGAGAATTAGCATCGCAGGTATCCTTTTTAAGCTGGCTTTCCTATGGACAGAGTTTCGGATTAACAAATCCGATTGTACTTGATTTAGGAATATTGGTGATTACATTCGGGTTAAATATTAAGATTACGATAGCAAGCATTATCGGCGTTTTAATCGCAATTTTGATTTACCGGATGCTGTAAACAGAAATAACATAAAATGTTATGGAGAAAGCACTTCCGCGGAATGAATTTCCGGGAGGTGCTTTTTTGTGTAATAGGAAATTTCGTTCCTATTACACAAAAAAGCTTCGCGGGAATCGCACTGCGGCGGAGTTGAATCATGTCGCAAATGCGACCCGCCGCAGGCGGAGAATCCTGCAAGCAGGATTCTATTTTTGCGTGTGCGCCAATGGAAGTTTTTGAAATGTTTCAGTTGGAGAACAACATGGTATCGTAGCAGTATTTTTGACCGTATCTTTTTTTAAAAGAGATAAGGACAGGATAACATATCGAAAAAAGAAACGGACAAAAATACTGAAAGATAAGGAGCAAAAGAAACGGACAAGACGACTTGAAAATGTAAAAAACAGCCCATATATCAATAGAAACGGACAAAAATACTTGAGAGGCACCCCTAAGATAGCTATATAGTAAACCAATATTATACAATAGTTAACAATAGAGACCTTTAAAAGTACTTTTGACCGTTAAAAAAATCGAAGCAAGTAAATATGTCCGTTAAATAAAATTTGAATGCAAAAATTGTCAACAAAATAAAACACAAAGGTTGACAATTATATAAATGTGGCACTTGTTGCATTTTATAAGGGAATTTCCTATAATGTATGTATTGTAAATTTTGAGGTGACAGAAAAAAGCGTGAGCTTTTCGGGAGGCAGAAGATGAAACATGGAATGACAAGAAAACTGGCAATGGCAGGTGTGTTGACGGCACTAGCGGTAGTGGGAAGCTTTATCAGTTTTCCGATAGCAGGAAGTAAGTGTGCACCGGTGCAGCATATGGTAAATATTTTTGCGGCTGTATTTTTAGGACCGTGGTGGGGTGTTGGAGTTGCATTTTGCGCCAGTCTTCTCAGAAATATTTTAGGTCTGGGAAGCCTGATGGCTTTTCCGGGAAGCATGGTCGGAGCACTTTGCTGTGGGATTGCGTATCGTCTCAGCAGAAAAATCAGCCTTACCTGTATATCAGAAGCAATCGGAACGGGAGTACTTGGTGGTATCGCTGCCTATCCGGTCGCCAAACTTTTGATGGGGCAAAAGCCTGCTGGATTATTTATATATGTAGTTACTTTTCTGATTTCTACGGTCGTTGGAAGTCTGCTGGCATTTGCATTTTTGAAAATGTTCGAGAAAAACGGAATGCTTTTGCGCATGAGGGAGGACTTATAAATGAGAGAGAATCCAAAGGTACATTGTCTGACGAATCCGGTTTCCATGCAGGATGTGGCAAATATTTTGCTGGCGGCAGGAGGAAGTGCCATCATGGCGCAGGAGCAGGAAGAGGTAAAAGAGATAACCGCAATCTGTGATGTGACACTTTTAAATACCGGAGTACCGGATTGGAACAAGATTCAGGCATGCGAACTTGCGGGAATGGAAGCGAACCGGTTAGGGCATCCGGTTGTGTTAGACCCGGTTGGGGCAGGCGCGAGTGCATTTCGGAAAAATCAACTGGATAATCTGACAAAACAAGTAAAATTGACCGTAATAAGATGCAACCAGGAAGAAGCTGCGACCCTGCTTCACAGAGAGAATGGTGTCTCCGGTGGAGTGGAGAGCGCTGTGAAGATGGAGGTGGATTTACAGTGTGAAATAGCAGAGCAGCTCGCAAAAAAGTATTCCTGCGCCGTTTTAATCAGTGGTAAAACGGATGTGGTTTCAAATGGAAGCGAGACTGTACAAATTGCGGGCGGCGATGCACGCATTGCAAGGATTACGGGAAGCGGCTGCATGCTGTCGGCATTGTGTGCTTTTTTCTGCGGGAGAGGGGAAGAACCTTTCGTTGCAGCACAGCGGGCGTCGAGGCTATGGAAAGCGGTATCGGCACTTGCCGGGAAAGAGACCGACGAACATCAGGGTGGAATCGGGACATTTCATATGAAATTATTTGACTGCCTTGAAAAATTATTAAAGGATGATAAAATGCCTTGACGAATGACGCATTTGTGTGATATATAGAAGTTATGTAAACATAAAAATGGGAGATAGAAATGGTAAGGGAAGAAAAACGAGTGCTGATTTGTGACGACTCTAAGTTTATGAGACTCCACATCCGTAATATTCTGGAAAAAGTAGGGTATCATGAAGTATATGAGGCGGAGAATGGTGAAGATGTGCTGGCGAAGTACGAACAGGTGAATCCGGATATGGTATTTATGGATATCGTGATGCCGGTAAAAGATGGTGTCTCTGCAGTGCGCGATATTATGGAGTATGACCGGGACGCAAAGGTCGTAATGTGTAGCGCAATGGGACAGAAACCATTTATCTTAGATGCAATTCAGGCGGGTGCGAAAGATTTTATTATCAAACCGTTTGAGGCAGAGAAAATCGCGAAAGCGACGACACAATTTTTATAGGATGCCTGCCGCAGGCATGCAAAAGAGGTGTGGGGGATTCCCCTTGTAAGGGGAACTGGTGTGATAGAATACCTTCCGTATCGGATGAACCGGTAAGGAAGGTATTTTTATGTGGATTCTCATTCCGGTGGATTGCCGGAGGGCGCAATGGCTGATATGATGAAGACAAAGGAGAAGCAAGCTTATGGATAAAAAGAAAACAGGAACTTTAATCAGGGAAGCCAGAATAAGAAAAAATTACACACAGAGCGAAATCGGAGATTTGATTGGTGTCAGCAATAAGGCGGTGTCGAGGTGGGAAAACGGAGAGACGTTTCCCGACATCGGGGTCTTAGAGAATCTGTCCCGGATTCTTGACCTGCCGATACAAGACATCGTGGTCGGGGAAAAACAGGCGAATAATGAGACAGTGTGCAGTGAAATCGTCAGACTTGCTAAATTGCAGGAGGGAGACAGGCGAAAAAAAGCAATCTGGGTACTTATGGAAAGCATGATTGTGATATGTAGTTGTATTGTCGGGTATCAGGGAATCAAAGAGAGCAGTCTCGTTAGTGGAACCTCCGGTATCGTATCCATGGTGATGCTGACGGGAACGTTTTTCCTTCTTTTGATGGGAAAGAAAGTGTTAAGGGATGCGAGCACCCGGAAAAAAGATAACAGAAACCGTGTTTTCCTCTGGATATCAGCTATCACAGGGCTTATCGCCGTATTGTCAACATATGGGATGATGTGGTTGATAGAAAGGGGAAACATCCCATTTCATATGGAAGCAGCGGCTGTCGGACAGGTTTTAAACTTTCTGTATGCGCTGTTTTTCCTGATAAATTTTGTGATGTTGCTCGTTCAGTTTTACCGGATTCATAAGGAGAAAACAGGGATTGGCGCCGGAATCTTTGCATCTGTCACAGTCCTTTATCTGATGGCACTTTACGGTGATATGCTGCACCGATTGACAACTTTTTCACAGGCATATGGGATGCTTTTTGGCAGGACGGCAGGTGTGTTAGGAGAGTTGCTTATCGTTATGGTGCTTGTAACTTGTAACCGGAAACAATAGCTGGATAAGATGGCAGGCTGAAATGCCTGCTACTTATCCGGCTTTTTTGATTTTTGAGTTACCTTTTAACACACAAATTTATAGATAAAATGAGTAGAAAACAAGGAGCATTACATATGAAAAAAGAAACGACATTCACAGAAGGAAAAATCATGCAGCCACTGATTTCATCGGCAGTTATGCAGTCCATTTCAGCATTTGCTGCACAAAATTACGGCGCAGGCCGCATGGACAGGGCAAAGAAGGCACTTCATTATGGAACAATTGTTTCTTTTGTGATAGGGTTAGCGACACCAATATCATCTGCGTTACAACTGATATTGTGTCTTGGTTTTATGTTTGTGTTAAATCGAAAAAAATAGTAAAAACGATTGACAGGAGAAAAATCGTGTGATATATATAAGATAGAAAAAACAATTGAGCACAATTAAATTTAGAAAAACCAAAGAAAAGCAGGAGGTAATGAGAGATGAAATTTTATGATTTTGAAGCTGAGGATGTATTATGCCAGAAAAGAAAAATGGAATTTCACAAAATTTCTGATTGACCGGGAAGGAAATGTTGTGAAGAGATTTGAGCCAACGGATGATATGGAACAGGTAGAACAGAAAATAGCAGAACTGCTGTAAGGTCATTTAATATTTTCTTAATTTCACAGAGAATCTATGTAAAAAAGCTTCCTTATATAATATCATAGGGAATAGGATATTATATAAGGAAGGAATGGGGAAAATGAGATTATCGGACATTATTTCATTGGCAGGCGATTGTGTATTGCTTGGAATCGGGGCAGTGATACTGTGCACGGTTTTATATGTGGCAATTTATGAGATTTGGTATCGGAAAATAAGAGGCGGCACGAAGGTAATTCCCAAAAGCAAGCTGCTCTGGGGAGCGGTTTTTGTATGCTATCTTGTAGTTGTACTTGGCGCGACCATGTTAAGCAGAGGAGACGGCATGGTGACAGACCGCATCCAGCCACCGTTTTATTCGTATAAGCTGGCATGGAATCATTTCGCAATGAGAGAGTGGAGAAATATTATCTTAAATATTCTCATGTTTGTTCCATTCGGATTTTTACTTCCGGCTGGAATGAAGAAATGCCGTAAGTTCTGGGTGACCTATCTGGCAGGTCTGACATTCACCATTATAATAGAAGGAACACAGTTAGTAACGCAGAGAGGAATCTTTGAAATAGATGATATCATCGACAATTTCTGGGGCGCTATGATAGGGTATGGCATTTACGAGATAGTGCAGTTTCTTGTCTTGGCCTTTCGGAGAAAAGCGAAAAGTGTGTGCCGCGCATTGGCGTTTCAGGTGCCACTTTTCGCGGCAATCGTCACATTTGCCGCTATATTTATCTGTTATGAGCGTCAGGAACTGGGAAATATTGTAAGTGCTTACATTTATCCGTATGATAAAAATCTTTTGGAAGTTACGACGACGGAGACGTATGCTTCTGAGGAAACGCAGCAAGAGGTTTATCAGATACCGGTTTATTCGAAGCAGGAGACAAGGCAGTTCGCAGAGAAATTTTTTGCGCAGACGGGAACGCAGGTGGATGATACACGCACAGATTTGTATGATGACACAGCTGTGTATTATGGAAAAGATGGAAATACACTTTGGATTGATTACGCCGGCGGCAAATACTCGTATACGAACTTTGGTGTGTTGTGGTCGGATTCAGACGAAGAGAAAGCCACCATAGACGATGCAGAGGAAAAAGAGATTCGTATAGCACTTGCAGAATACGGAGTTGAGGTGCCGGAGACAGCTCAGTTTCAAAATGAAGGGGATGGAAATTATACATTAGAAGTACATCAGGAGATTGTGGACGGACAGATGTATGACGGTACCCTAAGCTGCACATATTATGAGGGTGGTGAAATAGGAAATATCAATGATAACATCTTAGTCTGCCAGCCTTATAAAGAATTTCCGGTATGGTCGGAGCAGGAAGCGTATGAGAGAATCTGTGACGGAAAATTTCAGTATTATGGAAACGAGGCACTTTCCATCCAGCTTAAAAGTGTGAGAATTGAGTATGAGACGGATTCCAAAGGATTCTATCAACCAGTGTATTGTTTTGAAGCTTTGGTAAACAATTCCAGTGCAGAGTTAGAGATTCCAGCATTAAAGTAAAAAAGAGAAAAATGTAAAAAAATTTCGAAATATTTTCACAGATAAATTGAAATTATATGGTATACTATGTTATAATAAAATTATGTGAGTGTAAGCGCTTACAAAATTTGTAAAAAATTTGTGATATTTGGCAGTTACGGAATGTGACTGGAAAATGGAGGAAAAAAATGGATTTAAATTTAAGACCAGCAAGCGAATGTAAATTTGATGCAGTTTCTTTAGGCGAGGTAATGTTACGTCTTGATCCAGGCGAAGGAAGAATTCGTACAGCAAGATCTTTCCGTGCATGGGAAGGCGGCGGAGAATACAACGTTGTCCGTGGATTAAGAAGATGTTTCGGAATGAACACAGGTGTTATCACAGCTTTTGCTGATAACGAAGTTGGTAAATTAATGGAAGACTTCATCCTTCAGGGTGGTGTTGATACATCTTTAATCAAATGGATGGATACAGACGGAATCGGAAGAATCTGCCGTAACGGTATCAACTTTACAGAGCGTGGATTTGGTATCCGTGGTGCTGTAGGATGTTCTGACCGTGCGAATACAGCAATTTCAAAAGCTACACCTGCTGATTTCGATTTTGATTATATTTTTGGTGAGCTTGGAGCACGCTGGTTACACACTGGCGGAATCTACGCTGCTTTATCTGAGCAGTCTTGTGAGACAGTTATCGAAGCTATCAAGACAGCTAAGAAATATGGAACAATCGTATCTTATGATTTGAACTACCGTCCATCTATGTGGAGCGCAATCGGCGGACAGGCTAAAGCTCAGGAAGTAAACAAAGAAATCGCAAAATACGTTGACGTTATGATCGGTAACGAAGAAGACTTCACAGCATGTCTTGGATTCGAAATCGAAGGAAACGATGCTAACTTAAAAGAATTAAATCTTGATGGATACAAGAAGATGATCAATGAAGCTGCTAAGACATATCCTAACTTCAAAGCTGTTGCTACAACATTACGTGAAGTTAAGACAGCTACAGTAAATGACTGGAGCGCAATCTGCTGGGCAGACGGAGAGATCTTCAAAGCAAAAGATTACAAGGGACTTGAAATTATGGACCGTGTAGGTGGTGGAGATTCCTTCGCTTCCGGATTAATCTACGGATTAATGACAACAGGTAACGCAGAGTTAGCTGTTAACTACGGTGCAGCTCACGGAGCACTTGCTATGACAACACCAGGAGATACAACTATGGCTAGCAAGAAAGAAGTAGAAGCTATCATGGGCGGAGCAGGAGCTCGTGTTCAGAGATAATTTCTCAAAACAGAATTGAATAATTTTGTAAGAAAAGGTGATGGCATAGTCGTTTTTCGGCTATGCCATTATTTGTAAATGTGTTATACTAATCGTATCATAAAAAGGAAGTCATGATAGGAGGAATTTGCGATGTATCGTTTTACAGAAGACTGTCTGATTGGAATCGAGACGATTGATGAGGAACATAAGAAATTGTTTCAGTTATTGAATGAAACGGAGAAAATGTTATCGGCAGGAGCACCATACAAGACAACGGTGACACCGCTGATATCAGAACTGAAAGAGTATGCGGCGACACATTTTGCACATGAGGAAGCGTATATGGAACAGATTCATGACCCGGAGCTTCCACGCCAGAGAAAAGAACATGCAGAATTTACAGAGAAAGTCAACAGTTATGACTTACAGGAGTTAGATGATGCAAAAGGCAAAGAAGTGGCAGAGGAATTGCTGCACTATCTGGCACGCTGGCTGTATCGCCATATTTTAGGCAGCGATATTATGATTGGCAAGATAGAAACGGACAAGTTTGCATTTACAGAGGAATATAAGACAGGAATTGATATGGTGGATGAAGAACACAAACGCCTGTTTGAAATTATAGAGGATACCGATAAACTGATTCATGCGCAGTTACTGCATGATAAATATGATGAGATTATGCGTATACTTGACGAACTGAAAGATTACACTGTAATGCATTTTCAGGATGAGGAGATGTATATGGAGAGTATCGGTTACGCAGGATTAGAGATGCAGCGCATGGCACATCAGGCATTTATCGATAAATTAAATGAGATTAATTTAGATGAGATGGATGACAATCAGCAGGAATATTTAGAGGAACTGATTCAGTTTCTGTTAGGATGGTTGGTCAACCATATTTTAAAAATGGATAAGAGAATTCCAAAGAACTAAGAGGAGCAAGACATGCAGAAGAACAAATTATTTCCACAGATTACAGGTATTTTACACGGAGGAGATTACAATCCGGAACAGTGGCTGGACAGACCAGACATACTCGAGGAGGATATCAGCCTGATGAAAAAGGCTGGTATGACCAGCGCGACGCTCGGAGTTTTCGCTTGGTCGACGTATGAACCGGTAGAAGGCGAGTATCATTTTGATTGGTTAGTCCAGATTATGGATAAGCTTTACGAGAATGGAATTTACACCATTTTAGCGACACCGTCCGGAGCAAAACCGGTATGGCTTGCCAGAAAATATCCGGAGGTAATCCGTGTGGATGCCTATGGGATGAAAGCGCATCAGGGAATCCGCCACAACCATTGTATGAGTTCCACGGTATACCGCAAGAAGGTACACCAGTTATTAGAGGAGATGGTAAAAAGAGTCGGAAACCATCCGGGACTTTTGATGTGGCATATTTCGAATGAATTTAACGGGGAGTGTTTCTGTCCGAATTGCAGCAAGCGTTTTCAGACCTATTTAGAGGAAAAATTTGATCATGACATTCACAAGCTGAATCAGGCGTGGTGGACGACATTCTGGAGCCATACCTATTCTGATTTCTCTGAAATTGAGCCGCCGTTTTCAAACGGAGAGACCAGTATCATGGGATTAAATCTCGAATGGCAGCGCTTCACGACATGGAATACAAATGATTACATGAAATCAGAAATTTCCTATTTAAAAGAAGTGACACCGGATATTCCGGTTACGACAAACTATATGCAGCTTTTTGATGGGCTTGATTATCATGTGATGGCGAAAGAGTTAGATGTCATTTCATGGGATTCCTATCCGAGATTTCACAATGATTATGAGACATTAGGCGATACATTTGCAAGAAATGCATTTGACCATGCGGTGATGCGTTCCATGAAAAAGGATAAGCCATTTATGCTCATGGAGAGTGCGCCGGGACTTGTCAACTGGCAGGAATTCAATAAAATGAGACGTCCGGGGGTTCATCGTCTTGCTTCTATGCAGGCAGTAGCGTGTGGTTCCGATACCGTGCAGTATTTCCAGTGGAGAAAGGGAAGAGGTTCGTTTGAACAGTATCATGGTGCGGTGCTCGACCACCTTGGAAAAGACGATACCCGTATTTTTAAGGAAGTGGAAGCACTCGGAGCAGAATTGAAACGCTTAGAAGCGGTGCAGGGAACCCTTGTAAAAGCAAAAGCTGCAATTTTATTCGACTGGGATAACATGTGGGCAATTCGTGATATGAAGGGACTTGCAGATACTACGAAAAATTACGACAGAACCTGCGTGGAGATGTACCGGGCATTTTTGAATCTCGGCATCGATGCAGACATTGTCTCATCTGAGGATTCGCTGGAAGATTACAGCGTTGTGGTTGCACCAATGCTTTACATGTTAAAAAATGACATTGCTGCAAAGATGGAGCAGTTTGTTAAGAGAGGTGGACAGCTTCTTGCAACCTACCTGACCGGATATGTGGATGAGAATCAGCTTTGTTTCCTTGGAGGATTCCCTGGAAATGGCTTGTCAGAAGTGTTCGGTGTTATCAGCGAGGAAATCGATACCTTGTATCCGAAGGATCGGAATGCCGTTGTTTTTGCTGATGGAAGTGTGGAAGAAGTGCGTGATTATGCGGAGATGCTCCGCACCAAAGATGTGACTGTCCTTGGCACGTACCAGAAGGATTATTACAAAGATATGCCGGCTGTAACAGCGCATACCTATGGTGATGGAGTGGCATATTATGTTGCTGCCAGACTGGATATACCAGCAATGCAGAAGCTTTTCGTAAAGATGCTTGAGCAGGCGGGAATTGCATGCCAGGCATTACCGGAAGGAATCGAGAAGCACACCCGTACGGCAGAGGGAAAAGTATATGAATTTTATCTGAATACATCCGAGGAGACACAAAAAGTTGAGGGATGCAGTGGATATGATATTTTAGCAGACAAGCCGGTGGAGGGAACGCTTTCCCTTGAAAAATACGGTGTTGCGATTATAGAAAAAGACGACATACAGTAAACATACAACTAGGAGAGGTGACATGGAAAAATTCAAAAAAGACACAATTATATTACTCGATGGGGCGATGGGGACATATTACGCACAGAAATATCCTTCCGAGATAGAGGCGGAGGAAGCAAATCTGCTTCATCCGGAACAGATTATTGCCATTCATAAGGAGTACATAGAAGCGGGGGCACAGTGGATTCGCACGAATACATTTGCGGTAAACCATCATCTTTTCCCGGAGTGGATTACCTGCGAGGCGGTGTTGCGTGGTGCCATCGCCAATGTCCGGGCTGCAATCGCTGAGACAGGAAGAGAAGTTCAGATTGTGGCATCCATTGGGCCGATTCGCCAGACGGCAGAAGAGAGTGAAGCAGAGATTTATGCGGAATATGAGAAAATCATTACGGTTTTCGCGGAGGAAGGCATCCGGATTTTCCTGTTTGAGACCTGTTCCGAATGGAAATGGCTTCCAAGACTGGCGCAGTTATGCAAGGAGAAATGTGAAGACAGTCTGGTAATCACACAGTTTTCCTTAAATCCAATGGGCTATACACAGCATGGATACAGCATCGATGAGTTGATTTCTGTGGCATCGCAGGAAGAGAATATCGATATTTTTGGATTTAACTGTGGAGTCGGTGCCCTTCATATGAAACAGTTGCTAGAGAAACAGACATTCCCGGAGAATTGTGTCTTAAGCGTGCTTCCGAATGCAGGTTATCAGCAGGAGTTACGTGGAAGACTGCGTTTTTCCAATGAGCCGGAGTATTATGCGGCGCAGATGCAGGAAATGATTGCGCTTGGAGTTAATATCATCGGTGGCTGCTGTGGCACAACGCCAAAGCATATTCAGGTTCTGCATGGGCTTTTAGAAAAAAATAATACGGTACAGCCAAAGAAACTGCAAAAATCAGCGGAAGAAAAGCACGAAAAGATGACGGAGACGACGCCGTTTATGGAGAAGCTGACCGCTGGGAAAGAAAAAGTGTTTGTAGTTGAGCTGGACGCACCATTTGATGATCAGATTGAAAAGTTCCGCAAGGGAATTTTTGCGTTAAAAGAGAACGGCGTGGATATGATTACGGTATCGGATTCGCCGCTTGCACGTTCGAGAGCGGATGCGTCATTATTGGCAGTGTATGCAAAACACTGTGCGGATGTTGACGTTATGCCTCATGTGGCAATGAGAGACCGCAACCTGATTGGACTTCGTTCTGAGATTTTAGGCGCGCATATCAATGGAATCCGTGATTTCCTTGTGATTACGGGTGACCCGGTGGGACCGGATGACCGTGGCAAAATCACAGGCGTGTTTGACATGAATTCCATCCGTTTCATGGAATATCTGCGCCACATGAATGAGGAAATTTTCGGAGAACGCCCTGTTTTCTATGGCGGAGCCTTAAATTATGCCGGAACGAACATTGATGCGGTGGTGCGGAGAATGCAGATGAAACTGGATGCAGGATGTGCTTATTTTCTGACGCAGCCAATTTTTTCAGAGACGGATATTGCCCGAATTCACGATTTGAAAGAGAGAACGGGTGCAAAAATCATCTGCGGCATTATGCCGATTGTAAGTTACCGCAATGCTATGTTTTTGAAAAATGAGATGCCGGGAATTCACGTAGGAGATGATATTGTGGCGCGTTACCGCCAGGATATGACGCGCGAGGAGGCAGAGGAAGTGTCGGTAGCCTTATCGGTCGACATTGCCCGCAAATTGGAGGATGTTGCAGATGGCTATTACCTGATGACACCATTCCACCGTGTCGGACTTGTGAACCGGATTATGAATGAGATTCGTAAATAATGGGAAAAGATGAAAAATAGAGAAGAAAAAAAGGGAAACCGTTACATGGGACTTTTGATTCGACAGAAGAGACTAGAGCAGAATCTGTCGCAGGAGGGACTCTGCAAAGGCATCTGTGTGGTTTCCTATTTGAGTAAAATCGAGCAGGGAAAGGTAAATCCGGGTCTGGATATCGTCGAGCAGCTTTTTGCAGTTCTGGGAATTACGTTTCTTACAGATGAGGAAAAAATAAAACGGCTGCGTGGACTTCTCTGGGAATATTTTGATTGTTATTTTCATGATGAAGATACTGCGAAGCTGGCGGAGATGATAGAACAGGAACAGCAGGCTTATGAGAATAGTGAATTGAATTTAAGCTGGCAGCTTTTCCGGCTCTATCAGTCGTTGGATAAAGAGAAAGAAAATCTTCCGGAAAACGCGGAGAAACAGCTTCTTAGGCTGAAAGAGCTACAGACATACATGACAAAAAATCAATTGTTTCTGTACGGAATATTGATGGGAAAGAATAAAAAGCTTCGTTTTGAGGAGCGCATGCAATGGTTTCAGGTGGCAGGACAGCAGGCGATGGGAAGTTATGTACTGTGCTGTCAGGGGCATCTGTGTTTTAAAGAGGGAAAATACTTAGAGGCAGTGCATTACCTTGAACTTACTTATCAGATGGCGGCGGAAGAGGGAAATGCGAACATGCTGTTGGAGAGCAGTTTTCTGATAGCCACTTGTTACTCCAATCATGATATTGATAATATGAAGCGTTATTATCGAAGAGCGATGGAATTGTGCAGGGTAATCCGGCCGGAATTGATGTACGGTATTTATTATAATATTGGTGCTACCTATGTGGAGTATGGATATTATGAGGAAGCTGTCGAATATTTACAGAAGTCAGAGCAGCTTTTATCGGAGCGGGATCTTGAGCGAAAAGAGAAGATGGATTGGCTGCTTATCTATCATAAACTTGCATTTTCTTACATTCAGCTTGAAAAAAAGGACTTAGGCGAGAAATGTCTGTCCGCAGCAAAAGAATTTATGGATGAGAATACGAATGAGACAGTTGTAAAAATGTTACAGGTAATTGAGCTGCGTCTTCAGGAAAATTACATGGAGAATCCAGAATATGAAACTCTTTTGAAAGACGTGTACGAAACCGCAGGTGAAACGTTAGGATATGGGTTTAGGGTCTATCATGGCAGATATCTCATTGAATTGTATAAAGCAAAGCGCCGCTATAAAGAGGCTCTTGAAATCACAGAAAAATTAGAACGAAAGTCTACTTTTCTTGAAAAGAATAATTAAAGCCTTATTAAGACACAAAAATCAGGACAATTTTCTCAAATATGCACGCTTTTGTATTGCTAATCAGAATGATATACTAGGAGTATAAACATCGGTGTATAAAAAGAGAAAAGAGGAACGATGATGTACGACAATAACCCGTTGTGGACTAAAAATTTTATTATCATTACAGTGGGAACCATTATTTCGCGAATTGGCAGTGCAATTGCCGGATTTGCAACCGGACTTTTGATACTAGATTACACGGAGTCCACATTTTTATATGCACTTTACATGGTGCTCTATAATCTGCCACAGATTTTGATGCCTACGCTGGCAGGACCTTTTATCGACAAATTTTCCAGAAGAAAAACGATTTATACGTTAGATTTTATCTCTACCGGAATCTATCTGCTGTTTGCACTTGTGATTTTTTCAGGAAGCTTAAATTATGTTGTATTGGTGCTTGGCTCTATGTTGTTAGGAGCAATTGACAGCGTTTATACAGTGGCATATGAGAGTTTTTACCCGATGTTAATCAGTGAGGGAAATTACACGAAAGCGTATTCTATTTCGAGCACGCTGGAATCTTTGACGATGTTGATGGTTCCGGTATCTGCTTTCCTTTATAATCTGGTGGGAATCGGTCCGTTATTTTTGATAGATATGGTCAGTTTTTTCATTGCGGCAGTGATGGAAACGCAGATTCATGTGGAAGAATCCTATGTAAAAGAAAAAAATGAATCATTTGGAATACACCAATACAAAAAGACCTTTGAAGAGGGCGTCAGCTACTTAAAAGGGGAGCGGGGACTGCGTGCAGTTGTACTTTATTTTACCGTAACCATGTGTGCACAGGGTGCTTCAAATGTAATCGGTCTTCCTTATTTTAAAGGAGCGTATCCGAGAGGTGAGTATGTCTACATTGCAGTGATGGGATTTATGCTTTTCGGGCGGTTGATTGGCGGAGCAGTTCATTACAAAGTCAAATATCCGACGGACAAGAAATTCCTGATTGCGCTCATAGTCTATACGTCGATGTGCGTATTTGATGGAACTTATCTGTTTACGCCGGTTCCATTGATGATGGCAATGTGTTTTGTTTCGGGACTTATGGGAGTAACTTCTTATAATATCCGCATTTCTGCGACGCAAAGTTATGTCCCGGATGGGAAAAAAGGACGATTCAACGGCATTTTCCATATGGCTGTGACAGTCGGAATGATACTGGGAGAGTTATTGTCTGGTGTGATGGCAGAATTCATAGAAAAAAGGGTTGTTGTCACTATTTTCATGGCAGTTAATTTTGTGGCAGTCTGGCTCATTATGTACCGGAATCGAAAAGATGTGGCGGTTATCTATAACCGTCAGGCGTAGACTTATTAGTAGAAAAGAGGAAAACATATATTTTGTGTATGTTTTCCTCTTTTTTGCTTGCAATTTCTTGAAAATAGAGGTATCATCTTATAAAAACATAGTAAACATATAGGAATAATAGTAAAATAAAAAGAACGAAAGGAGGAATGGATATGCAGCGAAAAGAAATTTTATGCTTTGGGGATTCGAACACGTATGGATTAATTCCCGGAACAACGGAGCGTTACGGCTATGGCGTGCGCTGGACGAGCCTTTTAGAAGAAGCTGTCTGGGAGAAAGGTTATTATGTGAGTGAGGAAGGATTATGCGGAAGAACCACCATTTTTGATGACCCATTGCGGGATGGCAGACGTGGAACGGAAATGTTGCCGACGCTCTTAGAGACACACCAACCGATTGAGGTGGTGACTGTCATGCTTGGAACCAATGACTGCAAGATGATTTATGATGCGTCTGCAGAGATTATCGGAAAAGGCATTGAGCGTCTGTTAGACCAGATTGGACATGTTGCACCGCAGGCAAAAGTGCTGCTCATCGCTCCGATTGCATTAGGAGATGGCGTCGGCGAAGAAGGATACGATCCGGAATTCAACCAGGAATCGGTCGAAGTCTCAAAGAGTTTGCCGGAAGTATACCGGAAGATTGCGGCAAAGCGTAACCTTTTCTTTCTGGCGGCATCGGATTATGCATCTCCGAGTGAGCGTGATAGGGAACATCTGGATAAAGAGGGGCATAAGAAGCTTGGAACCGCCATCTATCAGAAGTTGTTGACGGAAGTATTCTGATAGAAGTCCTTGCTGCGTTTCTGCAATTCTGTGCGGTTGGCAATGTAATAGTGCCGGTCTCTTTTTTCGAGAACATTTTCACGGACGAGAGATTGCAGGGCGCGGAGCAGATGCCGGTAGCTTGTGCCGAGAAAATCTGCCACGTCCGTCAATTTTTCTGTAAAATACGGTGTCTGGCAGGTCGTATCAATATAAGAGCAAAGCCTTGTCTCAAGCGGATAGAGCAGATTGTTTGAGCCGTTCCTTGAGCCAAGTTCCATTTTCCGTGCCATGGAATGTCCAAGGTGATAGATAAATTCGGGACACTTCATGAGCACGGATTTATTTTGTTCCATGGGAAAACCAATGCAGGTCAGTTCGGACAACGCCTGCACCGTATTTTTCGCCGGGAGAGCCTGACTTAAGAAAAATTCCAAATCTCCGAGAATCCCACCGCGGTCATAAAAGCTGTATAAAATGCGTTTTCCATCGTCAGAGTCGTAGAAAACTTTTGCCTGTCCCTTGCAGATAAACAGAAGGTAAGGAATTTCTTCGCCGTCCTGGCAGATGAATTCTCCCGGCTCATAGATATAGGTGGAAAGTGGTACATCTGTGAGCAGATTCAGTAAATGCATGTCTTCAATTTCTTTTTCCGTGTGATGATAAGGTTTTTGTCTCATGAAAATACCTGCCTTTCTTTTTACTATATTATACATTAACTATGCTTTGGCAAAAGTCCGGGAACCCGGAGGTTTCCCGGACATGCGGGATATATTTGCTACGCTCATTATATCATGTGACATATGTCATATCAAGAAGCAGGATATCTTCTTATAATAAGGGAAGAAAAAAGGAAAGGTAAGAGTTTGTTATGACAATGAAATTTTTTATGATACAGTTATTGGGACTGATTCCATCGGCAATCGCGATTACATCTTTGCAGTCGGATAACCGGAAAAAAATTCTGGTGCTGCAGGTACTCTGCAATATCATGTGGGGCGCGCAGTATATTCTTCTTGGCGCATTTACAGGGCTTGCCACAGACATTATTGGATTTTTCCGTGCCGGATTGTGTTATTTTAATGACAGAAAGTGGGCAAAAAGCAAAGTATGGCTCTGGCTTTTGCTGTTTTCCTATGCATTCAGTGCAGTGATTACGTGGGACGGATTTGTCAGTGCGCTGCCGTGCTTTTCCATGATGCTGACAACCATTGCGCTTTGGACGCACGATATGCGTAAGACAAGATTGCTGTTTTTGTTCAATTCACCGCCAATTTTCCTATATAATCTGCTTGTAAAATCATACTCCTGTGCGGGAATCGAGGTTATTGCATTTATTTCGTTTATCATAGCAATTTACCGTTTTGACATTAGACCGGCGCAGAAAGCGAAAATGGAATTGTGCAATATAGATAAAAAAGAAGTAGAAAACTTGTAATACAATAACAAAATCACAAGAAACACTTGAAAAATTAGAAAAGAAGTAGTAGTATATAACCATAGTAATTGCAGATGCAAGTCGGGTTGTTACTAATACGATTAGGCAAGACTGAGTTGTACTCGAAGCGTATGAGAATATGTTCATGGAATGTTTTTCGTGGAGTATGTTCCATGCATGGAAGGCGAGTATGATTCAGTTTTTTAATTTGGAGGAAAAGTTTTTCAGAGCAAAAGGGGCACAAGGTAATGGACATTTTAAAAGTTATTAACAATAATGTGGTAAGCGCACATGACAATAATAACAATGAGATTGTCGTTATGGGCAAGGGAATCGGGTTTGGCAGAAAGTCCGGCGATGCAATCGAGGAAGACAAGATTGAGAAGATTTTTTCCCTGCCGAAGGAACATACCTGCAACTTTGAAGAACTGGTCGAAAATATGCCGTATGAGCATGTCCGCATTGCAGATGAAGCGATTACATATGCGTCTGAGAAGTTACACCGGGAACTCAACCGTAATATTTACATTACGCTGACGGATCATCTGAATTTTGCAATCGAGCGGCAGAAGAAGGGAATTACACTTCAGAACGCACTGCTCTGGGAGATTAAGAAGTTCTACGCCGAAGAGTATGAGATTGGTCTTGGGATTATCGAGATGGTTCGGAATGAACTTTACATGGAACTTCCGGAGGATGAGGCAGGATTTATTACACTCCATATCGTGAATGCGGAGATGGAGGGAAGCGGTAACTTAGAGGATGCACAGAGGATTCCTTCTATTATAAAGGATATTTTAAACATTGTCCGTTATACCTACCAGGAGGAGATTGACGAGGGAAGTCTCTCCTATGAGAGATTTCTGACACATTTAAAATTTTTTGTACAGCGTGCCATACGCAACGAAGTATATGATGAGACAGACATGGAGTTGTATGAGATGTTACAGGGACGATATCCGAAAGCATATGCCTGCGCGAAGAAGATTGCAAAGTATATGCAGGATAACAAAGGATATCAGGTGCCGGAGGCAGAACTTTCTTATCTGACGGCGCACATCGCAAGAATTACAAGGAAATAACAAGATTTTGTTCTTGGGATTGTTACTAACACGATTAGGCAAGACCCGACGCGAAATGACAGATTACATGGACTAGGAAAGTTTGTGTGGGTGTATCAGATTGCGTCTGGGTCTTTTTCTTTTTCCCGGAAGTGAAACGGCGGAAGAGAAATGGAATACGAATAAAGCACGGGAAAACATAACGTGTTTTAGATAAAAAATTTAAAGAATAATTGGAGGGAACAATTATGGCAAGTAAGTATGATGGTTTAGCAAGAATTATCATCCAAAACGTCGGCGGACGGGACAACATTATCAGTCTCACGCACTGTATCACAAGACTTCGTTTTAAATTAAAAGACGAGTCAAAAGCAAACACAGACATTTTAAAAGCAACAGACGGTATTGTAACGGTTATGAAGGCCGGAGGACAGTATCAGGTTGTAATCGGAAATCATGTGGCAGATGTGTATGATGTTGTGTGTGAACATGCACACATCGTGGGGGATGCACCGACTGCAAGTGATGACGGTGGCAGTGAAGAGAAGATGAGCCTTGGCGCAAGATTGATGGATATTATTTCCGGGGTATTCCAGCCATGTTTATTTGTACTTTCTGCGGCAGGTATTATCAAAGGTCTTCTGGCTTTGTGGGTATTTATCGCAGGACAGTCCGGAATTGATGTAACCACACAGGGAGCTTACCAGATCTGGTACGCAATTGGGGATGGATTCTTCTATTACTTCCCAATTATCTTAGGATACACAGCAGCAAAGAAATTTAAATCAAATGAATTTGTCGGCATGGCACTTGGTGTAGGACTTGTTTATCCGAACATGGTAGCCATCACAGGCGGAGAAGTATTAGGCTCCGTTTTAGCAGGAACTGCATTCCAGATGGATTACTATACAACATTCTTTGGAATCCCGGTTATCATGCCGGCATCCGGATATACCTCATCTGTTGTACCAATTATCTTAGCAGTAGCATTGGCAGCATGGATTGAGAAGAAGTTAAAGAAAGTAATACCTACGGTTGTAAAAGCATTTTTAACACCACTGTTTACATTGATTATTGCAATGCCTCTTACTTATCTGGTAATCGGACCGGTTGCAACGGTTGTATGTAACGCAATCACACTTTTATTCAGCGCAATTTACAGCCTTCCGGTTGTAGGCGGATTAGTCGCAGGTGTCTTCATCGGAGCACTCTGGCAGGTACTCGTAATCTTCGGATTACACTGGGCACTGGTTCCACTTGCTATTTTAAATTATGGAACACTCGGATATGATAACGTACTTTCTCCATATTTCTGCGTAAGTTTCGCACAGTCCATGGCAGTATTAGGTATCATCTGCAAGACAAAAGATAAGAAATTAAGAGATATGGCAGTTCCGGCATTTGTTTCCGGTATGTTTGGTGTAACAGAGCCTTGTATTTATGGTATTACACTTCCGAAGAAAAAACCATTCATCATCTCTTGTATCGGTGGTGCAGTCGGTGGTGGAATTATCGGATTTGCAGGTGTAAAATCATACTCCATGGGCGGACTTGGACTTTTCGGACTTCCATCCTACATCGATGGTGCAAACCAGAGTATGTACAGCTTAATCTGGGTATGTATCGGTACTTTAGTGGCAATGGCAGTATCCTTTATCCTTACTTTCATTACTTATAAAGATGATGCACCATCACAGACAACAGAGAAAAAAGGAAAAACAGCAAATAACGTTGCCTCACCGATGAAAGGTAATGTAAAAGCATTAGCAGAGAGCGAAGATGAAGCATTTGCAAGCGGAGCATTAGGCGAAGGTCTTGCAATTGAGCCAACAGAAGGAAAATTATATGCACCATTTGATGGGGAAATCGTAACATTTTTCCCAACCGGACACGCAATTGGATTAAAATCTGCAGACGGCGTGGAATTACTGATTCATGTTGGAATGGATACGGTAAAATTAAACGGAGAAGGCTTTACTCCAAAGGCAAAACAGGGCGACCATGTGAAAAAAGGTGATTTATTATTAGAGTTTGACATTGCCAAAATCAAAGCCGCAGGATACTCTATCGTATCACCGGTTGTTGTGACAAACACAGATGACTACGCAGATGTCATCCCGACAGATGCAGCAAGTGTCAATGCCGGAGATGAAGCAATTATTATTCTCTAGAAAATAGAAAAACACAGCCCCTTCGGGACAGGAAAAGCGGATGCCGCAGGGGTCTTGATGGGGCTGAGTTATAATGATTATTCTGTAAGAAATAGAACAAATGTAGTTAAATAAGGAGGAACAATATGGGAACATTTCGTGATGATTTTTTATGGGGCGGTGCAACCGCAGCAAATCAGTATGAAGGAGCATGGGATGTAGATGGAAAAGGACCGTCTGTCTCTGATATGTGCACAAACGGCTCACATACGACGCCGAAGCGCATTACACCTGTTTTTGAGGAGGGAACGCTTTATCCAAGCCGTGAGGCAACCGATTTTTATCATCATTATAAAGAGGATATCGCTCTTTTTGCAGAGATGGGATTTAAAACATTCCGTATGTCAATCAACTGGACGAGAATCTTCCCGACCGGAATGGAAGAGAAGCCAAACGAAAAAGGTCTGGAATTCTATGACAACGTATTCGATGAGTGCCTGAAATATGGAATTGAGCCGCTCGTTACGATTTCCCATTATGAGCTTCCATATGCACTTGTGGAAAAATATAACGGCTGGGAAGGCAGAGAGGTAATCGACTGCTATGTGCGTTACTGCGAAGCAATCTTTGAGCGTTATCAGAATAAGGTAAAATACTGGCTGACTTTCAACGAGATTAACTCAGGAACGATGCCGATGGGGGCTGTATTATCACTTGGAACCATCAAGGGCTATGCAGGACCAATCACGGAAGTTCCGGACAGACCGCAGGAGCGTTTTCAGGCACTGCATCATCAGTTTGTGGCAAGTGCAAAGGCAGTAAAACTTGCCCATGAGAAATATCCACAGTTTAAGATGGGTAACATGAGTATTTTAGCAACTTCATATCCGTTTACCTGTAATCCGGATGATGTGATTGCGACCCAGCAGGCAATGCAGATTACCAACTGGTACTGTGCAGATGTTCAGGTGCGTGGAGCATATCCATATTATGCAAAACGTTTCTGGGAAGAGAACGGAATCAACATCAAGATGGAAGATGGCGATTTGGAACTTTTAAAAGAAGGAACCGTAGATTTCTTCACATTCAGCTATTACATGACAAGCTGCGTTTCCACAGACCCGAACCAGCAGAACTCTGCCGGAAATATCGTTGGCGGAACCAAGAATCCATACTTGGAGTCCAGCGACTGGGGATGGCAGATTGACCCGAAAGGACTGCGCTACACCTTAAACGAAGTCTATGGACGTTACCAGATTCCGGTTATGGTCGTAGAGAACGGACTTGGCGCTTACGACAAGAAAGAAGAAGACGGCAGCATCAATGATGATTACCGTATCGAATATTTAAGAAAACATATCGAGCAGATGAGAGAAGCTGTAAAAGACGGTGTTGATTTGATGGGATACACACCATGGGGCTGCATCGATTTAGTCAGCGCCTCCACCGGAGAGATGGCAAAACGTTATGGTTTCATTTATGTAGAAAAATACGACGATGGAACCGGAGATTTATCCAGAAAGAAGAAAAAATCATTTGACTGGTACCAAAAAGTCATTCGCACAAATGGAGAAGATCTTTCATAGACAAAGGAGGAGAATACAATGAAGTCGTTCACATATACAATTACAGATGAAGTTGGCATTCACGCAAGACCGGCAGGAATGTTGGTAAAACAGGCAAAAGAGTGCACAAGCGAAATCACAGTGACCTCAAAAGGCAAAAGTGCTGATGCCAAAAAACTGATGATGCTGATGTCACTCGGTGTCAAGCAGGGAGACGAGGTAACAGTAGAAGTAAGCGGCGGCAATGAAGATGCGGATGCTGCAAGCATGGAGAAATTTTTCAAAGAAAATCTGTAATCGCAGGAAAATGTGAAAACAGGGAAAGGCGTGGATAGTAAGATGGAAATTCAAAATGGAAAGAAAGTGTTTAGCGGAATTGCAATTGCAAAAGTTTTGTTTTATTCAAAGCAGCAAAATCAGGTCGTGCGCAGGCACATCGAAGATACCCAGGCAGAGATAACACGTTATCAGGATGCAAAAAGTACGGCGATAGAGCAGCTTCAGGGGCTTTATGAAAAAGCATTAAAAGAAGTTGGCGAAATGAATGCGCAGATTTTTGAAGTACATCAGATGATGTTAGAGGATGACGACTATAACGATTCTGTCTGCAACATGATCCGCACACAGGAAATCAATGCGGAATATGCAGTTGCCACGACCGGGGATAATTTCGCGAAAATGTTTGCGGAGATGGAGGACGATTATTTCCGCGCCCGTTCTGCGGATATCAAAGATATTTCCGAACGTGTTCTTTCTATTTTGAATGGAAATCAACAGAGCTCGAATCTCGGAGACGAGCCGGTGATTCTTGTCGCAGAAGATTTGGCACCGAGCGAGACCGTACAGATGGATAAAAGCAAGCTGGCGGCATTTGTCACAAGACTTGGCTCTGCCAACTCCCACACCGCAATTTTAGCGCGCACCATGGGGATTCCGGCGTTAATCGGCGTAACCATCCGTGAGGAGTGGAATGGAAAACTCGCAGTTGTGGATGGCGTGGAAGGGAAAATCATCGTTGAGCCGGATGAGGATGTCCTCGCAGAATATCAGAAAAAGCTGACGGCAGAGCAGGAACAGAAAGAACTACTTTTACAATTAAAAGGAAAAGAAAATGTGACAAAGAGCGGACAGAAAATCAATCTGTATGCGAATATCGCAAATGCTTCTGATTTAGCGGCAGTTTTAAAAAATGATGCCGGTGGAATCGGTTTGTTCCGCAGTGAATTCTTATATCTGGAAAAGGATGAGCTTCCGACCGAGGAAGAGCAGTTTCAGGCATATCGCCAGGTTGCAGAGACGATGGCTGGAAAAAAAGTGATTATCCGTACCCTAGACATCGGTGCAGATAAAAAAGTGGATTATCTGAACCTTGGCACAGAAGAGAATCCGGCACTCGGCTACCGTGCCATCCGAATTTGCTTAGAGCAGCCGGATATTTTTAAAACACAGCTGCGCGCACTGTTCCGCGCAAGCAACTACGGAAATATTTCGATTATGTATCCGATGATTACTTCGCTGCAGGAGATTCATGACATTAAAGCGATTGTAAACGAAGTCAAACAGGAACTTCGCGACGCAGGCGTTCCGTTTGGAGAAGTGGAAGAGGGAATCATGATTGAGACACCGGCGGCTGCCGTCATGAGTGATGTTCTGGCAAAAGAAGTAGACTTTTTTTCCATCGGAACGAATGATTTGACACAGTATACACTGGCGATTGACCGGCAGAATCCAAGACTTGACCGGTTCTTTGACGCACATTCGGAAGCGGTGTTAAGACTGATTGAGCTTGTCGTAAAAAATGCACATAACGCAGGCATCTGGGCAGGAATCTGCGGGGAATTAGGCGCAGATATGGAATTGACGGAACGTTTTCTTGCCATGGGAATGGATGAGTTATCGGTTTCACCGGGCTGTATTCTGCCACTCCGCAAAAAAATCCGCGAGGCGGACTAGCATATTGTTCTGTCAATAACAGAAGTGGAAAGGATGAGAGAAATGGGAAAATATCTTTTTTTCGATATCGATGGAACATTGATTGATTTTTCAGGGAAAATCCCACGCTCCGCGATAGAGGCATTAAAAGCGGTGCGTAAGGCGGGACACCGTATTTTCTTATGCACGGGAAGAAGCGTGTGCCAGCTTCAGGATGCACTAAAAGAGATTACATTCGATGGGATGGTGGCAGCATCCGGTGGTTACGTGGTCTGCGATGGAGAAGAGATTTTTCATCATTACATGCCGGTTTCTGATGTAGAAAAGGTTGTCAAACAGTTCCGGGACGATGATACAATGTTTAGTTGTCAGATGACGGATCGTGCGATTTTAGAAAAAGATAACCGGGAGCGTTTCATAGATTTATTCCGGCGCAGGGGAACCGTATCGGAAGAGCAGATTCAAAAAGTATTTCCGGAAAGCCGGAGAGTTGCGGCGGTGGAAGATTACATCGACCGGATTGAAAAAATCATTTACAATGAAAGCATTCGGACGGTCGGCGAGTTAAGAGAACTGTTTGGGTCTACCATCGAGGTGACGGCGATGAGCTTTGACAACACGGATGCGTACAGTGGTGAGATTACAACGTATGGCATCAATAAGGCATATGGAATTCAGAAAGTGCTGGATTATTACGGCGGCACGGTCGAGGATACCATTGGCTTTGGCGATGGCCCGAATGATTTTGAGATGATTGAATTTGTGCATACCGGGGTTGTCATGGGAAACGGCATTGACGAACTGAAAGCGAAAGCGGATTATGTCACAACGAGTATCATGGAGGATGGCATCAAACATGCGTTAGAGCATTTGAAGTTAATTCCGCATCTTACGGAAGCATAAGAAGCGGGAAAGTTTTGCAAATGATACAGGGAGGGAAGCTTCCTGTATCATTTGCATATAAGGAGAACGAAGATGGAGAAGGTAATTTTTATTGATGTGGACGGAACGCTGGTGGATTACGAGAACCATCTGCCAGAGTCCGCAGTGGAGGCAATTCGAAAAGCCAGAAAAAATGGGCATCGTGTCTATATCTGTACCGGCAGAAGCAAAGCGGAAGTCTATCAGAACATTTGGGACATCGGTCTGGATGGAATGATAGGTGGAAACGGAAGCTATGTGGAGGACGATGGAAAAGTGCTGATGCACCAGCTTATTACAGAGGACCAGTGCAGACGAATTGTTGACTGGCTTCATGAGCGCAAATTAGAATTTTATCTGGAGAGCAATTCCGGGCTGTATGCAAGTGAAAAATTTGAGACGGCAGCGCTTCCTTCCATTCAGGAATACAGCAAACGGAAGGGAAGAGAGGCGGATATTACAGTGCGTGATGTATTTCCGGACATGATTTTTGGTGCGGATTTATACCGGGATGATTTGAATAAAGTCAGCTATTTATTGAACAGTTATCAGGACTTTCTGGATACCAAGGAACAGTTCCCGGATTTGCAGAACGGAACCTGGGGCGGCGCAAAAGAGACGGTGTTGTTTGGCGACCTGGGGGTAAAAGATATCACGAAAGCGCATGCGATTGACGTTCTTCTTGCCCATCTTAGGAAGAAAAAAGAGGATACCATTGCATTTGGGGATGCCAAAATTGATATTCCGATGCTGGAGTACTGCGCAACCGGTGTTGCAATGGGAAATGGCGGGGAAGAAATCCGCGCAATGGCAGATTATATCACGGACGACGTGGATGAGGACGGGTTGTGGAATGCGTTCCGGCATTTGGGGCTGATTTAAGTTTAATGGCAAAGATGGGAGGAAATTAGAAAAAGAGGGCTTGAATATAACAGACGATGGTGCTATAATCATCGCGAAAAAAGAATTTTAGCAAAGGAGGCGAACCATATGGACAGTTGTGATAGTCGAAGTCGAAGTACATATAATGATGGATGCAGACTTGGATTTTATTTCAAGTGTCTGTAGGTGCGCCATTTTTAGAAATAAAGAATAAGCCTTAATCCATCGTTATGAACGAATTCACAACTTATGATTGTGTAACTTCAAAGTTACGATGGATTTTTTATGCCCTTTTTTAGGGGAAAAGGAGGCTTAGCATGGGAAAAAAAGAAGTATTAAGAGAACCGGTTTTTGCAAAAGAAATAGCGGAAATTATGAAAAGCTCTCATTCCATAGACGAGATGAGAGAACAGCTTAGAGATTATCATGAGAACGATATAGCACAAAGTCTCAAGTTTCTAAACAAGGATGAGAGAAAACGTTTTTATCGTGCACTTGATGCAAAATGGATGGCTGAAATCATCGCTTATCTGGATAATCCTGCTGAATACATTGAAGAAATCGGAATAGATAAGCTGGCGGAGATTATTAATGAGATGGACTCTGACGATGCCGTTGATTTGTGGGAAGACTTAGAGGAAAACGTCAGGGCAAAGCTTCGTCCCATCATTGACGATGATACCAGGACAGATATCCGGCTGATTAATTCCTACGATGAAGATGAAATTGGAAGCCTGATTACAACAAATTATATCTGCATGAAACAAAATCTTACAATTCGCCAGGCAATGCATGAACTAGTACAGCAGGCAGGCGAAAATGACAATATTACAACGCTCTATGTGGTGGATGATAAGGGACGTTTCTGCGGTGCGATTGACCTCAAGGATTTGATTGTTGCAAGAGAAAATGTTGCGCTGGATACGTTAATCAGTTATGCATATCCGTATCTGTATGACCATGAAAAGATATCCGAAAGTATAGAAAAAATCAAGGATTATGCAGAGGATTCCTTACCTGTTTTAAATAAAGAGAAAGAAATTATCGGTATCATTACGGCACAGGATGTCATTGAGGCGGTTGATGACGAACTGGGAGAGGATTATGCAAAACTTGCCGGTTTGTCAGCGGAAGAAGATTTGAATGAAACGATAAAAGAGAGCATGAAAAAACGCCTTCCATGGTTAATTATTTTACTGTTTCTTGGAATGGTTGTATCTACAGTTGTAGGAGCATTTGAAGGTGTTGTTGCGGTACTGCCGGTTGTGATATGTTTCCAGTCGCTGATTCTTGATATGGCTGGAAATGTCGGTACACAGTCATTAGCTGTAACCATAAGAGTGTTGATGGATGAAAATCTGAGCGGTAAAGATAAACTCCAACTGGTTTTCAAAGAAATGAAGGTTGGCTTCTGCAACGGTGCATTACTTGGAATATTGGCACTTATTTGTTTAGGAATCTATATCGCCTTGTTTAAGGGATATTCATTTGGAACTGCGCTTTTAATTTCGGGATGCGTTGGCATATCTCTTTTGGTAGCAATTATTATTTCAAGCCTGGTTGGAACGCTAGTGCCAATATTTTTCCATAAGATAAAAGTGGACCCGGCCGTAGCATCCGGTCCACTTATTACGACCGTAAATGATTTGGTCGCTGTTGTGACTTATTATGGACTGGCATGGATACTGCTAATCCAGATTTTTAAGATAGTGTAGAAAAAGAAAGGGATTAGAGCAGGAGAAGAGATATCGGCCAAAGCCGAAAAACCAGACAGACTAGAAAAAGTTAAAAATCAGTTGGAGTGCGCACAGAGTCAGCGTTGTTCGTGGCTACCATATGCATGGCTGTGCAAAATATGTGTAAAAGTCAGCGTTGACGAAAAATTTGTTAGGATATAGAATAGAACAGATAAAAAACATAGTTAAGAGGGGTAGAGATGAACAGGAAAAATACTTACACACAAGTGATAAAGGAAGTTTTCATTTTAACCGTGGCGATAGCGATTATAGCGGCCGCCGTTTATTTTTTCATGGTGCCAAGCCATACGTCAATCAGCAGCGTTTCCGGTCTTGGAATCGTGCTTTCTAATTTTGTGCCGCTTCCATTGTCGGCAATTACGATGATTATGAATGTGGTGCTTCTTATCATTGGATTTTTTACATGTGGAAAAGAGTTCGGGGTAAAGACCGTTTATACAAGCATCGCACTTCCAGTCTTTCTTGGAATTTTTGAAAAGCTGTTCCCGGATAGTGGTTCGATTACAGGAAGCCAGGAATTAGACGTGCTGTGCTATATTCTGGTGGTCAGTGTGGGATTGAGTATTCTTTTTAACCGGAATGCGTCTTCCGGCGGACTTGATATTGTGGCAAAAATTATAAATAAATATCTGCACATTGAAATCGGAAAAGCAATGTCTTTTTCCGGGATGTGTATTGCACTTTCTGCCGCACTTGTTTATGATAAAAAGACAGTAGTGCTCAGTATTCTGGGAACCTATTTTAATGGGATTGTGTTAGACCATTTTATTTTTGACCATAATATGAAGCGCCGTGTCTGCATGATTACGGAAAAAGAAGAAGAACTCCGCAACTTTATTCTCAACGATTTGCATAGTGGAGCGACCATCTATGAATCCATTGGTGCATACAATATGCAGAAGCGCAATGAGATAATTACAATCGTAGATAAATCAGAATATCAGAAGTTGATGAATTTTATCAATCATGAGGACCCGAATGCATTTATTACGGTTTATACGGTATCGGATATCCGTTACCAGCCGAAGCGTTAGGGTGAAAAATTTGAAGGAGAAATTAGCAGCAAGCATATAATAAGAATGGATAGGTGGTTATAGTTTTCGATTTGACATCCTTTCTTTTTCTGTTACAATGAAAGCATACCCACCAGGGTATAAAAGGAGGATATGCAATGAAACAGTGTATGGATTCA
>CAKRDK010000016.1 GCA_934309475.1 uncultured Roseburia sp.
TATGATGGACAAAAAGAGATTTTAGCTCATCATGAAGATATGATTATTGCAATCGATGAAGGTGAGATGCGTTTTCAACCGGAGGGAAGCGATAACTGGGAATATGCAGTTGTCGGCATGGGATTCGTTGAAATCATCAACAACCGTGTCACACTTCTTGTAGAGACCGCAGAGAGACCGGAAGAAATCGACGTTGCGAGAGCACTTGAGGCGAAAGAGAGAGCCGAAGAGCAGCTTCGCCAGAAACAAAGCATTCAGGAATATTATCATTCCAGAGCATCCCTTGCGAGAGCAATGGCGCGATTGAAAGCAACCTCTGGAAAATAAAAAGCAATGTGAAAAGCCCTTGCCAGAGTCAGGATATGACTTTGATGAGGGCTTATTGTTTGTGATGCGGCAGCAGAAGAAAAGGCGACAGGAAGGAGAAAATTGTGATGAAATTAACAATGCTTGGAACAGGAAATGCAGTTGTGACGGAATGTTACAACACGTGTTTTGTGTTAAGTGAAGACGAACATTATTTTATGGTGGACGGCGGTGGCGGCAGTGCCATTTTAAAACAGTTGAAGGATGCCGGATTTGACTGGAAAGATATGCGTGAAATTTTTGTGACACATAAACATATCGACCACCTGCTCGGAATCATCTGGATGGTGCGCATGATTTGCCAGAACATGAGCCGTGGCACCTATGAGGGTGAGGCAAATATTTATGCACACGAGGAAGTGACCGGTTTGATTCAGGAAATGGCAGAGCAGCTTCTCTCGGCAAAAGAAACCAAATTTATCGGAGACAGACTTCATCTGATTACCGTTTCGGATGGGGAAGAAAAGATGATACATGGGCATAAAGTGACCTTTTTTGACATTGGATCCACAAAGGCAAAACAGTTTGGGTTCTGTATGGAGCTTGAGAATGGGAAAAAACTAACCTGCTGTGGGGACGAGCCTTACAAACCATGTGAGGAGCAGTATGCAAAGGGAAGTGAATGGCTTTTGCATGAAGCATTCTGTCTGGATGCACAGGCAGACATTTTTCATCCATACGAAAAGCATCACTCCACCGCAAAGGATGCCAGCGAGCTTGCGGAGAAGCTTGGGGTGAAAAATCTCGTGCTCTATCACACCGAGGATAAAAATATTGCGCAGCGAAAAAAGCTTTATACCGAAGAAGGAGAACAGTATTTTTCCGGAAAACTGTATGTGCCGGAAGATTTAGAGACAATCGAGCTTCTGTAGCAGGACACAAAAAGTTCACAAAATTATTAGCACTCACCTATTGACAGTGCTAATAATTAGTGGTATAACGAAGTCAGAACAAAGGAAGGGAACAAAAAGAGGACAGGAAATCAAAGAGATTTTCGAAAAAAGTTCTATGAGTTCTTGAAACATCCCGGTTCCAAAGAAACAAGGTAAACAGCATGAGAGTATCCACACGAAGCGGATACGCGGATAAGAAAAGGAGAGATGACTTATGTTAATGCCTAGTATTTTTGGAGAGAATTTATTTGATGATTTGTTTAACGATTTCCCATTCTATGATGACAGGGATATGCGTAAAGTTGAGAAGAAATTGTATGGCGGCAGAGCTGCAAACGTTATGAAGACCGATATCAGGGAATTAGATGATGGCTATGAACTGGTAGTGGATCTTCCGGGATTCAAGAAAGACGAAGTAAAGGCTTCTTTGAGTGATGGTTATCTGACCATCAGCGCTGCAAAAGGTCTTGACAAAGATGAGCAGGATAAGAAGACCGGAAGATATATCCGTAAGGAGCGTTATGCAGGAGCATGCGAGCGTAGCTTTTACGTTGGCGATGCAGTAACGCAGGAAGATATCAAAGGTGAGTTCAAGCATGGCATCCTGAAGCTGTTTGTTCCAAAGAAAGAGAACAAACCGGCTGTAGAGGCTAATAAATATATTGCAATTGAAGGATAATCAGACATAAAAAGGAAAGGAAGCGTATGAATATGTCAGATAAGAATCCAAAGCATCCATTGAAGAAAAAGAAGGTAGCTGCAAAGCTGAACATGTCAGACCATGAGGCAGTAGAAGCAGCAAGAGAGGCACATAAAGCAAAGAAGCATGTCTACTAAGCATGTGAAAGGGAAGGCTGTCGTACCGGAACGGTATGGCAGCCTTTTTTGTGTAATAGGAAATTTCGTTCCTATTACACAAAAATGCTTCGCAGGAATCTTTTTTGGAGAACATAGACATTTTTTCCTTCAGATGCTACAATGAAGTCGCTATGAACAGCCAGTAGAAAGGAAGTAAGAAAATGGAAGAATTTTTGATAAAGAATACGACAAGAGAACAGCGTGAACAGATTGTAAAAGATTCATTGGGATATAGTGAGCTAGGATGTGATGATGCGATGGACGGATATGATATGTATCTGCCATACATAGAAGGAAAAAAAGAATTGCGTGAAATCACGATGGAGTTCCAGACTAATTATGTGCGCGATATGGAACGCGAAGAACGAGGTCGTTGTAACTTATACTAATATATGGATTTGAGGTGTCAGAAGGCAGCCCGCAGTTTTTCGTTGACAAATGACACAAAGCCAAGTCTATTTTGTTCCGATGGGTGAACATAAGAAAAGTCTAAGTATGCCTGATGAAGAGTATTGCAAAGTGACGTGAACGGCATTCAACGAGCCATCCGTGGCTCGTGAAGCCTTGTTCTGCCGTCCATGGCAGAACATCACTGGGTATCAGGAGGCATACTAAGATTTTCTAATGTTCCCCCAAAAGTCACAAAATGAGTCTCGCCTTTGTGTCATTTGTCAGCAACTAATTTGTGGACCGCCTTTCTGACACCTTAATCATATATGAGACTAAAATCCGGGTGAAAGAATAAAACAGTCTTTTCACCCGGATTTTAGTTTGCTGAATCAGCGGTAAGTTACAACGACATCGTTTTCGCAAATCATCGTCTTGCCGTCCGGAATCAGGGTTTCGCTGCCGCGGATAATCATGGCAATCAGTTCATCGGCCGGAAGGTTGAGGTCGGCGATTGTTTTGTTGCACCAGCGGTGCGTCTTGGTGATAGGGATTTCCTCTAACTTCTCATCATCTGCGGGTTCGTAGGCAGGAACGCTTAAGATAACATTGTCTCCGGCGAGGATTTTGGTGTCTCCTTTTGGCACGATGGTCTGGTCATGACGTTTAATCATCAGGGCAAGCGAGCCGGTCGGCATGGTGACGTCTTTGATGTCTTTATTTTCCCAGTTGTGTCCGCTTGGGATGAACATGCGCATCAAAGTGATGGCGGACTCATCCTGGTAGTCGTTGAACGTCTTGCGGACATCAGCAGATTCATCAATCATGTCAAGCTTTTTCGCAATGACCGGAAGCAGCGTTCCCTGAATCGAAACGGAGAAAAGTGAGACCATAAAGACAATATGGAAAAGGTCGTAGGAGACGCTTGCGCCACTCGCGATTACCATGATGGCAAACACGGAGGAAGCGGCACCACGAAGTCCCGCCCAGGAAACAAGCACGCATTGCCGGACACTGCATCTGAAAGGAAGCAGAAGTGTAAACACGGCAATTGGACGCGCAATCAATGTTAAGAAAATAACAATGGCTAGGGCAGGAAGCACAATGTCAGGCATCTGATGCGGGAAGGCGAGCAGACCTAACAGGAAAAAGATAAGAATCTGTGCAAGTCCTGTTACGCCGTCAAAAAACGGAATCAATACATTTTTATTGCGGATTTTGCTGTTACCAATCAGGATACCCATCAGGTAGACACTTAGGTATTGGTTGCCTCCGGCAACATCGGAGAGACCGTAACAGATTAAGACGGCAGCAATCATAAAGATGGTATCAAGACCGTCGGAAACCAGCCTGGTGCGGGTCAGAAGCCAGATGGCAGCAAGGGCAAGTACGATACCGATAGCGGCACCATAGACAAGCTGTGCAAAAATATGATAAGCGATATTTACGGATTCCCCGGCACCGACTAAGCCGATACCGATGAAGGTAAGCATGTAGGACATCGGGTCATTACTACCACTTTCCACTTCGAGCAGGGAGGCGGTTCCGTCTTTCAAGTTCAATTTTTCTTTACGGAGAATGGAGAATACACTTGCCGCGTCCGTAGAAGAAAGGACAGCGCCAATCAGAAAACTTTCTGCAGCAGTAAAATGCAGAAAAAAGTGACAGAGAACGGCGGTAATGCCGGCGGTGATTAATACACCCATGGTGGAAAGACCGACTGCCTTCACCGCAACCGGTTTTGCAAGCTTCCATTTGGTGTTGAAACCACCATAAAACATAATAAAAATCAAAGCAATGGAGCAGATGGTTTCCGCTAAGTGATAGTCGCTGAACGGGATTTTGACAATACCGTCACTTCCGAAAAGCATACCGATGAACATAAAAAGAATCAACGCAGGCATGCCAAAGCGGCTTGAAAATTTATCCGCGAGGATACATAAAAAGATTACGACTGCAACGAGAATGATACCAAAAGTCATATACAGGCCCTCCAATGTGTGTGGTAAGAAATTGATAGTTACGAATAAAATAGAAATAGACAGAAAAATTTTCGTCCATTATAACATAAAAAGGGCGAAAAAAGTGTAAAATTATAAAAATTTTATAGGTAGAAAAAAACTTTTATCAGTAGCCAGAATGACGCTGGAGTGATACAATTAATAATCATACGAAAGAAGTGAGGGTGCTCATTTATGAATATATTATTTTTTCTGACGCCGAAGGCGGACGTCGCTTATATTAAGGAGAAGGACAGCTTTCGTCAGGTGCTTGAGAAGTTAGAATATCATGGTTACACGGCAGTTCCGATGCTCAGCGAGGACGGAAGATACTTAGGAACGATTACAGAGGGAGATCTTCTGTGGGAGCTGAAGGACAGAGGGTTCCCGGATTTGAAGGAATTAGAGGATGTTCCGATTGCCTCAATCCGAAGAAGAAGAGATAATTTAGCGGTGAATGTGCAGGCGGACATGGAAGATTTATTTGAGAAAGTGTCCAATCAGAACTTTGTGCCGGTTGTGGATGACCACCAGGTATTCAGCGGCATTGTGACCCGTAAGGATGTACTTTTATACCTTGCGGACCATTTGAGAACAGCAGAACAATAACAGCAGAATAATAACAGGGAGAACCGATAGGGAATCTTAAGAATTATTTAAGGGGTTTCTTATTGGTTCCCTTTTTATTATAATAAATTTGTATCAACCAACTTACATAGGAAAGAAGAGGAGAAACAGCATGCCAGGGTTTTTATCAACAACTACGATTGTAACTGTAGTGGTAGTAGTCCTTATCATCATTTTGTTGTGCATGGGCTACGTCAAAGCACCACCGGATATGGCATTTATCATTTCCGGTATTAAGAAAAAGTCAAAGATTGTCATTGGAAAAGCAAGTATCCGGATTCCGTTTTTTGAGCGTCTGGATAAATTGAATCTGCGCCTGATTCCGATTGACGTCAAGACCAGCAATGCCGTACCGACAGCGGACTACATTAACATCAATGTAGATGCGACGGTCAATGTCAAAATCAGCAATGAGCCGGAGAAATTACGGCTTGCAGCGGAGAACTTTTTGAACAAGAATACAGAGTATATCGCCGGCGTTGCAAGAGAAGTTTTAGAGGGTAACGTTCGAGAAATCGTCGGCAAGATGAAGTTAGAGGAGATGGTTTCTGACCGTCAGAAGTTCGCAACGCTTGTAAAAGAGAATGCGGAGCCGGACCTTGCAGCGATGGGACTTGATATCATCAGTTTCAATGTGCAGAATTTCGTGGATGGAAATGAAGTCATCGAGAACTTAGGTATCGATAATATCGTAAAAATCAAAAAAGCTGCGGCTATTGCGCGTGCCGAGAGTGAGCGAGACATCAAAGTGGCACAGGCGTCCGCCGATAAGGAATCGAACGATGCAGCCGTTGCCGCACAGACAGAGATTGCAAAGAAGCAGAACGAACTTGCCATCAAGAAGTCAGAACTCCAGATGGAAGCAGATACCAAGAAAGCGATGGCAGATGCGGCTTACGAGATTCAGAAAGAGGAACAGCGTAAGACGATTGAGGTCACAACAGCAAATGCAGATATTGCAAAGCAGGAGCGCGAAATCGAGTTAAAGCAGAAGGAAGTTGCGGTAAAAGAGCAGGCACTCGAAGCCGAGGTCAAGAAACAGGCGGAAGCAGACAAGTATGCAGCACAGCAGAAAGCGGATGCAGCGCTCTATCAGAGACAGAAAGAAGCGGAAGCGAGACAGTTCGAGATTCAGCACGCAGCCGAAGCAAAGCAGTTTGAGGCACAGCGCGATGCAGAGGCGAGAAAAGCACAGGCGGAGGCTGACCGTTACTCGAAAGAGCAGGAAGCAGAAGGTATCCGTGCGGTCGGAGAAGCCGAAGCGAAGGCAATTCAGGCAAAAGGTCTTGCAGAGGCGGAAGCGATGGAAAAGAAAGCAGAAGCTTATGCGAAGTACAACAAGGCAGCCGTTGCAGAGATGATGATTAAGGTATTGCCGGATGTTGCCGGAAAGATTGCAGAACCGTTAAGCCAGATTGATAAGATTACAATCATAGGTGGAGATGGCGGAAACAATGGTGTCGACCAGATTGCGGGAAATGTTCCGGCAGTTATGGCAAAATTATTCGAGAGCATGAAAGAGGCAACCGGAATTGACCTTGCCGACATTGTAAAAGCCGACAGCTATGATGCAAAAGTTAACCGCAATGTCAATGTGAGCGGCTTAGAGGACATCAATCTGGTGGTAAAAGACCATGCAGCAGAGCATGCACAGGAGACTGTCGTACCGGAAACAGAATAAAAAACAAAACTTGACAGTGCAGGAAAATTACCCTATAATGCATTTGAAAATTATATGGGTGGACTTTTCCGGATTATGTCATCTTTTCGCCACGCAGCTATCAGACGATAACTGCGTGGCTTTTTTTGTGTTTTTGGTGAAGTTAGAAAGAGATTCATTTTTTCCGAGAAAGGAAACCGCCACAAATAAAATGTTTAAGGAGTCTATATGAACGAGAATTTTATGAAAGAAAAACCTGTATTACCACTGATTTTGTCAATGGCATTGCCGATGGTGCTTTCTATGTTGGTCAATTCCCTGTACAATATCGTAGATAGTTTTTTTGTGGCAAAAATCAGTGAAGATGCCATGACGGCATTGTCATTAGTTTTCCCGATTCAGAACTTTATCAGTGCGACGGCAATCGGTTTTGGAGTCGGTGTAAATGCGGTGATTGCATTTTTCTTAGGAGCCGGAGAACGTGACCGCGCAGATTGTGCGGCAACACAGGGCACGCTGTTGGCAGCAATACACGGCATTGTGCTCACGATTGTCTGTATCGCAGTGATACCTACATTTTTAGGAATGTTTACCTCGTCAAAACAGGTTGTGATGCTCGGAGTGGAGTATTCTGTGATTGCATTTTCCTTTGGAACCATCAACAATGTGGCAATCACATTTGAAAAGATTTTTCAGGCAGTCGGAAGAATGAAGACAACGATGGTCGCGCTCGCGGGCGGCTGTCTGGTAAATATCGTGTTAGATCCGATCTTGATTTTCGGAATTGGACCGTTTCCAAGAATGGAAATGCGCGGAGCTGCGCTTGCAACAGGAATCGGGCAGACATTTTCCCTGGTTGTTTACTTAATTGTATATGCAATTGCACCAATTTCGGTTCAGCCGAAAAAGAAATATTTGAAACTTGAGAAAAAAATGGTTGGAAAACTGTATTCCATCGGAATACCGGCAACGTTGAATATGGCATTGCCTTCCGTTTTGATTTCCTCATTAAATGCAATTTTGGCTGCGTATGCGGAAAGCTATATTCTGGTGCTTGGAATTTACTATAAGTTGCAGACGTTCCTTTATCTGCCTGCAAATGGAATTATTCAGGGAATGCGTCCGTTGATTGGTTACAATTACGGAGCAGGAGAACACAAGCGTGTGAATCAGATTTATAAGATTGTATTTTTTATGTGCGGAGGCATCATGTTGTTTGGAACCATCATCTGCCTTGCAGTTCCGGGTCAGCTGATGGGACTTTTCACGCACACGGAGGAGACCATCAAAGCCGGAGAAACCGCGCTTCGTATTATCAGCGCAGGTTTTATCGTGTCGGCTGTTTCGGTGACCTCATCCGGAGCGTTAGAAGGCCTCGGAAAAGGAGTACCTTCCCTGATTATTTCTTTATGCCGTTATATTATTTTCATCATCCCGGCAGCATATGTGTTCAGCAGAGCCTTCGGACCGGTCGGCGTCTGGCATGCATTCTGGGTTGCCGAGGTGATAACAGCAGTAGTTGCCTATAGTACTTACCGCAAATCAACAAGCTGTTCTGCATAATCTAACGCTTCTACAATGTTTTTGCAGAAATTATCTTTTCCAATATAGTCTACGAAGCCGTCTTTTTCCATGACATGCATTGGCTGCTCATTGACATGGGAGAAGACGAGCTGAATCTTCTTTTTCTTCGCGCGGTCTGCTAATTCACGCAGGTTTTTCATTGCACTTGCGTCGATGGCAGGAACGCTTCTCATACGAATTACAACTACTTTTGTATACTGCTTGCTGTTAATCTGAAGTAACTGATCCGCAGCGGCAAAGAAAAGAGGACCGCTGATTTCAAATACACGGATGCTCTTTGGAATCGCAAGCATTTTCTCAGCTTCACCCGGTGTGATATCAGGCTGTTCTGTGTATTTCCAGGATTTTACGTCAGCAGTTTCAGACATACGTTTCATAAATAATAAGGCTGCCATGACAACACCGACTTCGATGGCAACGACTAAGTCGAAGACAACGGTCAGCACAAAGGTTGTTACAAGGACGAGAATATCGCTCTTTGGTGCTGTTTTGCAGAGGTGGAAAAAGGATTTCCAGTCTGCCATGTTTGCGGCAACGACAAGCAGAACGGCAGCTAACGTTGTCATTGGAATCAATGCGGCGAGCGGCATTAACACCAGAAGAATAATCGTAAGGGTAATACAGTGTACGATTCCGGCAATCGGAGTACGTCCGCCGTTGCGCACATTTGCAGCAGTTCGTGCAATGGCACCGGTTGCAGGAATACCACCGAATAATCCGGAGAAAATATTACCGAGCCCCTGACCGACTAACTCGGCGTTGGATTTGTGAGTGTCACCAATCATACCGTCCGATACGACAGCGGAAAGGAGGGATTCGATACCGGCAAGAATCGCAATGGTAAATGCAGGTGAAATCATTTCGCTGATTAATTCCAGAGAAATGGATGGCACATGGAAACCAGGGAACGAAGAAGAAAGTTCTCCGTATACGCTGCCAATGGTATTGACAGGTAAGTCTGCAAAGTAAACGATTAAAGTAGTTACAATAATTGCAACCAAAGACCCCGGAATTTTATCGGTTACTTTTGGCCAGATGAGCTGGATGGCAACGGCGACAAGACCGATGACAAGTGCAACCCAGTTAATCGTTCCAATGTGTTTTCCATAGGAAATAATTTTGTCGATAAATTCAGACGGTACCGATTCGATGGAAAGACCAAAGAAATCTTTTAACTGTCCGACAAAAAGTGTGACGGCAATACCGCAGGTAAATCCGGTTGTAATGGTATACGGAATGTATTTAATCAGGGAACCGAAATGGCAGATTCCCATTAAAACAAGGATAATACCGGCTAAAATCGTGGCAACAATCAGCCCGTCTGTGCCATATTGTGTTACAATACCATAGATGATAACAACAAATGCCGCAGTAGGTCCGCCAATCTGAACGCGGCTTCCACCGAAAAATGAGATGAAAAATCCGGCAATGATAGCAGTGTAGAGACCCTGTTCCGGACCGACGCCGGATGCGATTGCAAGGGCAATGGAAAGTGGCAGTGCAATGATTGCTACGATGATACCAGAGATGATATCTTTTACAAGTTGTTGTTTGGTGTAATCTTTCATGACATCAAACAATTTTGGCTTTAGTTCATTCATACATGACTCCTCTTCGCTATTTTGTATAGGAAAATGCCCATAAACAGGCGCTTTCTATGCAAAATATATAATAAAATTTAGCTTTATAAAATAAATATAAAGTGTAAAAACACAAGTTCTAATTCTAGCACTGAAAACGGCTGATTTCAAGAAAAATTTGGAAGACTTTTAGAATGGAAAGGTACGGAAACGAAGTATGGAAGAAAAAAATACGTTTGAAAAAATTTATGACGTCGTAAGACAGATTCCGCGTGGAACTGTTGCAACTTACGGGCAGGTGGCAGAGCTTGCCGGCAACCGCCACTGGTCGCGTGTCGTTGGCTATGCGCTTCACGCCAATCCTGATCCGGACGGTATTCCCTGCTACCGCGTGGTCAACCGGGAAGGCAGAATCTCGGAAGCCTTCGCCTTTGGCGGCGGCAACCGCCAACAACAGCTCCTCGAACAGGACGGCATCCCCGTCCACGACGGAAAAGTAGACCTCACGGAATATCAGTGGAAAAAGCGGCTGTTTTAATCTTTTGTGCCGGTAGAGGCAGTTTTGCATGAGGGGTGGCAGATAATGGTTGTGGATTGTGAAAAAATACAACTTGAATGTTTCTATTCTTCCGTCCGAAATGAGCCCGGCACCGGCACGCCGTTGCACAAAACACTCCGCGAAGCCTCCTAAAAGCGGTAAACGAAAAAGCAATGGCTTTTCCGTCTACCTGAGTCTTCTCTCCGTTGTGCAAAAGGCGCGTCGGCACCGGGCTCATTTCGGACGGAAGCTTCTAAGTATTCAATGTATTTTTTCACAATCCTTAACATTATCTGCCACCCTTCATGCAAAACTCCACAATTCCTATTGACATAGTATGAATTGCGGTTGTATAATACATGCAGACAGTTCTAAAGCATCCTTTGGAACAAGCTTTTAACTGAATGGAGGAATTAGATGAAAATATCAACAAAGGGACGTTACGCATTACGACTGATGTTAGACTTAGCGATGCACAATACGGGAGAGCCGGTCAGTCTGAAAGACATTGCAAAGCGTCAGGGAATTTCAGATAAATATTTAGAGCAGATTATTTCCATATTAAATAAGGCAAAATTTGTAAAAAGTGTCCGTGGGGCACAGGGCGGTTATTCACTGCGCATGAAGCCGGAAGAGTACACGGTCGGCATGATTTTGCGGACAACGGAGGGAAGCCTTGCGCCGGTATCCTGCGTGGAAGAGGGAGAAGGCGGCTGTGAGCGCATGAATGATTGTGCAACAGTTCTCATCTGGAAAAAGATGAATGAGGCAATCAATGACGTTGTGGATAACATGACACTTGCCGACCTCGTTGATTTCGAGATGCAGAAGAGTGATCAGTATTTTATATAGAAAGATTTTGTTTCCGGTATAGGAAAAAGAAAACAACAAAAAATAAAAGAGAAATTTTTTCAAAAATTTTAATTCCCACCTTGACAATAGGAAATAAAGTTGTATAATACAGTTATCCTATTTGAATGGTAGGAATTAAAAAAGAAAATACAGCGGCGTTCACAAAAGACAAAGCGTCGTTGCAAAAATAAAACGATTGGAAAGGGACAAGTGATGAGTAAATTAATTTATTTCGATAATGCAGCCACAACACAGGTCTATCCGGAAGTATTTGAGGCAATGAAGCCTTATTTTACAGAGTATTACGGTAATCCGTCCAGTATATATTCTTTTGCCGGAGAGAGCAAGAAAGCAGTAGACACAGCTAGAGCAAACGTAGCTTCTTTAATCAATGCAAAGCAGGATGAGATTTATTTCACAGGCGGCGGAAGCGAGTCTGACAACTGGGCATTGAAAGCCACAGCAGAAGCATACGAAGGAAAAGGAAAGCATATCATCACCACAACGATTGAGCACCATGCAATCCTCCACACCTGTGCTTACCTGGAGAAGAAAGGTTTCGAAGTGACCTATGTCGGCGTTGACGAAGATGGAGTTGTGAAATTAGACGAACTGAAAGCAGCCATTCGTCCGGACACAATTTTAATTTCCGTTATGGCAGCCAACAACGAGATTGGAACAATTCAGCCAATCGCTGAAATTGGAAAAATCGCACACGAGCATGGAATTTTATTCCACACAGATGCGGTGCAGGCATTCGGACATATTCCGATTGATGTGGAAGAGATGAACATTGATATGTTGAGCGCAAGCGGACATAAGATTAACGGACCAAAGGGAATCGGTGTCATGTATATCCGTAAAGGTGTTAAGATTTTATCTTTCATCCACGGTGGAGCACAGGAGAGAAAACGTCGTGCCGGAACTTTAAACGTACCGGGAATCGTTGGAATCGGGAAAGCCGCAGAGCTTGCAAAAGCAAATATGACAGAGCGTATGAAGAAAGAGACAGAACTTCGTGATTACTTTATCAAACGGGTTTCAGAAGAGATTCCATATGCGAAGTTAAACGGACATCCAACCAAACGTCTGCCAAACAACATTAACTTCTGCTTCCGTTTTATCGAAGGCGAGTCCATGTTGATTTTATTAGACCAGAAAGGTGTCTGCGCATCCAGTGGTTCTGCATGCACATCAGGTTCCTTAGACCCATCCCACGTACTGCTGGCAATCGGTCTGCCGCATGAGATTGCACATGGTTCCTTACGTGTGACCTTATCTGAGAAGAACACGAAAGAAGAAGTTGACTTCACCGTAGACGAGTTAAAGAAAATCATCGAGAGACTCCGTGGAATGTCACCTTTATACGAAGATTTTTTGAAAAAACAGAATGCATAAAGCATCAAAACACATAGAGATATGGAGGAAGAGATATGTATAGCGAAAAAGTAATGGATCATTTCAACAATCCAAGAAACATGGGAGAGATTGAAAATGCCAGCGGTGTTGGAACCGTAGGAAATGCGAAATGCGGTGACATCATGCGAATGTACCTTGATATAGACGATAACGGCATCATTCAGGATGTAAAATTTAAGACATTTGGATGCGGTGCAGCCGTTGCAACCAGCAGTATGGCAACCGAATTGGTAAAAGGAAAAACAGTGCAGGAAGCACTTGAAGTAACCAACAAAGCGGTTATGGAAGCATTAGACGGACTTCCACCTGTAAAAGTACACTGTTCTCTTTTAGCAGAGGAAGCAATCCATGCAGCACTCTGGGATTACGCAGAGAAAAACGGCATCAAGATTGAAGGACTTGAGAAGCCGGTCAACGATATCAGTGAAAAAGAAGAGGAAGAGGAATACTAAGAGCAAGAAGTATAACTTCTGGTTATCATAACAAGAAGAGGAGAAGAAAAAATGGCAAAGAAATCATACGGAGAGAGAAATTTTAAATTTGAAACATTACAGTTACACGTTGGACAGGAGCAGGCGGACCCTGTTACAGATGCCAGAGCAGTACCAATTTATCTGACATCATCTTACGTGTTCCACAACAGCCAGCACGCAGCAGACCGTTTCGGACTTCGTGACGCTGGAAATATCTATGGAAGACTTACCAACCCGACAGAAGATGTGTTCGAGCAGAGAATCGCAAAATTAGAGGGTGGTGTTGCAGCACTTGCCGTTGGTTCAGGAGCAGCAGCATTAACGTATGCATTTCAGGCAGTCGCACATGCGGGGGATCACATCGTGGCTGCGAAAAACATCTACGGTGGAACATACAACTTATTAGCACATACACTTCCGGATTATGGAATTGAGGCAACTTTCGTAGACCCATTCGATTATGACGGAATCGAGGCTGCTATCAAAGAGAATACAAAGGCAATCGAGATTGAGACACTCGGCAACCCGAATTCAGAAGTTGTGGATATTGAAAGAATTGCAAAGATTGCACATGCACATAACATTCCGCTTTTAGTAGACAATACATTTGCAACACCTTACCGGGTACGTCCAATTGAGTATGGTGCAGATATTGTCATCCATTCTGCTACCAAATTCATCGGCGGACATGGTACGACAATTGGTGGTGTCATCATCGACAGCGGTAACTTTGACTGGGAAGCAAGTGGGAAATTCCCTTGGTTAGTTGAGCCGAACGTATCTTACCACGGTGTAAGTTTTGCAAGAGACTGCGCACCGGCAGCATTTGCAACTTATATCAGAGCAATTCTTTTAAGAGATACAGGCGCAACGATTTCACCGGTTCATTCTTTCATCTTTTTACAGGGACTTGAGACATTGTCTCTCCGTGTAGAGCGCCATGTTGAGAATGCACTGAAAGTAGTTCAGTATCTGAAAGACCAGCCTTTAGTAGAAAAGGTAAACCATCCTTCTATTTCCGAAGATCCGGAACAGCAGGCACTTTATAAAAAATACTTCCCGAATGGCGGCGGTTCTATCTTTACCTTCGAAATCAAAGGCGATGCCAAGAAAGCACAGGAGTTCATTGATAACCTTGAGTTATTCTCACTTCTTGCAAACGTTGCAGACGTGAAATCTCTTGCAATTCATCCGGCATCTACCACACATTCCGAATGTAACGAAGCAGAATTGTTAGACCAGGGAATCAAACCAAATACAATCCGTCTTTCCATCGGAACAGAGAATATCGATGATATCATCGAGGACTTAGACGAAGCATTTAAAGCAATCCAGTAATCAGAAAAAGAAAGGGGCAAATTATGGGTAACATTTATCAGGGCGCAGTAGAATTAATCGGAAAAACACCACTTGTAGAGTTCAAAAATATCGAGAAAAAATTTAACTTAGATGCAAAATTGGTGGCAAAATTAGAGTATTTTAACCCGGCAGGAAGCGTAAAAGACCGTGCAGCATATTACATGATAAAAGATGCTGAGGAGAAAGGATTTTTAAAAGAAGGTTCCGTTATCATTGAGCCGACATCCGGTAATACAGGAATCGGTCTTGCATCCATCGCAGCCGTAAAAGGATACCGTATCATTTTAACAATGCCGGAGACAATGAGCGTAGAGCGTCGTAACATTTTAAAAGCATACGGTGCAGAAATTGTTCTGACTGAGGGCGCAAAGGGAATGAAGGGTGCAATCGCAAAAGCAGAAGAACTTGCAAAAGAGATTCCGGACAGCTTCATTCCATCTCAGTTTAGCAACCAGGCAAATGCACAGGCACACCGTGAGACAACCGGACCGGAAATCTGGAATGATACAGATGGAAAAGTTGACATCTTTGTTGCAGGTGTTGGTACCGGTGGAACAATTACTGGCGTAGGCGAATATTTAAAATCCAAGAATCCGGATGTTAAAATTGTAGCAGTTGAGCCGGAGACATCCCCTGTTTTATCCAAGGGTGTCAGTGGTGGACATAAGATTCAGGGAATCGGTGCGGGATTCGTACCGGAAGTCTTAAATACAAAAATTTACGACGAAGTATTCCCGGTTGCCAACGAGGCAGCGTTCCAGATTGGAAAAGAAATTGCAAAAACAGAGGGTGTGTTAGTCGGAATTTCATCCGGTGCAGCTCTCTATGCAGCAATCGAACTTGCAAAACGTCCAACCAACAAAGGTAAGACAATCGTAGCATTACTTCCGGACAGCGGAGACAGATATTACTCTACATCGTTATTCGTAGATTAAGGAATCAGGAAAGGCAGTTTGTTAATACAAAGTTAACAAACTGTCTTCTTTTTTTTGCTTTTGGGGTGTGGTATACTATGGGTAACGGTGCGTAGTGCCATACAAATCGCATTGGCATGCCACGGTGGCAGATGCCGGCAGCAGGCCGGATAGAATTAGGAGATTAATCATGGACGAAAAAGAATTGGAGCAGGAAAAGGGAGAAAAGAATGAGAAGGCTTCCAACGTAAAAGAGATTTTAAGCTGGATTATTCCGTTTGTGGCAGCACTTTTGATTGCTGTTTTTTTGAAAAATTATATTATCATTAATGCAAATGTACCATCCGGTTCCATGGAGAATACAATCATGACAGGCGACAGGTTAATCGGGAACCGGCTTGCCTATATCAGGAGTAATCCAAAGCGTGGGGATATTATTATTTTCCATTATCCCGACAATGAACAGGAGATTTATGTGAAACGTGTCATTGCGCTTCCGGGTGAGAAGGTGGAAGTCCGCGATGGCAAGATATACATTGACGGTTCCGAGACACCGTTAGACGAGCCTTATCTGAAGGAAGAGTGGACAGTGGCAACCGGACCTTATGAGTTCGAGGTGCCGGAAGACAGTTACCTGGTGCTGGGAGATAACCGGAATGATTCCTGGGATGCGCGTTACTGGGCGAACAAGTATGTGGCGGAAGATAAGATTTTAGGAAAAGCAGTATTTGCATATTGGCCATTTTCCAGTTTTGGTAAGTTGGAATAATGAAAATGGGACGTACCTCTTTGCGGGGTACGTCTTTGTGTATGCAGTGCCTATGGCATAGATGTAAATATTACAAAATCAGAGGGAGGATTTTGGTATGATTGGAGTTTTGGCAAAGGTTTTTATTCGAAATCAAAAGGATGAGAGCAAAGTGCGCCAAGCATATGGAATGCTTTGCGGTGTAGTTGGAATTTTTCTGAATATACTGCTTTTTGCAGGGAAATTTCTTGCGGGAACCATCAGCAATTCCATTGCGATTACAGCGGATGCGTTCAACAACTTATCGGATGCGGCGTCCTCACTTGTGACGCTTTTAGGATTCCATTTTGCGGGTGCAAAGCCTGACCCGGATCATCCATACGGACATGGGCGGATTGAGTATATTTCCGGGCTGGGGGTTGCGGCACTGATTTTAATTATGGCATATGAGCTGGTAAAAGATTCCGTAAAAAAGATTCTTCATCCGGGGCAGACGGAGTGTTCTGCGCTTATCGTGGCAATCCTTCTGCTAGCGGTTCTTGTGAAGTTCTACATGTTTTTTTACAATCATACCATCGGGAAAAAAATCAATTCCGCAGCCATGCGTGCAACGGCGCTCGATAGTCTGAGTGATATGGCTGCAACCTCAGTGGTACTTCTGGCAACGCTGGTGGCTCATTTCACGGGGTTACAGATTGATGGCTACTGTGGTGTGGCTGTCGGCTTATTTATTTGTTATGCGGGCATAAACGCTGCGAAGGACACATTGAACCCACTGCTTGGGCAGGCACCTGACCCGGAAGAAGTGGAAAAGATTAAAGAAATTGTGATGAGCCATGAAAAGGTCTGTGGCATCCACGACCTGATTGTCCACGATTATGGTCCTGGCAGACAGATGATTTCTTTACATGCAGAAGTGCCAGCGGAGGACAATATTTTAGAGATACACGATGAAATCGACCTTATCGAGATGGAATTGAAGCAGAAGCTTCACTGCGACGCTACCATCCACATGGACCCGGTCATCACGACAGATGAGCATTTAAAGCAGTTGAAGGAGCAGGTGACAGAGATTGTGGAAGGGATTGATGAACGCATCAGCCTTCATGATTTCCGGATAGTATCGGGACCGAGCCACACTAACCTGATTTTTGACATCGTGGTTCCGTTTAAGTGTAAGCTTGAAGATGAAGCATTAATCGAAGAAATTCAGCGCAGGGTACAAAAAGAGATAGGCACAAATTATTTTACGGTGATTCAGATAGACCGGTATTATGTATAGGGGAAAGGGTATGATATTCCGGAAGGGAATGTCATATCCTTTTTTGTTGAAACAACAAAGCACAGCTTTGATTTGACAATTTGCCGTGTGAGTTATATAATTTGCCTGTGAACATTGAAAACTGAATCATTGATAATATTTTATACATTGTCCTCATTTTAGCGCCATGGCCTTTTGACAAAAAGGTTGACGAGGAGAAGGGTAATCGAAAATTCGGCGGATGCCCTTCCGTAGTATCTCAATGCGATATATATTGGCAAATATGTGGGTAACTGCAAAACAAATTCAATATAATGAGATTAGAAACATAAACTAGAAATGATAAAATGTGCAGCAAGGGATGCTTTTGCTGCTTTGTATAGAAAGAATGAGGATATCAATATGTGTGGAATAATAGGATTTATTGGACATGATGCGCTGAGCAGAATCTTGAATGGTTTAGAGCTGCTTGAGTACAGAGGATACGATAGTGCGGGATTAGCAGTGAGAGGAGAAGCAGAGACAGTTCCTGAGATACATAAATGTCAGGGACGCGTAAAGGACTTAAGAGAGATTTCTCCAAAGGAAGACCATTTTACTTGTGGAATCGGTCATACAAGATGGGCGACTCACGGTGGAGTATCTGACGCCAATGCTCATCCACATAGAGTGGGAAATGTAACTTTAGTTCACAATGGAATCGTGGAAAATTATAAAGAACTGAGTGAAGAGTATGAGGTGGAAGATGAACTTGTATCAGAGACGGACACAGAGGTAGTGGCAGCTTTGCTGAACAAGTTCTACAAGGGAGATCCAAACGAAGCCATCAGAAGAACGGTAAAGAAGTTAAAGGGAACGTATGCACTTGTGGTGATGTTTGACGATATACCGGACACCATCTACGCAGTCAGAAATGTAAGCCCGATTGTAGTTGCAAAAAATGATGACCTGACGATTCTTGCGTCAGACCCGGCTGCTTTATATCAGTATTCCAAAGAATTTTTCGTGCTGGATGAAGCGTGTATTTTAAAGGCTGAAAAAGGAACAGTTTCGATTGTAGACTTTAACGGCAATGAAGTTGAGCCAAAGATGCAGGTTGTGGACTGGGATGCCAGCAATACCGGTAAGCAGGGATATCCATTTTACATGGAAAAAGAAATCAATGAGCAGCCGGAGGCATTGAAGAAGATTCTAAGTACATATGTCATTGATAATGACATCGAGCTTGGATATGATGGCGCGGTTGACAGAGCACTCACAGCATTTAACCGTGTGTGTATCGTAGCCTGTGGAACAGCCCTTCATGCAGGAATGATGGGGGCAAATCTGTTCAAAAAATGGCTCGGCATTCCGGTGGAGGTCGAGATGGCTTCAGAATTCATTTACTCGGATACCGTGCTTGATAAGGACACTCTTTTCATTGCGGTATCCCAGTCCGGAGAGACCATCGACACGATGGAAGCATTGAAGAAAGCAAAGAATGAGGGTGCATGCTGCCTTGCTATCTTAAATGTAAGAGGTTCTTCCATCTCCAGAACGGCAGATTATACGCTTTATACAGACGCAGGTCCTGAGATTGCGGTTGCAAGTACAAAGGCATATACAACCCAGATGATGATATTCTATCTCTTAACATTAAGATGCGCTTCCCTGAGAGGAAAAATCACAGGAGAGTATCTGGAACATGCGTTAGAGAACTTAAGAAGAGTGCCGGATGCAATCAGTCAGGTTATTGCGATGAAGAGCGAGATTCACCGTCAGGCCAAAGAAGTAATCATGGCAAGTGACCTCTTTATGATTGGAAGAGGAATGGATTATCAGGTATTGCTGGAAGGTGCCTTAAAGCTTAAGGAGATATCATATATCCATTCAGAGGCATATGCAGCAGGAGAGCTGAAGCATGGTCCTATCGCCCTTATCACAGAGGGAACACCGGTTATTGCGGCGGCAACCCAGACGAAACTGATTTCTAAGGAACTTTCCAATGTCAAAGAAATCAAGGCAAGAGGAGCAAACGTAGTGCTTCTGACGAAGGAGGAACTGAAGGACGACTTTGCCCAGAGCGGTGAGTATCATGTCATTGGCCTTCCTAATCTGGATGACGAATATATGCCATTCCCGGAGATTGCTGCCTTACAGCTATACTCATATTATGTATCAGCAGATAAGGGACTGGATGTCGATAAGCCAAGAAATCTGGCAAAAGTTGTAACAGTAGAATAAAAGTGAGGGCAATGTAAGTATTATCAATAACAGGTATCATTGTTGAAATAAAAGAGGAATCTTCGTTGGATTCCTCTTTTTTTTAGGATTACCCCATGAAAACGACAAAATTTGTGAAGAATTACTAAAAAAACAACAGTAAAATTGTTGAAATAACAAATTGAACAATTAAAACACTGTTGTTATAATAATCTCAACAGTTGAAACAAAAGTCTGGAGTTTTTACTTCAAAAATGGCATAATGAAAGGAGAAAGAAAAATGAAAACAAAAGCAGTACGTTTACATGGGGCAAATGATTTAAGGTTAGACGAATTTGAATTACCGGAAATCAAAGAGGATGAGATTCTTGTTAGGGTCGTTTCAGACAGTATTTGTATGTCAACATACAAATGTGCGATTCTTGGAACAGGACACAAGAGAGTGCACGAGGATGTGGCAGAGCATCCGGCAATCATGGGACATGAATTTGCAGGAGATATTGTAAAAGTAGGCGCAAAGCATCAGGATAAATTTAAGCCAGGAATGAAGTTTACATTACAACCAGCATTAAACTACAAGGGTACTATGTGGAGCCCGGGATATTCCTATGAGTTCTTCGGAGGAGATGCAACCTACTGCATTATCCCGCCAGAGGTTATGGAGCTGGGATGTCTCCTGGAGTACAAGGGCCGTGCATATTACGAAGCATCTTTAGCTGAGCCAATGAGCTGCAGTATTGGGGCATTTAATGCAGCATATCATACCCAGATGGGTGTTTATACACATGAGATGGGTATTAAAAAAGACGGAAAGCTTGCAATTATGGCAGGTGCCGGTCCAATGGGACTTGGAGCTTTGACCTATGCACTTCACAGAGATGTACGTCCGGGAATGATTGTAGTGACAGATGTAAATCAGGATCGTCTCGACCGCGCAGAACAGCTTTTCCCGATTGCGGAAGCAAAAGCAGATGGAATCGAGCTGCATTTTGTAAACACAGGAAATATGGAAGATCCGGTTGCATACTTAAGAGAGCTTACCGGTGGAACAGGATTTGATGATGTCTTGTGTTATGCACCAATTGCACAGGTAGTAGAGCAGAGCAGCGCGGTATTAGGACGCGATGGCTGCCTGAACTTCTTCGCAGGACCTACAGACAACCAGTTTTCTGCAAAGATGAATTTCTATGACGTACACTATAACTCAACGCACGTTATGGGAACAACAGGTGGAAATACAGCAGATATGATTGAGTCACTGGAATTATCCGCTGCTAAGCGCATCAATCCGGCAGTTATGGTAACACATATCGGAGGACTGGACGCAGTGGCAGAGACAACCTTAAATCTTCCAAAGATTCCTGGCGGCAAGAAATTAATCTACACCCACATGAATATGCCGCTTACAGCCCTGACAGATTTCAGGAAAAAAGGCAAAGAGGATGCCAGATTTAACGATTTGGCAGACATAGTAGAGAAAAACAACGGTCTCTGGAATCCGGAGGCAGAGGAGTATCTGCTTGCTAATTTTATAAAAGAATAATTTAGTCAGAAAGTTTCCTCCTGTGGGAGACGGACTGACGCAGGAGGAAACAATTGGACACAATGGAAGAAAGAAGAAATGCAATCGTAAATTTCGTGAATGAAAAAGGAAATGTTACATTTTCACAATTGAAGGTGGCGTTTCCGGACGTTTCAGAGATGACACTCAGAACGGACCTCAAAACACTGGATGGGGAAAACAGGATTGTAAGAGTACATGGTGGTGCAAAGTCTGTAGAGATAGTATTGGGAACAGATGATTTATTGGGGCGCAGATCAGTTAGAAATGTAGAGGCAAAACAGGAAATTGTAAAGAAAGCATTGGAATACATCAGACCGAACACAACAGTATTTCTGGATTCCGGCAGTACGACTACGATGTTAGCTGAAAACTGGCCGGATCAGCCAAATTTTATTTTTACAAACAGTCTGACCTGTGCGATGGCATTGTCAAAGCTTAAGCAGCCAAAGGTTTTTATGCCGAGTGGGGAACTCAATCAATACAGCCTTAGCCTGTGTGGCTTAGAGACATTGGAGAGTTTAAAAAAGATAAGCTTTGACACTGTGTTTATCGGGATTACCAGCTATGACACGACAAATGGGATATCCTGTGGGGTATTGGCGGAAACACAGATGAAGAGAATGCTTCTTGAGCAGCAGGCAGAGAGAATTGTACTACTGGATACATCGAAGGTTGGAAAGAAAAGCACCTTTAAAATCGGTGGTCTTGAAAATGTAGATGTCATAATTACAGAGGATCCGGATAACGAGATTTTGAAACGCGATTGCATTGACTTTGAAACAGAATTAGTATAAAGATTCAGTCCGCTCACTTTTAGGAGAAGGAGCAAAGGTATGAAAGCAAAAGTTCAAAAATTCGGTAAGTTTTTATCGTCAATGGTAATGCCAAATATTGGGGCATTTATTGCATGGGGATTCATTACAGCATTATTTATAGCAGATGGCTGGCTGCCAAATGAGGGACTGGCATCCATACAGCCATATATGTTGACTTATTTATTGCCGGTTCTTATCGCTTATTCAGGTGGAAAGCTTGTGGGCGGTGCCCGTGGTGGTGTTATGGGTGCTATAGCCGTTATGGGCTGTGTCGCCGGTGTAGGCGGAACGGATGGTCAGCCGATGCTTATGGGCGCAATGGTTATGGGACCGTTTGCAGGCTGGGTAATCAAAGTGTTTGACAAGAAAATGGAAAATCATATGCCGGCAGGCTTTGAGATGCTTATCAACAACTTCTCAGTCGGTATCTTTGGAATGATTATCGCAATCATCGGATACTGGATTATCGGACCTGTCATGACGGGTATCCTTACCGTATTATCAGCAGGCGTTGATGTGTTAGTAAGCCATAGTTTACTTCCACTTGCCGCTATTTTCATTGAGCCTGCAAAGGTGTTATTCCTTAACAATGCAATTAACCATGGTATTTTTACACCAATCGGAGCAGAGCAGGCAGCCACAACAGGCCGCTCCATCATGTATATGTTAGAGGCTAACCCTGGTCCAGGACTTGGCGTACTTTTAGCATATTGGATGTTTGCAAAAGACAAGACAACAAAACAGTCGGCACCGGGCGCAATTATTATTCATTTCCTTGGCGGAATTCATGAGATTTATTTTCCATACATACTTATGAATCCATTTGTAATTGTTGCTCCGATTGTTGGAAATATCTGCGCAATCGCATTTTTCTCACTCACAGGCTGTGGACTGAAAGGACCTGCTTCCCCGGGTTCTATCATTGCATTCCTTGCCATGGCACCAAAGGATAAGATGCTCCTTATCATTGCAGGAGTTGCAATTGCAACCATAGTTTCATTTTTGATTGCGTCGCCGATTATCAAACTTGCAGGAGGCAAGGGAGAAAGCCTTGAGGCAGCGAAGGATTCTGTAAACCAGATGAAAGCCGAGTCTAAGGGCATGACCGTAAATAATGCAGCAGAGATGGCTTCCGGTGATGTGAAAAAAATTGTCTTTGCCTGTGACGCAGGAATGGGCTCATCCGCAATGGGTGCCACAAAGTTCAGAAACAGAATCAAGGCTGTCAGACCTGATATTGCAGTAAGCAACACCTCGGTTGACGAGATACCGGCAGATACGGATATCGCAGTTGTACAGGTTACACTGGTGGCACGTGCAAAGAAGTCAGCACCGGATGCAAAGATTGTTACAATCGAAAACTTCCTGTCAGACCCGGCTTTAGACACACTGTTTGCGCAGTTGACAACAGGTGGTAAAAAGCCGCAAATCATCAATGCAGCAGGCGTTAAATTAAATCAGGCACCGGTATCGAAGGAAGAGGCTATCAGAGCAGCCGGACAGCTTCTGGTTGCACAGGGCTGTGTGGATACCGATTATGTGGATGCCATGGTTGAACGGGAAAACAGAGTTTCCACCTACATGGGAATGGGAATTGCGATTCCACATGGCACGTCTGAGGCGAAGGGCACCGTGAAGAAAACAGGTATTGTGCTTTTACAGTATCCGGAGGGTGTTGATTTTGGCAAGGAAAAGGCACAGCTTGTCATTGGAATAGCAGGAATCGGTGATGAGCACCTGGAGCTGCTTTCTAATATCTGCACTATACTGGAGGATGAAGCTACACTGGAAAAAATGAAGAAAACAAATGACGTACAGTGGATTTTAGATATGCTGTCGCAGGGGGAAAACAAATGATTTATACAGTTACATTTAATCCATCGCTCGATTATATTGTGTCGGTAGATAATTTTGAACTTGGAAAAGTAAACAGAACCTCTAAGGAAATTATAAATCCCGGTGGCAAGGGTATCAATGTTTCGATTCTTTTAAAAAATCTGGGGCACACGAGTTGTGCCCTGGGCTTCATGGCAGGCTTCACAGGCGAGGAGATTGCGGCACGGGTGAGAGAAGCCGGCGTGGAATCGAATTTTATTAAAGTTCAAAACGGTATTTCCAGAATCAATGTCAAGCTGAGAGCTCAGGAGGAATCTGAGATTAACGGAATGGGACCTAAGATTGAGGACGAAGATATAAAGAAGTTATATGCACAGTTAGATGAGCTGAAGGATGGAGATATTTTAGTGCTTGCAGGCTCGATTCCGAGTGTTATGCCGGGAACAATTTACAGCGACATCATGGAGCATCTGCAGAGAAGAAATATAAAGATTGTAGTGGATGCAACAAAAGATTTACTTACAAATGTACTCGAATATAGACCGTTTATGATAAAGCCGAATAATCATGAGCTGGGAGAGATATTTGGCGTTACCCTGAAAACAAGGGAAGAGGTGGTACCTTATGCGAAAAAGCTGCAGGAGCAGGGTGCAAGAAATGTTCTTGTATCGATGGCTGGTGAAGGGGCTGTACTTTTGGATGAGAATGGCGAGGTCTATATGACCGAAGCCCCAAAGGGAAAAGTGCTTAACTCAGTCGGCGCAGGAGATTCCATGGTGGCAGGATTTATAGCAGGTTATATGGACTCAGGAAGCTATGAAAAAGCGTTTTATCTGGGCGTGTGTACCGGCTCTGCATCCGCCTTTTCGGAAGGGATGGCAACCAAAGAAAAAGTGAAAGAACTTCTGGCTCAGTTAGGAAAAGAGGAAGAATGTTAGGAGCAGATTATGAAAGAGGTTGAAGAATGATTTCTTCAACCTCTTTTTGTAAAAGCAATTATTGATTTGTGTTATCGTCTAAAACGTTATCGTCTAAAACACTGTCTTCCTCAAACGTATCTTTTAACGAACCAGTGTTATCTTCATTTTCGGAAGTCTCCGTCTCAGTAGACTTCGCTTCCGTTGATTCTGTTTCCGTAGAATCTGTTTCGGTTGGCTCTTCCGTTTCGGTCGGTTCCTCTGTCTCGTGGATGACGTCAGGGTCGACGTAAACCATATCATTAGAGGAGCGGAAGATGGTGCTCTTAGAACCAACTACATTAACTGTTACAGTGTCTCCGTCGGAGATATTGTCAAGGCTGATGGTCAGCATGCCGGTTGTCACATAATTGGTTGGAACCTTCGTGTCATTGACATAAACCTTGCTGTACTTCGTGAAGTTCGAACCGTATACCGTCAAGGTATTGTTTGCCTGATTCTTGTGAAGGCTTGTAACGGTAACATCCTTGATACCCATCTGTAAGTCGGTAGCCGGATATAAATCTTCGCCGTTGTAAGCGTAGCGGTCACCGTAAAGGATATCGTACTGTAACATTTCAAGTCCGGACTGATAAGTTTCCGTATTGGAAGAATCCTGTGTCTGGTGGTATTTGAAGATAGTACCTTCATGGATTCCAACGGAATCTGTTGCATGTGCAAGCAGCTGGTAAGCGTAAAGGTCAGCATCCTCTTTTTCAAGTCCAAAGTTGTTCCAAGTCACATATTTTGTCTTGTAAATATCACCGGATTTCATATCGGAATCCTCTAATCCCATAGTAGGAAGGTGGTCTCCGAAAAGAACAATCATCGTATCTTCGCCGCGGTTGTCAGCAGCAGTAATCAACTGGTTGATAAAATCATCCACATTGTGAATCATGTTTACATAATATTCCCACTGGTTGTTGCTCTCTTCTGTAGCAGCACCGCTTACGGAGATAGCAGGATTCTCTAAAATCTTCTCTGTTGGGTAATCACCGTGTCCCTCAACTGTAATTGTGTATACAAAATCAGAACCTTCGGTGGCATTCATGGCATCCATGGTTGCACCGACTAAAACGTCATCTGTAGACCAGTTACCATTTGGTGTCATCTCATTGATGTTTAATAACTCTTTACTTGTAAAAGTATCAAATCCCATCATAGAGAAGGCATTGTTTCTACTGTAGAAAGTTGCTGTGTTATTGTGTGTAACGTGAGTAGAATATCCAATCTTGGAAAGGTCAGATGCAATACTCTCGCAATCGGTCTGTTTTAAAATTGTTTTGTAAGGATATTCGCCGGTTCCAAAATACTGCATGCTCATACCGGTTAAAACTTCAAACTCTGTATTGGCTGTTCCTGCGCCGACAACCGGAACGGTGAGATAGCCGCTGGAGAAATTATCCTCTAAGTAGTGGAAAGTAGGAACCGGATCCTCTGAAAGCTGTAAAAAGTTTACTTCTGTCGGGTCACAGAAAGACTCTAACAGAACGCAGATGATATTTGGTTTGGAACTGCTGGTTGTTTCAGATTCGGAATTAACCGTATCTTCAATCGTGTCAACAGCCTCTTCTGAATAATCCTTCGGCTTATCCATACCACGTCCTACAACGCTGCTGGAGAAACCGTAGATAAATCCATAATCGGAAAATCCTTCCGCAATATTCGCAAAATAGGATGCTAAAACGTTAGTGTTCTGTGCAGCCTGTGTTGTAACAGGAACACCAATCAGAATCAAAGCTGCAATGCAAATCGGGGAACCAATCTTGTGCAGTTTTCCCTGATATCTTGGTCCAAGTAAAAACAGATAGGCACAGAAAGCTAAAAATGCGCCAACAATAATAACAACGAGAGTTGCCTCTTCTGCTGTAAAATAATTTGTATTCTGCATTGCAAACAAATCAGAGATACATTTTAAATCGGTATAGGTAAACGGTGTAACACGGTTCGAAAGAATGACACCATTTACGGTTCCGAGGAAAATCCATATACCGGAAATTAAGATTCTTGCAAACGCTCTTCTGCGGATTAGGTAGACGAGAGAAAGCGATACAAAAATAATAAATGCGTTATACAAGTAAGCTAAGGTGTGGCTGCTTACGAAAGTACAGGCAGAAAGGAAATCTCTTCTGGAAATGACTTCGATGACAAATGTCAGTAAGCAGGAAAGCAAAAACTGAAATACCAGAGAGTATTTGTTCAAAAATGCAATCACCTTATAATATTTTTCGGAATGAGGTTTACGCCAAGGCAGTTTGGAAAAAAGGTACTGAACCTTTTTCATAACTTTCTGGAGTGTCTCATTCTCAGTAACAAGTTTCAGTTTTGGCTGAATCTTTGCAAAAACTTTGGTCTGACCAAGTTTTGCCTTCAAACGATGCTTCAGTTTCATGTAAATCCTCCTAAAATCATGTTAGTATCAACATTAAAAATTCTTATATGTAAGTTCTGTAAATAGCATGTAAAATCTATTTTGCGATTCTAAAAGAATATACCTCTCATAAGCTCAAAAATCAACAGTAAACATCCATAAAAAACTCTTAAGTTTTAATTAATTTATGTAGATTGTGAATAAAAAATGAACAAAATATGTACAAAAATCATTTTACAAACTTTTTAATTGCCTCATTTAAGTCCTTAATGACCTGTTCATCCCCGGTTTCGATGGCATCTATCACACAATGGTCAATGTGATCCTCTAAGATGATTTTTCCAATGTTATTAATCGCAGAGCGGACAGCGGCAATCTGGACGAGGACTTCACTGCAGTCACGGCCGTCCTCAATCATGCGCTTCACGGATTCCATGTGACCGATGGCGCGGTTCATGCGGTTTAGCACAGTCTTTGTATTGGTATGGTGATGCGGATGTGTATGTGAATGTGAATGTTCCTCATGGGAGTGTTCATGTGAATGCTCCTCATGAGAGTGCTCATGCAAATGTTCCTCGTGTGAGTGTTCCTCATGAGAGTGCTCATGCAAATGTTCCTGTATCGGTTCTTCTAAAAAGTTATCTTCGTTTTTCATAGTAAATGACTCCATTCTGCATGGTAATTGAAATTAGCTGCAAACGCTATTTTAGCACAGCCGGGAAAAAATAGCCAGAATTTTGCAGAAAACTGGTTATTCATCCCCGTAAACGTGTCGTCTGTCGGAATCGCTGGATTCCTTTTCCAAGATTTGCTAATATAATATTGGTATAAAAAAACAGACCAGCAAACGAGGAGAAAGTTATGGGGACAATCAACGATTATATCAGCACACAGGATGAAGCACTGACTTCAGGGAACTATAATGAGATGGACGCAGCCGTTTTTGCACAGTTAAGTTATATCCGGTTTGAGGACCTTGGCTATGCGGGGGAGGATACCACCATCAGCGTAAGTGATTATGCGAGGGCAGTGCGGGAAAATGAGAAAGTTTATGATTCGCTGAAGGCGGATGAGAAGGACTTCATTCGCACATTGGAAAACAGTGAGCGGTATCAGAACTGTTCGATGACGAATTTTCAGACACAGGACACGTTAAAGGTAAACGGTGAGAACTTAGAGTCGCAGTGGGCAGCATATCAGGTGAAAATAGATGATGATACATCTGTAGTTGCAATGCGCGGGACGGATGGAACGACACTCGGCTGGAGAGAAGATTTTCAGCTTGCCTACGACACGGACGGCACCAATGCGCAGATGCTTTCTGCGGAATACATGAAGGGAATTGACACGGACTCGAATTATCTGACCGGACACTCAAAAGGTGGAAACGATGTCATTGCAGCCTATATCATGTCAAATCCGGATATCCGCGACAGTGTTTTACGCATTGATAATTTTGACGGCCCGGGTGTAAATAGCACATACCAGAACAATTTCCGTGACGGCTACAGTGAACTGGCGGACAAACTGAACAACTACTACCCGCCGGATTCGGTTATTGGACGCCTTCTGATTGACAAAACGGGAAATACGAACTATGTGCAGTCAGAGGTGCGGGAAGCCTATGAGAAAATGGGAATCTTAGGAGAGCACGATTTGTTTTCTTTTGTGGTAGACGATGGAAATGGCTTTGCAGTGGCGAAACCATCGTATGTGTCGAATCTTATCAATGAGGCGTTAGATAAGACCGTGGCAGATTTGACACCGCAGGAATTGGAAAATGCACTTCGCATGGCAGATAAACTCGGGGTGTATTCCATGATTGCCGGAGATGACAGCAGTCCGTATGCGGATAACAAGGAGCAGCTGGAGCGTGCATTAGATGAAATTGACCGGTTTGGATTTTTGTCAGATGCGGCAAAAGAGACAATCGCGGACAAACTGCTTCCAATCGCAAATGTGTATGAGGCGGTCACTATCTATAAGAATGCGTCTCCGAAAGAACGGCAGGCATTAAAAGATGTAGTTGGATTACTGCTATCCCATGCATATCAAAGCATTGAGCGAGATGTCAAGAATGCCGTTGACAACGTGAAGAAAAAAGTGATTTCTGAGGTGGAAAACTTCTTCGAGAAACGCATCAACTGGTTAAAAGGTGTGCGTGACAAGGCGGTTCGCACCTTAAAAGAGATTAAGGACGGTGTCGTAGAAAAGTTTGAGTCTGCTTCCCGTGTCATCAGTGATTTCCTCGAAAAATGGGGAGGAAAAATCGGAAAATGGGGCGATGTGTTCACCGGATCAGGAAATGGCCAGTTCACAGTTCATGTCATGGAACTGCGGCGGCAGTCCTCGAATTTCAAAAAAGCGGCGGGAGAACTGGGCAGACAGATTCAGCGGACTTCGGACGTGAAGTCTCATTTAGACAAAAATCAGTACAGAGATTACTACATTGCGCTACAGGCAATGATTCGAAATATGGAAACAGAGCGCAGGAATTGCCAGGAATTAGGAGAAACATTAGAAGAAATTATTGCGTTATACACGAACACAGAACATAAACTTTGTGCACTATAATAAGGAAAGGCATGGGATGAACATGAAAAATAAATGGCTTCGGATTGTATTGCTTGGAATGGTCTGCATCTGTTCCCTTGGAATGTTTGGATGCAGGAAAAATGCCAAAATATCCAATAAGGATGAAGCGGGGCAGGCAATCCAGAAAAAATTAGAAGAAAAATACGACAAAACGTTTCAGGTGCTGGATGTGGAGAACGTGTCGGTATCAGGTGGAGTGCCGCTTGGTAAGGAGGCGCGGTATCTTGCCGACGTCTGTGCAGAGGATGAGACACAGACATTCCGGGCGGAAATCAAAAAAGATGGAACGGATTTCAAGGATAATTATTACCAGTATTTTTTTGAAAAAGACCTTGAGGAAAATGTGTATGCCTGGGTAGAGCAGGTGGAAGGTGCGCGGGTGACGGATTACAAGGCGCAGTTCATGGAGGATGCAGGCGACTGGGTGGAAGGTGAAAGCTTAGACGACATGCTCACCGGAACAGAGACTTACATTTGTACTACTGTTGAAGTTGAAGCGGAATCCATTGCCGAAGCAGCGGAAAAATGCTATGAAGTGTATCAGGAGCTGGAAGAACACCACACAGAGCCAAGTATTACTTTTTCCTACCGTGGCGAGAATATAAATGTGGCGGCACCGTATAAAAATAATGACAAGACCAAAATCATCGAAGGAATTCAGAACCGTTTTCAGAATAGTCTGCAAGAATAGCTTGCTTTTCTATGGGAGGATGTTATAATTATCACGGACAAAATGATAGAATAGCTTTTTTAAAAAGAATTATAATAATAAGGAAGAGACCAATGGAGGGATATTCAGACGAATATGCCTCTTTGTCTTGTACGGCAATTTATTTGCGGATGAGAAAGGTCATGGTGGAAGTATGAATTTATTAGATATTATTGGACCGGTTATGGTAGGCCCGTCCAGCTCCCATACAGCCGGAGCAGTGAAAATAGGAAGAGTCTGCCGCAAGCTTTTAGCGGAAGAAATCACGGAAGCGGAGATTCTTTTTCATGGTTCTTTTCTTGCAACCGGAAAAGGACATGGAACGGATAAAGCGTTAGTGGCAGGACTGCTTGGAATGGAGGTGGACAATCCACAGATTCCACACAGCTTTGAAATTGCAAAAGAGCGTGGAATGAAATTTTCCTTAGGTGGAATTGACCTTGGAGATGTGCATCCGAATTCGGTAAAAATTAATCTGACCGGTGTCAGCGGGAGAACGTTAGAGATTATCGCCGCGTCCGTCGGTGGCGGACAGATTCAGATTTGTCAGATTGACGGGCTTACGGCGAATTTCAGCGGAGATTACCCGACGCTGATTGTACACAACGTGGATCAGCCGGGACATGTCACCGAAGTTACATCGATGCTGGCGCACAAGTCTGTCAACATTGCGACGATGCAGTTATATCGTGCCAGCCGTGGTGGCAATGCCGTCATGGTAATTGAGTGCGATCAGGAAGTGCCGGACGAATCCATCGAGTGGCTCGAACGATTAGAGGGAATCATGAAAGTGACTTATTTAAGTCTTGCAGATGAGAAAAAGAACGAATCATAAAAAAGAGTTGGAGGATAGACATTCATGTATAAATCACTGGAAGAGATTTGCCAGGAAGAAGAAAAAACAGGAAAACCCTTCTGGAAAATTGTGCAGGAAGATGACTGCAAAGAGCAGGGTATCAGTGAGGCAGAAGGATTTGAACAGATGCGCAGAATGTACCGCGCCATGAAATCGGCGGATGAAGAGTACGACCCGCAATTGAAATCAGCGAGCGGACTCGTCGGAAGCGAGGGAAAGAAAATGATGGATGCCCGCAAAGCAGGGAATCTTCTCTGTGGTGACTTCATCGGGAAAGTTATGGAGAAAGCATTAAAAACAGGGGAATCGAATGCCTGCATGAAACGAATCGTTGCGGCACCGACAGCAGGCTCCTGCGGGGTGGTTCCGGCCGTGTTTTTAAGTGTGGAAGAGGAACGTCATTTTACGGAAGATAAGATGGTTGAGGCACTCTATGTTGCAGCGGGTATCGGCGGCGTGATTGCAAGCCGTGCATTTCTCGCCGGCGCAGCGGGAGGCTGTCAGGCGGAGATTGGCTCCGCGTCCTCGATGGCGGCAGGTGGTGTTGCTTATCTTTTGGGCGGTGACGCCAGAGCAATCGCGAATGCGGCGGCGCTCGCCATGAAAAATCTTTTGGGGCTTGCCTGTGATCCGGTAGCCGGACTTGTGGAAGTTCCGTGCGTGAAACGAAATGTCATGGGCGCAGTCAATGCGCTGACATCCGCAGACCTTACCATGGCGGGAATTTTCAGTAAGATTCCACCGGACGAAGTATTTGATGCGATGCGTGCCATCGGGCGAAGCATGCACGAAGATATTCGTGAGACCGGAAAGGGCGGGCTTGCAGGAACGCCTACCGGAATCGAAATCAGTGAACGCATGTCACCGATGTAAGAACTATATTCTTAAATAAAAATAGGACATTATCCAAGTATTGTAAAAAGAACAGAAAGCCGTCTCTACTACTAAAAAATATAGAAACGACCTTCTGTTCTTTTATGATATCAGGACAATGTCCTACTTTTATGTGATAGGAAACTTCGTCCCTATTACATAAAACGCTTCGCGAGGATGCGCACCTCGCGGAGAAGAATTTAATGCTTCGCATACCGCTCGGGCGCACACTTTATTATTTATTGGATTTTCTCCAGATATGTAATTTATCTGCCTCTGCAATCAGCTCATCACGGAAATCCGGATGTGCGATGGAGATTAAGGCTTCTGCTCTCTGCCATGCGGAGAGACCTTTTAAGTTTACTTTTCCGTATTCGGTTACAACAAAGTGTGTGTTGGCACGGGTATCGGTTACGATAGAGCCGTTTGCTAAAGTTGGACGGATACGGGACTGTAACTGACCGTCTTTTGTCTTAAAGGTAGAAGACAGACAGATGAAACTTTTACCACCGTTAGAGAGGTAAGCACCCAATACGAAATCGAGCTGTCCGCCTGCACCACTGATATGTTTGGTACCTGCAGATTCTGCATTGACCTGACCGAATAAATCGATATCAACGGCATTGTTGATGGAAATAAAGTTATCAAGTGCGGAAATCTGGCGGATGTCATTGGTGTAGCTGACAGGTGCACTCATCATCTCCGGGTTCTCGTCTAAGTAGTCATACATTTTCTTTGTTCCGGCACCGAAACCGTAGACCTGACGGAAACGGTCGATGTTCTTCTTGGAACCGTTGATTTTTCCGGCTCTTGCGATGTCAACAAAAGCATCGACATACATTTCGGTGTGGACACCAAGGTCTTTTAAGTCGGATTCTGCAATCAGGGAACCAACGGCATTTGGCATACCACCAATACCGAGCTGTAAACATGCTCCGTTTGGAATCTCGTCTACGATTAATTTTGCAACTGCCTTATCGACATCGGTTGCAGGGCCGCCTGCACCAAGCTCACCGATTGGTGGGTTAGAACCCTCTACAATGTAGGTAACATCAGAAATATGGATGCCACACTCTGTGCCGCCGAGACAGCGAGGCATATTCTCGTTGACCTCAACGATGATGTGTTTGGCACGTTCACACATTGCACCAAGGTGAGATGCGTTAGGACCAAAATTGAAATAACCATGTTTATCCATTGGAGCTACCTGGAACATAGCAACGTCATCCGGGCAGTCAATCTCGCGGTAGTAGCGAGGAAGTTCAGAGTAACGGATTGGAGAATAGTAAGCACATCCACGTGCAATCAATTTACGTTCAATTCCGGACATATGCCATGAGTTCCAGCAGAAATGCTCTCCGGCATCCTCACGTTCAAAAACAGCAAGCGGTTTCAATAAGATACCGCCACGCAGTTTTACATCTTTTAATTCATCGGTACGCTTTGCAAGTGCTTTATCGAGTGCATCTACGGTATTGGTGCACCAGCCATAATCAACCCAGTCACCGGATTTGATGATTTTTACAGCCTCGTCAGCGGAGACTGATTTCTGTTTATATTCTTCTAAAAAATCCATGAAATATACCTCCCAAAAAAGATTGTTAAATTTTTACCATACTTCTATCGTATCACTTTATGAGAAAATTTACAAGGTTTTCGTAGACAGAAATTGTAAGGCGTGAGAAAATAAAAGAATCAGAAAAGTGGAGGGATACATCATGCAGTTTGATATAAAAATGATAACGGATGAACTTCCGGAGCAGGGGAGATATTACATCAAGAAACGAAGAGCCGTCAGGGCTGTCATCTGGGAGGGCGAGAAGCTTCTTCTCGTCGAGACAAACCGCGGCGATTATAAATTTCCGGGTGGCGGTGTCGAAAAAGGAGAGTCGGACGAGGCGGCATTGCTTCGTGAAATCCGGGAGGAGACCGGCTATGTCGAAGCTGAGGTCGGCGAACTTGTCGGAAAGACGTTCGAGCAGTGCATCGATACGGAGGAGCCGGATACCTATTTTCAGATGGAATCCGTTTATTACTTGTGTACACTCAAAGGGAAGAAAACGGTGGGTTCTGACTTAGACGATTACGAAGAAAAGTTAGAGTTTCGCCCGGTTTTTATCCGCTGTGAGGAAGCGGTAGAGGCGCAGGAGAAGCTGCTTGCAGCAGGAATGGAAAAAGAGATTTCCTGGCTTTGCCGTGAGACAAAGGTTTTGCACATGTTACAGCAGACGCTTGTGGAAAAGATTGCGGATGCCATGCGTGATTGTGGAAAAATCATGCTTGGCGCAAACCGGAGTGGAGCGTTTATTAATGAGAAAGAGGGGCATGCTAATTTCGTCACCACCTACGATAAAAAAGTGCAGGAAGAATTGAAAAAGCGATTGCTTGCGATTTTACCGGAAGCGCATTTTGTCGGAGAAGAGGAAATCGCGGATGAAAATGATTCTGTGGACAGATTAAAGAGCGGATATGCGTTTATTGTCGACCCGATTGACGGAACGACGAATTTCATCAAGGACTACAAGACCAGCGCAATCTCGGTAGGACTTTTAAAGGATGGAGAGCCCTATATCGGCTGCGTGTATCAGCCTTATTTAGACGAGATGTTTACGGCGGAGAAGGGAAAAGGTGCTTTTTGCAATGGAGAGCCAATCCATGTGTCAAAACAGCCGCTCTCAAACGGAATCGTTTTGTTTGGAACAGCACCTTATTATGAGAATCTGAACCGGCCATCGTTTGAGAAAGCGTTTTCCTATTTTAAACAGGCGCTTGACATCCGAAGAAGTGGTTCTGCAGCGATTGATCTGTGCAGTGTCGCATCGGGACGCGCCGAACTTTATTTTGAATTAAAACTCTCACCTTGGGATTATGCGGCAGGCTGTCTGATTGTAAGAGAAGCCGGCGGCATTGTGACGACAATGGAAGGAGCACCCCTGACATTTGAAAAAGGGTGCTCCGTATTGGCAAGAAATGCAAGTGTGTCCGTGCTGTAACTACAGTTCTTCCGGCAATTCCCAATCTGCGGCTGCGGCAGCATAGCTATCTGCCTGTGCAACGCAGTCTTCGTAGAATAGGGATTCCCCGTCGCCCTGCGCCGCTAAGTCGGCTGCCATGAGGCGGTAACATTCGGATAATTTCTGAAGTGGAAGGTCGCCGCTTCTGTGAATGTCAAGGATGCTCTCCGTCTCCGAGGAGGCGTTTAGGAACCATAAAATTGCCTCGTCGATATCTCCGGCGTCGAAGAAATACGTTCCAAGTTCATAGCAGATTTCTGCACATGGGGTGGTTACCATATCCTTTAAAGCCAGCTTGAAGAACTCATTGACGTTATGTTCAAGCCGGTAAATGTGGCAGAGTACACAGGAGGCTGCCTTGATGCAGTCTTCTTTTTGCGAGGTAAAAAGTGTCTGCAAAAAGATTTCTTTTGCGGAAAGAAAATCTTCATCCGTCCCCGACACAAAAAGTTCTTTTGCATACATCTGGTGAATTTTTTCGGAAAGCCTTCCGTCACGTTCAAAAGCGCGCTGGAAAATAGAAAAGTCACGTTTGCTGTGCAGATTCTGTGGGAGATGTAAAATCTCGATATCGCTGTCAAACACAACCGGCTGTAACTGTATGGTCTCGTGAACCGGGTCCACCCACGTAAAAGTGCGCAGGCGTTTGAACAGTTTCGGGCGGTATTCTTTTTTGGCATTCAAAACGGTATTGAATTCTGCCGGTGTGACATATTTCATCTGTACGATATCAACTTCCGGCAGCAGAACCTGCTTCATGCGGTGGAAACGCATACGGTTTTCCTCGTCTAACACCTCGTCTGCATCGGGCGCATAGATGTAATCCATGGTTGCTTTGGAAAAAGAAAAGTTTCTCGCCGATGCAAAGTCATCGTTCCATGCAAAGTCATAAATTTTATCCGTGTAACGGGCTGCGATTTCCTTGGTATTGTCGGTAGAGCCCGTGTCTACAATAATAATCTCGTTCATTAAATCAGCGAGGGAATCTAAGCATCTTGCCAGTACCTCCGCCTCGTTTTTTACAATCATACATAAGCTGACAGTAATCATCATGCACCTCATCTTTGCGATATTTGTCCATTCTGCAGCAGCAGGAAAAAAGGCTGGCTGCAAAGGAACGTTCTATATTATAGCATCGGCATTTTGGCGGGATTTCTGTAGTAGAAATTGGAGGTTGTGGGTGTAAAGAGCCAAATTGTGTGATACAATGGGTGGGATAAAAAGAGTGAGGAATGATAGGATAATGAGGAATCAGGAAAATTTTATGCAGAAAACATGGGTTGTGTGGCTTGGCGCGCTGGTGTGCTGCGCGCTTTGGGGAAGCGCATTCCCGTGTATTAAATTGGGATACCGGTATTTTGATATTGCATCGTCTGCGACGGCAACGCAGATTTTATTTGCGGGCTGCCGTTTTCTTTTGGCAGGAGTGATGGCGATTCTGATAGGAAGCGTGTTGCAGCGGAAAGTATTGATTCCGGGCAAAGATGCCTGGGGCAAAATCTGCTGGCTTAGTGTATTACAAACCGTAGCACAGTATATATTTTTCTATGTGGGACTGGCACATACGAGCGGTGTGAAGGCGTCGATTATCGAGGGCGTAAACGTTTTCATTGCAATTCTGGTGGCGAGTCTTTTGTTCCATCAGGAAAAACTGACCGTTCGGAAAATGGCAGGCTGCGTAATCGGTTTCGCAGGTGTTGTACTTGTCAACCTGACCGGGACAGGGCTTGAAGGCGGATTTGCGTGGAATGGAGAGGGCTTTATTTTCTTATCCACCGTTGCCTACGCATTTTCGTCCGTCTTTTTGAAACGTTTTTCTAAGACGGAAAATCCGGTGCTGCTCAGCGGCTATCAGTTTGTGGTCGGCGGTGCCGTTATGATTGTGGCGGGACTTTTCATGGGCGGCTCCATCGCAGTTGTGACGCCGAAGGGAATTGCAATGCTTTTGTACCTTGCGTTCATATCGGCGGCGGCATATTCGCTCTGGGGCATCCTTTTAAAATACAATCCGGTTTCTAAAGTTGCCGTTTTCGGTTTTATGAATCCGGTGTTTGGTGTGATTTTGTCGGCATTTTTACTGGCAGAATCGGACGTGCTCGGCATCATGAGTGTGGTTTCGCTTGTGCTGGTGTGCGTGGGAATTTACATTGTAAATAAGAATTAATGGAGGAAAAAAATGAGTACAGTTGTTACATTGAAAAAAGGTGAGGGACGCACGATTAAGGCGGGCGGACTCTGGATTTTTCATAATGAGATAGATACGATTGTCGGAACATTCAAAAACGGGGATGTGGTCACCGTACACGATTTCGACGGTTATCCGATGGGAAAAGGTTTTATCAACCAGAATTCGAAGATTCGCATCCGCATGCTGACAAGACATGTGGAGCAGGAAATTGACCGTGATTTTTTACAGATGCGCGTACAGAATGCGTGGGATTACCGCAAAACAGTTATGGCAGCAAATCCGGCGGATACAGACGCCTGCCGTGTCATTTTCGGGGAGGCAGATTTCCTTCCGGGGCTTGTCGTGGACAAGTACGCAGATGTTCTGGTGGTAGAGTGCCTAGCCCTCGGCATGGAGCGGTTCAAGGAGACCATTGTAGAGCTGTTAAAAGAAACGCTTGCGAAAGACGGCATCACAATTCGCGGTGTTTATGAGAGAAGTGATGCCAATGAGCGTACGAAAGAGGGCCTTTCGAAGAAAAAAGGTTTCATCGGCGGAGAATTTGACACGAACGTTGAGATTGTGGAAAATGGTGTTCACTATATGGTGGACGTGGTGAATGGACAAAAAACTGGATTTTTCCTTGACCAGAAATACAACCGCCTTGCGATGCAGCGTATCTGCAAAGGAAAAAAGGTGTTAGACTGCTTTACCCATATGGGAACCTTTGCCTTAAACGCAGGAATCGCCGGGGCTTCGGATGTGACAGGCTTAGATATCTCAGAGTACGCCGTGGCGCAGGCGACAGAAAATGCCCGCCGGAACGGACTTGAAGATACGGTGCATTTCCGCTGCGCAAACGTTTTAGATGAACTGCCGAAACTTGCAGCAGCCGGAGAAAAGTATGATGTCGTAATCTTAGACCCACCGGCTTTCACGAAGTCGCGTGAGGCGACCAAAAACGCCATCAAAGGCTACCGTGAAATCAACATGAAAGGCTTAAAACTTGTCAAAGACGGCGGCTACCTTGCGACCTGTTCCTGCTCCCACTTCATGACACAGGAACTTCTTGCAAAGACGGTTAAGGAAGCCGCAAAGGCGACACACAAGCGCCTCCGTCAGGTCGAGTTCCGCACCCAGGCACCGGATCATCCGATTCTCTGGGCGAATAGTGCGAATGTGCCGGAGAGTTATTATTTGAAGTTCTACATTTTTCAGGTGGTGGAAGAGCGCTAGGCGTTCATCTGGAGAAATAGGAAATGGGAAAGTGGCAGGAATACTTGAGTTATAAGGAAGAAAGTGGAGTGATTATATGAAAATTGTAATTATTAACGGCAGTGCAAGAAAAGGAAATACATTAACTGCAATCAATGCATTTATGAAAGGCGCATTTAAAGGGAACGAAATTGAAGTGATTGAACCAGATAAGTTGCATATAGCACCTTGTAAGGGATGTGGCGCTTGTCAATGCCATAAGGGCTGTGTGGACAGAGATGATACCAATCCAACAATTGAAAAAATTGCAGCAGCTGACATGATTCTCTTTGCAACACCTGTATATTGGTGGGGAATGTCGGCACAGTTAAAGCTTATAATTGATAAATGTTATTGCCGTGGGTTGCAGCTGAAAAATAAAAAAGTTGGTATAATTATTGTAGGCGGTTCGCCAGTTGATAGCATACAGTATGAGTTGATTTGTAAGCAGTTTGACTGCATGGCGGATTATTTGTCGTGGGATATGCTTTTCCAGAAATCATACTATGCTACTGCACGGGATGAGCTTGCAAAAGATGTAAAAGCGATGGAAGAGCTTGAGCGCATTGGCGAGAGCTTATAATGAAAACATAGAGCAGGCAACATCCTTGGGTCTACACAAAAACTGCCCTGGAAGTATCCAATTTTTAACACAAATTGGATACTTCCAGGGCGTTTTTCCGTCATAGCCCCAATTCATTATAAAGCGGGTACAAAGGTAATCATAAAACAGCAGAACAAACCAGATACAGTAAATAGTCCCTCAAAATCATAAGAAAATCATAAGAAAATTTTCCATATATTGCAAAAGTATGGTGTTACAATTGAAATGATAATGGAAAAATGTGAGGGAGAGCGTTATGAAAAGAATGAAACAATTTTTGGCACTTTTTCTTTGTGCTTCGATGTTGACGACACCGCTTGATTATGTGGTTAAGGCAGATCAGGACAACACTGAAATGATAGAAGAATCGGAGACCACCGAGACAGCAGGCAAAATGGAGGAAACTGAGCCAACCGAGCCAGAAGAGACAGAGGAAGAAGTCAAAGAATCGGAGACCACCGAGACAGCAGGCAAAATCGAGGAAACGGAATCAACCGAGCCAGAGAAAGAACCAGAAGAAACCGAGGAAGCAGAGCCAGCCGAGACAGAAAAAGAGACCGAGACAGAGAAAGAAACCGAGGAAGCAGAGCCAACCGAGACGGAGGAAGAAATCGAGGAAACCGAGACTACCGAGATGACGGAAGATTTGAACCCTGAAACAGAGCATAAGACTGGTGGCTACATCACGGTTCCGGGTGAAAATGAGGTTGGTGTGCTGGATTCCACCGAAGGGGACGGTCTTGAGATTTATCAGGCAGCAGCATTGCCGGCGAAATACAAAACAGAGCGTCTGACGACAGTAAAAGATCAGAATCCGTATGGAACCTGTTGGGCATTTGGGTCTACTGTGCTGGCAGAGACAAGCCTTTTAAAGGAAAATGCATCGTTGGATATCTCGACTTTAAATTTGAGTGAATTGCATCTGGCGTATTTTACAAACAATACAGTGACAGATCCACTTGGGGGAACAGAGGGAGACAGTAATGTGCTGAATGATTCTTCGCTCGGTTTTCTTGACACTGGCGGAAACTACATGTTTTCCATGCAGGCATATGCGAACTGGCTGGGAGCGGCAGATGAGGAAAAAGCACCATATACGCAGGCAGATACAGTGCTTGCGAATGGTCTGGACAGCAAACTGGCTTATGATGACAGTGCGCACATGACGGGAGCCTATGTGGTAAATATCAACGAGGACAGAGAGAATGCAAAAAGACTGTTGATGGAGTACGGCGCTCTTGGCATAAATTTTTGTGTAGAATACAGCAGTTATGATGAAGAACACAATTCGTACTACAATCCGGAGGTAGAAGATTCGGATCATGCGGTCACGGTTGTGGGCTGGGATGATACATTTTCAAAAGAAAACTTTCCGGTAGAAGCTCCGGGAGACGGTGCATGGCTGGTGCGAAACAGCTGGGGTGATGATGGCGAGAGCTTTGACGGATATTTCTGGATGTCCTATTATGAGGGATCACTGCAGAATGCGGCATATGCTTTCTCGTTTGTAGAAAAAGGCGACGAACAGTATTATGAAAATAACTATCAGTACGATGGTTGTGAATATTCGACAAGTTATACAGGGGCAGGCGACACGGTGAAAGCTGCCAATGTATTTAAAGCGAAAAAGGCAAACGAACAGTTAAAGGCGGTATCCTTTGAGACAGAGGAGACAAACGAGCAATACACAGTCGATATTTATGTAAATCTTTCCAGCAGGAAAAACCCGGAAAGCGGTATGCATGTACAGTCCATAAAGGGAAAAACGACTTATGAAGGGCTGTATACCGTCGAATTGGAGAAGCCGGTATATCTGCAAAAAGGGGATAAATATGCGGTGGTTATCACACTTAAAAAACCGGGAAAGACAGCCTCTGTTTCGGTTGAGAGTTCCATTGCGCTCGAAAACTGGTTAGACTGCACAGCGTATTCCAAAGCCGGTCAGAGTCTGGTAAAAGAGAATGGTAAATGGACAGATTACGGAGAGGATGGAACCGGAAATTTTCGAATAAAGGCGTATACGAACAGAGTAAAAGATTTGGTTCCGGTTAAAAAAGTAACCGTATCAGCTTCTGAGAAAAAGATTGGAGTTGGTGGAACTACAAGACTAAATGCAACAATATCACCGGAAAATGCGACGAATCAGAAAGTAACATGGACAAGTTCCGATGAGACGATTGCAAAAGTTAATGCGAACAGTGGCGTGGTGACAGGAAAGAAAGCGGGAAAAGCGACCATCACAGCGACGACGGTGGATGGAAATAAGAAGGCATCTGTCACAATCAAAGTCGATGCCACGAAACTGACGGGAATTTCGCTGAATAAGAAAAAAGAGACCATTGCCTATGGAGAAAGCGTTAAATTGTCTGTCAGTTATGCACCAGCCAATACGAAAGACGATAAGACCGTGACATGGTCGAGCAGCAACAAGAAAGTGGCAAAAGTCAATCGAAAAGGTGTTGTGAAAGCATATGGATATGGAGATGCCACAATTACGGCAAAAGTAGGGCAGCATACCGCAAAATGCAAGGTAACGGTGCTCCCGGCAGAAGTCTCCTGTTCAGCGGTCGGAAACAACAAAGGTGACAAGGTAACCGTCAAGTGGAAATCAGTAGAGAATATCAGTGGCTATGAGATGAACAGGCTCAAATTTCGGAAGGGAAAATTTTATGGCTCTGAGTATGTGGCAGATGTGCAGGCAGGTACACAATCTTATGTAGATACGGAAGTTGAATTGAAAAAATATGAGTATTTTTACTATGTAAAAGCCTATTATATTGATGATGAGGGCGAGTATTATATGAGCCAGACCGCAGATTTATCGGCGGTAAAATACAAAATCTCCTATGAGTTAAAGGGCGGTAAAAATAACAAAAAGAATCCGAAATATATCACGTATGACCAATATACATCGGGGGAAAAAATAAAACTGAAGAATCCAACCCGAAAGGGATATACGTTTGCAGGATGGTATCGGGACAAGAAGTGTACCAAAAAAGTAACTTCCATCAAGGGATGTAAAAAGAATATAAAACTTTATGCGAAGTGGAAGAAAGCATAATAAGGTAGTGACCCTCCCAGACGATTCTGGGAGGGATTTTTTTCGCAGAAAAAGAAAAAAAGTTGAATTGTCCCATATTAGAAGCTATACTGTGTTCATGAGAAATTTAGAAGAATAAGGAGTCAAAATGACAAAGCAAAATGAAAAAAAGGATGCCTGCCCATACGCAAAAAAATGCGGTGGCTGTGATTACCAGGGCATGCCTTATGAAAAACAATTAAAAGAAAAGCAAACGTATGTGGAAGAGCAGGTGAAAAAATTCTGCAAGGTACAGCCGATTGTCGGCATGGAAGATCCATATCATTATAGAAATAAGGTGCACGCTGTTTTTGATATTGAAAAAAGAGGTGCGCGTGGCAAGAATAAAGGACGCGGAGGCGTTGCCGCCGGGGCAGTTATTTCCGGTGTCTACAAAGCCGGAACGCATGATGTCATCAACATCGACGAGTGCCGGATTGAAGATGCGAAAGCGGATGCCATCATCCGTGATATCCGCGGTCTGCTTCGTTCTTTTAAAATCAAGACGTATGACGAGGATACAGGATATGGACTTTTGCGCCATGTTCTGATTCGCCGCGGCTTTACAAGCGGACAGATTATGGTTGTACTTGTATTAGGCTCCCCGATTCTGCCGTCTAAGAATAATTTTGTAAAGGCTTTGCGGAAACTGCATCCGGAGATTACAACGATAGTCGTAAACGTAAACGATAAGCGCACAAGCATGGTGTTAGGCGAAAAGGAAACGACAATCTACGGAAAAGGCTTCATTGAGGACACGCTCTGTGGATGTACTTTCCGCATCTCACCGAAATCTTTTTATCAGGTGAATCCAGTTCAGACGGAAGTGCTTTACAACAAGGCAATCGAGTATGCCGGGCTGACCGGGAAAGAGCGCATTGTGGACGCCTACTGTGGAATCGGAACGATTGGACTGATTGCGGCATCGAAAGCGAAAGAGGTTATCAGCGTTGAACTGAATCAGGACGCTGTGCGTGATGCAATTATCAATGCAAAGCGCAATAACATAAAAAATGTGCGTTTTTATCATGCAGATGCCGGAAAATTCATGGTGGAAATGGCAGAGCAGAAGGCGGAAGTGGATGTCGTATTTATGGACCCACCACGCGCCGGAAGCGACGAGGCATTTTTGTCATCGGTTGTCCGTCTTGCACCGAAAAAGGTGGTGTATGTCTCCTGTAATCCGGAGACGCTTGCAAGAGATTTGAAATATCTTTCGAGTCATGGGTACAGCGTAAAAGAAATTACACCTGTAGATATGTTTCCATGGACAAAACATTGCGAGGCAATCGTTCAATTGCAGAGAGGCAGATAAAATTAGAAACATTACCATTTTATTTCAAATGTAAAATCTGATTGTATAAAAGAAATGGGTAAGTTATAATATAAATGTGGTCAGGTGTCTTTTTGGGGATGACTATATCTGTTACAAAAAGGAGGAAGACCAGTGAATACAGAATTAAAAAATGCAGTGAAAGCAACAGATTCAAAAGCACAGTATGATACGAGTGCAAAGCGTCTGTTAGGACAGAAGAGCATACTGGCACATATACTGGTAAAAACAGTTGATGAGTTTAAGGGCATGAATCCCAAGGATGTGGTCAACTGCATCGAGGGAACACCACATATCAGTACTGTACCTGTAGATCCTGGACTTACAAATGCAGCTAATGAAAAAAATGGTGAGAGAGACTGGTCAGTTTCAACACAGAAAATGAAGAGATCAATGAAGGTCTGGTAAGATTTGATTGGTTCTTATGAATGGAAAGGAAATCTTGACCTGCTGAATATCATAATGCTTGGACTGGCAAAGAATCTGCCGGAACATGATGAGACATATGAACTGCATCGTCTGTTAGGGGGCGTTGCTGTCACAGGAACTTACAATAGATGAAAAACTAAACATAATTGGAAATGAATACGATATTCCTATTGAGGAGAACTTCAGGAAGGATGTGAGCGTTATGTGTAACTTGGGTCAGGGAATTGAAGACAATGGTATTGCGATTGGAGTAGCAAGGGAAAAAGCGCAAATTATTCTTAATATGTACAAGAATGGTTTCACTGCAGAACAGATAGCCTCAGCTACAGATAAGGATATAGAAGAAGTGAAAGCGATTATTGCAGGGAAGGAACCTGCACTTGCATAAAGTTATGTAAGAAAAAGAGAGCCTTTGAGTTTAAACAACTTGGAGGCTCCTGTTATATGAAGATTTTGAAAATAATAGATACAGCTGAACTATCTGATGAAAAATGGGTATATGGAAATGCAGTTGGATAGTGAATGTGTAAATTTAATGCTGAAAAAGCAAAAGAATACAAAGATATTTTTTGAAGGGGTTACATTCTTTGTCAGATAGAGACGAGTATCCAATTCGTGCAAAGTAGGGGCGGATGGTTTTGCAGCATTTGAGTGTTAGTACTAGGAAAGCCTAGTTGAAAATAAAAAAGCTACTTTAGATGAAAACAAATTTTAGTAGCTTTATGTATGGGAACATCACAATTATTTAATACTGGAGAATTTTATAAGGGTTATGATTATTATCAGATATGATCAAAGTGTGTAACGTGTGAGATATATTTTATACCCCAAAGAACGTTGATTGACTTTAAGTGAGAGGAGGGAACGATTCGTGAATGTGCTTTCGAAAATGGAATTAGATAAGTTATCAATCATGTACGATGGTGATAAAAATAGAGATGCTACGAGTAAGATTAGAGGATTTTTATTTCAGGATTATGTAACAATCAAGTGAAGATATGTCTTTAATCTCCATTTACAACAAAAATAAAAAGAGGCGGGGCAACTCAAAATATCTGCTTTCTGTTATGGTTGATGTAGTGAAGGATGGTGAAATCATTCCTGCAAAAGTAGTCTATGTCCGCAATCGCAACAAACGCAAGGAATATCTCTGCCTCGTTTCCACAGATGTAAATCTGGATGAAAATGAAATCATCCGGATTTATGGAAAACGCTGGGATATAGAGGTATTTTTCAAGGTATGCAAAAGCTACCTTAACTTGAGCAGAGAATGCAATTCTCTGTCCTATGATGCAATGACTGCGCATACCGCAGTTGTTTTCACCCGATATATGATGCTGTCACTGGAAAGCCGGGAATCCAATGATAACCGGTCACTTGGGGAGCTCTTTTTATACTTTTCTGACGAAATGTCTGATATCACATGGATACAGGCTTTTCAAATGCTGCTCCAAATGTTCAGAACAATGCTTTCAGATAACACTGAACTTTCAGACGAAAAAATCAATGAATTGGCGAATGCATTTATGGATGCACTTCCTGCTATGATGAAAATACGACTGCAGGCTGCATAAAGGCTGAACATTGACAACTGAATAACTGCCAGGTATTGAATTTTGAAGGTGCATAGCTAAAATTTATGTGCGATATTTGAGTAATGTATAAATACATTTAGAAGTGAACTAAAATTGAAATAATAAAAAAATTATTATTATAAAAGAATAAATTTATTGCATTTTAGACATTTAATGTTATTATAGTCATATTGCCAATAATATGTTTGTATATTTATCTTGGAGACCAGCTATGAAAAGTCAACCATAAATTAGCAAAAAATTTCTTCATATCGGTGGTAAAAAAGGGTAACTTTAATAGAGCTCCCTTAGGGTGCTTTTTCAAAATCTATCGATATTGGTATACAGGGAAAAATCAAAAGTCCATAGTATCTGAATTGTATTGAACCACGATATTAAAAGAAAGGAAACGAGTGATAATTAACATCCTAATTATCATACAAGAATATATATGATAAAAACAGTAATAGATAATATGAGAATGTATGCGATTATGCAGAATAATATGAAAAGAATATTTAAATCTTTATTAGCATGTTTTTTTGTGCTTAGTGTGCTTATTATAAATCAAGTTCAAGTATTTGCTTGGTCTTCTAGCAGTTCTAGTAGCAAAATTAATACTCATTTATACTTAGTGAAAAACTCTAGTTACTATACATCTTCCAATTTTACAACAAATGAAAAAAGTGTTTTGAGCGTAGCAATTTCAGTTGCTGACAACGGAAATTATACTCACTCTAGCAAGGGTAGTGTACATGGGGGTGGAAACTATGTGTTATGTTTACGTTATTTATATACAGTTGCTTACTACTTAAATCAAGATAATTCCCTTGATACGTCTTTCGAATTAGCTGATACTGATATGACAAGTTATGGAATATCGGATTCTGCTTTAGGTAAGTCTGCAACTGATATTAAAGATGGTGATTCGAATATTGGAAATATGAAACTTGATATCTATAAGATTATTAATTCTAACCTTGTTGTTTCCGTTGGCGAAAGCAATAATAGAATGAGAGCAATCAAAGTTCTTGGATTAGCTCTTCATTTAGGTGGAGATATTTATGCTCATCGAACCACTGTTCCAGTAGATAGCATCGCTGAATTTGAGCAAAGTGATTTTACTACTACACAATACAAAGCTTTTAAGGAAGCTATCGATAAAGGGACATTAAAATTTGTTAGTATTAATAATTATACTACCACTTCTACTTCCACAAAGTATGAAGATAATGTGAAATTTTTCTCAAGTAGATATTTTAATGCAACTAAGTTTACAACTAATATGTTACTTAAATATTTTATTAACAACAAAGAATGGGGGTTGTCTATTATCCTTCCTTGGACTCAAAATTCAAGCTGGACAGATACTTTTACAACTACTTCAGGAGCAGTCAAACAAGTTACTATGAAATTAATTAATTTTAGTACTTATGTAGAAGCTTCTGGATACGGGTCAAACTATTTAAGTAAAAAATATGGCCTAGATCCTACTGAAATCACTGCATCCTAAGTATAATGAGAAGTCTTTAACATATTTATGATATGATGTTAATGTAATCATAGAAAGAGTGCTACCGATAGACGGTTTTCTTACTTTATAGGAAATTTCTCAAACAGTCAGAAATAGTGTATAATGAACTGGAAATAAAAAATGACATGACAAAAGAGCGAAAGATGGATTCGTCATGACGTTGTTTATGAAGTTTTTTGTTTTGGTTTAGGACAGTTGCACTATCTGACTATGGAGAAAGAATTACTATGAGCATGGATTTATCCATATCCCATAACCTTTCGATATTGTTCAAGTGGTGAATATTGGCTAATAGATTTTTTGCATTCGTATCTAATAGATTTTACAGTTGAAGAATCCATTATGAAAAAGTCGTTCAAAATGAATCTTATAGATAGAGTGAGTGAATATGTAGGTATAAAAAAAGAAAATATTATCATGGCAAAAACAATGTCAGCAAGAGTTGTAAGTGATGAGGAATACGATGAAATTAAAACTATAATAAGAAAAAAAAGGATTTCGTAAATTTCGAAATATGGTGAAGGAGAAAGAACAGAAGCAAATGATGGAAATGCTCAAGAAAGTCGAATGCAAAGAAAATTTTTGATTATAATAGAATATAATACATAGATAAGAAAAGTAAGGTAACAATTTACTGATGAAAAATAGCTCAAAACCACTCAATTCACATTCAATGTGGAGTTGGGTGGTTTTTTGTTAGGACAAGGTCCTGTTTCCGGCATTTTCAGCAGCTATAAAAGAACCAAAGAGCTGGTACATAAAAGCTATGTGGTTCTTTTGATTCTTTATAAGAATGAATGATGTTGAGTAGAAATGAAATGGTATTAACAGATTCAATGGAATCTGGTGATGAAGAGGAAAAAAGTATGCAGAGAAGATAGATGATTATTGAGGAAAAGCGGCGTAGTTATGGTGAGAAGTGCAGGAAATAGATATAGTAGGTAACAGATAGTGCTATTTGCTATGTAAATTAAAATCAGATATTGCTCGTTGACCAAATACGAGAATGAAAGAATAATAAATATATGCAATGCGTGAAAAAACAGGAGAGGAGAAATTTGATGGAAGAGGAAATGGACTTAAAAGATAAATTGATTAAACTACGAAAAAGTATGGGGATGAATCGGAGACAGTTCTGCGAATATTTTGAGATTCCGTATATGACGGTATCCGATTGGGAACATGGAAATAGGAGAGTACCTGCTTATTTATATAGGTTACTGGAATATTATGTCAGAATGGAGCAGATGAAGAGGGAGAATACGGATGGCAAAGAAACAGATTAAAGAGATGATACATGCGAACGGAATTGACATAAATATTTATTCAGAGGACTTTAAGAATGACTATATTTCATTAACGGATATTGCTAAAAAACGTGAAGGTGAATATCCAGGATATGTTATCCAGAATTGGATGAGAAATAAAGGTACAGTTGCATTTATTGGATTATGGGAATTATTACATAATCCGGATTTTAATTGCATCGAATTCGAGGCAATTAAGAATTAAGCTGGAGACAATGGATTTGTATTAACACCGAAAAAATGGACAGAAACCACCAACGCGATTGGAATCGTGACGAAAGGTGGAAGATATGCAGCTACATACGCGCATAAAGACATTGCATTTGAATTTGCGTCATGGATATCACCAGAATTTAAGTTGTACATCATAGAAGATTATCAGCGATTAAAAGAGGGAGAAAATGCCAGATTATCATTGAACTGGAATTTGAATCGTGAAATTTCTAAGCTGAATTATAGAATACATACGAAATCAATTAAGGAGAATTTGATCCCAATAGAATTAACGAAGGAACAGATTGCTTATAAATATGCTAACGAAGCTGATTTGCTAAATGTTGCATTATTTGGAATGACTGCAAAGCAATGGAGAGATGAGAACAAAGGTAAAAAGGGCAATATGCGCGACTATGCGGGGATTGATTAATTATTGGTGCTTGCAAATATGGAAAGCTATAATTCCATTTTAATTGATAAAGGGACACAAATGTCAGAGAGACTTGTACCAATGCATATAAAAGGAAAGGCACTCCGGTAACGGAGATTTTTCAATACCTGTTTCTGCTGATTTTCTCCAACAGAAGTATGTATATGAGTCTGCTTATAGGAAAAAACACACCTAATTTTGCAAAAGATACCGTGTATCGTTTCATGAAGATGGTTCAAATTAACTGGATGCGTTTTACTACAATCCTTGCATCCAGAATCATAAACAACGCTATTCTTCCACTGGATTCGGAAGACCGTGCCAATGTTCTTATTATAGATGATTCCATGTTTGAACGTAACCGTTCTAATATGATGCTGTCACTGGAAAGCCGGGAATCCAATGATAACCGGTCACTTGGGGAGCTCTTTTTATACTTTTCTGACGAAATGTCTGATATCACATGGATACAGGCTTTTCAAATGCTGCTCCAAATGTTCAGAACAATGCTTTCAGATAACACTGAACTTTCAGACGAAAAAATCAATGAATTGGCGAATGCATTTATGGATGCACTTCCTGCTATGATGAAAATACGACTGCAGGCTGCATAAAGGCTGAACATTGACAACTGAATGACTGCCAGGTATTGAATTTTCAAGGTGCATAGCTAAAATTTATGTGCGAAGTTTGAGTTAATTACTGAAAATGCGTAATGCTTTGGTAAAATATAACAAAAACATTACGCGGATTTTGTGATGGGTTACACGCTTAACCTTTGTAAAACACACATTTTTGATGTACCATATAATCAGAAGCTTAGGAAGAGAAGGAATGGAAATGGCACAGAACAGAGTTCGGATTGCGGATGTTGCAGATTCATTAGGTCTTAGTACTGCAACTGTCTCAAAGGTGATTCACGGCAAAACAGAAAAGATTTCAGATGAGACGGTAAAACGTGTCCAGCAGGAGCTGGAGAGGTCGGGATATATCCCGAATATGGCGGGAATTTTGCTTGCGAGAAATAATTCAAGGATCATCGGTGTGGTGGTGAATGACCATGTGAAGTATGAGGGCAGGGTTTTAGAGGATGGATTTGTGATGTCATCGCTTAATGCTCTTTCCCACGAGGTTAATGAAAAAGGATATTTCCTGATGATAAAAACTACATCTGACATCAGTGAGATTCCAGTGTTTGCTTCCATGTGGAATATGGATGGTCTGATTCTGATGGGATTTTGCGAAGCTGATTATGAGAAGCTCAGAAATCAGATGAGGATATCGTTTGTTGTGTATGATGGCTATTTTGAAAAATGCTCTAAGGTAGTAAATCTGGTCATAAATCATTACGATGGCGGTTATCAGGCAGGAAAATATTTAAAGGAGCTGGGACATAAAAAAGCGTTGTGCATAGCGGATAATTTCATCTGCATGGATAAAGAGCGCATAGAGGGCTTTCGCAAAGCCTTTGAACCGGGGGAAACATTAAGATGGGAAATACCAAAGACAGAAAAGGAGAGAATGCGCTTTTATGAGGATAAATATAAAGAGCTGGTAAAGGGCAATGTTACCGCTGTTTTTGCAGTGTCAGATTTTTATGCAGTTGAATTTATGCGGTTTTTGCAGGGGAAGGGAGTACAAATTCCAAAGGATATCCAGATAATAGGTTTTGATGACAACATGGCAAGCAGGGAAAGTAATCCTGCGCTTACAACGATTCATCAGGAGGCGCCTCTTAGGGCAAAAACTGCAATCAA
>CAKRDK010000017.1 GCA_934309475.1 uncultured Roseburia sp.
TTGCCGGCATCATCACGTGAGAAGCCAAATGTCATCTGTGTCAAATCGTTTGTACCGAAGCAGAAGAAATCAGCTTCTGTTGCAATCTCATCTGCAGTAAGGGCAGCTCTTGGAATCTCAATCATAGTACCTACTTCGTACTCTAATTTCACACCTGCTGCTGCGATTTCAGCATCTGCAGTCTCAACTACAACTTTCTTTACATATTTTAATTCTTTCACTTCACATACGAGTGGAATCATAATTTCCGGTTTCACATTCCAGTCCGGATGTTTCTTCTGTACATTGATGGCAGCACGGATAACGGCTCTTGTCTGCATCTTAGCGATTTCCGGATATGTAACAGCAAGACGGCATCCTCTGTGTCCCATCATAGGGTTAAACTCATGTAAAGAAGCAATGATGGTCTTGATGGTCTCTACAGATTTGCCCTGTGCTTTTGCAAGCTTCTCAATATCTGCTTCCTCAGTAGGAACGAACTCATGAAGCGGTGGATCCAGGAAACGAATGGTGACTGGGTTGCCCTCTAATGCTTCATATAACGCTTCGAAGTCTCCCTGCTGATATGGAAGAATCTTCTCTAATGCTGCTTCTCTCTCTTCTACGGTATCAGAACAAATCATCTCACGGAATGCTGCGATTCTGTCCTCCTCAAAGAACATATGCTCTGTACGGCAAAGTCCGATACCTTCTGCACCAAGTTCACGGGCTTTCTTTGCATCTGCAGGTGTATCTGCATTGGTGCGGACTTTTAATGTTCTGTATTTGTCAGCCCATGCCATAACGCGTCCGAATGTTCCGGCGATTGTAGCATCCACTGTCTTAATTGCGCCATCATAAATATTACCGGTTGTACCATCGATAGAGATATAATCTCCTTCATGGAATTCTTTTCCGGCCAATGTAAATCTCTTGTTGTCTTCATCCATCGCAATGTCACCGCATCCGGATACACAGCATGTACCCATACCACGTGCAACAACTGCTGCATGGGATGTCATACCACCACGAACGGTCAGGATACCCTGGGATGCTTTCATTCCTGTGATATCTTCCGGAGATGTCTCAAGACGTACCAATACGACTTTCTCTCCTCTTGCATTCCACTCTTCTGCATCTTCTGCTGTAAATACAATTTTACCGCAGGCAGCACCAGGAGAAGCACCAAGTCCTTTTCCGATTGGTGTTGCAGCCTTTAATGCAGCAGCATCAAACTGTGGATGTAATAAAGTATCTAAGTTACGAGGGTCAATCATGGCAACTGCTTCTTCCTCTGTCTTGTGTCCTTCATCTACAAGGTCACATGCAATCTGTAAGGCAGCCTGGGCAGTTCTCTTACCATTACGGCACTGTAACATATAAAGCTTTCTGTTCTCAACTGTGAACTCCATATCCTGCATATCATGGTAATGATTCTCAAGAGTCTCACAAACTTTGATAAATTCTTTGTAAGCTTCCGGGAATTCCTGTTCCATCTGAACGATTGGCATCGGAGTACGGACACCTGCTACAACGTCCTCACCCTGCGCATTCTTAAGGAACTCACCCATAAGTTTCTTCTCACCTGTTGCAGGGTCACGTGTAAATGCAACACCTGTACCGGATTCATCATTTAAGTTACCGAATACCATAGGCATTACGTTAACTGCAGTACCCCAGGAATATGGGATATCATTATCTCTTCTATAAACATTAGCACGTGGGTTATCCCAGGAACGGAATACAGCTTCAATCGCTAATTTAAGCTGTGTAACTGGGTCGGAAGGGAACTCTTCTCCTAACTGATTCTTGTATTCAGCCTTGAACTGCTCTGCTAATGTCTTCAAATCAGAAGCTGTCAGTTCAATATCATACTGAACACCTTTCTCCTCTTTCATCTTATCAATAAGCTGCTCGAAATACTTTTTGCCGACTTCCATAACAACATCCGAGAACATCTGGATGAAACGTCTATAGGAATCATATACAAAACGTTCAAATTTCGGATCTGGATTGCCTGCAATCATCGCTGCAACTACTTCATCGTTTAAACCAAGGTTTAAAATTGTATCCATCATACCCGGCATGGAAGCTCTTGCTCCGGAACGAACAGAAACTAACAGCGGATTCTTCAAATCGCCGAATTTCTTGCCGTTAATCTCTTCCATTTTCTTAACGCCTTCCATAGCCTGAGCCATAATCTCATCGTTAATCTTGCGGCCGTCCTCATAATACTGTGTACAAGCCTCTGTTGTGATTGTAAAACCCTGTGGTACCGGAAGTCCGATACTTGTCATCTCAGCAAGGTTAGCACCTTTACCACCGAGAAGATTACGCATTGTCATGTCGCCTTCACTGAACATGTAAACCCATTTGTTTGCCATTGTATTTCCCTCCTAAAAACTATTGTAATGCTTGTGAAATTCCAGTCAATGTTTAGCCAAAAGTTCACAATTTCCTAAGTATTGTGCACACCCCAATCAGCGCACACAATTATTGTATCACACTTTTGTCTATTGGCAACAGTTTTTTTGATGTTTTCACGAGTTTTTTGTTCAATAAGCACATAGTCGTTTTTTGTCACATTTTCAGTTTTCGTTGTTTCGCCCTGACTACATTAACACATAAAAAGAAGGCATAGCAGATAGCACATAATTGGCTTTCTGCTACGCCTTCTTATCATCCTAAATTAAAATTCAAATTTCTTTGCAAAGTATGCATCAAGGTCTTCAATCTTAATTCTTTCCTGCTCCATGGTATCACGGTCACGAACTGTAACGGCTCCATCTGTCTCAGACTCAAAATCATATGTAACACAGAATGGTGTTCCGATTTCATCTAATCTTCTGTAACGTTTTCCGATATTTCCTCTATCGTCAAACTCACAGTTGTATTTCTTAGATAACTGGGCAAATACTTTCTCTGCACCCTCGTTTAACTTCTTAGATAATGGAAGTACACCGATTTTTACAGGTGCTAATGCCGGATGGAAGTGAAGTACGGTTCTCATATCCGGTTTCTCCTCTGTTCCGATATTTTCCTCATCATATGCAGCGCATAAGAATGCTAAAACAACACGGTCTGCACCAAGAGATGGCTCAATGACGTATGGGATATACTTCTCATTCTTTGTATCGTCAAAGTAAGTTAAATCCTGTCCGGATGTGTTCTGATGCTGTGTTAAATCGTAATCTGTTCTGTCTGCAACTCCCCAGAGTTCTCCCCATCCGAATGGGAATTTGAATTCGATATCTGTTGTTGCTTTACTGTAGAAGCAAAGTTCTTCTGGATCATGGTCACGAAGACGCATCTCATCCTCTTTGATACCAAGGCTTAATAACCAGTCACGGCAGAAGCCTCTCCAGTACTGGAACCACTCTAAGTCCGTGCCAGGTTCGCAGAAAAATTCAAGCTCCATCTGCTCAAACTCACGGGTACGGAATGTAAAGTTACCCGGTGTAATCTCGTTACGGAAAGATTTACCAATCTGTCCGATTCCGAATGGGATTTTCTTTCTTGAAGTTCTCTGTACGTTTTTAAAGTTTACAAAAATACCCTGTGCTGTCTCCGGTCTCAAATATACGGTGTTCTTTGCATCTTCTGTAACACCCTGGAATGTTTTAAACATCAGGTTGAACTGACGAATATCTGTGAAGTTATGTTTGCCACAGGTAGGACATGGAACCTGATGCTCCTCAATGAAATCCTTCATCTCTTCCTGTGTCCATCCATCTACAGAACCTTTTAATTCAATTCCTTTTTCTTCTGCAAAATCTTCGATAATTTTATCTGCACGGAATCTCTCGTGACATTCTTTACAATCCATCAGAGGATCTGAGAAACCGCCTAAATGTCCGGAAGCCACCCATGTCTGCGGGTTCATTAAAATCGCACAGTCGACACCCACATTATATGGATTTTCCTGAATAAATTTCTGCCACCATGCTTTCTTTACGTTGTTTTTCAGTTCTACACCGAGATTTCCATAATCCCATGTATTGGCAAGTCCTCCGTAGATTTCAGAACCCGGGTAAACAAATCCTCTCGCTTTTGCTAATGCAACAATTTTTTCCATTGTCTTTTCCATGATTAACTCCTCACATTCTTTTATTTAAAAATTACATAAGTATACACATCTGTCTCGTATGCAAATTCATCCTGCACTGCGCTCTCGTCCGCTGCTATCTCTGTCGCTGCAACTGCCTCCGTATCCGCAACACTCTCTGTTGCATCGGCTGTCGATTCTGTTGCTGCTGCCAGATAGCCCTCGCGAATGGAAACGGTATCTTTTGCCGTAACCTTCACATTCTCACTAGAAACATAGAGAATCGTTCCGTCCACCTTCACGTCCGTATTGGCTTTGATGATGGCTACTTTATAATCGTCATTCTCTAAGATTTCATCTCTTGTCGCAGTTCCTGTCACGCTTCCGTCCTTCACAGACACAAAATCAACGTTAAAATCGTACCCTGCTGCCATTGCTTTTACAACCGTTCCCGTGTACAGTTCAATTCCGTTGAAATTCGTATAATCATCTGCTGATGCATATTTTAATTTCAATGTCGCGGTTGAATCATCTACTGACACATCCTCTAAGCTGACAGACTTCTTGCCATTCTCCGAAGTGTAATCCTCCACCTCTTCCTTGACATAATCTTTCAATTCGGATTCGTCATAATAATCTTTTTCAAATGATTCTATATCAACCGAAATAACACTTCCATCCTTATCTACATAAACAGTGCTTTCTTCCACGTCAAGCTTGCTGCCACACCCGGCTAACAGGCTGAGGGAAAGAATCATTGAAAAAATAATTGCTGTTTTTCTTTTCATTCCTAATTTCCATACCTTTCTGCTGCTGAATTCTCCAGTCGCAATTTACAATCTATGCTATTATACTATTTTCATTTTACGATTTCAACATGGTAAATTTTTTTTCGTATGCGCAAGCAGACCTTCTGCCTGCTCCACAATCTTTAACGACTGAAATTCGTGATTCAGATAGCGTTCCATGTAACTTTTTAAAATGCGCTGTAACTCAAGCAGAACCTCTTCTTTTAAGGAGAAACTGTAAAGCTTTTCCACTGTGCTTGCAATAATAAACTGCATGGCGTAACTTGTAGACTCCATCATATGTATGCCGGATTCCTTTTTTCCACATTCCTCACAGAGCATACCGCCCTTGGGAACGGAAAAATAAATAAGGTTTTCCTTTTTCCAGCAATTCATGCAGGAAAACACATTCGGTCCTTCTCCGTTAATCGACATTGCCTTTAGTTCAAACACTGCCCGGACAAGGCGGTTGTCAAACGCCGGGCTTTCTAAAGCACGCAGCGACTGGTACAAAAGCTTTAGCATTTCCCGCTCATCGCTGTTTTCCTGGCAATAATAATCCGCAAATTCTAAAAAGTAAAAACCGTAGTAGGCGACATCAAAATCGTTTGCAAGCTCCCGAAAATAATTCTTGATGGTTGCCTTGGCAATCGTATAGGAAGAACGTCCCTCATAGGCTTCAAACTCCCCAAAGGAAAAGGGGTTCGTTGCAGCTAACAACTGGCTGTTCTGCCGTCTCGCCCCGCGGGCAAAAGCTGTAATTTTCCCCCTCTCTCTTGTGAGCAGCGTTATTCTTTTGTCATAATCACCAATTGGCATCACATTCAAAACCATTCCGGTTAATATAACATTTTGTCCCATCCGGTTTCTCTTTCCTCTTCCCTTACGGACTTTCCTTTTTCCTCGTCTTCCCTGTCGTCTGCCCCTGTAAAAACGGCTTTGTTTCTACAGTAATTCAGGTAATCGGTTACTTTTCCTGTTCCTTCAAATAATTTCCAGGCTTCATCCATCGGAGTCCCTCCTTCTCGAAGCTGTCTCATATGTCACGCTTCTCTTCTACTAGAGTCTCCGATGAATTTCTTTCTATACTATCAAAAAATTGGCAGTCCTAATCTTCATCTTTGTTGTAGCCAAAGTTTTTGATTAAAAAGTCGCTGTCTCTCCAGTCCTTTTTCACTTTTACCCACAACTTCAAATTGATTTTTGCATCTAACATCCGTTCAATCTCGTAACGTGCATTCGTTCCGATTTTCTTTAACATCGCTCCGCCCTTTCCGATGATAATTCCCTTGTGGGAATCTCTCTCACAGACAATGGTGGCGTCAATGTCATAGAAATTCTGTCCTTTCCGCTGCTTCATCTGGTCAATCGATACGGCGATTCCATGCGGAATCTCTTCCTCAAGTGCATGCAATGCCTTTTCTCTTATAATCTCTGCCACGATGGCACGCTCCGGCTGATCTGTGATGGTATCCTCATCATAAAACTGCGGACCATACGGAAGATATTTAAAAATAGAGTCAATGATATCATCAAGATTGATTTCACGCAGGGCGGACACCGGAATGATTTCTGCAAAATCATAGACTTTGCGATAAGTATCAATATATTCTAATATTTTCTCCTTATCTACCATATCCACTTTATTAATCACAAGAATAACCGGTGTTTTCACACGCTTTAACTGCTCCACAATGTGCTGTTCTCCGGCACCGATGAAGTTCGACGGCTCTACAAGCCAGAGCACAACGTCTACCTCATTTAAAGTCCGCTCTGCCACATTTACCATGTATTCCCCGAGCTTATTCTTTGCCTTGTGGATTCCCGGTGTGTCCAAAAACACAATCTGCCCGCGCTCCATATCCGTATATACGGTCTGGATACGATTTCTTGTGGTCTGCGGTTTGTTCGATGTGATGGCAATCTTCTGACCAATCAAGTGATTCATCAGCGTGGATTTCCCCACGTTCGGGCGTCCGATAATTGTTACAAATCCTGATTTAAAACTACTATTCATACCTATCCTCTCAATCTTTTATACATTCAGATTCTTCACTTCTGTAAACATATCTTTTTCCGCTAAAATAGCATCTTCATTTCCAATGACACAGATGTTTTTCTGGTCTAACACTGCTTTTAACATATCTGCCAGCGCACGGATGTCTGCGTCCGTTGCACAGATGACCTGTTCACGTTCCTTCTGCAGTTCTTCTAAGGTAATGTGCTGTAAATATGCAGCCATGGAGCGGCTTCCCTTTGCGCTCGGATTCATCGGAGTGTCCATGCTGCTGATGGTTCCGATGATATATTTTGTCATATCATGCTCGTCCGCTTCAAAGTTCTCTACATACTCCGGAATCTTATCGTAAATTTCATCTGTTTTTCTAAGGTTCGGGTCGCGGTAAGATACAAAATAGGTGTCACCATTTCTAGAATACCCGTTCATGCATCCGTAAGCACCGCCTTTTACACGAATGTTAATCCAGAGATAATCATATCCCATAATGACCTTTAAGATTTTAAGTGCTCCCGTGTACTCGTATCCCGCTTCTGCAAAATTGCCGGAACGCGCTACATACTGTACCTGTGATGCTTCCATAAATCCTTCATTTTTCTGCGTGCAGCAAAGTTTTTTACGTTCTCCTGCCTTTTCACCGGAAGGCAATACTCTTTCAAAGTCTTTCACAGCCGCCTCAAAAGGCTCTACACCGTCTTTTGCACAGGTAAGGCTTACCAGCAGACGCTCCTTTGTAAAAATCTGTCCAACAAGTCTCTGTAACCGAAGTTTTAAGCCCTCTTTCTCTGTCTCAAAATCAGCTTCTATCTCCGCTACCTTCTGATAGAATGCAATACCGCTTGTCTCCTCTGAGTAAGCATTCGTCTCTGAAAAATAAGACATTGCGCGCGTAATTGCCGCAATATGACCGGAACCGCTGATATTCATCTGTAATCTGGATTTCAGTTCGCTGATAATCTCACGCAGACGCTTTTCATCTTCCATTTTTGAGCTACAAATGATTTCTTTAATAAGTCTCATCGCTTCCGGAAGCTTCTCAAACAAGACTTTTGAGCGAATCTCAAACATAAGCTGAATCTTGTCTTTTTCTTTGGAATCTAAGTAAACTCCAAGACCCGTGTTGATTCCTCCGGTATGAATATTGATGGCATTTGATAACTCTGCGTAGTTGTAATGTTCTGTATCCACGTAACTTAACACATATTTTAAGATGCCAAGGTAAGGCAGATCTTCCGGTGCAATATCGCTGATATCAAACAGAAGGTTAAAATACTCAATTCCGTTTGCCTGCACATCATGCCAGATGATTTTCGTATCGCCTGCCATTCTCTCTTCATTTAAAAGAGGTGCTGCTTCTTTTTTCATATCGCCACGCGTCAGCATCGGTATCTTGTCTAAATCCTCTTTTGGAGACGGTTCTTCCTGATATGCCTTTAAATGCTTGGTATCCTTTATCAACTGTTCTAACTGCTCCTCACTTAAGGAAGCTTTATAAGCAGCAAGTTTTTCCTCTAATGCTTTTTCTTTTTTCGCGTTTAATCCTTTTTCCGGCTCAATGATAACGAGAGAAGCATGGGTGTTATCAAGCATGTACTTCTGAATCAACTGCTCAAAATAGCCGGTATCGACTTTTTCCTTCAAGTCCTTATAGGTCGCAATCGCCTCAAGATATAAAAATGGCTGTGATTCATCATAAAGCCAGCTTCCGTAGCTGTCTAACACGTAAAACAATCCCTTCGGGAAAGAACCGTAATCTGCTTCACGAAAACGGAACTCTGCACTGTTGATTCCTGCCAATAACGAATCTTTATCCATTCCATTCTTCACAATCTTCTCTAAGGTCTCACGGATTACAGCGACAAAACGGTCTTTTTCGGACGCATTGCTGTTCTTTGCCGTAATGGAGAAAAACGGCTGTTTGCTGTAATTATCAAAATTACCGCTGATATCCGTTCCGATGCCGGCATCTAAAAGTGCTTTCTTCAACGGTGCACCCGGTGCGCTCACCAGGGCATAATCTAGCACATCAAAGGCATAGCTTAACTCTTTCTGTAATGCATCCTCCACAACCATGCTGTATGCAAGATAAGTGTTGTCTTTCTCTGATTCCGCCTGGGAAATCGAATAAGTCTTTCTTACCTCCGCCGGCTTGTCAAATGCCTTCTGGGTCTGAATCTCTGAGTCTAATTCAATTTTCTCGTAATGGCTCAAATACACTTCATCCATCCACTTTAACTTCTCTGCCATATCCATATCGCCATACAAATAAATGTAGGAATTGCATGGATGATAATAACGGCGGTGGAAATTGAGATATTCCTCGTACGTTAATTCCGGTATCACATCAGGGTCTCCACCTGATTCATTGCGGTAAGTCGTATCCGGGAAAAGAGAATTCAAAACCTCTCTCTGCAATACATCATCTGCGGAAGAGAAGGCTCCCTTCATCTCATTATAAACTACACCATTAATTGTAATCGGAGCATCCTTATCCTCCAGTTCATAATGCCAGCCTTCCTGTTTAAAAATCTCTTCATGTTTATAAATGTTTGGATGGAAAACAGCGTCCATATAAACGCTCATCAGATTTTGAAAATCTTTCTCATTACAGCTTGCAACCGGATAAATGGTCTTGTCCGGATATGTCATCGCATTCAAAAATGTATTCAGCGAACCCTTTACCAGTTCCACAAACGGGTCCTTTACCGGATACTTGTCTGAGCCGCAGAGAACTGTGTGTTCAATAATATGCGGTACACCGGTTGAATCATCTGCCGGCGTACGGAAACCGATACAAAATACTTTATTCTCGTCATCATTTGAAATCAACGTAAGCTTTGCTCCACTCTTCTTATGGCGCACCAGATATCCTTTGGAATGAATATCCGCTAAGTCACGTTCCTCTAAAATCTCATATGCTTTTAAATCTCTTAAATCAGCCATTCTATATTCCCCTCTAAATTTTCTTTTTTCAAAAAATGCAGTAACTTTTCTTATTATAGCATTATTTCCAAGTTTTACAAAGAAAAAACTTTTTATGCGACCTCCGCAGAGCTTTTTTATGTAACAGGAACGAATTTCCTGTTACACAAAAAAAGAGACCGCCACGCTTTCCACGTGACAGCCTCTGGCTTGTCCCATATGAATTTATGAATTAACCTAAACGAACTACGTTAGCTGCCTGTGGACCCTTGTCCCCATCAACCACTTCAAATTCAACAGATTCTCCATCTTTTAATTCTTTGAAACCGTCCATGTTCAATGCTGAAAAATGTACGAATACATCTTTACCTTCTTCATCAGAAATAAAACCGTAACCCTTCTTTGCGTTGAACCATTTTACTGTACCCTGCTGCATAACTGAAACCCTCCTAATACATTTGCTTGAGCTTACTTCGCTCTTTCTTTTTTCGCAACTTTGCTGTCGATTTTCTCTGTATCAAGTAAACCTCAACAATATAAATTTAGCATATTCTTCCATATATGTCAACAAATTTTATAATTTATTGTTTAATTTGCACATCAAGCTGCGGATATGGTATCGATATCTGGTGTTCATCCAATGCAATTTTGATATTTTCGGTCAGACGCCACTTCGCCGGCCAGTAATCTTCCGTTGTCACCCAGATTCGGACTCCCATATTGACAGAGCTGTCTGCCAGTTCTGATACAAATATACTGATTTCTTCCTCCGGAAGTCTTGCCTCTTCAGCTTCCGCCACATTTTTCAAAATCTCTTTTACCTGCTTGATGTCTGACTCATAGGCAACCCCGATAATCAAATCAATTCTGCGCTTTGTCATCCGCGACACATTTGTCATGCTCGAATTGGCAAGTGTACCATTCGGTATCATAATAACCCGGTTGTCGACCGTCACAAGCTTGGTATAGAAAATGGAAATCTCTGCCACGGTTCCCTCGTTCTTGTTGGAATCTTCAATGATGTAGTCTCCCACACGGAACGGTTTTAACAGAAGAATCAGAACACCTCCCGCCATGTTCGAAAGACTTCCCTGCAATGCAAGTCCCGCTGCAACTCCGATGGAGCCGAGAACTGCAACTACTGACGTCGTAGCAATTCCAAACAGGTTCAGGATAATGGTAATCAAAAGCAGATACAATGCATACTTAATCAACGTGCCCAAAAACTGCTTCACACCTTCATCCGCTCCCGCCCGATCCATGGAACGGCGCACCAGCTTCAACACATATTTAATTATCTTAGCACCGATAACGTAGATAACAACTGCAATGACAACCTGCAGTGCAAATGCCAGCAAATCCGGTATCAGATTTTCTAAATATGTCCGTACAATTCCGGGATTCTCAATGGCTTCCTGCGCTTTCTGCTGTGCATCATTTAATGCTTCCGCCACTTCCGTAGAATCCACTTCTGCTAATATATTCATAAATGTTATTCCTCTCACTTTTTTTGCTTACGATTATACCACATGCAAAAAGTGGGGGCAAGAAAGATTAGTTTCCTACTCCTCAATCTCATGAATAAACAACCCGCTCCGCAGTTTCGGCTCAAACCAGGTTGACTTTGGCGGCATTAAGAGTCCTGCGTCCGCAACGGCAAAAAGTTCTGCGATTGAGGTCGGATACATGGCAAATGCGACCGCACAGTCCTGCTCACAGCGGCGCATTAATTCCTCCGTTCCACGGATTCCTCCCACAAAATCAATGCGGGCGTCCGTTTTCTGATCCCCGATACCGAGCACCGGGTGAAGGAGCAATTCGTATAACAACGAGACATCGAGACTTTTGACAGGATGTTCCGGAATGTCTTCTGCCTTTATTTTACATAGGAACCAGTGCCCTTCCATATAAACGGTAAAGCTGCCCTTCTCCTGCGGCTTGTGATTTGCTTCCTTGGTAATCTCCGTCACCTCAAACCGGTGGCATAATTCCTGATAAAATCCACGGAAAGAATAACCGTTTAAATCCTTTACGACACGGTTGTAATCCATAATCATAAGTTCTTCATCCGGGAATAAAACAGAAAGGAAATAGTTAAATTCTTCTTTTCCGGTATAATCCGGGTGCGCTTCTCTGCGCTGCAATCCGACTTTGACTGCGGAAGCAGCACGGTGATGTCCGTCGGCAATATAAATCTGTTCCAGTCCGGCAAATTCATTGTGTATTATAGTTATTTTTTCATCATCGTCTATGCGAAATACCCGGTGGCGGATTCCATCCTCCGATGTAAAATCATACAGGGGACTTTCTTTTTTCACTTCTGCCACAAGGTTCTGAATTACTTTTCTGGAACGATAGGCTAAAAAAATAGGACCTGTCTGCGCATTACATGCACTGACATGCCTGATTCGGTCAATTTCTTTTTCTGCCCGCGTGTTCTCATGCTTTTTGATGGCACCGTTCAAATAATCATCAATGGATGCACATGCCACGATTCCGGTCTGTGTTCTGCCCTCCATGGTCAGCTCATACAGGTAATAGCACTCTTTTTCTTCCCGGATAAATTTCCCCTGCGCTACCTGCTCCCAAAGCATATCGTGTGCCTTCTGATATACTCGCTCGTCATACATATCGACCGAAAGTGGGAACTGCGATTCCGCACGGTCAATCTTTAAAAAAGAATCCGGGTTCTTTTTCGTTACTTCTGCTGCCTCTGCTCTGTTATAAACATCATAAGGGAGGGCAGCAATGGATGCCGCCTTCCCTTCTTCTGGTCTGATGCTTATAAATGGTTTTATCTCTGCCATCTATCTGCCCTCATACATTATTTTACTTTTCTGACTCTCAAAACTCCTGATATCTGTTTTAATTTTTCAATCACATCCTCTGTGAGTGGTGCATCTACATCCAACAGTGCGTATGCATAATCCCCTTTTGACTTGTTCGTCATATCCGCAATGTTGATGTTGGCATCTCCTAAAATGGTTGTGTACTGGCTGATCATACCTTTTTCATTCTTATGTAAAATGCCGACACGTCCTGCCGATGTGCAGGCTCCCATCGAACAATCCGGGAAGTTTACGGAATGCACGATATTACCGTTCTCTAAGTAATCGCGGATTTCGCGGACTGCCATAATCGCACAATTGTCTTCTGACTCTGCAGTGGAAGCTCCTAAGTGTGGTGTTACAATACATCCCTTCGCTCCTACTGTTGTTGTATTCGGGAAATCAGAAACATATTTTGCAACTTTTCCATTTGCAAGTGCATCTACCATTGCTTCTTCATCCACAAGCAAATCTCTCGCAAAATTAAGTACGATTGCAGTTGGTTTCATCATCGCGATTGCTTCTGCATTAATCATTTTTCTGGTAGAATCTAACAGCGGTACGTGAATCGTGATAAAATCACATTCACGGTAAATGTCCTCCACATTGCTGATATGTTTAACACTTCTTGACAAATTCCATGCCGCGTTTACAGAGATGTACGGATCATATCCATATACTTCCATTCCCATGTGGGTCGCCGCATTTGCAACCAAAACACCGATGGCACCTAATCCGATGACACCTAATTTTTTCCCGGAAATCTCAATTCCAGCAAAATTCTTTTTCTGCTTTTCTGCTGTCTTTGCAATATTTTCATCATTCTGGTTTGCAAGACACCAGTCGATACCGCCCACAATGTCACGGGATGCATACAGCATACCAGCAAAAACAAGTTCTTTTACACCATTGGCATTTGCACCCGGTGTATTGAAGACAACAATTCCTTTTTCTGCACATTTGTCTAACGGAATGTTATTCACTCCTGCCCCTGCACGGGCAACAGCCAGTAACTCTTCCGGCAGATCCAGATCATGCATGGGGGCACTGCGGACTAATACCGCATCTGCGCCTGCCATGTCGTCTGTTTTTTTATAATCCTCGGAGAATAAATCCAATCCAATATTTGCTATAGGGTTTAAACAATGATACTGATACATTATGCATTTTCCTCCTCAAATTTTCTCATGAATTCTACTAATTTTTCCACGCCCTCTTTCGGCATTGCATTGTAGATAGATGCTCTCATTCCACCAACTGTACGATGACCTTTCAGGTTCACAAATCCTGCCGCCGTTGCCTCTTTGACAAATTTGGCATCCATTTCCTCGTCTCCGGTTACAAATGGTACATTCATCAGAGAACGATCTTTTGGCACGACCGTTCCTTTGAATAATTTGCTCTGGTCTAAGAAATCGTAAAGGACTTTGGCTTTCTCTTCGTTGCGCTTTTTCATCACTTCAAGTCCGCCCATTTTCTTTAACCACTTGAATACTTTGCCACAAATGTAAATACCGTAAGCAGGCGGTGTATTATAAAGAGAATCTGCATCTGCATGTGTCTTATATTTCAACATCGTAGGAGTACCCGGCAGTGTGTCTTCTGTAATCAAATCCTCACGGATAATCACAATGACAACACCTGCTGGTCCGATGTTTTTCTGAACTCCGCCGTAGATAATGCCATATTTGCTCACATCTACCGGTTCAGACAAGAAACAGGAGGAAACATCTGCCACTAACGTATGTCCCTTTGTGTTCGGAAGTTCTTTGAACTTTGTTCCATAAATGGTATTGTTCTCACAGATGTAAACATAATCTAAGTCTTCCGGGATATCTAAATCGGAACAATCCGGAATATAAGAAAATGTCTTATCCTCGGAAGATGCAAGTTTTACAGCTTCCCCATAAATCTTTGCTTCCTGGAATGCTTTCTTTGCCCACTGTCCGGTTACGATATAACCTGCTTTTTTATTCTTCATCAGGTTCATCGGAATCATCGCGAACTGCTGGGAAGCACCGCCCTGTAAAAACAACACTTTGTAGTTATCAGGAATCTGCATCAAATCTCTCAAATCCTGCTCTGCATCTTTGATAATCTTGTCATATACCTTGGAACGATGGCTCATCTCCATAACGGACATTCCGCTTCCCTGATAATCTAACATCTCATCTGCTGCTTCCTGTAACACTTCCTCCGGTAAAACCGCTGGTCCGGCAGAAAAATTATAAACTCTGCTCATAATAACTTCCTCCTCTTTCTTTTTCTATCGCATAAAAATTTCTTGCGTAGCTTTTTTGCCTCCTATGTTTGTGAAAAATTTATCATTCTCACTATTACTCTAAATCTTCCTCTGTGAAAGCGGAACTGATGGCTTCCCCCGGTGCAACCATTGGCCACACCTTATCATCACAGTCGATGATGCAGTCAATTACAACCGGCTTTCTTGCCTCAAGCGCCTTCTGCAATGCCTCTTTTAATTCATCTCTTGTCGTTGCACGGTAACCATCCGCGCCCATTGCCTCCGCTAATTTCACATAGTCTACTCCATCATCTAATACGGTTGCAGAATAACGTTTTTCATAGAAAAGATTCTGCCACTGACGTACCATGCCGAGCACATGATTATTTACAATAATCTCGATTAACGGCAGATTCTGACGTGACGCTGTCGCAATCTCATTCATGTTCATTCTAAAACAGCCGTCTCCCGCAATGTTGATGACCTGCTTATCCGGATTGGCAACCTGCGCTCCGATTGCTGCCCCTAAACCATATCCCATGGTGCCTAAGCCACCGGATGAAAGAAACGTTCTCGGACGTTTGTATTTGTAATACTGTGCCGCCCACATCTGGTGCTGACCGACTTCGGTTACGATGATAGCATCCCCTTTGGTTGCACGGTAAACCTCTTCCATGATATATGGTCCCGACAATCCGGTGTCCGGATAACACAGCGGATAGGCTTCCTTCATCTCTGCAATATGTGCTCTCCATTCCGGATGTGCCTGCTGCTCTAACTTCTGGTTCAGCCGCTCTAAAATGACCTTCACATCGCCTATCACACAGGCATCTACCTGAATGTTTTTATTAATCTCAGCCGCATCCACATCGAACTGCAGTATTTTCGCATTCTCCGCAAATTTGTTTGGATTTCCAAGTACACGGTCTGAAAAACGCACACCGATTGCTATCAGCAAATCACACTCACTTACACCAAGATTCGATGTCTTGGTTCCATGCATGCCGAGCATTCCTGTGTAATGCTCGTCTGTTCCGTCAAATGCTCCTTTTCCCATCAGCGTGTCGCACACCGGTGCATCCACTTTTTCCACAAACTTTTTCAGTTCCTCGCTTGCACCGGAAATCACTGCGCCACCGCCTACAAAAATAAATGGTTTTTCTGCCTGACGAATCATCGAAAGTGCCTGCTCCATATCGGCATCTTCTATCTTATCCGTCACACGCAAAATCGGCTGTGGTTTTACCGCTGTGTATTCTGTCACTGCCGCTGTAATATCTTTTGGAATATCCACTAACACAGGTCCCGGTCTTCCCGTCTGTGCTATTTTAAATGCCCTTCTTATCGTATCCGCCAACTTTGTGATATCTTTCACAATGAAATTGTGTTTTGTGATTGGCATGGTAATTCCCGCAATATCAATCTCCTGAAAACTGTCTTTTCCAAGTAATGGCACTGTAACATTACAGGTAATGGCTACCACCGGCACGGAATCCATGTATGCGGTCGCAATGCCGGTTACCAGATTAGTGGCACCTGGTCCGCTGGTGGCAAAACACACACCAACTTTTCCGGTGCTTCTCGCATAACCGTCTGCCGCATGGGATGCTCCCTGCTCATGTGAAGTCAATACATGATGTATTTCATCTTTATGTTTATATAGTTCATCATATACATTTAAGATTGCGCCGCCCGGATAACCAAAAACAGTATCTACGCCCTGTTCTTTCAGGCATTCAATTACAATTTGCGCACCTGTCAACTGCATAAAATGTTCCTCCCTTTCCCGCAGTTTTATTTCTGACCCGGCACCTCTAAGATTGCACCGCGGTTACCGGATGTTACCATCGACGCATAACGTGTCAAGTAACCGGATGTTACCTTCGGCTCTCTCGGCTGCCATTTTGCTTTTCTTGCTGCCATCTCTTCGTCAGATACTGCCACATTTAATGTCATTTCAGGGATGTTAATCTGAATCAGATCTCCCTCTTCCACCAATGCAATCGGACCACCGACCGCAGCTTCCGGTGAAACATGACCAATGGAAGCTCCACGGCTTGCTCCGGAGAAACGTCCGTCCGTAATCAGTGCAACAGAAGAACCTAATCCCATTCCTGCAATTGCTGATGTCGGATTTAACATCTCACGCATACCAGGGCCGCCCTTTGGTCCTTCGTAGCGGATGACAACCACATCACCTGCGACAATTTTGCCGCCTTTGATTGCTGCAATGGCATCTTCCTCGCAGTCAAACACTCTTGCCGGTCCCTCATGAACCATCATCTCTTCCACAACAGCGGAACGTTTTACAACGCCGCCATCCGGAGCAAGATTTCCTTTCAGGACTGCAAGACCGCCCGTTTTACTATATGGATTGTCGACCGGACGAATGACTTCCGGATTCTTATTCACGGCATTTTTAATATTTTCCCCGACAGTTTTTCCTGTTACAGTCATACAGTCCGTATGTAATAAGCCAATGTCTGCTAACTCTTTCATGACTGCGTACACACCGCCGGCTTCGTTCAAATCTTCCATATAAGTAGGACCTGCCGGTGCAAGATGACAAAGGTTTGGCGTCTTCTCACTGATTGGATTGGCAAATGCAATATCGAAATCAAATCCGACTTCATGTGCAATTGCCGGAAGATGAAGCATACTGTTTGTCGAACATCCCAATGCCATATCAACTGTCAATGCATTTAAAATAGCATCTTTTGTCATGATATCGCGTGGACGGATATTTTTGCGGTACATATCCATAACTGCCATTCCGGCATGTTTTGCAAGTTTGATTCGCTCCGAATAAACGGCAGGAATCGTTCCGTTTCCGCCTAATCCCATACCGAGTGCCTCCGTCAGACAGTTCATGGAGTTCGCGGTATACATTCCGGAACAGGAGCCACAGGTCGGACAGGTCTTTGCCTCGTACTCTTTGACGTCTTCTTCCGTCATCGTTCCTGCTGCATAGGCTCCCACTGCTTCAAACATGGATGAAAGACTTGTCTTCTTTCCCTTGACATGGCCTGCTAACATTGGTCCACCGGATACAAAGACAGTCGGCACATTGATTCTTGCTGCTGCCATCAAAAGTCCCGGCACATTTTTATCACAGTTTGGCACCATGACAAGTGCATCGAACTGATGTGCGGTTGCCATACACTCTGTCGAATCTGCAATCAGATCTCTTGTCACAAGAGAATATTTCATTCCGACATGTCCCATGGCAATTCCGTCACAAACTGCAATTGCAGGAAATACAACCGGCACACCACCGGCTTCTGCAACACCAAGCTTTACAGCGTTTACAATTTTATCAAGATTCATATGTCCCGGTACAATCTCATTGTACGAACTTACAATACCGACCATAGGTTTCTTCATTTCTTCCTCGGTAAAACCGAGTGCATTGAACAGACTTCTGTGAGGAGCCTGCTGCATTCCTGCTTTTACGTTATCACTCTTCATAAATCATCACATTCCTTTATCTTCTTAAAATTGAAAAAAACTTTCAATTTCTACTTAAGTAACTACTATACACTTTTTCACGTTAAAATGCAATAGCGTTACAAATCAAATCTCCCATTTCAGATGTCCCTACCTGTGTGACAGCCGTCTGTTTCTCTTTTTCCTGCGGCATAATATCAATGGTACGATAGCCTTCTTTTAATACCTGTTTTACAGCTGCCTCAACGGCATCTGCTTCTTTGTCTAAATCAAATGTATAACGCAGCATCATGGCTGCACTTAAAATCGTTGCAATCGGATTAGCAATTCCTTTTCCCGCAATATCCGGTGCAGAGCCGCCGCTTGGCTCATAAAGTCCAAATTTTGTGTCATTTAAGCTTGCAGATGATAACATTCCAATCGAGCCTGTCACCATGCTTGCCTCATCGGATAAAATATCGCCAAACATATTCTCTGTTAAAATGACATCAAACTGTTTCGGGTCTTTCACCAACTGCATGGCACAGTTGTCTACTAACATATGCTCATAGCTTACCTCCGGATACTCTTTGGCAACCTCTTCTACCACTTTTCTCCAAAGTCTTGAGGAATCTAACACATTTGCCTTATCTACACTCGTCACTTTTTTTCTACGTTTCATTGCAATGTCAAACCCACGCTTTGCAATACGTCTGATTTCATTTTCATTATAAGTTAAGGTGTCGGTCGCTGTCATAACGCCGTCTACCTCTTCCGTTCTGCGTTCCCCAAAATAAAGTCCGCCCGTCAGTTCACGCATAATCATCATGTCAAATCCGTCACCGATAATATCATCCCGCAGCGGACATGCAGCCTTTAATTCCTCATACAGATATGCAGGTCTTAAATTTGCAAACAAATTCAATGACTTTCGTAATTTCAAAAGTCCTGCTTCTGGGCGAAGTTCCGGTGCAAGTTTATACCACGGCGATGTCGCTGTATTTCCTCCAATAGAACCCATCAGAACCGCATCGGAAGCTTTCGCTGCTGCAATTGCCTCATCAGTCAGCGGCACCCCCGTCGCATCAATCGAACAACCTCCCATCAAAATCGGCTCATAAGTAAACCGGTGTCCGAAAACACTTCCCACTTTATCTAATACTTTTTTTGCTTCTGCAACAATTTCCGGTCCAATTCCATCCCCGGCGATAACACCAATATGACATTCCATAAAAAATACCTCTTTCCCTTTTTTCTTCTTTTTTCGTTTAAAGCTATTTTAATTATCATAAGGTATTGCCGCTTTTATTTCAATAAGATGACCTATTTTACTTTTTCATAGCTTTCATAACTTAAAATTATACAATTCGATTTTATTATTACTACAAGGACTAGAAAAAGAATCCTGCTTGTAGGATTCTCTGCCTGCGGCGGGTCGCATTTGCGACATTGTTCCACTCCGCCGCAGTGCAATCACGCGGAGCTTTTTTATGTAATGGAAATGATATTAATTTCCCATTACATAAAAAAAGGTTGCGGAATCAACTTCCACAACCTCATCATACAGACTATTAAGTTAAACTTCGCATATTTTATTTACAGAAGGTGTCAATTTTCAGCTCCTGTTGTCTCCGCATCCGGAGCAACATACGAAAACGCATTCGATATCTTCGTATTTTCTGCCGTCAGCGTCACAGGCTCTCTATAATATGCCACTACCGGTGTATCGGTTGCCACCATCTCATAGAGCTGTGCTGCAATCTCCGGTGGGAGATTGATACAGCCATGGGAACCGGATGTCTTATAAATGTCTCCACCAAACGTACTTCTCCAGTCCGCATCGTGGAACCCCACGTTATAGGCAAACGGCAGGAAATACTGTACCGGCGTCTCATAATTTTCGCCTACAAGCGTTGCATTTCTCTGCTTGTATACAATCTTAAAAATACCATCCGGGGAACCGTTTCCCTTGCTGATATTTCCCGATACAATATCAGACTCTAATTTCAGTTCGCCCCCCTCATAATAATAGAAGTGCTGGTTCGTATAATCTATCTCAAGATAGGTAGTTCCAATATCATTCGTGATGCTCTTTACCTTTGCAGTCTGGCTGAACACAGGCTCTCTTACAATCTCTCCGCCCGTCTCTAAATCACTTATCAACTGCTCTTTTTCCGCATCTTTATCGATAACCCAGCCATAATCACCACCACCGATAGATACCGTATCGCCTAAACTCGTCTTAAATTCCCTGACATCTCCGTAGGTATTATACTTACTTGCAAGGTACTGTACATAGGTCGTAATGGCGCTGTCTGACAGAGACACACTATCCTCATCTACTTCAATAAAATCAACGATTTTCTCTTTGTCTAACGTCTCGCCGTCATCCCCGACATCATACCGGATGGTCGTGCCAAGGTATTTGTTAATCTGGTCTAACTGACTATTTAAGGTCTCATCATCGGACGTTACCTGTGGTGCCTCATAGACGGAATCGTCCAGTGTAAGCTCTGTCTCACCTTTTTCCACCGCCTCTAACATCATCTGTTTTACTTCCTCTTCCTTCAGCTCATTTCCCATTGTCTCCGGAACAATTTCATAACCATCCTCTGTCTCCGAGAGATAGGCATCCGAAGGCTCTGTGATGTTCGCCTCGTCAAACCATGAAATAGCATCAATCAAAGACTCTAACTTGTCCTCATCATAAGTGATTGAAACATTTAACTGGTAATCTTTCTCTTTTGTAACCTTTGCAATCCAGGAAAAACTTTTCTGCTCTTTTAGAATCGATCCCGCTTCCCCATCTGAGACGTAGGAATAATCAAAATCAGGTCCTAACAGCTGCACCTTATCTCCGTCCCTGTTATAGACAGTCAGCGTATAACAGGACACTTCTCTGCCGATTTTCTCCTCGGCATCCTCTAAATTCAGATTACCGATTGCAATTCCATTCATACAGGTCTTCGGGAGATAATGCGACCTGAAATAAAATGCAAATCCCACATAGAGGAGCAAAAATAACAGAAGCGTTGCTCCGACTAATGCAAAGATTCTCAATTTGTTTTCCCGCCAAAATCTATGTCTCTTTTTTATCATAGCCTTTCCTTCCTATTGTATATAAAAAAGAATCCTGCAAGCAGGATTCTCCGCCTGCGGCGGGTCGCATTTGCGACATGATTCAACTCCGCCGCAGTGCGATTCCCGCGAAGCGTTTTTTGTGTAATAGGAACGAAATTTCCTATTACACAAAAAGAACTGTCCGAGGACAGTTCTTCATCTCTTATTCGGCTGATTCTTCCGGCTTCTCAACAGCAGCGACTGCTGATTTCTGCATTGGAATACGGCAGTTCTTATTGCTTCCGAACTCAACAATGATTGTGTCGTCCGTAATATCAATAACAGTTCCATAAAAACCGCTTGTTGTTAATACAGTATCACCAACTGCCAACTCAGATAACATAAGATTCTTCTTCTGTGTCTCTTTCTTCTGTGGACGAATCATGAAAAAATACATGAACGCAAATAAAACCACTAACCAAAGAATCATGCTTCCCCAGCCATATACCGATGAACTAGCATCAGTTGCTAAGATTGATAACATCTTACATTCCTCCTGAACTATTCGTTTATTTAAAAAATGAACTATTACTTATTTTACACAAAACATGTCCAAACAGCAAGCCCTTTTGCGGACAATTCATACTATTTTAATAAATTGATAGGAGGGTCAAAAGGTATTTGTCCCTCATTGATATCATAAATTACTTCGATGCCTCTTCTTTTTCCCGGTTAATCTGTCCCATGCGGTATAATTTTTCTTCCTTGTAGGATTTGAAATTGCCTGCATCTAAAGCATCTCTGATTTCTTCCATCATGGTATTATAGAAATACAGGTTGTGAAGTACACAAAGACGCATGCCAAGCATTTCTTTTGCCTTTAACAGGTGGCGGATATAGGCTCTGCTGTAACGGCGGCATGCTGGGCACTGACATCCTTCTTCAATCGGGCGCATATCTTTCTCATATTTCTGATTGAACAGATTGATTTTTCCAATATTGGTATATACGTGTCCGTGACGTCCGTTTCTGGATGGATATACGCAGTCGAAAAAGTCGATTCCGCGCTCTACACCCTCTAAAATATTAGCAGGCGTTCCAACTCCCATCAGATAGGTCGGTTTATTCACCGGAAGATACGGAACCGTCTCCTCTAAGATGTGGTACATCTGCTCATGTGTCTCACCCACGGCAAGTCCACCGACTGCATAACCGTCTAAATCCATCTCTGCAATCCGTTTTGCATGCTCAATTCGGATATCCGGCAGAATTGCACCCTGATTGATTCCAAACAGCATCTGCTTTTTGTTGACGGTATCTTCCAAAGAATTCAGGCGAGCCATCTCTTTTTTGCATCGCTCCAGCCAGCGTGTCGTTCTTGCCACAGAATCCTCCACATATTTACGCTCTGCCAACGCAGGCGGACACTCATCGAACGCCATTGCAATCGTAGAGCCTAAATTTGACTGAATCTGCATACTTTCTTCCGGTCCCATAAAGATTTTTGCGCCATCAATATGAGAATGAAAATACACGCCTTCCTCCTTGATTTTACGAAGGCCTGCCAGAGAAAATACCTGGAATCCGCCGGAATCGGTCAGAATCGGACGGTTCCATGACATGAATTTATGCAGTCCACCGACTTCTTTGATTAATTTATCTCCTGTACGCACATGTAAATGATATGTGTTTGACAATTCTACCTGACACTTGATTTCCTCTAAATCTTCTGTAGACACAGCTCCCTTAATGGCAGCAACTGTACCTACATTCATAAATACAGGTGTCTGGATATCTCCATGCACCGTATGGAAAACACCACGCTTTGCGCGGCCTTCCTGTTTCAATAATTCGTACATCTTTCTACTCCATTTCATTTCTTTTCCGCAAACTCACGCGGTTATTTTGTCAACGCATCCAAGACTTCAAAATAAGTCTCAAACGTTTTTTTACAACACTGTGGATTTGAAATTTCAATTCCCTCTGTCCGAAGTCCTACCAGAGAAAATGCCATTGCGACACGATGATCGTCGTAAGTCTCAATGACTGCAGGCTTCGGTGTACCCGAATGAATTGTAATGGCATCTGCTTCTTCCTCGCAGGTGATGCCAAGCCGCTGTAACTCCGTTGCCATGGCATGAAGGCGGTCGCACTCCTGCAGCCGGATATGGCCAATCCCTTCCATCCGTACGTCACTGTCCGCAAACGGCGCGATTGCCGCAAGCGTAAGCGCCTGATCGGAAAAGTCATTCATCTGAACGCAAATTCCTTTTAACCTGCCACATTCCGGTCCGGTCACACGGATTCCCGCTTCCGTCTCCTCTATCCGGCATCCCATTTCTTCTAGCACGGTGAGGAATTTCAAATCACCCTGCATACATGCATTCGTTACATTTTTCACAAGCGCACTGCCGCATAAAATAGCTGCCGCCGCATAAAAATAGCAGGCTGCCGACACGTCCGGCTCTATCTGATATTCCCCTGCCTGATAGCTTGTCCCCGCAGCCACTTCATAATCTCTGCCGTCAAACGATACCTCTGCCCCGAAGTTCTCCATCATCTTTCTTGTGATTCTGATATAGGAACCATCCGTCTTCTCACTTGTAATATGAATACGGATTCCATTTTTTTTCATCGGCGCAATCAAAAGCAATGCACTCAAAAACTGCGTACTCTTGCTGATATCCAAATCTAACTGTGCCATCTCCTTCCCGGTTCCGGCACCCACAATCCGAATCGGAAGGAATCCTTCCTGCTCTAGATATGTAATCTTTGCTCCGGCTGCTGTCAATACGTCAAACAGCGGTCTCATCGGGCGTTTCTTCATCTGCTCTGACGCCTGAATGATGTAACTGCCATCCGAAAAACCTAACATCGCTGTCAAAAAACGTGCTGCTGTCCCCGCACTTCCGACATAGATTTCGCCTTCGTGAACCGGGATTGCTCCCGCTTCGCCTCTGACTACAACTGTCTTATCTTCTTCCCTGACATCCACAAAAAAGCCTAAATCTTTTAACGCCTGCAAAAAATGACGGGAATCGTCGCTAAAAAGTACACCTTTTAACGTAGTCTCCCCATCTGCTAACGCCGCCATCAACAGGGCTCTGTTCGTCATGCTTTTTGACCCCGGAACTTCCACGGTCCAGTCCATCTTCCCCTGATACGTCTTCACTTTATAATTGCAACTCATAATCTTCTCCAAAAAATCTGTCAACTGTCCTGTATCTCTGTTTGGCATCTTCAAAAAAAATTTATCCTTTTCCTGCTCGCTGCCCACGCACATTTTATCATAAACTCTACTTTCTGAAAAGGAAAATCTATGATTTCCCCTATTTATGGCTTGCTTTTTTCCCTCATATTTTTTAATATAGATAGTAATCGCATACGAGCGAAAACAAGGAGGATTAGATTTATGGCGGGTTCTACATTTGGAACAATATTTAAAATAACAACCTGGGGCGAATCGCACGGAAAAGGTGTCGGTGTTGTCGTGGACGGCTGTCCTGCCGGACTTCCACTCTGCGAAGAAGATATTCAACTTTTTTTAAACCGCAGAAAACCGGGACAATCTTCTTATACCACCCCGCGTAAAGAAGACGATTCTGTTGAGATTCTTTCCGGTGTGTTCGAGGGAAAAACAACCGGAACACCGATTTCCCTTGTTGTATACAATAAAAATCAACAGTCAAAAGACTACAGTGACATTGCTTCCTACTATCGTCCGGGACACGCTGATTATACCTTTGACAAAAAATACGGCTTCCGGGATTACAGAGGGGGCGGCCGTTCTTCCGGACGTGAGACCATCGGCAGAGTTGCCGCGGGAGCAATCGCCTGTAAGATTTTAAACGAACTCGGCATCACACTTTTGACTTACACCAGTTCCATCGGCCCGATTCACATCAATCCTTCCGCTTTTGATGCATCTGTCATTTCAAAGAATCCGCTCTACATGCCGGACGCAGATGCGGCTGAAAATGCGGCTGCCTACTTAGATGCCTGCATCGCCGAACAGAATTCTTCCGGCGGCGTTGTAGAATGTATCGTAAGCGGCATGCCCGCCGGCATTGGTGATCCGGTCTTTGAAAAATTAGATGCCAATCTTGCCAAAGCAATTTTTTCTATCGGCGCTGTAAAGGGCTTTGAAATCGGGGATGGTTTCGAGGCAGCCCGCGCTACCGGACGTGTCAACAATGACAGTTTCATCCGCAAGGAAAATGGCTCCATCGGCAAGGCAACCAACCACTCTGGCGGTATCTTAGGCGGCATGAGTGATGGCTCCGATTTGATTTTGCGTGCTGCAATCAAACCTACTCCATCCGTCTCCGCCACTCAGCACACCGTAAACCAGAATGGCGAAGAAATTTCCATCAACATCAAGGGACGCCACGATCCGGTCATTGTACCCCGTGCCGTTGTTGTCGTGGAAGCCATGGTTGCAATTACAATCGTAGATTTATTATTTGCAAATATGAGTGCACAGATGAAGTACTTGAAGAAGTTCTACTTATAGAAAAAAGGGCTGCTGCACCGCCGGAGTTTCCTCCGTCGGCACAACAGCCCTTTTCCTATTCTAATATTCTAATTCTCTAATTTCAGTATGTAGATTGAATTTGGCTTGTCAACCTTGACAGGTTTTCCTACCTCTAATGAATATTTCTTCTCATAATCAATCTTATACGATACGATTTCGTTTGTCGCATTGTTCAAGGTCAGATAATGTTTCTCGTCCGGATAGATGGCAAGCATCTTCGGATAATCACTATACACTCTTGTGTTAAAGATTTCCGTTAATTTTCCGGTACCCTGCTCTATCTCAAAGCAGTTGACACTGTCGACCCCTGCGTTAGAACAGAAGAGATATTTTCCTGTCTTAGAGACTTCCATACCGGAAGCAGCACAGGTATCGTCATCGTAGCTCGCCTTTGTAGAAACCGTCTGAATCTTTTCGAAGTTCGGCATGCCGTTCTCGCTTACCGTATAAGCGTACACTTCCACGGCATTCAAAAGTTCATAGAGAACGTAAGCGAATTTGCCATCACGTGAGAAACGAATCATACGAGGGCCTGACTCAAGTGGTCCACGAATCATATCCACAAGGCTTAATTTTCCGGTCTCATAATTTACGGCATAGACACGTACCTGATCAATTCCGTTATCTACTGCACAGAGGAACTTCTGATCCGGTGTCAGTTTTACACAGGATATATGCGGGAAGAAATCTCTGTGTGCAATATTGCGTCCGGTTCCCTTATGGAAAATTCCCTCGGCAACCTCACCGATACTGCCATCTTCTAACAGATTCATCACCGTTACTTTTCCGTCATGATAACCTGCCACAAAAAGGAAACGGTTCTGATCGTCCACTTCGACATAGCAGCCACGCATTCCCTTAATCCACTGTTTATTGATTGGCTCAAGGTCTCCATCCGGCAAAATTTTAAAAGACTCTACCCCTTCATCTGCGATGGAATATAAAAACTTGCGATCCTTAGATACAACTACATCTGACGGATTGTTGATTGGAATTACCTTACGCTCTTTTAAGACTGCGTTTTCCACATCAACATCATAAATATGAATTCCTACACTGTTTTCATGGGTATAGGTGCCCACATACGCTACATACTTCTCCTGTTTCATAGTCAACACTCCTATTCTTTTCTTCGTAAAATATCGAATAACTCCAATGGTTGTCCTAAATCAATGTAAAGAACCTGCTGCGGATGTGGCGCTGATTCCATCTCTTTTCCGTCCTCATCCACAATACGTCTTACCGTTACTTCTATATTATCGCCGTTTGGCTTCATAACTTCAATAGTTTCTCCTACAGAAAATTTATTTCTTTGTTCAATACGATACAAACCTTCTGTATTCTGTTCCCCCACAATGCCTAAATAAGTATATTCTCTCACATAGGTATTGTTATCATAAATCTGCGCCTCGTCCGACGGCTTTCCAAAGAAAAATCCGGTTGTGAACTGACGATAGGTACAATTTGAAATCTGGTCTAAGTACCACGGCATATTCTTCTGGTACAGTTCCGGTGACTGTTTATAATCATCAATCGCCTTGCGGTACGTTCTCGCCACTGTTGCCACATAAAGTGCCGTTTTCATTCTTCCCTCAATTTTCAGACTGTCGATTCCGGCATCTAAAATCTCCGGAATATGTTCAATCATACATAAATCTTTTGAGTTAAAAATATAAGTTCCGCGCTCATTCTCATAGACCGGAAGATACTCTCCCGGACGCTTCTCCTCTACAACCGCATATTTCCAGCGGCATGGATGCGTACAGGCTCCCTGGTTGGCATCTCTTCCCGTAAAATAATTGCTGAGCAGACATCTTCCGGAATAAGAGATACACATTGCTCCATGGATAAATGTCTCAATCTCTAAATCGTCCGGAATATTGGCACGAATTTCCTTAATCTCTTCTAACGAAAGCTCCCTTGCCGATACAACACGCTTTGCCCCCTGTGCGTACCAGAACTGGTAGGTTCCATAGTTGGTATTGTTTGCCTGCGTGCTGATATGACGCTCAATTTCAGGACATACTTCCTTTGCAATCATAAAAATTGCCGGATCCGCAATAATCAGCGCATCCGGCTTGATTTCTTTTAATTCCTTAAAATACTCTCTTACGCCTTCTAAATCTCCGTTATGCGCTAAAATATTGGCGGTCACATACACTTTTACATCATGTGCATGTGCAAACTCAATTCCCTCTTTCATCTCTTCCATGGAAAAGTTTTTTGCCTTCGCACGAAGTCCAAACACCTCTCCACCTATATAAACGGCATCTGCGCCGAAAATTACCGCCACTTTTAATACTTCCAGGCTGCTTGCCGGCACTAATAACTCCGGTTTTCTCATTTCTTTCATCCCTTTCAAAAACTTTCTTTCTACAGACTCTATTTTTTCGAGCTGACTGTAATGCCGTCTCCAATGGGCAGCACCGCCGTCACCAGTTCTTCATGGTGCGTCAGTTCATACAGATAATCGCGCATTCTCTTGTGAATCGTCCTGTTTCGTCTCGTCACAATATAGCGTGACTCGATGATGTCACCATCCTGCAGCACATTGTCCGACACAAGTGTTCCGCCCGATTTGAGCAGACGCAGAATATCCGGCATAAAATGAATATACTGACCCTTTGCCGCATCCATAAAAATAAAGTCATACGGTTCTTCTAATTCCTTCAAAACCTCGGCGGCATCTCCCTCTATCAGAGTAATCTGCGCCTCTTTTCCGGCTCTCCTGAAATTCTCTTTTGCAATCGGAATTCTTTTCTCATAATTCTCAATTGTCGTAATATGACAATCTGCCGGATTATACTCCGCCATCAAAAGCGCAGAAAATCCGACAGCCGTCCCTACTTCCAAGATACGCTGCGGCCTCGTTACAGAAAGAAACATTTTCAGAAAACTCTGCATTTCTTTTCTTATAATCGGCACATACGCATCAAGTGCTTCTTTTTCAATCTCATCTAAAATCTTTGTATTTCCTGTATCAAGTGAGTTGATATAGGTCACAAGTCTTTCATCTACAATCACGTCTTTGCCCCTTACTCTACCGGATTCGTCTCCGTTGTATCTTCTGTGTCCTCTTCCGTCACAACTGTCTCCGTATCTTCCGTGCTCTCTTCTTTCACTGCGGAGAGTGCAACCATCATTTCTTTCGCTTCCATCGAGGTATTCAAAACATAGACACCCGGCTGGAGTTTTCCGGCATAGGAAGAAAGCTTCAACTGCACATAAAAGAGGGAAGCATCGCGAATCAGACCTTTCTCTTCTAACATGTCACAAATCTCTTTGTCTGACATATCCGATGTGACCTGCACCGTGACATCTTTTCCCGGTGCAGCACTCACTGGTTCTTCCGTAAAAACACGATATCCAAATTCATATCCAGTAATTCCTATCTTAGTCAGGCAGAAAACAATCAGTAATACTACCAAAATAGAAAAACTTATTCTTACAAATTTTAAAATAATCTTGTTTAATTTCATCTGTCTACCTGTGTCTTTCTTCTACATTTTAGACTTCCATAATAATCGGCATAATCATAGGTCTTCTCTTTGTCTCTTTCCAGACAAACTCCCCTAAACAGTCTTTAATCTCTGTCTTGATTTTGCCCCAATCTGTAATATTGCGATCCATGCAATACTGCATTTTCTCTTCTAAGACTTTTCTTGCTTCGTCCATCAGGCTCTCAGAACTTCTGACATAGACAAATCCTCTTGAAACAATGTCCGGTCCTGCCAACACCTGTCCGGAACCGCCTTCGAGCGTTAAAACTACAATGATAATTCCATCTTCTGCCAGATGCTGTCTGTCACGCAATACGATATTGCCGACATCTCCGACCCCAAGACCATCTACCATGATATCTCCGACATGGACATGACCGGTTACGGCTGCGCTCTCGTTGTCTAATTCTAAGACATCACCGGAAGATAATAAGAAAATATTATCCTTGTTGATTCCAAGTTCTTCTGCCACTTTCGCCTGTGCAATCAGGTGACGGTACTCGCCATGTACCGGAATAGCGTATTTTGGTCTGACGAGGGAGTAGATTAATTTAATCTCTTCCTGGCATGCATGACCAGATACGTGAACATCCTGGAAAATAACATTCGCACCCTTCATGGAAAGCTCATTGATAATCTTAGAAACGGCCTTCTCATTTCCTGGAATCGGGTTGGAACTGAGTACAATTGTATCGTTTGGTTTAATCGTCACTTTCTTGTGCATGCCGTATGCCATACGTGACAACGCTGCCATGGACTCACCCTGGCTTCCGGTTGTAATCAGCACCGTCTGCTCATCCGGATAGCGTTTTAATTCCTCAATGTCAATCAAGGTATTATCCGGAATACTGATATAGCCGAGTTCAGAAGCTGTTCCAATGATATTGACCATACTTCTTCCCTCAATTACAACCTTACGGCCATATTTGTAAGCGGTATTCATAATCTGCTGTACACGGTCTACGTTAGAAGCAAAGGTTGCAATAATGATCCTCGAACGTTTATGGTCTGCAAAAATCTCTTCAAATGTTCTGCCGACTGTTTTCTCTGACATGGTAAAGCCCGGACGTTCTGCGTTGGTACTATCACACATTAAGGCAAGTACGCCTTTTTTACCAATCTCACCGAAACGCTGTAAATCAATGGCATCTCCGTATACCGGTGTGTAATCCACCTTAAAGTCACCTGTATGAACGACAATTCCTGCCGGCGAGTAAATTGCAAGTGCTGCGGCATCCTGGATACTGTGGTTCGTACGGATAAACTCCACACGGAAACATCCTAAATTGATGTGCTGTCCGTATTTTACAACTTTACGTTTTACCTTTGTCAGCATGTTATGCTCTTTTAATTTGTGCTCAATGATACCGTTCGTAAGCTTTGTCGCATAAATCGGTACATTAACCTCTTTTAATACATACGGAATTGCTCCGATATGGTCTTCATGACCGTGTGTAATAAAGAATCCTTTTACCTTGTCGATGTTATCCTTCAGATAAGTCACATCCGGGATAACAAGGTCGATTCCGTACATGTCATCTTCCGGGAATGACAATCCACAGTCTACTACAATAATGCTGTCCTCATATTCAAATGCGGTAATATTCATACCGATCTGCTCTAATCCACCAAGTGGAATAATTTTTAATTTCGAAGTTGGTTTTTTCTCACTTTTCAATTCATTACCTCCATTATTTTTCTTGTTTTATCAAAGCTACAGAACGTCCTCTGTAGTTGTAATCTAACATTCAATATCTGCGTCTTCCATTAACTCTGCAAAAACTTTTCCAATCAACGATAATTCCTTATCGTCCTCTATCATCTCGTATACCAGTTCCTGCTCTTCTGATGCTACCTCTTTTAAAATATAAGCATCGCAGTCCCCGTCTTCTTCCTCTGTCACCAGAAGATATTTCACACCATTAAGCTGTGTCTGTTCTGCAACATAAAATTCTATTTCTTCTTTTGTTTCCGGTTCAACAAAAACAACTTTCTCCATACTGTCCCAACATGTCCTTTCCACTGCTAACAATCCGTTACATCATTCTTGTGCATGCTCAAATAGTCCAGATACCCCTGCAAAATAAAAATTGCAGCAATCTCATCCACATATTCTTTCCTGTGCTCTCTGCGGATTCCTGATTCCATCATTGTGCGGTCTGCAGCAACTGTTGTCAGACGTTCATCCCAAAGAACCACTTCAAGACCGGTACGGCGTTCTAACATCGCCTGAAATTCCTTCGTTTTCTCGCAACGGTCACCTTCCGTATTATTCATATTCTTCGGATATCCCAAAACAATCTTTTCCACATGATATTCTTTTATAATCTCCTCGATACGCGCTAACGTCTGGCGCAGTTTGCCCGGAGACTGTCTTCGAACGATTTCTACCCCCTGTGCAGTCAAAAGCAGCTCATCACTTACCGCTACTCCTACTGTTTTTGAGCCGAAATCAAGTCCTAAAATTCGCATTCGCTTAACCAAACCTTTCCTAAAATAGTTCAAAAGTCTTGCTTCAACCAGAAGCAAGACTCAGAAATGAAATATCACCTGACTATTCCCAGAAATTATTTTTAATATACGCCTTTAAAACTTCTTCCACTAATTCGTCACGTTCTACTTTCATGATCAGGCTTCTTGCATTATTATGGCTGGTGATATAAGTCGGATCACCTGACATAATATATCCAACAATCTGATTGACCGGATTATAGCCTTTCTCGCTCAACGCATTATAAACGATCTTGAGCACTTCGCCTACCTGTAATTCCGGTTCCTTTTCAACTTTAAAATACTGTGTGTTATTGATATTTTGCATATTTCCACGCCCTTATGATTGCTCTTTTGTACTTAGACTTAAAAGCATTGCTACAGTTATTCTAATATAGGTTGTCCTAAAAAGCAAGCATTTTTACACCATCTCATATACTTCTTCCAAGAGAAGTCCCTTCATTTTCCCTGTGACAAACTGATTCGACAGATTCTCCGTCGTCTTAAATGCCACTTTTACATACTCCGGTGTATAGCCGGTAAAATAGGTTTCTCCCTTGTATTCTAACGCTTCTTCTAACAGGACTTTCACTTCTTTTCCAACGTAAAAATCACGAAATTCCTTCGACATGGCATGCTCAAGTTCTAAAAGCTGTGCACTCCGCTCTGTCTTTACCTGCTCCGGAACCTGGTGTTCCATCACTGCCGCTTTCGTGCCCTCACGTTTTGAATATTTGAAAACATGCATCTCATAAAAGTGTATCTTTTTTAAGAATTCTTTTGTCTCCTCGAACTCTTCCTCTGTTTCTCCCGGAAATCCCACAATTACATCTGTAGTAATTGCCGGATGTGCAAAATAAGTACGCAGCAAGTCACAGCCCGCTTGATACTCCTCTGTCGTATATTTACGGTTCATGCGCACAAGCGTTGCATCACATCCGCTCTGTAACGACAGATGGAAATGAGGACAGATTTTCGGAAGCTCTGACAGACGCTTTACAAAATCCTCTGTCATAATACGCGGCTCTAAACTTCCGAGACGGATACGCTCAATTCCCTCCACCTGATGCACCGCTTCTATCAGTGCAAGGAGGTTAGTATCAATGTCCGTTCCGTAAGAACTCAGATGGATTCCGGTCAGTACAACCTCGCGGAATCCGTGTGCGGACAGACGCTCCACCTCTGCCACAACATCCGATGTCTTTCTGCTTCTGACTCTTCCTCTCGCAAACGGAATGATACAGTAACTACAGAATTGGTTGCATCCATCCTGCACCTTCAAAAATGCTCTCGTGTGCTCCGCTGTTTTTTCTAAATAAAGTTCCTCGTATTCCTGTTTTTCATGGTTGATATCGCTGACGCTCAAGTTCTTATTGTGGTCTTTTTCATATTCTTCTAAAAGACTTACCAGTTCGTGTTTTCGGTTATTTCCGATGATGATGTCAATGGCATCGTCTAAGAGTGCCTGTGCCTCCTTTGTCTGCACATAACATCCCGCACCAACGACGATGGCATCCGGATTCATCTTCTTCGCTTTGTGAATCATCTGCCTTGATTTCCGGTCTGCCATGTTCGTGACAGAACAGGTATTGATGACATATACATCGGCAGTTTCCGAGAACGGAACAATCTCATATCCCGCTTTTTCCAAACTCTGCTGCATGGCCTCTGTTTCATAAGAATTTACCTTGCAGCCTAAGTTGTGCAACGCTGCTTTTTTCATTCTATCTATCCTTCCCTAAAGCTGTTTTTATTCACCTAAATATCGGTTTCTGTATTGACTTTTTTAAGAAAAACTATTACTATTAAGTTATCACATAATTTAGTTAATAAGGAGGCTTTTACATGAAAACAGTACAGATTTCTTTAAATTCCATTGACAAAGTAAAATCTTTCGTAAATGCAATTACACAGTTCGAGTTTGATTTCGACTTAATTTCTGGAAGATATGTTATCGACGCTAAATCTATCATGGGTATCTTTAGTTTAGATTTATCTAAACCAATCGATTTAGCTATTCATGCTGAGACAAATGTCGATGAAATCATGGAAGTATTAAAACCATATCTTATCTAATAATTAGATAGCCTTATTTATAAGCCACAGGATTTTTTCTGTGGCTTATTTATTATGTAAAAATAATCCTATCCGTCTTTCTAGTTTGCTTCTACGTGAATTACTTCTGTTGTATCAATTGCAGTCTGAACCAGTTCGTCAATTTTTTCTGCTAATTTCAGTTCTGACTTCTTAATGACATTGAGATTTGGCTTTGTTACCGGATGCTTTGCCACGAAAATGGTACAGCAGTCTTCAAACGGTAAAATAGAAGTCTCATAGGCATCAATTTTCTCAGAAATGGTTACAATCTCCTGCTTGTCAAATCCAATCAGAGGACGATATACCGGCATTGTGCAGGCATCGTTTGTCGCTGCCAAAGACTGCATGGTCTGGCTTGCCACCTGACCGATACTCTCTCCTGTGATTAATCCGAGACAGTTATTTTCTTTTGCAAAATGCTCTGCAATTTTCATCATGTAACGGCGCATGATAATCGTCAGCTCCTCATGTGGGCACTTCTCGTAAATGTAGAGCTGGATATCCGTAAAGTTGACCACGTGAAGATTGATTGGTCCTGCATATTTTGCCACGATTTTGGCAAGGTCCACAACTTTTTGTTTTGCACGCTCACTTGTGTATGGCGGTGCGTGGAAATAAGTGGCATCAATCGTAACACCACGTTTTGCAATCATATATCCTGCCACCGGGCTGTCAATTCCGCCGGACAGCAACAACATTGCCTTTCCGTTTGTTCCGACCGGCATTCCACCAGGTCCCGGAACAATGATGGAATATACGTTAATCTTGTTACGGATTTCTACATTGATGACAACTTCCGGATGGTGCACATCAACGCGTGTCTCCGGAAATGCATCTAAAATCTTTTCGCCTAAAGCGGCATTGATTTCCATGGATTCCATCGGATAATTTTTTCTTGCACGTCTTGCATTGACCTTGAATGTGAATTTTTTGTCAGGATATACCTTGTCCACATAGGAGACTACCTCTTCGGCAAGCTTGTCAAATCCTTCATCTTCGAGCAAAACAACCGGGCAGATGCCGACGATACCAAAGACACATTTTAATGCTTCAATTACCTCGTCATAATCGTAATCGCTCTGTGTATCTACATAGATTCTTCCCTGCTCTTTTCGCACAAGGAATTCCCCGTCTACTTTTTTTAAGGCATGGTTAATCTGGCTGACTAACGCATCCTCAAACAGATAGCGGTTTTTCCCTTTGATTGCAATTTCTGCATATTTAATCAAAAATGATTTATACATGTTTCTAATCCTTTCTCTTTTCAAACACGATGGCTCTAATGTCTTGTATATTTTCTAAGCTGTGGAATTACTCCGGCTAACACTTCAAGTGCATAGTCGATTTCTTCTTCCGTTGTATCCACGCAAAAACTGAATCGGATTGTGGAATCTAACAAATCTTTGCGCAGCCCTATCTGCTGTAAGGTGTGACTGACTGCAGGTTTATTCGACGAACATGCACTTCCCGCAGAGACGTAAATGTTCTTATCCTCAAGCGTATGAAGCATGACTTCACTCCGCACACCGTCCACACTGACGGAGACAATATGAGGTGCCGAATCACGTCCCGTTTTTCCGTTGACAGAAACGCCCTCAATCTTTTGTACTCCCTCCACAAATCTCTGTTTCAGTGCGTACATTTTGTCCACTTTTTCCTCAAAGTTTTCATAAATTTCTTCGGCAGCTTCCCCGAGTCCTGCAATTCCCGGTACATTTTCCGTGCCGGAACGCATTCCCTTCTGCTGCCCGCCGCCGTAAATCAGCGGCTTGATTTTCGTTTTGTCTTTCACATACAAAAATCCGCTTCCCTTTGGACCGTGAATCTTATGACCACTCACGGAAAGCAGGTCAATGCCTAACTTTTTCGGAATAATCCGAAACTTTCCGTATGCCTGAATCGCATCGACATGAATCAGGGTCTTTGGATTTTTTTCTTTTATCACGCGGACTGCTTCCTCAATCGGCTCTAATGCTCCGATTTCGTTATTGACCATCATAAGGGAGACTAGAATCGTCTCCTCATCCACCGCTTCTTTTAATTTTTCAAGAGAAATGATGCCGTCCTTATCCACCGGAAGATAGGTCACACGGAATCCCTGCTCCTCTAAATACTCCATCGGTGCCGCTACGGATGCATGTTCGATACCGGTCGTAATCAAATGCATTCCCGCTCTTTTATTTGCCATGGCTGTCCCAATCAATGCCATGTTGTTCGATTCGGTTCCGCCGGAAGTAAAAATAATTTCCTTCGGCTCCGCTTTCAATGTCTTCGCAATCTTTTCCTGTGCTTCCTTTACATAACGCTCAGCATCCACGCCCATCATATGAAGGGAAGAAGGATTGCCATAATCTGCCAGCAACGTCTGTAACATTTTATTTTTTGCACGTTCACTGCACTTTGTCGTTGCTGAATTATCTAAATATGCCTGCATCTTTTTCCTCTATTCCTTGCTCTCTAACTCATAGACAAGAATGGATAACGCCGTCATTCCTGCCGTCTCTGTCCGCAAAATTCTTTTTCCAAGTGAAATCAGTTTCATGTCATCTTTCACCAGTGCAATCTCCTCCGGCGCAAATCCGCCCTCCGGACCGATAAAAACCGCAATCGACTGTCCTGTTTCAATCGAGCTTATCACGTCTTTTGTCGCCCGCATGCCGCGCTCATTTTCATATGGAACCAGCTTCACGTCCAAGTCCTGTGCAAAAGCTGCCGCTTCCTTGAAACTCATCGGCATCCGCACATTCGGAATCAGGCTGCGCTTTGATTGTTTTGCAGCGCTCTCCGCGATTCCCTGCCAGCGCTTCACTTTATTCTGTGCCTTTTTCTCATCGAGCTTTACCACACAGTTTTTCATGGCAACCGGTATCACCTCGTACACGCCGAGTTCCACTGCTTTTTGAATGATAAGTTCCATTTTATCATTTTTCGGAAGCCCCTGAAATAAATATATTTTATTTTGTAGTTCTGTTCCTTTTTCATCCTTTTCCACAATCTCTGCCCAGACGAATACATCTGTCACCTCTGCTATCGTGCAGAAACAATCGGTTCCCGACTGATTGCTGACCCGGATCCGCTCTCCCGGCTTCATACGCAAAACATTTTTGATGTGATTGACGTCTGTTCCCTCAATCAGCACAAAATTCTCCTGTATCTGTGCGTCCTCAACAAAAAACTGATACATCGTGCTCTCGTACCTTTCCTAGTTCTTGCGGGCTGTAATGTTGACCCATTCGCCCTGGTGATTGATTTCTACAACCTCAAGTCCTGCTTTCTCAATTGCCTCTTTCACTTCCTGCTCTTTAAAGTCGATAATGCCGGAAGTGATGAAATAGCCGCCTTTTTTGAGGCGTGCCGGAATGACCGGTGCCATCGGAATAATCACGTCAGCAAGAATGTTTGCCACCACGATTTCATATTCTTCGGTTCCGACTTTTTCCTGTAATTGTGTATCATCAATCAGATTTCCAACATAAAAAGTTCCCAGTTCTTTTGGCAGATGGTTGACTTCCATATTCTCATAGGTTGAGGTCATGCAATCCGGGTCTAAATCCGTTCCAACCACTTTCCTTGCACCTACTTTTAACGCTACAATGGATAAAATTCCGCTTCCGCATCCGACGTCTAACACTTTTGGCTGCTCCATAGTACGGATGTATTTTAAAAGCTGGCGGATACAAAGCTGTGTCGTCTCGTGCTTTCCTGTTCCAAACGAAATGCCCGGATCTATCTCTATCATAAATTTATCTTTGTCTTCTTCTTTTAATTCTTCCCAGGTTGGTTTGATTAAAATATCGTCAATGTAAAATGAGCTGAAATACTTTTTCCAATTGTTAATCCAGTCTAAGTCTTCCGTCTTATCCGAAGTGATTACGCCACTTCCCACATCGACAACTTTTCGTAAATCTTCTAATGCGACTTTCACCTGTTTCAAAATCTCGGTATCGTCCGTTCCGTCATCCTCAAGGTAAAAGCTGACATGGCTGACACCATCGTCCGGTGGAAGTTCCGGTAAAAAGTCGATAAACATATCTGCCTGGTCTTCTTTTGACAGCGGAATGTTATCCTCAATCTCTACCCCTTCGATTCCCAATTCCATCAGCATGGAGCTCATAAAGTCTTCTGCTGCTGTTGTTGTCTCTATTGTATATTTATTCCATCTCATTGATTCGATATCCTTTCTCCCTCCATCAGGGCGCACAAACTCATGAAACATACTACCACAAAAAATCGCCGGATGCAAATAATCCGGCGATTTTCTTTTTCTGTCTGATTCTATTTTCTACAGGGTTCCAAGAACCTCAATGGCTTCTTTTTCCAGAATCCGGCTGCCATGCTCCATAATATAAGCAACGCGCGCCTCTCCAAATTCATAATGCTTTCCGTATTCCCCGGTCACAAATGCGTAAGATTTAATCTCATCTTCTGTAAATTCCGTGAAATCCAAAATCATCTCATACTCTTCCTGCAAGCGGTAAAGCGCACTCTTTGGCAGTTTTAATCCTGTACTGCTCTTTGAAAACTGGATTGTCTCCTCCATAGTAGGAAAACAGAGACTGCACACTTTTCTGCCCTCGCGCTCCGGCTGCTGCTGTTCCGGAGGAACCGCATCCTGCTCTTTCTGTTTCTTCGTTCCAACTCCATTCATCATCTGACGGATGGTGTCCACAATGCTCTTAATCTCAGCCTCTCCCTCTGCGCCAAAGGTAACGGCAAGCTGATGATTTGGCAACAATTCTGCCTGAACCATCGGAGAAAGCTTCTCAAACCGGATGTTCTCCGTCTCCTCTACCACCTCTAAGACTTCCTGCATAAACTCCTGCGTCTTACTTGTGTCACTGATAATCTCATCAATTTCAAATCCCATATCATGGATTTCATCCTCTGACAGGGTGCAGCGTACTGTATATTCACCTAATCTTCTTATATCCATACCAATCTCACGCCCTTTCAGTTTTTCTTATCCTTCGTGTCACTTTTCATCCTAATTCTATTGTAACCCGAAATATCCATTCTATCAATCACCCAAAAATTCCCTTATTGCTGCAATTTTCGTGGAAAAATTTGCTGATTTCTAAAAGTCTTTATCAAAAGCGGCATCACCATAAAGAACCAGATGACCGGCTCCGCCCAGATAATGCCCCAGTATCCGGCTGTTTTTACAAAGGTGAGTGCAAAGACGACTTTTCCCACCAATTCAATAAAGCTGGAAAATACCGGTGTCTTGTAATCCCCAAATCCCTGCATGGAATTTCTTAAAATTACAATAAATGCACATACTACCAGAAATGACATATCATATTCGAGATATGTTCTGCCCCAGGCAATAATTTCTTCGTTTGTCGTGCTTGCAATAAAGCGAATCAGCGCGGAAGAAATCGTGTGCGCCATCACAAATACGACAGCACTCCAGATAATTCCAAGGCGGAGCGTCTCCTTCAAGCCCAGACGGATTCGCTCGAAATTTTCTGCTCCGTAATTCTGGCTGCAATAAGTCGCCATCGCTGCGCCTAAAACACTAATCGGAAGTACCCAGATTTCAAATACTTTTCGTGCCGCCGTATGGGCAACAATAATCGTTGTACCGAGTGTATTGATGCCGGTCTGCAAAATCAGGGTACCAAAATTTACAAAACAGGACATAAAGCCCATGGAAAGCCCGCTCTGATACATCTGTGCCACCATGTCTTTTTCCAGTACAAACTCTTTTCTTCCAACCCGAAGCACCGGAAAACTTTTCCAGATTCGTATCAGACATAATACCACAGAAAGCAGCTGTGACAGCACCGTTGCGTAGGCGGCGCCTGCGACGCCAAGCCCTGTTCCCAAAATAAAAACATAATCTAACACCACATTCGTTACCGATGCAATAATCAGAAAAACAAGCGGCGTCATAGAGTCTCCGATTGCCCTGAGGCAGTTTGCGCACAGGTTATAGGCAAGCGTTGCAAACATTCCGATGACTAATATCCGAATGTAGGCATAAGACATTTCTAACTGTTCTGCCGGCACATTTAAGAAGTTAAGAATCGGATTTAATCCCAGCATAATTGCAATCACAACTACAAAGACCGTCAAAATTCCAAGCGTAATGGATGCCGCTACACTTTTTTTCAGTTTTGCTTCGTCTCCACTGCCGAAATGACGCGCCACGATGACGGAAAATCCCATGGTCAGCCCATTGAAAAATCCGGTCAGAAGATTATACAGCGTCGACACGGAACCTACCGCCGCTAATGCCTGCTCTCCTAATATACTTCCCACAATTTTGGTATCAATCAGACTATACATAATCTGGAACAGATTCCCAAAAAAGATTGGAATTGCAAACAGCAGGATGCACTGCATCGGATTCCCCTCTAATAAACTTCGTTGTTTTTGATTTTGTTTCATATCACTCCACCTATTGACTATTTTCTGATTTTGCTTTAATGTTCTTGTAGGGCAGTTATCTCTGCCATTATTTTTTACTACAAGGAGGTTCTCTATGGAAAAAATTGCAAGTTTTACCATTGACCATATCAAACTTGAACCGGGCATCTACGTCTCAAGAAAAGACCATGTCGGTTCCGAAGTCATCACAACCTTTGACCTGCGCATGACTTCCCCGAATGACGAACCTGTCATGAACACTGCGGAAGTTCATACCATTGAACATCTCGCCGCTACTTTTTTAAGAAATCATGAAGTCTACAAAGATAAAACCATTTATTTTGGACCTATGGGATGCCGCACCGGCTTTTATCTTCTGTTAGCGGGCGATTATTCCTCAAAGGATATTGTACCATTAATCACAGAACTTTTTGAGTTTATCCGTGATTTTAAGGGAGAAGTTCCGGGCGCAAGTCCAAAAGACTGTGGTAACTATCTCGATATGAATCTCGGCATGGCAAACTACCTTGCCAAACGTTATCTTGAGCATACACTCTATTCCATCGACGATTCGCATCTTATCTACCCGACATAAGTTATAATAAAATCCCGCTTGCAGGTTTTTTTGCTTGTGGCGGACAAATTTCCTATTACGCAAAAAGAGCCCTGCAACAACTGTTGCAAGGCTCTTTTTAGGATTCTCCCAAAGTCATCCGCAAATTATCATATTTCAATGTCTGACCATTTACAACACCTGCAAAAAACATCTCACCTGTGATTGTATTGGCCTCTCTCTGCGGACTCCCGCTCAAAAAGCTTCTGCCCGCTCTCTATCTTTTGATTCTCAGTCGGCCATACAGACTGGTGACTCTTATTACCCTCTCTTTGTACAAATACATGCATGGCAACAACATCTAGTTACCAATCATTCCTGTTTATCGGTATCAGACTATACTTAGTGTCGTGTTACAACAGTCGATTTGTACTAAGATTTGAAAAGGATTTTGTGCATATTCTATTTTAGATATCATCTAAGGTTTCTTTTATCTTATCCATAAAACCTTTTTTCTTTTTTGCTGCTTTTTCATCCGCTCCTGCGGCTTCCTTATTCAGCGAACCACCTGTCGCTTCGTCAAACTGGCGCAGAAGTTCTTTTGCTTCATGGCTCAATGAGGTAGGTGTCTGAACTACAAGTGTAACGTAATGGTCACCACGCACTGCTTTATTACGCAATGACGGAACACCTTTTCCTTTCAGACGTATCTTGGTATCTGTCTGTGTACCCGGTTTTACCTCATAAAGAATATCGCCATCCACCGTATTAATGCGAATCTCTCCACCTAATGCAGCCTGTGCATAAGAAATTGGTGCTGTGGAGAAAATATTCATATCCTGGCGCTGGAAAATTGGATGTCTGGATACCACAACCTCAACAAGCAAATCTCCTCTTGGTCCACCATTGACACCCGGTTCCCCTTTTTCACGAATACGAACGCTCTGTCCGTTATCAATACCGGCCGGGATGGATACCTGAATCTTCTTCTTGCTTGCAATATAACCTGTTCCACGACAGTCCGGACACTTCTCGCGGACAATCTTACCCTTACCGCCACAATCCGGACAGGTCTGGACATTCTGAACCGTTCCAAGGAAAGACTGCTGGGTAAAGACAACTTTACCTTTACCGCCACATTTTGTACAGGTCTCCGGTGTTGTTCCCGGCTTTGCGCCTGTTCCATGACAGGTCTTACATTCATCTTTTAAGACCATTTCAATCTCTTTTTCACAGCCGAATACAGCCTCTTCAAACGTAATGCGGACGCTGGTACGCAAATTAGCACCCTTCATTGGCCCGTCATTGCTTCGTCTTCTTCCACCACCGAAAAAGTCGCCAAAAATATCGCCGAAAATATCGCCCATATCCATACCGGAGAAATCGAATCCGCCTGCTCCGCCGGCGCTTCCATCAAACGCCGCATGACCAAACTGATCATACTGTCTTCTCTTCTCCGGATCGCTTAAGACACCATACGCCTCCTGTGCTTCCTTAAACTTCTCCTCGCACTCCTTATCGCCCGGATGCATATCCGGATGATATTTCTTAGCAGTAGCACGGAATGCCTTCTTAATCTCGGCCTCTGTCGCGGTCTTCGGAATACCTAATACCTCATAATAATCTCTCTTATCTGCCATAACTTTTTCCTCTAATACAACTCATCTATTTTTCTATACAGTAAGGTTTCCAGATATATCCATACCTGGAAACCCCATAAAAATTGTCAATTTAGAACTACTTTAGAGTCACTCAGAAGTTTGCTGCTTTTGCAAACTTTCTAATAAAGCTAGTAACTCTTTGGCGATACACCCACTGATGCATCATCAACTTTAGAGTTACTCAGAAGTTTGCTGTCTTTGCAAACTTTCTAATAAAGCTAGTAACTCTTTGGCGATACACCCACTGGTGTATCGTCAATTTTAGAGTTACTCTTTATTATACTTCCTTGTAGTCTGCATCAACAACGTCATCTTCTGGTGCAGAACCTGTTCCTGCTCCAGCTGCTCCGCTCATGTCCGGACCTGCTCCGGCTGCGCCCTGAGCTGCCTGAGCCTGTTCGTACATCTTAGCAAATACTTTCTGTGCACTCTGTGTTAATTTCTCCTGAGCTGCTTTTAACTCAGCGATATCAGCGTCTGTCATCTCTTCTGCATTCTGATGAGCCTCTAAGAAAGATTTTACAGCATTCAAGTCTGCTTCTACTTCTGCTTTGTCGTTTGCGTCAACCTGATCACCAACCTGGTCTAATGCCTGCTGTGTCTGGAATACGAAGGAATCAGCATCGTTTCTTGCATCGATTGCTTCTTTTCTCTTCTTATCCTGTGCTTCGAATTCAGCAGCTTCTTTTACAGCCTTATCGATTTCATCATCAGACATAGATGTTCCGGATGTAATTGTGATGTGCTGTTCTTTTCCTGTACCAAGATCTTTTGCAGATACGTTTACAATACCGTTTGCATCGATATCGAATGTAACTTCAATCTGTGGAACACCACGACGTGCTGGTGGGATACCATCGAGACGGAACTGTCCAAGGGATTTGTTATCTCTTGCGAACTGTCTCTCACCCTGTACAACGTTGATATCAACGGCTGTCTGGTTATCTGCTGCTGTGGAGAAGATCTGGCTCTTCTTGGTAGGAATTGTTGTATTTCTCTCGATTAATCTTGTAGCAACACCACCCATTGTCTCAATAGATAAGGATAATGGAGTTACATCAAGAAGTAAGATTTCGCCTGCACCGGCATCTCCTGCTAATTTACCACCCTGGATAGAAGCACCAAGTGCTACACATTCATCCGGGTTTAAGGATTTGCTTGGCTCTTTGCCTGTTAACTGTCTTACTTTATCCTGTACAGCCGGGATACGTGTAGAACCACCAACTAATAATACCTGACCTAAATCAGCGTTTGTAAGTCCTGCATCCTGCATAGCTTTCTGTACCGGGATTGCTGTTCTTTCTACTAAGTCGTGTGTCAATTCATCAAATTTTGCTCTTGTGAGGTTCATATCGAAATGTTTTGGTCCCTCAGCTGTTGCTGTGATGAATGGTAAGTTGATATTTGTAGTTGTAGCAGAAGATAACTCTTTCTTTGCCTTCTCTGCTGCTTCTTTTAATCTCTGAAGTGCCATCTTATCAGTTGATAAGTCAACACCTTCTGCTTTCTTGAATTCATCAATCATCCACTGTGTAATCTTGTTATCAAAATCATCACCACCAAGGTGTGTATCACCGTTTGTAGATAATACTTCGATAACACCATCACCGATTTCGATAATAGATACATCAAATGTACCACCACCTAAATCGTATACCATGATTTTCTGTTCTTTTTCGTTGTCAAGACCGTAAGCTAATGCTGCTGCTGTAGGCTCGTTGATGATACGTTTTACATCAAGACCTGCAATCTTACCGGCATCTTTGGTTGCCTGACGCTGAGCATCGTTGAAGTAAGCAGGTACTGTAATAACAGCTTCTGTTACTTTTTCTCCTAAATATCCTTCTGCATCTGCTTTTAATTTCTGAAGAATCATAGCAGAAATCTGCTGTGGAGAATACTGTTTGTCATCGATTGCTTTCTTGTAATCTTCGCCCATATGTCTCTTGATAGAAGAGATTGTCTTGTCAGCGTTTGTAACAGCCTGACGTTTTGCAGGTTCACCGACTAATCTTTCTCCTGTTTTTGTAAATGCAACGATAGATGGTGTTGTTCTTGCACCTTCCTGATTTGCGATAACGGTAGGTTTTCCACCTTCCATAACAGCTACACAGCTGTTTGTTGTTCCTAAGTCAATACCAATGATTTTACTCATAATTTTATCCTCCTAAATTACTTATCATAAAATTGATTAATTAGCTACTTTTACCATACTGTGACGAACTACTGTATCACGGTACATATATCCTTTCTGAAGTTCTTCTGCAACCACATTGTCGCCAAGTTCTTCATCTTCCACATGCATCACTGCGTTGTGGAAGTTTGGATCAAATTCTTTTCCAACCGCTTCGATTGGTGTCACACCTGCTTCTTCTAACATACTCATCATATGCTTGTATGTCTTATCCATACCTAAAACAAATGCGTCCTCTTTCTGTTCCTCTGGAACCGCTGCGAGGCCTCTTTCAAAATTATCAACAACCGGAAGTATCTTCTCTACGACTGTTCTTGCTCCCATATCAAACATCTGGGCTTTCTCTTTCTCTGTCCGCTTACGGAAGTTCTCGAACTCAGCCATCTGACGCTTCAGGCGGTCATTCAATTCCTCAATCTGCTCATCTTTCTTGTCTTTCTTTTTCTTGAAAAAGCCTTTCTTATCCTCGGAAGCTTCTTCCTTGTCTTCTGTTTCTTCTTCGCTTGAAACCTCTTCGGAAGTTTCTTCATTTGAAGTCTCCTCGTTTACGGTTTCTTCTTTCAAATCTTTTTCGTTCTCATCTTCCTTTACTTCTTCTAAGATTTCTTCTTTATTATTATCTGCCATTCTTCCTCCACCTTTCTTTTTTTTAGAAGTCTGGTCAGCTGCTAACTATCTGACTTTTTGATGATTCCTTCTAGAGAATCTTTTAATGTCTTTAAGTTATTCATGACCTTTTCATAATCCATTCGCTTTGGTCCTACAATTCCTATCGTACCGCGAACACCCTCGCCTAATTCATACGTTGCTGTCACAACACTGCAATCTTTCATGGTCTGAATCGGGCTTTCATCTCCTATATAAACCTGAATCCCTGTATTCTCTTCATCTAACAGGTTTTCCGTTACAAGGCCTGCTAACTGTTGTTTCTCTTCAAATGTTGAAATCAACTCACTTGCCTTCTCTGAATCGCTGAGTTCCGGATATTTAAAGAAGTTCGTCGCTCCACTGGTGTATATCCTGATATCGTCCTCAGCTCCCATTGTCTCTGCAATGGTATCGAGCACATCACTGATAATATCGCTGTGAATTCCTGCCTGCTCTTTCAACTTGGAAATTGTCTGAAGATTAATCTCCTGTAAAGCAAGTCCGTTCAGATTGGCATTCAAGAGAAAATTCAATTTCAACATTGTCTCATTGTCAATGGATTCGGAAACTGAAATAATCTTATTCTTGACGATGTTGCCTTCTGTCACGATAACCGCTAAAATCTGATTCTCATCCACATTGGAAAGCTGAATGAACTTTACCTTGTTCTTGTGATAAGACGGTGCTGACACCATGGTCGCATAATTCGTATTGTTTGCAAGTATCTTTGCCACCTGCTGTAACACCTGCTCCATCTTCTCCGTGTGCTCAATCACAAAGTTCTTCATGTCTGAGATTTCTTCATTCTTCTCTTCCATCAGATGATCGACATAAAAACGATACCCTTTGTCCGATGGAATTCGCCCTGCCGAAGTATGCGGCTGAACGATATAGCCAAGTTCCTCTAAGTCTGCCATCTCATTACGAATGGTTGCGGAGCTTAAGTTCAAATCTGTATACTTGGAAATCGTACGGGAACCGACCGGCTCACCTGTCTCCATATAATTTTTAATGATTGCATTTAAAATTCTGGTCTTTCTGTCATCTAACTCAAATGCTTCCATTTACTTACCGCTCCTTCTTCTTTCGGAAACCAAAGCCTCATTTTTTAGCTATTAGCACTCGAACTTGAGGAGTGCTAACATCCATGTACTTAAGATAGCACCATATACATTCTTTGTCAACACCATTTCAAAAATTTTTTTGAATTTTGCTTCCAACATAAAAACCGGTTTCTGCATACAAACACAGATACCGGTTTCTAAGGTACATCTTTCTATTTTTCCATTTTTTCCAATCTCTTATTCATAACGAAGCGCATCGATAACTTCCATCTTAGATGCCTTGTTCGCCGGATAGTATCCAAAGAACACTCCGGTCAGCATAGAGAAGAATAAGGAAAGTAAAATTGCCGTCACGGACGGGTGCACTGACATTATAATATAGGAAGAATATTCTGAGTACATCGAGGAAATAATGAATCCAGCCACTTTTCCAAGCAGGAATCCATTGAATATTCCTATTAAAATACCAATCATTCCTCCAATGAGACAAAGCACAATCGCCTCAATGACAAACTGCATACGGATTGTTTTCCGCTTTGCGCCAAGTGCCATACGGACACCGATTTCTCTTGTACGCTCTGTAATTGACACCAGCATGATATTCATAACGCCGACACCACCTACAATCAGAGAAATGGCTGCAATTCCGGAAATTGCCACTGTGATGACATTAATCACAGTACTAATCATTCCCATGCTAGACTGCATATTCGTTAAAGAAACATTCCAGTCCTCATTTTTCTCATAATACTGGTTCAAAAATTCTGTTGCATCCGAAGTTGCCTGCTCGATATCCGCTGTCGGATTGACAAGCAGATTAAAATAGTCATATCCAGACTGACTGTTTCCCTGAAGTTTGTATACCGTCTGATACGGTACCATCATGGCTGTTGACCGGTCTTTTTCCGGAATACTCGTATCAATTCTTCCAAATAAAGCTTCATTATATACATAGACACCTACAATAGTAAAATCGCACGCACTTCCATCCGACATATCAACGGAAATCTGCTGTCCGATTGGATTCTCTGTGCCAAAGTAACGGTTTGCCATCACATCCGATACCACGCAGACATTCTTTTTCTCCTTACAGTCCCGCGCAGTAATGCTCCTTCCGGCATAGATTTCTAACTTCATGTAATCTAAATACTCAGCCGTAGCGCCCTGTATATCCACGTTTGCATATTCTTTACTGCTCTTTTTCACCTGACCGCTTCCCAATGAATTCGAAGCAGCCACACCCGTAAATTCATCCGAATATTCTTCCATCAGCGCGTCTAACATATCCTGTGTCACATAATCATCTTCATCCATATCCGGGTAAATCCAGGTATCCCAGTCCTCATCATCCTCCGGATATCTAGCTTCCACATAACCGGAAATCGTATTTCCACCAAGGGAATTCAACGTCGAACTTAATGTATTTTTAATCGACTCGCCTATGGTTGTAATTGTGATTACAGAACTAATTCCAATGATAATACCAAGCATTGTTAAAATAGAGCGCATTTTGTTACTGAAAATACTCGTAACTGCCTCTTTGATATTCTCGAAAATCATTCGTTTCCACCTCCGTTGTCCGAAATCACGTTTCCGTCGCGGATAGTGACAATACGCTGCGTCTCTGCCGCAAGTTCCTGGGAGTGCGTGATTAGGACAATCGTCTTGCCTTGTTCCTCATGGAGCTTGTGAAACAAATCCATAACCATATGTCCTGTCTTCGAATCAAGTGCTCCTGTCGGTTCATCTGCTAAAATAATCGCCGGATCATTAATCATGGCACGCGCGATGGCGACACGCTGTTTCTGACCACCGGATAACTCGTTTGGTCTGTGCCCCGCACGCCCATCCATTCCTACCATTTTTAACATTTCCATGGCCTTCTCTTTTTGATTTTTGGTACGTTCCTGGCTATACATAAGTGGAACCATGACATTTTTTAATGCATTTGCTCTTGGAAGAAGATTAAAGTTCTGAAATACGAATCCGATTCTTTTGTTACGGATAGCACTTCGCACTTCATCGTTCATCCTGTTGACATCCTGCCCCTCTAAAAAATAGGTTCCCTCTGTCTGGCGGTCTAACACCCCGATAATATTCATCAGGGTACTTTTTCCCGAGCCGGACTCACCTACAATTGATACAAACTCGCCCTGATTCACGGTTAGACTAATTCCATTTAGAATCTGGAGTTCATTCGGCTTTCCTATATAATAGCGCTTTATAATATTTTCCATACGGATTACTGGCTCGCTCACTCTGTGTCCTCCATTGTTCCATCTACTGTCTGATTTGCATCATCCTCTGAATAAGTCTGGTCTGCAGAGAATGTGTCTCCCTCTGCGATTGAGGTATCGTAAACTAAAAGGTCTCCCTCTTTTAAATCTCCACCTGTAATCTCAGTATAATAATTCACCTCGTCACCTGCTGTCACTTTGCATTTTGCTGCAGTATAAGTACCATCTCCGTTGTCATTTGCAACCATAACATAAGCATCACCGTTGTCATCGTTCTGGATTAAATCATATGGTACGGCAAGTGCCTCGCCCTTATCCTGAATCATCACTTTTACTTTTGCACTCATGCCGACTAAAAGCTGTGAGTTCTCTACGGTAATCTCTGCTGCATAACCGGATGATGTCGTCGTGCCATCTGCTGCTGTCGATTCATTTTTTACTTTTACGACCCTTGTCACGGTTCCTTCCATCTTATCATCGCCGGTCGCCCCTGTCATGACAACTGCTTTCATTCCTTCTTCGATTTTTAAGATGTCATCTTCATTCACGGTTGCATTAATCTTCATGCTGCTGGTGTCTTCAATGGATAAAATTACTGCATTCGCTGTATTGTTATCTCCAACCGATACGTTTACAGCCGTAACCACGCCATCGCATGGTGCCACAATCTGACAGTCTGCAAGCTGTGCCTGTAAATCTTTCAGTGTTTTATCTGCTGTGCTGTCCGATGTCTGGTAGCCTTCCATGTCAACGGTATTCTGTGCGGAAGAAATTGCTTTATCGGTAGATGATTTTGTACTGTTATAAGTGCTCTGTGCACTCGTCACGGCACGCTGGTATTCTTTTACAGATGCTTCATCTGCACTTACGCTCTCCTGTGCAGAAGAAACTTCCGCCTGTTTTGCGGTTAACGCTTCTGCCACTTCGCTGTATGCCTTCTGTAAATTTTCATCATCCGGTGCTGCTTCCGCTGCTGCTTTTGCATTGTCATAATTGCTCTGTACGGTTGCAAGCTCTGCCTGCTTTGCTGCAAGTGTGTTGCGGTCTGCTTCTAATTTGGCATTTGCTGCATTACAGTCTTCCTGTGCCTGGTCAATTGCCGTCTGTGCATCTGCCAACTGGGATGCCTGATCTGCTTTTGCATCCTCAAGTGCCTGTGCATTCTGCTTTGCTGTATTGCTCTCTACCGCACTCTCATTGTTGATGGTCTTTTCAGCCGTTGCAATCTGCTCTTCAATATCTGTAGAATCCAAGGTACATAACAAATCTCCTGCTTTCACCTGATCTCCTACCTGTACATTCACCGCTGTCACCTCTGCGGCTGCACGGGATGTCACATTGGTCTTGCTGATTCCCGCTGCCGTACCGGTGAGTGAAATGGATTCTGATAAATCCCTCTTCTGCACAGTTTCTACCTGTACTAAATTCATTGCCGTCTCAACCGCGGAAGTCATCTTAGAAACAGCCCTGCCAATCAGTGCCACTAAAATAACGACCACGATTACAACAATCAAAATAACTTTTGCCTTTTTCGATTTCAAAAATTGTTTCATCGTGTCTCTCCTATCTGGTTCCTTTTTTAGACCAAGAAGATTTTACCATATTTTTCTTCACATCCTAACAACTTCAATAAATCTTAAGAAAAATATCATGAATTAAAAAAGAATCCTGCTTGCAGGATTCTCCGCCTGCGGCGGGTCGCATTTGCGACATGATTCAACTCCGCCGCAGTGCGATTCCCGCGAAGCGTTTTTGTGTAATAGGAACGAAATTTCCTATTACACAAGAAAGAAGTGCCCCAAATGCATCTGCACTTTAGGGCACTTCCTCTTTTCTTTTTAGGGTTCTGCAATTTTATCTAAAATCCCGGTGATGTGTGCAATTGTGACACCGTAGTTGGTCATTGCCACCT
>CAKRDK010000018.1 GCA_934309475.1 uncultured Roseburia sp.
CGTGCTCCAATCCAGGTTGATAAATTCTTAACAAATGTAGTAAAACCTGTTTTAGATGCCAACAAAGCAGAGCTTGGTGTAAAAGCAGAAATTAACGTATAAAAACAGATTCCCCCGACCATACTGATATTAAATGATTTGTGTAATCGAATCAGATACCGTATGGAAAGGGGAATTTTTATGTCATTAGAAGTAAAGATTATCGATGTGCATGGAAGACAAATCTTAGATTCCAGAGGAAATCCGACCGTTGAGGTCGAGGTGACAGCACAGACGGAGACAACCGGGAAAAAAATAAGTGCGAGGGAGTCGGTTCCATCCGGCGCGAGTACCGGGCGCTTTGAAGCGATTGAGCTACGCGACGGCGCAGAAGAATATTTTGGATTGGGCGTGAAAAAGGTCGTGGAGCATGTGAACACGAAGATAAGAGAAGCGCTTATGGGAAAAAATGTTTTAAAACAGAAGGAGATTGACCGTATTCTCGTGGATGCAGACGGAACGGACAACAAGGGCAATCTCGGTGCCAATGCAATTCTTGGAACTTCGCTTGCCTGCGCCAAAACAGCGGCGAAAGCACTCGAAATGCCGTTGTACCGTTATCTTGGTGGAGCAGGTGCCTACCGCATGCCGGTGCCGATGATGAATGTCATAAATGGAGGCGTCCATGCGAAAAATTCGCTTGATTTTCAGGAATTTATGATTATGCCCATTGGGGCGAGAACGTTTTCGGAAGGGCTTCGGATGGGAACGGAAGTCTATCATTTCTTACGGCAGATATTAAACGAGGATGGACTTGGCACAGCAGTGGGGGATGAGGGCGGATTTGCCCCGGATTTTCACAATATCCGGGATGTGTTCGGATACCTCAGCCGTGCCGTGGAAAAAGCAGGGTATGAAGTTGGAAAAGATGTTGTTTTTTCCATGGATGCGGCGGCAAGTGAACTGTATGATGAGGAGACGGGCGTTTATATTTTTCCGGGCGAGACGACTGAGATTGAGAAGTTGCGGCTGAGTGAATACAATGATGATTGTAAGGACAAATGTCCCGATTGTGTCAAACGAAGTTCAGAAGAAATGATTGCATTGTATGAAGAACTCACAGCAGAATTTCCAATCGTATCCATTGAGGATGGACTGTATGAAGATGACTGGGAAGGATGGCAGAAACTGACCGAGAGACTTGGTGAAAAGGTGCAGCTTGTCGGGGATGATTTGTTTGTCACGAATCCAAAGAGAATCAAATGTGGAATCGACCTTGGTGTCGCAAATGCAGTGCTGATAAAAGTAAACCAGATTGGCACGGTGACAGAAGCGTTAGAGGCAATCGAGAAAGCAAAATGTGCAGGATACCAGGCTGTAATATCACATCGTTCCGGTGAGACAGAGGATTCCTTTATTGCAGATCTTGCGGTTGCAGTCAATGCGGGACAGATTAAGACCGGGGCACCTTGCAGGGCAGAGAGAACAAGCAAGTACAACCAGCTTTTGCGCATCGAGGAGGAGCTTGACAGGGAAGCGTCCTATGAATGGTATCAGGAAAGGGAACTTGTGTAAAAATATACACAAAAATAGACGTTATTGCATAAAAATTCGCAATAATCGAAATAACAAGAAAAATTTCGGCATTTTGACGAATAAAAAATAGAAAAAATCGGTTTCGGTCTCAGACGGAACCGTTTTTTTATTTGGAATCAGGTGAAAAAAGGAAGAAAAAGGGACATATGTCCTTTTTGAGCAATAGAATTATGATATAATAAAGAAACAGAGAAACAGGAACGGAATTCAAAAAGAGATAGGAGAAGATGAGATGGAAAAGAAGAGAGTATTTTTAATTGTATTGGACAGCTTTGGTGTTGGTTATGAGCCGGATGCAGCCGATTTTGGAGATGTGGGAGCAAATACGCTCGGAACGATTGCGGGGACAGAATGGTTTTCCACACCACATATGAGAGAACTTGGACTTTTCAATTTAGATGGTGTGACCTGCGGGGAAAAAGCAGAGAGAACCAAAGGTTCCTACGGAAGAATGCAGGAGGCATCCAGAGGAAAAGATACGACAATCGGACATTGGGAGATTGCAGGTGTGATTTCTCCAGAGCCATTGCCGACTTACCCGGATGGATTCCCGGCAGAAGTGTTAGAGGCATTTGAGAAAGAGACCGGAAGAGGTGTGCTTTGTAACAAACCATATTCCGGAACCGATGTAATCCGCGATTACGGGGAAGAACACATGAAGACGGGAAAACTGATTGTCTATACATCCGCAGACAGTGTTTTCCAGATTGCAGCACACGAAGAAGTTGTACCGGTAGAGGAACTGTATCGTTACTGTGAAATTGCAAGAAAAATCTTAACCGGAAAACACGGAGTCGGACGTGTCATTGCAAGACCGTTCGTGGGAGAACCGGGAAACTTTACAAGAACGACAAACCGCCATGATTTTTCGCTTGTTCCACCACGCGCCACCATGTTAGATGCATTGGTAGATGCAGGATATGACACCTACGGAATTGGAAAGATTTATGATATTTTTGCCGGTCAGGGCATTCAGCATACACAGAGAATCACAAGCAATGTCGATGGAATGGAAAAGACGATTGAGATGCAGAAGCAGGATTTCAACGGAATCTGTTTTGTCAATTTAGTTGATTTTGACATGCTTTACGGACATAGAAATGATATTGAGGGTTATGCAAAGGCTGCAACTACATTTGATAAGCAGCTTGCAGAATTTGAGAAGAACATGAGAGAGGATGACATCCTGATTATCACAGCAGATCATGGCTGCGATCCGGGATATCCGGGAACAGATCATTCCAGAGAGTATACGCCAATGCTTGCATATGGAGCCTGCGTGAAGGAGAATGTGAACCTTGGAACAAGAAAGACCTTCGCAGATATTGCAGCAACCATTCTTGACATTTTTGGTGTGGAAAATAACACAGACGGAACAAGTTACAAGAACGAGATATTGAAATAAAGAGGTGAGGCACGTGGAAAAGTTAGAGGAAAGCAAGACAAAAGAATTGATACGCGAAGCGCTGAACATGAGGAATTTCTCTTATGTTCCATACTCGAAGTTCTGTGTGGGCGCGGCTTTGCTGACAGAGGACGGAAAGATTTATACAGGCTGTAACATTGAAAATGCTGCCTATACACCGACAAACTGTGCAGAACGTACTGCATTTTTTAAGGCGGTAAGTGAGGGCGAGTACCACTTTAAGGCAATTGCCATTGTGGGTGGACCAAAGGGAGTAGCGCCGGTAGATTACTGTACGCCTTGCGGTGTCTGCCGTCAGGTTATGATGGAATTTTGCAACGATGAGACGTTTCAGGTAATTCTTGCAAAGTCAGAGACGGAATATAAGACGTTTTCCCTGCAGGAAGTGCTTCCAATGGGATTCGGACCGAAAGATTTGGGAATGTAGTCTTGATAAGAAGCAAGTAGAATGGAGAAGCAGAATGGATAGAAGAGAATTAGAAGCGCTGAAAAAAATAGAACTTCACTGTCACTTAGACGGGTCATTGAGCCTTGGCTGTGTGCGGGAGCTACTTGGCAGAGAAGTAAAGAAAGAGGAACTCCAGGTAGCGGATGACTGCAGAAATTTAGCGGAATACTTAGAAAAGTTTGACCTCCCGTTACAGTGCCTGCAGACGGAAAGTGGATTAGAGGCAGGTGCTTATGATTTTGTAAAAGAAGTGGCAAAAGAGAATGTCGGTTATGTGGAGGTACGTTTTGCCCCGCTTCTTTCTACGAATCAGGGACTTTCGACGGAGCAGGTCATCGCTTCCGTTATCCGTGGACTTGAACGGGGAAAGAAAGAATTTGGAGTGACGGCACAGGCAATCACCTGCGCAATGCGCCATCACACGGAAGAGGAAAATCTTGCGATGCTGAAAGTGGCAAGAGAATTTTTGGGAAATGGCGTCTGTGCAGCAGACCTTGCCGGAAATGAAGCTGCATTTCCGATGAAAGACTTTATGAAGCTGTTCACAGAGGCAAAGAAGATGGGAATGCCATTTACACTTCATGCCGGTGAGTGCGGAAGTGTGGATAACATTGTAGATTCCGTTGCGTGTGGTGCAAAGAGAGTTGGCCATGGAATTGCAATGCGTGGCAATCAGGCGGCACAGAAGCTTTGCAGGGAGAAACGCATTGGAATTGAGATGTGTCCAATCAGCAACCAGCAGACCAAAGCAGTTTCCTGTCTCGAAGAGTATCCGATTCGTGAGTTTTTAGATGCCGGACTGCTTGTGACGATTAATACGGATAACCGTATGGTCAGCAACACTACAATTACAAAAGAAATTGAATTTGTCCAGAAGCATTTTGGCGTGAAGGACGAAGAGATTATCCGTATGATGCAGAATGCGGTGGAAACAGCATTTACGACAGAAGAGGAAAAAGAGAAAATGCGCCGCTGGTATCGCTAGGATTAGAAATGGGTTAGAGAGATGGAAGAAAAATATTTAGGAAAGGTGATTCCATTCCTGAAAGAACTCAATCAGGAGAGAAGAGAACTTTTTGAAGAATATTTTAGCAGTGCACCGGTGTGGCTTTTAGATTCCTTTCAGGTTGTGGAAGTGGAAAAAGGAGTCACGCTTGTGCGCGAAAATACACCAGTGGATACAGTATACATTATTGGCCGTGGGGCGATAAAAGGTGTGGATTTTCGTATTTACGGTGTGGAATATGATTTTATGCATTTTGAGGGCGTTTATGGCATGGGCGCCATGGAAATCATTATGCACCAGGATTATTACAGAACAACATTAGAGACGACAACACCGTGTACGGTCATCAAGATACCGCGTGCAAAATTCGAGAAATGGTTAGACAGCGACATCAAGGCGCTGCGGCAGGAGGCGGAGGCAGTCGGCAATTATTTGTTAGAGGAAGTGCGGAACAGCAGACTGAATCTTTTCCTGAAAGGAACAGAACGCCTTGCCATTCTTTTTATCAATTATTATGAGAAATACGAAAAAGACGGCATTTTAAAGGTGACTCAGACGAGGACGGAGTTGTCGGAGAACACAGGACTCTGCGTGAAAACCGTCAACCGTTCCATTAAAAAATTCGAGGAAGACGGATTGGTGGGACGTGAGGGAAACAAGATTATAATAGAAGAAACGCAGTATAAGAGATTGAAGGAACTAATCAGAAAAACAATTGAACAGTAGAAAGGAAGAGGCAGATGAACGAAGTATACGAAAAATTAATGAAATGCAAAGAGAGCATGGAAAAGAAAATTGATTTCAAACCGGAGGTTGCTTTAATCTTAGGTTCCGGTCTCGGAGATTATGCGGATGAATTAGAGATTGAACAATCCATTGATTATACCGAGATTGAGGGATTCCCGACTTCTACAGTTGCAGGACATAAGGGAAGATTTGTGTTTGCACATGTAGAGGGCGTTCCGGTTGTCATCATGCAGGGACGTGTTCATTATTATGAAGGATATCCAATGTCCGATGTAGTTTTACCGACAAGACTGATGGGATTATTAGGAGCAAAGAAAATTATCCTGACAAACGCTGCAGGTGGTGTGAACTTTGATTTTAAACCGGGCGATTTCATGATGATTACAGACCATATCACAACTGCAATCCCAAGTCCTCTGATTGGACCAAACATGGATGAACTTGGCGTCCGCTTCCCGGATATGAGTGAAGTTTACGATGTACAGTTGCGAGAAGTGATTCGCGGTGCAGCAAAGAAACTGGATATTCCGTTAAAAGAAGGCGTTTATATGCAGTTTACAGGTCCTAACTATGAGACACCGGCAGAAATCCGCATGTGCAGAACCTGGGGTGGAGATGCAGCCGGAATGAGTACCGCATGTGAAGCGATGGCGGCACATCATATGGGCATGCGTGTCTGTGGAATTTCCTGCATTACAAATCTTGCAGCAGGAATGTCAAAAGAGAAATTAAACCATAAGGAAGTACAGGAGACGGCAGACCGTGTTGCTGTACAGTTCAAACAGTTAGTAACAGAAATTATTAAAAATATGTAGTTTTTCAGACTGACAGGAAGAGGGACAAATGTCCTGATTCCTGTCAGCCTTTTTCATTTTACCTTGATTTTACAAGGATTTGATAGTAGAGAGCCGGAAAAACATGATATTCTAAATATTGCAGTTTTGTGCAATGAAACGCATGAATATTTATGAAAAATTTAGAAATGATTGACAGAAATCTTAAGAATGTCTTAAAATATGTTTGCTCTTTCTGTAATATAGAGTGTTGACGTATGGACAGACATAAGAGGGAGAAGCAATCAGAAAGGAAGAAAAAGATGAAGAGAAGAGAAAACAGAAAAAGGTTTTGGGCTCTTTTGTTATCACTTGTGATGATGTTTACAACTGTAATCGCAAACGTTGATGTTACATCGTTCGCGGAAGAAACAGGCAGTGAAGCAGATGACACGGTGACAACGACAAGCGTTGGACTTGAAGATGGAAAATATGTCATCTATTGTCCGGGCTATGGAAAGGCATTATCTTCCACAAAAAGCAGTGGAAATTCTAATTATAATGCCGGAGTGGACATGACATTGTCAGATGGAACATTTGAGAGTGTTGTGGAAACAGAAGTCTTTACGATTACAAATAACAGTGATGGAACGATTACCATTTCACAGGGTGACGATAAACTTTCCATGGACACAAACTATTCAAGCACACCGATGAACAAGGCGAATGATACCTGGACACTGGAAGATGCAGGCGATGGACTCTACTACATTAAAAATGAGGGAAGAAGCGCATACTTAGAGTGGTATGACAGCAAGAGTTATTACAGTGCTTATACCTCAATTGCAAGCGGAAGTGAAGGAATGTTTGCAATGCAGTTTGTATCTGTGTCTGATGAGCAGATTGGTGCCGCAGAAACAGTAGAACCGTTAGTTGCAGATGGAACTTATGCGATTTATTGCCCAGGATACAGCATGGCGTTATCCTCAGCAAAGAATGCAACCGCTACGAATTATAATGCAGGTGTATCAATGACATTAAATGCAGCCGGTACATTTGACAGCATTGCATCAACAGAAGTATGGACAATTACGAATAACAGTGATGGAACTCTTGTTCTCTCACAGGGAACCGATAAGCTTTCCATGGCTGCAAAATATTCAAGTACACCGATGAATGAGACAAATGATACCTGGACCTTAGTGGATGCGGGCAATGGTCTCTACTACATCAAAAATGTGGGAAGAGGTTCGTACTTAGAGTGGTATGACAGCAAGAGTTATTACAGTGCTTATACCTCGATTGCAAGCGGAAGCGAAGGAATGTTTGCAATGCAGTTCGTTCCGGTTACAGCAGACCAGATTACCGGCGGAGAATCCGGCGGTGAGGAAGAAGCTGAGCCATCCATTGCAAATGGACCTTATTTCATCTACAGTGAGACAGCAGAAGGTGTTATGAAATATGACCTGACAGGAGGCGTATCTTCTAAGGTTGCAGCAACTGTCAGCGACAATAAAGCAGTATTTGGTTCCGATAACGGCGAGGGTGCCGGTGTATACACAATGGAGTACCAGTCTGATGGAACTTACCTGATTAAATGCGGAAGCAAATATTTAAGTGCAAATTCAAGTGAAGAATTATACCTTGCAGACAGTGCAGTGAATACTTCCACAAACGGAAGCTACTGGAAAATTGAAGCCAATGAAGAACTTGGCGGATATTCGATTGCAAGCAGCAGTGTTACTTATAAATCAAATCCTATTTATTTGGAGTATTATGCAAGCAAGGGATTTTGTCTGTACACCTGCAAGACATTGTCAGCAATTTATATGTTCCAGTTTTTAGATGCAACAGGTGTTGCCAATGATGACGGTTATGTTGGAACAAAACCGGAGGCAGCCGAGAAGCCGGAAGCCGGAAAATCTTACGTTATTTACAATGCAAGTGGAAAAAGCGTCATCGGACCGATGATTGAAGGTGTTGACGGTGCAGAAGATTCCATGGGTGCCGTTACAGCAGAAAAAGAAGATGATACGCTCACCGTTGACAATGGCGGACTTATTTTTAACGTATCCGTAGACGGAGATTACTACATCTTTGAAAATAACGGAACCTATCTTGCATCAAATGATGATGAAGAATTATTGCTTCAGTCAGAATTAAACGATTATGCAAAATGGACATTGGTGGATACAACAGGCGGATTTTTGCTTAAGAATGCAAAAGCAGCATGGACATCTTCCAGCGGAAACAGTTACCCGATTTACATTGAGTATTTTTCAGGTTCCTTTGCAGGATATTCTTTCAAAGCAACCTCAGCAGATATTTTTACATTTACCTTCCATGAATACGAAGATACTTATGGAACAGGCTATGTAGTAGAACCGAAGGTAGTATTTAATACCGAATCTGATGCAAACTGGGGTGTAGATTACACCATGAACTTTACATTAGATGATCTCGGAACAATCAAGAAAGTAACGACAAGCGTAACTTTTGAAGATAATACTACAAAGTCTTATACAGCAACTATGGATGGCTACGACGGAAGCTTTACAATTCCGGCAGATGATTTAGAAGGCCACACATCTGCAACCGTTAACGTGAGTGCAGTGAGTGCCGAGACTTCCACAAAGAATGCGACTTACAGTGGAACAAAGAAAGTAACCATCAATGATGAACCGGTTATCACAGCAGTATCTCCTGCAGCAAATTCGCAGACAGGTTCTAATAAGAAACCGGTCGTAAAAGTAACATATGCCAATATCGGATCAAAAACGACAGCATCCTTAACTTTAAATGATAAGGAAGTAACGTTAAAACAGGATACCAAGGCAAAGACTTACTCTTACACACCATCTTCTGACCTTTCAGATGGAAAATATACAGTATCTGTTACCATCACAAGAAAAGATGGAAAATCTGTTTCTAAGAAATGGTCCTTCTATGTGGGAACAGAAGGCGTACAGCTTTATTTCGGACAAATTCATTCTCATACAGGAGAATATTCCGATGGTTCCGGTACCTTAGAGCAGGCATATGAGTATGCAATGTATTCAGCAGCAAACGTTGACTACATGATTGTAACAGACCATTCAAACTATTTTGATACGACAGCAACAGCAACAAAGGACAGCATTTATGATGCAGCTTCCGATTCCATTACAGCCAGCAAGACAAAGGATGCAGACGGTAATACGTTAAATCTCTGGCAGGAAGCAAAAGCGACTGCTGCTTACTATGACAGCCTGAGCACAAACTTTGTCAGTGCTTACGGATATGAGATGACCTGGTCAGGCGGACCTGGACATATCAACGTCTTTAACTCTGCAGGTATTGTTTCAAGAAATAATACAGAGCTGAACAACAAGACAAACGATGCAGGTATGTTGGCATTTTATGATTTGTTAGTAGACGCTAACTCCAAGAATGCAACTTCAACCGGAGAGGGAGAAATTGTAGCACAGTTTAACCACCCGGGAACAACATTTGGTTACTTCGACAGCTTTACAGGCTGGAGTTCAGAGCGCGATGAGATTATGAACTTAATCGAGGTAGGTAACGGAGACGGAGCAATCGGAAGTTCCGCTTACTATCCAAGTTACGAATACTATGACATGTGCTTAAGCACAGGCTGGCATGTTGCACCGACAAACGGACAGGATAACCATAAGGGAAGCTGGGGCGATGCAAATACAGCAAGAACCGTTGTTTTGACAGACGATTTCACAGAAGAAGGTCTTTACGAGGCAATGTCTGCAAGACATGTATACTCTACAGAAGACCAGAATTTATCCGTTCTTTACTACTTAGATGAGACCTTACAGGGTGGTGTCATTGAGAACTATGAAGCGGATACCGTACCGATTTCTGTTTCTATTTCAGATTCTGATGCAGAAGATTTAGGATATGTATATGTCATCGGAGAGAATGGAACGGTATTATATACTTCTGATTACCTGAGTGGCAACACAGCAGATATCGAAGTGACATTAGATAACACATCCGCATATTACTATGTAAAAGTAGTAGAAAAAGACGGCGATATCGCAGTAACAGCACCTGTATGGGTCGATGATGTGATGTCAGATAAGGCAAATGTAAAAACATCGATCAGCAATGCAAGTGAGGAAAAAGGAGAACATCCTGTAGTCGGAACAACAGAAGCACTGACTGCAACTCTTACAAATAATGAAGCAGATGCCATTGATGTTTTAAGCTACTCTGTATCCATTGACGGAACAACAGTAGCAAGTGCAGATGTTGCACAGACAGTAGCTTCCAGTGGAAAATATCAGGTATCTTACCAGTGGACACCGGAAAGCTATGGTACACACAAGGTTGTAACTTCGTTTGTAATTTCAGTAGATGGAACAACTTCAACTGTGACAGCGACAAAGAATATTTATGTTGCAGGAACAGACTATAACAAAGTAGTCAGCGTAAAAACTGCAAAAGCAGGTGATGACTATGAAGAATTTACCGTAGAAGGTTATGTAACAGCAAATGCATCCGGATATGATAAGAATACAGCATTCTTTGACTGTATCTATGTTCAGGATGACACAGCAGGTATTAATGTATTCCCTGTTTCAGGAGAATATCAGGTTGGACAGAAAGTGCGTGTGCACGGAGCGATTACCTATTACAACGGAGAGATTGAGCTGAATATCTCGGATGATTACGGCGGATATATCAAAGTAATTGATGAGAATATCAGCACAGTTACACCTACAAAAGTAAATTGTAAAGAAGCAATGTCCGATGAGAACATTGGTTTATTGATGCAGATTACAGGTACCGTAACAAGAGTACATGATGCATCCGGAGTGACAGACCGTATTTATGTCAAAGATTCAGAAGGAAATGTTGCATGTGTTTATATCAATGGATATATCTGGAACTCTGTGACAGAGGATTATACATTTGGTACAGAGGGAAGCAACATTGCAGTCGGTGATTACATTACCGTAATTGGGCTTGGTTCCGTGGACGTAGACGAGCTTGGCGAAGTAGAGTATCTGCATCGACTTCGTGTGCGTGACCGTGCAGAAATCAATTTTGCAACGCCGGATGACAATAAGAGCGATGACAGCAACAAAGATGATGACAGCAAGGACGACGGCAAGTCAGACAATGACAAGAAAGACGACAACCAGTCCGATGATAACACAGGTAACAACAGCAGTGATAACAGCAGCAATAACGGAACAACCGGAACCGTAACGACAGACACGACAACAACAAGTGCAACGCTTGTTACGGCAGATACGATTCAGAGCATTTTAAGCAGTGGTCAGGATTATGTCATGGATATGGGTACTTACAAGTGGACCATTAAAGCCGGAACCGTAAAGGCAAACAACAATGTTGATTTACATGTAACGTTTAACACAACGAATATTCCGGTCGCAACGATAAAAGGAATTGCAGGGGATAACGAGTACATGACATTGGCTTTAGATGCATTTTCAGGCGAGTTTGGATTTGATGCAGATCTTACCGTGAATGTGGGAACACAGAGAAGCGGCTTGTATGGAAATCTTTATTATTACAATGCAAACGGTGAGTTAGAATTTGTGGATTCAGCGTTAGTAAATGCAGACGGAAGCCTGACATTGAGATTTACACATGCATCTGATTATGTGATTGTGTTCAGCGAAGCAGATATGAATCCAGCCCTTGCTGCAACACCAGCAACAGGAGATACGACTTCCTTTGCCGGAATTATTTTACTTATGATGTTTGGAGCAATGGCTCTTGTAACAGCAATGAGAAGAAGAACTGCATAGAAAATCATATGCAGGGAAAAAGAAAAAGGGTATAAAAGAAATGTAAAAAAAGGTGTGCCGGTTCCGGCACACCTTTTTTGATGCAAGTGCGCCTGGCGGCGCATGTTTCTAACGGGTTAAACTGCTATGTTTCGGAGCAAAGAAGAATGTACTGATAAACACGGTAAGCGGAACGGATAACAGGACACCGATACTGCTTGCGATACTATGTACAATTTCAGTTGCAACAAGTGTGGAACTGAACAATTCATACGCCGGAAGGTGTAACGTATAGATGTAAATGACCATCAGAAAACTGCTTCCGACGAAAGCGAGAATTAAAGTATTTGTCATGGTACCAATCATATCTTTTCCGATGTTCATACCGGATTTCCAGATGTCTTTCCGGGTCAGGGAAGGATTGACGGTGACAAGTTCCTGCACGGAGGATGCGATACTCATAGCGACATCCATGACAGCGCCGAGAGCAGCTATTAACATTCCACCAAGCAAAAGACCGCGCAATTCAATCGGTGTTCCGGCCTGTTTTAACTGCAATAATGCATCCACATAATCGCCCATGCGCATGCCGTGGACTTTTACTAATGCCTGCGAGATAAGACCGAAGAATGCGGCAAGGACAAGTCCTAAGATGGTGCCTAACATGGCACACACAGTCTTTTTCGTGATTCCCTCAAGTAAAGTGAAACTTACAACTGCAACGTAAACACAGAGAAGCAGTGAGGTGAGTATCGTAGGGAATCCTTTCATTAACAGTGGAATCAAAATAAAAATAAGGCAGATGATGGTGAGAATCAGACCCAGCAGGGACTGAAAACCTTTTTTTCCGCCGATTAGTATGGTTGCAAGGATAAAGACGCCGACGATGACGAGAACCCAGTTTGAACGATTGTATTCGTACACCGTCACATTGTTGACACTGTCGTCGGAAGTGTAAATGGCAACGACAACGGAATCGCCCTCTTTCAGGTGCGTACCGTATAGGGCACCAAGGTAATTTAAGGCAGACATTTTCGTGCCCTTATACTGACCGGATGTAATTTCAATCATCAAAGTCTGACTACCAGTGTAATTATTCTCGAACATTTCGCTCTGGGAAGAGTCATCTGAGAGAATCGACGTTACTTTGGCAGTCTCATATTCCGTATAGGAAGTCTGGGTCAACGAGGTGGTGTCTTCGGAGTCTGAATTCGCATAGGCATAAAAAAACACAAAGAGTACAATGCATACAGCGAGTACAAGAAGTGATATTTTCTGCTTCCGCAGCCATTCTCCGACCGAAAAATGTGCAGATTGATTTTGATTCATTTTTTTACCAACTTTCTTAAAAATATTTCAATGTTGATAATAGGTGAATTTTGTAAAAAATGCAAGTAATCCACGTAAAAATATCGAGATTACGGAAGGATGACAATCTGCTGTTCGTATTCGGTCAAAAAAGGCAGTCCGGCAGCAGAGCGGGAACATTTTACCTGCTCGTAGAAATCGGCTGCAAAAATATCTTTTTCCAACAGGGCGTATGCCTGTGGCGAGAGCATTTTTTTCGCATTGGCGAGTTTTGAGATAAGCGGAATAGAAGATGACTCCTTTATATAAGAAAGAAGCTGTCCGCTTTTTCGGAAACCGAGAATACGTGCATAAGGGACAAAGTCTAATTCTTTTCCAAGAGTTTCCAATTCTTTCGTCAACTGCAACAGGATGTGCAGCAGAATCCGGCTCATGCGTGTGTAAGTGATGTCGCGGCTTTTGTTATTTTCGCAAAATTCTGAAAAAGTAGAAAATTTTGAATAGTTTTTACAAATCCGGTTCGAAATCTCGGGATTGCAGTCGAGAATATCGGAAAAACCGTCTGCGTGGTGCAGCAGTATCTGATAACCGAGCTGGGCGGAAAAGCAGTCCGCATCTAAAGCCGGGGCATGGGCAAGGTATTCCTTTAAGATGGCAAGAACATCCTGTGGCATCGTATCGGTAAGAACATCGTAACCGGAATGGTCTGCAAGCAGATTGCGGATGCCGGTGGCGGATGCCCGGATATGGTTTGAAGGAGCTAACACATTTTCTTCGTGGTAGGAAGCTCCCTCCCGCAGAATTGGATAAGCATGTAATGATGCGTGGCGTCTTGCAATGGCTTTTAAATATTCCACGGCTAGGATGTTGTTCGGGGAAGCTAATAAATGGTGGGCGTCCGGGACAAATTCGCCCAGCGCGCGTGAGCGTGCGGCAGGATAGGAAAGACCGTCTTTTAATGCAGAAAAAAGTTTTTCCTGATAGGCTTTTGGCTCCTCTGCCAAAACAGCGGCTATGGAAGAGAGTGCGGAAAGGTCATCGGTCTCAGCCCCGAAACAGATGCCGTCCACACATCCAAGGCGGTCAAAGAGCGTGACACCCGCCATGGCAAAATTTTCAGCGGAGGAGGTCGCAAAGAGTACCGGCAGCTCAAGCACGAGGTCTGCCCCGCCTAAGAGAGCCATTTTGGCTCTGGCATATTTATCGATGATGGCAGGGGCACCGCGCTGCACAAAGTCCCCGCTCATGGCAGCAATGACAAAGTCTGCATGTAGTTCTTTTTTGATTTTCTCTATCTGGTAGGCATGTCCATTGTGAAATGGATTGTATTCTGCAATGACGCCAATTATTTTCATATAGGGATGTTCCTCGTTTCTTTTACGTTTCTGTGTCTGGTTTTTAGTGTATCATAAGATGTTTTTCATTAAAACCAAAATCTGTAAAAAAATTACTTGTTTCAATGTCGATTGAGGGGTATACTTAATCTATATATTATGTAGTTCGCAAGAGAGGCGGACGGACTAAAGGAGGATAACATGAACGTATTAGTAATCAACTGCGGAAGCTCATCTTTAAAATATCAATTGATTGATTCTGAGACAGAAGCTGTATTAGCAAAGGGTCTTTGCGAGAGAATCGGAATCGACGGAAGATTAGTATACAAGAAGACAGGTCTTGATAAAGAAATTACAGAAGCTGCTATGCCTACACACAAACAGGCAATTCAGATGGTATTAGATGCACTCGTAAATCCAAAAACAGGAGCAATCGGAAGCCTTTCCGAAATTGATGCTGTCGGTCATCGTGTTGTACATGGCGGAGAGAAATTTGCAGCATCAACTGTATTAACTCCGGAAGTATTAAAAGCTATCGAAGAGTGTAATGATCTTGCACCACTTCACAACCCTGCCAACTTAATCGGTATCGACGCATGTAAAGAATTAATGCCAAACGTACCAATGGTAGGTGTGTTTGATACAGCATTCCACCAGACAATGCCAAAGAAAGCATACCTCTATGGTCTGCCACACGAATATTATGAGAAATACAAAGTAAGAAGATACGGATTCCACGGAACAAGCCACAGCTTCGTATCCAAACGTGCTGCAGAGTTCCTTGGACTTGATTTAAACAACTCTAAGATTATTGTTGCACATCTTGGAAACGGTGCTTCCATCAGTGCTGTAGTAAACGGAGAATGTGTAGATACTTCCATGGGTCTTACTCCATTAGAGGGACTTGTCATGGGAACACGTTCCGGAGATATTGATCCGGCCATCATGGAGTTTATTGCAAAGAAAGAGAACCTTGACATTGAAGGTATCATGAATGTTTTAAATAAGAAATCAGGTTTACAGGGAATGACAGGCGGTTCTTCTGATTTCCGTGATCTGAAAGCAGCCATCGAAGCAGGAGATGAATTGGCAAAAGATGCAGTAGACGTATTCTGCTATCGCGTTGCAAAATACATCGGCGCTTATGTTGCAGCTATGAATGGAGTAGATGCAATCGCATTTACAGCCGGTATCGGTGAGAATGCCGGAATGGTCCGCAGCAAAGTATGCGAATACTTAGGATATCTCGGAATTGCAATCAAAGAAGACTTAAATGATAAGACATTTGGTGATGAAGTAGTTCTTTCTACGGATGATTCTAAGGTCAAAGTTGCAGTAATTCCAACAAATGAAGAATTAGCAATCGCACGTGAAACAGTCGCATTAGTAAAATAGTTTTCCACAAAAAAATGTGGAAAAAGTCATTGACAAACGAGGGACACCTATGTATAATTGTTTAGGTGTGAAAACCTCGTCTGTTGATGTGGTTTTACAGGAAACGATAGGAGAGAACCATGATTATAGATATTAGAGACGTTCTATCTTGTGAGAATAAAGAAGTCCAAAAGACTGTCACGATTGAAATGGAGTCTTTTGTATCAAGATTAGGTGAGTTCCCTATTGTTGAGAAATCACCGGTAACATTACAAATGACAAACAAAGAGAATGAGCGCCTGCTCATCTCGGGTGAAGTGGAAGTTGTGATGTTGATTCCGTGTGACCGTTGTCTGGAAGAGGTTCCGACAACACTCCATTTTGAGATTGACAAGGAGATTCCGTTAGAGAATGGGACTGTCAGGGTCGCTTCAGAAGAAGACGATGAAGAAATGGATGATACAGACTACCTGATTGGATTTGATCTGGATGTAGATAAGCTTATCTATCGAGAGATTTTGGTGAACTGGCCGATGAAAGTTCTGTGCAAGGAAGATTGCAAAGGAATTTGTAAAGTCTGCGGACACAACCTGAACAAGGGCGAATGCGGATGCCAGAGAACAGAGCTTGATCCAAGAATGGCAGCTATCCAAGATATCTTTAACAAATTTAAGGAGGTGTAAGTAAATGTCAATTTGTCCAAAAAATAAATCTTCCAAAGGAAGAAGAGATAAAAGAAGAGCAAACTGGAAAATGACTGCTCCAGCTTTAGTAAAATGCAGTAAATGTGGAGAATTAATGATGCCACACAGAGTTTGTAAGAACTGTGGTTCCTACAACAAAAAAGAAATCATTGCTCAGGATTAATTAGAATTTAAGGCTTTCCGAAAGCTTCGGAAAGCCTTATTTTTTATTTGACAGGAAATCCTGAAGAGAATTTGCTGTCAGATAAAAAATGTAAAAATTGCGAGAGGCAGGGGAAGAAGATGGGAGAACTTTTAAACTTGGATAATCCTTTTTTTAGAGGAATTGGGAAACTGGTGGATTGTATTTTTGTAAGTCTGTTGTGGTTTTTGTGCAGTATTCCGGTTGCGACAATCGGAGCATCAACGACAGCGCTGTACTATACGGTACATAAGTCGATTCGCAGAGGACAGGGCTATGTGTCAAAAGAATTTTTTCGTGCATTCAAGGAAAATTTTAAGCAGTCGACGGTAGTCTGGCTGATCTGGCTGGTTCTTGCGGCATTCCTTGGATTAGATGCTTATATTATGTGGCATTATGCGGCAGACGGACATGCAGTGGGCAGCCTGTATTATTTATTTCTTGTCTTTTTGATGTTTCTGGTGATGTGGGCAACATATCTGTTCCCATACATTGCGCGCTTTGAGAATCAGACAAAAGTTATTATGAAAAATGCGGCATTGATTGCCATTGCAAATATTGGATGGACGCTTGTATTGTTTTTGCTGACTTTGGTATTTGCAGTAATTACATTTGTAGTGCCTCTGGTTCTCTTTTTGTTTACGGGACTTTTGATTTTTACGCAGAGCCTGATTTTAGAAAAGATTTTCCGGAAATATATGACGGAGGAAGATTTGGCGTCAGAGGACGAAAAAAATCATGAGTTTTTACAATAGATTTCTTTGGATTTCATATTGATTTATAGAATAAGTTATAGTATATTTTTTAAGAGGCTTGTAAGACTAACAATTATTGGAAAAGTCTACAGGAGTTGGAAGGGGAAAGCAACAATGCAGGATGTAACAAAAGTAGCATTAGATGCTATGGGAGGCGACAATGCACCGGTAGAGATTGTAAAGGGTGCAGTTGATGCAGTCGCGAATCGAAAAGATATTAAGATTTTTCTGGTAGGACAGGAAGATGTCGTTGCAGAAGAACTTGCAAAGTATTCCTATCCGAAGGAACAGATTGAGATTGTGCATGCAGAGGAAGTGATTGAGACGGCAGAGCCGCCGGTACTTGCAATCCGTAAGAAGAAGCAGTCGTCTATTGTAATAGGAATGAACATGGTGAAACAGAAAGAAGTAGATGCGTTTGTTTCCGCCGGAAGTTCAGGTGCAATCCTTGTCGGTGGACAGGTGATTGTCGGAAGAATCAAAGGAATTGAGAGACCGCCATTGGCACCATTGATTCCGACAGAGAAGGGAGTTTCCCTTTTGATTGACTGTGGAGCGAATGTGGATGCGAGATCTTCGCATCTGGTGCAGTTTGCAAAGATGGGTTCCATTTATATGGAGAATGTACTTGGAATTAAGAATCCAAGGGTGGCAATTGTCAATATTGGTGCAGAGGAAGAGAAGGGAAATGCGCTTGTCAAAGAGACATTCCCATTATTGAAAGAATGTACGGATATTAATTTTGTGGGCAGTATCGAGGCACGTGAGATTCCACGTGGCGAGGCAGATGTCATTGTCTGTGAAGCGTTTGTCGGTAATGTTATCCTCAAATTATACGAGGGATTAAGTTCGACACTTGTCGGCGCAATCAAGAAGGGTATGATGAGTACTTTAAAGAGTAAAATCGGAGCAGCGTTAGCACTGCCGGCATTAAAGGGAACGTTAAAGACATTTGATGCGACGCAGTATGGCGGAGCACCTTTACTCGGACTGAATGGCTTAGTTGTCAAGACGCATGGAAGTGCAAAAGCAAAAGAGATTACGAATTCAATCTACCAGTGTGTGACGTTTAAAGAGCAGAATATCAATGGTAAGATTAAGAAAAATATTATAAATGAAAGTAAGGAACAAGAATAGAAAGGAATTAGTATTATGGAATTCGAAAAACTGAAAAAAATTATTGCTGAGGTATTAAATGTAGATGAAGAAGAGATTCAGATGGATACTACATTTGTAGATGATTTAGGAGCAGATTCTTTGGATATTTTCCAGATTATTATGGGATTAGAAGAAGAATTTGATATTGAGATTGCCAATGAAGCAGCAGAGAATATCGTGACAGTAGGAGACGCTGTAGAACAGATTAAGACTGCTTTAAACAATAATTAGGAAAAAGAGAGTTAAGAAAGCCCTTTTCTTGTAAAAAGGGCTTTTCTTCTTTTCAGAAAAAAGAGAGGAAATTAGTTATGCCAAAACAACAAGAGTTAGAAGAAAGAATCGGATATGAATTTCAGCAGAAGGGACTGTTACGTCAGGCTTTGACCCACAGCTCCTATGCAAATGAGAAGCATATGAAGAAACTTTCAGACAATGAGCGTTTAGAATTTTTAGGGGATGCTGTCTTAGAGATTGTATCAAGTGATTTTTTATTTCAGGAGTACCCGAATCTGCCGGAAGGGGATTTGACAAAGTTACGTGCCAGCATTGTATGTGAGCCGACGTTAGCTTTATGCACGAAAGAGATTGCATTAGGGGATTATCTTTATTTGGGAAAAGGAGAGAACCAGACAGGCGGAAGACATCGGAAATCCATTTTGTCAGATGCAATGGAAGCAGTGATTGGTGCCATTTATTTAGATGGTGGTTTTGCTAGTGCAAAAGAGTTTATTCATAAATTTATTTTGACGGATATTGAGAATAAGAAGCTCTTTTATGATAGCAAGACTATCCTGCAGGAGATTATTCAGGGGAATTACAAAGAGGAACTTTCGTATGAATTAGTGGATGAGCAGGGTCCGGACCACGACAAGCAGTTTACTGTGGATGCGAAGCTTGGAGAGCGTGTGATTGGACATGGTGTCGGTCATACGAAGAAGGCGGCGGAACAGGAGGCTGCATATCAGGCAATTCTTCTTTTAAAGCCAAAGATGGGAGAAAAGACTTTAAAATAGCAGGAATGGAGATGACGTATGTATTTAAAGAGTATAGAGGTTCATGGATTCAAATCTTTTGCCAATAAGATAGTGTTTGATTTCCATAATGGAATTACAGGAATCGTTGGACCGAACGGAAGTGGAAAAAGTAATGTCGGTGATGCCGTGCGGTGGGTACTCGGTGAGCAGAGTGCCAAGCAGTTACGTGGTGCGAGCATGCAGGACATTATTTTTGCGGGAACGGAGAACAGGAAGCCGTTAAGCTACGCATATGTGGCGATTACCATGGATAACTCTGACCATGTACTGCCGGTTGATTTCGAGGAAGTCACAGTGGCAAGAAGAGTGTACCGTTCCGGTGAGAGTGAATACCTGATTAACGGGAATCCATGTCGTTTGAAGGATGTGACAGAGCTTTTCTATGATACCGGTATCGGTAAAGAAGGCTACTCCATCATCGGACAGGGTCAGATTGAACGAATTTTAAATGGTAAGCCGGAGGAACGCCGTGAACTTTTTGATGAGGCGGCAGGAATTGTAAAATATAAGAAAAGAAAAGCAACTGCGCAGAAAAAGTTAGAGAATGAGCGTGAGAATTTGGTTCGTGTCAATGATATTTTAGCGGAGTTAGAGCGTCAGGTAGGACCTTTAGAGCGCCAGGCAGAAAAAGCGCGCATTTATTTGAAAAAGAAGGAAGAACTGAAAAATTACGATGTCAATATGTTCCTGTTAGAGGTGGAGCGTATTGAGAGCCAGTTAAAAGAAGTGGAAGGTAAGTTCCATATTGCCGATGATGAACTGAAAGAGACGAATGAGTCTTATGAGAACATCAAGACAGAATACGAGAAGATGGAACAGGATATGGAAGCGTTAGATGAGAAGATTACATCCATCCGCGAAAATATCAGTAATTCCACTGTGACAAAAGGCAAATTAGAGGGACAGATTAATGTCTTAAAAGAGCAGATTAACGCGGCAAAAATGACGGATGAGCATATGAAGACGCGTTTGGATGCCATCACAAAAGACAAAGAAGAGCGTCTCGCTTCCACGAAACAGTATGAGGAAGAAAAAGCCGGCATAGAAACTCAGTTAGAGGAAATTGCAGAGAGAAAGAAAGAGGCGGTTGAACAGCTTACAAAATTGCAGGAAGAGATTGCACGCTGCAATGAGGGGATGGAGAAGGGACAGAAAGAGGTTATTGAATTGCTCAATAACAAAGCATCCATCAAAGCGAGACAGCAGCGCTGCGATACCATGTTAGAGCAGATTAATATCCGGAGAGCGCAGTTGAACCAGCGTCTTCTTGCGCGTAAATCGGAGGAGGCGGATTTAGAGACCGTACTTGCCGACTACCAGAAAGAGTTAGACGAGGCGAACACGAAGATTGCAGAATTCAAGAAAAAAGGTGCAGAGTTCGAGGAACAGAATCGTGAGTGGAAACGAAAATCAATCGAGACGAGCAGAACGTTAGAAGAGTCTGTTTCGAAGTACCATAAAGAGCAGTCCAGATTAGAGTCCTTAAAGAATATCGCAGAGCGTTATGACGGTTATGGAAACAGTATCCGGAAAGTCATGGAGCAGAAAGCGGCGAATCGTGGTGTGCTCGGTGTTGTATCGGATCTGATTCAGGTTGAGAAGAAGTACGAGATTGCGATTGAGACAGCATTAGGTGGTAACATTCAAAATATTGTGACGGAAGATGAAGAGACGGCGAAGCAGATGATTGGCTTTTTGAAGCAGAACCGTCTTGGCCGTGCCACCTTTTTACCACTTACAAGTGTAGACGGAAGAGGTAATTTTAAGAATCAGGATGCCTTAAAAGAACAGGGCGTTATCGGGCTTGCGAATACACTTGTGAAGACAGATGCGAAATATGAAGGCGTTATTGCCTATCTGTTAGGCAGGGTTGTCGTGGCGGATACCATTGACCACGCCATTGCCATTGCAAGAAAACATCACTATTCTTTACATATTGTAACACTAGAGGGAGAGTATTTAAGTCCCGGTGGTTCCATGGCGGGTGGTGCATTCCGTAACAGCAGCAACCTGCTTGCGAGAAAACGTGAGATTGAGGAACTTGAAGAGAGTGTTGCAAAATTAGACAAAGCAATCAAAGAAGCGCGCGGACGTCTCGAAGAGATTAAAACAGCGCAGGCACTTTTATCGGAAGATATCGAAGCGAACAAAGCACAGCTGCAGGAACATTATCTGATTCAGAACACGGCAAAGATGAACGTGGATCGTGCGACGGAACAGAAGAATGAGAGCGAAAGCGTTTACGCAGGTCTTCAGGTCGAAAACCGTGAGATTGAGAATCAGTTACAAGAGATTAATCAGAATAAGGCTAAGATTGCGGAAGAAGTTGCATATGCGAAAAAGCGTGAGGAAGAGATTGCGGAGGAAAATAAGAATTTCCAGGCAGTTTTAGAGCAGCACGCCGGATTAGAGGAAAAGGCATCTAACGAGGTTTCAAAGATTCAGTTAGAGGAAGCAAGCGTCAGCCAGAAACGCGAATTTATTTTAGAGAACTTAAGACGTTTACAAAGCGAAATCGAGCGTTTCGATTCCGATTACGAGAATGTACAGCGCGAGGCGGAGACAGCAAAAGAGGATGTTGTGAAAAAGGAACATGACATCGAAGAGATTCAGAAGACGATTTTAGCATCTGACAGCAACTATGCAGAACTCGAACAGGAGTTAAAAGACAATACGAGCAAGAGAGAAGAAATGTCAGTTTCCTACAAGGGATTTTTCCAGAAGAGGGAAGACATTTCAAAACGGATTACAGAACTCGACAAGGAGATTTTCCGTTTGAACAGCCAGCGTGAGAAATTAGAGGAAGCACATTCGTATCAGAACAATTATATGTGGGAAGAATATGAACTGACGCTTCATGCAGCGATGGAACTTCGGAATGAGGAATACGATGACCTTCCGGAACTGAAAAAACTGATTGCCGGCATCAAGGATGAGATTCGTAAACTCGGCGATGTCAATGTGAATGCAATTGAAGATTATAAAGAGATTTCAGAGCGTTACCAGTTCTTAAAAGGCCAGCATGACGACCTTATCGAGGCGGAAAAGACGTTAGTTGAGATTATTGAAGAATTAGATACCGGTATGCGCAAGCAGTTCTTAGAGAAATTTGCGGAGATTCAGCGTGAATTCGATAAGGTATTTAAAGAACTGTTCGGCGGTGGAAAGGGAACCCTTGAATTAGTGGAAGATGAGGATATCCTAGAGTGTGGAATCCGTATCATTGCACAGCCACCGGGAAAGAAACTTCAGAACATGATGCAGATGTCGGGTGGAGAAAAGTCCCTGACGGCAATTTCCCTGTTGTTTGCAATTCAGAATCTGAAACCGTCACCGTTTTGTCTGTTAGACGAGATTGAGGCGGCGTTAGACGACTCTAACGTCAGCCGTTTTGCAAAATATCTGCATAAACTGACGAAGAACACGCAGTTTATTGTAATTACGCACAGACGCGGAACAATGGCAGCGGCGGACCGCCTGTATGGTATCACGATGCAGGAGAAGGGTGTGTCCACATTAGTATCCGTAAACCTAATCGAAGATGAACTTGACAAATAAGAAAAGATTGCAAAATATGGCAAGTTGGGATAATATTTGTATAAGCAAATTAGCGTATTAAAGTGACATAGAGGAGAAAAAAAGATATGGCGGAAGAGAAAAAAGGCTTCTGGAGCCGTCTGGTATCCGGTTTGAGCAAGACGCGGGATAATATCGTATCCGGGATTGATTCTATTTTTAGCGGATTTTCTAATATCGATGATGATTTCTACGAAGAGATTGAAGAGATTCTCATCATGGGAGACTTAGGTGTCCGTGCAACGGAGGCAATTCTAGATGACCTGAAAGCGAAGGTCAAAGAAAATAAAATCAAGGAGCCGGCAGCGTGCAAGCAGTTACTGATAGACAGTATCAAGGCACAGATGGACGTCGGCGAGACAGCATATCGTTTTGAAGATGAAAAATCGGTAGTGCTTGTCATCGGGGTCAACGGTGTCGGCAAGACTACATCTGTAGGGAAACTTGCAGGAAAGTTAAAAGCACAGAATAAGAAAGTTGTATTAGCAGCAGCCGATACGTTCCGTGCAGCAGCCGGAAGCCAGCTCTCCGAGTGGGCGAACCGTGCAGGGGTTGAGATGATTGGCGGTCAGGAAGGAGCAGACCCGGCGGCAGTTGTCTACGATGCGGTTGCAGCAGCAAAAGCAAGAAATGCAGATGTGCTGTTATGCGATACGGCAGGACGTCTTCACAATAAGAAGAACCTGATGGAAGAATTGAAAAAGATTAACCGTATCTTAGAAAAAGAATATCCGGATGCATTCCGTGAGACGTTAGTTGTTTTAGATGCGACAACAGGGCAGAATGCACTTGCACAGGCGAGAGAATTTTCAGAATGTGCAGAAATCACGGGAATTATTTTGACAAAGATGGACGGAACCGCAAAGGGCGGTATCGCAGTGGCAATTCATTCCGAACTTGGAATTCCGGTAAAATATATCGGTGTAGGAGAGACAATTGACGATTTACAGAAATTTAATGCCGATGAATTTGTGGATGCATTATTTGATACGCAGGGAGAAGAAAGGGAGGAAGAGCAATGCTGACATTAGACAAGTTTGAAGAAGCGAGCGAAAAGGTAAAAGAGGTTACATCGGAGACAAAATTAATCTACAGTGATTTCTTGAGTGAGCAGACAGGCAACAAAGTATATTTAAAACCGGAAAACATGCAGTTTACCGGAGCATACAAGGTACGCGGGGCATACTATAAAATCAGTACCTTGAGTGACGAGGAACGTGCAAAGGGACTGATTACCGCTTCTGCCGGCAACCATGCACAGGGCGTTGCATACGCAGCAAAATGTTATGGATGCAAGGCGACAATCGTCATGCCGACGACGACACCGCTTATCAAGGTGAACCGCACCAAAAGTTATGGCGCAGATGTCGTTTTATATGGAGATGTCTACGACGAAGCGTGCCAGAAGGCATATGAATTAGCAGATGAGCACGGATATACATTTATCCATCCGTTTGATGATCTTGCGGTTGCAACCGGACAGGGAAGCATTGCGATGGAGATTTTCAAGGAACTTCCGCTGGTAGAGTACATCTTAGTTCCAATCGGTGGCGGCGGACTTGCAACCGGTGTGTCCACATTGGCAAAACTATTGAATCCGAAGATTAAAGTTATCGGCGTAGAGCCGGCAGGCGCAAACTGTATGCAGGCTTCTTTTGCAGCAGGAAAAGTGACCACACTTCCAACTGTCAATACGATTGCGGATGGTACTGCGGTAAAGACACCGGGAAGCAAGATTTTCCCATACATTCAGAAAAATTTAGACGATATCATCACGGTGGAGGATGATGAATTGGTAGCAGCATTCTTAGATATGGTAGAGAATCACAAAATGGTTGTGGAGAACTCCGGATTATTGACTGTGGCTGCATTGAAACACTTGGATGTGAAAGATAAACGTGTGGTATCTATTTTAAGTGGTGGAAATATGGATGTCATCACAATGTCATCCGTAGTTCAGCAGGGATTGATTTTCCGTGACCGTATCTTTACGGTTTCTGTATTGCTGCCGGATAAGCCGGGAGAACTCAGCAAGGTATCCGGTATCTTGGCGCAGGAACAGGGAAATGTCATTAAGTTAGAGCATAATCAGTTCGTATCAACGAACCGAAATGCTGCGGTAGAACTTCGCATCACGTTAGAAAGTTTCGGAACCGACCATAAGAAACAGATTATCAAAGCGTTAGAGAAAAATGGTTACAAACCGAAACTTGTGCGTACAAGTTTATAACAGGCAGTAAGTCAGGGGAAGAGGAGAGAACGCTATGTGGAAACCAAAATCAAGGGAAGAACGTGAGATGGGACCGGAGCTTGGCGAAGGTGTATTGCAGACGGTAGAAGGACTTGTAGAGGAAGAGAGAAAGAGAAAGTCAGTGGGGACAGTTCTGTTAGAAATCGTTGTGCTGTGTTTCGGACTTGGAATTGGATTTTTAGCGGCGTTCCTCGTTGCCGGCCTTCATGGTGTAAGGATGGGATTTTATGCATGGCCATTTATTGTATGTGCGGATGTTTTTGCATTGACGACAATTGGATTTTTTTCCACGGACGGCAAGACAGAGAAGATATATGGTGTCTGCTCGGTAGTCAGTCTTGCCTCTGTAATTGTGCAGTCAGCAGTGTTATTTTAAAAGAAAAGGTGTCAAGAAAAAATACTTGACACCTTTTCTTTTTTATGGTATCTTATTACCTGTGCTTGTGAAAAGGCATAGTCAGCCTGAATGGGAAAGGGCGTAGCAGGATGGAAGAGAAAGTAGAACAGACTTATTTATATGATTTTTACGGTGAACTTTTGAATGAACATCAGCGGGACGTCTATGAGAAGTTTGTATTTGAGGATTTATCTTTAGGCGAGATTGCCGCAGAAGAGGGAATCAGCCGCCAGGGTGTGCACGATTTGATTAAGAGATGCACGAAGACGCTGGAGGGATACGAAGAGAAGCTTCACCTGATAGAGAAGTTTCAGGCGGCGAAGAACAAGGTGGAACAGATACATCATCTGGCAAAAGAATTTCACCAGACAAGAAATGAAGCAATTATGGGAGAAATCGAACAGATTTCAAATCAGATATTAGAGGAGCTTTAATATGGCATTTGACAGTTTATCTGAAAAACTTCAAAACGTATTTAAGAACTTAAGAGGCAAAGGTCGCCTGACAGAGGATGACGTAAAGGTTGCTTTGAAGGAAGTTAAGATGGCTCTTTTAGAGGCAGACGTTAACTTCAAGGTGGTAAAACAGTTTACCAAGGCAGTTCAGGAGCGTGCAATCGGCCAGGATGTCATGAACGGTTTGAATCCGGGACAGATGGTCATTAAGATTGTAAATGAAGAGATGGTCAAGCTTATGGGCTCTGAGATGACAGAGATTGCACTCAGACCTGGAAAAGAACTGACAATCATCATGATGGTTGGTCTTCAGGGCGCCGGTAAGACAACAACGACGGCGAAGATTGCCGGGAAGCTGAAAGCAAAAGGCAAGAAAGTTCTGCTGACAGCCTGTGATGTGTATCGTCCGGCAGCGATTGAACAGTTGCAGATTAACGGTGAGAAACAGGGCGTGGAAGTCTTTTCCATGGGAGACAAGAACAAGCCTGTTGACATTGCGAAAGCAGCCGTGGAACATGCGGCAAAGAATGACTTTAACGTAGTAATCATTGATACCGCAGGACGTCTTCACATTGATGAAGAGATGATGGCGGAACTCATTGAGATAAAAGAAAATGTAGCAGTATCCCAGACGATTTTGGTTGTGGATTCCATGACAGGTCAGGATGCGGTGAATGTAGCCGGAATGTTCGATGAGAAGATTGGCATTGACGGCGTGGTACTTACCAAGTTAGATGGTGATACCAGAGGTGGTGCGGCACTTTCCATTCGTGCTGTGACCGGCAAACCGATTCTTTATGTCGGTATGGGTGAGAAGCTTTCCGATTTAGAGCAGTTCTACCCGGATCGTATGGCATCAAGAATCTTGGGAATGGGTGATGTGCTTACCCTCATTGAGAAAGCTCAGGAAGAATTTGACGAAGAGAAAGCTAAGAAGCTTGAGCAGAAGATGAAAAAAGCAGAATTTGACTTTGAGGATTATCTTGATTCCATGAGTCAGATGAAGAAGATGGGCGGTCTGACAAGTATCCTCGGTATGATGCCGGGTATGGGAGCCATGAAGATGCCGGAGATTGATGAAGCGGCAGCAGAGAAGAATATGGCAAGGACAGAGGCAATTATCTACTCCATGACATTAGAGGAGAGAAGGAATCCATCTGTGCTTAATCCGAGCAGAAAGCGTCGAATTGCACAGGGAGCCGGTGTTGATATTGCAGAGGTCAACCGTTTAGTCAAACAGTTCGAGCAGGCACGTAAGATGATGAAACAGATGCCTGGCATGATGAAAAAAGGAAAAAGAGGAATGTTTAAAGGCTTTCCTTTTTAATAAATAATTAGCATATACCACAGGAGGTGAAAGTAATGGCAGTAAAGATCAGATTAAGAAGAATGGGACAGAAGAAAGCTCCTTTCTATAGAATCGTAGTTGCAGATTCCAGATCCCCAAGAGACGGAAGATGTATCGAAGAGATCGGAACTTATGATCCAACAAAAGATCCAAGCGAGTATCATGTAAATGAAGAATTAGCTAAAAAATGGTTAGCTAACGGAGCTCAGCCAACAGAAACAGTAGCTAGAATCTTCAAAAGCGCTGGTATCGAAAAATAAGATTGCGAGGTAGACCTAATGAAAGAGTTAGTTGAAGTAATCGCAAAATCACTCGTGGATTACCCGGATGAAGTTGTTGTGACGGAAACCGAGAATGAGAAAGCCATTGTCTTAGAACTGCGCGTAGCACAGTCTGACATGGGTAAGGTAATCGGAAAGCAGGGACGTATTGCAAAAGCAATCCGCTCTGTTGTGAAGGCTGCAGCCTCAAAAGAAGAGAAGAAAGTTATTGTAGAGATTATGCAGTAGCGTCTGAGAGTATCACAATGTGATACTCTTTTCTTTTTGAAAAAAAATTGGGCAATTTTGGTGTGACTTATGGTGAGGATAGGGAATTTTTAGCGGGATGTCCTATGGTAAAATAATAATATATATTGTAAGATGTAATCTGGAGTGAGTATAATAGATCTGCATATTTTTGCTTGACAGCATGTTACTGGAGAAGGCGCTGGAATGCACATAGGAGGAAACGTTATGAGAGGTAGATTAAAGATTGAACTGGGAAGAGATTCCATGGTAGTTGCTGCATCTGCTCTTCCAGGGGAAGAGACAGAGATTACAAGGACGTCTGTGATGGCAGAACTGGCAATGCGGGGAATCAGAGCCGGTATTGATGAGAATGCCATCAGTGAACTGGTAAACCGGGGAGTTCAAAAAAAGGTTTATATTATTGCTCGTGGCGTTCCTGCAAAGCGGGGAAGGGACGGTTATTATGAATTTCTGTTTGACAAGGACGCGAAAGAGACGGTACCATGTATCCGTGATGATGGAACCGTGGATTATTCGCCGAACATTACAATGGTAGAAGAAGGGGAGAAAGTTGCAGTTTATCACCCTCCGGTAGAGGGAAGTTTCGGCTATACAGTTTTTGATTCCGTAGTAGCGCCACCGCCTGCAAAAGAAGCAGAGCGCATTAGTCTGGTGAAGGTGGAGCGTGTCGGAAATGATTTTGTTGCAATGACGAAGGGGCGTGTCAGCTTTCATGCAAAGACGCTTGAAGTGAAGGACGCGATGATTATACAGGGAAATGCAGGATATGCCACCGGAATGATTGATTTCAATGGGGATGTACGTGTGTTTGGGGATGTCAAAGAGGGCGTTGTCATGAATGTCAGAGGCTCATTGGAAGTCATGGGAGAGATTGATGCTGCGACGTTGAAAATTGGAAAACATCTGGTCTGTCATGGTGGCATTCATGGTAAAAAGAAAGCACAGATTGAGGTCGGAGGAACCGTTACGGCAAATTTTATTGAGGGTGCAACCGTGCGTGCGAGAGGTGACGTGGTTGCCGGACATGTTATCAATGCCAACATTGTATCGCGAAGCAGTGTCAGCATTGATGCGACAGAGGAAAGTTTTGTTTTGGGCGGAGTGATTGAAGCAGATGAATGTATCAGTGTTGTGCGGGTTGGAAATGAAACAGGTGCCCACACTGAGTTAAAGATTGTGAGCACGGATATCTGGAGCAGAGAGTATGCGAGGATTGTTGTAAAGGGAAAAGCTCTTCCGGAGACCAGTGTTGAGATAAATGGAATGAAAATGCCGGACTGTCGGATTGAGCGTGGCGAACTCCATGTGACAGAAAAAGGTATCGAACGTTTTGATATTGGAACATACAAATACGCAGATATTGAGGAAAAATTAAAAGAGGCAGAAGATGCAAAGGCAGAGACGGCAGAGAAGGAAAAGGGACTGCCTATGGTTTTATTAGTGGACGACGATCCGCTTTTCTTAAAGACCCAGTATACATATCTTACAGGAGAGTATCAGGTGGCAATTGTGAACTCTGCAGTCGATGCGCTTGCATTTATACAGAAACGGGTTCCGGACGTTATTTTGTTAGATTACATGATGCCTCAGATGAATGGTGGAGAACTTTTAGAGAAAATCCGTGCATTTCCACCAGAGCAGGGAAGAGACATACCGGTATTTTTCCTGACAAGTGTGACGGACAAAAGAGTAATTGTACAATGTTTGAAATTATATCCACAGGGATATCTAATCAAACCATTAAAGAAAGAAGAATTGCTGAAAATTTTAAATGAATTTTTTGCAAAGGAGCAGGGACAGCCTGCTTCCTAAGGGATAACATTAGAGGAACAGGGTGAAAGCATGAAAACATTTTGGAAGAAAAAATGGAATGCGGTGTTGTTTTTCGTACTCTTTTTTCTTAGTTTCTTTTTCCTGTTTTTAGCGATGCAGAGCGGAGAAGACTATTTATATACACGTTATGAGCCGTTAAAATTTGAAAAAGGATGGGAGTATGAATTTTCAGATGGAACGACAGGATCGACAACGTTACCGGCAAATCTGTCGGCAGGGGATGCGACAAGTCTGACTTTGACGAATACCCTGCCGGAGATAACAGGTGACGTTACCTTTGTTTTCCGTGCAAGACATACCATTGTAAAATTTTATATAGATGGCAAGCTGATTTATGACCAGGAGGCTGACGGAAGAGGCGCCGTAAAAGATACGGTATTTCCGCTGTCTGGAAATGTCTGGAATGAAGTACAGTTAGACGCGTCGGATTCCGGGAAAACAATTACAATTGTCTCGGAAGGAATTGTAAAAAAATATCTGACTTCTCCGGGAGAAGTTTATATCGGGGACCGCGCAAGCTTTCTTTTGCAGCTGATGCACAGCAGAGCCAGCACGATTTTAGGTGCGATTGTACTTGTGGTGCTTTCCATGATTCTGTTTGCCCTGTGGCTGATTCTGTCGGTTTCGACAAAGGCAAAGTATAACGAATGTTTGTGGCTGGCTATTTTTACCCTTTCCGTTGCGTTGTGGGAGTTTACGGAGACGAGATGCTTGCAGTTTACATTGCCGAATGTGCGCGCACCGAGTATTTTTGCATTTGAAATCCTGCCATTATGCCCGGCTGCAATGGCGATGTACTTTACATACGGACGTCGGGAAAAGACAGTAAAGCTAGCCCGTATAGCGGCGACAATACCGCTTTTTGTCTGGATGCTGAACAATGCACTTCATTTTTTACATGTTTGCGATATTTCGGAGACGGTAATCATCAGTCAGATTATGATTGCATGTGATACTATCTTCTTAGGATATATTCAAATCAGTGATGTATTTTATGAGAGGAAAACGCTTGGAAAAGAGGGAAGCAGCTTTTTCTGGTGGGTACAGGTGTTAGGATTCTTGTTATTAGCACCGCTTCTTTTGATTGAAGTATCGAAATATATCATCAATGCGCCGCATTGGAGCAAGGATGATGCCACATTTGCAACGCTTGGTATTATTTTCTATATCGTATCGCTGACATTCCATTCCGGACTTAAGGTAGCATCGGAAAATATTGCGGCGAAAGAGGCAAACCGTGCAAAATCGCAGTTCCTTGCCAACATGAGCCATGAAATCCGAACACCGTTAAATGCTATTTTAGGATTTGATGAATTAATTTTAAGGGAAGCGAACAACCCGGCAATTGAAGCATATGCAGCAAGTATTCAGAATGCAGGAGTGTCATTGCTTGACATTATCAATACGATTTTGGATTTGTCTAAAATTGAATCCGGAAAGATGGAGATTCAGGAGGCGGAATATAGTACGGTACAGCTTTTGGACAATGTAATCAGCATGGTATCTGCGCTCGCAATGAAAAAAGGACTTGAAATTAAGTTGGATATTGACGAAAAACTGCCGGAGGAGCTGATTGGAGATGACGTCAGAATCCGTCAGGTTTTGATTAATATTATGACAAATGCAGTGAAGTATACCAAGAAGGGAAGCGTAACCTTTACGGTGAAGGTGTTAGAACAGTTAGAGAATGAAGGCGCATGCCGGATTCTCTTTTCGGTAAAAGATACGGGAATCGGTATCCGCGAGGAAGACAGAGGACGTTTGTTTGAAAAGTTTGAACGGCTTGATTTTGAGCAGAACAAGCATACAGAGGGTACCGGACTTGGAATGAGTATTGTAGTTAAATTGCTGGATGCGATGGGAAGTAAAATAGAGTTAGAGAGTGACTATGGAAAAGGTTCGGACTTCTATTTTGTGCTTAAACAGAAGGTGGCAAACGGACATTATCTTGGAACTTATCAGAAAGAAACACCAGCACATGATGGATTAGCTGAGAAGGGAGAACATTTCATTGCACCGGATGCCAAGATTCTGGTAGTGGATGATGTGCGGCTGAATCTGCAGGTGGTATGTGGTCTGTTAGCGCGCATGAAGATGCAGGTAGATACCGCGGAATCGGGCGCACAGGCGATTGAGATGGCAAGTCATTGTCATTATGATGTCATTTTGATGGATCATATGATGCCGGAGATGGACGGTATTACAGCGGCAAAGAAAATCCGGGAGCTTGCAGCGGTAACCAGGGACGATTATTATAAGGATGTGCCGATTCTTGCTTTGACGGCAAATGCAATTTCCGGTATGCGGGAACAATTCCTTGAGGAAGGATTACAGGATTTCATCAGTAAGCCGGTAGAGGGAAAAGTATTAGAGACTGTCTTGATGAAGTGGATTCCGGTGGATAAAATTATCCGCGGGGATGAGGACACACTGCAGGAGGCGATGCGCCAGAGAACAGAAATAAATACAGAAGCAAGGGATTTGCAGGAAGGCGGCCAGACGGAACCGGTGTCAGAGGAAGAGACGGTAGCGGAAGACTGGCACATTGAGATTCCGGGATTCGACGTGGAAGCTGCAAAAGGATTTTTCTTAAGCAAGGAAATGTATGTGGAGACACTGCATGACTATTTGGAATCAATACCGGATATTCGTGGCAAGATAGAGCGTTTCTGTGCGGAGGGCGATGTCAAGAATTATACGATTGTCGTCCACGGATTAAAGAGTTCTTCGAAGTTAATCGGAGCGATGGAGTTATCGGAGAGGGCAAGACGGTTAGAGGAATGTGGTCATCGGGAAGACTTAGACGCAATCCGGCAGGATACCGGAGCACTGTTAGAGCTTTATCAGAAATATCAGAATACGATTGCAGAATTCTTTGGAGATGAGGAAAAGCCGGAGGGCACACAGATTTCGGAAGAAGAGATGAAACAGAGTCTACAGCAGTTAAAAGATGCGGCGGAGAACTTTAATATGGAAGCTTATTTCAATTGGGAAAAAGAGATGGAAAACGTTTCCGTACCGGAGATTTACCAGGAAGCATGGAAGGGAATCAAAGAAGCTGTGCGGAATGTGTCATTTTCGGAAACGGTGGAACGCATCAAAAAAGTATTAGGCGAATAAGTACAGGAAAAGCATCGGCAAAACGTGTCTGATGCTTTTCTTTCTTTCAAATCTATGGTAGAATAACACAGATTAGAAGAACGTAACTACAAAATAAATTATAATAGTTGGAGGAACAAAGTATGGAGGACGTGTTAAAAGTTGGTGTGATTACGACAACACATGGAGTCAGAGGCGAGGTGAAGGTATTTCCGACAACAGATGATCCGGCACGTTTTAAAAAATTAAAACAGGTTATTTTAGATAACGGGAAAGAAAAAAGAGACCTTGAAATTGAGCAGGTGAAGTTTTTTAAGAACCTTGTTATCCTGAAATTCAAGGGGATTGATAATATAAATGACATCGAGAAGTACAAAAAGGCAGAACTTTTCGTTACAAGAGAACATGCGGTAAAATTGAAAAAGAATGAATATTTTATCGCTGATTTAATCGGACTCTCCGTAACCTCAGATGAGGGCGAGGAGTTAGGCGAGCTGAACGATGTCTTACAGACAGGTGCTAACGATGTCTATGTCATCAGCAAAGACGGCAAAGAAGAAATCTTGCTTCCGGCAATCCGCGACTGCGTCTTAGAGGTCGATATCGAAGCGGGAACGATGAAGGTGCATTTGCTTCCGGGATTGCGTGAAATGAATCAGAAATAGAAAAAGGAAAAAGAAAAAGGAAAAAGAAAATGGAATTTTACGTTTTGACGTTATTTCCTGAGATGATTACGCAGGGCTTAAACACAAGCATTATCGGAAAAGCGGTGGAAAAGGGGCTGCTTTCCATAGATGCGGTCAATATCAGGGATTATACTAAGAACAAGCATAAAAAAGTAGACGATTATCCCTATGGAGGCGGCGCCGGAATGTTGATGCAGGCACAGCCTGTTTCGGACGCCTGGCATTCGGTGGCGGATGGAAAGAAGAAACCGCCGCGGACGATTTATGTGACACCACAGGGAAAGCCGTTTAACCAGAAGATGGCAAGAGAATTTGCAGAGTGTAGTGAGCTTGTCTTTTTGTGTGGGCATTATGAGGGAATCGATGAGCGCGTGTTAGAAGAAGTCGTGACGGATTATGTCTCCATCGGAGATTATGTGCTGACGGGCGGCGAACTCGCGTCTATGGTCATGATTGATGCCATATCAAGACTTGTGCCGGGGGTTTTGAACAATGAAGAATCGGCGGAGACAGAGTCCTTTCATAATAACCTGCTCGAACATCCGCAGTATTCAAGACCGGTGGAATGGAATGGGAAAAAGGTGCCGCAGGTTCTTTTATCCGGGGATCAGCGGAAAATTTCTGCCTGGCGGTTAGAGGAATCGGAAAAGCGCACAAGAGAGCGCAGACCGGATTTGTATAAAAAGTACGAACAATTACAACAGTGCAGACAATTCCTGCAACAGGAAAAACTGCTTCACACGGATATGACAGAACTGATTGCGCGGGGACATGCAGAGTTTGTCTTGCAGGAGGACGGCTGTGTCTGCCTGCGCGATATGAAAAGCGGAGCCTATTTCTTTTCGGCAAAAGAGCAGCAGGCGGGCATCCGGGCGCTTGAGAAAGTGTTAAAAGAGCGCGGGGCGATAAAACTGCTTGTGGCGCATCAGGACTTTATGGTGGAACCGGTCAAAAAATTATGCGGATTTGAACAGGTGATGGAGTGTCAGCAGGCGGTTTATACGAAGAAGGAAAAGCTTCCAATCACGGGCTTGTACCGGCTTGATAAAGTTCCAACAGAGGGAATGCCGGAAATCCGCCGCTTAGACCAAAGTTACTGCACGGAAATCTGTGCACATTACGGAATGGTGTCGGACGAGACCTACATCGCAGGACGCCTGAAAGAAGGTGCCATGTACGGCGCATTTTTAGAGGAGAAACTGGTGGGCTTTATCGGCATGCACGAAGAAGGAAGCACCGGAATGTTAGAGGTATACGAAGAGTACCGAGGCAGAAAAATCGGAAAGGCATTGGAGACGTATCTGATTAATTTACAGCTGGAACAGGGCTATACGCCGTTTGGACAGGTTGTGAAAGGGAATGAAGTGTCTGCCCGTTTGCAGCAGTCGCTAGGTCTTTACATGGCAAAGTCAAATATTTACTGGATGGAATAAAAAAAGCTTGCATCCTGCCCGAAGGGATGTTATACTATTAAAGTTGTGAAAAGAAGGAGATGGTCCTCTGTTGCCATAGGGGCATTAAGAACATCCAAATATTAGGAGGTCACAAAATGAACGCAAGTGAAATTATCAAAAGCATTGAAGCAGAACAGTTAAAAGCTGAAGTACCTGAATTTAACGTAGGTGATACTGTAAAAGTTCATGGTAAAATTAAAGAAGGAAACCGTGAAAGAATTCAGGTTTTCGAAGGTGTTGTAATTAAGAGACAGGGCGGAAGCAACCGTGAGACATTTACAGTTAGAAAGATTTCTAACGGTGTTGGTGTTGAGAAAACCTGGCCATTACATTCTCCAAACGTTGAAAAAGTAGAAGTTGTTCGTCAGGGTAAAGTAAGACGTGCTAAATTATACTACTTAAGAGACCGTGTTGGTAAGAAAGCAAAAGTAAAAGAATTAGTAAAATAAGTAACACCGGGAAAGGACAGGTACGAAGGTACATTGTCCTTTTTCTTATGTAATAGGAAATTTTGTTCCTATTACATAAAAATGCTTCGCAGGATTCTTTTTTATTTTAGATGCTTTCACTGGAAAAAGCGGACACAGTTTGTTACAATGGTAATGTTGAAGATACGTGAAGAAGGAGAAAAGCGGTGTATAGACGTAGAAGCGGACTTAATTTTGGAAGACAGAAGAAGAAGGTAAATGTTCCACTGCTGAAAGAAGCGGCAGTATGGACGGCAGAGATTCTGATTGTAATGCTGATTGCGGTCACAATGGTGTATTTCGGTGGAATGAGGACAAGCGTAGTTGGACAGTCCATGTCAGAGACGTTAAACAATGGTGATGAGGTGTTGGTCAACCGCTTTACCTATATCCTGACAGACCCGAAACCGAACGACATTATCGTTTTTTTGCCGAACGGGAATGAGAAGTCTCATTATTATGTGAAGCGTGTCATTGCGGTGCCGGGAGATACGATTCTGATTCAGAATGGCGAGGTCTATGTAAATGGCGAGCCTTTTACGGAGGAGGTCGATGTGTCTGCGATGGAAGATGCGGGGCTGGCAGCGGAAGAAATGACACTGGGAAATGATGAGTATTTCGTGTTGGGTGATAACCGCAATAACAGTGAGGACAGCCGTTACGCTAATATTGGAAATATCAAAAAAGAATACATTATCGGAAAAGCATGGTTCAGGATTACATCCTGGAGCAATTTCGGATTTTTATAAAAGGAGAGAACAATGCAGTTTCAGTGGTACCCTGGGCATATGACAAAGGCAAAACGTCAGATGCAGGAAGATATAAAATTAATTGATTTGGTGATAGAACTGGTGGATGCGAGAATTCCTTTGAGCAGCCGCAACCCGGATATTGACGAACTTGGAAAGAATAAGTATCGCTTGATTTTGATGAACAAATCGGATTTGTCCGATGAGCGCCGTAACCGGGAGTGGACGGAGTTTTTTCAGAAAAAGGGATATTTCGTGGTCTGTCTTGATTCGCGGAATAAAAATGGCATGAAGGCAGTAAATCAGGTCATTCAGGAAGCGTGTAAGGAAAAATTTGAGAGAGACCGCAAGCGCGGCATTTTAAACCGTCCGGTGCGTGCTATGGTAGTTGGAATACCAAACGTAGGTAAATCTACATTTATCAATACATTTGCGGGAAAAGCATGTGCGAAAACCGGGAACAAGCCGGGTGTGACGAAAGGAAAACAGTGGATTCGCCTGAATAAGAGCGTGGAATTGTTAGATACGCCGGGAATCCTCTGGCCGAAATTCGAGGACCAGATGGTCGGACTCCGTCTTGCGTTAATCGGTGCCATTAAGGATGAAATTTTAAATATCGATGAGCTTGCCTTAGAACTGGTCTCTATTTTGCACGAATATTATCCGGGTATTTTGACACAGCGCTATCAGGTGGACGAGAGTCAGGAGCTGCCTGAGATTTTAAAAGAGATTGCGAAGAACAGGAATTGCATTTCGAAGGGAAATGAATTAGATTACAGTAAGGCGGCAGCATTATTGATTGAAGAATTCCGAAGTGGCAAGCTTGGAAAGATTACAATTGAATTTCCAAAGGAAGAGGCATAAAAGAGAAGATGGATTTTTCATGGAAGGATTTTTGGCATCTGGTACTGTATTTAGCCGTGGTGGCAGGACTGACTTATTTTGTCATACATTACGTGGGACAGAGAACGGTGGTGGACGGCTCATCTATGGAGCCGACGCTCTCGGACGGAGACCAGTTGATTGTAGATAAAGTGTCTTACTGTTTCCGGGAACCGGAGCGGTTTGACATTATTGTATTTCCCTATCAGTATGAGGAAGATACCTATTTTATCAAACGGATTATCGGGCTTCCGGGAGAGACCGTCCGCATTGATGAGAAGGGAACAATCTACATTGATGGCGAGGAACTGGTGGAATCCTACGGCAGGGAAGTGATAAAAAATGCCGGTTTGGCGGCGACAGAGCAGACGTTAGGAGACGACGAGTATTTTGTGCTCGGAGACAACCGGAATAACAGTACAGACAGCCGGTCAGAAGAGGTAGGACTGATTCACAGAGCGGACATTGTCGGAAGGGCATGGGTAAGGATTTATCCGTTCGATAAGATAGGAAGCCTGATGCCGGCAGCGTCATAAGAAGACAAAAGAAAGATGAGGTCAGGTGAGAGACGTGGAGACAAAAAAGATTGGTGAGATGAAAGAAGAATTAAAGGCGGCAACAGATGAAATGCTGCCTTCTTTTATTGCAAGCTATGAGATGGACGAGAGAAGCGGTGTCAAAAAGCTTGTCGAACAGGCACAGAAGCGATACGACAAACTACAAAAAGAGTTAGAAAGAATTGAATCTATCCGCAAATTTGAAAAAGAATATGAGTCTTACGGTTATATCTGCGGTATCGATGAAGTAGGAAGAGGACCGCTGGCAGGACCTGTCGTGGCAGGTGCAGTGATTCTGCCAAAAGACTGTAAGATTCTTTATATCAACGATTCGAAAAAACTTTCCGCAGCCAAAAGAGAAGAACTCTACGATATTATTATGAAAGAAGCGGTGGCAGTCGGCATTGGAATGGCAAGTCCGAAGCGCATTGATGAGATTAATATTTTGCAGGCGACATACGAGGCGATGCGGGAAGCTATAAGCAAATTAAGAGTACAACCCGATATATTATTAAATGATGCGGTGACGATTCCAAAAGTAGACATCAGACAGGTGCCAATTATCAAGGGAGATGCCAAAAGTATTTCCATCGGTGCAGCAAGTATTGTGGCGAAAGTGACAAGAGATCGTCTGATGGTGGAATACGATAAATATCTGCCGGAATATGGATTTGCCTCTAACAAGGGCTATGGCTCGGCAGAACATATCGAAGCTTTGAAAAAATTTGGACCGTCTCCGATTCACAGAGCAAGTTTTATTAAGAATTTCGTGTAAGAGAGAATTCGAAACAGTGTAGAAGGAGTGAAGGCGCAGATGCAGATTTCAGACATGCTTGGGGAATACAATCGAAATATTGCGACGAGCACGGATAACCTGAACGGAGTCAAGGGCGTACAGCAGTTAGTGTCGAGTTTAAAGGGACTTCCGGTTGGAAATATTTTTGAGGGAACCGTCAATTCCATCAAGAATGGGCAGGTTACACTTGGACTCAGCAATGGGCAGGTGATAACGGCTAGAATGGATGGAAAGCTTGCATTGAGTGCCGGTCAGTCCATGTTTTTCCAGGTGAAATCAAATGATGGAGTTCAAATTGCAATCCGCCCATATACAGGTCTTGGAAATGCGGGAAACCCGACGCTTGTCACGGCTTTGACAGCTGCCGGACTGCCGGTCAATGAAAAAAATCTCGTCATGGTCAATACAATGATGGAAGAACAGATGTCCATTGATAAAAATAGTTTAAATGAGATGGTAAAAACGATTTTAAGCAATGAGAACGTGGATGTAAAGACGGCGGTTCAGATGACAAAAGCCGGACTTCCGGTAAGCGAGAGCATGGCAGCACAGTTTGAAAATTATAAGGCAGACGGGCATGCAATTGTGAGAGAACTTGGAACTTTGATAGAGGAATTGCCGGATTTGCTGAAAACTAACGATTTTTCCGCCAGACAGCTCATGAATTTAAACCATGTGCTAATCGGGGGAGACGAGTACGTTCTAAATCCGGAAAATGGTACAGAAAATCTGGCAGAGACACCGGAAGCAGCAACAGGGCAGCAGACAGCAGGTTTAGAGCAGCAGGCAGCAGTGGAAGGCGGGCAGCAGGCAGTTACAGCCGGACAGCCGGAAGGAACAGGACAACAGGCGGCAGTTACAGCCGGACAGCCGGAAACGGCACAGTCTTTTACACAGACAGCAGTGGAGGGAGAACAGCCGGAAGTTGTCATGGGAGAACAGGGAGCAAAGTATCCGGAAGGAACAGTCGGAAGTCTGTTAAATAATTCACAGGCAGAAGAGCTGACAAAGCAGCTTAGCCAGATACCGGAGCTTGCGGTAAACGGTAATCTGTTTTCGCAGGAGACGGACGGAGACGAGATTGTGGAGCACCTTAATCTGAAAATGCCGGTGTCGGATTTTTTACAGGAAGTAGACGCTACCTTGCAAAAAGCGGTAGAAAATGGCACACTCGGCAATAAAAATTTAATCGGTGACACTGCGTTTCTTGGCAGCCTAAAGAACCTTCTAGGTGGAAAAGAGTATAAGACGTTATTAAAGGGCGGTTTAGAGCAGCAGTGGCTCTTAAAACCGCAGGATTTACAGGAACAGCACAAGGTAGAAGAACTGTACGAGAAGCTGAATGAGCAGATGGAGAGGCTTCAGAGTACAATGAAGGAACTCGGTCTGAACAAGGCGTCCGTCATGAATACAATTACGGATGTGCGTAATAATATGGAGTTCATGAATCAGTTAAACCAGATGTATACTTACGTTCAGATTCCGCTTAAAATGGCAGGACAGCAGGCGAATGCAGATTTGTATGTCTATACCAACAAAAAGAGGATGAGTGATCCGGAGGGAGAGCTGACGGCATTTTTACATCTTGATTTAAAAAATCTCGGGGAGACAGATGTCTCCGTTAAGATGCATCCGGCAACAAAGCGGGTTAAGACGAATTTTTATCTGAAAGATGATGCGGCATATGACCTCATTGAGCGTAATCTTCCGGTATTAGAATATCGCTTGAAGAAAAAGGGCTATCAGTGTGAGGTTGCTGTCACAAATGAGGGCAAAAGCGTAAATTTTGTGGAAGATTTTCTGGAAAAAGACCACAGAACAGCAGGTACGGTGCACCGCTATTCATTTGATGTGCGTGCATAAGGGGTGACGTTATGGAAGAAAAAAAGTCATTTAAGCCGTTCCAGTTTGAAAAAATGGAACAGGAGCGGGGAAAAACAAAAACAGCAGTCGCGCTTTCCTATGAGCCGGGCGACCGCGCACCAAAGATTTTAGCGGCGGGCAAGGGGGAGCTCGCTGAGAAAATTATCGAAAAGGCGCAGGAGAGCGATGTCCCGTTTTATCAGGACGGAAAGCTGGCTGAGACACTTGCCAAGCTAGAAATCGGCGATACGATTCCGCCGGAATTGTACGAGGTTGTGGCGGAAATTCTTGTCTTTGTGGACGACATGGACAGAATGAAAGGAAAACTTGGCATGTAAAAGGGGGAAGACATGAATCAGAGGGAAGTGGGGACGTCTTACGAGCAGAAGGCGGGCGTCTTTTTGACGAAGAAGGGGTATCAGGTATTAGAATATAATTACAGATGCAGAATTGGAGAAATAGATATTATTGCAAAGGACGGAGCATATCTTGTCTTTGTGGAAGTAAAATATCGGAAAAATGCAAAGAAGGGATACCCCATTGAGGCAGTAGGACTTAGAAAACAACAGAAAATCTCAATGGTGGCATCCTATTATTGTATGCAAAAAGGCATGTGGGATACGGTGCCATGCCGTTTTGACGTTGTTGCAATATTAGGGGAAGAAATCACACTTTTGCAGAATGCATTTGAATATCAGCAGTAGGCGGAGGAAACTATGATTTGGAAAAATAACGAGACGATATTAGAGGAAAAGCAGAGAGAGGGCGTAACGCTTTTAGAGTATCCGCTTTTGAACCGGACCGGCGTGGTGCGGCACTGTTTTACAACGCGGGATGGCGGAGTCAGTGAGGGAATTTTTTCCACTATGAATTTAAGTTATACACGTGGAGACAAAAAAGAGGCGGTGGACGAGAATTACAGGAGACTTGCAAAAGCATTGCAGGTAAGCTGTGATGATTTTGTGCTAAGCGACCAGACGCACACGACAAATGTCAGGAGAGTGACACGTGCGGATGCCGGCAAAGGATTGATGCGCGAGAGGGACTACCATGACGTTGATGGGCTTATTACAAACGAACCGGGGTTAGTCCTGTCTACTTTTTATGCGGACTGCGTGCCGCTTTATTTTGTAGACCCGGTCAGACGTGCCATCGGTCTTTCCCATTCGGGGTGGCGTGGAACGGTTGCAAGGATGGGAAAGGTTACGATAGAGGCAATGACAAAAGAATTTGGAACCAACCCGGACGATTTAGTCTGTGCCATCGGTCCGTCAATCTGTCAGGACTGCTATGAGGTAAGTGCGGATGTTGCGGAACAATTTCAAAAAGAATTTCCGGGAAAAGAGAAAGAAATTTTAAGAGAGAAAGCGAATGGGAAATACCAGCTTGATTTGTGGCGTGCTAATCAGATAATCCTGATGGAAGCCGGAGTCCGCGTAGAAAAGATAGCGGTGACGAATCTATGTACCTGCTGTAATCCCAACAGACTTTTTTCGCACCGGGCGAGCCAGGGCAAAAGAGGGAACCTCGGAGCATTTCTGTATCTTACGGAAACTTCGCACCGTTAATTTTGTAGAAAGCCGCCTGGAGCCAGGGCATGCGTATTTCAGCAGAGAGACTCTTTGTAAATTGTGTCAATTTGTCAGGTGTCAATTTTCGGCTCAAGGTTTGTGTACATTCGCCAGATGCACATTTTCAATGTGGCGTCCGTCTGTGCCACACGCTCGCACGGTTCCCGCACGGTTCGTCACAGATTGAGTGTGTGCCACAGGCGCACACCACGTTGCAAGTGTGCAACTGTCGAATGAACAAAAACAATGACAGGAGCCGAAAATCGACACCTGACAAATCAGCAATTTATAACGAGTTTTGCTGTTCAAATACGCATGCCCTGTCTCCAGGCGGCTTTGTCCATAAATGAACGGTGCGAAGTTTCCGCATCTTACAACTTAAACTAGAATTCTAAAGGCGAAAGCGTTATACTAGAACAAGAAGACAAAAAAGGAAGGTAGACACAAATGGAAACAAAAGAATATGTATCTTATATGGTAGAAGAGACCAAAAATATATTGGCAATTGACAGCCCGTCCGGTTTTACAAAGAATGTGGCGGCGTATGTAATGGAAGAATACAAAAAGCTTGGCTATGAGCCTCAGATGACCGTAAAAGGAGGAATTTTAGTCGCATTAGGCGGTAAAAAGACGGACGATGCTGTGCTGTTAGAGGCACATATTGATACGTTAGGTGCGATGGTTTCCGAAATCAAATCAAACGGTAATTTGAAATTGACTCCAATCGGAGGAATGAATGCCAATAATGCGGAGGCAGAAAATTGCAGAATCCACACAAGATTTGGCGGTACATTTACAGGAACATTCCAGCTTTCGAATGCGTCTGTTCATGTAAATGGCGAATACAGCGATACGAAGCGTGAGTATCCGGGTATGGAAGTAGTGCTTGACGAGTTTGTTAAGAGTCAGGAGGATACGGAGAAGTTAGGAATCAGCATCGGTGATTTCGTGTGCTTTGAACCGAGAACGGTTGTGACTGAAAAAGGTTTTATCAAGAGCCGTTTCTTAGATGATAAATTGAGCGTTGGTATTTTGCTCGGCTATGCAAAATATTTAAAGGAAGAAAAAAATGAGCCGGAGCGTATGGTATACCAGCATATTACCGTATATGAGGAAGTCGGACACGGCGGAGCAGCCTCTATTCCGGAAGGCGTCACGGAAGTAATTTCAGTTGACATGGGATGCGTCGGGGACGGATTAAAATGTGATGAGAGAAAAGTATCTATCTGTGCAAAAGACAGCCGCGGACCGTATAATTATGATGTGGTAAACGGATTGATTTTAGCGGCAAAAGAGTGTGGCGCAGATTATGCAGTTGACGTTTATCCATACTATGGTTCGGATGCCGATGTTGCACTGACCGCAGGTTATGATGTGCGTCATGGATTAATCGGAGCAGGTGTTTATGCTTCCCATGGTTATGAGAGAAGCCATAAAGATGGTGTGGAGAATACCTTCCGCCTGTTATGTTCCTATTTGAAATAGCATTAAGAAAAAATTCAGAAATTCCTAGGATTATCTTTATTGAGAAGCCACTCCCATCATGCTATATTGGGCGTATGAAGTGAACTAGTACGCATGTGATAGGAGGAAACAAATTGATTCAGCTAAATTATCGGGACTCCAAGCCAATTTATGAACAGATAAAAGACGGACTCAGAAGGCTGGTTGTGACCAATGCTTTTAAAGCAGGCGAGCAGCTTCCGTCTGTCCGTGAATTGGCGTCGAGCCTTGCAATTAATCCCAATACGATACAGAAAGCGTATCGTGATTTAGAGAGTGAGGGGTACCTCTATTCTGTAGTTGGAAAAGGAACATTTGTGGCTGACTGGAAAGATGTGATAGATACCAGACAGGAAGCTCTGTTGAACGAATTTGATGAGATAGTAAGGGAGTTATTTTATCTGTCCGTAGGGAAGACAGAACTTGTGACACGAATCGAGAAATTGACTAAAGGAGGAGACGGCAGTGATACAGGTGAATAATGTCAGGAAAGAGTTCAATGGCTTTCGTGCCTTAGATGGTGTCAATATGCAGGTCGGAAAAGGTGCTATTTATGGGTTAGTCGGACCGAACGGCGCTGGGAAATCAACGTTAATCCGCCATATTACAGGAGTTTACAAGGCAGATGAAGGAGAGGTGCTCGTTGCAGGGGAACCTGTCTATGAGAACCGCAATGCCAAGAGTAAATTTGCGTACATACCGGACGATTTGTTTTATTTCATGCAGGCAGATACCATGGAAATGAAAAGATTTTATCAGGGAATGTACCGCACATTTGACGATAAGTTATTTTACCGGATGCAGGAATTTTTCCCAAACATTGATGTGAAGCGCAATATCAGAAGACTGTCAAAAGGAATGCAAAAACAGGTTGCGTTCTGGCTTGCAATCTGCTGTAAACCGGAGCTTCTGATTTTAGATGAGCCGGTGGATGGGTTAGATCCGGTGATGCGCAGACAGCTCTGGAGTATTGTGATGTCAGAAGTAGCAGAACATGAGATGACAGTGCTCGTATCATCCCATAATCTGCGTGAATTAGAAGATGTCTGTGACCATGTGGGAATCATGCATAAAGGAAAAATCATGATTGAGAGTTCACTTACCGAATTGCAGGGAAGCGTCTGCAAAGTGCAGATTGCGTGCCAGACAGGTGTGCCAAAGCTTCCAGAAGGATTTGAAGTATTGCATATGAGCAATACAGGGCGTGTATACACTTTGATTATCCGGGGAGACGCGAAAAAGGCGCAGGAGGCACTTTACCGGGAAAATCCAACAATTGTGGATGTTTTGCCTTTGACGTTAGAAGAGATTTTTATTTATGAGATGGGAGGTGCAGATTATGAAGTCAAAGATATTCTGTTTTAATTCCACCATTTTCAAAAAAAATATGACGCATTTCTGGCCAGTCTGGCTGCTGTTTCAGGCATATCTGATTTGCTGTATTCCGATTGGAATCTGGACGAATCTGAAGACTTATATCAATTGGGATTATACGGCAAAAGAAGCACAGTATCTTGCGTTAAAAGATGCTTTGGCAATGGGAATTTCGGCGACACCGCTCTTTTTAGTGGCGATAATTGCGGCGATGGCATTGTATTCTTATTTATATACGGCAAAAGCAGCGAATATGTTTCATGCACTTCCGGTGAATCGGTGTGAGCTGTTTGTGACAAATTACGTTTCCGGGCTTTGCTGCCTGATTCTGCCAGAAGTAATTGCGTTTGTAATAGCAGTGTTTGTATGTGTTGCCAATCAGATGACATGTATCCAGTATCTGCTCTGGTGGTTTTTGTATGTGGTTGTTATGACGTTCTTTGCTTTTTCTATGGCGACGTTTGCGGCAATGATTACGGGACAGGTGTTTGCACTTCCAATTTATTTTGTAATTGCAAACTTTTTATATGTGGCAATCCGTTACATTTTTTCCATGGTGGTGAACCTGATTTCCTATGGAATCAGGATTGGATGGCGGCCCGGAAATTCTGGCATGCTCTCTCCATGGTACTTTATGGAAACACATTTGAGTGTCCAGACGAAATATGATGACAGCCTGAAGAACATTGCAGGATTAAAGTTTGCCGGTGAAAAATATTTAGTAATTTATGCGGTTGCAGCAGTTGTTTTTGCCGTTGCGGCATGGCTGTTATACCGGAAACGCCAGATTGAGACGGCTGGTGATGTTATCAGCGTCAACTGGGTGAAGCCGTTATTCCGTTGGGGCTTTTCCATTTCTGGTGGCTGCATGCTTTCTGTACTCTCTGTGCAGAGTCTGCTTTCGGTCAATAATATACCGGTTTTTGTGTATGTTGTTATTTTTACAATTGTTTTTGGATTCCTGTTTTTCTTTGCGGCAGAGATGGTGTTATGCAAAAATTTTAAGGTAATCACGAAAAAACGGCTTGTGGAATGGTGCGCATTTACTTTAGTATCCATTGCATGTCTTGCAGTTATACGTTTTGATGTGTTTGGTGTTGAGAAGGTGGTGCCGGATGCGTCGGAAGTGAAAACAGCATTTTTAACGTTAAGTTACCCCGTACAATATACGGAAGATAATGTCGACGAACTGCTTGAAATCCATCAGAGATTTATACAGGAAAAAAAAGAATTGCAGAAATTAAACCAGAACGATACAGAGAGTGTGACAATCCGCTATATTTTAAAGGATGGAAGCACGATATCGAGAGAGTATCCGATTCTGCTGAACGAGAAGACAGTTCATGAGACGGAAGGTATTACAGCCGATATTGTCAAAATACTGCAGAGACCGGAAAATATTGTGCGTGAGCTGTTGGGTACAGAATATGAAGGCAATCAGTATATGTCAGGATATGTGGAGATGTATGATACAGATTCCAATATCGTGAATGTGGCACTTACTCAGGAAGAGGCGGAGCAGATGGCACAGGCGATTATGGAGGATATAGAGGATGGCAATCTCAACAATATTGTGAATGTTTACGACAATGAGAATGCACCACGGGAATTCAGGAATGGAGTCTCACTCAATATTTATAATAAGAACAGTGCCAATTCGGCTTCGGATTATTATTACAATTATGCTTATTACAGTGCATACAAAAGTGAACTTGCCAGCTCAAGGGAGGTATACATTACCATTAATGAAGATTGTGAACATATTCTTGCCCTGATAAAAGAACTTGGGATGGAGCAGGATGGAAGAGAACTTCGTTTCTATGAAGAGAATGAGGATACGGATGTGTATATCGAAGAGACGACAATGACATCATAAAATGCTTTACAAGTAGTTGCAGATATTGTAAAATCAAGCGGTCAGGTTTTACTGAGAAAAAGGAATTTCAGCAATAATGTTAAAATATAGTACGAATATAAAGGAGAGCGAAAATGAGTAGACCAGTAGTAGCGATAGTAGGACGTCCGAATGTTGGAAAGTCCACATTGTTTAATGCGCTTGCCGGTGAACGTATTTCCATCGTAAAAGATACGCCAGGCGTAACACGTGACCGTATTTATGCAGATATTTCATGGTTGAATTACAATTTTACCATGATTGATACCGGTGGTATTGAGCCGGATACCAAAGACGTTATTTTATCACAGATGAGAGAGCAGGCAGAGATTGCGATTGCAACGGCAGATGTAATTATATTTTTGACGGATGTCAGACAGGGATTACAGGATTCCGACTCGAAAGTTGCAGATATGCTTCGCCGTTCCGGAAAGCCGGTTGTGCTTGTCGTGAATAAAGTAGACAGTTTCGAGAAATATATGGCGGATGTATATGAGTTCTACAATCTTGGAATTGGAGAACCACACGCTATCTCTGCGACTTCCATGTTAGGCCTTGGAGATATGTTAGACGAAGTGACAAAGTATTTTCCGAAAGAGAATCCGGAAGATGAGGAAGATGACAGACCGAAGGTTGCCATCATTGGAAAACCAAATGTAGGTAAATCATCTCTGATTAACAAGCTCGCAAACGAAGACCGTGTGATTGTATCGAATATTGCGGGAACAACGCGTGATGCTATTGATACGGACATTATTTATGATGGAAAAGAATACGTCTTTATCGACACGGCAGGACTCCGCCGAAAGAATAAGATAAAGGAAGAGATTGAACGTTACAGCATTATCCGTGCTGTTACAGCAGTAGAGCGTGCAGATGTTGTCATCATTGTCATCGATGCGACAGAAGGCGTGACCGAACAGGATGCCAAAATTGCAGGAATTGCACATGAGCGTGGCAAGGGAATTATTATTGCCGTTAATAAATGGGATGCGATTGAGAAGGATGACAAGACAATCTACCGTCACACAGAGAAAATCAGGGATATCTTAAGCTTTATGCCATATGCAGAGATTTTATTTATTTCTGCGAAGACAGGACAGCGTTTAAATAAGATGTTTGAGATGATTGACATGGTTATGGAGAATAACAGTCTCCGTGTTGCAACCGGTGTACTGAATGAGATTGTCACGGAAGCAGTTGCAATGCAGCAGCCACCTTCAGACAAAGGAAAACGTCTCCGCATTTACTACGTGACACAGGTTGCGGTGAAACCGCCTACTTTTGTAGTGTTTGTAAATGATAAGGAACTGATGCATTTTTCTTATACAAGATATCTGGAGAACCGGATTCGTGAGACGTTTGGTTTCCGGGGAACCTCCTTGAAATTTATCATACGTGAGAGGAAGGAAGATAGATAATGATTTGGGCTAGAATCGCAGCTTTAGCAGTTGGATATGTTTTCGGTATTTTCCAGACGGGATATTTCTATGGAAAAAGTCAGGGAATTGATATTCGGACAAAGGGGAGCGGAAATGCCGGAACGACGAACACCTTAAGAACATTGGGAATTAAAGCAGGATTAATCACATTCGCAGGAGATTTGTTTAAGGCAATTTTTGCGGTGCTGATTGTCAAATATATATTCCAGGGACAGTATCCGGACGGAATCAAAGTGTTAGAACTCTATGCTGGATTCGGTGCGGTATTAGGACACAACTTTCCGTTTTATCTGAAGTTTAAAGGCGGAAAGGGAATTGCCTGTACTTCCGGAATGATTTTGGCGGTATGTCCGCTCGCAGCGCCAATCTGCCTGATTTTATTTATTGGCTCGATTGCAATTACACGTTATGTATCACTTGGATCTATCCTTGTGGTAATTTCCTACCTGATACAGGTGATTATCTTTGGCGAGACCGGAATCCTTTCCGTGCCGGCAGGCTATAAGGTGGAATTTTACATTGTCAGCGCCTGCTTTACCGCTATGGCATTGTGGCGTCACCGTGCCAATATAAAGCGTTTGATGAATGGAACTGAGAACAAGCTTGGAACAAAAAAAGAGGACAAATAAATGGCAAAGACAGCGATTATAGGAGCAGGAAGCTGGGGAACAGCTTTATCACTCGTTTTACACACAAATGGGAATGAGGTTACAATCTGGTCGAAGTTAGAAGATGAGATTAAGATGTTGCAGGAGAAGCATGAACACGTGGATAAACTACCGGGTGTCAAACTGCCGGAAGATATGGTGTTTACAACAGACCTTGCACAGGCGATAAAAGGAAAAGATTACCTGATTTTGGCAGTGCCTTCTGTATTTACAAGAAGTACGGCAAAGAGCATGGCGCCTTTTGTGGAAAAGGGTCAGGTGATTGTGTGCGTGGCAAAGGGAATTGAGGATGATACGCTCATGACAATCTCTGATGTTGTAGAGCGGGAAATTCCACAGGCAGATGTTGCGGTCATGTGTGGACCAAGCCATGCGGAGGAAGTTGGAATCGGACTTCCAACTACGGTTGTAGCTGGAGCAAGAAAGAGAGCCATTGCGGAAGGAATTCAGGACATTTTCATGAATGAAGTGTTCCGTGTGTACACAAGTCCGGATATGCTTGGAATGGAACTGGGCGGTTC
>CAKRDK010000019.1 GCA_934309475.1 uncultured Roseburia sp.
ATTGACAAGGAAAAATTGTGGATCAATCCAGACTGTGGTTTAAAGACAAGAGACATTCCAGAGACAGAGGAAAGCCTCAAAAATCTTGTGGCAGCCGCAAGAGTAATCAGAAATGAAGGATAAGGAATCAGATTTGATTGCACAATATGAATGAAAAAATAATCCACAGTTGAATCTGATTTAAATGTCAAAAGAGCCTCGTTTTGAGAAGAATTGATGAATATGCATATCAGTGGTTATCTTACAGGAGATTACACGAAAGACAAAGTCACAGAAGAACTTGAAAATTTACGTTATTAGTGTAATTTAAAAATATGCCGGCTATGGTTTTTACTATGGCAGGCATATTTTTATGTTTCATGAAAATGAGTCATGGTGGAAAATTTGTTACGGAAACTATTTTATTTCACGCTTTTTTTGCTATAATGAATATAGCTTGCTGGGAAATGGAGTTTTTTATGGAAAAAGATTTAACAATCGGAGAGATAACACCGCAGCTTATCAGATTTACCGTACCGCTTGTACTGGGAAATCTCTTTCAGCTTACCTACAACGCCGTCGATAGTATTATTGTGGGACGGTACGTTGGAAAAGAGGCTTTGGCGGCTGTCGGTATCTGTAATCCGATATCAACATTATTTATATTATTTTTAAATGGATTGTGTATGGGTGCCAGTATTCTGATGGGCAACCAGTTCGGCGCGAAGGACTATGACTGCCTGCACCGCCAGATTAGCACCACGATGTTGTCCGGGATGGCATTTTCTCTGGTATTATCTGTGCTGTGCATCGCCTTTTCACATCCAATTCTGCTTGTTATGCAGGTGGATGCGTCCATTATGGGCATGACAATGAACTATCTGCGCATTATATTTGCGGGGCTTTTGTTCACGTTTATCTATAATTGTCTGGCGAGTACCCTGCGTGCGCTTGGAGACAGCCAGTCGCCGTTGTATTTTCTGATTACAAGTGCCGTTATCAATATTCTTGGTGATTTGTTTTTTGTACTGTTTCTAAATATGGGCAGTGAGGGCTGCGCCATCTCTACCGTGTTGAGTGAAGCGCTTTCGTGTCTGCTATGTATTATTTATATTCAGAAAAAAGTTCCTATTTTACAGCTTGGAAAAAAATGGCTTGTATTTGATAAGACACTGTTGAAAAAGACAATCTCATACGGCTGGGCATCTGCCACACAGCAGGCAACGGTACAGCTTGGCAAGCTGGGAATCCAGGCAATCGTCAATTCTATGGGCGTCGCCATTTCCGCAGCATTTGCCGTTGTAAACCGTATTGATGATTTTGCCTATACTCCGGAGCAGAATATCGGTCATGCCATGACGGCTCTTATGGCGCAAAGTAAAGGTGCCGGAAAGAAAAGCCGTCTGAAAGAGGCATTTCGCTGTGGTATGCGTATCGAGGTCGTATATGGTATCTTAATTTTTATTGTCTGTTTTGTGTTCGCGAATCCGCTGATGAATCTTTTTTCCAGTGATGCTGAGGTTTGCAGACATGGTGTGACTTACCTTCGCCTGATTTCCTTTATGTACCTGTTACCTGCCGCAACCAACGGAATTCAGGGGTATTTCAGGGGTATCGGCGATTTAAAGATTACTTTAATCAGCAGCTTTGTCAACATGGGTGTGCGTGTTATTGCCGCTGCCATTCTTGTTTTTGCATGCTCGTTACAGATTGAAGCCCTGCCGTATTCCTACCTTGCCGGATGGATTGGCATGCTGATTGCAGAACTTCCATTACTGATAAGGAGTTATCGGAATTATGATAAATAAAATTTTATATCAGGGTTTACTTATTTACCTGGTCAGTGAAAATTCGACAGCTCCGGGGGTGTTAGAAAAGAGCTGTTAAAAAATGACACTGAAAACAAGGGCAGGGAAGTAGATAGATATTGGTATAAGCTGGTATTATAGATGCTGTGGCTGGAGTATGGTTATTAGGAGTATATGATTGAATTTACGAATGTCCATTGTGAGTAAAAAGGTGTTTAATGGTCTCGATTTCCTTTACCATTGAATTTTTCCTCAAAAGATATGGTACACTTGGTTCAATCAATTGAACGATCAACTCTTTTATGGCTCATTATGGCAAGTTCCAAAATGTAAGGAATTATATTGCTATTGTGGGAACTAAAAATGACCAGGAAAAGGCAGTGATAAAGAGAGGACAGAAGCTTCTCATTATAATCGCTTGGGGATATGGGGAGACACAGAGAGTCATGCATAAGATCAAGAGCATTTCAGAGCTTTCCCGTGCAGATGAGATTACAGAGAAAACTAATGGGAATAGAAGAAGATGAAGAATAGAATCAAAGAATTACGAAAAAGTAAAAAGCTAAGGCAGGAAGATTTGGCGGAATTGCTTGGGGTTACAAGACAGACCATAATCGCGATAGAGAATGATAAGTATGACCCCACTTTGGAACTGGCTATGAAAATTTCAGAATTCTTCTGCCTTAGTGTGAATGACATTTTTAGTTTATAATATTTGCTTTGGAGTTGGGGAGGTGTCAATTATGTGGCTATTATGTATGGGACTAAGCGTTGTTTTAACGATTGTTGCATTTGTTCTGGTATTAAAAAAACAAGATAAGGCGATATGGGCATCTGTGAGTTCGTTAGTGTTTGTGATAGTCTCATTATTATTTGAATATAAGATGGTTTTAGATTGGGTAAATAAAAGTGATTGGGCAGCAATGCTCGATGTGATTCCAACTATGTTTGTGATGCTTTGCATATATGCTGTTGTAATTGTTTTTATAAATGTGTTAATCATTTTGAAATCCAAGAAGTAAAGACTGCTTTCAATTAAGCAAGACCTAGCTGTAAATCAGGCATTTGGCAGATTTGATGAATCAGATACTGGTCACAGAGTCAGTCAGATTCTAAATAGGAATGTTTGAGAATGGGAAATTGTACTACAATAAATTTATAGAGACTTTGCTGAAACCTGATACGGATGAAATGGGGGATGATTGCGTTTGATGGGAATGAAAAAATGTCGTTTGTTACGATAAGTAACAGCTATGTTACGCTGGGAATATGGAATAAATAAGCTTATGGTAGTAGTCTGAGGAAAACGACAAGGAGACATGATATGACATTAGGAAAAAGAATAAAGCAGCTAAGAATGCAAAAGGCTATTTCTCAGGAAAAACTTGCAGAAGAGTTAAATGTTTCACGTTCTGCTATTGCAAAATGGGAGACAGATGGTGGTATTCCAGAGTTAAACAATTTATTACAGCTTGCGAAAGTCTTTGATGTCAGTTTAGATGAACTGGCCGGAGATATGCAAAAGCAGAAGAAAGAAAAGGAACCTGCTGGTGAGTTTCACTCTGATTTTGGAAATCAACACTACGACATTGAACTTGTGGGATGGAATGATGGGGTACGTGATGTAGCTATTGTAGGCGAGGATAAAGATTTTCTGTTTTATGGAAAGGCTGTCAGAGAAAACATAGTGTATGGAATTATTGGAAAAAGATATATTACTTCAATTTTTCCCGCAAAAGGGAAAGAGGATGAGCAAATTCCTATTACAGAAGTTAACAGAGATTATTTCTGCAGTAAACCGGTAGCAGTCGAATTGGCAAAGAAAGAAGGTCTGTTAAGAGGATTTTTGGATTTTAGAGACGATGATTATTGCGCTGTGGTGATTGAGCGGTTTGAAGAGTTGGTTCTTCGCTTACAATTTGGAAGAGAAATCAATATCAGTGAGATAACAAAGGTGGAAGAGTTATCGTCATATTAATATTTTATGTTGCAGAAAAGTGCGATTTATCAGCTTGTAAAGTCAGCCATAGATTGAGTTTCCGCAAAAAGAACATGCAGTTGTGGATAAAACTGCGGAAACTCAAGGGTATTCTTATTGAAAAATTTTCTTTCCTGTTGTATAATAAAATGCTTGCAGAAATGAAGGTCAAGAAGTTTTTACAAGGAAGGATTGGTTATAGAATATGAAATATGATGTGATTATTATTGGTGCCGGACCTGGTGGAATTTTTTCTGCATATGAACTGGTACAGCGTAGTAAGGATTTAAAAATCGCTGTATTCGAATCCGGACATGCGTTAGAGAACCGTCATTGCCCGATTGATGGGGAAAAAATTAAAAGCTGCATTAACTGTAAGAGCTGTTCGATTATGAGTGGATTCGGCGGTGCAGGAGCCTTTTCAGATGGAAAATATAACATCACCAACGCATTTGGTGGTACTTTATATGAATATGTCGGCAAAAAACAGGCTATCGACTTAATGAAATATGTCGATGACATCAACATGAAATTCGGTGGAGAGGGAACAAAGCTTTATTCTACCGCCGGAACAACATTTAAGAAGATTTGTTTACAGAATAAGTTGAATCTTTTGGATGCATCTGTCCGTCATCTCGGAACAGACATCAACTTTATCGTTCTTGAGAACATTTATGCGGAATTGAAAGATAAGGTAGACTTTTTCTTTGATACACCGGTAAAAACCGTTGAGGTTGTAGACGGTGGCTACCGTATTTACTGCGAGAATGAGACTTATGATTGTGAAAAATGTATCATTTCCGTTGGAAGAAGCGGAAGCAAATGGATGGAGACAATCTGTAACGATTTGAATATCAATACAAAGTCAAACCGTGTTGATATCGGTGTCCGTGTAGAGCTCCCGGCTGTTATTTTCTCACATCTGACAGATGAGCTGTACGAGAGCAAGATTGTATATCGCACAGAGAAATTCGAGGATTCCGTGCGTACATTCTGCATGAACCCGCATGGCATCGTGGTAAACGAGAATACAAATGGAATCGTGACGGTAAATGGTCACAGTTATGAAGGCGCAGATAAACAGACAGAGAACACCAACTTTGCGCTTTTGGTTTCAAAACACTTCTCTGAGCCGTTTAAAGATAGTAACGGTTACGGTGAAAGTATCGCAAGACTTTCGAATATGCTTGGCGGTGGCGTCATTGTACAGCGTTTTGGAGATCTTGTACGTGGTCGTCGAAGCAATGCAAAACGTATTGAGGAAGGTCTGGTAGAGCCAACTTTATCTGCCACACCGGGCGATTTGAGCCTGGTATTACCAAAGCGTATTTTAGATGGTATCATCGAGATGATTTACGCATTAGATAAGATTGCACCTGGTACAGCCAACGACGATACACTGCTTTACGGGGTTGAAGTCAAATTCTACAACATGGAGGTAGAGTTAGACGAGCATCTTGAAAGCTGCCACAAAGGCTTATACATTATCGGAGATGGAAGCGGTGTGACACATTCGTTATCACATGCATCTGCAAGTGGTGTGTATGTTGCGAGACAGATTGTGTAAATTATTGTTTGGGATAAACTTGTAGGTTTGTCGAAGATATGTTGCGCTGAATTTTATATTTAGAAATGGTAAAGGGAATGAACTGTTGTTTCGCAGCTCATTCCCTTTTTGTATTACCCAAAAAAGTATGGTGAAGCGAACTACAGTTTAGTATAATAAAGGGAAGGAGGAGAAGGACAATGATACTAAAAATTGAGAACTTAGCAGCGTGGTATGAAAAGGATAAAAATGTTTTAGACAGCGTTACGCTGCAAGTCGAAGCTGGAAGTATAGTCGGGGTGCTTGGTAAAAACGGACAGGGGAAGTCGACACTGCTAAATACGATTACAGGCATACATGAGAACTACAATGGTAATATTATAATAAATGGAGAGTCTGCCATATCAACAACAAAGGTGAAACGTCTTAGATATTATGTGCAGGATATTCCGGTTTTGTTTGATGAATTGTCACCGATGTCTTATTTTACGATGTTACATAATATATATAGAAAAGAGTTTCGGAAGGAACTGTGTGAAGCTTACGCAGAAAAGTTTGAGTTTACGCGTTTCTTAAATACAAGAATTGGCAATTTGTCATTAGGAAATCGTCAGAAAGTGGTCATTATAGGAGGACTTTTGATTAGAGCGCCGTTACTTGTGCTTGATGAGCCGTTATTGGGACTGGATGTAACAGCAATTGAGCAGTTTTATGAGGAAATTCGTTTATATGCAGACCAGGAGCATGCGGTTATTTTTTCATCCCATATTATTGATACGCTTGAGCATGTGTGCACAAAAGTCATATTTTTGCATGATAAACGCATCGTACGTGAAATTGCTTTGGAAAAGGAAACAGATTTGCGGGAAGAGTTTAATAAGGTGATGGGGCATGTTTAAGACAATTATTCAGTTGGTAAAAAATGAGGACAGGCAATTCAGAAATGCTGCTGAAATAGGAAAAACTGTTTTGCGATTTTTGCTTTTCCTGATTGGAATTGACGTATTTCTTTATGCAAATCAGATGACAATTCACGATGTAGTTTTAATTAGGGGGATGTATATTCTTGCTATATGTTATCTTTTTACATTCTACTATTCAAAAATGCAGTTTGATAGGAAAAGTATTTTATTGTATGTGATACCATTTACACCGGGACAGATATTGTGTTTCTATAAAATGGTCGCTTTTTTAAAATGCTTTGTTCAGATGATGCTGCCGGTGTGTTTGGGAGTGTTTGTGGAGCAGCTTGTGACATCACAGGTGACGATGCAGACTGTTTTGCTATCGCTTGCAGAGATTAGCGCGTTATATGTGTTTGCATCCGCAGTAGTGCTGAGTGTAGTTGTCGCCCTTGTAGCAAAAAAATACATAATATTTTGGGGAAATATGCTGTTTGGCATTGCAGCAAGCGGATATCTGTTGCAATATGGTTTAAATGCAGTATTGGTATTCATAGGTATTGTGGGAGTTTTATGGAGTCTGTTTCTTTTTTTCAGATATAATAAGTATAGTTATAAAATATCTGCCATAAGGGTGACCAGTAATGGATTATTTCAGAGAGAAGTGCAAAGATTTGTGTCGGATAGGATTCTGTTGCTCAATCATGTGGGCATGTGTATCTTTTCTTTATTGTTTATTGTGAATCTTATCGTTACGAAAAATGAACTGTATTTTATCACTACAATAATGTTGATGCTGCCTGTCATGTCAACCTCGACAGGAAGCCTGTATTCGATAGAAGGGAATCATATCAGATTAATAAAGGCTTTGCCAATAAATTTTTATAAAATGATAATGATAAAGTATCTGGTGGCTGTAATAGTTACAATCCCATTTTATGTGTTGAATTTAGGGATGCTAGTTTATTTTAACAGAGTAGACCTGTGGTATTGTATAAGTATCATTGTAATTGTTTTGTGTACGTTAGTATTTAAAATGATATATGACAGGAAGAACAGTTGTATTGAATTTACGAATACAAAACAGTTACTGGAGAATCCCAGAAAGTATAAGATGTGGGGCGGATGCTTCCTGTTCTTTTTGCTGGCATGCTTTTATCCAATGGTGAAAGCTTACGTTATATGTCCCATTGTAGTGCTGGTGACGCTTTTGATTGTCTGGAAGCAGCAAAAATCTTAACGGAAGTTGTCCTGCTAATTAAAAAATCGCCCTAATGGGCGATTTTTAGTATGAATCGTTAATCGGCAGCATGATGCTTTTTATAGATTTTCCGTGCCAGATAGACAAACGGTGTATCCGCAAGACTTGTCACAATAAAAATGACATAGCTTGAAATCGCAATGGAAATCAAAGTCGGGATACTGTACATTCCTAAGAATGCACCGAATGTGTATAACAACGTATTCAAAAGCTGGGAAAACAGCGTGGAGCCGTTGTTTCGCAGCCACAAAAAGCGGTCGCTGTCCCCGAATTTTTTCTTTGTGAAATCCCACCATTTGTGGTAGAGCCATACATCAAATAACTGTACAATCACGTAAACGATAACGCTTGCCAGCATCAGCCGAGGTGTATTTGAGAAAATAGCGCGGATGCTCGGTGTTGCAAAATCGCTCTCGTTTGGTGTATACAGCATCCAGGACTGGCTGATTAAAATAAAGATAATGGAAGTTGCAATTCCTAAATATACGGCGCGCTGCGCTTTTTTCTTTCCGTAAAGTTCGCTCGCGATATCTGTTACAAGGAACGTAGACGCAAATAAAATATTTCCAAGTGTCATTTCCATTCCGAAGGCGGTTACCACCATCAGAACCTCAATATTTGCCGCAATCGTAGCGATAATTGTCCATAAATATAATCCCTGTTCACCAAAGATTCGAAATGCAATGATTACAGCGGAATATGTGCATATCAATGCTAAAATTAAAAGTAACTCGTTTGGCATTATTTTTCTCCTCCTACACCAAAATCGGTATTTTCCATCAGAATATCAACCCGGTCATTGTCCGCGTAGCGTGGATAGACGTCCCGGCGGAATGTCTCGATGACACGTGGATCGGGCTTGATTTGCTTGGTGTTTGGCGTCATGATATTTACGCACACACGTTCAAAATAGGTAAGTCCTGTCTCAATATCGGCGGTCATGCTTTCCGCTGTCTGTCCCGGAATTCCCTGAAGCAGACAGACTTCGTCAAAATCGGCTGCAATCACGGCCGGATTTTCTTCCTCAATGCCTTTTACCAGATAACTTTCCCGGAAAAGAGCATCAAAGGTCTCGACACCGATTTTTACTTTGACGGTAACTCCGATTTTTTGAAAGCGCTCCCGAAGTGCCGGAATAGCACTCCGATGCATCCAATGACATTCAAAATGAAGTTCCGCAATCTTTTTATCGCGGCAGACTTCCTCAATCAGATGAAGCGTCTGCCCATCAAGATCAATGAAACTGCCGGAGTTAATCACCTCTAACTTGTGATAGATACCTGTAACCTGAAGTAACTGGCTGCGATTCAGGGCATAATTGGCTGCTTCGTCTTTTGACGAATCCAAATGATAATCGCAGAAGCGGCAGCGCCGCCAGACACAGCCGGAGCCACGAAGCATTACGATTTCCCGCGGATTTTTTTCAGTAATGACGGCGTAGCGGTTTGGGTCAAAATTTTCTGACATAATAATCTCCGTTCTAAAGTATATATATTTTGCAAATCTGCGGTGTTTGGCACAAATTTGCACAAAAAAAGACTACATTGTTATTGCCATGCAGTCCTCATCCTATCAAAACAAAGTCATACCGGGTATGATTGTTTCCCTAGTTTTATTTAAAGACAGGATGGTCACGAACTGTCTGTATAAAATTGTAATGGTCGTGTTGCAACTTTGCTATTTTATCATGCGCCTTGTTGACATGCAAGCATTTTCTTTGGAAATATAGAAGAAAAGGGAAGGAAACGGCGAACATGAGTGATTTTTTATACAAAAAATGTGTTATTTTATTATTAGTTAAAAGTGTTAAAAGAGGAGATATTCTTATGGCAAATATTGAACGCATTTGGATGGAAAACTATAAAGATTTCATCGATTTGAAAGATTTCTGCAGCTTAGTGTCCGGCACAAATGAAAATGCTGAAGAAGAAATCGTACATCGTATGGATTCTTTATTAGCCGGTCATGTACTTACACTTAAGAGTGCATAAGAAGTCACAATCGCAGAAATAATGGGAGAACACCTCACAGGAGACAGAAAGTAAAAAACTGTTTGCCGTGAGGTGTTTTTGTATTGAGAAATTTGCACGTTTCCAAGATGCAGACATTATTATATAATGAAGTTAGTTTCAACAGACAGGAGGGATACTTATGATAAGTGCAATTGGTTTGCTGATTCCTTTTCTGGGAACAACGCTTGGTGCCGCCTGCGTTTTCTTTGTGAAAAAGGATTTGAATATGTTACTGCAAAAGACGCTGCTGGGATTTGCATCCGGGGTTATGGTTGCAGCAAGTGTATGGTCGCTGCTGATTCCGTCGATGGAGATTTGTGAAGATATGGGGAAACTTGCCTTCGTTCCGGCAAGTGTTGGATTTACATTAGGAATATTTTCATTGCTGTTGTTAGACCGCATTATCCCGCATTTGCATATGGATACTGAGAGGCCGGAGGGACTTCCGAGCCATTTAAAAAAAACAACAATGCTTGTCCTTGCCGTTACGCTTCATAACATCCCGGAAGGCATGGCGGTGGGTGTCACATTTGCAGGTTTCCTCTCCGGAAGCAGCAACATAACACTTGCGGGTGCGACCGCGCTTGCAGTTGGAATCGCGATTCAGAATTTTCCGGAAGGTGCAGTAATCTCACTTCCGCTGAAAAATGAATCAAAGAGCCGTTTTAAAGCCTTTCTCTACGGCGTGGCGTCTGGTGTCGTGGAGCCAATCGGCGCAGGAATCACGATATTGCTGACCGGTATTGTACTTCCACTGCTTCCATACTTATTAGCCTTTGCGGCGGGAGCAATGATCTATGTGGTGGTAGAAGAGCTGTTGCCGGAAGCATCTGCCGGGGAACACTCGAATCTTAGCACAATCGGATTTGCCGTAGGATTTCTACTGATGATGATTTTAGATGTTGCGCTTGGATAGAATACAATAAGTTTAATGCGTATTAAAAATATTAAATCGAACATGATTATAATAAGGATTATATTGACAAAACAGAACAAAAAAGAACAGCTAATGTATAGACCGCCTATAATAGATAAGGGGAATGGCAGATACATTTTGCTGTTCTTTTTCAATGAAAATTGTCATTTGTTCCTTAAGCTTTATGCACATGCTTCTTAATAGCGTCAAAACTCTCTTTACTGATAACATGCTCCATCTTGCAGGCATCCTCAGATGCGATATCTTCCGGTACACCTAATTTTACAAGCCAGGAAGAGAGCAGTTCATGACGTTCGTAAATCATTTCAGCAATCTCTTTTCCAGAGTCGGTCAGATAGATAAATCCTGCATCTGTAACGGTAATATGTCCCTTCTCACGAAGATTCTTCATTGCAATGCTGACACTTGATTTCTTAAAGCCAAGTTCTGCACATACATCAACAGAACGTACGACTGGCAATTTTTTGCTCAAAACTAAGATTGTCTCTAAATAATTTTCTGCAGATTCATTTACGCTCATTCTGTATTCACCTCGTTTTTCTTTTTCGAATAATTTTACGTCGGGGACGTATTAATTACTTTCCATTATAGCATAAAAAAAAGAATGATTCAAACATTCTATGCAAAAATTGTGTATAATGAAATTTTTTTTCATTGTCGCCTTTGGAATAAAATAGAAAAAAATAAGAAAAAACTATCACTCTGTTATTGACATCTAAGAAAAGTTAGCATATACTAACTTTCGGAAGTGGTATGAAACACAATTACTTCCTATTTACAAGTAAGTTTTTTGTAAGAAAGATGAGGTAGAGAATGATGCCTTTAACAATGGTAAAAGAAGGAGAACCGAACGTGATTAAACGTGTCGGCGGAAAAGAAGAAGTAAAAAGATTTTTGGAGAATCTGGGCTTTGTTGTAGGCGGAACCGTCACAGTCGTATCCGAAATGGGTGGTAATGTGATTGTGAATGTGAAGGATTCAAGGGTTGCCATCGGAAAAGATATGGCAAACAAAATCATGGTTTAGTTAGCAATATTATTTTTTATATAAAAGAAAGAAGGAGTAATTTTTATGATGACGTTGAAAGAAGTTGCCGTTGGCCAGACTGTCAAAGTCAAAAAGCTGACTGGCGAAGGTCCGGTAAAAAGAAGAATTATGGACATGGGTATTACAAAGGGAGTTGACATTTTCGTAAGAAAAGTTGCCCCGCTTGGTGATCCGATTGAAGTAACCGTAAGAGGTTATGAACTTTCACTGAGAAAAGCAGACGCCGAAATGATTGAAGTAGAATAAATTTTTTTGGTTAATAGTTAGTTAACTCTAACATATGATAGAAAGAACAAATTGACGATAGGTATTTCAAACCGTATCGTCAAAGAGAAAAGGAGTAAGGAAAATGGCATTAAAAATTGCATTAGCAGGAAATCCTAACTGTGGTAAAACTACATTATTTAATGCGTTGACAGGTTCTAACCAGTTCGTTGGTAACTGGCCTGGTGTCACAGTTGAGAAAAAAGAAGGACGTTTGAAAGGAAATAAAGAGGTAACCATCATGGATTTACCGGGTATCTACTCTTTATCTCCATACACATTAGAGGAAGTCGTTGCAAGAAACTACCTGATTACAGAGAGACCGGACGCTATCTTGAATATCGTTGACGGTACCAACATCGAGAGAAACCTATATCTTTCCACCCAGTTAATGGAGCTTGGTATTCCGGTTGTTATGGCAGTTAACATGATGGATGTACTTGCAAAAACAGGCGACACCATCAACACAAAGAAATTAAGTGAGAAACTTGGCTGTGAAGTTGTTGAGATTTCCGCTTTAAAAGGAACCGGTATCAAGGAGGCCGCTGACAAGGCTGTTTCGGTTGCAATGTCCCAGAAGGCAACTCCACATGTACATGAGTTCGCACCGGAAGTAGAAGCTTCCATTCAGGCAGTTGCAGACAAACTTGGCTCAGGTGTTCCGGAAGAGCAGAAGAGATTCTTCGCAATCAAATTATTAGAAAAAGATGATAAAATTTCAACACAGTTAAAAACCGTACCGGATGTTACAAATGAGATTAAGACATTAGAGGACGAGTTTGATGACGATACAGAAAGTATCATCACAAATGAAAGATACGTTTACATATCTTCCATTATTGGTGATTGCATCAGCAAAGCTGCTAAGAAAGAAAAATTAACAACTTCTGATAAGATTGATAAAATCGTAACAAACAGATGGCTTGCATTACCAATCTTTGCAGTTGTTATGTTTATTGTTTATTATGTTTCTGTTACAACAGTTGGTTCTATTTTGACGGACTGGACGAACGATACATTGTTTGGGGAATGGATTGTTCCGGGTGCACAGAGCTTCTTTGAGAGTATTGGCTGTGCAGACTGGCTGACAGGACTTATTGTTGACGGTGTTATCTCCGGTGTCGGTGCTGTTCTCGGTTTCGTTCCACAGATGTTAGTACTGTTCATCTTCCTTGCTTTCTTAGAGAGCTGTGGATATATGGCACGTGTTGCTTTCATCATGGATCGTATTTTCCGTAAATTCGGACTTTCCGGAAAATCTTTCATCCCGATGTTAATCGGTAGTGGATGTGGTGTTCCTGGTATTATGGCATCCAGAACAATTGAAAATGACCGTGATAGAAAAATGACAATCATGACAACAACATTTGTTCCTTGTGGTGCAAAACTTCCAATCATCGCTATGATTGCAGGTGCATTCTTCGGAAACTCAGGATGGGTTTCAACAAGCTGTTACTTCGTTGGTATCGCAGCAATCATTTGTTCCGGTATCATCTTAAAGAAAACAAAAATGTTCTCCGGTGAGCCAGCTCCATTCGTTATGGAACTTCCGGCATATCACTGGCCAACCGTATCTAACGTATTAAGAAGTATGTGGGAAAGAGGATGGTCCTTCATCAAAAAGGCAGGTACTATCATTCTTTTATCAACCATCGTATTATGGTTCTTAATGAGCTTTGGATGGGAAAGCGGCAGCTTCGGAATGGTGGAAGAATTAAACAATTCTATTCTTTCTTCTATCGGAAGTGCTATCGCTTGGATTTTTGCTCCTCTTGGATGGACACAGGCCGGCGAAGGCTGGAAGATGGCAGTTGCAGCCGTTACAGGTTTAATTGCAAAAGAGAATGTAGTTGCAACATTTGGTATGTTGTATGGTTTTGGCGAAGTTGCAGAAGATGGTGCAGAAATCTGGGGCAATCTTGCAGCCGCAATGACACCAATCGCAGCTTACGGATTCTTAGTATTTAACTTATTATGTGCACCATGCTTCGCAGCTATGGGTGCTATCAAACGTGAAATGAACAACGCAAAATGGTTCTGGTTTGCAATTGGTTACCAGTGTGGATTAGCTTACTTAGTATCTCTTTGCATCTACCAGATTGGTACATTAATTACAACAGGTGCATTCGGTGTTGGAACAGTAGTTGCATTTGTTATCATTATTGGATTCCTCTACCTGTTATTCAGACCTTATAAAGAGAGCTCTTCCTTAAATTTTAATGGAAAAGCTGTTGCAGGCACAAAATAAGAGGCGGATTCTCATGGAAAGGAAGTAAGAATATGGGAACTTTCATTGTTGGAGCAGTGCTCCTTATCATTGTTGGACTAATCGTAAAAAGTATGGTACATGACAAGAAAAATGGAAAATCAATACAGTGCGGAGGGGACTGCGGAAAATGTGGTGGATGCCATCATTAATCGCTGAACCGGACGTTTTGATGACGCATTCTTACATCTGAAGTTTCAAATTCGCAATAAATTGGAAAAAATCTCTCAGTCAGCCGATTGAGAGGTTTTTTTTATAGCAAAAATTACCTATAAATGGTAAAATAGCTGTATTCGAAGAATATGACAGATAGGTGGGTGGAGACGTGAGATACCTTTACATTATAATTATGATTCTTTCCGCAATAATATTGCTTTATTGCGTTTATAAAACACATAAGGATGGCAAAATTCTCGCAAAAAAAGTAAGAAATCTTCTTTTTGCGGCAACATTTTCGATTCTTGCCAATATCGGACTTATTTTAGTGGTCACGGAACAGGCGGCCAATATTGCGTATGCTTTGTTCTTCATCAGTTTTGACTGGCTGATTTATAATCTGCTTTCATTTATTGTTGAGTATACGAATTATGGAAGGCAGAGTGGGCTTTATCGAAATATCGTGCGAATTGTATTGAGTGTGGACACGTTCTCATTTTTACTTCATTTGAAATTTCATCATGCATTTGGCTTAAACCGTTTTGAGTTTTCCAACGGAACGCCGTATTTTCATGTGACGAACCGGCTGGGTTACCAGATTCATCTTGTCATTTCCTACATTTTGTTATTTTACATTATAATCTTGCTGATTCATAAACTATATTTTTCACCGGAAATTTACCGCAAAAAGTATTATATCGTAGGTGCAATTCTTTTGGCGGTGGTTGTGACAAATGCAGCGTTTGTGTTTACGAACCAGCCATATGATGTTTCCATGCTTTTATTTGCGATTGGCGGATTATTGATTTATTATTATTCGCTTATCTATATACCAAACGAGCTGTTAGATAATACGCTGTCCATGGTTGTGCAGGGGATGAATAATGCGGTGATTCTTTTTGATGTGGATGAGAACTGCATTTATCATAACCAGAAGGCAGAGACCTTTTTTCAGGTGGATACGATGCCGGAACAGGAGTGGAAATCGCTATTAAGAAAGTGGACGGGAAACCAGATGCTTTCCATGTGTAAAAATTTTTCGCAGGATTGTACGGAGATTATTAATGGGAAAAAGATGCATTTACGCATTTCTTTTCACCGCCTGACAGATCAGAGCAACAAGTTTCTTGGAAGTTTTTTGATTATTGATAATAGAACTATGGATGTAGAAAAACTTCAGGACGAGCATTACCGTGCTACACACGACCGTCTTACAGGTCTGTACAACTGTGATTATTTCTATGAAAGAGCAGAAAAATGCCTGAAAGAGAATCCAAATGAGCGATTCCTGATGATTTGTTCGGATATTCATCATTTTAAACTAATTAATGATATTTTTGGCATAGAACTTGGGGACAATCTTCTCTTAAAGATTGCAGAGGGAATCCGCAACAATACAAAATCAGGCGAGATTTTTGGACGTCTTGAGAAGGACCGGTTTGCAATTTTAATCCGGAAAAAAGATTATAATGAACAGATGTTATTGAACGGACCGAGAGAATTTGCCCATATTGAGAGTGATTATGCATATCCGGTTTATATTCAGGTTGGAGTATACGAGATTGTCAACCATGATTTGCCGGTCAGCATCATGTGTGACCGTGCTCTGCTTGCAATCAGTTCTGCTAAGGATACAGACAAAAAAGTTTCCTACTATAATGACTCACTGCGGGGAAATATACTTTTTACACAGCAGTTAAATGAGGAAGCTGTGGATGCCATGAGAAACGGGCAGATTCAGATTTACCTTCAGCCACAGGTCGACATATCCGGTGAGCTGAGAGGTGCGGAGGCACTTGTCCGCTGGGAGCATCCGAAGCGTGGCTTGTTGCTGCCAAGTGAGTTTTTACCGGCATTTGAGAAAAACGGGCTGATTATTGCGTTAGACCAGTATGTGTGGGAGCTTGCCTGCAAGCAGCTGCGCCACTGGAAAGACCTCGGTCGTGAAGATTTATATCTATCCATCAATATTTCACCAAAAGATTTTTACTATTTAGATGTTGTCAAGTATTTGCAGGCTCTGGTACAGCATTATGACATCAAGGCTTCCAATCTGAAAATTGAGATTACGGAAGCGACCGTGATGGCAGAGTTAAATGGGGAAAAAGAACTGGTGGCGAACCTGCACCGCGGCGGTTTTACGGTTGAACTTGACAATTTTGGAAATGGATATTCTTCCTTAAATCTGCTAAAGAATACCGGAATTGATGTTTTGAAATTTAATATGGAATTCTTAAATGATGCAGACTCAAAGGAACGTGCCCGGACAATCGTAGAATCAATTCTTCATCTTGCAGATGAACTGCAGTTGATTTTTATTGCGGAAGGTGTGGAGACGGAGGAACAGCTTCATATTTTAGAGGACATCGGCTGTGGCTCCTTCCAGGGTTACTATTTTTCGCGGCCGCTTCCAATTCCTGAATTTGAATCCACTTATCTGGGTATTCTATAAATATCCTGTTATTTTGCAAAAAATTCTCAGCTTTCACAGTTGAGAATTTTTTGCTAATAGGAGAGTTGACGTTCGCTTGAAAACATAATATAGTATTAGAGGGTTAGTTGTGACTAACCAATTTAAAAGCCTTGATTACATGGGTTAGGAGGAAGAAAAAATGAGTAAGATTCAGGTTGTATACTGGTCACAGTCTGGAAATACACAGGCTATGGCAGAAGCGGTTGGCAGAGGAATTGAAGCTGCCGGAAAAGAAGCAAATGTAGTAGATGTCAGCAGTGCATCTTTGGATGAATTAAAGGGTGCAACCGTATTTGCTATGGGATGTCCTGCAATGGGTGCTGAAGTGTTGGAAGAGGGAGAAATGGAGCCTTTCGTTTGTGACGTAGAAGGTTTCGCAAGTGGCAAAACAATTGCCTTATTCGGTTCTTACGGATGGGGAGATGGACAGTGGATGCGTGACTGGGTTGACCGTATGAATGCAGCCGGCGCAACCGTCTTAAACGGAGAGGGTGTTATCTGTCAGGAAACTCCAGACGATGCAGCTCTTACAGAGTGTGAAAATCTTGGAAAGCAGTTAGCAGCTGTTTAATATTTTGATAAATCAACCACAACAAAAACCACAACAAATCACAACTAGAAATGTATGTCATTTTCTTAAAAAGGGATTCCGGTAATGGAATCCTTTTTTATTAGATGTAAACGCTTACTTATAAGAAATCTCAAAGAAGAATTGGAGAATAACGCAAAGAGTGGTATAATAATTCTAATATAGCAGAAGCAATAGAAAGGCTGCATACGATTGGGGATAAGTTATGGGCAAAGGATACGAATTAGAAAAAAGGGTTCTTGCAATGATATCAAAGCAATTTGAGGGCATCTATCAGATAAACATGGATGATAAGAGTGCCACTTGTGTTTATGATGTCAAGAATGAATTAGGAGAAGAGAATGTACTGTCACTGGATGACTGGTTACACATGCTGCTTGACGACTGCTATTTCGAGGATAGGGAAGAACTTGAAAAACTGCTGTCAGAAGATGCGCTTTCCCAGTGCATAAAGGGGAAAAGAGAGAGCAATGAGTTACACAGTCTGCGTAAAGACATACGTTTTAGGAACGGAGAAGGCTGTAAGTGGATTTGTATTACGCTTATGGCAGAGACAGAGTGTAATCAGATTACAATTACGTTTCGGGATGTCACACATCGTTATAAATATGACGAAATCATACAGCGAAAGAATGCAGAGTTGATACAGTTACTGCAGACGACAGAGCAATACAGGGATGCACTTCTGACGGAGTCTGTTGTCTTGTATCAGGTTAATTTTACAAAGGATCGGATAGAGAGTGATTTGTTTCAGAAAAACACAACGGAAGATGGCGTGGTTAAAGTCTTAGATACAGTCGATATTGCGTCGCCGGGTTCCTATAATGAATATTGCAGACGCTGGCAAAGCCGTGTATCTGAAGATACAATCGAAGCATACAGGAAATATGCAAATTCTGCGTATATGGTGCAGGCGTTTCGTGAGGGACATACACTTTTAAATCAGGATTATCGTACCCTGGATTCCTTTGGCGTCGAGATGTGGATTAATAAGACAATTTACCTTGCCCAGGATAAGATGAACGGTGATATCGTCGGTATTGTAAGCCTTCGTGATGTCACAGACCGCTATCGTCAGGAGTATCTGAGGGAATCTTTGGAAAAACAGGCATCTTTAGACCTCCTGACTGGTTTATATAACCATGTGACAGGGGAGATTCTGATTAAGAATAAAATAGATACAGAAAAATATATGGATACAGCATTTGTTATTTTTGACATTGATTGTTTTAAAAACGTAAATGACACAAGAGGGCACTATTTTGGCGACTGTGTTTTGCAAAAGGTTGCACAAATACTGAAAAGCTGTATCAGGGAAGACCAGGATATTGCGGCGCGCTATGGTGGCGATGAGTTTGTGGTATTTGTGACGTACAGACAGGAAGAAGATATTTTTGAAATTGTAGACAGAATTTTCCGGAGCGTCTCCTGTGAATATGAAAGCTACGCAATCGGTGTCAGCATGGGAATCTGTCTGTCCGGTGGCAATCATTATAGTTATTATGAACTTTATAAAAAGGCGGACAAGGCTTTATACAGGGCAAAAGAAGAGGGAAAAGGGCGTTATATTTTTGCAGAATAAGGCAGAAAAATTGTGTCAAAGTATCGTTTTGTGTCTACGAGAAAGGCTACCGAAAAGGTGGAGATAGAGACCTTTGTCTGGAACTTACGCCGGAGAGTATGACAGGAAAGCTCGTGAATGAGTCATAAAGAAAGATGAGCGAAGTAATGAGAACAAGTACGAAAAGAAACGCTTCGCTATCATATAGACGGGAAAGAGTAGAGTATGGTTCGAATTAAAGATGTTGCGGATTACGTCGGTGTCAGCACGGCGACGGTTTCGAATGTTATCAATGGAAAAGACCAGCGCGTGTCGAAAGAGGTTCGTGAAAAAATAAAAAAGGCACTCGATGAGATGGGATATGTGCGCAACCGCACGGCGATGATGTTAGCGCAGACAACGTCTAACATGATAGGTGTTGTGATTCCGCACAAAGACGGTATGAAGATTGCATTAGAAGACCCGTATTACAGTGCTTTTCTGGGAAATCTTGAATACGAAATCCGCCAGCATGGCTGCTATATGTATCTGATTGCCCAGCAGTCGGAAGAAGAAATCATTCACCAGGCAATCGCCTGGAATTTAGAGGGATTGATTGTCTGTAATATGCCGGCAGACGAGTTAAACAGTTTAAGTGAAAAATATTCCAGAGGAATCGTTTCCATTGATTCCTACATCGAAAACCAGTCCGATGTCATCAACATATCGACGGATGATTTCGGTGGCGGTTATCAGATGGGAAAATACCTGATTGCGCAGGGACACCGAAAAATCGCAATGTTAGCCGACAATGATGCAACGGTCGACCATCACCGCTGGATGGGACTAAAACAGGTGATGGATGAAGCGGGAGTATCCATTTCTGAAACAGACCACTTCCTGTTTTCACCGAGTGAATCCGTGCGGGAATTACAGATGGAACAATTTTTCCCGGACTTACAAAGCTATACAGCGCTGTTTGTCGCGTCCGATTTTTATGCCTTAGAGGTCAGTTCTTTTTTACAGAGCAAAGGAATTCGCATTCCACAGGACATCTCGATTGCAGGATTCGATGACTTGCTCTATGCCAAGCTTGCAAGACCAAAGCTCACCACCATGAGCCAGAACATGGGAAAGAAAGCCAAGATGGCAGTAGAAGCACTTCTCTATCTGCAGGAAAAGCGAAAGTTCGAGCGGCAAAAGCAGAAACAAAATGCAGATTTAAAGCCAAATTCAAACGAAAATCCTGATGCAAGCAATCCATGGACGCTTCCCGTCAAACTGGTAGAGCGCGAGTCCGTCCGACGCATTGTATAATTTCAATAAAAAAATACCAAGGTTTTGGTCACATTCATGGTTATGCGCATAACCTTTGACTTTTCCTACATTCTTGTGCTACTGTTTTCTTAGAAAAGAAAGCGAGGTATTTAGCATGAAAAAGACATGGTGGAAAGAATCCGTCGTATATCAGATTTATCCTAGAAGCTTCATGGATTCCAACGGAGATGGAATCGGCGACATCAATGGTATCACAGAAAAATTAGATTATTTAAAAGAATTGGGGATTGATGTCATCTGGCTTTCGCCGGTGTACCAGTCACCGAATGACGATAACGGATATGACATTAGCGATTATCAGGCAATCATGACAGAGTTTGGAACGATGGAAGATTTTGACCGCATGCTTGCGAGAGCGCATGAGCTTGGTATCAAAATCATGATGGACCTTGTTGTCAACCACACATCCGATGAACACGCATGGTTTATCGAGAGCCGTAAGAGTGTGGACAATCCATACCGTGATTTTTACATCTGGAGAAAGGGAAAAGAGAATGGAAAAGAGCCAAATAACTGGGGCTCCATTTTCAGCGGTTCTGCCTGGAAATACGATCCACAGACTGATATGTATTTCTTACATCTGTTCTCTCAAAAGCAGCCGGATTTAAACTGGGATAATCCAGTGGTGCGTGAGCACGTGTTTGACATGATGAACTGGTGGTGTGAAAAGGGAATCGATGGATTCCGTATGGACGTCATCAGCCTGATTTCCAAAAAGCCGGGACTTCCGGACGGAAAAGCCGGAGAAAATGGCTACGGAGACAGTGATTGTGCAAACGGCCCTCACGTGCATGAATATTTGCAGGAAATGAATCAGAAAGTGCTTTCCAAGTATGACCTGATTACCGTTGGGGAAGCCGCAGGTGTTACGCTAGAGGAAGCAAAAAAATACGCAAACGCCGATGGCAGCGAGCTTAACATGGTATTCCAGTTTGAGCATACCGGTGGCGGAAGCAGCCAGCATTCCCGTTTTGGAAAATGGGACGAGCATAAAATGCCACTTGTGGAGTGGAAATCCATTCTTTCCAAATGGCAGACCGGTCTTGAGAATAAGGCATGGAACAGCTTATTCCTTTCCAATCATGACCAGCCTCGTTCTGTTTCTAAATATGGCAACGACAGCGACGCATACCGTGAGATTTCCGCAAAGATGCTGGCAACTTGTCTTCATATGATGCAGGGAACACCTTACGTCTACCAGGGAGAAGAACTTGGTATGTGCAACGCTTATTTTGAAAAATTAGAAGATTACCGTGATATTGAAAGTATCAATGCTTACAATGATCTGACAAAGAACTGCGGTGTTTCCCATGCGGAGATGATGGGATATTTAAAAAATGTCAGCCGTGACAATGCCAGAACTCCAATGCAGTGGGATGACAGCAAAAATGCAGGATTTACGACAGGAACACCATGGATTCAGGTAAATGCCAACTATCCAAAGGTAAATGCAAAAGAGCAGTTAAGCAACCCGGATTCCGTATTCCATTACTATCAGAAGCTGATTAAGCTCCGCCACGAAAATGAGATTATCGTGTACGGCGATTATGAACTGTTAGAGCCGGAAAACGAAGAACTTTTCATCTATACCAGAACCTTAGGAAATGAGCAGCTCATGGTGCTCTGTAATTTCACAGAGAATGATGTGAATGTTCCGGAACAGGTTTTGACAAAGATACCGGAAGAAGCTGATTTGCTCATTGCAAATTATGCGAAGAAGGAAAGAAGCTTGTTACGTCCGTATGAAGCAAAAGTTTATCGTTATCATATCTAGGAAAATATAGCAGACGGAAAAGGACCCTTTGTGCAAAAGATAGCACAGATGGTCTTTTTTCGATTCATGAAAAAGTACAGAATAAATTGAAAAACAAGTTATTTTTTCCTGTAATGAAGAGGAATAAAATGGATAAAAATGGAAAAACATTTCTGGTAACCTATATGGCAGTAAGAGATGGGGAAGGCAATTATATTGGAACCACGGAACTGGTTCAGGATATGGAATTTGCGAAGGAATATTTTACAAAATAAGAGAAGTCCTCATTTTGAAACACCTCTTGCAAAATAACGCAAATGGTGAGAAAATAAATCTATTGACGAAAGATTTCGATTAGAGGAGAGTAAGGTGTGCGTAGCAGATATAAGAAATTCATTTGTTTTTTCCTGATGATTATTACCTTTGTTTCAGGAATCTGTTTTGAAAATGCCAAAGCAGATGTTATATTTGTGTACGCACAGGATACTTCTCTTGCAGAATCAGGGGCTTATCTTGCCTCAGAAAGCCTTCTTGCACCGGATGCGCAGATGTGTACATCCGAGATGCTTGAGGGAAACAGTGCACTTGGATTTATCCAGGCGGAAGGCCGAATCTTTAAGGAAAAGCAGGACATGAGACTGACATATTATTTTTTGTGCCAGAATCAGTGTCTGCCTGGGAATTCCAATCTATTTAGGGGAAAGTCTGGTATTTTTATTTCTTTTGAATCCCAGATGACGCTAGTCGCAAGTTATATCCATGAATCCGATGGGAAAAAACGACTCTAAAGCTTTATTATGCCTAAATATGGTTAGGCTTATTTTGTGTGCAAAAAAGAATTAGAGTTGAGAGGAATGAAACATGAATTTTACATATGCAATGGGATTGCTGGGCGGACTGGCATTATTCCTGTATGGTATGCAGATGATGAGTACCGGTCTGGAGGCATCCGCCGGAAACAAGATGAAACTTATTTTGGAAAAGCTGACGGCAAACCGTTTCGTAGGAGTGCTGGTAGGTGCGCTGATTACCGCAATTATTCAGTCATCTTCCGCGACAACGGTCATGGTGGTTGGTTTTGTAAATTCCGGCATGATGACGTTGAATCAGGCAATCTGGATTATCATGGGCGCGAATATTGGGACAACCATAACTGGACAGTTGATTGCGCTTAACATTGGAGAGTTTGCGCCTTTGATTGCCTTTTTGGGAGTAGCCGCATTCGTTTTTTCCAAAAATGAAAAAGTAAAGTATGTGGGAGAGATTTTAGCAGGCCTTGGCATCCTTTTTATCGGAATGGATATGATGGGAACGGCAATGGAGCCGCTTGCAGACTCCGAAAAGTTTGTCAGTATTTTAACAAAGTTTGAAAATCCACTTTTGGGAATTCTCGCCGGAACGGTGTTTACTGCCCTGATTCAGTCTTCCTCTGCATCAGTAGGTATCCTGCAAACCCTTGCTGGAAGTGGTGTAATCGGTTTGAAAAGTGCGGCGTTCGTTCTTTTCGGACAAAATATTGGTACATGTATTACGGCATTGCTGGCATCAATCGGTACGAACAGAAATGCCAAGCGGACCACCATCATTCACATTATGTTTAATGTGTTTGGTACGATAGTTTTCACGATTCTCTGTCTTGCAACGCCGATTATTCCGATGGTGGAAGGATGGACACCGACCAATGCGCCGGCGCAGATTGCCAACCTACATACGATGTTTAATATTGTGACTACGATTCTTCTGTTACCGTTTGGAACATGGTTAGGAAAGATTGCCACGTTTATTTTAAAAGACCCGAAGGGCGAAGAGGAAAAAGAGGGCATGCATGTGCAGTTCCTTCTGGATGTGAAGCGCATTAATTCTGAGAAATACGGAATATCGGTTGTCTGCATGGAAGGAATAAAAAAAGAACTTACCCGTATGATGAAGATGGCGGAAAGCAACGTGCGTGAAGCCTTTGAGGCGGTAACGTTGAAGGATAAAAAGAAATACGAACTTGTAGAGCAGAGAGAAGAATACGTGGATTTTTTGAACAAAGAGATATCCAAATATATTACGTCCATTCTTCCTTTTGAGACAACAAAGGCGGGAAGTCAGATGTTTAACTCCATGTTTACGATTACAAGCAATATCGAGCGTATCAGTGACCACTCCGTCAATATCGCCGGATATTCGAATATTATTGCGGAGAAGGAGATTGCATTTTCAGGACATGCGTATGGAGAATTAGAGCAGATGCAGCAAATGTGTGCGAAACTCCTCGACGGACTGTTAGAAAAGCCGGCAGATTATGTTTCCTGGCATGAAAAAATTGCCTGCATGGAGCAAAAAATCGATGATATGACGTTGCAGTATCGGGATAATATGTACGAGAGAATCCATGTCGGAGAATGTTCCGACGACGGAAGCATTCTTTTTTCTGAGATGCTGACGGATTTTGAGCGTATCGGGGATCACGCATTAAACATTGCAAACGAGATGTTAAAAATGGCTATGGCAAAATAAGGCTGCGATTCCTGAAATTTAAGGTGAGGTGTTCCATTGATTCTAAGGGGAACTTTTTGGTATAATAGGGAAACAAAATAGATAAAGTGGGTAAGAAAATGTATGATTGGGATAAAAAAGAGGAGATTTACCAAAATAGAGAACAACGGGAATTCCCCTCAGATTATGGGACACATCACTATGTGGTAAGAAAACTATTTAGAAATTCTTTACGGTCAAATTTATATGTCAGTATCAATACAATAAGAAATGATATAATCAGTCTTGAAGGTATTGATAAGCCTGTTTTAGTAGCGAAATTGAATATATTAACATATGACATGATAGAATACGACAGAAACTATTTTTTCTCTGAAAATCGGGAAAATAGCGATTACAGACCGTATTTTTATAATTTTAATATATATATGGATAGCAGGTCGAACAGGCACAACTTTGCAAGATTGAGGGAGATGGGAGATAAATGGTATAAGGCGCATTTTGTGGATAAGCGTTTTTTCCCATCAGAGCAGGATGACAATGTTTATCCGGGAGAAATTGAACAGAGTGCAAGCCCGATAGCAATTCGTAAAAATTGTATCTGTATCGAGGATACGGAACCTGAATCTGAGGTATTAAATAAGATAGATCGTACATACAAATTTGTATATGCAAATTCGGATAAAGAAGTGATTGATCATATAAACATGGAATTTTCGAATGTAGAATTTGATAAGGCAAAAGTTTTTCGAGTAGGAAATGCGAATCTGATTCATATCTGCGGAATGCAGGGAAATCAAGAATTTAATATTATGTATGATATAGGGATGACTAGAAATGGTACAACAAAGTATCAGGGAGCGATTAGAAAGTTAAAAAAAATAATTCCGAACGCTGTTATTCTGTCACATTGGGATGATGACCATATCATAGGAAGTGCATATGCAGGAGATGAATTGTTTAACTGTACATGGTATGCACCGCAGATTGATAAGCCCAATGCAGTTGGCGCAACCAGATTAGCGATGTTCCTTTTTTTACGTGGGAAGCTGGTTGTTGCAGAAAGAAAAGATGCAGCAAGAGAGTTAACGACGGTGAGAAATGGTTCTTCTAAGATTTCGTTCTATTTAGGGACGAATAAGGCCCTGGATGGAATTACAAAAGAAAATTGCGGTGGAATCGTAATTGAAATCCAAAATGATAAAAAAGAGAGTCTTTTCTGTGGAGATGTGCCTTACAAAGCAATAAAGGATGTGGTGTGGGATAAGAGGACGGAAGGATACAATAATTTGGTCGTTCCGCATCATGGTGCAGAAATGAGTTTTCATTCTATTAAGGGAAATAGAACGAAAAGCGTAGCTGTTATATGTGCAGTCAATAATGAGGCTGAGAATAGACCAAGCCATAGTCATAAGGAAATACTGAAAACAAACGGATATAGGGTAAAAATAACGGAAAAGAGCTGCAACAAGTCTTATGTCGAATTAAATTTAAGCTGAGTCTAAGGAAAAAGAGTCGATATGTGACTGTCAGCCGGATATTGGAGAGGATGGAACGAATGGAAAAGAAGATTATGCGGGATCCACTGTTTCTTGCGCAGAAATCAGTGGATGCAACAGAGGAAGATAAACAGGTTGTGACAGATTTACTGGATACGCTTAAGGCTAATTTAGAGCATTGTGTCGGGATGGCAGCCAATATGATTGGTGTGAAAAAGAATATAATTGTAGTTGCGGCAGGTCCGTTTCAATTTGCAATGATTAATCCGGTTATCACCAAAAAGAAGGATGCCTACGAAACAGAAGAGGGATGTCTGTCATTAAGCGGCGTGAGACCATGCACACGCTATCAGGAAATCGAAGTGGATTATCTTGACCAGAATTTTAAGCCGCAGCATGGGAAATATACCGGATTTACGGCGCAGATTATCCAGCATGAAATTGACCACTGTAATGGGATTGTGATTTAAAACAAAGAAGTTTAGGTGGAAAAGATATAAGCAGGAGATTTTATTAAAATGAAACCCAAATCACCAAAAAGTATAGAGTTATATCATATTTTAATAAAAAGAGGGTATCCAGAGGAGTTTTGTGACCAAATTACCAGAAATCTGAATACAGATTGGACGGCACAGCGAATGATAGGATATTTGTCTCACTACAGGAAGCTCCCGCCAGAGGAGATTGTGGATGAAATGTTAGCGATATTAAGCGATAGAAATAGCATTATGTAGAAGCATCAGCTTGAGGAAACGAATGCAAGATGGAATGATTATTTAAACAGAGAGAAAAACTAGAACATGATTTTACAGAAACGTTCTTGAAAGTTATATGTGAAAGAATATGCAGTTGTGGATAAAAGTACGGAAACTCAAGAGTCATCCATTTCGTTGTTTTCTATCAATTTTTGCGTTATAATAATTACTGATAACGTAAAAAGCAAGGAGGGCTAACATGAAATCAACTGTATTTTTTTCAAGAGAAATTTCACCGGAAAAAGTAGCTGAAATGTATAAACTTGTTGGAAAAGAATTGCCTGGAAAAGTAGCCGTAAAGCTTCATTCAGGTGAAGAAGGGAACCAGAATTTCCTGAAACCGGAATTTTGGAAACCAATGATTGAAGCAGTAAACGGCACAGTGGTAGAGTGTAATACTGCGTACGAAGGTGCACGTAACACAACCGAAAAACATAGGGAACTCATGAAGAAACATGGGTGGAATAAATATTTTGACATAGATTTATTGGATGCGGAAGGTCCGGATATGGAGCTTGCCATTCCGAATGGAAAAAGAATTAAAGTAGATTATGTGGGAAAAGATCTTGCAAAATATGACTCCATGCTTGTTTTATCCCATTTTAAAGGACATCCTATGGGCGGTTTTGGCGGAGCATTGAAGCAGCTTTCCATCGGTGTCGCATCTTCTGCTGGAAAAGCTTATATTCATGGTGCCGGTGACCCGAAAGAAATCTGGACAGCGGATCACGATTCTTTCTTGGAGTCCATGGCTGACGCCGCATCCGCCGTTGTTGATTATTTCAAGGGAAATATGGTATTTATCAATGTCATGAAAAATATGTCCGTTGACTGTGACTGTTGTGCTGTCGCAGAAGATCCATGTATGAAAGATATCGGTATCCTGGTATCGCTTGATCCGATTGCGATAGACCAGGCATGTCTTGACCTTGTGTACCAGTCCGATGACCCGGGTCGTGATCATTTAGTAGAACGAATCGAAAGCCGAAATGGTGTTCATACGGTGGAAGCTGCCGCAGAACTTGGTTTTGGTTCCAGAGAATATGAATTGTTAGAAATCTAAAGGTATTCTATTTCATAAATGCAATAAATAAGCACAGCTTATGCGCTAAATGCGTGCCATAATCTGTGCTTATATTTTATTCGCTAAAGTCTTGTTTAACGAAGTCTTGACTACAGGCGTAGTCGGTGCCGTATCCCGAATAGTTAGAGCTGTACATTAGATTACATTTTCTCCACAATTTTCCCCAACTCACCACAATATTTCTCCGCATCCTCATACTTTCCAGCCTGTAAGGCAAAGGCGATACGGTTCTCGATATCTTTTTTCTTCTGTTCCAATTCCAGATAATCCTTATCAAAATGGTCGGCGTAAACGAATTTTCGGAATTTACGGATACTCATTTTACGCAGTTTTTTATCCTCGACAAACAGGACATAGTCCATGCAGTTGGCGATAGTGTAAAAATCATGGGAAACCATTAAAACCGTTCCGTCATATTTGGCAAGTGCCTGTTCTAAGGCAAGCTGTGAATAGGTGTCTAAATGGCTGGTAGGCTCATCCAGTAAAAGAAAATCGGCATTCCTTCTTGCAATTTGGGCAAGCTGCAATAAATTCTTTTCACCGCCGGAGAGATTTTCGACCCGGTTATAACATAATTCTTCTTCAAAACCGTAGGTTTTGAAATAGTTGAGGAGGTCGCTTTCTTTTTCAAAACCGGTGTCTTCGAAATTTTTCAAGACAGTTTCCTTTTCATCAAACACTTCGCCGTGCATCTGGGAAAGATAGGCGGTCTCAATGCCCGGTGCAAGCTTGATTGCCGGATTGGTATTTCGATAAATATCTCGCAAAAGTGTTGTTTTTCCGGTACCGTTTGGACCGACAATCGCCACTTTTTCACCAGCGTGAAGGGAAAAAGACACCGTATCGAGAATTTCCCGGTCAAAAGAGATACTGTAATCTTCCACTGTCAAAATTGTGCGCTCATCCTGCTCTTCCACTTCTGCAGCCATGGTGTGAGTTTCTTTCGGATTCGCAGGAGATGCGGTGTTTCCGGTATGAAGTGCAATCGCCGGTTGTTTGATGTCTACAAATGGAGACTTCGTTTTTCGCGCTTCTAAACGTTCTAACATTGAAACCCTGGCTTTTAAGCTTCGCCCTCTTGTTGCGCCGTCAAACATAGTTGCTTCGTTCCGCAAACGTTCCACGATTTTACGGTTACGCTCGATTTCTTCCATATCCGCTGACGCAAGCCTCTGCTGTTCGATTTTCATCTGAAGGAGGGCAAAATTATATTCGATATAATTGCCGTCAAATTCCTGTAACTCTGCGTTTTCGAGATGAAGAATTTTATGAAAACAGTGATTTAACAGATAGCGGTTATGTGTGATAACCAGCAAGGTTCCCTTGTGGGAATTGATGAGATCTTTCAAGGCATTCAAATGTTCAAAATCTAAAAACACATCCGGTTCGTCCATAATGATAAACTTCGGATGAACCATCATTTCACGGATTACCTGTATGAGTTTGAACTCCCCGCCGCTTAAGTTTGTCAGAAGACAATTCTCATAATCCTTTAAGTTAGCGAGTTTTAACTGCTTGCGGATGTTGCTTTCATAAAAATCCCCGTCAATGGCCTGAAATTCATCCATGACATTCTGATAGCGCTCCATAAGCTCATCTAACTCTTCTGTGGCTGCCATTGCATCGCAAATTTCATTGATTTTATTTTGGAGACGCACAAATTCCTCACTCAAATATTCAAAAACAGTAAGTTCTCTTTTCTCATCTAAGGAATAGAATTGGCTGACATAACCGATTCTTCCTGGCACGTCAATCGTAAGCTTCCCCTCATACAAATACTCGTCTGGATGTAAGAGGATGTCAATCAGCGTGCTTTTTCCGGTACCGTTTGTGCCGATAAATGCACAGTGTGTGTCATCTTCTAACGTAAATGATATTTTATGGTATAAATCCTTCTGTGGGAAGGAATAAGATAGCTTTTCTGCCTTAATCATAAATTCTCTCTTTCCTGCTAATATATATTATTTTACTTGAAAACAGAGTCATACAATGTGACCTGATCGTAGATACACTGCCAGCTGCTGGAAGAACCTGCGGTAACGCAGATATAGCCGTGACCGTCGGAGGATTCACCGTAACTTGCAGCACAGCTGCCGGCTTGTACGACATATCCTGTTTTTCCACATACAACAGCACCAATTGTCTCCTTATCTTCGATACGGCGTAAAAACCAGTTAGAGATGACGATTCCTTCCGGATGCTGCTCCGTTGCAGAGGTGGTATAGCAATGGGAAGATAATACTTCCTTACAGAAATCGTTGTCCATTGCTGCTTCTAAAATCATTGCCATGTCGTAGACAGTACAGTATAAATTTTCATCGTAAATGCCAACGCAGTTTGTAAAATGTGCGGAATCGGAAAGACCGAGTTCGTCTATTTTTTCATTCATCATCTCGACAAAGGCTTCCTGGGAGCCTGCCACATAAGTTGCAAGGCCGACTGCAGCATCTCCTCCGGATGGAAGAATCGTTCCATAGAAAAGATCACGGACGGTTACCGTCTCACCATCTAAAAATCCGGCGGTGCTACAGTCATTGACGTATGCGTAATCTGTCACATCGAGTGTGAAGGTGAAGGTATCATCTAAGTCCTTGACGTGTTCAGCGGCGACGAGAACGGTTAAAACCTTTGTCATGGATGCCGGATTAATGCGTTCGTTTGCGCCCTTCTGGGAAACGATATTTCCGTTGTCAAGGTCAATGAGTACGGCATGTTCGCTTACAACTTCATCACCTACATTTGTAGTATCTGTGGTCTCCTGCGCCGAGAAAACCTTTGGCGCTCCTGTATTCTGTGCAACGGCTGCTTCTTCCGTATTTTCCGTAGCTGAGATGCCTTCTGCTACGGATTCTGTACCGTTTAAACCTGTGTCTGCGCTATCTTTCGAATGATGGCTCGAAACAACCTTTGTAAGGATTCCGATTACAAGTAAAAGACAGAAGAATCCTGTCAGCGATAATATCGCCTTCCGAATCTGCCGTTGCTTTCTTCTTTTTCGCATAGTTGACTGTCTGCTCATTTCTATCTATCTCCTATTACATTGATATTATCAAAACTCACTGGTTATTTTTACAAAAATTCTTTTCTATTTTAGCACAATGTGGCGGTGGTTACTATCCCAAAGTGAAAAAAAAAGAGCCCTTTCTTCTTATTATTAGAAGAAAGAGCCCTTCTTTTTCGTAAACCCTAAAATATATCAATGAATTTGTTTTTAGAGTAAACCGCCAATGCTTAAGAATAATGGTGCGAATACTAAAGAAACAACAGTCATTAATTTGATTAAGATGTTGATGGATGGACCAGATGTATCCTTAAATGGATCACCTACCGTATCACCGACAACAGCTGCTTTGTGAGGTTCGCTGCCTTTTCCGCCGTGTTCTCCAGATTCGATGTATTTCTTGGCGTTATCCCATGCACCACCTGCATTTGCCATGAAGATAGCGAGCATAACACCAGTTACAAGAGCACCGGCAAGAAGTCCGCCTAATGCTTCTGCTCCTAAAAGAACACCGACAAGGATTGGAGCCACGATTGCGATAATACCCGGAAGTAACATCTGTTTTAATGCTGCGCTTGTAGAGATACCAACGCATGATTTGTAATCCGGTTTGCTTGTTCCCTCCAAGATTCCTTTGTCTGCGCGGAACTGGCGACGTACTTCTTCAATCATCTTATAAGCTGCCTTGGAAACAGATTCCATTGTAATGGCAGAGAATAAGAATGGTAACATAGCTCCGATAAATAATCCGATGATTACAGTTGGCTGAAGAATGGAAATATTCTTGAGCTGTACTGCTTCGGAATAAGATACGAATAAGGATAATGCTGTCAATGCTGCAGAACCGATTGCAAAACCTTTTCCGACAGCGGCTGTTGTGTTACCAACGGAATCTAAGGTATCTGTGATGTCACGAACGCTTTCGTCTAAGCCGGACATTTCTGCGATACCACCTGCGTTATCTGCGATTGGACCGTAAGCGTCAACGGCAACGGTACTTCCTGTTGTGGCAAGCATACCAACTGCAGCAAGTGCGATACCATAGATGCCTGCGAATGCATAAGCTGCAAAAATACCAACTGCGATTAAGAGAATCGGAATTGTACAGGAGTGCATACCAACTGCTAAACCACTGATAATGTTTGTTGCAGCACCAGTCTCAGACTGATCTGCGATTTTATGTACATGACGATATTTGTCAGATGTATACCATTCTGTTACAGAACCGATTAATGTTCCGACGATAAGACCTACGATGATAGCACCACATGGTTTGTAGGAACCAAGAATCACATTACTTAAAACAATAGAAGATACGATTGTAATTACGTTTGCAATGTTTGTTCCAAGTTTTAATGCTTTATGAGGATCTGCTCCTTCTTTTCCGCGTACACAGAATACACCGAGAATAGAAGAAACGATACCGATAGCGGCAAGAACGAGTGGATATAATGCTCCAGCCATTCCATCATATGCAAGAATACCTAATGTGATTGCGGATACGATAGAACCAACATAAGATTCAAATAAGTCAGCTCCCATACCGGCTACGTCACCAACGTTATCACCAACGTTATCAGCGATAACGGCCGGGTTACGAGGATCATCTTCCGGGATACCGGCTTCTACTTTACCAACAAGGTCAGCTCCAACGTCAGCAGCTTTTGTATAAATACCGCCACCAACACGTGCAAACAATGCGATGGAGGAAGCTCCCAGTGAAAATCCGAATAAGATGTCTGCATTGCCTGTTACAAAGTAAATCATGCTGACACCGAAAAGTCCAAGACCTACTACACAAAGACCCATAACTGCACCACCGCGGTAAGCGATTGGAAGTGCTTTTGTCATGCCGCCTTCTTTTGCAGCGTTTGCTGTACGCACGTTTGCGCGGGTTGCAACCTGCATACCACAGTAACCGGCGATTGTAGAGAAAACTGCGCCGATAACAAAGCATACTGCTGTTGCCCAGCTGATGCCAAATCCGATTGCTGCAAATAATACAACAATAAAGATAACAAGAATCTTGTATTCAGACATTAAGAATGCCTGAGCACCTTCGTGGATTGCTGCCGCAATCTCTTTCATTCTGTCTGTTCCTTCGTCCTGTTTCTTTACCCATACTGCAAGACCAGCAGCAACAAGTAAAGCAAGGACTCCGATTGCAGGAATTAAATAGTTCATAATTTCTGTCCCTTTCTTCTGTAAACTCATAAAATATTCATTGTTATTTTTTTAACAACAATGTTAGAGTATAAAGAAAGAAGTTTGAAATGTCAATATGAAAAATAAATGTATGCGCTTACATTTTGGTGGAATTTACATTTTTTGCCCTTTTGCGTGGAAAAAGAGAGCAGTCTGCACTGCTCTCATTCTGTCTATACATATGCAATCTCATGTATCGTGACCTGTTTTTCCTTATCGATGCCAAATGCCCTTAATATCGGCTGTTCCTCGTCCTGCAAGGATAAAATCAGGTACTCTGCGTTTGGGTCGTAGGCAAGGCGCTTATCTTCCTCCGATGGTCTTGAGGGGGATTCTGGATGGGAATGGAAATTCCCGATTAACGTCAGCCCGTTTGCTCTTGCGTCTTTGACAGCGGCTAACTGTTCCCGTGGATCCATGGAAAAATGCTCCCTGCTTGCGTCGATATTAGTTAAAAGGTATACTTTTTCGATGACTTTCTGATCACCGGCAATCGTTCCGGCAAGCAGCCCGCAGGACTCGTTTGGGAGTCCGTCCCTGCAGTGCTGTAGAATCGTTTCGTAGTGCTCTTTTTTCATTGTTAACATAGCATGCCCCCTAATGTTTTAAGTCACATTCTGCCTGTTCATAATCAATTAATTCCGTGATATGCGGGTGGTCGCTGCACACGGCGCAGTTGTGGTCGAGTGGCAGTTTTACCGTGCGGAACTGCATTTTTAATGCATCATAGGTCAGGAGTCTTCCGGTTAAAAGTTCACCCTGGCCGGTAATATATTTGACGGCTTCCATTGCCTGAAGGCTTCCGATGACACCGCCCATTGCACCGATGACACCAGCCTGCTTACAGGTTGGAACAGCATCTTTTGGTGGCGGATCTTTGAAAATACAGCGGTAGCATGGACCTTCCCCCGGAACGTAGGTCATAAGCTGACCCTGGAAACGGATAATTCCCGCATGGGAAAATGGTTTTTTGGCCATAACACAGGCATCATTAATCAGGAATTTTGCCGGAAAATTGTCGGTTCCGTCAATGATAAAATCGTAATCTGCAATCAGCTCCATGATGTTTTGGGATGTCACAAATGTACGGTAAGTATTGACCGTAATATCCGGATTGATGGCTTTCATGGTCTCTGCGGCTGATTTTACCTTGGCTTTTCCGATATCTGCTGTAGTATGGATAATCTGGCGCTGTAAGTTGGATAAATCCACTTCGTCGGCATCGACGATACCGATGGTTCCGACACCTGCGGCTGCAAGATACATTGCGGCAGGGGCACCGAGTCCGCCTGCACCGATAATCAGAACTTTTGCATTTAATAATTTTTTCTGACCCTTCACACCGATTTCTTTTAAAATGATGTGGCGGGAATAACGCTCTAACTGTTCATTGGTAAATGCCATTAAAACGCACCTCCTCCCATGAAATACAGGAATTCTACTTCATCACCTTCTTTTAAGATGGTTGCCGGGAAATTGTCTCTCTCCACAAACTCATCGTTGATGGTAACTGTTACATAGTCCGGATTATCAACGTTTTCTTTCTCGATTAAAGCCGGAAGTGTTAAACCTTCTTCATATTCCTTTTTTTTGCCTGCTACTATGATTGTCATATCCTTCTCTCTCTTTCTTTTTAATTTAGTTGTTTGTAAGCGCTTTCATAAGTACATCCTTTGCCACGACACCGGTCAGACGGGCTGTTTCAGCACCGCCTTGAAAGACCAGAAAAGTAGGCACGGACAGTACACTGTATGTTTCTGCGAGGGATTCCTCATAATTTACATTAACTTTGTAAATTTTTGCAGTTTCTTCCGTTTCATCTTCGATATCTCCGACGACACCGGACATCATTTTACATGGGACGCAGGTGTCGGAGTAAAAGTCCACTAATACCGGCACGTCTGCTTTTAAAACAAGTTCGTCAAAATCCTGCGCTGTAATTCTTGCTGCCATATGACCCTCCTTATTCTTCTACTTTCCGGACAATCAGCGTATAAGTTTCATCGCCGTTATCTTCTAATTTTAAAATCTGGTGTCCTTCCTCTTTGATACTGCGGGGCACATTCTGTACCGGTTCCCCGTTATTCATGCGGATTGCCAAAATCTGACCATCCTCTAATTCCTCCAACGCAACTTTTGCTTTCACAAATGTCACAGGGCAAACTACATCTGTAATATCTACTTTGTCATCAATTGTAAAATCAGCCATGATATGCCTCCTTTATTTTTTCATAAAATACGTCTTTTCCGACGCGGTCAATGGTAAACTGGAAACGCTCTCCTGCTTTTGCATGTTCCTCAAAGAAGTCGATTGCGGCATCTGTCACACGATAGAGCTGTTCTTCTGATGTAATCAGAGGCAGTGGCGATTCTCCTTTGTGTATGGTATTTCCGAAAAGTCCGCCAAACGAAACGATATAAGCGGATTCGGTATTCCATGCATCGGTTGGACATGATTTTGCACAGCGTCCGCAGAAGTTACATAAATCTTCGTTGATGTTCACTTTTCCATCTGTGATAGAGATGGCATTGGTGCGGCACGCTTTTTCACAGACGCCACAGCCAATACATTTATCTTCTACCCAGGAAATATTTAACGCACCTTTGATGCCAACGTCATTTTCCTCGGCTTTTAAACAGTTGTTCTGACATCCGGTTACACCGAACTTAAATTTGTGCGGCAGTTCTCGTCCGAAATAGCGCTGGTCGAGTTCGACGGCTATCTTGTAGCTGTCGATATTTCCACTTGGACAAATCTGATTTCCCTGACAGGCTGTGACCGTTCTGACTCTCGGACCGCAGACACCCGGTTTGCAGTCGCCTTTCGCGAGTTCTTCTTTTACCTCATCAATATCAGCTAATTTGATAAATGGGATTTCTACGCCCTGTCGAGACGTCAGATGTACATGTCCGTCTCCGTATTTTTCAGCTACTTCTGCAATTTTTGCAAGATTTTTCGCCGTCAGTGTTCCACCCACAACCTGTAGACGAAGCGAGAAATTATCCTTCTGCTTTTGTCTCATGAATCCACCTTTTTTCAAGGTGCTGTAATCTATTTTTGCCATTTTCTTACCATTCCTTTTCCACATTTTTTGTACTTATTATGATTCAGATGCTTCTGCCTGCAAAAATGCCTGGCGAAAATCTTCTTTTAAGTCTTCAATATCTTCAATTCCCACACTAACACGGATTAAATCATCATAGACCCCGGATAGGCGGCGCTCCTCTTCGCTGAGGTGTGCTGCGATTGTCGATGCGACATGAATTACAAGTGTCTTTGTATCACCGATATTAGATAAAATATACGGTACTTTCAGTGCATTGATAATGTGATATGCTTTTTCTTTACTTCCCGCGCGGAATGTTAAAATCGCACCATATTTTCCGGATAACTGCTTCGCAGCGAGTTCATGATATGGGCTATCTTTTAATCCCGGATACTGTACGGTAACTTCCTTATTTAAACCGGACAAAAATTCTGCCAGAGCAAGTGCATTTTCACACTGCCGTTCCATTCGGAGTCCAAGTGTTTCCAAGCCAATCTGATTTAAAAAAGCATTCTGCGGAGATAAACAGGCTCCGAAGTTACGGAAAAGACCGTTTCTCAGCTTCACCACATATGCCATTGTTCCGTATTTCGCGTAAGGCTTTAAGCCTGGATATTTTTCAAAATCCCATTTGACATTTTTGCCGAGTACGAGAACGCCACTGATGGCATCACTGCTTCCGTTGATATATTTAGAAGAAGAATGTACGACGACGTCAGCGCCTAATTTCAACGGCTGTACCAGATAAGGCGTTGCCACGGTGTTATCAATGATGAGTGGCAGGTTATGCCGATGTGCCACTTCTGCGACGCCGGCGATATCTGTCACATCAAGTTTCGGATTGCCGATGGTCTCTGCAAAAACAACTTTTGTCTGTGCGGTAATCAGCGCTTCGTAGGCTTCCGGTGTATTCTCGGCCACGTAGCTGGTTGTAATTCCATAAGCTTCCAATTCCGTGAAAAGTTCTACCGTTCCACCATACAGGCCTGCGGCTGCCACGATGTGATCTCCTGCCTGCAAAATATTCAAAAGTGCATTTGTCAGAGCCGCCATTCCGGAGGCACAGGCAACGCTTGCGATGCCGCCCTCTAACTGGGTCATTCTTTTCTCAAATGCTTCAATGGTTGGATTATTAATTCTCGTGTAGGAAAATCCCATGGCTTTGTTTGCAAAAATCCGTTCTAAAGTCTCTGCATCCTCATGACAAAACGCACTGGATTGATAAATCGGAACCATGGTAGCTCCATGTGGATATTGATCCACCCCTGCATGTAAAAGTGCTGTGTTAAAACCATACTTTGCCATCTCATTTCCCTTCCCTTTCCAAAATCTGGATTTATCATACTTCTATAAACATACTTTGTCAATGGGTTAGTATGTATATATTTCCTTTTACTGGCTATAGGGAAAACCTATAAAGCGGAAAGGCAAGGGCAGTTTACAGTTTTTTTGCTGACAAATGGCACAAAATCAGGTTTGTAACATAAAAAAATCCCCTTAAATAGACAAGGTAAATAACCAAAATCTACTTAAGGGGAATCTATCATTGTGTATTACGGTCTGCGTAATTAAATGACATAGTTATCCGCACCGGAGTCGTCTCCCATGAGGTCTGCTACGGTAATGTTTTCAAAATAATCATCGATTAATTTCTCTAAGCCCTCCCACATCTGGAGTGTCTTGCAGGAGTCAGCACGTTCACAGGTGTTCGGCTTTTTCTCTAAGCAGGCAACCGGTGCAAAAGAACCTTCCGTTACCTTTAAAATACTTCCGATGGTATATTCTTCCGGACGGCGGACTAATTTATAACCGCCGCCTTTTCCACGTAAGGAATGTACAAAATCGTTTTTACTTAAAACAGACACGATGGATTCGAGGTACTTCTCAGAAATCTCCTGTCTGTTTGCAATATCCATAAGGGGAATGTATTCTCCGGTATTATGTTCAGCCAAATCAATTATGACGCGAATGGCATAACGTCCCTTTGTTGAAATCTTCATGCTTCTATATCCTTTCTCTACATGATAAACCTATTATACCACAAGGTTATTAGATATTTCAAGTAGGACACCCTATGCCTCGCTTCCGGCAGCTAAATCTTTCACGACTTCGCCTGCGATAATCAATCCTGCTACAGATGGAACAAAAGCAACGCTTCCCGGGATATCACGCCGTTCTGTACATTTGTGCTTTGCCCCCGGTGGACAGATGCAGTTGGTTCTGCAGCTGATTGCCATGTCGTCGATTGGACGAGTTGGCTTTTCTTCGGAATATACGACTTTTAATTTCTTCACACCACGTTTTTTCAACTCACGACGCATTACTTTTGCAAGCGGACAGACTTTTGTCTTGTAGATGTCAGCCACCTGGAACTGGCTTGCATCCAGCTTATTTCCGGCGCCCATGCTGCTGATAATCGGCACGCCCTTTTCCTGTGCCTTCATGACAAGGGCGATTTTGGCGGTCACGGTGTCAACGGCATCTACAATATAATCGTATTCCTCAAATGGAAATTCATCTGCATTTTCCGGAAGGAAAAAACACTTGTGAATCTCTACTTTTGCATCCGGATTAATCTCTAAAATGCGTTCTTTCATGACGTCAGTCTTATATTGTCCGACGGTCTTTCTTGTTGCAATAATCTGACGGTTCAGGTTTGTCAGGCATACTTTATCATCATCGACTAAGTCAAAAGAACCGACGCCGCTTCGTACCAATGCCTCACAGACATAGCCGCCTACGCCGCCGATTCCAAAAACAGCAACTTTTGCCTTGCTTAGGCGTTCCATTGCCTCTTTTCCCAATAATAATTCTGTTCTCGAAAACTGATTTAACATATAAAAGGACTCCTTATTAACTACATATCTTTCCGATAGGTATTATGTTATAATCCAATTTTCGTTTTGTCAATACTATAAAAGAAAGCTTTTAGTTCTTTGTGAGTTCTTTTACAAAAGCTTTATAATCCTGCATGCTGGTGCAGTTTGGGGCGTAGTCCGGCAACAGTTTTTTTGCTTCCTGCGCTTCTTTTGTCTTGACACATTCCCGGATGGCAGTCTCGAAAACCTTTGTTCCCATGTCGTTTGCTAGTTCACGCAGCTCCTCTAATACTTTCTTTTCCAGCTTCGAGCGTCCGGAAAATTTGACCAGAAGAAGCCCCGCGATTTTCAGGGAAGAATTCTGTCTGCGCTGCACAGCCTTGATGGTATCGTAAAGCTGTTTTAAGCCCTGCATCGAATAGGCATCCGCCGTTACCGGGATGATAACTTCATCCGCAGCAATCAGGCAGTTATACAAAATTACATTTAAGGAAGGCGCCGTATCAATTACGATATAATCATACCCCTCCACTTCTTCAATGGCATCTTTTAACCGGTAGAGCCCCTCCACGTCACCATCTAACATCTTTTCTGCCTTGCTGAGCAATGGGTCGGATGCCACAATATCACCGTTTGGCAGATGCTGCACGGCCTCATCAAGCGGAAGCATCTGCGCGTCCACCATGACATCGTAAAGTGTTGCCTGATCTTCCACTGCCGCCTGATAGGTGCAGGTGCTGTTTCCCTGTGGGTCAGCATCTATCAGTAAAGTCTTTCCTTTTTTTCCTAAAATACCTGCCAGTGTGGTGGCGGTTGTTGTCTTTCCGATGCCACCTTTCTGATTCGCTACTACATATGTAATTGTCATTGCAAAAACCATCCCTTCTTATTTAAAAAGCAATCTGTCCCTGTATTTCTTTATTGACTACATAGAATACCGCGGACTCTTCCGGTTTAATGTAGATACTCACTTCTTCAATTTCTTCGTCTTTCACACCTTTGCTGATGATATCCCTGCGGATAAGATTTAAAAGGTTCTGCTCTTCACGTTCTCTGCCCTGATACTGAATCACAATATTTTTCTTTGCAGCCGCAAATCCGCCTACTGCCTGTTGCGCCCGTTCTACACTGCTTTTCAATGCCATTATTCCCGCCTCCTGTAAAAAATAAAATCTCTGTTATCAATGTATTATTTTATCACATTAACGTGGAAATACCAAGGTTGATTTTTTTTCAGAAGGAACTTTGGGAGTGATTGCTATATTTTTGTCGGCGGAGTACAATGTTCTTATTATCTTGGAACTGTCATGTACCAAAATGAATTGAAAATTTGTATATAAAAAGAAAGGTATGGGGATTTTATGTATCAGGCAAAAGAAACACGATATGACCGTATGAAATACCAGCGTTGTGGCAACAGCGGTTTAATGCTGCCGGAGGTTTCATTAGGATTTTGGCATAATTTTGGGGATACCGGTGTCTATGAAAATATGCGCCAGATGGTTTTTACGGCATTTGACAATGGAATCACGCACTTTGACCTGGCAAATAACTATGGACCGGAATGTGGAAAGGTCCTTACGGCAACTGGGGCAGCCGGAAGTATCTGCTGGCAAGCTTAGACCAGAGTTTAAACCGTCTCGGCTTAGATTATGTCGATATCTTCTATCATCATCGCATGGACCCAAATACACCATTAGATGAGACGATGGGTGCGCTTGACCAGGCTGTAAAAAGCGGAAAAGCCCTGTATGCGGGAATTTCAAACTATGATGGTGAAACCATGAAGCGTGCTGCCGCTATCTTAAAAGAGCTGCATTGCCCGTTTGTCATTAACCAGAACCGCTACTCTATTTTTGACCGTACCATCGAGCAAAATGGTTTAAAGCAGGCTGCGGTGGAAGAGAAAAAAGGAATTATTGCGTTCAGTCCTTTGGCGCAGGGCATGTTGACAGACCGTTACCTGCACGGTATTCCAAAAGACAGCCGCATCAGCACAGACGGACGTTTCCTGAAAAAAGGCCAGTTGACGGATGCAAAGCTCCAGCAAATTCAGGCGTTAAACGAGATTGCAGCGCAGCGTGGCGAGAGCCTTGCACAGATGGCATTGAAATGGGTTTTAAAAGATGACGTGGTGACGAGTGTACTGATTGGTGCATCGAAGCCGGAACAGATTCTAGATAACATCAAAGTGATTGAGAGTGCAGGATTTTCCGAGGAAGAGCTTCGGAAGATTGATGAGATTGCAGGGATATAATTATAAATCCAGTCTCATCTGCCCATCCACCCAGCTCTCCTGCTTTGCTTCATGAATCACGTCACCCGGCAAGTGAGTTCCAAGTAAAAAAGGAGACGTCGGGTCATGCTTTTTCCGGTTTTCTTGCACCAGCCCGGCATTGGCGTTTGCGTAGCAGTATTTGCAGAGATGTCCGCAGGTATCGTATGCGCCGATATCGACACCGAGCAGGCAGGCACATTGCCCGTTTCGCTGATTTATCTTTCTTTTTGGCACATCTAAGTGCGCATGGAGTGCCGTTTCAAAAGTGTTTACGGTCATGCAGCCGGAACAGTCTGCGCCAAACTCAGCCAGCTCATCCCCTTCTGCGCAGGGGCGGATGGTCATTCCGTAAGTGGCGGCAATCTCTACAAATGCTTTTCCGATTGCGAGTCTGTCGTTTTTTGAAACGGCTCTCGCAGTCGGAAAATTGCGTTGCACCTTTTTGTAGATATCAAGGAAGCTGATGACACAGGTTTTGGTGTAGCCGGAAAGATTTTTTGCCATTTTTTCAAATGTGGCGATGTGCCATGCAACGGAGTGGTTCGCATCGATGAAAATCGGGTCATATCGCCATCCCACACTGTCCACGCCGACAAGGTTGGACAGCTTTTTGAAATCCTCCATCACAATTTCTTTGGCGGGAACATGAGGTTCCACATCCCGTCCATAAGGGGTGATGGTGACGAACCAGTACTGACCGTATGGTCTTAAAATATCCATGTGTGCAAGCATCGGCGCCGGATTTTTCGTACAAAATGCGATAAGGTCGACAAAATCAGGCGACAAACTGTATTTTGTCACCTGACTCTGATTATAGGGATTGCGCACGAGCACATAACCCTCTTTGATTCTGTTTACAAGCCATTCCGAATAAAATGCCGGAATATCGGTTCTCATTCCTGTCTGTATAATCATAACGTTCTCCGCTCTTAGACGTAATTTTTTCAGATTCTGCTTTGAATATCGGAAAGCACTTCCGCGATATCGGCATTCATGCCAATGCCTTTGTCAGCAATGTCGTCCGGAACATACGCCTGTCCTTTGTTAATGCAGACATAAAAAGCATGCTGCCAGTTGTTTGCGTACTGCCAGAAGTTGTATTTTATGATACCGGGGGTGTTATAGCCGACCCCTAATTCCAGAAAAACAATCTTTTTTTGCATGTGCTGCTCCATAAAGCGTTCATAACGGTTTGCCGCTGAATGCCAGCCAGCATCTTCCACAAACGTATTGTCAGCACGAAGATTCATACTCATGGGTCTGCCGCATTTTTGGCATTTTGGGACAAGTTCTGTCGGAACAGACATCAAAATTTCGGTATTTTTCGGTTTTACCAATTTTCCGTTTTCAATCTGAAAACCCTGACTTTGCACCATTTTTTTGACGATAGCTTCATTGTCATAGGTTACAGCATGACAAGGCTTACTGCACTGAAACAGCCCATAATCGCCCTGTGTATAAAATAAACGTTCTTTTGCAAAACCGGCTTTCTGAAAGCAGTGATCCACGTTGGTTGTCAGAACAAAATAATCTTTTTCTTTTACCAAATCAAAAAGATTCTCGTAAAGTTGCTTCGGGGCATCCATATAGCGGTTTACATAAATATACCTGCTCCAATACGCCCAATGTTCTTCTAACGTTTTATAAGGATAAAATCCACCGGAATACATCTCTTCAAAGCCATATTTTTCCGCAAAATCAGAAAAATACTGCTCGAACCGCTCTCCGCTGTAAGTAAAACCTGCAGCGGTAGATAGTCCTGCGCCTGCACCAAGAACGATGGCATCGGCGTCTTTTATTTTTTCGATTACGACTGCTACTTTATCGGAGCAGCCGTCGATAGATTTGTTCATCTTCATCTTTGAAAACATTGAATATCACCTTTATCTTCGAATGAAATTGTTGTTTATATGCTTTAACGGTCTGTACGGCGATTTCTGCGGCTCTTTCGTTCGGGAACATGAAAACGCCCGTTGAAATACAGCAAAATGCTATACTTTGCACCTGATGCTCCTCCGCAATTTTCAGGCAGGATTCGTAACAGGATTTTAGTAAATTTTCGTGTGCTGCGGTTAGTTTTCCACTTACAATTGGTCCGACCGTATGAATCACATAATCGCAGGGCAGATTAAATGCCGGGGTGATTTTTGCCTGTCCGGTCGACTCTTCATGCCCTTGTTTTTGCATCATGGCAGCACAGAAATTCCGAAGCTGGATGCCGGCATAAGTATGAATACAGTTGTCAATACAATTATGACAAGGTTGGTAACATCCCGTCATGCCGCTGTTTGCCGCATTTACGATAGCGCCAGCCTGAATCCTTGTAATATCGCCCTTCCAGAGAAAAAAATCCGGCTGGAGTTCCTCCATATCGTCTAAGGTGACTATGCCTTTTTCGGCATTAATCTGCTGTAAATATTCGTTTTGAATCTGCAAAAAATCATCATCCATAGCCGAAGCCATGCGAACATTCATCAGGGAACGCAGTAGATTTCTCTGCTCCTGTGTGCTTGAAGGAAGTGAAATATCTGCATACCGCAGCTGTTCCTGTTTTAATTTTTCGATTAAAAAAATACGTCTTTCACTTTGATTCATCGTTCTCACACCGACCTCTTGATTGCTTTCACCGGGCAGTGTTCATAACAGTTTCCACAATGCAGGCAGTGTTCCTGTTCGATACGGAAGGGCTCACCTTTTTCAATACATTGCTGCGGGCATTTTGTCTGGCAGACACCGCATCCGATACAGGATTCTGTTATGAAGTAGCCTTTTTCTTTTATTTTAACATCTCCGAGGCGGTATGTCTCCCGAAAAATGGGATGGACGCCAAGATTGAAGTATTCCATCTGCGCCTCGTCAATGCAAAAAATGATGCCGATATCCCTGGTGTCGCCGGGATACACGTTGGCAAGATATGGCTGTTCTTCAAAAATTTTGTCTGTCCATTTTTTCTGCTCGTCCTCCGCTACGGCGTATGCTTTTCCGGAAAGACGAATCATTTCCTTATATTTCGTGTAGGCAAGTATCTGCACTCTGCCGTCTTCTAGCAGTTCCTGGCAGAAATTTTTTCCTCTTGCGGTAAAAAAATAGAGCGCATCCGATTCGTAGTGAATCGCACTGATATTTCGAATCTGTGGTGCACCGTCACGGTCTACCGTTGCAAAGGCAAGAACACCTACGAGTTCCATTTTTTTCAAACATAACGCTAAATCCATGCTGCAACCTCCTATTGTAATTAAAAATCTAAGGTATTACTTTTGCCGGAAAGATTTATTCTACGATTTTAATTCTGCCCGGCTTTCTCGGCTTGCTCTGCAAATCTGTTCTTTCGTATATTTTCGAATGGAATGTCTTGCTTTGATGATATCCATTAACATGGTAGCACCTCCCCGGTTCTATCGTTTTTGGTCTTCCAGCACTGCGGGTCTGCTCCATAAAAGTCCCCGGCTGTGCCGTTTGCAACTGCCGGGCAGCCTCTGCACCAGGCTTTTAACTCGCATTTGCTGCATTTTACAAATTTATCGTAATCTCTATATTGCTCCATCTGGCAAATCCATACATCTGCCAGCCTGTCCTCGAATACGTTTGCAACCTTACTGTCAGTTACTCTGCGGCATGCCATAATATCGCCGTTTGATGCAATTGTGATGTGGCAGTTTCCGCAGTTGCAGCCGCCGTAAATCATTCCGTCTTTCGCATTTTCCGGCAGGGAAAACTGCCCGGTCTCGTATTCGTAAAGCGTCCACAAATGGTCTTTTTTATTAAAATAGGTCTCGCATCCTGCCGCTTCATATGCCTTGTATTTTGCGTCACAGATTTCTAATAAGTGCCGGTATTCCTGCGGGGTCATGCTCGTATCGACCTCGCCGCCGGTAGGCACATAGCGGGAAAATGCAAACACCTTAACATTCGCTTTTACTACCGCGTCGATAATGTCTGGTATTTCATTCATATTTGTTTTCGATACGGTACTCATAATGACACTTTTGATTCCTGCACGGTTCAGGCATCCGATTTTTTCAAGTGTCAGGTCAAAACTACCCGGTTTTCGAAACCAGTCATGTGTCTTTTGCATTCCATCTAACGACATTTGATATTTCTCGCAGCCACATACTTTCAGCATCCGGCAGATTTCGTCGTTTAAATGGAAGGGATTTCCCATCAGGGTAAAGGGGATGTTTTTGCTTTTTAAAAGCACCATCAATTTCCAAAAGTCCGGATGAAGGATAGGATCTCCGCCGGTAATGTAAAAATATGGGATTCGGTTGTAAACCTTGCAAAAGTCTTCGCAGTTTACCACGACCTCCTGCATCTGTTTCCAGGTCATGCTTTTTAATTCCTTGCAGCCCTCCCCGGAAAAAATATAGCAATGTTTACAACGCTGGTCACATTCATCTGTAATGTGCCACTGAAAAGAAAAATAATTCTGGCTCATCCTATCCAACCTCCTTCTAAACTCTTATTTGTCGCTAGCGCCGCAAGCAGTTCCACAAGCTGCCGGTTTCTGTTCAGGTTTGTCGCCAGCACCGCAGGCAGTTCCGCAAGCTGCCGGTTTCTGTTCAGGTTTGTCACCAGCGCCGCAAGCAGTTCCGCAAGCTGCACCTGCCTGATGTTCTTCCTTCTTGTTCCATCCAAAAATGTTTGATAATGCCATCTTTGTTACCTCCTGTTTGAAATGATTTTGGGCTTTCGCCTTGTTGCAAGTTTAGAATATCAGGTGTCTGCCGTGAAAAAAAGTACGCACTTTTTTATTACATAGTTACCT
>CAKRDK010000020.1 GCA_934309475.1 uncultured Roseburia sp.
TATTCCGGCGGATTGTGGCTTGCTGTGATGTTGATACCAGCAATACATCCTAATTTACGCACTGCGTAAGAAAGTTCCGGTGTTGGACGTAAGGACTCAAATACATAAGCCTTAATCCCGTTTGCTGCAAGACAAAGTGCAGCCACATCTGCGAATTCCGGTGACATTCTTCTGGAATCGTATGCGATTGCGACACCTTTCTTCTGACCGTTTACGCTGCAGATGTAATTAGCAAGTCCCTGTGTTGCCTTACGAACAGTATAGATATTCATACGGTTCGTACCTGCTCCGATGATGCCTCTAAGACCTGCTGTACCAAATTCTAACTCTGTATAGAAGCGCTCCTCAATTTCTTTTTCATCATTTGCAATCCCCTTTAACTCTGCTTTTGTTGCTTCATCAAAGTATGGATTGCTCAACCAAGATTCATATACCTCTTTGTAACCCATCTTGTATCCTCCTAAACTAATCTACCCTGATCCTGTATCTTTCATACAGGCTACAAACCTTATTTTAGCTAATTTAATCTGCTTTTTCAAGTGCAAGTCATGTACTTGTAAAATTTCTGACAATTATCCGTATCTTTTTACAATAAGGACGAAATCAATTCAGTTAACGTACTCAGATAATCCGTATCCTTCGACTCTGTCGAGCTCGTTGAGGTCGATTCACTCGTCGTACTGCTGCTCTGGCTTGTCGTGCTTCCCGACGTTGATTCACTTGTCGTACTTCCCGACGTCGATTCGCTTGTCGTGCTTCCTGACGTTGACTCACTTGTCGAACTGCTAGATGATGATGTCTCAGTCGGATCAATTGCAATCGTGGCCTCCGCAGAATTGACGTAAAGGTACTTGCTCCAGGTATCGTAACCGGAAGCTTCCACAGTAAGGGCATGAACCCCATATTTTAAGGAAACCGGCTGGCTGTAGTCTACCTGCTCTCCATCGATGGATAAGGTGGCGCCCTCAACCGGAATGGCAAAAAGAATCTTGCCGTATTTCGGACCCTCTCCCTTAAGTTCATCTAAGTCTAACGTTGTCACGCCGCCTTTTTCAATGGTTACCTCGGTGCTTCCACCGTATCCGTCTTTTGCAACTGCCACCGTGTAGGTTCCTTCTTCCACATCAAGCTGCATGTTTGACGTGATTTCTGCAAAAATTTTTGTACCAATCTGAATGTAGCTTCCCTCAAACAGGGATGTATTCTTCAACTCTAACGTTCCATGTCCGGTTGTTACCAGAATAGAATATATTTTTCGTCCAATTCCGACAACTTTTAATTCGTCTAAGGAAGTCAGATCTTCTACGGAAATATAGTTATCCCCGGAAATTACCGGCACACTGTCATCATACGCATAGTTTGTGTCCGCAATTTTAAATACCTTGCGGTCTGTGTCCACCGAAAATCTTGTGATTCCGTCATATTCCCATACTTCATCCGAAATCTGCATCGAACTGAGCTTCCCTTCGTCATCCTTTTGTCCGATGGTCACAATTCTTCCCGGTTCAAACTCCGACACCGTTGCATGTTCTCCATATTTATTTTTAAAACTTGTTCCAAGCGAATAATAATACATATACTGTTTGTCATTTGACAACTGCTCTAATATCATGTACTCCGCTGTCATATCATTCTTGATAATCAGGTATAAGTCATCCACATCTGCTTCCTCCGCCGCTTCGCTGTCCTGCGCTGCCTCCACGGTCTCGGTCTCAGACGATGCCTCCTTCTTTTCTCCTGTGTAATATTTTTGTCCCAGCTCAATATCGTTTCTGCTGTTTCCACATGCCGTCAGTCCCAGCACTGCCAAAAGCACCAGCAGCAAACTTCTGCTTCTGCTTCTCCTTTTTCTCATGTATCTTCACCTCTCATTATCTGCGCCAATTTTATCTATAGTATACCATACCTATCTTGTGAAGTGATACAGCATTTGTAAAAATTGCGTCCGCGTCTCTTCCTGCTCAATGACCTTTTCCAGTTTCTCGATGTTTCGCCCCGACAGCCACGCTTTGTGGGAATTGTAATAGTGGTTGGCAAGTTTCCAGAACTTTTCCGGGTACGCAAGATGGCAGTATAACAGGCGCAGTTCCTCTTTTGATAATTTTTTCACATTATCATAGCTGCAAATAATCTCAAAACCAAGTCCCGTATTCCAGTTATGCTTTTCCAATATCTTGCGCATAAAATTCGCCATGTCTCCCACCTGCATCTGATACGAAAACGAGTCAAATCCAACAATTGCCGTCTTCTCCTTCCGGTAAATCAGATTGTGCTGGTTAAAGTCGCCGTGGCAGAATCCAAACGCTTCCTCTCCGATTTCCTGCGCTTTCAGTTCCTGCGTTATGGCATGTGCCGCTTCCGCAAAATGCGGATACTGCTCTGTAAACTTCACCTCAAACTCGTTCTTTTTCTTCTTCATCTTCACATAATTTTTCACTTTATTCAGTTCGCGGTTGTGCTTTTCATACAGCTTTAAAAGAGAATCCTTTTCCGCCTGCACGAACTCCGGGATGTTTCCCGGATAGCGTTTTGATATATTATGTAAACTTGCCAGTGCCGCAGCTCCACGCATAATATCATCCCTGTTTCTCGGATCACATTCCGCCCCCTGAAATGCATCCAGCAAAAGATAGCGCTTCTCCTCCGCATCGGCGGCTGCAATTTTTCCCTCTTTCGTGCGCATAATTCCCTGTGTTTCAAGCCCATTCTGTTTTAAAAAATTGAGCATGTCTGCTAAAAACTCTGCTTTTTCATCTGAACCTCTGTATTCTTTCAGCATCTTAGGCCCGGCGTTTGTCTCACAGAGATATACCCCGCGCCCTCTTGCAACCGATTTGATTTCTAACTCATAATTTTCTAATACCTGTTCCGGTCGATTATACACAAAAACCCCTCCATATGACTCATCTGCGACAACTTATCGTGTCTCTTTATCATATGTAGGGGTTTTTTATTTCATTCTTATTTTTTCGGAATCCGTTCCCGGCAAAGTTCTAACAGTTGTTCTTTGCGGTTATGCTCCGGATGTTCGATGACTTCATCTAAAAGGTAGTGCAGCACCTCGCCGATTTCTTTTCCCGGCTGCATTCCGGCGGCAATCAGGTCACTTCCCGTCACAGCCAGATTTTTCAAAGAAAGGCACTGCTTTTTCTCCATGATGTCCCGGTAAATCTGCTCATATTGGTTTACATAATTCAGCTTTTCTGCACGTCTGAAATCGCTCTGTGCTGCAATATCAGCCCGTTTCACTTCAAAAAGAAACGGGTACTGCTGCTCCCCATTGCGAAAAACAGCTCTGCGCACACTGCGCTCCGACAATTCCGGATTGTCATCATGGCATGCCACAAGGCGGCAGGTGCGGTCTGTCGTATCATTATCAAACTTCAGCCTGCGTAGAATTTTCCTCGTGATTTCTGCTCCCCGTGCCGGATGCCCGTAAAAATGGTCATTTCCACTTTCATCCGTCGTTTTACACTCCGGCTTTGCCACATCATGAAAAAGCATCGTAAGGCGCAGCACCTTATCTGCCCTTATCTCCTGCAATGCATGAATCGTATGCTCTCCAACCGAGTAGCAGTGATGCCTGTTCCTCTGCTCTGTCTGCATCATCACATTAAATTCCGGCAGAAAAACAGCGGTAAGCCCGGTCTCATATGCCACAAGAATACGTTCCGGGTGGGCGGACACCAAAAGCTTGACCAGCTCTACCTGAATACGCTCCGCACTTATCCTTGCAATGGCGGGCGCTAATTCCGCAATCGCCTCTTTGGTCGCATCCTCAATCCGAAATCCGAGCTGTGCTGAAAAACGGACGGCACGGAGCATACGCAGCGCATCCTCCGTAAAACGCTCTTTTGCAACACCGACACAGCGGATGATTCCATCCTGCAGGTCTTTCTCACCTTCGAACGCATCGACAAGTCCCACCGTGTCATTGTATGCCATCGCATTGATGGTAAAATCACGGCGTTTCAAATCCTCAATCAGATTCGACGTAAACGTAACTTCCTTCGGATGTCTTGCATCCTCGTATTCCCCATCAATCCGGTAGGTTGTAACCTCAAATCCCTCTTTATCCATCAAAACGGTGACAGTTCCATGCTGAATCCCCGTGTCGATTGTATGAGGAAACAATGCTTTTACCTCAGCCGGCTTCGCAGAAGTGGTGATATCCCAGTCCTGCGGCTTCCTGCCAAGCATGGTATCGCGCACGCAGCCGCCAACAGCAAATGCTTCATAGCCGCTGCGTGTCAGTGTGTCTATAATTTTTTTTACTTTCTCAGGTAATGTTATTTTCATATTCACCTTAGTATGCTTTGCCCCAGTATACTAATTTATGTGCCGGTTTTCCACAGCAGACACATGTCTCTGCGATTCTCTCCTGGTCGTGGAATGGCATACAGCGGGATGTCACTACAAGGTCCTCTTTTATCTTATCCTCACATGCCTGGTCTTCACACCACATACCGCGGATGAATCCCGGTTTGTTTGCTGCAATATCTTTAAATTCTTCGTAATTGTGAGCATCCCAGATATGAGCATCGCGGTGTGCTTTTGCACGCTCGAACATCTCTTTCTGAATCGTCTCTAACAATTCCGGTACTTTTGTCTCTAAATCGTCTAAGGATACCTCTATTTTCTCTCTTGTATCACGGCGGACAACGACACATTTATTTGCTTCAATATCTTTTGGTCCTAATTCGATACGAACCGGAATACCACGCATCTCCTGCTCAGAGAATTTCCAGCCAGGACTCTTGTCGGAATCATCTAATTTTGCACGGCATACTTTTCCAAGACGCTCGCATACTTCCTGTGCTTTGTCTAAAACGCCTTCTTTATGCTGCATGATTGGAATTACCATTGCCTGTACCGGTGCAATTCTTGGTGGCAGCACAAGACCGGAATCGTCGCCGTGTACCATGATGATGGCACCAATCAGACGTGTTGTCACACCCCAGGATGTCTGGTGTACATACTGTAATTTGTTCTCTTTGTCTGTATACTGGATACCAAATGCTTTCGCAAATCCGTCTCCAAAGTTGTGGCTTGTACCGGACTGAAGTGCTTTACCATCATGCATCAGTGCTTCGATGGTATAAGTTGCCTCTGCACCTGCAAATTTCTCTTTCTCTGTCTTCTGCCCACGGATTACCGGCATTGCAAGCACTTCCTCACAGAAATCTGCATACAGATTCAACATCTGCACGGTTCTTGCTTCTGCTTCCTCTGCTGTTGCATGTGCGGTATGTCCTTCCTGCCATAAAAATTCTCTGGAACGCAAGAATGGTCTTGTCTCTTTCTCCCATCTGACTACAGAGCACCACTGATTGTATACCTTTGGAAGGTCACGGTAGGACTGAATCAGATTTTTATAAAAATCACAGAATAATGTCTCAGAAGTAGGTCTTACACAGAGACGCTCCGGAAGTTCATTTAATCCGCCGTATGTTACCCATGCAACTTCCGGTGCAAATCCTTCTACATGGTCTTTCTCTTTGTTTAACAGACTTTCCGGAATAAACATTGGCATGTAAACATTCTCCACACCTGTCTCTTTAAATCTGCGGTCTAATTCTTTCTGGATGTTCTCCCAGATTGCATATCCTGCAGGTTTGATAATCATACATCCTTTTACAGCGGAATAATCAATCAATTCTGCTTTTTTAACTACATCCGTATACCACTGTGCAAAATCCTCACTCATTGAGGTAATTGCTTCTACTAATTTCTTTTCCTTAGCCATTTCTCTATTTCCTTTCTATCTCGAACAAAATCTTTTCTGCACTTATACTATTTCAAAGTAAATGGGTTGTCAATTTCAAATTCCATTTTTTTCTTTGTCACCGGATGCCGAAATGCAAGCCGGTAGGAACAAAGGCAAAGCCCCTGTGTATATGCGTTCATGTTCTCTTTAAAATTATATTTACGGTCTCCCACTAACGGGTATCCTGCTGCCGCCATCTGCACACGTATCTGGTGATGGCGTCCTGTCTCAAGTTTAATCTGCACAAGTGCCTTCGTACTGCTCTTCTGCAGCACCTTGTATGATAAGACAGCTTTCTTTGCATCAGGTGTCGTTTTTCCTGCTACTCTCGAAGTGTTTGTCTTTCCATCCCGGAGTAAATAATCTTCCAACGTACCCCCTGCGGGACTCGGAACTCCATCTGTTACGGCATAGTAATATTTATCGGTACCCTTTCCGACAATCTGCCGGCTCAAAGACGCCGCCGCATCCTTCGTCTTTGCAAATACCATAACGCCGGAAACCGGCTGGTCTAACCGGTGTATCACTCCGATATAGGGTGGTTCGCCTTTTCCTGCACGATAATTCTTCAACATACTTTCCATATCCGGCTGTCCAAGCCTTTTCGTCTGTGTTGCAACCCCCGCCTGCTTCACGCACACGATGATTGCATCATCTTCATATAAAATGACAGGTAACATGCGAAACCACTCCTTTCCTTGTATTTCATTCCAGGTAATTGCGAAACGCAATGTTTTTTAATCTGCCTGTGGGAAACAAACGATTTCCACAAAGGCACGCTCCCGCTACATTCGGCTGTCTCACAATTACCCGGATATTCTACCTCTATCGTTATAGATGTCATATTCTTACAGTCTCTTTATTATAAGCAGATTTTTCTGTTCGGTCAAGGTGAAACAGGTGCAGTGTTTTTTGTGGAAAATTTTAAACTTAAAGAGCATCAGCCGTGCGGGGCGTTGTTGCTTTACCGGAAGGGTATCAAAAGGCAGCCCACAAATTTTTAGCTGACAAATAACACCAAGGCAGGTCTCTTTTGTGACTTTGGAGGAGTATTAGAAAATCTTAGTGTGCCTTCATGTTGCCCAGTGATGTTCTGCCGCGGACGGCAGAACAAGGCTTCACGAGCCACGGATGGCTCGTTGAATGCCGTTCACGTCACTCTGCGTGAATCTTCATCAGGCATACTTAGACTTTTCTTATATTCCTCCATCGGAACAAAATAGACCTGCCTTGGTGTCATTTGTCTCCCAAAAATATAAGCTGCCTTTTGATACCCGAATCCCCTAAAGCAAAAAAGGACTGCACGCTCTCTACAAACGTGCAGTCCCCAAAACCTGTTTTTATTCCTCTGCTGCTAAAGTCTCCTGATACTTATTCAGAATCAGATTCTGAATTTTTTCCCTTGTATCGGAGTTAATTGGATGTGCGATATCTCTATACTCTCCGTCTGCTGCCTTACGGCTTGGCATTGCAATAAAAAGTCCTTTCTCACCCTCAATAATCTTAATGTCATGTACTACAAACTCTTCATCAATTGTAATAGATACAACAGCTTTCATTTTTCCTTCTTTTTCTACTTTTCTGATTCTAACGTCTGTAATCTGCATAATATTATGTCCCCCTTTGGCATTTTATAAAACGTATCGTTCGTTATTTTCGCAGACAATCTTTACTCCATTGTCTCCGCAGTAATAGGTATTAGCTTTCAATGTATCACGGCTTTCCACGATACAATTTTCTATATGAGTATTATCTCCAATATAGACATCATTTAATATAATGGAATTCTTAATGACACAATTCTTTCCGACAAAAACTTTCTTGAACAGGATGGAATTCTCAACTTTACTGTTGATGATACATCCGCTTGCAACAAGACTGTTTCTGACGTCAGAACCTACGTTATATTTTGCAGGTGGTAAATCATCCACCTTGGAATATATCTTCGGCTCATCCTTAAAGAAATATTTTCTGACATCCGGTTTTAAGAAATCCATGTTTGTCTGATAATAGGAATCTACGGTTGAAATATTGTTCCAGTAGTCCTTCATCTTATAACCATAAATCCGTTTCATATTCTTGTAACGGATTAGGATATCTGTAACGAAATCCCAGCGGCCTTCTTCTGCGCTCCGCTCTAACATCTCAATCAGCTGTCTTCTGCGGATGATGTAAATTCCGGTTGAAATTGTATTCGAACGTGAAACCATCGGTTTCTCCTCGAATTCTATGATTCTCGCATCCTCATTCATCCTTACGACACCAAACCGACTGACATCCTCCTCCGGTGGGATATCCTTGCAGACAACCGTGATATCTGCTTTTTTCTCAATATGATAATCTAAAACTTTATTATAATCTAACTTGTAGACACAGTCACCACTTGTGATAATGACATATGGTTCATGACACTTCTTAAGGAAACTTATGTTCTGGTACATCGCATCTGCCGTGCCTCGATACCACCAGCTGTTGTCTACGGTAACCGTCGGATTAAACACATATAATCCGCCCTGTTTACGTCCAAAATCCCACCATTTGGATGAACTTAAATGTTCATTCAGCGATCTTGCACTGTACTGTGTCAATACCGCTACGGTCTGGACATGGGAATTGCTCATATTGCTGAGTGCAAAGTCAATGCTTCGGAAGTTGCCCCCGATTGGCATTGCTGCAATTGCTCTTTTATTTGAAAGTTCCTGCATCCGGGTATTGTTGCCACCGGCTAAAATAATTCCTACTGCCTTCATATCTCGTCACCTGCCTTAATTATTACTTCACCACTTTCAAGAACTCCATCCGGATAATCTGCCTTATCCGTAACGCCTGAAATGGCGGTATTCTTACCAACTTTAACATGTGCAGGGATGACGGAATCCTCTCCCACGGTCACAAGACCAAAGGAATAGATGCTGGCATTCAGTTTATTCGGTGCTTCCTCACCGATTCCAAGTTCCACATCATCACCGATTCTGCAGTTCTCAGCAACAATGGACTTATTGATAATAACATTGTTTCCAATCTGCGTGTCCTTCATGATGATGGAATCTCTGATTACTGTTCCCTCTCCAATCGTTACTCCAGGTCCAATCACAGAGCTGTGGACTTCACCATAGATCTCTGTTCCCTCCCCAATGATGCTCTTCTCAACGACTGCGTTTGCCGAAAGATACTGTGGCTCGATAATATCGCTGCGTGTGTAAATCTTCCAATACTCTTCATAAAGATTAAATTCCGGAATCAGGTCGATTAATTCCATATTGGCTTCCCAGTAAGAACCAAGTGTTCCCACATCTTTCCAATAGCCATTGAATTCGTATGCGAATAACCGCTTTCCGCCTTCGTGGCAATAAGGGATGATGTGTTTTCCAAAATCGCAGTTCGGCTGGTCTTTCAATGCGACCAATGCCTCTTTCAACGTATCCCAGCTGAAAATATAGATTCCCATGGAAGCAAGGTTGCTTCTCGGATGCTCCGGCTTCTCCTCGAACTCCTGAATCTTCTTATCATTATCTGCAATTACAATTCCGAACCGGCTTGCCTCCTCCATCGGAACTGCCATCGTTGCGATTGTCACATCTGCCTTATTCTCTTTATGAAAATCAAGCATTACTTCATAATCCATCTTATATATGTGATCCCCTGATAAAATCAGCACATATTCGGGATTATACTGTTCCATGTACTTCATATTCTGGTAAATTGCATTCGCTGTACCAGAATACCATTCACTGTTATCGCTCCTCTCATATGGAGGCAATACAGTTACACCACCGTTATTGCGGTCCAAATCCCACGGAATACCGATTCCAATGTGAGTATTGAGTCGTAATGGCTGATATTGTGTTAGTACCCCTACCGTATCAATACCAGAGTTGATACAGTTGCTCAGTGGAAAATCAATAATGCGATATTTACCACCAAATGCGACAGCCGGCTTTGCTACGCCTGCTGTTAGAACTCCCAAGCGGCTCCCCTGACCACCGGCTAATAGCATTGCTATCATTTCTTTTCGTATCATGTCACTCACCTCTCGTCAATTTTTAGTCTTTCGGCAATAAAATTATAACATATTTAAAACTTTGTGTATATTAATTTTCACAATTTTCGACCTTTTTCTTCCGTTTTTTTGTCATTTTGCATAAAAGAGAAAAATTTTCAGCACAATAGTACAATTTTGCCCTAATTTTTCACACAGAAAAAAATTTGCAAATTTGCCATATATGTTTATAATGTTGTTAGACGTTTGCACCGCGCGTCTGGCGTGGAAAACGTCGCAGCACTTTATTCTTTTGAATAAAGAAAATCTTGTTACTAGCAGGTAGGGAAATAGATATGTATAAAATTAATTTTAATCAGCCAATCCATGTACATTTCATGGGAATCGGCGGTATCAGCATGAGTGGTCTTGCTGAAATCCTTTTAGAGGAACATTTTACAATTTCAGGCTCCGACGCAAAAGAATCCGAGCTTACAACACACTTAGAGCATATGGGTGTCAAAGTTTTCTACGGTCAGAAAGCTTCGAATTTAACCGATGATATTGATTTAGTCGTATACACCGCTGCAATCCGCGAAGACAATCCGGAATTTGCCGCTGCAAAGGAAATGGGACTTCCAATGCTGACCCGTGCACAGCTGCTTGGTCAGATTATGGACAATTACGCTGACTCCATTGCAGTTTCCGGAACTCATGGCAAGACAACGACAACTTCCATGATGAGCCAGATTCTTCTTCAGGCAAAATGTGACCCAACGATTACTGTAGGTGGAATTTTAAAAGCCATCAACGGTAACTTAAGAGTCGGTGATTCCGAAGTCTTTATCACAGAGGCATGTGAATACACCAACAGCTTTTTAAACTTCTGCCCGAAATACAGCATCATATTAAATATAGAAGCAGAACATCTCGATTTCTTTAAAGATATTCAGGATATCCGCAGTTCTTTCCACAAATTTGCAGGAAATACACGCGAAGACGGAACCATCTTTATCAACGGCGATATCGATCACTACGAAGAGATTGTAAAAGACCTCACTCCTTCCGTTGTTACATTTGGTGCTGATTCCACAAGCGATTATTATCCGGAGAATATCCGTTTCAATGAAAAAGCTTGTGCTACTTATGATGTTATGCACAAGGGTACCAAACTTATGACAGTTTCTTTAAATGTACCTGGCATGCACAATGTCACGAACTCACTGGCTGTCATTGCGCTCTCAAAGACTTTAAAACTTTCAGATGCCGATATTCTCGCCGGTCTTGCCGCTTTTGGCGGAGCTGACCGCCGTTTCCAATACAAGGGAACTGTGGATGGTGTCACAGTCATTGATGATTACGCACATCACCCTACCGAGATTCGTGCCACTTTAACGGCTGCTAAAAATTATCCACATGACCGCCTTGTGTTAGTTTTCCAGCCGCATACTTATTCCAGAACGAAAGCTTTCTTAGATGACTTTGCAGACGTCTTATCCTTAGCAGATGTTGTCGTACTTGCGGACATCTATGCTGCCCGTGAAAAGAATACTTATGGCATCAGTTCCAAAGATATCCTTGCGAAATTAAAAGAAAAAGGCACGGCGGCTTACTATTTTCCGTCCTTTACAGAGATTGAAAACTTTTTATTAAAAAATTGTGTTAACGGCGACTTGTTGATAACTATGGGCGCCGGAGATGTTGTAAATATCGGTGAACATCTCTTAGGAAAATAGTTATCCACATTATCCACATTTTTTTGGGGAAAACTTTCCCCGAATGAATGTGGATTTTTTAATTTACATAACATCTTATTGCCATTTCGACAAACACTGGATTTTACGCATTTCGATATTTTTCTCTAGTTACCATAACATTTATCTACTATATTTATCCACATTATCCACACAAGCTAAAAGCCTTGATTTTACTGGATTTTCCAAAGAAATAGCTCTTCTCAATTTAAAATTCTTATGCTATAATTTGGAACGGACAAACGGAAACGCTCCTTTTCTAAGAAACTAAAATTGGGAATTGAGTTTTTCTCTATTACGTGTTAAAATAATCGACGGCGATTTTTTACAGAAATATCGCTGTATTGAAAGGAAATGATTATTACATGGCAAAGATTTCATTGCACAGTGACAGCCGCAATACTGCCACGAGTGTTTCAAATGTTTTTATTGATGAGTATATGTCCAATGCAAACGGGGAATTTGTGAAGATATATCTTTATCTGCTTCGCTGTATGAATTCACCGGATCCGGCAATCTCAATTTCAGCCATGGCAGATAAATTTGAACATACGGAAAAGGATATCAAACGTGCTTTAAATTATTGGGAACGCATGCACCTGCTCCGTTTAGAATATGACAGGGAAGAAAATCTCACCGGCGTCTGCTTCGTAGATTCCGAAGATTCCATCCCTGCTTCTGAGGACAACATTCCGGAAATGCACACCGCTTCGACAGATCCGGTTTCTGAGGAAGTTTCCGAAAAGGCGGAAACTGCACAGCAGACCACCAAAGAAGATGTACAGCAGGCTCCGGCATCGAAGCAGTATTCCGCAGAAGATATCCGCAATTTCCGCAAGGATGAAAATGTTGCCGAACTTATTTTTATCACAGAACGTTATCTTGGACGTCCTCTCACGCCAACGGATACCAATTCCATTCTTTATTGGAATGATTCCTTGGGCTTCTCGTTGGATTTGATTGAATATCTGATTGAATATTGTGTCAGCAGAGGACATACAAGCATTCGATATATTGAAAAAGTTGCACTTGCCTGGGCAGAAGCCAATGTGCAGACTGTAGAACAGGCAAAGCAGATTTCCACATTACATAGCCAGCTTTATTTTTCCGTGCTGAAAGCTTTCGGCATCAGCGGACGGAATCTGGTTGCCTCCGAGATGGAGTTAATCGACAAATGGAAAAATGTTTATGAATTCTCCTCTGAGCTTATCTTAGAGGGTTGTAAACGCACGATGCAGGCAATTCATCAGCCTAACTTTAATTACACGGACCGCATTTTATCCGAATGGCGCAAATCAAATGTTCATTCCGTCGAGGATATTGCGAAATTAGACGAAGCATTCCAGAAGAGAAAATCTTCTTCTGCCCATGTACAGCAGGTATCGAATGCTTCTAAGAATAAATTTAACAACTTCTCGCAGCGTTCTTATGACTATGATGAGTTAGAGAAGATGCTGCTTACCACCAATTCGCATTAATATGGAGGACGTCTTTCATGGCATTGAATAATTCCCAGTATGATGAACTTCTTCGTCATTACCAGGCAACACAATTAAAAAACCGCCGTCTTCAGGAAGAGCGCAGCAAAAACGCTTACTTAAAGTTTCCTGAATTAAAGGGAATTGACGATGCCATCGCCGAGACATCTGTGGCACAGGCGAAGAAACTCCTTGATGGTGACACACATGCCATCACCGAGTTAAAAGCCAAGCTTTCTGATTTACGTGCCCGGAAAGAATCTATTCTTGTCTCTGCCGGTCTTCCAAAAAATTTTTTTGACCCAATTTATACCTGTCCTGACTGTCAGGACACCGGTTTCATAGACGGAAAACGCTGCCACTGTTTCTTACAGGCATCCATTGACCTCGTCTATACACAGTCTAATCTTAAAAAAGTTCTCGCAAAAGAAAATTTTCAGACTTTTTCTTTTGATTACTATTCTGATATAGAAGTAAATCCGACCACCGGACTTTCTTCCCTCGCAACTGCAAAACAGGCAGTTGCCCTTTGTAAACACTTCATTGACACGTTTGATCAGGAATTTTCCAACTTACTTTTTTATGGCGACACCGGAATCGGGAAAACATTCCTCTCCAACTGTGTTGCAAAAGAACTTTTAGACAGCGGACATTCCGTTATCTACTTTACAGCATTCCAACTTTTTGATATCTTAAGTAAGAATGTTTTTGAAAAGGATGCAGATGCTATAGCTGCAAACCAGAATATTTTTGACTGCGATTTATTGATTATTGATGACCTTGGAACAGAGCTTGCCAACTCTTTTACGACTTCCCAGTTGTTCCTGTGTCTCAACGAAAGAATCCTCCGGCAGAAATCAACCCTGATTTCAACCAATCTGAATATGAACCAGATTGCCGACATTTACTCGGAGCGTGTTCTTTCCCGTATCTCAAGCAGTTACAAGATTATTAAGCTCTTCGGAGATGATATCCGAATGAAAAAAAGACTTCACTAGATACCCCATCTATTGAATATAAAAAGTAAATGTAAATTTTTATGGAGGAAATCACTCATGCCAAACGATGAAAGAAACTTAGAATCTCTACCAGACGGAACTCTCGGACTTATTCCGCTCGAAAGCTGCAAAGAGCTCGGTACAAAAGTAGACAAGTACCTTGTAGGATGGAGAGAGAAAAGACAGAACCAGCACCAGGACGACCTTGCTTTTAAAGGATACCGCCGTGACAGCTACATTATCCCAACCGCTGTTCCACGTTTTGGTTCTGGTGAAGCAAAAGGTTCTATTAAGGCTTCTGTACGTGGCCATGACTTATATCTCATGGTTGATGTTACAAATTACAGTATCACTTACTCTTTATGTGGTCATGAAAATCACATGTCCCCAGATGATCATTACCAGGATTTAAAGAGAATCATCGCCGCTGTCGGTGGTAAAGCTAGAAGAATTACCGTTATCATTCCTTTCTTATATGAAAGCCGTCAGCACAAACGTACTTCCCGCGAGTCCTTAGACTGTGCATTAGCATTACAGGAACTGGTTGCAATGGGCGTAGACAACATCATCACCTTCGATGCTCATGACCCTCGTGTTCAGAATGCAATTCCTTTAAAAGGTTTCGAGACAGTTCAGCCTGCTTACCAGTTTATTAAAGGTATCTGCCGCAGCGCGGATGACATTCACTTTGACAACGATCATTTAATGATTATCAGCCCGGATGAAGGTGGTACCAACCGTGCTGTATATCTTGCCAACGTACTCGGTGTTGATATGGGTATGTTCTACAAACGTCGTGATTACAGCAAAATCGTAGACGGACGTAACCCAATCGTTGCCCACGAATTCTTAGGAAGCTCCGTAGAGGGCAAGGATGTTATCATCATCGACGATATGATTTCCTCCGGCGAGAGTATGATTGATGTTGCAACCGAATTGAAGAAAAGAAAAGCAAAACGTATCTTTGTTGTCGCAACTTTCGGTCTTTTCACAAACGGCCTTGACCGCTTTGACGAGGCAGTTGCAAACGGAACCATCTTCAAGGTTCTCACAACAAACCTTACTTACCAGTCACCGGAACTTCTTTCCAGAGATTACTATGTAAGCTGTGATATGAGCAAATACATCGCTTATATCATCGATACTTTAAATCATGATACTTCTATCAGCGATTTATTAGATCCTTACGACAGAATCCAGAGACTTGTTTCCAAATACAAAGAAGACCACGGAACGAACTAATCCGTGACAGCGCCACCCGGCGTATACAAAAAAGCTGTGCATGATTTTTATGCACAGCTTTTTTGTGTTCCCTTCTATGTTATCTTATCGCGAATAAAGTGTGCGCCTGCCGCACACTTGCGCGCCCGAGCGGTATGCGAAGCATTAAATTCTTCTCCGCGAGATGCGTATCCTCGCGGAGCTTTTTGTGTAATAGGAACAAAGTTTCCTATTACACAAAAAAGCAAAAATCGCCAGAGTCTTACGACCCTGACGACTTCTTCTGGTTTTATTTAAAACAAATCTACACGTCCTGCAGCTTTCTGATTAATCACATAATAAGCTGCGTTCTCTTCCGGTTTTAAATAGACCTGCAGAGACTTGATGGAAGATGCACGATGCCCTGCCGCAACATACTCATCTGTCGCTTTACGAATGGCTTCCTCGACTACAGCTTCCTGTCCCTGGAACTGTATGAATACTTCTGGTTTTAATGGTTCTTTTGCAGCTTTCTTGGATGATGCTTTTTTCACTGCTGTCTTTGCTTTCGCCTTTACTGTTTCTTTCTTCTCTGACACAGCATTCTTTGCTGTCTCAGTTGCATTTGCTGCCGCAGCTTTCACATCTTCAACCTTTACCCCTGTTGCCTTTTCGACTGCTGTAGCTGCTGCTTCTTTTGTTTCTTCAAGTTTTACTGCTGTCTTTTTCTGCATAAGAATCCCTCCCTAAAATCAAAAAAATTACTCACACGCTAAAAACTTCTCCATTGCTACTAATGCTTCCTCTTCATCGTTTCCTTCTGCCACGATATCGACTTTCATTCCTTTTGAAGGATTAAATGCCATAATTCCCATAATACTCTTTGCATTAATCTTGCGATTATCACTTTCTAATGTAATGTCGCTGTCGAATCGACATGCAACCTGTACCAGTTCTGCAATTGGATTATTATGTCGCTCGGAAACATTTGATACGATAATTTCTTTCCTACTCATAGTTTCTCCACTTCCTCTTTTAAAAGTACAAATCAAAATATAACGCATCTACGCAGAATTTGCAATATGTTTCCATGAAAACTGTAAATCTTCACGAATGAAAGAGAATACATTTTGAAATTTTATGCATTTTTCATTGTGTTTTTACCTACAATTTCAATTGTAGCACAAGTTTTTTCTGTGTCAATTCATTCTTCTGCTCAGACAGGCTAAAGTTTTCTCATCTGTCGGTCTATTGTGTCAGATATGCAAAAAATACATTTCCCGCGTTGGTAAACATCTCATTTGCATCATTTTGTCCTATCTTTGTAGTTACTCCAGTGTCCGGTGCATATACATAAACATTGCTTGCATCATAGCCGACAATCAGCACCGCCGTATTGCTTCCGGTCATCGCAAAGACCGGCGTTCCCTTGTTTACATAATATAACACTTCATCTACGGTACAACCGGACAAATCAAAGACGGTTGCGTCTTTCATTGTATTTTTCAATACTTCTTTTGGCGTGGTTCCTTCCTGAATCAGTGCACTGACGCTGATGTTAATGCCCTCTTTTTCCAGCATGGCATTGATACACTGCACAACACTTCCTGCAGTTGCATCCTCATCTCCCACAAATATATCCGTAAACGGACTCTGGCTCGTCTTTCTCGCTCTTTTCCAGACATACTGCTGTTCATCCCCGATGACGACCCCCATCTGGCTGTTTGCCATCACAATCGCGTCCGTGATGCTGTCGGTTGTCAGCAATACTTTTCCCTTCGCATACACGTAATAGCGGTTCTGTTCTTCGGTGTCATTATCGATACTTAAAACGCGCTCATCCTCCACAATAATCTCTTTTGGAGTCAAAAGCTTCGGTGACTTTTCAGCGACCGCATCTGTGAGTGCAAGCTGCACCTGTGTCTGTTTCCCATCGGTCACAGTCGTTGCAACCGTCACGGTATCTGTGTCTTTTCCCTCACGGTTCATAATGGTATCCTGATCCGCTGCCACATATGCGGTTCCATTGAACTGAATCCGGTTCAGATAAATCGTGTAACCGCTTATATCCACACTCGAAATGTAATAGCCATCCTTCTGATAGGTTTTTAAAATATCATGGGATTCCTCCGAGGTATCCATAATCTTGACCTGATTCATCGGGAACGTCTGATTTCCTGCTGCATCGACCGATACATCTGACTGGTTCGCCACTCCGTACACAAAATCTTCCTGCATAAAGCCAAGCGGTTTCACATACTGTGCCGCGGACTCCTCTATATCTGTCGTCTGCCCTGTCTTCAAATCCATAAGGTGGATTGCCGTGCTTGCATCGATATCTTCCACCCATGCCACATAGCGGTGCGATTCTGACACTGCATAACAGTCATCGGTCAGATTGCTCACCAGTTCCTTCATTTCGAGAGTCTGCAAATCTATCTGGTAAATGGTTCCGGACATCATGAGGAAGAATTTTCCTTCCTCGTTCTCATACATAATCTGTCCGAGTTCTTCCTTCATCACTTCATAAGACTGTGTCGCAGGAATAAAAAGCTCTTCTTCATTCGTATTCGCAATTCCATCATAGTGGTAGACACCGATTCCGACCTGTCCTTCATGCTCACCACGGTTCATATAGCCATATACGATATAGTTGATACTTCCTGCCTCATCAATATCAATAATCCGGATATCATGCTCGCTGTAATTTTCTCTGGTATCAATTCCTTCATATCCACGGAAACTGAATACCTGCGCAAGCTGGTTCGAACTCTCATTGTAGCACCAAAGTTCTCCCTCCTGCACAAAGCAGACAATATTTCCCGATTCATTTGACTTATATTCCACGTCCTCCGAACGGATTCCAAGCTGAATGTCATTGTCATAAAAACTGCTGTTCTCCCCACGGAAAATCTGCGACATGGTACGTTCAAAATTCAGCAGATACATGCGGCTCGACGTGTATCTGACACGATAATATTCCTCTACGTTATAGTATTCGCTCTCACCATTCTCATCGACCGATGTCACTACATAATCTAACACAATCACATTGTAGGAGCTGTTAATCTCTTTGATGGAAGCAACCGGAGTCGTCAGGCGCTGTCCGTTAAAATCTCCCCATGCCACCTGACTTAAGGAATTCCCCAGCGTAACATAGTGGAGGTTATTATCCTCCTCTGTCGTTGCATCCATATAGGTTGCAAGTGTTCCCGATGTCTCATCCTGAAAGGTCTTCGCGGAGAAATCCTGCACAAAATCCACGCACTCTTTTACATAGCTGTCCACCGGTTCTATAATTCTGGTATAATAATGAATCGTCTTATCCCCGCTTGTCAGCTCTAACTCAAACAGATATTCCTGTCCTTCTTCTAACAGGTTCTGAATCTCTAATTCAAGGGAAATGCTTCCGCTCTTCTGCTCAAAATCTGTTACACTTGCATCTGCTATCAAACGCTCCCCATTGAGGCTTCGAATCTCATATGAAATGGAATCCACATTTGTCTGGTAACACTGAATTGTAACCGGGAGGATTCTGTCCTCACCGATTGGCGTAATGGTATCACGCATATATTTTGCCTGCATCTCTGCCGTGTAACCATGGAGTTCGTTAATCTCCACCCCATTTTCATATAATGTAATGACAGGCAGCGTAGCCTCCGCCATCTCAGTTGTTAAATCTTCATTTGTTTTATTGGTAAATACCCCGGTAATCACTACCGTCAGTATAAAAACTATCGTTAAAACAAGTGCCTTTACTGCACCTTTTCTCATCTTTTCCGGTTCCTTTCAAAATCATTTCCTGTTGCATTTTAGCCTTACATCCGTACATACAAAATAGCTACCGCAAGGCGATAGCTATATTGTATGCATTTTTTTTTGAAACTGCAACCACATTTTCATTGAAATTTAGAATTCTTAAGAAACTTAAGAATTATTTCATACTATTAGCAGCACATGCTGTGTTACCACCATCTTCTGCAACGTCTGTGTCTGCAGCGTCTCTTATACATTTCGTTATTGAGCATCACCCAAATGAGATCCCGCATATCATTTCCCGGTCTGCCCGGTGGCGGACCAAATGGTGGTGGTCCCGGTGGCGGGCCAAATGTCGGTGGTCCCGGTGGTGGGCCAAATGGTGGCGGTCCCGGCGGACGTCTCTGAATCTCTTCACTTTCAATCTGACTGTCCTTGACTTCTCCACCCTGGTTTGCTTTTTCATAAATCTTATCCACAAGCCGTTCGAGCATCATCCGATCCGGATACTCGTCAAACATCAGGCTTCCTTCGTACTCCATCTTATCACATTCTTCTTCGATGATTTCCAAAATACTTTTTACACTTCTCGGATAGAGCTCTTTCATCCGCTCCATGTCTCTTTCATATTCCATTTCTGTCAAATAAAGATTCTGCATGGGATAGCTCATGTAAAATGGCATTTTGGGGATATCATACTGCTGCGTGGTAAAAAATCGTTCCTGACTGTAATCCACAAGCTGCTCCTATCCTTCCATCTCTATAAGATATGCAGGTGTGATATTTTGGTAGATTGTACGCCCTACAGTTCCTCCACTTTATCGCTTCCGGCTTTTTTAATATATATCTTTTTGTAGTTGTAATAACCGTCATGTTTTACGGCAGAAGTTACCGCTCCGTTGTCATTCCGGAATTCATAGAGCTGATAAGCCCCATCGCGGTACGCGTAATCCTCTCCGTTGTCGCGATAGTGGATGTAAGTTCCCTCTCCCGGATATACTTCTAACGTAAGAGTATCATAGGCTCCCTCCGCCGTGCTCTGACGCACCTCATAAGTCGGAATCACACTTCCCGCTTTCACAAACATCGGGCATACAGCAAGCGGTGCATCCACCATATAATAGGCTCCACCCTCATATGCCTTTTGTGTGCCGAATTCATACCAGGTACCTTCCGGCAGATAAACCATCTTTTTCGTTGCGCCCTGTTCTAATACCGGTGCGACAAGAATCTGTTCTCCGAATAAAAATTCTCCATTCAGATTCCAGACTTCCGGGTCATTCTCATAATGAAGCACAAGCGGTCTCATGATTGGCATTCCGGTCTGCTCCGTCTGGTAAAAAAGATCGTACAGATACGGTAACAGGCGGTAACGCAGTGACACATAGTTCCGGTAGATATCCACCGTCTCATCGTCAAACTGCCATGGCTCCTGATAGGTACTTCCCTTGGAAGAATGATTGCGGAACAGTGGTGAAAAGCATCCCACCTGTACCCAGCGGCACATCAGCTCCTTCGTACAGTCTGCTCCGAAACCGCCCACATCCGTTCCGGCAAAAGCAAAACCACTCATTCCAAGATTGCAGAGCTGCGGCACTGCCATCTGTAAATGCGCCCAGAGACTCTGGTTGTCTCCGGTCCAGACCGTCGAATATTTCTGCGTTCCGGCATAGCAGGCTCTTGTGATAACAAACGGACGCTTTCCGTCATATTTTTGCAAGCCCTCAAATGTCGCTTTTGACATCAGGTGGCCGTATACATTATGCATTGCGGCATGGTTCGTCAGCTTTTCTTCCTCATGGAACACAACATCTTTCGGAAGCTCGCCATGGAAACTTGCAGGCTCATTCATATCATTCCAGACACCCGCCACGCCAAGGTTCGTCAGATACTCCTGATTGTCTGACCACCACGCTCTTGTCTGCGGATTGCCGAAGTCCGGATAAACGGAATCGCCCGGCCATACGGCATTGACATAGACTTCCCCTTCCGGCGTTTTTGCAAAATAATCATGGGCAATGCCCTCATCATATTTTGCATAACCTTCCTCTAATTTTACGCCCGGATCAATGATGGTCACGATATGGTACCCCTTTTCCTTCATCTCCTGAATCAGATCACCCGGCTTTCCAAATGTCTTTTCATTCCAGGTAAATACCTTGTAGGCATCCATATAATCAATGTCAAAATGAATCACATCGCACGGAATCGCAAGCTTTCGGTAATTCTCTGCAATTTCACGGATATCGTCCGCACACTCATAGCCCCAGCGGCTCTGCTGATGCCCTAGTGTCCAAAACTGTGGCAACGGTGTTCTTCCGGTCAGGTAGGTATAGTTTTTAACTACATCTGTCATATGCTCACCGGCAATAAAATAATAATCTAAATTTCCGTCGTCTGCGCCATAGAAAAAATAGGCCTCATTTTCTTTTCCAAGGTTTACATAAGATTTGTATGTGTTGTCAAAGAAAAGTCCGTACACGGCATCTTTTTTTCTTGTAATCAGAAACGGAATCGACTTGTACAGTGCCTTGAAACTGTCTGTGTGCGCCTGTGGTACATCGGAATTCCAGTTCTCGTACTCGTAATCCCTCTTATTTAAAAAGCCCGTCTTATCGCCGAGTCCGTAAAAAGATTCGTCTCCATCCATCTTCTTTACAACCTGCACCGGATAGTCAAAATCCGTGGCATCCGGCACTTCATGGCCTTCCGCCTTCAAAAATGCGATGAAATTTTCACTAATCTGGGATTTGAAGATTCGTTTTCCACGATAGTCCTCACAGAGCGGTGTCCCGTCTTTTTTGTAAAAATCAATATAGCCCTCATCATAAATACAGGCTCTTACCGCATCGGTCTCAATCGACCAGCAGTCTTTTTCTTCTGTCACCAGAAATGCTGTCTCTGTTGCTTTGTCCCCTTCGATTGCCCTCGAAATGTGCTCCTGTCCGCTCAACTGCGCATAGACACGGATAATCTCCGGTGTCAGTACCGATACTTTCATGCTGCCCTGCTCAAACCGACAGGTCACTTCGTTTTTCACTGCCTCATAAGATACACGTGTTCCTAACATCTGCCTTCTCCATCCTTTCTGACTACTGTTGTTTTGCTAACTGCTGTAACTCCTGCAACAACTCCAAGTCTGACTGTTTTACCTTTATATTAGAAGTAATCGTCTCACACCCCGGCTTTGTGACACTGATTTCAATGATTGTGTCCTCCACAATTCCAGTTCCGAATGCAGCTTTCAAAAAAGCCAGAAACTTCGGATGATTTGCATTAAATTTATTCTTTGCACTCATTAATTTCATAATTGCTCCCGGATTCATCATATCATCGTTCCTCATTCTTTCGTTTCATTCTTAAATCAGGACTGGTAACGTTACCAGTCCTTCTTATTTTATCATATGTTTTCCGTATGGTACAGACATAATGTTGGCTGGAAAGCAGACCTCATATCAACGAGTGGTAGCAAGTTCCACCAACGCCTCATAATCCGCACGTACCGCTTCACGGATGTCTGCCACACCACATTCTGTGAGCGCCTTTGTCGTCTGCTCTCCGATGCTAAAGCACACAGTCTGCGTGCCCTGTCCCGCCAGCAGACGGCGTGCGGAGGATGCACAGGTAAAAAAGATTCCATCGCAGGATTCTGCCAAGATTTCCGTACGGGACGCTTCGGACAATGCATTGTGATTCTCGTAAATTACAATCTCACGGAACTCACATTTGTCCGCAAGCGCTTCCCGAAGCGTATTCTCCGTCTCTTTTGCTTTCAGATAGAGTAGCACTTCACTTCCCGAAACTTCCTGCTGCAATGCCTTCGCTAACGCTTTTGCATTGGCTGTCTCCGGCTCTAAATCCGGGCAGATGCCGAAACGTTCCAGCTCTGCCGATGTCTTTTTGCCAATCGATGCAATCTTACAATGCCAGAGACTTCTCACATCAAGACAGCTTTCTCTCAGATTCTCGAAAAAAGCCTGTACACCGTGGACGCTGGTGAACACCAGCCAGTCCGCCTGTTGCAGCATTTCTTTGGAAAAAGATACTTTTTTATTCTGAATGACGCCCGTCGTAACCTCCGTCACTGCCGCGCCCATTTCCTGTAACAGTACACCAAGACGGCTCTGCTCGGTTCCTATCTTTGTGACAAGATAGTGTTTTCCAAATAATTCCTTTTGTTCAAAAAAATTCAACTGTTCACGCAATTTCACCACTTCACCGACAACGATTAACGCCGGAGATGGAAGCGCTGCTAATGCGACTTCATCCGCAATGTCGGCAAGCGGTGCCACACAGGTGCGCTGCTCTTTTGTGGTTGCCTTTGAAATCACGGCTGCCGGTGTGAGCGGTGACATGCCGGCTTCCATGAGCTTTTGTGCAATTTCTTTTACCTTGCTTAAGCCCATCAGGAACACGCAGGTGTCTTTGCCCCGCGCCATTGCTTCAAAATCAATGTCCGCCAGTTCATCACGCTTGTTATGTGCCGTCACAACATGAAATCCCATGGCAACACCGCGGTGGGTAATCGGAATCCCGGCATAGCACAGCCCCGCAAGCGCCGAACTGATTCCGGGCACAACTTCAAACGGAACTCCATATTCCCTTAAGACAAGGGCTTCCTCGCCGCCCCTCCCGAACACATAAGGGTCGCCGCCTTTTAACCGCACTACTTTTTCATACTGCTTTGCTTTTTCCACCAGAAGCAGATTCATCTCCTCCTGCTTCATCGTGTGGTTGTGGCTCTCTTTTCCGACGTAAATAAGTTCGCAGCCCTTCTTCGCTTCCAAAAGCAGTTCCGGGGACGAAAGGCGGTCATAGATAATACAGTCCGCCTCACGGAGACGTTTTAATCCTTTTACCGTAATCAGTTCTGTCTCGCCCGGTCCTCCACCAATCAAAGATACCATGTCGTTTCCTACCTTTCCATCTGCTTTCGAATCTCAAGTGCCGCTTCTTTTGCAAGTGCCTGCGGATTTATTCCAGCTACTGTTGTATATGCAGTTTTTTCACCGCTCTCATCTCCAAACATCGCCGCAAGCGTAAGGGTTCCATCGTCATTCCGCACGCAGGATGCGCCGACCGGGACATGACAGTCTCCACCAATCTCTGCTAAGAAACCGCGCTCCGCTGCTGCTTCAACTTCTGTCTCTTCCTCTGAAAGTGCGTCCAGCATCTCTTTTAATTCTCCACGCTTTTTCGAAATCTCCAGGGCAAGAATCCCCTGCGCCGGGGCGGATATCATCTCCTCTGTCGTAAAATATTGGGTAATCAGATGTTCTAATCCGAGACGGTGCAATCCTGCTGCCGCAAGTACGATACCGTCTAGCTTCTGTTCCTCCATCTTGCGAAGGCGTGTATCCACATTTCCACGGATATCGACCACGTGGATGTCACTTCTCATCCGCAGAAGCTGCACCTTGCGCCGCATGCTTCCCGTTCCAATCACGGCGCCATCCGGAAGTTCCGCAAAAGATTTTTTTTCACGCAGAATCAAAACATCCCGTGGGTCTTCGCGCTTCCATGCCTTTGTAAAAAGAAGTCCCTCTGCCGGTTGTGCCGGCATATCTTTCATGCTGTGCACCCCCATCTGGACTTCATCTGCTAAAATCTGTTCCTCAATCTCTTTTACAAAAACACCTTTGGTGCCAATCTGATTCAGCGGTTTATTCTGAATCTTATCGCCCTGTGTCTGAATCACTTTTATCTCAAATGAATGTTGTGGGTAATGCTCCTGCAATTGTTTACAAACATAGTTTGCCTGTACAAGTGCAAGCTTTGACCCTCTCGTTCCAATCTTATAATTCATGTTCTACTCCGTCTTTTCGTCCTGCAAATGAAAAAGCTGCTCTACCATATCACGGCACTGATCCTGTGCCTCCTTCGTATCTAACTGCTTTAATTCCTGAATCGGTTCACGCAGCATTCGCTGTAATGAAGCATTCAGCACCTTTTTCAACAGCTTCTGCTCGCGATGGCTCAACTCCATTTTGCGGTTCAGATATTCATAGCTGTCCTCCACAATCTCACTGCACCGCTGCTGCAATGACTCTATTGTGGAATCCACTCTGCTCTGCAGCAGCCACTCCTTCGTCTCCTCAAGCGCTTCCGCAATCATCGTTCTGCTCTGCTCGACCAACGCCTCGCGCTCCATCCGGTTCTCTTTTACAATCTCCTGCAGCGTGTCTAAGTTTATCAGATGTACCTTTTCTTCGTGCTCGAACGAAATATCAATGTCACGCGGCGCCGCCAGATCCAGAAACGTAATCGCGCGCTCCGGCGTAAAGGCCTCTCTTTTTACGACCGTATGCGGGGAGGATGTCGCTGAAATGACAATATCACACTGCTTCATGACCTCATAACGCTTCTCATAGCGGACAATATGGATCGTCTCAAACTCCTCCTTTAACTCCTCCGCATGTTCTAAATTCCTGCTGCATGCGTAGACTTCCCCTGCGCCATACTCATACAGGTATTTCAATGCCAGCACTGCCGTCTTGCCGCTTCCAATGACAAGCGTCTTTTTCCCCCGGATGCCACAGCTTTCATTCAGCTTCTGGATTCCGATGTAGCTGACCGACAGCGGATGCTCACTGATTTTTAATTCTGTCTTAATCTTTTTCGCACAGGTCACGGCATCGCGCACGACTTTGTTCATCTCTTTCTTACTGTGCCCCATCGCACGCGAAAAATCCAATGCTTCCCGCACCTGACCTAAAATCTGATCCTCGCCGAGCACTAACGACTCTAACCCTGCCGCAATCCGGAACAGGTAGGCAAGTGCCTCCTCCCCGGAAAGACAGGTCAGATACGCTTCTACCGCAACACCCGGAAACATTTCCTGATAGATTTTTTTGATTTGTTCTAATTGTTCCTTTTTTTCAAAAAAGAAATACACTTCACTCCGGTTACAGGTGGAGAGCACCATCGACTGCTCCACGCCTGCCGCCTCCGCGCGCTGGAAAAAATCAATCTTCATCGCATCGGTAAAAGAGGTCTTATCCCGGATATCTAGCTGTGCTTTTTTATAATTTATTCCAATAAAACCAAACTGCATATGGTTTTTCTCCTCGTACTACCTCTGAAAATACTCTGTCATTACCCTACAGGTCTCTTCAATGTCCTCTTCGTTATGCGCATCTGACACAAACATTGCCTCAAACTGTGACGGTGCCACATAGATGCCATGATCTAACAAATAGCCAAAATAATCTGCATAGCGGGCTGTATCCGACGAAACCGCACTCGCATAATCTCTGACTTCTTCTTTGGTAAAGAAAATACTAAGCAGGGAGCCGACCTGGTTGACCCTTACCGAATCCCCTGCTGCTGCCCTTACCGCGTCCGCAAGGCGCTCTGCTTTCTTCTCCAATCGCTCATAGATGGCAGGGTCTGCTTTTAACAGTTTCAGTGTCTCAATTCCAGCCGTAGTTGCAATCGGATTGCCGGAAAGAGTTCCCGCCTGATAGACCGGTCCATCCGGTGAAATCACCTGCATAATCTCACGCTTTCCACCATAAGCACCGATTGGCATGCCGCCGCCCACAATTTTTCCAAGTGTGGTCAGATCCGGCTCAATGCCGTAATATTCCTGTGCTCCGCCGAGTGCAAGACGGAATCCCGTGATAACCTCATCAAAAATCAAAAGTGCTCCGTAACGTTTTGTAATCTCACGCAGGAACTGTAAAAATCCTTCCTCCGGGAGTACCACACCCATATTCGCCGCAACAGGCTCTACGATAACGGCTGCAACAGAATCCGGATTTGCCTCAAAAAGTTCTTCCACGGATTTCTTGTCATTGTAGAGAGCCACTAACGTATTGCGCGTATAATCCGCCGGGACACCAGCACTGTCCGGCACAGACGTTGTGAGTGCCGCTGAACCTGCTTTGACTAAAAGTCCATCTGAATGTCCGTGATAGCATCCCTTGAATTTTATGATTTTATCTCTTCCGGTATAACCGCGTGCCGCACGGATTGCGCTCATCACGGCTTCCGTTCCGGAGCTGACTAAACGGCTGACTTCCATCGTCGGAATCAGTTCCGCAATCAGTTCGGCTAACTCGACTTCTTTCTCTGTCGGTGCACCGTAAGTCAATCCGGCTTCACAGGCTTTCTGTACTTCCTGAATGACCTGCGGATGCGCATGTCCTAAGATGCCGGGTCCCCACGAACATACATAGTCAATCATTTCATTTCCGTCTACATCTGTAATTCTATCTCCTTTTGCAGACGCAATGAAGCGCGGTGTTCTTCCGACCGAACCGTATGCCCGAACAGGACTGTTGACACCGCCCGGAATATGTTTTTTCGCTGCCTCAAATAATTCTTTTGATTTCTGGTCTGACATGTTCTATTCCTCCCGAATCCAGCGCGCCACATCAAGGGCGTGATATGTGATAATCATTTTTGCTCCGGCACGTTTTAAGCCTGTCATAATTTCCATGACAATTTTTTTCTCATCAATCCAGCCGTTTGCTGCTGCCGCTTTTACCATCGAATACTCGCCGCTCACGTTGTACGCTACAATCGGCACATTAAACTGGTTCGTGATGTCTTTGATGATGTCCATGTATGCCATCGCCGGTTTCGCAATAATCAAATCCGCCCCTTCGCGCAAGTCTTCTTCTACCTCACGCATTGCTTCTCTTCCGTTTGCCGGGTCCATCTGATAGGTCTTTCTGTCCCCGAATCCCGGTGCAGAATGTGCTGCATCACGGAAAGGTCCATAAAATCCGGACGCAAATTTGGCACTGTATGCCATAATCGGAATGTTGACGAATCCGTTTTCGTCTAATGCGGCACGGATTGCCCCGACACGCTTGTCCATCATATCACTCGGTGCGATAATATCAGCTCCCGCTTTTGCATAACTGACAGATGCTTTTGCCAGAAGCGGCAGTGTCTCATCATTTAAAATAATTCCATCCCGAATCAGTCCACAGTGTCCGTGGGATGTGTACTCACACAGACAGACATCTGCAACTACAACCAGATTTTTGTATTTTTCCTGTGATTTGATGTAGCGGATTGCCTCCGGCACGATACCATGCTCATCGTAGGCGCCGCTTCCGACTTCGTCTTTGTGTGCCGGAATTCCAAACAATAAAACAGACGGAATTCCATTCTCCACAACCCTGTCAAGTTCCTCGGACAAACGGTCAATCGAATACTGGTTAATTCCCGGCATGGACTCGACCGGATGACAAATGTTTTCTCCTTCTATCACAAAAACAGGATAAATCAATTCGTCTACTCTAACATGATTTTCCCGCACCATGCTCCGCATGGCTTCACTTACTCTTAAACGTCTTGTACGCTCCATTTTTTCCTCATTTCCACGCCGCTTCCGGCGCAACTGACTTCTATGATTTCTGATATTTTGCAAGGATTGCCCGAATCTCTTCCGGCTCCGGTACCCTATCCTGGCGCAATCCCGCCTCTAAGATTTCCCTGTAGCAGCTTTTCCGCTCTGCCTCCGTGGCAACGGTTCTTTTCACTTCTGCGCGCAGTCCTCCCAGACATGCCGCGAGTGTGCCAAGTTGTTCCGTGAGGTCAGGTTTTATTTTTTCTTTCAGATACTGTGTAATAAGCGGACTCTGTCCTCCACTTGAAAATGCTGCAACCACTTCCCCCTCTTTTACATAGGAAGGAAAAATAAAACTACAATCATCAATCTGGTCAACCGCATTATAAGGAATCCCGCGTGTCCTGCAACATTCTGCAATCCGATGATTCAGTTCCTGATTGTCAGTCGCAGCTACCACAAGCTTCGCTCCCTCCAAATCCGTTTCCTCAAATTCTTTCTTCCTCACTTTGCAGTTTTTTACAATCTCTTCCGCAAGTTCCGGCGCTAAAACCGTGACATCCGCCCCGAAATCCTGCAGCACGCGCATCTTCTGCAATGCGATTCTTCCACCGCCGATAATCAGGCAGCTCTTCCCCTTGAGTTCTACAAACATTGGAAAATAGGACATTTTTTGCTCCTTACTTCTTATGTAATTTCTGCCAGAACGACTTTTTCTTCGTCACAACAGCGGGCTGTGGCAGTGGCTCTCCCGGCACTTCATCCTCGTCAAATTCAAGATGTCCAAAATCCGTGCGCCGCTCTACCGCAAGCAGCAGATGCTCAAGACAATTCATCATTGCAATCATCATTTTCTTCACATTCAGATAAAGCTTGTCATCCTGCGCATCCCGGTGCTGTGGATTCTCTTCGAGAAAAATACATTCTTCCCCCAGCACCCGTATCTGGTTCAACTGATTCCGCTGCTCGTCACTGACCGCACACAGAAATTTGCTCACCTTTGCATCGTGCACATCATCCCCGCTGTAACAGAGCATGTCTGGCAGCCCTGCCTCCTCTGAAAATTCCAGTTCATAGACATGATTATAAACCAGGCAGATTTCTCTCGCAGCCATCTCTAACTGCATCGCACATCTCACCGGCTTCTGCCAGTAATCCTGTTCCGCCGCCGTTAAAAGTTTTGACATCTTATCGTAATACTGCTGCACCTGTTCATCCTGACTTTTACACTCATTCCAAAATTCAAAATTCATCTTAAACCTTTTCCCCTTTTTACCACAGTTGTCCGCCGCCGGCTTATTTTTCCCGGTGCTCTCTCATAAATACCTCTATCTCATCTGCCGTACGGATAATGCCCTCCGACAGACATTCGCATCCGTCCTCGGTAATCAGCAGGTCATCTTCAATACGGATTCCGATTTCCCACTCATCGATGTAAAGACCCGGCTCATCTGAAATGACAGCGCCCGGACGCAGTCTGCGGTTTGAATCGACCGTGACATCATGCACATCGATTCCAAGGTGATGGGAAACACCATGCATGTAGTATTTTCCAATCTCTTCCTCTTTCTCAATCAGGCCTAAACGGATACATCCCTCTGCCAGCACTTTCTTGCAGACATTGTTTAATTCAACTGTGGTCATACCAGGCTTTGCAACTTCTGCAATCTTACGGTTTGCCGCAAGTACAATATTGTAAACCTCTCTCTGACGCTCTGTGAAAGTTCCGTTGACTGGATACGTTCTGGTTATGTCAGCACAGTAACCCTTGTATTTTGCTCCAAGGTCTAACAGCAACAAGGTTCCATCTTTGCAGGTGTCCTGATTTGTCTCATAGTGAAGCATTGTTCCGTTAATTCCGCTTCCCGCAATCGTCGGGAAGGAAACGCTGTCCGCACCATTGCGTTTGATGCTGTACTCAAAATCAGCCTGTGCCTGATATTCTTTCATTTCCGGTTTCAGATTGCGCATTACACACTGCAAGCCTTCGTCCGTCAGCTTGATGGCATCACGAATCAGATTCACCTCATCCGCATCTTTCTGCATTCTCATTTCCGCAATGATTGGGTAACAGTTTTTGATTCTGGTTCCCGGATATTTTCTTGCAAACTCGTTTGCTTTCACGAGGTTGTAATCTTCCATATCTTCGAGCTGATGACGATAGGTGTCAAAGTAAATCGCATCAACGTCTTCTCTTGTCATAATAAAATCAATCCGTGATTCTAAGTCATCGATAAAGGAAACGTCCTCAATCCCGGTAATCTCTTTTGCTTCTTCTACCGTCACTTTTCTTCCGTACCAGCGTTCCATAGTCGGATCTGCCTCTTCGATAAAAAGTTTTACGGCAGGCTTTTCTGCTGCTTTATCTAATACCAATGCCATCTTGTCCCTGCGAAGTCCTGTCAGGTAAAAGAAATTGCGGTTCGCCTCAAATGGTGCATATTCATCTGCACTGACGTGAACCTCGATTCCTGAATATAAAATCAAAATGGAATTTGCCTCCATTTTCTCTAATACTTCTTGTCTTCGTCTGTTAAAATCCATTGTATTTCATTCCTTCCTATGCACAAAAACGACATCTTTTGTGTAAAATATTTCACAAAGCATATTTTAGCACAAAGGATGTCGTTATGGTATCATTTTTTGTTCTATTCTGCCGGAGCGTAATCAAACGTAACGCTTATCGTCTCCACCTTTTCTAAATCATCCGGATTCAACAATGTTGCAGATGCCCCCATCAGGCTTCCATCCACTGTTCTTGCTTCCTCCGGTATCTCTTTTACCCACTCATTGTAGAGATTCACACGGGTACACTTTTCATCATCGCTCGTCGTGCATGGTTTTCCATTTAATGTGTAACTTTCCCCGTTAATTTCTACATCTGTAATTGTAACAATGTAGCCCGGATACAAAAGTTCTCCATTGGCAATGCCAAGCGCAGAAAAAGCGGTTCCAACCGCGTAACCTCCGTCTGTTCCGGTAAAATCAAGGCTGACCGTATAGGTTCCGGCTCCGGTAATTTCGGCATCTGTCGCAACAACGCCGTCCGTCTTCGACTCCGGATCATATTCATCCCCAACGCTGTAGGTAATGCCCCAGTCTCCGCTGTTATACATAATCCACGCGGTCGCACTGTCATCATCCACTGTCGTATCCACCTCAAGTTTATCTGCTGCTGCCGCATAGGCTTCTTCCAATGCATTTTGGGCATTTTCTTTGATTTCTTCCTCTGTCAGGTCTGACTGTGCGGCCAGGCTTCTCTCCTGATAAAGTTCTGCCACATCATCATAGAGGAATTTCCCTTCGGTACGATCAAAGAGATTGCTGCAATCCCAAAGCATCGGACAGTAACCATACAAATCACAGTTATAAAGCAGATTTCCTGCAAAATCACAATAATTGTCTTTGATTGTGCCGTCTTTGTTAAGCATCGCAGCATATTCTCCGATGACAACGCCATAGCCTTCCTCTGTAAACTTGCTCAGTTCCTCCATGAGGGAATTCTGCTCTTCGTAATTTTTCTTGCTTCCCCAGTTTGTGATACTGGTGGTTCCGCAATATCCCCATGGCGTGTAAAAATGCACTGACACAAGCAGTTTACCCTTTGCCGTATCTTCCGGCATCGTAAAACGGTCATCACAGGTCATCTCAATATCTGTGTTATAACCCGCTATCAGAAGAAAACGGTTCGCATTATTTCCGCATGTACTGCGAATCGTATCCACGAATGTCTGATTGATTTTGTTGGTCATCTCATAACATTCATCCTCGGAAAGTGCACCGGAATCCTCGCATACATCGATATCGTTTAAGCGTGAACCGAGTTCTTCGTTTGCGGACTCAAAAATCAGGTAGTCCGAATAATTTTTATACCGCTCTGCAATCTGTGTCCACATGGAAACATACTGCTCCATCGCTTCTTCCCTGGTCGCTTCCGTCTCGGAACCAAATTTGCCCCACCAGCTTCCATCCCAGTGGTCGTTGATGATCACATACATATCTTCGTTCAATGCATAGTTGATAATCTCCTCCACACGGTCTAAATATGCCTCTCCAATGGTGTAATCTCCGCTCTCATAGTCCATCATATTCGTCCATGCAACCGGAATTCTAAGTGAATCGAAACCGGCTTCCTTCATCGCCGTAATCATCTCCTGCGTTGTCTCCGGCTGTCCCCAGTAAGTCTCATACGCAGAAACATCCGCATCCGTCCCTAAGTCAAGATGACCATACGCCTCCATGGTGTTGCCCAGATTAATTCCGTTTCCCATCAGTTTTACAACCTCAACGGACGTCAAATCTTTCCGGACCTCCCCCTTCGAAACGCCAAATACCCCTGCTTTCCTAAATCCCAACAAGCCCAGCACCACAATCACAACCGCTGCCACGACTCCAATCAGAACTCCCTTTTTTCCTTTTCCCATACCTTCTTCTCCTTCAAAATTAATCCCACAGACGATGCATGAACTTCTCTCAAAGCGTAGATTAATATGGAAGAATTTATAATTTTATAAGAAGACATTTGGAGCCCGTCGGTTCTTAGCGACCGTACTTTGGTCGCTTAGCACCGCTACGCGCGACAATAGCGAAAGCGTGTCTTCGTTAAAATTGTAAATTCTTCCATATTTCACTACCCCTTTGAGCAGTAAGTTCCACCCTCTCTGTCCTTCCTTTTGAAGTGTACACCAGATATGCCCTACGAAAAAACGGTAGAAATCAGAGGTATTTCACTATAAAATTTCGTTTTATTTTTCTTCTTTTAAAACATAGCAGTTTCTGCCCCGGCGTTTTGCCTCATAAACGGCTTCATCTGCCAACTGAAACATTTCATCGTACGTTATCTTTTCTCTCCTGCAATAAATTGCACCTACACTTGCAGTCACACGCACCTGCGCCTTTTCATCTGAAAAAACTTCCTCTAATTTGCTGACGGTACGCGCTAATTTTTCCTGAAACGTCTCTTTCGGAATATCTTTGACAAAGATACAGTATTCATCCCCTCCAAAACGGGATACCAGATCATAGTTTGCAAAAATAACCTGAAGTTTTCTTGCCGCCTTCTGGATTGCATAATCTCCCATTGCATGTCCTAATGTATCATTAACATCCTTAAAGTGGTCTAAATCCACAAAAATCATTCCGGTTGCTGCCGCGGATGCCGCATCAAGATACGCCACAGTCTCTTCGTAGAACGTTCTTTTATTTAAAAGTCCTGTGAGCCCATCCGTTCTTGACTGAATCTCTAACTGCTCTTTTTCCTTGACTTCGCAGTCTACATCCTCGATTTTTCCAACTACAGATACTAATTGCTCGTTTGCATCGTAAAGAGGGAGGCAGGTAACTTTACACCAGATATCCTCACCATCGCCTGTCTGAACACGCAGCTGCTCCTCGGTCGCCTTTTTTTCCTCTATCATATGATAAAATGCTTTTTTCACAACAAGCTCGTCCTCCGGATGCACATGCAGAACCTTCATAAAATTCTGCACATTAAACTCGTCGATTTTCTTGGGAATCTCCCAGCCAAATTTTTCCCTAATCTGCGCGGTGGACATCAACGACTCCTCATTGATTCCAATTTCATAAAGCAGGTCGTTCGAATGCTCAAACACAAGCTGATAACGCTTCTGCTGCAGGAACGTTCTGCGCTCTTCCTCCTTTTGCAATGCCTCAGCGCGCGCCCGCAGCGAATAAATGTAAATCAGGGCTCCCGCAATTATCACAAGAAGAATTCCACCAGTTACAAGCATAAATCTGTAGTGATAAAAAAAGTCTCCTAATGTATACTGATATTTGTTGACATCCATCTGCGAAATGATAATATCATCCATCTCTTCGTCCGTAATCTGTGACAGTGCCTTGTTTATGATATTTATCAACTGTACTTCCTGACTGGCATCTTTATTTTCAAAAAGAATCGTCGCAAAACACAGCTTTGTCTCGATGCCTTCCGCCGGAACAATTCCCATGCCTTCATACTCCGGACGGTCAAGCCAGTTCTCTGCCACATACTGATTTGTCATCAGAAGATCTGCATCTCCCTTCCGGACTGCCTCAAAACACTCCTCCACTGTGTCATACTCCGCAATATCAAATCCGGGATATTCCTGCACAATAACCTTCGGCAGCGTCTTTGAACCGGTCGAAATTGCAACCTTTAAACTGTCGCTCTTGGAAAATTTAAGATTCTTTTTTCCAACTAATATCCTTCGCGATGAAAAATACGAGTTGCTCATAACCATACCGGTTGTGTTACGATTTACATTGTTATACTCTACGCCTGTAATTAAATCTATCTGGTTGTCCTGAATATACGAATAGCCAATTGTTCCGCTTCCAATTGGCACATATTCAAATTGAAGTCCACTAATTTCCTGTATCCTGTCAAAGATATCCCTGGAAATACCGGATAACTCCCCGGTCTTTTCATCACAGTCCGAAACAGGTGCATTTCCCTGCACATAACCGACCCGGACTGTTCCATGTGATGCAATAAATTCACGGTCCTTCGCTGAAAAAAACTGATAATTGTAAACCGGATAGTACGTCTGCATCAGTTCCGACTCCAAATCCGGGTAGGATGCCTTGATATTCTGCATGGCATCATCTAATTCGGCCAACAGTTCATCGTTCCCCTTCCATGTTGCAAAATAGATAGGATTCGGCGAAAAACGTGCAAGAATCTTATACTTTTCCCCGCACATCATCAGATTGGAAACTGCTGCATCCACGACTCCATTATCCAATGCGTGAAGCACATCCTCCGGTGTTGCATAGTAACGCATATTGACTGCAAACTTATTTTCCTTCATATATCTGGTAAAATACTCGGTCGCCGGAGAATCCTGTACGACTGCCACCGTAATACCACGCAGTTTTTCAAAGTCCTCATAATAAAAAGTCTCGTCCTCTTTCTGTGTGACAAGCATCGTGTACTCGGTTCCGAGAGAATATGCGCTGAAATCATATGTCTCAAGCTTCTGTGCCGACTTCTGACACGGTGCTAATAAATCAATCTCTTTGTCTGCGAGTTTCTCTTCTCCATCTTTTGTATCCTCCAGCTCGACGTATTCATAATTCCAGCCCGTAATGCTTGCGACCGCCCTCAGATAATCCTGCCCATAACCGACTACGTTTTCATCACTGTCGTAATCTAAAAAGCCTTCGATTTTGTTTACACCGATTCGTACCGTCTTCCCTGTCGGTTTCAAACCCATGGGCAATATCTGTGCCTCTACCGTCATGTATCCCAAGAAACTGCATATGCAGATTGCAATGCAGATAAATCCTTTTACAAAATGTTTCCTCGTCATTCCATCTACTCTCCCTAGTACTTCTGCAAGCTACTCCTGTACTTGTATTTTACCATACTTCGGGATTCCGTTACTGGTCAATTCATGCATGTTTCTTCTTATTTCACCCTGTCTCGTCCATTTTCGTGCGCTGCACTGCTCCATGCGGGTGATGTGGGGGTGCATACACCGATGAAATCTTCAAAACACTCCGTCCTGCATTATAAATATTATGCCAGGTTCCCGCCGGGACAAAAATTACGTCTCCCCTTGAAACATTCTGCCGAAACTCACACCTCTCCCTTGTCTCGCCCATTTTTACAACTGCATTTCCCTGCTCAATCCGAATCATCTGATCCGTATTGGCATGACATTCCAAACCAATCTCTCCTCTGATTGGAATACACATCAGCGTCATCTGCAGATGACATCCCGTCCAGATTGCTGTCCGGAAATTCTGGTTCTGCATAGCCGCCCACTCCACATTTACCGCCCATGGCTCCAGTCCGCAGTCCGTCCGGCACACACAATGTTCGTGCTCCATACTTACCTCGATTTTGTTGTTTGATGTTATTGTATGTTGGTTGGAAGGGGAGGTGACAATGGGGTTGGAATGGAGTGCTCATGATAAATTCATTGCATAAAGCCTGACTTCATCTATTCTATAACAGTAGTCAGAAATTTCCTTGCGTCGTGAAGGCTTTACCTCAAATATCATTTCTTCAACACCATATATTTCCCCAACATTCTCCCGGTTCAAAAACCAATCTGCTTTTGAAGGACGCGCATAGCAACGCAGCCAGTTCTGTTCCTTAACATTATAAAAACCTTGTGCCAAATACCAGTGATTCGCTGGCTCATCTTCCTGCGTCCATACTTCACAATATTGGATGCCTTCCCCTATTAGCTGCTTTTTAGCTTCGTCCCATAGAGCAGCCGCAATATGCATTCTACGATATTCCGGCAACACAGCCAAATGCCAAATTACAGCTCCTCTTTGTTTCCCTGCTACACATAAACTTCCCACTTCATTTTCTATTTCTACATCAATCAAGCCAATAATTTTTCCATCTTCTTCCGCCACAAGACAAATCGAGTCATTCTCATAAATTTCCCTTTGAGTTAAAACATCGTTGTAATAGGAACAGTCCAAAAATGAAAGAACACGGCATCTCAGCCATCCCAACTCGTCCTTCTTTGTATATTCTCTGATTACCATTAAATTATCCTCCGTTCGATACTTTTCTGATACATTCTACAAATACTGTACTTTTGATAGTCATTTCTTTTGTACAATTAATTTCTGCATACGAACCACCATTTCACCAGTCCTCTCGTTGTCCCCAAAAAGTTCTTCTGTTTCCCTGTTGCCACAAATCCACCTATTCCATACGGATTCTTTCCACAAGGCTCTCCCTGCTCATCTTTTCAAACTGATACTTAGGTATGACATAGGCGATTACAAGCAAAATCGGAATCATAAGCAGACAAGGCACTATTGTAAGATGCATCCGAAAGAAAAATGCCCTGCCGATTGTATTCGATAAAATCTCCTCCGAACCAAACACAACTAGCAATACTGCAATCACAAATGCGCCTCCCAAATACAGAAAGCCCTCAGCCACCAGCATTTTCGCCACCTGCTTTTTCGTCATTCCCACAACTTCCAAAAGTGCCAGTTCCTTTCTTCTGCTGATTACAGAGGTTGCCGTAGTATTAAAGAAATTCATAATGCCGATAAAAGCTAAAATGAGGGCAAGAAAACCACCAATCATATAGTATTTGCTGACAAACCGCTGAAAGCTCTCTTTCATATCCAATACAGAAAGTACATTAATCATATCATTTTCTTTCAAAACATTCTCGTCAATGTATGCTTTTACCTGCTTATCCCTGCCCTTCTTTGCATCAATCGCCGCATACATGGCTGATTCATTTCCCGTCTGACTGATATATTCATCCTCCGGAACCAATACTGTAATGTAAATGAGGTCTGCATACGGATAATCCAATGCGTATGGCATCAGGGCTTCTCCCAGCACCTCATAATCCTTCTCATTTCCATTTTGGTACTTCATTTGAAAAGTATCTCCTGTCTGATAGTAAGAAACAGGATGCTCTGCAAATTTATCGCCATAATCTACAATCACATAATCTCCGCTTTTAAATTTATCCCAGGATGGCTTTTCCCCTCTCCATTCCAGCTTGTCAAAGACAGCCTGACTGATTCCAAGGAAATGGACATTTACAGTGTTAGTCGCTTTTGCATCCTCCCAAATCTGCTTTTCATAGTCATTCCAGTTCTCCTCGTATTTGTCTGCCAATGACTCCCAAATTTTAAGAAGCTCCGGCTCCATCTGGTGAGTTTCCTTTGAATAATATACATATCCGGTTTTCTCACTTTCCGGACATTCATTCAGAATCTCCTTGATTTCGGGTGTAATACCATTGAAATTGGTATTGGACAAATCGGCTGTCATCTGATCCAGTTGAAAATCTGCTGTTAATAACACGTTTTTGTAAGACTCAAAATCATAGCCTTGCACCAGCATCACAATACTGTTGACCACCACCATAGACAGGGCAATGGAAAGCATAACAATCAATCCCTTTTTCCAGTTCCGGAACACATTTTGAACCGCCATGCCCCACCAGCTTACAGAAGTATTCTTTTTTATTTTCCTCTGTGACTGCTCTCCTTCTGCCAGACGCAGGGCTTCCACTGGCGAAACTCTTTCCACCATTTTGCAAGCCTGCAGGCTGGAGAGGTAGACCGTCAAAAGTGTCAAAAGCGCTGCGACAATAAAAATCAATGGGTTTGCTGACACAACGGTCTGAGTCGTCTGCCCTGCCTGTGCGCTGATATTGCTGTCTGCTGTAAGTGATGGAGCCATACAAAGCCCTGCCAGATATCCACACAGCAAACCAATAGGAATACCAATTGCCGACAGTCTCCATGCCTGCATACGCACAATTTTTTTGAGCTGTTTTCCTGTTGTTCCCACATTCTTTAGTAAGCCATAGGCTCTTATATCCGTTTTCACAGAAATATTAAAAATATTATAGATAATCAAATATCCTGCCAGTATCACAAAAAGAATCATTACTGCAAGCGAAGAAAATGAAAAGGAATCCTCCTCAAAAAGATTGTATGCAGGATTTACCTCCATTCCCGTTCCTGCTTTCGTAAATCCCGCTGCCTTAGATATCTTTTCAGTTTTCTCCTCCAGCTTCCAGAGGTTCTTATACCATACGCAATACTCCAGACCTCCGTTATAAATGCCATTTTCTAATTCTTCCTTGGTAACATGATAGCGATTCTCCTCTGCATATGCTTTAGATACCCAGACCATCTGTCCTAAAACAGCCTTGTCTCCCTGCCAGAATCCACACACCTTAAAGGTATCCGTCTTGTACTGTTTAAGTGTCGGATTTACTTCCCAGGTCAGTGTCACTTCTTCCCCAATCTCAGGCGTGACCCCCAGAGCCTCCAGTATCATGCTGCTGAGTGCTACTTCATTTTCCTTCTCCGGCAGTCTTCCTGTGGTCGGCAGACAATTAAAGCTTTCTGCCATATTTTCATCCCCATATCGTACTTCTACAGAAAAGCCCAGCCGCTCATCCATTCCAGCTCCCAGAAAAATACCTGAACCATATCGTTCCACGTCTTCGCTTTGCCCAATTATCTGCTGTAAACTCTGTGCATCTTCTTCTGACAAATTCTGTGCAGTGGCATGGGCTGAATCCATAAACTGTTTTATTTCTGTTGCTCTCCGTGAAAGAATCATGGACACGCTGCCCACAAAAAGGCTGGTAAATAATAGCGATGTCAATGCGATTGCAATGACAGCAATTATATTTCTAGCCCGGTTCATTTTCATAAAACGCTTAGTCAATAAGCTCAGGGTCTCTTTGTTCTCTACCTTTATCATACAATCACCCCCTGCTATACCAGACCGCTGTCTGAGACGATTTTTCCATCTTCAATCTGCAATATCCGGTCTGCCATCTGGGCAATCTCCTCATTGTGGGTAATCATCACTATTGTCTGATGAAAACGCTGACTGGTCACTTTTAAAAGTCCCAGCACATCCTGACTTGTCTTTGAGTCCAGATTGCCGGTAGGTTCATCTGCCAGTAAAATGGCGGGCTTTGAGGCTAATGCCCTGGCAATTGCCACCCTCTGCTGCTGTCCTCCTGACAAGGCATTTGGCATATTTTTAAGCTTAGACCCAATACCTAATGTGTCAACAATTTCATCTATATAGCTTTTCTCAATATTTTTGCCTTCCAGTTTTACCGGTAGGATAATATTCTCCCACACATTTAACATGGGCACCAGATTATATTGTTGAAATACAAAGCCAATATTCCTGCGCCTGAAAATAGTGAGTTCATCCGCTGTCATATGGCTTAAGTCCTGCCCATCCACAATCACCTGTCCTGATGTGGGATTGTCCAGTCCGCCTATAATATGCAGCATGGTAGACTTTCCGCTTCCGGAAGTTCCGACTATGGCTGTAAACTCGCCCTTTTCCACTTCCAGATTGACATCATCCAATGCTATGACTTTTGTCTCTCCCTGCCCATATACTTTTCGTAAATCCACTGCTTTTAATATATTCATGTCATCCTCCTGCTAAAAAAGCCTGTATTGATTTTTACAATACAGACTTTATCATGACAATGTCTCAAGCTTGTTTCTGAAATATTACAGTTTTGATACTATTCCTGCTTTGATACCGGGAGAAAAACAGAAAAGCTAGAGCCTTTTCCCAGCTCAGATGCCACTTTTATATATCCCTTTTGCACCTGAATAATCTCCCTTGCAAGGAATAAGCCAATTCCCACTCCCGGCTGGTCTGCCACTGACAGGCTCCGGTAAAAGCGTCCAAATATCTTTGGTATCTCTTCCTTTTCTATTCCAATTCCATTATCGGTTATGTCAATCCTCACAAAGAAAGAATACTGCTCGGCTTTTATGCTGACATTTCCACCGTTGTACGTGTATTTAATCGCATTATCCACAATATTTCCAAGGGCTTCTACCATCCATTTTGCATCGCACATGGCATGTAAATCGGTGTCACACAGACTCAGGCTGATACCCTTATCCCCTGCTTTTGTAGCAAACTGTTGCTGCACAGCCTCAAGCATCTGACTTATAGCAGTGTCCTCCGGATGTACTGCTATAATTCCGCTCTCCATCCGTGACAGCTTTACCAGTGATTGAATGAGAAAATCCAGCTTCTCCGTCTGCTCCAGAATGGTCGCAATTTCTTCCTGATTTTCACTGCTGTTCTCAGAGAGTATCTCGCCATAAATTTTGAGATTAGATATAGGAGTCAGGGTCTGATGCGCTATATCTGAAATAAGCTTCTGTATAACCTCCTTCTGCTCCTGCTGATTTTTCCCTGCCAGAAGACTGCTGTCTAAATACTGCTTCATGCTGTTTTCAAGGGCTGAATACTTTTCCTCAGATATTTCTGTCCTCTCCAATTCTCCATTTATTGCGCAATCTATCATTTGCTGTAATCGGTTTAGAAGCCGCTTTTCCTTCTGATAAAAAATGCAATACCAGAAGGCTCCACATATGACAAATATTACTGCAATCAATATGATTTTTCCTATCATTCCTTCACCGCCCATGTATAACCGATTCCATAGACCGTCCTAATATATTTAGGATTCTGTACATCATCCTCCAACTTGTCTCTGAGCCGCTTGACTGCAACCGTCAGGGCATGGGCATCCACAAACTCTGTATCTCCCTGCCATACCTCGTCAATCAGGTATTCGCGCTTCAATACTTTCCCTCTGTTTTCACACAGCAGCCTAAGTAATTTTTGCTCAGTCTTGCTAAGCTCAACAAACTCCCCGTTTTTAAAAAATTCCATTTTATCAAAACAGAACTCAAATCCATCTATCTTCACAGAATCACCTGCTGTCGTCTCCTTATTTCTAAGCTGCACTGCCACCCTTGCCCGCAGTACCATAAGGCTGAAGGGCTTTGTGATATAATCATTTGCGCCCGCATCCAAGCCAGTCACGATATCCACTTCCATATTATTTACAGTAAGCAGAATAATCGGCACCTGACTGTTTTTCCTGATTTCCCCTACAAAATCAATTCCATTTCCATCTGGCAGATTCACATCCAGCAAAACCAGTGCCATCTCGTCCCTGTGCATGGCTTCTCTGGCTTCCTGCAGAGTCCTGCACTGATAAAAGATATAGGAATCATTCTTTAAGGCAAGGCGTATTCCATCATTTAATTTTTTGTCATCTTCAACTATCAGTATCTTTTCGCCCATAACTCACTTTACTCAAACTTCGCACATTAAAATGTGCCTATGCACCTTGAAAATTCAATAATAACTGGCATAAAAATAGCATGAAACCAATGGTTTTGGTATAATTGAGTTGCCGAAAAACAATTACAAACCGGAAGCTCATGCTATGAATAAAAGTATAACACAACCGACTCAAAATGATAAGCAGATTTCTAAATCTATCAAACGATTTTTTCATAAGGTTTCATATTTCCTCAGCCTTGAAAGCTACCAATGCCTATAAAAGGAAAGGCACTCCGGTAACGGAGATTTTTCAATACATGTTTCTGGTGATTTTCTCCAACAGAAGTATGTATATGAGTCTGCTTACTGGAAAAAACACACCTAATTTTGCAAAAGATACCGTGTATCGTTTCATGAAGATGGTTCAAATTAACTGGATGCGTTTTACTACAATCCTTGCATCCAGAATCATAAACAACGCTATTCTTCCACTGGATTCGGAAGACCGTGCCAATGTTCTTATTATAGATGATTCCATGTTTGAACGTAACCGTTCTAATATGATGCTGTCACTGGAAAGCCGGGAATCCAATGATAACCGGTCACTTGGGGAGCTCTTTTTATACTTTTCTGACGAAATGTCTGATATCACATGGATACAGGCTTTTCAAATGCTGCTCCAAATGTTCAGAACAATGCTTTCAGATAACACTGAACTTTCAGACGAAAAAATCAATGAATTGGCGAATGCATTTATGGATGCACTTCCTGCATTGTTGAAAACAAAACTCCAAGTTGCTTAAGGTCTGAACATTGACAACTGAATAACTGCCAGGTATTGAATTTTCAAGGTGCATAGCTAAAATTTATGTGCGAAGTTTGAGTATATAATCCATATCTTCATCACCTCGCACTATGATAGACTGATCATCCACTTACGCCTCTTAAAGATAATCAATGATACAATCAGCCTGAATATTTCTTCTGTGGTAAGCAGTGTATACACGCCAACAATGCCCCACTTAAATACATACGCTGCAAGCAGGCACAGTGGGATTCCGATGCACCATGTGCCAACAATATCAATCACCATAATAATTTTGGTGTTGCCGCCGCTTCTTATGATACCGCCGCCAAGTATCATATTTTCCACCTTGACCGGTGCATACAGGGCAAATACAATAAGCAGTATCTTTCCAAGCTCTTTTACGCTGTCATCTACACGATACAGTCCGGTATATACTCCTGCCAGAAGAATGAGCAATGCCGATACGGCTACCGCTCCGGCTAAG
>CAKRDK010000021.1 GCA_934309475.1 uncultured Roseburia sp.
TACTCTGATGGACTTCGTGCAACTGTAAAATGTTACGGTGCTGATGATGTTCAGGAAGGTGTTGCAATCATGCATCACGAGAACGTAGGTGTATCTATCACAGGTAACTCTACAAACCCAACACGTTTCCAGCATCCAGTTGCAGGTACATACAAGAAAGAATGTATCGAGCAGGGTAAGAAGTACTTCTCTGTAGCATCCGGCGGTGGTACAGGACGTACACTTCATCCAGATAACATGGCTGCAGGTCCTGCTTCCTATGGTATGACAGATACTATGGGACGTATGCACTCTGATGCACAGTTCGCAGGTTCTTCTTCTGTACCAGCTCACGTAGAAATGATGGGACTTATCGGAATGGGTAACAACCCAATGGTAGGTGCTACTGTTGCCGTAGCTGTAAGCATCGAAGAGGCTCACAAAGCTGGTAAATTCTAAGATAAAACCTTGATTTTATAAGGACTTAAGGACTTCTGAAGTGATTCGGGAGTCCTTTTCTTTATTGCAAAAATTATATATATATTTCTTAAAAAATGTTTTGCGTACACGTAGCGTACACAAAATCTCCAAACTATATACGCAGAAACTCTAATATATTGCTTTTATTTCCATTTTGTGGTAGGATATAAGTACTATAAAAGCTATAACAGCGACAAAAAGGAGGCTTACCTATGCGTAATATGGAAAAAAAGATAAGTTGGAGCCTTGCGGCACTGTTGATTGTAATGAACCTCGGTGATGCAACGGTCTTTGCAAAAGAGAGCACAGAGTATCAGGGAGCGGACGAAATTGTATACACCCAGGATGTTGTGACCGATTTTGATGCCGATATCGAGTACGAAGAACAGACAGGTGGTACATATGAGGTCGTGACAGATGATATAGCGGCTGGGGATTTAGAAACAGGAAATATTTTGATTTTACCTGCGACAGAAGCTGCACCGGAGCGTGCCATGGAAGTGACTGCGGTTACAGAGACTGGTGACGGCTATCGGATAGAAGGGGAAGAACCGGATAGCATTTTTGACGTTGTGGAAAGTGTAGACACAGAAGGAACTGCACAGGTGACGGCAGAAGATGTTGTGACAGCGGATGGTGTTACCGTTACGGATGCGCAGAATGGTAGCAGAAGTACAAGCTGGAAAGACTGGTTTACCTTTACTTCGAATGGCACGACAACGATGAATGGCATGAATTTTCACATAGATAAGCAGATTGGAACGGATGGAAGGTTGAAAGGTGACATTGCAATCAATCCTTCATTAGAATATAAACTTGTCTTTGATTTATCAGGTGTGCAGGAGATGACGGCAACCTTAGATACACAATTAAAAGTATCAGACTTTACGGTTTCTGCACAGAAAGCGGGAAGCATTCCGGTGGCAACGCTCCCATATATATTTGCAGATGGAATGTTCACAGCATATGTAACGATGAACTTAGTTTATTCTGCCGAAGGTGATATTTATTTTGACTATGAAGTAGATGGAGTTTGTGGTGTGAACTATGATGGCAAAGAGACCAGTCTGATTTGTTCTTACGAACCGGATGTATTCGATTATGGAATAGCCGCAGATGGTAAAATTGGTGCCCAATTTGAAATCAATCTGACTGCATATGGCACGTATCAGGTGATGAATGCGGAATTAAATGCCGGAATCGCTGCTTTGACACAGAAAGAGCAGGGAAAAACGGGATATGGTGAAGTGTATTTTTATCTGGACGGCAGTTATGGATATGGAAGTATTTTAGAGCCTTATGGCATCTGTGGTGCAAAAGTAATCTATGGAAAAGAAAACAGTCCGCTGAAATATGAAATTACATTCTAGAAAATATAAGAAATCGAAAAAGGGCATGTCAGTCTGACGTGTCTTTTTTTCTGAAAAAATTATGGAAAAAACATAGACATTTTGGCGGAATTGTATGTTCCTATTTTGATATGTCTATTGTAAAATAACTTTTATGTGCGATATAATAAGAATATACCGTGAATTGTAAATAGTAGCTAAGGAGAAATGACATGAATAATATTTGGAAAATTTTTGTGGCAGATATCAAGGGCCTGATAAAACATCCCTTTGCAATGATTATTGCGATAGGTCTTTGTATTCTGCCATCTCTTTATGCATGGTTCAATATTTATTCGAACTGGGATCCTTACGGAAATACTTCTAATATACAGATTGCAATTATTTCCGAAGATGAAGGATATACGGAAGAGGATGGAACTTATGTAAATATGGGTGACGAAGTCGTGGAAGAGATGGAAGCGAAGACGACGATTGCCTGGACAGTCGTAGATACGGCAGAGGAAGCAGAGAATGGTGTCTATAGCGGCAAATATTATGCTGCGGTTGTCATCAGCAAAGAATTTACCAAAAGTATGTATCAGTCCTTAGAATCTGACTTCGAGTCAAGTCCGACCATTACCTATTATGAGAATGAGAAGAAAAATGCGGTTGCGACTAAGATTACAGACTCTGCAGTTTCTTCTTTAAAGCAGAGTACCAATGAAAAATTCATTGAGGTTGTGACAAAGTCTATTTTTGAAAAGACGAATGTACTTGCAGAAGACATTAAGCAGGATGACAGTGTGTCGACTTTGGAGGATCAATTAAAAGATTTGAATACAAGTCTGACTTCATACAGCGAATTGATTGATACGTTTATGGAGAGCAATGAGTCTTTAGATGATGCGGTTACAAAAGCGGGAGATGATATCCCGAAAATCAGTTCCTCGATTCAGGATGGTGCGGACAGTATTGCAAGTGCCAATACGGAATTACAGGAGACACAGGCTGCACTAACAGATTTTAGCAATAATATAACGGCAACGTTAAGTTCCATTGAAAGTTCGATGGATAAGATTGCGCAGGATATAGCAGATGCAGGACTTTCTGATGGAGCAAAGGTGACGATTGACAGTGTATCTAAGACGTCGACAGACACAACGGATTTGATTTCGCAGTTAGAAAAACTCAAAGAAACGTTGACGAATACTGCTGAGGGAAGTGAGGCAGCCGAGGAGGCGCAGAAAGCGTTAGAAGAGGCACTTAAGACGTTAAATACGTTGATTGGCGGAGCAGAAGATATTCAGGTGAATTTAGATGACATCTTAAAGGCATTAGAAAGTGGAACGGACAGTCTGCCGAGTATAGAACTGCCAACATTGCCGGATACCAATAACAGTACTAGTCTGTATGATGATGCAAGTAAGATTGCAGAGGAAAAAGTGGAAGCGGCAACAGAGGCAATGAAGAAGTCATTGAGCAGCTGCAGCGATTCCATTCAGAATATGCGCAGTCTCTATACGAATAGTCTTGTGCCGGAGATGGATGGAATTGTGGACAGTATGTCCCAGGTATTAGATAATGTGACAAGTGTTCTGAGCAACTTGAGCGGTACCATCGGAGATATGACGACTATTTTTGACGGTATCGAGACAACTGTGTCCGGAACCAATAACAGCCTTAGTCAGATTAAAGAAGTCATTGACAGCGTGAACGGAAGAATCGAGAAACTGATTGAGAAGCTCGATGGGGCAGAAGATGATGAAAAAGTAGATATTTTGCTCAGTGTGCTAGAAGGAGACCCTGAAAGTTACGGAGAATATTTCTCGGCGCCGGTTACCGTGACGACAGAAGCAGTTTACCCGATTGATAACTATGGTTCTGCCATGGCTCCGTTCTATTCGGTATTGGCAATCTGGGTAGGAATGACGATTCTTGTATCGATTATGAAAGTAAAAGTAGAGCCAAAAGGACTGACGAATCCAAAATCTTATCAGCTTTTCTTTGGAAGATATCTGCTGTTCTTGCTGATGAATGAGATTCAGGCGGTAATCATTGTCCTTGGAGATATTTACATTTTACATTGTCAGGTGATGTATCCGGGACTGTTTTTCCTTGCGGCAGCGTTGACGAGCCTGACGTTTAGTTTGCTGATTTATTCGCTGACCTTATCGTTTGGCGATATCGGAAAAGCATTAGCCGTTGTAGTCATGGTAATTCAGATTGCAGGTTCTAGTGGTACATTCCCAATTGAATTACTGCCAACGGTTTATCAGAAGATATACATATTTTTCCCATTCCCATATGCAATCAATGCAATCAGGGAAACAATCGGCGGTATGTATGCTGACACCTATGTGAAATCTTTGTCAGAGTTATTGATTTTTGCAGTTGTGGCATTGTTAATAGGTCTGGTTGTGCGAATTCCGTTTGTTGGAATTAATCATTATATGGAAGAGCGAATGGAAGATACGAAAATGATGTAGAAAGGATAGAGAGATGGAAAAAGATTACGAGAAAATGTATGATATCCTTGCACAGTATGAGAATGAAATGCATGAGAAAAACCAGAAAAAATTAAGAATTGGCTTGCGTTGTATCTGGATTATTCCATTGATATTTTTATGTCTTCTTTTTTTAACCGATACTTCAAAAGTTGTATTTTTGATTTTGTGGATTGCATCTTTATTTGGCATTGCAGTTTATCTGATTTTATTAGAATATGCAGATTATAAATTACAGGAGAAGCTCGGTGAAATCAGCGGAAGAAAAGATAAAGAAGTGCAGGCATTGCTGGCACCGGATCTTGCTGGAATGGAGGGAAGGCTTCGCAATGTGATTGAAAAAATTGATTCCGGATTGAATGCACCGGAGGAATTAGTGCTTGAGGAGAAGTCGCAGGAGGAGGATTTACTGGAGGAAAATGAGACAGATGCGGAGGTGAAAGAGATTGAGGAACATATTTAAGATTTTTTATGCAGATTTTAAACGTCTGTCTCATAATGTGGTGGCAGTAGTGGTTATCATGGGACTTACCATTATTCCATGTCTGTATGCCTGGTTTAATATTTTTTCAAACTGGGACCCGTATGGGGAATCTGCAACCTCTAATATGAAAATTGCAGTTGCATCCGAGGATACCGGTTATACGATGGAGGGAATGTCTGTCAATATTGGTGATAAAGTGGTAGAAGCACTTGAGACGAACAATACAATCGGCTGGGTGTTTGTAGATACCGCAAAAGAAGCGACAGACGGAGTGTATTCCGGTGACTATTATGCAGCACTTGTGATTCCGGAAGATTTCACAAGTACTTTAATGACAATTGTAGATGGAGAACTCGAACATCCGGAAATCATTTATTATGAAAATGAAAAGAAAAATGCAATCGCTCCAAAAATCACAAGTAAAGCACAGAAAACAGTAAATGAGCAGGTAAACGCGACCTTTATCAGTACCATTGCAGAGACGTTGATGCAGATAAGCAGTTCTGTTTCCGGTGTAGAGATTGACGGCAGTTCCCTGACAAGTGCAGTGACAGATAATCTTACGGAGCTGAGCGGAAATCTCCAGACGTATGTAAATATTTTGAATTCCTTTGTGAGTATTACAGATTCCGCAAATAGTCTGGTATCGACTACGAAGACAGTGCTGCCGAACATGGAGAGTGTGGTTGACAATGGACAGAGCACTGTAAATTCTATGCAGAGTGCACTTTTATCGGCATCTGGAAGTGCAGACAGCGTGGCTGAGATGGTATCTTACAGTTTTGATTTGATGAGCGCAAGTTTAGATGACATTGATGAACTTTTGGCAAACGGAACATCGGACGCACAGGATTTACAGCAGCAGATTAGTTACGGAGTAAACAGTGCACAGACTGTTTTGCCATACCTGAACAAGATATTTGAGGGAGCAGTTGGAAGCTGGAATACGGACTCCACAAACGATCAGATTGATGCAATCCGTACACAGCTCACAACTTTGTCAAATGATTTGGCAGAGTTAGATGAGGCATGTAAGAATGGTTCTGCAACAGTTTCCGATATTCAGGAAAAAATCAGTGCAGAGATTGATACCTGTAAACAGCAGCTTGCGGCATTAAAGAACACGTTTGATTACAGCGTCAGACCGCAGTTAGACGATACGACACGAAGCTTACAGAGTTCGCTTGTGTCAGCACAGGCAATTTTATATGGCGTGGATACGGACTTTAGCAGTGTGTCAGAGGCGCTCGACGGCTATGCGAACACCTTAAGTCAGGGAAGTGCGTCTATTTCGGATTCTGCGGCAAAAGCGCAGGAATTGTTGACAGGATTGAATAACATTATTGCAGAGATAACAGAGTTAGAGTCAAATGAACAGTACCAGGAGATTTTAGAGATGGTAAAGGCAGACCCTGCCCTGCTCGGTGAGTTCATTTCATCTCCGGTCAATCTTGATACGGTAGAAGCGTACCATATTGACAATTACGGTTCTGCGATGGCACCATTCTATACTATCCTTGCCTTGTGGGTAGGAGCCTTGATTTTAGTAGCGCTTATTCACGTAAAAGTGGAACCAGAAGAAGGAATTACAAATGTAAAACAGTACCAGCGCTATTTTGGAAGATATATTACTTTTTTCCTTGTCGGTCAGGCACAGACACTGATTACCGTTTTAGGTGATTTGTTCTATGTAAAAATTCAGTGCAAGGAGCCGGTATTGTTCTGGCTGGCAGCGGCAGTAAGCAGCTTCGCATTTACACTGTTTATTTATTCCCTGACCGTTGCATTTGGAAATGTCGGAGAGGCAATTGCGGTTATCGTCATGGTAATCCAGGTTGCGGGTGCAGGATGTACCTTCCCAATCGAGGTGTTGCCGGGGGTATTTAAGAGCATTTACAAATACCTCCCGTTCCAGTTTGGCATGAATGCCATGAAAGAGACCATCGGTGGAATGTATGCAGCCGACTACTGGAAATACATCAGTTCCTACGGATTTGTAATTGCACTGTCATTGCTGATTGGCCTTGGATTAGAGATTCCATTCCGCAAATTAAATCACATGATTGAAGTCAGCAAAAAGAAATCGGATGTTATGATATAAGAAATTATTTTGATTGTCAAAAAAATATTTATTCTGCTGTTGTTTTATGGTACAATATATTCCGAGTATGAAAATAGCAGGAGGATAAGTTATGTTTTGTAAAAATTGTGGACAGCAGTATGTGACAGATGAAGCGGTAATGTGTGTAAAATGTGGTTGCCAGAAGGGCATGGGAAATAATTTCTGCCCGCAGTGCGGACAGCCGACACCACCAAACAGTACAGTATGTTTGAATTGTGGCATTTCTTTACAGACATTCGGTGCAACGAGTGAGAAGTCTAAAATGGCTGCGGGATTACTGGGAATCTTTCTTGGTGCCTGGGGAATTCACAACTTCTATCTTGGAAATACAACAAGAGGTATTATCCAGATTCTTGTTACGCTTGTAACATGTGGAATAGGTGGACTCTGGGGATTTGTAGAGGGAATCATGATTCTTTGCGGTTCCATCAGCACAGATGCACAGGGACGTAAATTAAAAGATTAAGATATGAGGGAAAAGACCAGATATTCGGAAGATATTTGGTCTTTTTTCTGTTTCTCCTATTGACAAAAAAATACAATGTTGCTAAGATTGATTTTAGTGTGAGTGAGTGTTAAAGCGTTGAACTGAGAAAGAAGTTTGATGCGGGAAGGTTTTCAGGATGAGAAGACAGGTTTTATCTCTATTAGTTGAGAACAATCCGGGTGTAACAAGCCATATTTCAGGTTTGTTTAGCAGAAGGGGCTACAACATTGACAGTTTTTCTTCCGGTGTGACAGCAGATTCACGCTACACCAGAATTACAATTGTTGTCAGTGGAGATGAGCAGATTCTAGAACAGATTGAGAAGCAGCTTGCAAAGCTTGAGGATGTATTAGATATTAAAAAGTTAGAATCCGGTTCTTCTGTGACAAGAGAACTGATTTTAGTTAAGATTCGTGCCAAGGATACAGAACGCCAGCCGATTCTTAATGTAACAGAGATTTTCCATGGAAAGGTAGTAGATGTTACCCATGATTCCATGGTAATCGAATTGACCGGACATCAGGATAAACTGGATGCATTTATGGATTTAGTGTCGGGCTATGAGATATTAGAACTGGCACGTACCGGAATTACGGGATTATCCAGAGGTACATCCGACGTAAAAATGATTGATGAAGACGGTGTGATGAGAAGCTTATAAAAGAAGAAGTGGAGGAAAATATTATGTCAGCAAAAATTTATTATCAGGAAGATTGTAACCTTTCATTATTAGAGGGAAAGACAATTGCCATTATCGGTTACGGCAGCCAGGGTCATGCACATGCATTGAACTTAAAAGAGTCAGGATGCAATGTTATCATCGGACTTTACAAAGGTTCTAAATCATGGGCTAAGGCAGAGAAACAGGGCTTTGAAGTATTTACAGCCGCAGAAGCTGCAAAGAAGGCAGATATCATCATGATCTTAATCAATGATGAGAAACAGGCAGATTTATATAAGAACGATATCGAGCCAAACTTAGAGGCTGGAAATATGTTAATGTTCGCACATGGTTTCAACATTCATTTCGGTTGTATCGTACCACCTAAGGATGTAGACGTTACCATGATTGCACCAAAGGGACCGGGACATACAGTACGTTCTGAGTATCAGGCAGGAAAAGGTGTTCCTTGTTTGGTTGCAGTAGAGCAGGATGCAACAGGAAAAGCAATGGATTTAGCATTAGCATATGCATTAGGAATCGGTGGAGCAAGAGCCGGTGTTCTTGAGACAACATTTAGAACCGAGACCGAGACAGACCTTTTCGGTGAGCAGGCAGTTCTTTGTGGTGGTGTCTGTGCATTGATGCAGGCAGGATTTGAAACATTAGTAGAAGCTGGATACGATCCAAGAAATGCTTACTTTGAATGCATCCACGAGATGAAATTAATCGTAGACTTAATTTATCAGTCAGGTTTTGCAGGAATGAGATACTCTATCTCTAACACGGCAGAATACGGTGATTACATCACAGGACCTAAGATTATCACAGACGAGACAAAGAAAGCAATGAAACAGATTCTTTCCGATATTCAGGATGGTTCTTTTGCAAAAGAATTCTTACTTGATATGTCTCCAGCAGGAAAACAGGTTCACTTCAAAGCTATGAGAAAATTAGCTGCTGAACATCCTTCTGAGAAAGTTGGCGAGGAGATTCGTAAACTTTACAGCTGGAACAACGAAGAAGACAAATTCATCAACAACTAATCGGAAATTTTACATAAGAATGGATTTAAGAGCGGGGCAGTGTACCCGCTCTTTTTATGTAATAGGAAACTTTATTTCATGAAATAGAAGAATCCCCATTTTCTTTATTGACAAATAGTGCGGATATGTTAAAATATATCATGAATTGCATTCGTGATATTGCCGTCACAGGCAGATGGTATCATGAAGGAAGAAATGAAATCGACGATGAGAGGGAGTATTAAGAACTCGATATTATCAGAGAGCTGTCGTTTGGTGAGAGACAGTAGTGGAAGGTTCCCAACTCGCCCTGGAGTCCTTTTTCTGAAGCAGTTTTGCTGTGTGTAGGAGAGAGCGTGTAGTTCGCGTTAAGAACAAAGTGCGTATTTCACAATATGGATGCTGTGTGGATTGGAAGAATCTACAGTAAGTGTCTGTATCATACGAAATAGAGTGGTACCACGGAGTAAGATACTTCGCCTCTAATTAGATGGATTCTAGTTAGGGGCTTATTTTTTTGAGGAGGAAAAGAAAAAATGTCAGAACTTTACAATCACAAAGTCGTAGAGAAAAAATGGCAGAAAGTCTGGGATGATGAGAAGGCTTTCGCCGCAACAGATGATTATTCAAAACCAAAATATTATGCATTGGTGGAGTTCCCATACCCATCTGGACAGGGACTTCATGTAGGTCATCCGAGACCATACACCGCATTAGATATTGTGGCAAGAAAAAGAAGAATGCAGGGATACAATGTACTTTATCCGATGGGCTGGGATGCGTTCGGACTTCCAACCGAGAACTATGCCATCAAAAATAAAGTACATCCAAAGATTGTGACAGCAAACAACGTAGCACATTTTAAAGAGCAGTTACATTCCCTTGGATATTCGTTTGACTGGGATAGAGAGATTAACACAACAGATCCAAATTATTACAAATGGACACAGTGGATTTTCTTAAAATTATTCAAAGCAGGTCTTGCCTACAAAAAAGAGATGCCAATCAACTGGTGTACTTCCTGTAAAGTAGGTCTTGCAAATGAGGAAGTTGTCAACGGATGCTGTGAGAGATGTGGTTCTGAGGTTGTCCGCAAAGTAAAGAGCGAGTGGATGCTTAAGATTACAGAATACGCTGACAAATTAATTGAGGGATTAAATGATGTCGACTATATTGAGCGTGTTAAGGTATCACAGAAGAACTGGATTGGAAAATCAACCGGAGCAGAAGTTGACTTCTCCATCAAAGGAAAAGAGGACAAACTCCGCATTTATACAACAAGATGTGATACATTATTCGGCGTTACTTACATGGTAGTATCTCCGGAGCACCCATATCTTGACAAATACAAGGCAGAGATTAAAAACTGGTCTGAGATTGAAGCATACCGTGAAGCTGCTTCTAAGAAATCAGATTTTGAGCGTGCAGAGCTTGCAAAAGATAAGACAGGTGTTCAGATTGACGGTCTTGTTGCTGTAAACCCGGTCAATGGAAAAGAAGTGCCAATCTGGGTTTCCGATTATGTATTAATGAGCTATGGAACAGGTGCTATTATGGCGGTTCCGGCACACGATGAGAGAGACTGGGAATTTGCAAAAAAATTCAATCTTCCAATTATTCAGGTAGTTGCAAAAAATGGCGAGGCTGTTGATGTCAACGAGGCAGCATTTACAGATGTTGCAACCGGAGTTTTGATCAATTCCGATTTCTTAAACGGATTAGAAGTAAAAGATGCAAAAGAGAAGATGATTTCTTACTTAGAAGAAAAGGGAATCGGTACTGCAAAGACAAACTACAAATTACGTGACTGGGTATTCTCACGTCAGCGTTACTGGGGCGAACCAATCCCGATTGTAGAATGTGAGAAATGTGGTTATGTGCCGATTGATGAAAGCGAGCTTCCATTGATGCTTCCGGAAGTAGAGAGCTACATGCCGACCGATAATGGAGAATCACCACTTGCTGCCATGACAGACTGGGTAAATACAACCTGTCCATGTTGTGGTGGACCTGCAAAACGTGAGACGGATACCATGCCACAGTGGGCAGGATCTTCCTGGTACTTCTTAAGATACTGTGATCCACATAATGATAAAGCACTTGCCAGCCCGGAAGCTTTGAAATACTGGCTCCCGGTTGACTGGTACAATGGAGGTATGGAGCATACAACCTTACATTTGCTTTATTCAAGATTCTGGCACAAATTCCTCTACGATCAGAAGGTCGTTCCGACACCGGAACCATATCAGAAGAGAACATCCCATGGAATGATTCTCGGTGAGAATGGTGAAAAGATGTCTAAGTCAAGAGGAAACGTTGTAAATCCGGATGATATTGTAAGAGAGTACGGTGCAGATACGTTAAGAACTTATGAAATGTTCATCGGAGCCTTCGACCTGGCAGCATCCTGGTCAGAAGATGGCGTAAAAGGCTGCCGCCGTTTCTTAGAGCGTGTCTGGAAATTACAGGATATCATGACAGATGAGGAAGGTTATTCTGCAGATTTAGAGACAAAGATGCATCAGACCATTAAGAAAGTCAGCAATGACTTTGAAAACTTAAAATATAACACTGCGATTGCAGCAATGATGGCATTAATCAATGACTTCTATAAGAAGAATTCTGTTACAAAGGGCGAATATAAGACATTGATTACATTATTGAATCCGGTTGCACCTCACATTACAGAAGAGTTATGGCAGATTATCGGTGGAGAAGGATATCTTTACCAGGCAGCATGGCCGGAATATGATGAGGCAAAGACCGTTGAGTCAACCGTTGAAATTGCAGTACAGATTAATGGAAAAACGAAAGGAACATTAGCAATTGGCAAAGATGATGCAAAAGATGATGTCATTGCAAAAGCAAAAGAATCAATTGCAGATAAGCTGACTGGTAATATTGTAAAAGAGATTTATGTACCGGGTAGAATTGTCAATATTGTAATGAAGTAGAAGATGAAGAAAGAAGAAGGGACAAAACTTTTGACAGGTCCCATCTGGAAGGGAATTGTAGCCTTTGCAATTCCCATCTTCTTTGGGAATCTGTTTCAGCAGCTTTATAATACGGTGGATTCACTGATTGTGGGGAATTTCCTCGGAAGTGATGCGCTTGCGGCAGTCAGTTCTTCCGGAAGCCTGATTTTCCTCTTAGTCGGATTCTTTAATGGAATCGCGATGGGAGCCGGGGTTGTTATTTCAAAGTATTATGGAGCAAAAGATTACGAAAATGTGAAAAAAGCAGTGCACACGGATATCGCATTCGGACTCGTTGCCGGTATTCTGTTAATGATAATCGGAATGATTCTGACTCCTTATATTTTGCAGTGGATGGGGACACCGGAATCCGTTATGCCGAATTCGGTTGTGTATTTTAGAACCTATTTTGCAGGCTCTCTTGCGTTTGTTATGTATAATATTGTCATGGGAATTTTGCAGGCAGTCGGGGACAGCAAACATCCGTTGTATTATTTGATATTCTCGTCCGTCGTCAATATCGTACTGGATTTGTTATTTGTAGGTGTCATGGGAATGGGCGTTGGTGCAGCGGCATTTGCTACAGCAATTTCCCAGGCGGTAAGCGCAATCTTGTGTTTCTTGCGGCTGGTGCGCACGAAAGATGTCTATCAGGTATTTATCCATGAGATCCGGTTCCACAAGGGAATGCTCAAGCAGATTATAAGAATCGGACTGCCGTCCGGTTTGCAGAATTCGGTCATTTCCATTGCCAATATCGTGGTGCAGTCGAACATCAATGCATTTGGTGTAATCGCGGTAGCAGGATGCGGTGTCTATTCGAAAATCGAGGGATTTGCGTTCCTGCCGATTACCTGTTTTGCGATGTCTCTGACCACATTTATCGGACAAAACCTTGGAGCGAGACAATACGACCGGGCAAAAAAAGGAGCTTACTTTGGAATTGCCTGCTCGATTGTGCTGGCGGAATTGGTGGGTATTATTGTTTATTTTGCGATGCCTTATTTTACAGCGGCATTTGACAATACGCCGGAAGTAATCGCAACGTCTGTTTTACAGGCACACACGGAAAGCTTATTTTACTTTTTGCTTGCGTTCTCGCATTGTATTGCGGGAATTATGCGTGGAGCAGGAAAGTCTTCCGTGCCGATGTTTACGATGCTTGTATCGTGGTGTATGATTCGAATTACATATATTACGATTGTAGTTAAAATTATTCCAAAGATTCAGGTGATTTTCTGGGCATATCCACTGACCTGGTCCATCAGTTCGGTGATTTTCCTGGTATACTTCCTGAAAGCAGACTGGATACATGCATTTGAAAAGCAGGTAAGTGGCTCATAAAAAGAGTCACTTACCTGCTTTTTGTCTGTGCAAAAAATTTGCAAAAAGTGTTTTTACAAATAAAAAAGTTCTAATGATTAAAATTGTGATAGAATTCGATGAAATCGGCGAGAGACTTCGAAGGGTGTACATTGGTTTTATAAGCAAAGCCGACTTCACGTTTGTGAATCGGGATTCCAAGCGGAATCTCGACTAAGGTTCCGTTATCTAAGTCATCTTTTACAAAGTTTTTGATGACACAGGCAACGCCGACACTGATTCTGGCAAAATCAATTAACAAATCCATGTTGGAGATGTCGATGGAGTCCTGAATCTTAATCTGGTTCTCCTGCAGATAATCGTCAATATATTGTCTTGTCATATTGTTTTTATCGAGTAACATTAACGTAGAGCTTTGTAAAATCTGGTTCTTGTGGACACCACGGGCTTTTAAATTGTGCAGGTAGTCCCTGGTGGCGACAAAGATATCTTCAATTTCCTCAAGAAAGTCAAACTGAATATTTTTTAAGGAATCCGGGCGCCCAATCAGACCGATGTCAATTTTATTGTCCTCGAGAAGTTTTAGGGTATCATTCGTGGACTGACAGGTGATGGAAATGGAAATGTGCGGATTCTGCTTGATGAACTCTTTTAAATAAGGTAAAAGCATATATTTGCAGAGCGTGGAGCTGACACCGATTTTTAGGTGGCCGACACCGAGTTCGATAGAGCGGCGCAGCTTTTCCTCTCCGATATTTAAAGTCTCAAAAGCGGTACGTACATGGTCATAGAGCAGTTTTCCCTCGTCTGTGAGAACAACGCCTCTTGAACTTCTGGAAAAAAGCTTGCAGCCAACGCCTTCCTCAAGCTTTTGGATGGATTTGCTGATGGCAGGCTGGCTGATGTAGAGTTCCTTTGCCGCCTTTGAAATGTTTCCTGTGTTGGCGACCGTATAGAAGATACGGTACGATGATAAATTCTGATTCATAATAATACTCCATTCCCGCGCTCTTACACATCGGATTTGTGCAGGGGCACGAAGATTCTCATAAGTAACGGATTCTTGTCAACTGCGCTTCGGCAAAAGTCCGGAAAACCTCCGGTTTCCCGGACTCGCGGGCGCGTTCACATGCAGCACATCCGCCCGACGCATGCAAGCATGCGCGTCCGCCTTTGCTGCATGTTCACTTTTGCCTTCGCGAACATTATATCATGAACCTCGTTCATGATGCCTGCGGCTGATACCTATGCGCATTCGCGCAGGATATAATTCGCTACGCTCATTATATCATAACATTAAATTATGGTAAACATATTTATTATGTATTTCTATTATATCAATAGCTATGCTACAATAACTGTCAGATAGTCGGATTCGCAATAGAATCCAGATTATAACACACACACTCACACGATTTTGAAATGATGAATTAGGAGGAATATGTGCATGGGAATGACAATGACACAAAAGATTCTTGCAGCGCATGCAGGACTTCCGGAAGTAACTGCCGGTCAGCTGATTGAGGCGGAATTAGATCTTGTGCTTGGAAACGATATCACATCACCGGTTGCAATCCATGAGATGGAGAAGATGAAGGTGGATGGTGTTTTTCATAAAGATAAGATTGCACTGGTATTAGACCATTTTGTGCCAAACAAGGATATCAAATCCGCACAGCATTGTAAATGCGTAAGAGAATTTGCATGTAAGCATGAAATTACAAATTATTTTGATGTTGGGGAAATGGGCATCGAACACGCATTACTGCCGGAAAAAGGACTGACGGTTGCGGGGGATGTCATTATTGGTGCAGATTCTCATACATGTACCTATGGTGCATTGGGGGCATTTTCGACAGGGGTCGGAAGTACCGATATGGCGGCAGGAATGGCAACCGGAAAAGCCTGGTTTAAAGTGCCGTCAGCAATAAAGTTCAATCTGGTTGGAAAACCGGCAAAATGGGTCAGCGGAAAAGACATTATCCTTCACATCATCGGAATGATTGGTGTGGATGGAGCTTTGTACAAATCCATGGAGTTTGTTGGGGATGGTATTCAGTACCTTTCTATGGATGACCGTTTCACAATCGCGAACATGGCGATTGAAGCCGGTGGCAAAAATGGTATTTTCCCAGTGGATGATCTTGCAAAACAGTACATGAAAGAACATTCCAAACGTCCATATGTTGTCTATGAGGCAGATGAAGATGCTGTTTATGAGGAGGAGTACACGATTGATTTGAGTGCACTCCGTTCGACGGTCGCATTTCCTCATCTTCCGGAGAACACAAAGACAATCGATGAGGTAGGAGATATCAAAATTGATCAGGTTGTAATCGGTTCCTGTACGAATGGCCGTATGGATGATTTGCGTATGGCAGCATCCATTCTTAAAGGCAAAAAAGTGAAGAAGGGATTGCGCGTCATCGTAATTCCTGCGACACAGAAGATTTATCTAGATGCAATGGAAGAGGGATTACTGAAAATCTTTATCGAAGCAGGTGCGGTGGTCAGCACGCCAACCTGTGGACCTTGTCTGGGAGGATACATGGGAATCCTTGCAGAGAATGAGAGATGTGTTTCTACAACGAATCGAAACTTTGTAGGACGTATGGGGCATGTGGATTCTGAAATTTATCTCGCAAGCCCGGCAGTAGCAGCGGCAAGTGCCATTACCGGAAAAATATCGGATCCGGACGAGGTCGCATAGAAGAAAACGTATTCGCTACGGGAAAGGTAAGGTAGAGACATGAAAGCAGCATGTGGTCACGTATTCAAATTTGGGGATAATGTAGATACAGATGTAATTATTCCTGCAAGATATCTGAATTCATCAGATCCGAAGGAACTCGCAGCACATTGCATGGAAGATATTGACAAGGAGTTTGTGAAAAAAGTATCAAGTGGAGACATTATTGTCGCAACCAAGAACTTCGGCTGTGGCTCGTCGAGAGAGCATGCACCAATTGCAATCAAGGCGGCAGGGGTCAGCTGTGTTATCGCGGAAACGTTTGCGAGAATTTTTTACCGCAACGCAATTAATATCGGGCTTCCGATTATAGAGTGCCCGGAAGCAGCACAGGGAATTGCGTCAGGCGATGAAGTGGAAGTCGATTTTGACAGTGGTGTCATAACAGACAAAACGACGGGAGCGACCTATCAGGGGCAGGCGTTTCCGCCGTTTATGCAGAAAATTATTGACAGTGAGGGGCTTGTAAATTATATCAACCAGAAATAAGATTCTGCAAATGAGGAGTTAATAATAAAGAGAAAAGTAGGATACAAGGCGATTGTATCCTACCTTTGTATATGGAAAAATTTAGACAAGTGTTTCAAGATAGTTGATGTATTTTTTAGAAATAGAAAGTTTGGTGTAGCGCTCGGCGTATTCTTTGGCGGTGATGTCGACAATGTAATTCTCAGGAAAGTTTTTTCCGATACCGTATTTTTGGGCAAGGTCAGCGGCCTTGTTGTAGGCGATGGCGGCATTGATCTCCGAAGAATAGGTTCCGACGACGTAGACACCGTTGATGTGAATGGCTGCCTTATAGCGGATTTTGCCGTTTCGCTCGATACGGTTGACACCGTGGTAGGGATTCTGGACTAAAATGTTCGAGTAGCGGTAGTCAAGAGTATCTCCGTTGACAAATAAATAGTCACGTCCGGCAACGGCATGGGCGCGTATTCCGTAACGGGAAGCGATGGATAACTGCATGCCATAGTCATTGACAAAAAGACGTCCCTGGCGCCGCAAAATCTTATGGCTTGAATAATAAAACAAGTCATCGATATCGAATTTTAATTCTTCTGAGGGAGAGAGAAAATAAGAAAAATACCCCTTGCGAAGGTAAATCGGTGTCTTGATATAAAAGCCGTTGTCGCGGAAATTAACCAGGGTAACAATTTTATCAAAAGAGAGAAGATAGTCGCAAAAGTCTAGATTCTCTAAGGTGCAGGAAGAATCTGTGAGCAGATTTCCTGCTTCGCGGTAAGCGTCCGCAGCGAGTGATTCCTCCGGGAAACTGCCTAAGCTGATGTGCTTATTGCGAAATGTGATATTCGAACGATAATAGACGGTACCGTCTTTTTTTACAGCTTTGTAGACACCTGGCAGCATAGAATTTCCTCCCGCATTCAAAAATTTATATCTTATGATTAATTTATCATAAAAAAATAGATGCGACAAGGGATTTGTGCATTGACATGATACCGCCGTTTCTTATATAATGTGAAAAGTAAGTTTCACGTAGTAATGTGCAAAAGACAGTAAAATGTTTTTTAATAAAAAGATAAGAGGTTAGAGATATGGGATTAATGTATGCAAGTACAAGAGATGCAAATGAAAAAGTAACAGCTTCACAGGCAATTTTAAGAGGTCTGGCAAACGGTGGCGGACTTTTTGTTCCGACTGAGATTCCGGCGTTGGATGTAAGTGTGGAAGAGCTTGCGAAGATGTCTTATCAGGAGACTGCATATGCGGTTATGAAGCGGTTTTTCACTGATTTTACAGAGGAAGAGTTAAAGCATTGTATCAATTCGGCTTACGATAGCAAATTCGATACCGAAGAGATTGCACCGCTTGTAAGTGCGGATGGAGCATATTATTTGGAACTGTTCCACGGACCGACCATTGCATTCAAAGATATGGCATTATCCATTCTGCCTCATTTACTGATTACATCTGCAAGAAAGAATCAGGTAAAAAATGACATTGTTATTTTGACCGCAACCTCAGGAGACACCGGTAAAGCAGCATTGGCAGGCTTTGCAGATGTCGAGGGAACCAAAATCATCGTCTTTTATCCGAAGAATGGTGTCAGCCCGATTCAGGAGAAGCAGATGGTGACCCAGAAAGGAAAGAATACTTTTGTAGTTGGAATTAACGGTAATTTTGACCAGGCACAGACCGGAGTGAAGACGATGTTTTCCGATAAAGAACTTGCAAAAGAGATGGATGCGGCAGGCTACCAGTTCTCCTCTGCAAACTCTATCAACATTGGACGTCTGGTTCCGCAGATTGTGTACTATGTATATGCATATTCCAAACTCTATGCGAACGGTGTGATTGCCAAGGATGAGAAGATTAACGTTGTGGTACCGACCGGTAACTTTGGTAATATTCTGGCAGCATTCTATGCAAAGAATATGGGACTTCCAATCGGTAAATTAATCTGTGCTTCCAATGAGAATAAGGTATTGTATGATTTCTTCTCCACAGGAGCATATGATAAGAACAGAGAGTTTGTATTGACGAACTCACCATCTATGGATATTTTGATTTCCAGCAATTTAGAGCGTCTGATTTACAGAATTGCAGGAAATGATGCTGCGAAGAATACAGCGTTGATGAAGAAATTATCATCAGAGGGAAGATACGAGATTACACCTGAGATGAAGGCGCAGTTAGAAGAATTCTATGGCAATTATACAAGTGAAGAAGAGACTGCAAAAGTAATCAAAGACCTCTATGAGAAGACTGGCTATGTGATTGATACGCATACTGCCGTCGCTGCCGGTGTTTATGGAAAATACAAAGCAGATACGAAAGATGAAGAGACGAAGACGGTAATTGCTTCAACTGCAAGTCCATTTAAGTTTACAAGAAGTGTCATGGAAGCTATCGATGCAGGAAAATACAGCGATATGTCTGATTTTGCTCTGGTGGACGAATTAAGCAAGATTGCGAGTGTTTCAGTACCGCAGGCAATCGAAGAGATTCGTACAGCACCGGTACTTCATGATACCGTATGTGAAGTCAATGAGATGCAGAGCGTTGTAAAGAAATTTTTAAATATCAAATAATAAGATAAAAACAAGAAAAGCTGTTGTTCTTTTTCAGAACAACAGCTTTTTGCTTGTGCCTTAGTGATTCGGTTCGTAAGACATAATGAAATTGATGGTTCCAAATGGGAAAATAATTGGAATCCAGATGGCATCGTTTGAGAAGACGAGCAGTTTGTCTTCCACCACTTCCGGTGGTTCTAATCCAAGCTCAACAGAATCATCATTGGATAAGTTGACATTGAAGAGTCCGTTGTGAAGATTTAAAAAGTCGTCTAAAGATGCTTTTACATATTCATCAAATTCGTCAAATTCGTCATCGACATAGCGTGTTGCAAATGCAATCGCTGTCTCCTCATCCATATCGAGATAGGAGCGGAGAGAATAGCTTCCGTTAACCTTCTGGGATACACAGAAGTTAACCGGATACTCCGGCAGCATGGAAGGCGCAACCGGCGTAAAATCATCTCCAATGAAACGAATCAGGTTGTTGAAAAGAAGCGCAATATACTTTGAGTCTAATTTTGAGATAGGGCGTTCCGTTGTCAGGAAAAATTTCTCAATCAGTTTCTCGATGCTTTCTTTCTGCTCGGTTGTGACATCTAATTCTAATAATTCATTCTCAGACTGGTAATCCACGAGAAGATTCTCTAATTCCTGGTTTGTAATAATATTGTTTTCCACAAAAACCTGACCTAATAATAAAAAGTCAGGACACTGTGTTTTCAAAAGTGAAAGAACTTCATCTTCAGAAAGATAGCCTTCCTCGACGGCAAGTTCCCCAAAACGTTTGTCACGATGTGTCTGCAGGATCAAAATCTGTTCGACTTCTGAGGCGGTCATATATCCCTCGTGAATGGCAAGCGTTCCCATTTTTACATGTTCTGTTGAGAGCTGACCTAAGGCCTGTATCAGTTGTTCCGCAGTAATAATATTTCTAGATAAAAGGTAGTTACCAAAAAACTGTGCGTACATACTTTATCTCCCTTCAAATCTTGAAGCAAGAATATCCTTCACTTGTGCTTTGTTTAAAGGCTTCTGGATGAAGTCTTTTGCACCTGCTTCAATCGCTGCTTTTAACTGAGATTGTGTTCCCACAGATGAGACAATTATGATATCTGCAGAGGAATCAAATTCTATAATTTCGCGAATCGCTGCATTCCCATCTTTAACTGGCATAACAATATCCAAAAAGACTAAATCAGGCTTTTCTTTCTTGTACAGGTCGATTGTTTCCTGACCGTTTGTAGCTTCGATGTAAGTAGGTGCTCCATGAGAAGAAATCGTATCTTTTAACTGCTTTCTTGCTAGAATGGAATCATCGCTTATAAGAATTTTTGCATCATCTAATCTCATAAAACCGTCTCCTTATTATGTAAATATTCGTAATATATAATATTATTTTACACTAATTTCAAATTTTGTTCAATCATTATTGCAAAAAATCATCTGTTTTTTGCAAAATTTCTGACTATTTCGCTAATTTCTTGCAAGAGAAAAAACTTCAAGTTATAATGAAAAAAAGAAAGAGAAAAAGAGAGGGAAAAGAAATGAATATGATGGTGATTTTCGACGTGATTGTTGTACTTTTTGGAGTTTATATGGTTGCGTCCGCGTTTAAGATGAACCGGAGCGGCGAAATCAGCAGTATGCTTGTATCAAAGGAAGAACTGGGGAAGTGCAGGGATAAAGCAGCTTTTATCGGAAGCATTTACAGGAAAGAAGCAGCATTCGGTGTGATTATGGCATTGGTTGGCATTTTAAACCTTGTGGATGCACTTGTCATTTCCATCAAATATGCCACTATTGCGGAAATGCTGGTATTTTTATTTGCATTTTTGTGGTTTAACCGTGAACTACGAGATGCCAGAACGGATTATTTCTATTAAGAATCAGAAAATAATCACGCATTCGTCACATTATATTGTTACCTTATTGCCATAAGATATAGGACAGAAAAGGAAAAGATAGGAGATATGTTATGGAAAGAATATTAGTGGTCGATGATGAAGAAAAAATCCGTGCGATTATCCGAAAATATGGAGAATTTGAGGGATATGAAATCTGCGAGGCAAAAGATGGCATGGAAGCAATCGAAATCTGTAAAAAGGAAGATTTTGATGTCATTATTTTGGATGTCATGATGCCGGAACTTGACGGATTTTCTACCTGCCGTGAGATTAAGAAAGAAAAAGATATTCCGGTTATCATGCTCTCGGCGCGCGGTGAGGAATATGACAGAATTCATGGATTTGAGCTGGGAATTGACGATTATGTCGTAAAACCATTTTCACCAAAAGAACTCATGATGCGTGTCAAGGTAGTGATTGGAAGAAACCGCACCAAAGAGAATGGTGTGGAACATGATGTGTTTGAAAAAGAAGGACTGAGAGTCGACTTTACCGGAAGAACCGTCAGTGTGGACGGCGAGCGTGTGGACATGTCGCCAAAAGAATACGACCTGTTGTTTTATCTCGTAAAGAACCGCAATATTGCGTTGGAACGAGAGAGACTGATTACTGAGGTGTGGGGATATGACTACTACGGAGATGACAGAACGTTAGATACACACATCAAACTGCTGCGGAGCAGTTTAGGAGAATATCGTAAATTTTTAGTGACACTTCGAGGGGTGGGATATCGATTTGAAGCATGAGAAGATAAGCATTAAATGGAAGATTTTTTTGTATCTGCTCGGATTTACGGCAATATTGCTGGTGGTGCTCTGGCTGATACAGATTTGTTATCTGGATAGTTTTTATAAAATGATAAAAACCACAGAGGTAAAACAGGTGACCTCCGAGGCGATTGCGATTTTGCAGTCGGGAGATGATGATATTTCGGATCAGATTGATGCACTTGCTTCCTATAATAATCTTGCGATTTATGTGGCGGATACCGATGGAAATGCCATGTACAGTGCGGAATATATTTCAACTACAAGACTAAATGCGATTCCGCAGAATGAATTTCAGATGTATTACAGCAGAGCCTTAGAGGAAGGCGGCTCCACAGAAATTGAATTCGAGGGAAGTAAAAATATGACGTTTGTGCCAAGCCCGGATGAAGCTCCGCCGGAAGTCACGGGAGATGAAGGCGCGAATGGAGCCGGAGATGAAGTGGAAAATCAAACTGGAACTGCAGGTCAGGGTGAAAATGGAGCCGGAGATGCTGCAATTCCGGAAAACGGTGAAATGTTCATGCAAAATCATGGACAGGAGCGGATTGAGAGTGTCATCTATGTAAACATTGTAAATGATGGCACACAGGATCTGGTACTTTTTGTAAATTCCCAATTGACCCCGATTGACGCCACGGTACACACACTGCGTGTAGAGCTAGTCTGCATTACGGCAATCATGATTTTCTTGTCTCTGTTTGTGGCACTTTTGATTTCGCGCAAGATTTCGAAATCAATGATTCGGATTAATGCGACCGCAAAAGAGATGGCAAAAGGAAAATTTGACGTTACATTTGACGAGAAGGATTACAGGGAAATTGCGGAACTTTCCGACACCCTGACGCAGACAGCAAAGGAATTGGATAAAAATGAGAATCTGAAACGCGAACTGATTGCGAACGTATCCCATGATTTGCGGACGCCGCTTACCATGATTATTGCCTATGCGGAGGTGATGCGTGACATTCCGGGCGAGAATACGCCGGAAAATGTACAGGTTGTAATTGACGAGTCGAAACGTCTGACGAATCTTGTCAATGATATGCTTGACATTTCAAAATTACAGGCGGGTGCGTTGGAAAAAAATGCTTCTGTCTATAACCTGACGGAGAGCATCAAGTCTGTGTTTGAACGTTACAACAAGTTAAAAGAGCAGGATGGCTATACCATCAATTTCGAGTATGACCGGGAAGTTGAGGTGGAAGCCGATGAATTTAAAATTTTCCAGGTTATTTACAATCTGGTCAACAATGCCATCAACTATGCCGGTGAGGATAAGACGGTCATCGTGAAACAGATTGTAAAAGGAAAATGTGTCAGAATCGAAGTGATTGACCACGGCGAGGGAATTGCAGAAGAGTCCCTGCCATACGTGTGGGATCGTTACTATAAAGTAGATAAGACACACAAGCGTGCCGTCATGGGAACGGGACTGGGACTTTCCATTGTAAAAAATATTTTGGAACTGCATCACGCATCTTACGGTGTCAAGAGTGAGGTAGGAAAAGGCTCTACGTTCTGGTTTGAATTAGATACTTTATAGAATATAAAATAGAATCCTGCTTGCAGGATTCTCGCGAAGTATTTTTATGTAATAGGAACGAAATTTCCTATTACATAAGAAAAGAAGCCGCGCACTGCTGAGAAATCAGCAGGTGCGTGGCTTCTTTTTTGATTGCACTTAACGATGTGCGTCTCTTTCATCGATTGGAATATATTCTTTGTGTTCGCCTACATTCTTATAAGCAGGACGCATAATTTTACCGCTTCTTGTGATCTCTTCTAATCGGTGTGCACTCCAGCCGGAGATACGTGCAATGGCAAAGATAGGAGTATAAAGTTCTACCGGAAGACCAAGCATACTGTATGCAAAGCCACTGTAGAAGTCAACGTTTGGGCTGACACCTTTATACATTTTACGCTCTTTTGCAATGATTTCCGGCGCAAGGCGTTCAACGGCAGCATAAAGTGCGAATTCACGCTCATAACCCTTTTCTGCGGATAACCGCTCTACGAAAGAACGGAAGACAACAGCACGCGGGTCGGAAAGAGAGTAAACCGCATGTCCCATACCGTAGATAAGACCTGCATGGTCGAAAGCTTCTTTATGTAAAAGAGCTGTCAGATAACGGGAAATCTCTTCTTCATCGGACCAGTCTTTGATGGTCGCCTTCATGTCTTCAAACATTTTTACAACCTTGATATTGGCACCACCGTGTTTCGGACCTTTCAGGGAACCGAGCGAAGCTGCAATGGCAGAGTAAGTATCGGTTCCGGAAGAAGATACCAAGTGGGTGGTAAAGGTTGAGTTGTTACCGCCGCCGTGCTCCATGTGAAGAATCAGAGCGATATCTAAAAGTTTTGCCTCTAAAGGTGTAAACTGGCTGTCCGGACGCAAAATGTGAAGAATATTCTCTGCTGTGGAGTATTCCGGTTTCGGCTGATGGATGTATAAACTTGCACCGTCGTGGTAATGGCGGTAAGCCTGGTAACCGTAAACGGAGAGAAGTGGGAACAGACTGATTAACTGTAAGCACTGTCTTAATACATTCGCAGAAGAAACATCATCTGCCCGGTCATCATAAGAATAGAGAGTCAGCACACTTCTGGCTAAGGTATTCATCATATCTTTGCTAGGTGCTTTCATAATGATGTCACGCACAAAACTTGTCGGAAGTGTACGGTACTGACTCAGCATTTTTATGAACTCCTGCAATTCTTCATGAGTCGGAAGTTTACCGAAAAGAAGGAGATAAGTACATTCTTCAAAACCGAAATGCGTCTCGTCACCAAGTCCCTTGATGATGTCTTTTACGTTGTATCCACGGTAGTAGAGTTCGCCATCTGCAGGAACAGACTGCCCGTCTACGATTTTGGTAGCGCAGACGTCTGATATTTCTGTTAATCCAACGAGAACACCTTTACCATTTATATCACGAAGACCACGTTTTACATCATATTTTGTATAAAGTTCCGGATCAATGACAGAACATTGCTCGCAAAGCTTTGAGAGATGTAGAAGCTCTGGTGTGATTTCTGAATATGGGTTTGTAGTCATAATAGTCCTCCTTTTTTCATTGTCTCTTTATCATAGCATATGTATTTATTTTTATACAAGCAAAATGAAACAATTTAAAGTAATTTTTGATTTTTTTTTAGAAAAAATTTATCTTTATGGGAGAAACGTACTAATTTTAAGAAGATAAGAAAAAAGGCTTATTGCGGGAGTGAGATAAAACAGATATAATGATATCTGTAATGAAAACACATGAAAAAGGAGAAGATGAAAATGAGATATTCAATCGAGGGAGAACCGTTGCCGGTTGTAATTTGTGAATTAGAAAACGGCGAGACCATGATTACGGAGAGTGGAGCAATGTCATGGATGTCACCGAATATGAAGATGGAGACAACATCCGGCGGTGGAATTGGTAAGATGTTTGGAAGAGCGCTTTCCGGAGAAAGTCTTTTCTTAAATCGTTATACAGCTATGAATGGAACTGGAACGATTGCATTTGCATCAAGTTTTCCGGGCGCAATCCGGGCATTTCAGATTGCACCGGGGCATGAAATCGTAGCACAGAAATCCGCATTTCTTGCATCCCAGGAGAGCGTGACACTCTCTACTTTTTTTCAGCAGAGAATCGGAAGCGGTTTCTTTGGCGGAGAGGGATTCATCATGCAGAAATTATCCGGAAACGGAATGGCATTTTTAGAGTTTGACGGTTATATCAAGGAATACGAACTCGGACCGGGTCAGCAGATTATCGTGGATACCGGATATCTGGCTGCCATGTCATCGACCTGCCAGATTGAAGTGACAACCGTTCCTGGCGTAAAAAATATGCTTTTCGGTGGTGAGGGAATCTTTAACACCGTTATCACCGGACCTGGAAAAGTATGGCTGCAGAGTATGCCGATTGCGCAGATGGCAAATACATTGCGCCCTTATTTTCCATCGAGTAAATAAGGCATTGCCCGTTTGTCAAGTATAATTTGATAGAAAATTGTACAAAAATAACCATTTTTTTTCAGCAAAGAAACTGTATTTTTTACTTGAGAATGAGGGAAGATTAAAGTATAATAAAAAAAGAAAAAAGCCTGGGGTGTTCGACAACCCTACTATTTTGAACCTACATTTACTTTTATGGGATTCTTATATCATCAGCTAGATGTCAGGCCGCCAGATAACCTCTGCGTACGAGAGCAGCGGAAGGCAGAAAGCTGAGTGCGGTTACCCACCTAGCATTCGCTAGGAGTCAAAATCGTAGGAAACGGCATTTTGGGTTATTTTACAAAGGAATGATAAGATACGAAGGATTTTTAAAGTACCAAAGATAATCGGGAGTACGAAAGATTCTAAAGTAGATCGGTATAGAGACAAAAGAATGTTTAAAAGTACCAAAGAGAAGAAGCTGCTTTTTTAAAGCAGCTTCTTTTTACGAAAAAACATAAAGGGATGGAACGTAATTTGAAGGTGAAAAAGAAGCTATATCAGGGTCTGCTGTTGGCAATATTTACAATCGTAATTGCAATTGCGGCGGCGAAGATAAAAAAAGACGATTCAAATATACTTGTTTTTTCGGAGGAATATGTTCCGATGCGCGAAGTGTTAGAGGAACTGACTTTCGTACCATATGAAGAAGAGGATTGGAAAAAACTGTTCCCCGGCTACAAAGAGAATGTGCTGACGCAGGAGGATGTCAGAACGTTAGCGGAGACGCTTGGGGTGTCAGAATACATAGATGAAGCAGAAACTGGAAAGAATGTGACAAGAGCACAGTGGAACACAATTTACGAAACAATGCGAAAATATTTAGATACCGAGGAGCGCGTACAGCAGGAGACAGTGATGCTTTTAGAGGTGATTCCGGCTGAGGATGGGTGCGTCCTGATTACAAATGTGGGAGATTATGCAGCATCTTTTGAGACGGATTATTTGGAGAAATGGCAGAATTATTCCCTTTATATTTCAGAAGAAGCGTGTCTTGGAATCGCAGAGAAATCACAGGAGAGTGTCCGGCTTTACAACGCATTCCAGAAGGAACTGACAGAGTCGGAACTTACTTTTTTATATCAGGGAGCCGAGTACACGACCGCTATAAATGGATTAGAGCAGTCGGAGAGTCTTGTGTGCGATTTGGAGTTTCAAAATGGCTGCCTTGTCAAAAAATATGAGAAACAGGATACGATTGAGGGGGAACTGCTTTCCTACGATGACAGTAACATTGAGATTTCCGGTTATGGAAAGGTTGCTCATGAGGGGAAAGTGCCGGTGTACCAGACCTACGGAGAGGTACAGGAAAAGTCACTGTCCGATATTGTGCTTGGCAATATGAAGGTGAAATATGTGGTGGCAGGCGAGGAAGTCTGCGCTATTTTACTGGTAGAGCCGGCGCAGATTCAAAACATCCGTGTCCTTCTTTTGGAGGAGGGGGCTATCGGCAGGGCGGATGCTTATCTTAAGGTTGCAGAAGACAGTACAATATCCTGTGGGGAAGAGAAAAATCAGGTTCCGGCAGGTACACTGCTGCATGTGACAGATTACAGACTGAGTGAGACGGATGCAACGCTTTGCATCGAACCGGTATCCGATACAGGAACGGTTTCACTTTGTAATGCCGATGGAAGTGAACAGGGGAATCCATATTATGGAAGAATCGAGGTTCGTTACACGCAGGATATTGGATATACGGTTGTAAATGAAATTCCGCTTGAACAATACCTTTATGCAGTTGTGCCAAGCGAGATGCCGTCGAGTTATGGAATCGAAGCTTTGAAGGCGCAGGCGGTCTGCGCGAGAAGCTATGCCTATATCCAGCTTTTGAAGGCGGATTATGCGTCTTACGGAGCACATATTGATGACAGTACGTCATATCAGGTTTACAATGTTTCGGGAAGAACGGAGCAGTCGGTACAGGCGGTCGATGAGACGGCTGGACAGGTGATGACGTATCACGGAGATGTCATTGAGGCATATTATTTTTCTACCTCGTGCGGTTATACGGATACGATTGCGGTGTGGAACCAGGAAGATGACGGAACGTATGGGTATTTGCAGAAAACGTGCCTGAATACGCAGGATACTTCCAAGGATTTAACGGCAGAAGCGGATTTCCGCGAATACATTGAAAGCCCTAACGAGGGCTTTGATGCCGATACGCCGTTTTACCGTTGGAGTGCACCGGCATCCTTTACCGGGAAAGAAGATACGCTCGCTTCCATATTAAAGACGAGAAAAGGGATTGCACCACAAAATATCATTTATTATAATAAGGAGGGCAGCGAGCAGGCAGAGGAGATGGATTCCTTTGGAAAGCTGCAGGCTGTCACAGTTACACAGAGGAGTGCATCCGGTTCTATTTTGAATCTGCGTTTGCAGTATGAAAATGGTGCAGTGGATGTAAAAACCGAGTATAATATCCGAAGAGTGTTAGGTGTCGGAGCCGGAGTGATTACGCTTTCCGATGGCGGGGAACGTGAGATGACGATTCTGCCAAGTGCGTATTGCGCGGTGATTCCACTCGAGGACGGCAGTTATAAGATATACGGCGGCGGGTATGGTCATGGTCTTGGCATGAGTCAGAACGGAGCAAACGGGCTGGCGGCGCAGGGGAAGAATTATCAGGAGATACTGGAATTTTTCTATCATGACATCACCTTAAGCAACATGAATGAAAGAGTAGAGTAAGTCAGGAAAAGAGTTTATGATTTGGAAAATAATTGGAAATGTAGTTGCGTTTATGGATAAATGTAAGCGCGACAAGATAAACGCATATTCGGCGCAGGCGGCATTTTTTATCATTTTGTCGGCTATCCCATTTTTGATGGTGTTTTCGTCACTGCTTCAATATACAAGTGTTTCGGAAAGCTATATCATGCAGGTGGTCGATCGGCTGATGCCGGAATATATTTCGCCGTTTGTGATTTCGGTGATTGAGGAAGTGTATAACCGTTCCTTTGGTATTATTTCCGTGACGGCGATTGCGGCAATCTGGTCGGCGGCAAAGGGCGTCCAGTATATGACAGACGGGCTGAATTCGTGCAATGATTTAGAGGAGACCAGAAACTGGTTTGTGCTTCGCTTGTGGGCGATTGTGTATACGGTCATTTTCTTAGTTGCCATCATCTTTTTGCTTGTCGTTTTAGTCTTTGGCAATTCTTTACAGACATTAGCGACACATTATCTGCCGTTTATGACGCACATTACAAATTTGTTTTCAAGTCTGCGCGGACTGATTATGCTTGGAATTTTGATCTTATTTTTTGATATTGTCTTCACAAAACTGCCAAACCGGAAGCTTACCTTTAAAAGCCAGCTTCCGGGGGCGGTTATCTGTGCTGTGGCATGGTATGTGTTTTCATTTGGATTATCCATCTATGTGGACTACTTCAACGGATTTTCCATGTACGGCAGCCTGACAACCATTGCACTTATTATGTTATGGATTTACTTTTGTATGTATATCATGATGATGTGTGCAGAAGTGAATGTTGTGTTCAATGACAGTTTTACAAAATGGCTCAAGCGCGATAAGACAAAGAAGAAAAACCATAGAAAAAGGGCTTGATGTTTTATTTTTCCTGTGCTAGAATGTGACATATATCGAAAAAGCAAGGAATGTGTTAAGTAGTGAACTATACTTTTTGCAGAGAGAGCAGGTCATCGGCTGGAAGCCCGCTTAAGGTAAGGTAGGAAGCGAATTTCGCACAGGAGCTCTTTGGGTGAACAGGAAGTAGCCCAAAGCGGAGACTGCACGTTACGCAGAATTGAGTGCTTTTAGTGTAAGCTGGAAGAATCAGGGTGGTATCGCGGAATTATTCGTCCCTTAAGACGAATAGTTACCGCGTTTTTTGTTTGTGGCAAAACGCCCCACAGGATGCAAAAATACGTGTAAAAGGTACACGGGATTTGATAAAAAGAGAAGATATGTGAAGAAAGGAAATGGAAAAATGAAAGAAAAGTTGCAGAAAATCAGAGAAGAAGCAATGCACCAGATTGAACAGTCTGCAGATTTAGGAAAGTTAAACGATGTGCGTGTTGCAATTCTTGGTAAAAAAGGAGAATTGACCGCTGTTTTGAAGGGCATGAAGGATGTCAGCCCGGAGGAACGTCCGTTAGTCGGACAGCTTGTCAACGAGACACGCGAGAGCATCGAGAGAAAATTAGAAGAGACAAAGGCAAAATTAGAGGCCGCTGAGTTAGAGGCAAGATTAAAACATGAAGTTATCGATGTCACACTGCCTTCTAAAAAGAACAAGGTCGGACATCGTCATCCGAATACCATCGCATTAGAAGAAGTAGAAAAGATTTTTACAGGCATGGGCTATGAAGTAGTAGAAGGACCTGAAGTAGAATATGATTACTACAACTTCGAGGCACTTAATATTCCGGCAAATCATCCGGCAAAGGACGAGCAGGATACCTTCTATATCAATGATAAGATTGTCCTTCGTACACAGACCTCTCCGGTACAGGTTCGTGTGATGGAGAAAGGAAAGCTTCCAATCCGTATGATTGCACCGGGAAGAGTATTCCGTTCCGATGAAGTGGATGCAACACATTCTCCTTCTTTCCACCAGATTGAGGGTATGGTTATTGATAAAAATATAACATTCGCAGACTTAAAGGGAACATTGGCTGAATTTGCAAAACGTTTATTTGGAAAAGACACCAAAGTAAAATTCCGTCCACATCATTTCCCGTTTACAGAGCCAAGTGCAGAGATGGACGTAACCTGTTTCAAGTGTGGAGGAAAAGGATGCCGTTTCTGTAAGGGAGAAGGCTGGATTGAAATTTTAGGATGTGGTATGGTGCATCCAAAGGTACTTCGCATGAGTGGCATTGATCCGGAAGAATATTCAGGCTTTGCATTCGGAATCGGCTTAGAGAGAATTGCATTGTTGAAATACGAAATCGACGATATGCGTCTTTTATATGAAAATGATGACAGATTCTTAAAACAGTTTTAATTTGAGCAGAATGTAACGCATAGAAGAGTAGAAGGAGAATAGAAATGAATACATCATTAAATTGGATTAAAGATTTAGTACCTGGGCTTGATGTAACACCTCAGGAATATATGGATGCCATGACATTGTCAGGTTCAAAAGTAGAAGGCTATGAGTGCCTCGATGCGGATTTAGAGAAAATCGTCATCGGACAGGTAGAGAAAATTGAGCGTCATCCGGATGCGGACAAGCTTGTCATCTGCCAGGTGAATGTCGGAAGTGAGACAACACAGATTGTAACAGGTGCACAAAATGTGACAGAAGGATGCAAAGTGCCGGTTGTATTAGACGGTGGACGTGTTGCAGGCGGACATGATGGCACTAAGACACCGGGCGGCATTAAAATCAAAAAAGGAAAACTCCGTGGAGTAGAATCAAACGGTATGATGTGCTCTATCGAGGAACTCGGTTCTAACACCGATATGTTCCCGCTTGCAGCGGAAGATGGACTCTACATTTTACCGGAAGATGCTCCGGTCGGCGAGAACGCAGCCACATACTTAGGCTTAGATGATGCGGTTGTAGAGTATGAGATTACTTCAAACCGTGTGGACTGTTTTGCAGTATTAGGAATCGCGCGCGAGGCAGCCGCAACTTTTGGTAAGAAATTTGTTCCTCCGGTTGTGACAGAGACAGGAAATGCAGAAGATGTCAATGATTTCATCAAGGTAACGGTAAAAGACAGCGATTTATGTTCCCGTTACACAGCAAGAGTTGTAAAAAATATCAAGATTGCACCTTCACCGGAATGGATGCAAAAACGTCTCCGTTCGCAGGGAATCCGTCCAATCAATAACATTGTCGATATTACAAACTATGTAATGGAAGAATACGGACAGCCGATGCATGCATACGATTTAGATACCATTGAGGGAAAAGAAATCGTGGTAAGACGTGCAGAAAAAGGTGAGAAATTCGTTACCTTAGACGGACAGGAGCGAGAGATGGATGACTCCGTACTCATGATTTGTGATGGTAAGAAAGCAGTTGGCATTGCAGGTATCATGGGTGGTGAGAATTCCATGATTACAGACAATGTGACAACAATGCTTTTTGAAGCAGCATGTTTTGATGGAACCAATATCCGCCTTTCCAGCAAGAAAATCGGTCTTAGAACAGACGCATCTTCTAAATTTGAAAAGGGATTAGACCCGAACAATGCGATGGAAGCCATGAATCGTGCCTGCCAGTTGATGGAAGAGTTAGGAGCCGGTGAAGTCGTCGGAGGAGCAGTCGATATTTACCCTGTGAAAAAAGAGGGAAGACGTATTCCATTCGAACCTGAAAAATACAATAAATTATTGGGAACAGACATCGCACCGGAGACAATGCTTGGTTACTTTAAAGCAATCGATTTAGGATACGATGAAGCTGCAAACGAGATTTTAGTCCCATCCTGGAGACAGGATTTAGAGTGTGATGCAGATATGGCAGAAGAGGTTGCCAGATTCTTCGGCTACGACAAGATTCCAACTACACTTCCAAGTGGAGAATCCACAACAGGCATGATTTCCTTTAAAATGGAAGTGGAAGGTGTCGCAAGAGAAATCGCAGAGTTCTGTGGATTTTCACAGGCAATGACCTATTCCTTCGAAAGTCCGAAAGTTTACGATAAATTACTGCTTCCTGCAGATGCAAAAGAACGTCAGGCTGTTGTCATCAGCAACCCATTAGGAGAAGACTTCTCCATCATGAGAACCGTTTCTTTAAACGGTATGCTGACTTCGCTTTCTACAAACATGAACCGTAGAAATAAAGATGTCCGCCTCTACGAACTTGGTAATATTTACCTTCCAAAGCAGGTGCCGGTAACAGAGCTTCCGGAGGAGAGAATGCAGTTTACACTCGGAATGTATGGAGAAGGCGATTTCTATACAATGAAGGGTGTAGTTGAAGAATTCCTCTACAAAGTAGGAATGAAAAAGAAAGCAGAATATGACCCACAGGCAGGCAAGACCTTCCTGCATCCGGGACGTCAGGCAAATATTATCTACGATGGAACTGTAATCGGTTATTTAGGAGAGGTTCATCCTACCGTTGCAGCAAATTATTCCATGAAAGAGCGCGTTTATGTCGCAGTGATTGACATGCCGGAAATCGTTGCAAGAGCAAGCTTTGCCCGCAAATATACCGGAATCGCCAAATTCCCTGCTGCAACACGTGATATTTCCATGGTGGTACCAAAAGATGTACTTGCAGGAGATATCGAAAAAATCTTCGATGCAAAGGGCGGCAATTTCTTAGAAAGTTATCAGTTGTTTGATATTTACGAGGGTGCACAGATTAAACTTGGCTACAAATCGATTGCCTACTCCTTAAGCTTCCGTGCAAAAGACAGAAACTTAGAGGAAACAGACATCACAGGAGCGATGAACAGAATCGTGAAAGCACTCGAAGGTATCGGAGCTGAACTTCGTAAATAGTGATTGGAAAAGGATATACAGATAAATGGATGTAAAAGATTTTTATTATGATCTTCCAGAGGAACTGATTGCACAGGACCCTCTGGAGGACCGTTCAAGTTCAAGACTTATGGTTCTTGACAAAAAAACGGGCGAGATAGAACATAAGATTTTCAAAGATATTATTGATTATCTCGAGCCTGGTGACTGCCTTGTCTTAAATAATACCAAGGTAATTCCGGCACGTTTGTATGGGGCAAAAGAGGGAACCGATGCCAAAATCGAGATTCTTTTGCTGAAACGGAAGGAAAATGATGTCTGGGAGACTCTGGTAAAACCTGGGAAAAAGTGTAAAGTCGGCACAAGAATTATTTTTGGAGACGGTATCCTGGTGGGAGAAGTCATTGATATTGTCGAAGAGGGAAATCGTCTCATTAAGTTTTATTATGAGGGCATTTTTGAAGAAATCTTAGACCGGTTAGGACAGATGCCGCTGCCACCGTACATTACACACCAGCTCAAGGATAAGAACCGTTATCAGACGGTTTATGCAAAATATGATGGTTCTGCAGCTGCACCGACAGCGGGACTTCACTTTACGCCTGAGTTATTACAGCAGGTAAGGGAAAAAGGCGTGGAGATTGCAGAGGTAACGCTTCATGTCGGACTTGGAACCTTCCGTCCGGTAAAGGAATCGGATGTCTTAAAACATCACATGCATTCCGAATTTTACCGGATTACACAGGAGGAAGCCGATAAGATTAATAAGGCAAAGAAGGAGGGACATCGTGTCATTTCTGTCGGAACAACGAGTACAAGAACATTGGAATCCGCTGCGGATGAGAATGGATTTTTGACAGAAAAGAGCGGCTGGACGGAGATTTTTATTTATCCGGGATACCAGTTTAAAGTAATTGATGCTCTGATTACGAATTTCCATCTTCCGGAATCAACGCTCGTAATGTTAGTGTCAGCACTCGCCGGAAGAGAACATGTATTGAATGCATACAAGATTGCCGTAGAGGAGAAATATCGATTCTTCAGTTTTGGAGATGCTATGTTGATTGTCGATAAAACAAAATGAAAGGCATGGTTATGATATGGAAGAAAAGAGGAGACATAAACGGTTAGAAATTGATGTGACGGTTCAGTTAGAACGTTTAGACGAGGACGGCATTACAACATTGAAATTTATTCATGTTGATGTCACGGATATTTCGCGCAGTGGAATTGGATTTACTGCAAATCGTGAATTAGAAATCGGTACTTATTATGATACCAAGATTCAGATTTGGACGAAAGAAGTCGTGGATGCAGTGGTTGAAATTGTCCGCTGTGAGAAAAAAGAGGATGGCTACCACTATGGCGGCGTTTTTATCGGCATGACGGATACCGATGCACTTAAAATTGATATTTACCAGATTTTTAATGATTTATAATAATTTATAAGGGAAAAAGCCGGCATAGCTGAGACTGTGCTGGCTTTTCTTCTGAATATTTCTTTGCGTGGAAAAATATAAGGAGAGGGAAACATGATTCTATGTAAAAATTGTGGTGCCGAGTATGAGGAGGAATTAGACAGATGCCCCTACTGTGGCGGAGATAACTTTGGAAAGTCGGTTCAGGTACACGAGGATACGATACATGGGCTTGAAAGGGAAAAACAAAGATGGGAGACAATGCCGGATAAGGTAGCGAAAAAAGGAATGTCTCTGACAGCAAAGCTGGTAATCGCCGGAATTATTTTGGTGGGCTTAATCTGTATGGTTGTATTTGCTGCGACTGCCGTTTCGAGAAAAGTTTCGTATCAGAGGGAACAGGAAAATCTTAAAAAAATGGATGCAATGTACGAGGAGGCGGATTATGAAGGAATTTGTAATTATATGGAGAAAATAAAAAATCCGTATTCCCATATATACGAAAAATACAAGCTGATTGAGGAGATGCAGATGTATGTGTCTGGAAATCGGGCACAGGAGGATATGATAGAATATGCGGTTTCAAATGATAAGCCGGATGCGTTGTTCCATGTTAAAGATTTAGTCAGGGTGCTTTTAAAATGTGCTGAATCTGAAAAAGATGATTACCGTTATGATGAAAAAGAGGCTGTGGAATATTACCGGAATTATTGTTATACATATATGGAAGAACATTATGGTATTGGAAGCGAAGAAGTGGAAAGCTGCCTTGCGGATGTGGACTCTCTGACCGACGAAAATGAGGATGAGATAGTTGGAACGCTTCAAAAATTGGCGTTGGAATATCTGAAAGAGCAGAATTAGGTTTTAGATGGAGAAAAGGTTATGATATGTTCAAAATGCGGATATGACTATCCGGCAAAAGAGTTAAAATGCCCTTACTGTGGAGAAGAAAACCGGCTCGGTATGGAGTGGCAGAAAGAGGAGGATACTACCCGTAAGGAAGCATTAAAAACAAAGGCGAGAGTGTTACACTCTATGCCACTTTATGTATCAAATAAAGTTGTAAATATAATATTGATTATTGTAGTTGCGTTGATTGTACTAATGTTTGTGGCTGCATTTACACTGTCATATATTGAGGACAGGCATATTGAAAAGCAGAGAAAGCTGGCAAGCGCAGAGACTGCAGAAAAGATTTTTTTGGAAAAAGACAGTGCGGCGCTGGAAAGGTATCTGGATGAATACGAAGTATATGGGCAGGAAGGTTATGAAAAATATACAGAATTTGTGCAAATTGGAACTGCATATGAAGAATTCTTAAGATGGAATATGAGATTACATCAGAAGCAGGATTGGAAAACAGACGGTACACCGCATGTCTATGAAGTGGAAGCACTGCTGGAGGAGGCAAATAATATTTTGATGCAGTCTGATTACAGATTGAATTCGATTGAATTTGAGGAAAACCAGCAATATATGGAGGAAATACAACAAAATGTTACGGTCAGTCTGATGGATAATTTTGATATGTCAGAGCAGGAAATAGAGGATTTTACGCAAATGGATGACTATTCAGAGGAATTTGAAGCAGTTGTAAAATCCATTTTCGACAGAGAGGGGTGGGAGTATGAGGAAGATTAAAATATCTTTTTCTTTTCGTGACAATACCGGAAACTATGAAGTAAGCCTTGTCCCGTTTGTTGTCAAATGCGTGATGGCAGTAGCTGCGTTGCTGGTGCTAATCCAGGTTGCTTTTTATCTTCCGGGGCAGATTTATGATGATACGAAATATTCGGGAAAAGAGTATTATCTTAGTTGGTGTGAGAGACAATATCAGGACAGAAAATTTGATGAATTGTATGATGAGCTGTGTCTGTATGGCCTGGATGGGGAGGATTATGAAATTTATTGGGAAATTGTGAATGCATATCAGGATTATATTGTGTGCAAGGACTATCTGGCAATTGCAGACGAAAAGGAGGTAGAACTGTCTTATAGCAATGATACCGGAGAACAGACAAAAACGGTGTTTGACGTCATGGAGCAGGCAAAAAAATATAAGCAAAAAGTAGAGGATAATGTGCAAAATTGTAAGTATGAACGTAATCGGAAATATCTGACGCAGTTTGCAGAGGATGTTGTGTCTGATTAATGAGCCATTGCGATAATAAAATATAACTTTAAATAAATAAAGTATTGAAACTTTAAAGCATGTGTGCTAGAATATGATGCATCTGGTAATAAGTGTATACCAGTATACGGAAAGAATGGGTTAGGGGCTGACGAAAATGGCAGAACAGATTGGCTTTGAGGAAGTGGAAAGCGGCAACAGCAATGCTGCAGAGTCACGCAATGAAGTGACGGAGACGATGGAGAATACTTCCGAGCAGAGTAGTGAGATACATAGTTATCTAGTTTTTGCGGATACTATTTCAATAGAAGATGGAATAGAACAGATTCGTCAGGAACTGCCGGATGGTGCTGGATTGAAGGTTGAGCGGGAAGACACCGGAGGGAATGCGATTGTTGTGATTTTGACGAGAGAGCAGTACGAACGGGCGTCGGAACTGCCGGAAGTCAAGTCGGTTACAGCGATGGAAGAAGCAGAATTGACAACAGACGCTTTACCAGAAGATACACCAGAAGAAAGCGAAAGCATAGAAGCAGAAGACAGTGAGTCCGAGACAGCCGCGACAGAATATGAGACGACGGAATACGGGATGACAACCGAAAGCACATTAGATGTGCAGAAGGATTTCACGGGAAACAATATAAAGACAATTCGAATCATAACAATTGTAGTTATATGCGTGGTACTGCTGATTGTATATATGCAACAGAAAAAAAGATGGTAGTAAGGGACGAAGTGGTCTGAATGGAGCGGATTACTTCGTCTTTTATTATATAAAATTACATTCCCTGCGCAGAGGTTGGAACATGGAACCAGCACTGCAGGGAGGATGGTGTTTCAGAGGGAAACAAAGTTTCGGGAAGAAACAGAAAAGAAAAAGAGGAGGAGAGCTTGACGGTATGAAAAATCGTAACTGGAAAAAGAGACTGGTGCCATTGTTTCTGGTACTGTGTATGACAGTGCAGATGACAAGTACGGCATTTGCCAGTCCGGCAGAACAGACAGATGATGATACGTTTGTCTGGGAAGAAGTGGATGACGATGCGTCAGACACAGCGGTTTCGGCGGAAGAAGTAACAGAGCCTGAGACCGAATATGAGGATGAGGATGAAGTCAGAGTTA
>CAKRDK010000022.1 GCA_934309475.1 uncultured Roseburia sp.
TAGATAATCTGGAAAAAGAGATGAAGAAAATCATCAAAGAAGGTCATGAATTAAAGAGATTTACCCTTCCAAGAGAAGAGGCAATCAAGTTCATGGAAGAAAAAGGAGAGCCTTTCAAAGTAGAATTAATCGAAGATTTACCGGAGGGCGAGGAGATTTCCTTCTACGATCAGGGTGAATTCGTTGACCTTTGTGCAGGACCACATTTAATGAGCACAAAAGGAATCAAGGCATTCAAGCTGACTTCTTCCTCCATGGCTTACTGGAGAGGAGATTCGAACAAAGCGCGTTTACAGAGAATTTATGGTACTGCATTTAATAAAAAAGAAGAACTGAATGAGTACCTTGAGAAATTAGAAGATGCAAAACGTCGTGACCACAACAAACTTGGACGTGAGATGGGATTGTTCACCACCGTTGACGTTATTGGACAGGGACTTCCACTGTTCACACCTAAGGGAACCAAGATGATTATGAAACTCCAGAGATGGATTGAGGACTTAGAGGATAACGAGTGGGGCTACCTTCGTACCCGTACACCATTGATGGCAAAATCTGACCTTTACAAGATTTCCGGTCACTGGGATCATTACATGGATGGCATGTTCATCTTAAATAAAGACAGCGATGACAAAGAGACCATGGCACTTCGTCCGATGACATGTCCATTCCAGTATTATGTATATATGAACGAGCAGCATTCTTACAGAGATCTTCCATATCGTATGGCAGAGACCTCTACCTTATTCCGTAACGAGGATTCTGGAGAGATGCATGGACTTACACGTGTGCGTCAGTTTACCATCACAGAGGCTCACATTATCTTAACTCCGGAGCAGGCAGAAGAAGAGCTTACAAGATGTACCGAGTTATGCCATTATGTCATGAAAACACTTGGCATTGACGGAGATGTTACTTACCGTCTTTCCAAATGGGATCCAAACAACAAGGAAAAATACCTTGGGGATGAGGAATACTGGAACAGCACACAGCAGTATCTGCGTGATGTTATGGATGAAAATCATATTTCATATACAGAAGCAGACGGCGAGGCGGCATTCTATGGTCCTAAGATTGATATCCAGGCGAAGAACGTATACGGCAAAGAAGATACCATGGTTACCATTCAGTTAGACTGTGCATCCGCTGAAAAATTCGGTATGTACTATATTGATGAGAATGGTAACAAAGCGCTTCCATGGATTATCCACAGAACATCCATGGGATGTTATGAGAGAACACTTGCATGGTTAATCGAGCATTACGCCGGCAAGTTCCCGACATGGTTATGTCCGGAGCAGGTTCGTGTGCTTCCAATTTCTGACAAATATGAAGAGTATGCCAATAAAGTCTGCAAGGAGTTAAAGAAAAACGGTGTCGATGCAACCGTAGATAACCGTTCCGAGAAGATTGGCTACAAGATTCGTGAGGCAAGACTTGACAAACTTCCATATATGTTAGTCGTTGGACAGCAGGAAGAGGCGGACGGAACTGTTTCTGTCAGAAGCCGTTTTGCAGGAAATGAAGGCGTTAAGGCATTAGATGATTTTGTCAGCCAGATTTGTGAAGAGATTCGCACAAAAGAGATTCGCGAAGAACTTCCGGAAGAAGAAAAACAGAAATAAGGCATAGGATGCCATGGCAGATCCTCTGGATTCTGGTGCGCAAACAGCACTGGAATCCAGGGGATTTTTTGTAATAGGAAAAATATCATTTTTTGGAAAAACAGGACAAAACTGGTTACATAAAAGTAAACGCAAAAACAGAAAATAAAAGAGCAGGACGTAAAAAGATTCTGCATAAAAAAGAGGACAAAACAAAAATGTGGAAGCAAAAGAAAGGAAGGGATACGAATGACTTTTTTAGACTGTTCCGTAACGGGGTGTGCTTATAATGATGACCAGTGCTGTACAAAGGAAAATATCAAAGTAGAAGGAACGAATGCAAGGGAAATGAGCGAGACATGCTGCAGCAGTTTTAAAGAAAAAGGCTGCGGATGTGCGACAAATGTGCAGAAAACCTCGGCCAAGGAAACGGATGTCATGTGTGAGGCAACACACTGTATTTACAATGATGATTGTAAATGCAGCGCGGACCACATTGGAATTGCCGGTGGAAATGCCTGCAGATGTACCGAAACAGAGTGTGCAAGTTTTTGCTGCGATTAAGTCAGGGAGAGGATTGCGTCTGCAATCCTCTTTTTCTGTAATAGGAAATTCGTTCCTGTTCCTGCAATGCAAAAACGGGCGGTAATAGGAAGAAAATAGAACTTGTATATAAAATAGAAAGAGCGTATGATAAAAGTATGCGGGCAACATGGGAGAGACGGAAAATGTGGTAAGTGGTTTTTAGAAGTGATGGAGGAATTTTTTCATGAGAAAGAAGTCGCATATTTCATTGGCGCGTTATATGGTAGCAAATTTAGGGGACGAGAATTTGAAAAAGCACAAGTTGTCTTTTTATATAGGAAGTATTCTGCCGGATATCAAGCCGTCGTTTCTTTATAAACGGCATGAGATTACGCAGACATTTCCGGACTTACAGATTGAGATGAAGAAGCTGACAGAAGGTGGAAAGCACAGAGGAAAAAGAGGATGTGGTTATTTCCGCGACTTAGGACAAATCAGCCACTATCTGGCAGACTATTTTACCTTTCCTCATAATGATGTATTTCCGGGTGGATTGAAGGAACATTGTAGTTATGAAGAAAAGCTGAAACGGGATTTGCGCAGTTATCTGAAAGAGAGCATGTTGCGCAAGACAGAGAAAAACGAGACCGGTTTCCAGAATTTAGAGGAACTGATTCATTATATTCAGGCGAGTCATGAGGAATATATCGGGAAGAAGCATGATGTTGCGGGAGATATCACCCATATAGTATCGGTCAACCGCAAGGCAATTGCCGGATTGTTAGAACTTTTTAAAGAAAGAAAAGTGGTGCCGGCTTGTTAATGGAAAAGCAGGGGCGGGCTTCTATGTCGAAAAATGGAGAAAAAACGAGGTGGTTTTTGTTTGATTTTTGATGAGTAAGGGAGTAATATGGATGTATGGAGAAGAGGATAGCGTTTCCTGCAGATATAAATGCATTGAACCTGATGCATGGGGGAAAGCAGATTCCGTATAACATAGATGCGTGTATTACGGCGTAAGAAAAAGCGGTAGGCATAGGAATCTGGATGTAAGGAGGATTCATATGAGAGACATGACAGAATTACAGACAGAGATCGAGTTAGCGAGGTTAGAACTCGACGAAGCACTTTTACAGGAAGATGAATTCGAAGAATATTACGAAAAAAGTACCAGATTAGATAAATTGATAGAAGAATACTTAGAGATGAGAGAAATGGCTTAAAAAAGAACCAGCAGTTTGTTGCTGGTTCTTTTTTTGCGCAATTTTACTTGCATTTCTGGCATTTGTGGAGTAGAATGGTTATAAAAGTGGAGGAAAGTGGTGGAGAATGGTGCAAAGTGGTAGATAGTCCATTCTGCGGAAGTAGGTGCTTGTGTTATGTTTATGGGAGAATACAATCACACAGTTGATCCAAAGGGCAGACTGATAGTTCCATCCAAATTCAGAGAGCAGTTAGGCAATGAATTTGTGGTTACAAAGGGACTGGATGGATGCTTGTTTGTGTATCCGAACAGTGAATGGCAGAGCATTGAAGAGAAATTCCGCAACATTTCCATGACCTCTAAAGATGCAAGAAAGTTCTCCCGTTTCTTCTTCGCAGGGGCAGCAACCTGTGAACTGGACAAGCAGGGAAGAATCCTGCTCCCATCTGTTTTGCGCGAATATGCGGATTTGGAGAAAGACGTTGTGTTAGTCGGTGTTTTGAGCCGAATTGAAATCTGGAGTAAGGAAAGATGGTTAGAGACGAACGACTATGACGATATGGATGAAGTGGCAGAACATATGGCGGAACTTGGACTTAGCATCTAAACAGCGAGATACCATCGGCAGAAAGGATTGAGAGAGATGGAATTTAAACATTATTCCGTATTATTGGAAGAGACAATTGAAAATCTGAATATCAAGCCAGATGGCATCTATGTAGATGGAACGCTTGGTGGTGGCGGTCATTCTTATCAGATTGCGAAAAGATTATCCGATAAGGGACGCCTGATTGGAATCGATCAGGATGCAGATGCCATTCAGGCGGCTGGCGAACGATTAGAAGAATTTAAAGATAGAGTTACAATCATTCGTAGCAATTATGCAAATATGAAAGAGGAGCTGGAACGGATTGGAATCCAGAAGGTGGATGGCATTATTTTAGACCTTGGAGTTTCATCCTTCCAATTAGATACACCGGAGAGAGGATTTACTTACCGTGAGGAATCCGCACCGCTTGATATGAGAATGGATGACAGACAGTCACTGACAGCAAGGGATATTGTCAATGACTACAGTGAACAGGAACTGTTTCGTATCATACGCGACTATGGTGAGGATAGATTTGCAAAAAACATTGCCAAGCATATTGTGCAGGCAAGAGAGAAGAAGCCGATTGAGACGACCGGTGATTTGACAGAGATTATCCGTGGCGCAATACCGATGAAAGTTCAGGTGACAGGAGGTCACCCGGCGAAACGTACTTTTCAGGCGATTCGTATAGAACTGAATCATGAACTGGATGTGCTGCAGGAGAATTTAGACACCATGATTGAGATGTTGAATCCGGGTGGAAGGATTTGTATTATAACATTTCATTCGTTAGAAGACAGAATTGTAAAAGTGAATTTTAAGAGAAATGAGAACCCATGTACCTGCCCGAGTGATTTTCCGGTATGTGTATGTGGAGCAGTATCAAAAGGAAAAGTGGTTACGAGAAAGCCAATTTTACCATCAGAGGAAGAGCTGGAAGCAAATTCCCGTTCTAAGAGCGCAAAGTTACGTGTGTTTGAACGCAGATAGCAGTACATGGATGTGAAGGAGTGAGAGTTTTTGAGTAAAGACAGGAAATATACACAGAACCAATTTTATGTGGATGGCAATGCAGTCCGGAAGTTAGAGGCTGCACCGGACAGCAGAAGAGAAGCAGAGCGCCGGAGAGAGCGTGAGCAGCAGGAAGAATTAAGAAGAAGAAAACGTGTTGCAAGACGCAATCAGGAGCATGCACTGCGCATGAGCAGGGGCTATGTCGCTTTTTTGACAGTGGCAGTGCTTGTATCAGGCGTTTTTGCAGGAACTTATATTAAATTACAGTCCGATATTACGAGCAGAATGAAGAGTATCTCAAGTTTAGAAAGCCAGATTTCAGATACAAAGGCAGATAATGATGCACTTCAGAAGAGAATCAATACCAGTGCGGATTTGAATTCCGTGAAAGATATCGCGATGAACCAGCTGGGTATGACTTATGCAACTCCGGATCAGATTATTTATTATACGGTTGACAAAGAAGACTATATGAATCAATATAGTGATATACCAAATAATTAATCAGAGGTAGGAGTACATAGTGGCAAAAAGAAGAAAAAGAAAAGAACTGGCAAAGTTTCCGAAACGGATGCAGAAAAAACTGATTGCAACGTTTCTTGTAATTACATTTATGCTGATTGGTCTGATAGGCCGCCTGATGTATATTGAATACACAAGTGGTGAAAAGTATGAAAAGATTGTTTTATCCCAGCAGGAATATGACAGTCAGACGATACCGTATCAGAGAGGAGACATTGTCGATACCAAAGGAACGGTACTTGCCACAAGTGTTGCAGTTTACAATGTGATACTCGACTGTTCCGTTCTGACAAGCAAAGAGACCTATATTGAGCCGACGATTACGGCGTTAGTCAGCTGTTTCCCGGATTATGTGACGAGTGAACAGCTGAATGATTATGTGAAAAATTCTGCGGATAGCAGATATATTGTGCTGGCAAAGAAACTCCCATACGAGACGATTCAGACTTTTGTGGATATGCAGGAAGAGGAGGACGAAGATGGAAATCTGGTGAATCCGAATATCAAAGGGGTCTGGTTTGAAAAGGAATATCAGAGGGAGTATCCGTATAACACGCTTGCAAGTTCCGTAATCGGATTTACCACATCCGGCAATCTCGGAATTAACGGACTTGAAAATTATTATAACGACACGTTAAATGGCGTGAACGGAAGAGAGTACGGCTATCTGAATTCGGATAACAATTTCGAGAAAACAGTGAAAAGTGCGCAGGACGGAGACACGATTGTTACAACGATTGATGCGAATATCCAGTCGATTGTAGAGTCAAAAATTACCGAGTTTAACAATGCGTATAAGGGAAATTACAGACAGGACGACGAGGGCGCGACACATATAGCGGTGCTGGTGATGAATCCGAACAACGGAGAAGTACTTGCTATGGCAAATTACCCGAACTATGATTTGAACAATCCGAGAGACTTGTCTGCGTATTATACCGAAGAAGAGCAGGCGGCAATGACGGATGATGAGAAGTTAGATGCCTTAAATAACCTGTGGCAGAACTTCTGCATTACTTATACTTACGAGCCGGGTTCGACAGCGAAACCGTTTACGGTTGCAACAGGACTTGACACCGGAACACTGACCGGCGTCGAGACGTATAATTGTGACGGATATGAAGAGTTTGCCGGATATGGAAGAGTAAAATGTGTCAACCGGAATGGACACGGCATTGAGACAATCGAACAGGCATTGATGAATTCGTGCAACGATGCCCTGATGCAGATGTCTTACAGCATTGGAGTGGAGAATTTTACCACATACCAGCAGATATTTGGATTTGGTCAGAAGACGAATATTGATTTGCCGGGGGAGACGAGAACCGATTCCCTGATTTATACGGCAGAGAATATGACGACCATTGATTTGGCGACGAATGCATTCGGACAGAACTTTAATACGACCATGATTCAGATGGCAACGGCATTTAGCTCTCTGATTAACGGTGGAGAACTTTATCAGCCGCATCTGGTGAAAAAGATTACGGATACTGACGGCAATACGATTGAAGATATTGAGCCGACGCTGCTGCGTGAGACAGTTTCAGATACCACAAGTGAAAAAGTAAAAGGATATCTGTATTCTGTAGTTGGAAGTGGTACAGGTTCCACGGCAAAAGTGGATGGTTATTCCATGGGTGGTAAGACCGGAACCGCACAGAAATTAGGACGTGACGGAGAAAATTACTTAGTATCGTTTATCGGATACGCGCCACAGGATAATCCCCAGCTTGTGATTTACTGTGTTGTAGATGAGCCAAACGTGCAGGAGCAGTCACACAGTACCTATGCACAGAACATCGTGAGAGAGATTTTGAAAGATTTATTTCCGTATATGGGAATCTATCAGGATGAAGAACTGACAGGCGTCAACAATACTTACACGATTACGGGAGCACCGAATTCTTCGACTTCCCCGATTAACCAGACGGCTGCGGGAACAACGACAGCGGAAGTGGTGCAGGATTCTGCAGTTGCAGAGGAAGAGGGCGATGCACTCCCGGAGGGAGAGAACAGCATGCCGAATCAGGGAGAAGAACAGGGCGATGGTACGGGTGAATAAGTACCAACATAGTCCAGAAAAAATACATAAGAGAAATGACTTCATAACCTCATAAAAGTCTGAATAGATATTAAGAAAGACTTTTATGGGGTTTTGCATATGTATCGGAGCAAAACATTTCACAGAAGAAAGATATGGATAATTTTTGTTGCCATTGTTGCAGTTTTAATGATATTAGCCGGTCGTCTGGTCTATCTGATGATATTCTGCTCGGAGTATTATGGCGGGATTGCAGAGGATTTACATGAAAGAGAACGCGATATTAAGGCGGCACGTGGAAAAATTATTGACGCGACAGGTACGGTGTTAGCATCGAACCAGTCCGTCTGTACGATATCAGTCATTCACAGCCAGATAGAGGAGCCGGAGGCGGTGATTGCACTTCTGGTAAAAGAATTAGGGCTTTCGGAAGAAACGGTGCGAAAAAGAGTGGAGAAGGTCAGCTCCATTGAGCGTGTAAAAACGAATGTCGCAAAGGAGACCGGAGACCGCATCCGCGAGGCGGGATTAGCGGGGGTGAAGGTGGATGAGGATTATAAGAGATATTATCCCTATGAGACGTTAGCCTCGAAAGTCATTGGATTTACAGGTGGTGATAATCAGGGGATTTTAGGGCTTGAGGTAAAGTATGACGAGTACCTGCAGGGGACAAATGGGAAGATTCTGACGCTGACAGATGCGCGCGGAATTGAAATTGAAAATGCTGGGGAATCTAGATTAGAGCCGGTAAACGGTTATGACCTCTATATCTCGCTTGACCATAACATCCAGATGTACTGCGAGCAGGCGGCGCAGAAGGCATATGAAGCAAAGCAGGCGGAGTCGGTGTCTGTCCTTGTCATGAATCCGCAAAACGGAGAAATGATGGCGATGGTAAACTATCCGGAGTTTGACCTGAACGAACCATTTACATTGATAAATGAGACGGAGGGAGAACTGACATCCGAGGAAAAGCAGGAGCTTTTGAATCAGATGTGGCGGAACCAGTGCATCAGTGATACTTACGAACCAGGATCCACCTTTAAAATCATTACGGCGGCGGCGGCGTTAGAGGAGGGAGTGGTTTCTCTGGAAGATACCTTCAGTTGTCCGGGCTATCGTATCGTGGAAGATAGAAAGATTCGCTGCCATAAGACGGCAGGGCATGGGAGCGAGACATTTGTGGAGGGGATTATGAATTCCTGTAATCCTGTTTTTATAGATGTAGGGCTGCGGCTGGGTGCAGATAATTTTTATCATTATTTTAAGCAGTTTGGACTGCTCTCAAAGACGAATATTGATCTGCCTGGAGAAGCTGCCACGATTATGCATAAGCTTGAGAATATCGGGCAGGTGGAGCTTGCCACGATTTCCTTTGGGCAGTCGTTTCAGATTACGCCGGTGCAGTTAGCAACAACCGTTTCTTCTATTATAAATGGTGGCACCCGTGTCACACCGCACTTTGGCGTGGAGGCAAGAGATGAAGAGGGGGAAGTGGTGGAGACGTTTTCCTATCAGACATACGAAGATGTTTGTAGTACAGAAACGTCCGAAAAGATGCGTTACCTGTTAGAAAAAGTAGTGTCAGAGGGCTCTGGAAAAAATGCCGCAATTGAGGGTTTTGAAATCGGTGGGAAGACAGCAACGTCACAGACTCTTCCGCGAAGTGACCACGAGTATATCGCTTCTTTTTTGGGATTTGCTCCGGCATCGGACCCGAAGGTGCTGGTGTTAGTCATCATCAACCGTCCACAGGGAACTTACTACGGTGGAACGATTGCAGCTCCCGTGGCAAAAGAAATCTTTGAAAACATTCTGCCTTACCTTGATAAATAAGAAAAAATAACGTATACTAAAAAACAAATGAGCATCCGCAGGGCGTGATGCTCATACGTTCGTCAAAAAAGTACAAGAGGTGTAAAACATGAAATATGATGTAATTATTCCAGTATTGATTGCATTTGCAATCAGCGCAATTTTAGGACCAATCGTGATCCCGTTTTTAAGAAGATTAAAAGTTGGTCAGACAGAGAGAAAGGAACTTGAATCCCATCAGAAAAAGAATGGAACTCCGACGATGGGAGGACTTATTATTTTAGCGGCAATTGTTATCACGTCACTATTTTACATGAAGGATTATCCGAAGATTATCCCGATTCTTTTTGTGACCGTTGGATTTGGCGTAATCGGATTCCTAGATGATTATTTAAAAGTAGTATTAAGACGTTCCGACGGACTGCTTGCATGGCAGAAGATGATTTGCCAGATTATTGTGACAACTGTATTTGTAGTTTATATGGTGCGCTATTCGGATGTTGGATTGACGATGCTGATTCCTTTTTCCGGTGGAAAGTATTTAAATCTGGGCTGGGTCGCAATCCCATTGATTTATTTTGCCATGATTGGAACTGTAAACGGTGTAAACTTTACGGATGGATTAGACGGACTTGTGTCTAGCGTGACCATTCTGGTTGCAACCTTTTTCTCCGTTGTTGCAATCGGAACAAGTGCGGGAATCGCACCGATTACCTGTGCCGTTGTGGGCGCACTGCTGGGATTTTTACTGTTTAATGTATATCCGGCAAGTGTGTTCATGGGAGATACCGGTTCTCTTGCATTAGGTGGCTTTGTGGCAGCGACTGCTTATATGATGCAGATGCCGCTGTTCATCCTTCTGGTTGGATTTATTTATCTGGTGGAAGTATTATCGGTTATCATTCAGGTGACTTATTTTAAAAAGACAGGCGGAAAACGAATTTTCCGTATGGCACCGATTCACCATCATTTTGAATTGGGTGGATGGTCAGAGACAAAAGTAGTTGCAGTATTTTCCATTGTAACAGCGCTGCTTTGCCTTGTTGCCATCCTTGCATTATAGGATTGGTACATAACAATGGAAAGATAGAGAGGGTAAGAAAATGGACTTAACAGGAAAAAGAGTGCTTGTTGTAGGTTCCGGTATCAGTGGAATTGCAGCAACAGAATTGTTGAAGAAAAAAGGATGCGAGGTGGTACTCTACGACGGAAACGAGTCGTTAGACATTGAGGCGCTGAAAGAAAAAGCACCTGTTTTTCGTGACGTTTCCATTCTTCTTGGAGATTTGCCAAAAGAGCAGATGGAAAAGATGGATTTGGCTGTACTGAGTCCGGGTGTACCGACTGACCTTCCGTTTGTAAACAGCATGAGAGAACAGGGTATCCCAATCTGGGGTGAGATAGAGCTTGCATACTTCTTTGGAAAGGGAAGAATTGCAGCAATTACAGGAACAAATGGAAAAACGACGACAACAGCGTTAACGGGACAGATTATGGAAGCATATTATAAGGATGTTAAGGTGGTTGGTAACATCGGAATCCCTTATACATCGGTGGCGGCTGAGACAACGGAGGAGACCGTTACCGTTGCGGAAATCAGCAGCTTTCAGTTAGAGACGATTCATGCATTCCATCCGCAGGTGTCAGCTATCTTAAACATCACGCCGGATCATCTGAACCGTCATCATACAATGGAATGTTACATTGAGGCAAAAGAGAGCATTACAAAGAACCAGACAGCGGAGGATACCTGTGTACTGAATTATGAAGATGAGGTGTTACGCCGTTTTGGAGAGACATTAAAGTGTAAGGTTGTGTACTTTAGCAGTGAGAGAAAGCTTGACAAAGGTCTTTATCTTGATGGAAAAGAGATTTTTTATGCAGATGGAGAAAAGACTACAAAGGTAATTAATGTAGATGAATTAAACATTCTCGGAAAGCATAATTATGAAAATGTGATGGCTGCGACGGCAATGGCACTTAGCATGGGTGTTCCGATGGAGAAGATTGTGGAAGTCTTAAAGGTATTCCAGGCGGTAGAACACCGTATTGAATATGTGACAGAAAAGCGCGGAGTCCGCTTCTATAATGATTCTAAGGGAACGAATCCGGATGCTGCAATCAAGGGAATCTCTGCGATGAACCGTCCGACGTACCTGATTGGCGGCGGATATGATAAGCAGTCCGAGTATGATGAGTGGATTGAAAGTTTTCAGGGAAAAGTGCGCAAGCTTGTTCTGATTGGACAGACAAAAGAGAAGATTGCGGCATGTGCCAAAAAACATGGATTCACGGACGTAGTTATGTGCGAGACACTAGAAGAAGCCATCGACTACTGTTATCAGAACGCAAAGAGCGGGGAGGCGGTATTGCTTTCACCGGCTTGTGCAAGCTGGGGCATGTTCCCAAACTATGAGGTACGTGGAAAGATATTTAAGGATTATGTAAACAATCTTTCCGAATAAACCGTTTTTACAGGCGCGATTGAAATAGAATGTGAAAGTGATTGGAGTTTGGAATGAGTCGAGAAAGACAGAAAACGAAAACAAAGCGAGAAAAACCAATAAAATATTTTGATTACAGCCTGTTGTTTATCATCATTTTTCTCTTGGGCTTTGGTCTGGTGATGCTTTATAGTACCAGTTCCTATTCTGGCTCGACGAAATTTGGAGATGCGGCGTATTATTTGAAAAAGCAGATTTTCGCGACATCGCTCGGAATTGTTGTGATGTTTGTTCTTTCCAAAATAGACTATCATGTCTGGATGAAGTTCGGCGGGCTTGCATACATAGGTGCACTGGTGCTCTGTACCGCAGTTATCTTTGTGGGACATGAGAGTAACGGTTCTGCAAGATGGATTTACATAGGACCGATTTCCTTTCAGCCGTCCGAATTTGCCAAGCTTGGTGTCATTCTTTTCCTGGCGATGGTGATCAACCGTATTCCGAAGAAAATGGGAGAGTTTAAGACCATCGTAAAAGTGATTGGCTTCGTTCTTCCGGTGGTCGCTGTGGTTGCCTACAATAATCTGAGTACGGCGATTATCATTTTGGGTATTGCAGTCTGTATGCTATTTGTGGCAAGCCCGAAAGTATCCCACTTTTTGGTGATGGGCGGTGTCACACTTGTGGTAGGCGTGGTATTTATCATGGCAGAGTCATACCGTGGAGACCGAATTAAAATCTGGCTGGATCCGACGTCTTCAGACAAGGGTTACCAGACATTACAGGGACTCTATGCGATTGGTTCCGGCGGCCTGTTTGGAAAAGGTCTCGGAGAGAGTATGCAGAAACTTGGCTTTATCCCGGAAGCGCAGAACGATATGATTTTTTCAGTTATCTGTGAGGAATTGGGGCTGTTTGGTGCAGTTTGTGTGATTGCATTATTTTTACTGTTACTGTGGCGTTTTATGGTTATCGCAAATAACGCGCCGGATTTGTATGGAGCACTGATTGTAGTTGGAATTATGGCACACCTTGCGATTCAGGTAGTCTTAAATATCGCCGTTGTGACAAACACGATTCCAAATACCGGTATCTCGCTTCCATTTATCAGTTATGGTGGTACCTCGATTCTGTTTCTTTTATCGGAGATGGGGCTTGCCCTAAGCGTATCAAGAGGAATCAAACTGGATGTCAGTTAGGAGAGACAAAGAGGCTTATTATAGGAAGGAACAGGTTACAATATGATTCGCGAGAAAAGAAAGAAAAAGAGACGCAGAAAGACGGGATTGATTATTTTTCTTGGAGTCCTTTTTTTTCTGGCAGTTGCAGCACTTGTAGTGGTAAAAGTTTTTACGGTAAAGGATGTAAAGGTCGAGGGAAATGAACTTTACCCATCCGAACAGATTGAAGAATGGGTGTTGAAAGATGAGTATTCCTGGAATTCACTCTATGTCGTCTTGAAATATAAATTTTTCAAGACGGAGGAGATTCCGTTTATCGATACGATGGAAGTAACGTTGGACAGCCCTCATACGCTTCATGTAAAGGTGTATGAAAAAGGAATTTTAGGTTATCTTTACATTGATTCCATTGGGCAGAACGCTTATTTCGACAAAGATGGATTTGTCGTTGAGACATCTTCCGATGTCATTGAGGGAGTTCCGAAAGTCACAGGAATCAGCTGTGATTCTGTTGTGTTGTATGAGCAGCTTCCAATCGAGGAAGAGAGTATTTTGAAAGAATTGCTCAGTCTGACGCAGATGCTTAAAAAATATGATATCCTGCCGGAACAGATTTCTTACGACAGCAGCAGACAGCCGACATTGACCTACGGAGGCGTGACGGTAATCGTCGGAGATGATGATTCCCTCTCACAGAAAATCGTCCGTCTGTCCTACATTCTTCCACAGCTAGATGGCATGAGTGGAACACTACATTTAGAAAACTGGACGGAACAAACGACAGATATTGTATTTGACAAGGCAGAATAAAAATGCGAATTAATGCAATTTTTTTTAAAAATATAGTTGATTAATTGGCTGAAAAATTATATTATAGTATATGAGTTTATAAATACGCATTTTGTATGCTTTTTCATAGGAAGTATGAACATAGATAGAGAACGGATAAAGCGTATAAGTTATGATTTGACATAAATTTTGGGAGATATAAAGGAGGAAGTACCTTGCTTGAGATTAAAACAACAGAAGGCGATACCAGTGCAAAAATTATCGTAATCGGAGTTGGTGGAGCTGGTAATAATGCGGTCAATAGAATGATTGATGAAAATATTGGTGGAGTAGAGTTCATCGGAGTGAATACCGATAAACAGGCATTAGCTCTTTGTAAAGCTCCAACTTTAATTCAGATTGGCGAGAAATTAACCAAGGGACTTGGTGCGGGAGCACAGCCTGAGATTGGTGAGAAAGCTGCAGAAGAAAGTGCAGAGGAACTTGCAGCAGCAGTGAAAGGTGCGGACATGGTATTTGTTACCTGCGGTATGGGTGGCGGAACCGGTACAGGTGCTGCTCCGGTTGTTGCAAAGATTGCAAAGGATCAGGGCATCTTAACAGTAGGTGTTGTGACAAAGCCTTTCAAATTCGAAGCAAAACAGCGTATGGTGAATGCACTTTCCGGAATTGAGCGTTTGAAAGAGAACGTGGATACCCTGATTGTGATTCCAAACGATAAATTATTAGAGATTGTTGACAGACGCACAACAATGCCGGATGCTTTAAAGAAAGCGGACGAAGTATTGCAGCAGGCAGTTCAGGGTATTACAGACCTGATTAACTTACCGGCATTGATTAACTTAGATTTTGCAGACGTTTCTACCGTTATGAAGGACAAGGGTATGGCTCATATCGGTATCGGATATGCGAAGGGTGATGAGAAGGCAATCGAGGCAGTTAAACTTGCCGTTGCCAGTCCATTGCTTGAGACTACAATCAATGGCGCAACTCATGTTATCATTAACATTTCAGGTGATATTTCCCTGATGGATGCAAACGATGCAGCAAGCTATGTACAGGATCTTGCAGGTGATAATGCCAATATTATCTTTGGTGCGAAGTTCGATGAGTCTATGACAGATGCAGCAACGATTACCGTTATTGCAACCGGCTTAGAGAATCCGAATGCAGCAAGCAAGATTATGCCACAGTTAAAATATCAGACACCTCAGCCACAGGCAAGACCGACAGCCAGCAGTATGTTGAACCGTCCAACAACAGGTACAACGACAACAGCTACAGGCTTTGGAGCAGGGGCAGCAACACCGAGACAGGCACAGCCTGCTCAGCCTACATTCTCCGGTATTCAGAAGCCGCGTCAGCCTGAAAGCACAGTACAGCAGGTGGATATTAAGATTCCAGATTTCCTGAAGAACTCTAGAAAATAATATTTTGTAGAAAAAAGAAGATGAAACCATACAAAGGAAGACACTGATTTGACAAAAAATCAGTTGTCTTCCTTTTATAATGTAAAAAGAGATGGAGGTGACGGAAAATCTATGTATTCTATGTGGATGTATTCTGGTTCCAAAATGTATTGATGGATAGCGCAGCTTTGTTTGCTGCGGATTTTTTTCTGAAGAGAGGATGCAGTAAAAAAAGAATTATCTTCATTGCAATGGTGTTATCGGCTGCGGAGACATTGCTCTTGCTCTGTTGTAAAAAGAATGGCATTTACATACTTTTGACGCACGTCTGTCTGGTGCCGCTTGCAATTTTCTTGACATTTGGAAAGAGCAGTTTCAGGTGTTTTTTAGAAAATGTGGGTGTCTCGTATGGCATGATGCTGCTGTTAGGTGGAATCCGGGAATGGATTCTGGAACGGGCACATTTTAGCAGGGGCGGTGTTATGGAATATGCGGCTGCAACAGGAGTTTTTATGCTGGTACTGCATTATCTCTCGAAAAGGAGAGAGCAGGGAAGTTATACATACGAGGTTACGGTGCACCGGGGAGAGAGGGTGCTCCGGCTGCGCGCATACTTAGACAGCGGAAACAATCTGACCGATGTCTATACAGGAAAGCCGGTACATATCATGAAAAAACAGCAGGTTGACGCATTGTTTCAGGGGGAGGAACTGCCGGTACGGTTTGTTCCCTATAAGGTGCTTGGAAAGACAGATGGATTAATACGTGTAGTTACAATAGATGAGATGATTGTGAGACAGGGGGAGAAGGAGCAGATCATCCGTGATGCTGCGGTGGGGATTGCAGAAAAAGGGGAATTAGAGGGATGCCCGTTTGATATGATGCTGCATGCTGCGGCAGACCGGGGAAAATAGAAGAAGGAGATGGAAGCAATGTTTTATATCAGGTGGAAGGAAATGAAGCAGTGGTTATTGCCGGAACGGAGTATCTTTTTCCGGAAAAAGAAAAATTATGTGTTTTATATAGGTGGTTCGGAGGTGTTGCCTGCGCCGCTTGACGCAGCACAGGAGCGGTACTGCATTGAGATGTTAGGAGGCGATGGGCAGGAGGAGGCAAGGCAGAAGCTTATCGAGCATAACTTAAGGCTTGTCGTGTACATTGCGAAGAAATTTGACAATACAGGCGTTGGTGTGGAGGATTTGATTTCCATTGGGACAATCGGGCTGATTAAGGCGATTAATACCTTTAATTCCGGGAAAAACATAAAGCTTGCAACCTATGCCTCACGCTGCATTGAAAACGAAATATTGATGTATCTGAGAAGAAATAACAAAACAAAGATGGAGGTGTCCATTGATGAGCCGTTAAACGTGGACTGGGACGGAAATGAGTTGCTGTTATCCGATATACTCGGAACAGATGAGGATGTTATATACCGTGACATGGAGCACGATGTGGAGCGTAAACTTTTGGGGAAGGCGATTGAAAAACTCTCCGGAAGAGAGCGGATGATTATTGAACTGCGGTTTGGAATCCGTTCCCCGGAGGGAAAAGAGAAAACACAGAAGGAAGTGGCAGATATGTTAGGAATTTCACAATCTTATATTTCGAGATTGGAGAAGAAAATCATGGGTAGGTTGAAAAAGGAAATTGTACGTTTGGAATAAGAATGTTACAATAAAACTATGATAGAGAAATTCCGGGGGGTATGGAACGAAATTTCTCCGAAGAAACAGAAAATATGACGAAAGGGATGATGAGATATGTTACTTGAATTCTTAGGAGCAGCGCATGAAGTAACGGGCAGTTGTCATTTTCTTGCTTTTGGAGATAAGCATCTGTTAGTGGATTGCGGAATGGAACAGGGACCTGATTTATATGAGAATCAGCAGCTTTCGGTCAATGCGTCTGAAATCGATTACGTGTTTGTGACGCACGCACACATTGATCACTCTGGTTTGCTGCCGTTATTGTATAGCCACGGATTTCGTGGACAGATTTTTGCAACGGAGGCGACATGCCAGCTGTGTAATATCATGTTGAAGGACAGCGCACATATCCAGATGTTTGAGGCAGAATGGCGTAACCGTAAGGCGAGAAGAGCCGGAAAGCCGGAGATTACACCACTTTATGATATGAATGATGCAGTGGGTGTGTTAGGATATTTTGTGCCTTGTGAGTATGGGCAGACGGTGCAGATTTGTGATGGATTGAAAGTAAGATTCCGGGATGCCGGACATCTGCTTGGTTCATCAAGCATTGAGATGTGGGTGACGGAGGAAGACGAAGAAGTAAAGATTGTTTTTTCCGGAGATATTGGAAACCGCAACCGCCCGCTGATTAAAGATCCGGAATACATAGAAGATGCGGATTATGTTGTGATGGAATCTACCTATGGAGACCGGTTACACAGCACGCCACCAGATTATGCAATAGAGCTTGCAAAAGTTATCAAGAGCACGTTTATCCGGGGCGGAAACGTTGTAATTCCTGCATTTTCGGTTGGACGAACACAGGAGATGCTATATTTTATCCGAAGGATAAAGACAGAACATCTCTTGCCGGAATTTGAGAATTTTGATGTCTATATCGACAGTCCGCTCGCAGTGGAGGCAACGAATATTTTCAATAAAAATGTGGCATCCTGCTTTGATGACGAGGCACTGAAACTGGTGCAGAGCGGTATCAATCCGATTGGATTTGAAGGATTGAAAACGGCAGTCACAAGTGATGAATCTAAAATGATTAACTTCGATGCAAAGCCGAAGGTTATCATATCTGCATCCGGCATGTGTGAAGCAGGACGTATCCGTCATCATTTAAAACATAATCTCTGGCGCAAAGATTCAACGATTTTATTCGTTGGATATCAGGTACCGGGAACGCTCGGCAACGCCCTGTTGGGCGGAGCTAAAAAAGTAAAACTTTTCGGTGAGACAATCGAGGTACAGGCACAGATTGAGAACCTTCCGGGTATCAGCGGCCACGCCGATCAGGATGGACTTACAAAATGGATTAGTGCCTTCGAGAAGAAACCGAAAAAAGTCTTCGTCGTACATGGGGAAGACAAGGTGACAGAGATTTTTGCAGACCATATCAAGGATGATCTCGGCTTAGATGCAATGGCACCGTTCAGCGGAGATGCATTTGACCTGCTGACAGGGGAGCAGGTCAGAGAGGGAAGCAGAATACCGAAGGCAAAGAAAGAGGAGACTGCAAGAGTTTCGAACAATGTCTTTGCCCGCCTGTTAGCAGCAGGACAGCGTCTGCTTACGGTCATCGGAAGATGCGAGGGTATGCCGAACAAGGAATTAGGCAAATTTGCAGACCAGATTAATGCACTTTGTGATAAATGGGACCGCTAAAGTAAATCAGGAAGTCAGGTAATGCCGGATGGATTTTAAGGCAGACTTTTCCAGACGGCTTACCTGAGCCTGGGAAATGTGAATTTCCTCGGCGACCTCCATCTGTGTTTTTCCCTCAAAGAAACGCAATTTTAAAATATAGTTTTCACGTTCGCCAAGATGTTCCATGGCATCGGAGAGGGAGAGCTGTTCGATCCAGTTTTCTTCTTTGTTCTTCTTGTCGCTGATCTGATCCATGACGTAGAGGGTGTCACCACCGTCTGTGTAGACGGGGTCGTAGAGCGACAGCGGACTCTGGATGGCATCTAATGCAAAGACAATCTCTTCTTTGGTGAGACCGGATGCCTCGGAAATTTCCTGTAAGGTGGGTTCACGGAAGGTGGTTTTTGAGAGGATTTCTTTGGTGTGGATTGCTTTGTAGGCGGTATCACGCAGGGAGCGGCTCACACGAATGGTGTTGTTGTCGCGCAGGTATCTTCTGATTTCACCTAAGATCATGGGCACGGCGTAAGTGGAGAATTTCACCTCGAGGGCAGGGTTGAAGTTGTCGATAGACTTGATGAGCCCGATACAGCCAATCTGAAAGAGGTCGTCCATATTTTCGTGATTACCGGAAAAGCGTTTGATGACACTTAAAACAAGGCGGAGATTTCCTTTGATATATTTTTCACGTGCTTCTAAATCGCCCTGTTTGATGCGGGCAAAGAGGGCATCTTTTTCTTCATCCTTGAGGATGGGAAGTTTTGCGGTGTTGACACCGCAGATTTCAACTTTATATGCAGCCATATTTTTTCCTCCGGTAGATTTGATACTTAAAGGATGCTGCATTTGAATGGATTTTATGCAAGACTCTTTTATTTTCCTGACGAAAATGATAAAATGAGTAAAAGCGGAAAAGTAGGTGTGTTTATGAAAGATTTGATTGAGGAACGAGATCGCAGAGAAAAGATACATAATAGTATTATTAAAAGCTGGAATGTGCACTATATGACTCCGGAAGAATTAGAAACATTACAGCAGCAGAATGAGGCAGCGGAAGTTTATGAGCGCCTTGCGGCTGAGGCGGCAGCGGATGAAGCAAAGCTTCAGGCCGAGATTGAGGCTGCAAGGCAGAAGGCAATGTCTTATAATAAGATAACAGGTGCTTATTCCGGTGAATATGGAAAACAGGACGTAGACAGCGTGACGCAGGGACAGATTGAGAAAATTCTTGGAGAAAAGGAAGCTGCTCTACGCTCTGTGATTGAAGAAGAGGCAAAGCTCGACGAGCAGATGGAGATTTTAGGGCAGATGAATGTGGAATCGGCTGAAACTGAGATTGTATCAGAGGATGACGAGGAAGCAGATGTTGTTGCTACCGAAGATGCCGTGGAAGTTCCGGATGCACAGTCAGAAGAATAGAAAAGGATAAGAGGGAAAATGACAGAAAAAAGAGCAGTACGAAAAGAAAAAGAGAAAAATAAGGTGTTGCACTGGATGACGATTGGTTATCTTGTACTACAGGCGGTACTTGGCGTTGTGGTTGCGGTTTTACTTGGAACATTGAATATGTTACCAACGAAATTTTTTATTCCATTGTGTCTCATTATGCTTGCACTTTTCGGATGGAATGTATGGCTTTTCTTCGGAAAAAGCAAGAAGAACAAGAAATCAAAAAAGAAGAGAAAAATTGGAGCGGTTGTCTTAAACATTCTTCTGATTTTGATTTATCTTTACATTGCCAATATGCTTTTCCATACGAGTGCGGCACTTAACAATATGTCATCCGAAGATCAGATTGAGGATGTGATTGCAGTCTATGTCAATCAGGATGATGCGGCACAGAGCATTGAAGATGCTGCAGATTATGTGTTTGGATATTCAAGTACATATGACGTTGATAATACGAAGGAAACCATTGATGCAATCGAGGAGAATCTTGGAAAAGAGATAACCACCACCACTTATGAGAATGTATCGGATATGGTGGATGCATTGTATCAGGGTGAGATTGGCGCCATGATTTTAAATGAGGCATATGCCGGAATCTTAGAAGAACAGGATGATTATTTAACTTTTTCTTCCGATACAAGAATTATTTATGAGCATTCCGTTTATTCACAGTTAAGTGATACGTCAGATAAAGATTTGACCAAAGACCCATTTGTGGTTTATATCAGCGGTTCCGATACGAGAAGTGAGAAGCTTGCAACGAGCCGAAGCGATGTGAACCTGCTTGCAGTTGTGAATCCGGAGAACAGACAGATTCTTTTAGTGAACACACCACGAGACTATTATGTTCCGCTATCGATTTCAAATGGTACGAAGGACAAGCTGACACATGCGGGACTGTATGGTGTGGATGTTTCGAGTGATACACTTTCCATGCTGTATGACGGAATCGATGTTGACTATTATGCACAGATTAATTTTTCGGGATTTGAAGAGCTGATTGATGCAATCGGCGGCGTTACCATCGAATCCGAAAGTTCGTTTACAACTTTAAACGGCGGTTATTACATCAAGGAAGGCGAGAATAATTTAAGCGGCGCGGAAGCGTTAGGTTATGTAAGAGAGCGTAAGGCATTTGCACAGGGTGATATTCAGCGTGGTAAGAACCAGATGAAGGTTATCAGCGCGATTGTCGAGAAAGTGACATCGCCGGTTATTCTGACGAAGTACACAAGCATCATGGACAGCATGGCAGGAACCTTCAACATGAATCTGACTTCAGACCAGATTTCAAGTCTCGTGAAGATGCAGTTAGCAGATGGAGGAAGCTGGGAAGTCTTATCTTACACGGTAAGCGGTACCGGAGACAGCAGTACAACATACTCCATGCCGAACCAGAAAAGTTACGTGATGATTCCGGATCAGACGACGGTGGATAAGGCAACTGATTTGATGAAACGTGTTTTAGATGGAGAAAAAATCTCACAGACTGATTTAGAGTAGAGGAAAAAGAGTGTGGAGAATGCAGAGGTGTTCTTCACACTTTCTTTTTGTAAGAAAATCTTTGACATTTTTTTCATTGATGTATACAATAGTGAGATATATGGAAGATTTATGAGGAGAAACAAGGAGGATAAGAAAATGAAGAAAATTCTGGACTTGATTACAGATGAAGTGACCAAGGCATTTGTGGAATGTGGCTATGATGCCAAATATGCAAAGGTAACTTTGTCAAACAGACCAGATCTTTGTGAATATCAGTGTAACGGAGCCATGGCAGCAGCAAAAGAATATAAGAAAGCTCCTTTTATGATTGCAGATGAGGTTGTTGCCAGATTAGCAGAGAATCCTATTTTTGCAATGGCAGAATCCGTAAAACCTGGTTTTTTGAATTTAAAGATAGATGAAACATACCTGGCAGATTATGTGGAGGCAATGCAGAAGGACGGAGAACGTTTAGGATGCGATAAGTGTGAGAATCCGAAGACAATCATGATTGATTACGGCGGACCTAACGTTGCGAAACCGCTGCACGTCGGCCATCTTCGTTCTGCCATTATCGGTGAGAGCGTAAAGAGAATCGGTAAGTTTATGGGACATACCATGATTGGTGATGTTCATTTAGGAGACTGGGGTCTTCAGATGGGACTTATCATCACAGAACTGAAACTGAGAAAACCGGAACTTGTCTATTTTGATGAGGCATATACAGGAGAGTACCCGGCAGAGCCGCCATTTACCATCTCCGAGTTAGAGGAGATTTATCCGACAGCGAGTGGTAAGTCAAAGGAGGATGCTTCCTACAAAGAGGCAGCGATGCAGGCTACTTACGAGTTACAGCATGGAAGACGCGGTTATCAGGCACTTCTCTCCCATATTTTAAATGTGTCTGTGACAGACTTAAAGCGCAATTATGAGAATTTAAATGTATCCTTCGAATTGTGGAAGGGTGAGTCGGATGCACAGCCATATATCCCGGATATGGTGCAGAAAATGAAGGATGATGGCTATGCATACATCAGTGATGGAGCGCTTGTAGTTGATGTCAAAGAGGAGACGGATACCAAAGAGGTTCCACCATGTATGATTTTAAAATCAGATGGAGCATCCTTGTATAATACAACAGACCTTGCGACTATTGTCTGGAGAATGAAGGATTATCACCCGAATGAATTGATATATGTAGTTGATAAGAGACAGGAACTCTATTTTACACAGGTATTCCGCTGTGCAAGAAAGACAGGACTTGTATCAGAGGATACAGGGCTTAAGTTTTTAGGGTTCGGTACCATGAACGGCAAGGACGGAAAGCCGTTTAAGACCCGTGAAGGCGGTGTTATGCGTCTTGAGTATTTAGTGTCAAGCGTCAACGAGGAAATGCTCAAAAAGATTACCGAGAACCAGAAGAGTAAGGAGAACTTAGACATTTCCGAAGAAGAGGCAAAAGAGACTGCAAAGACAATCGCCTTAGCAGCCATTAAATATGGCGATTTGTCCAATCAGGCGAGCAAGGATTATATCTTTGATATTGACCGATTTACTTCTTTTGAGGGAAATACAGGACCATATATCTTATACACAATCGTCCGTATTAAATCTATTTTAAAGAAATACGAGGCACTTGGAAAAACAGCAGCAGACAAGATTTTGCCGGCACATTCTAAGAGCGAGAAAGATTTGATGTTAGAGCTGAGCAAATTTAATGCTGTGATGGAGAATGCATTTGAAGAGATTGCACCACATAAGATTTGTTCTTACATTTATGATTTAGCAAACGCATTTAACAGCTTTTATCATGGAACAAAGATTATGGCAGAGGAAGACGAGGCAGTCCAGTCCTCTTACATCCAGTTATTACATGTTACTAAATCTGTGTTAGAGACCTGTATCGATGTATTAGGTTTTTCTGCACCGGAGCGTATGTAAGATTTTAGGAATAAAAAGAAAGACAAGTCATATATATAAGTCATAGGTACAAAATGTACCTGTGACTTTTTTCTTTTATAAAAAAGTCGCATCTAATTTAGGAAAGAGGGATGAGATGCAGGAGTGGAGTCAGATTTTTCCTATGGAAATGAGACAATATTTGAAAGAGGGATGGACGGATGGTTTAGAGGAAATCAGGATACGGGTGGGACAACCCGTTGAATTACGATATGGGGACGAGACGAGGTATCTGTGGCGAAATGGTAAAACAGAGACCGTGCGGATGAGCCAGGATGAGATGATGGAAATTATAAACTACATAAGTAACTATTCTTTGTATGCATTTCAGCAGGAAATCAGAAAGGGATACCTGACGATGGAGGGAGGACATCGTGTCGGGATTGCAGGGAAAACCGTCTGGGAGGATGGGGAGATTAAGGGAATCTCTAACATTACTTTTTTAAATATCCGTGTTGCTCATGAAAAAAAGGGCTGTGCCGGTGCTTTGCTGCCCTATTTAAGAAAGGGTGACGGGGTTTTAAACACGTTGCTTTTTTCGGCACCGGGTGTCGGGAAGACAACGTATCTGCGGGATTGCATCCGGATGCTGTCGGCAGGCGAAGGAGAGCATGAGGGATTAAAAATCGGAGTTGTGGATGAGCGCTCTGAGATTGCGGCATGTTATATGGGAGTTCCGCAGAATGATTTAGGCCCCCGCACGGACGTGTTAGACGGCTGCGGAAAGGAGGCTGGAATGCAGATGCTGCTCCGGGCAATGTCGCCGCAGGTGATTGCGGTAGACGAGCTTGGCGGCGAATCTGATTTTGAGGCGGTGGAGCAGGCAATCTGTTCAGGAAGCAGTATTCTTGGAACGGTTCATGCCGGAGATGTCGGGGAGCTGCGCCAGAAATTTTATTTACAGAAATGGATTGAGAAAAAAATGATTCAGCGTTTTGTGCTGTTGGAACGTCGGGGAGCCGGGGAGAGAAGCTTTCGTGTCTATGATGAGCGTTTGGAGCAGATATGTTAAAACTTGTTGGCTGTGGTCTGATTTTTGCAGGGACAATCGGATGCGCAATCGGAGTCAGAAGTGAGGTGGCAGATCATGTGCGGCTTTTGTACCGCCTGAAACAGCTTCTGGTTGAACTGTCGGAGGACATCCGGTACAGCCATCAGCCGATGGAACAGATTTTACTGCAAAAACAGACGAATACGGATGAACGCATTGCAAAACTTTGTGTGGAACTTGGAACGAAGCTTGCCGCCGGAAATGTCATTTCAGCTTCTGAAGAGTGGGAAAACGTATTTTTAAAGAAAAGAAGAGAACTACATTTGTCTCGAATGGAAGCAGAATTGTTTGCGGAAGCGGGCAGGGCTTTTTTTGGAAAATGCATGGAAGAAAATGGGGCACACTTTGCGATTGTCATGGATAAGCTGGATTTTTGCATTGAGGAGCAGAGAAAAGAACAGCGGGAGAAACAGAAAGTATTGCAGTCAGTGGTTATGATGGGAGGAGCGGTGCTTGTCCTTTTGCTGATTTAGAGGAAGAGGAGGAAGAATGGGTGTTAGTTTAATCTTTAAGATTGCGGCAGTTGGAATTCTTGTGACGGTGCTAAGCCAGGTCCTAAAACATAGTGGAAGGGAAGAACATGCTTTTTTAATCAGTTTGGCGGGACTGATTCTTGTCCTGTTCTGGATTGTGCCATACATATCGGATTTGTTCGAAACCATGCAGGCGCTCTTTTCGATTTAGGAGATTCAAATGGATATTGTAAAAGTTGGGATGATGGGAATTACAGGTGTTCTTGTCGCAGTTTTATTGCAGAAAGAGAAGAAAGAATACAGTTTTTTTATCAGCCTTGCCATCGCAATCTGTATCTTTGTTTTTGCGCTCACAAAATTGGAAACGGTTCTTACTTTTGTGAAAAAGATGGAGGGGATGGTACAGGTAGACAGCCGCTATATTTTGCTTGTGATGAAGATGATTGGGATTTCCTATGCGGCGGAATTTGCGGCGGGAATCTGCAAGGACGCAGGCTATAGTGCGGTAGCAGGACAGATAGAGACATTTGCAAAAATTTCGATTTTAGTTATCAGTGTGCCGGTGCTGACCGTATTTTTAGAGACATTGGAGCGTTTCATATGAAAACAAAAATTATTCTTGTAGTTATAATTGCGCTCTTTATCTTGGGGAGTGCAGAGAGCGTGCAGGCAGAAGAGGTGGATACATTGCAGCAGGAACTCGATTACAGTGAGCTGGATTCTTTTATGGAAGAGACGGCTTACCGCGATAAGGTGACATTTTCGGATGTCGTGGATTCTTTTCTTGGGCAGGGGGGAACTGTGATTGATTATGAGCTGGTGTTTGAGTGGGGAAAGGATGCCTTTTTTTATGAAGTGGAACAAAATCGCAAGCTTCTGATGGAAATTCTAGTCTTAGTGTTTGCATTTTCCATGCTGTACCATTTTGCGGGGATTTTAGAGAAGCCCTATTTTACGGATATTTCGTTTATTTTGTTTTACTGCATCCTTGTTGTGCTGTTGCTGCAATCGCTCGTCATTATGAGTGGTGTCGTGACCGATACGCTTGGAAAAAACATTGATTTCATCCGCGCCTTTGTGCCAACGTATTGTTTTACGATGGTATTTTCCTCTAATGTGGGAAGTTCGGTAGGATTTTATCAGCTCTCTTTTTTCCTGATTTATGTGATACAGTACCTGTTTCAAAATTTTTTGGTGGCACTCATCCACGTCTATGTCCTGATGGAACTGCTGAGTCACTTTTTTGAGGAGGAGCGGTTTGAGGGAATGGCAGAGCTACTAAGCCATTTCGTCGAGTGGTGCCTGAAACTGGTCTGGGGGATTGTGCTGGGGCTGAATGTAGTGCAGAATCTGATTGCCCCGGTGAAGGATAAACTGATGGGCGGCGTCGTACAGAAAGCGGTCTCCGTGATACCGGGAATCGGAAATGCGGTCAATGGCATTACGGAGATGCTGATTGGTTCTGGAATCCTTTTGAAAAACTGTGTTGGTGCGGCGGGCGTGGTGCTTCTTATCCTGGTCTGCTTTCTGCCGATGATGCAGATTGGATGCATGTCTGTTTTCTACAAAGTTGCGGGGGCACTTGTGCAGCCGGTTGCGGACAAACGTATCTATGGCTGCTTAAAGGGTGTGGCAAACGGTGGGATGCTGTATTTAAAAACAATCGGAACGAGTGTTCTGCTATTCATTTTAACCATCGCGCTGACCACGGCGGCGACAAGTTTTTTTGCGTATTGAGGAGAAGAGCATGGCACAATTTCTGACAGGTGTAAAAAGTTATACAGTCTTTTTTTTACTGATGATGATTCTGCTTCACCTGGTACCGAGGGAGGCTTACCGGAAATACATTCATTTTTTCATGGGAATGTTACTTGTGCTTGCGTTTCTATCGCCTGTTTTAACGCTTTTGTTCGATTCGGGTGAATTTTTGGACATGGTGGAGTACGAGACATTTCAGGAGCAGTTAGAAGAATTGCAAAAAGATACGGACCGCATTGAATTTTTACAGCAGGATTATTATGAGGCGCAGTGCAGGGCGATGACAGAGCGGGAGTTAGAGCAGCTGGCACTGTTATACGATTATGAGATGCAGGAGACGGATATTTCTTTTACAGAAGACAATGAGATTGAAGAAATTACAATGATAGTTCATAAAAAAGAGGATGAAATTTCCGTGAAAAAAATACAGATTGGGGAGAGCGAAGTCTGTGAGAATGCGGTGGATTTGGAAAAAAGTATCCGGGAGTATTATGGGTTAGAGGAAGAAGCTGTGCAGGTTTTGGTGGCGGAAGCATGATGCTTTGCAGAAATGGAGAAGAAGATGGAACACAATTTTGGTAAGAAAATCGTGGAATTCGTGCAGCAGAAAAAATGGAAGAAGATGAAAAAGGGTGACTGGCTTATTTTGGTGTTGGCGGGAGTGCTCCTTTTGATTCTTGCAATGCCGGTGAAGGACGGGACAACGGAAAAAGAGGTCACGACAGAAGAAGTATCACAAAAGCAGACAAAAGAGGAGGAGAAGGACGATTATGCCGGAGAATTAGAGGAGCGCTTAGAGCGCGTCTTAGAGCAGATGGACGGTGTCGGAAAGGTCAAGGTCATGATTACGCTTTCGGATTATGGCGAGGATGTTGTGGAAAAAGACTGCACCAGCACCGGAAGTACAACGACAGAGACGGATTCCGGCGGGGGAAGCAGAACTGTCACGGAAAATGAAATCAGCAACACGACCGTGTATGTCGAAAAGGACGGGGAGAATTATCCTTATCTGCAAAAAGAGATGACGCCGAAGATTGAGGGAATCGTCGTGGTTGCAGAAGGCGGGGATAAGCCGGTGGTGGTTTCTGATATTTCTGATGTTGCAATGTCATTATTTTCGGTGGAGGCGCATAAAGTTAAAGTAGTTAAGATGAGTATGCAGGAGGATTAACAGTGAAGAGGATATTTCGAAAAAATCAGGTCGTCGTTACCGCGTTGGCACTGATGATTGCAGTGGCGGGGTATATCAGCTACATGAACAAGGATATGGAGGATGAGACTTTAGCGGTGTCATCGGATGCGTTAGAAGAAGAATATGAAATTTCGGAGGAAGACAGCCTGTTAGAAGGAGAGATTTTTACAGATGAGGCGGCAGATACGACCGAGACCCTCGGGGAGAATACGGAAGTAGCGCTAGAGGAAGAAAATGCGGATGAAATCAGTGATATGGAAGATGCAGGCGAGGCAGTTTTGACAAGTACAACCATTGATAATGCTTCGTTTGCAGCGGAGATGAAATTAAACCGGGAGCAGATCCGCTCTAAAAATAAAGAAACTCTGTTAGAGATTGTAAATAATACCAATGTAACGGATGAACAGAAGCAGACTGCGATTGATGAAATGATTGCACTCACAGATATTGCAGAGCGTGAATCGGCAGCAGAGATGCTGTTGGAGGCAAAAGGCTTCACAGATGTAGTTGTGAGTATCGCGGAGGATAGCTGTGATGTTGTCTTAAATATGGGTGAGGTGACGGATGCAAAACGCGCCCAGGTCGAAGACATTGTGAAAAGAAAAACAAATATTACGGCAGAAAATATTGTGATTACACCAATCAGCACCACACAGGAAGAAGCCACAGAATAGAAAAAAGAGAGCGCGCAGTGTCGTGCTCTCGGCATGCAAAATCTTTTTCTGCTTGATTTTATGGGCGTTTCGGTATATGCTATTAAATGTTGTAAAAAAGAATGAAAAGAATCATATAGAGGTTATACAAGCAAAAAAGATTTTGGAGGAGCAACATTGGCAGATTTAAGAAAAGAGATAGAAAAAAGACGTACGTTTGCAATTATTTCCCATCCGGATGCCGGAAAGACAACCCTGACGGAGAAATTTCTTTTATACGGAGGAGCTATCAATCTGGCTGGTTCCGTAAAAGGGAAGGCAACTGCGCGTCATGCAGTGTCTGACTGGATGGAGATTGAGAAGCAGAGAGGTATCTCTGTCACATCATCCGTATTGCAGTTTAATTATGGCGGCTACTGCATCAATATTCTGGATACACCGGGACATCAGGACTTCTCGGAGGATACCTACCGTACCTTGATGGCTGCAGATTCTGCGGTCATGGTAATTGACGGTTCGAAGGGTGTTGAGGCACAGACAAGAAAATTATTTAAAGTCTGTGTGATGCGCCATATCCCGATTTTTACCTTCATCAACAAGATGGACCGTGATGCAAATGACACGTTCGACTTATTAGATGAAATCGAAAAAGAATTAGGAATTGCAACCTGCCCAATCAACTGGCCAATCGGCTCCGGAAAGAATTTTAAAGGAGTTTATGACCGTAACACGAAAAAGGTCATGACGTTCTCAGATACATTAAAGGGAACAAAAGAAGGACAGGAAAAGCAGATTGACATTGATGATCCGGCTTTAGTTGAAGAAATCGGACAGGAATACAAAGACCAGTTATTAGAAGAAATTGAATTGTTAGATGGCGCAAGTGCAGAATTTGACATGGATTTGGTGAGCAAGGGCGAACTTTCTCCGGTATTTTTCGGTTCTGCCTTAACCAACTTTGGTGTGGAGACCTTTTTACAGCATTTCTTAAAAATGACTTATTCTCCGCTGCCACGTAAAGCGGACATCGGGGAGATTGACCCGTTCCGGGAAGAGTTTTCCGCGTTTGTCTTTAAGATTCAGGCAAACATGAATAAAGCACACCGTGACCGAATTGCATTCATGCGAATCTGCTCCGGTAAATTCGAGGCTGGCATGGAAGTTACACACGTGCAGGGCGGCAATAAGAAGATTAAATTGTCCCAGCCACAGCAGATGATGGCACAGGAGCGGCACATTGTAGAGGAGGCATATGCCGGAGATATCATCGGTGTATTTGATCCGGGTATTTTCTCTATCGGGGATACGATTACAACCGCAAAACCATTCAAATTTGAAGGTATCCCGACGTTTGCGCCGGAGCATTTTGCAAGGGTGCGCCAGGTCGATACGATGAAGCGGAAACAGTTCATGAAGGGAATGCAGCAGATTGCGCAGGAAGGTGCGATTCAGATTTTCCAGGAATATAACATGGGAATGGAAGAAGTTATCGTCGGCGTTGTCGGTGTGCTTCAGTTTGATGTGTTAAAATATCGTCTTGAGAACGAATACAATGTAGAAATCCGTATGGAAAATCTGCCTTATGAACATATCCGCTGGATTGAAAATGAGGAGATTGATATGGACAAGCTTACCGGAACTTCAGATATGAAAAAGATTCAGGATCTCAAGGGAAGACCACTTCTTTTATTTATCAATTCCTGGAGTATCGGTATGACACTCGACCGAAATGAAGGACTTGTCCTTTCTGAGTTTGGAAAAGAATAAAAAGGCGGGGGAATGTTATGGCAGTAAAGACCATCACAAAAGATAATTTTGAACAGGAAGTGTTAGCCTGCAAGAAGCCGGTTCTGCTGTTGTTTCTGACGGATACCTGCGAGGAATCGAAAAAGCAGTTAGCCTGTATGGAGCAGTTAGATCAGGAATTAGGCGGTGCAGCCGTATTTGGAGTCGTGGATGTCAACAAATCAATTACAATCGCGTTCCAGTACCAGATTATGAGCACGCCGACAACGGTTGCGATGAGTTACGGAATCTTTCGCGGACGCGCCAATGGCTGTCTGGATGCAGAGGCATTGAAAAAGATGATTGCGGATTGTGGGGATGGCACATTTTCCATATAAAAATACTTGTAACAGGAGAGAGCGGATGTTATACTGAGAAAGTCAGGAAGCATCTGCTTTCTTTTTTCCTGTCGTGCAGTTACAGGGATTATTTTTAAATGCCACGGAAGGGCATTTTCAGGACCGGTTCGGTCAGCAGTTCACAGAATGGAAGAAAACAGAAGAGGGAAAAGGGGTGTTGCCATTGTCGTAAGAAAAAACGAACAAATTTTCGGTTTTTGGTTGACAAGATACAAAAAGTATACTACTATAAGAACATAGAAACGAACATTAGTTCGCATGGAGGAGAAAAATGGCTAAAGAAGATAAATTAAAAGCATTGGATGCAGCAATTTCACAGATTGAGAAGCAGTATGGTAAGGGCTCCGTGATGAAGCTCGGTGATAATGCTGCAAGTATGAACGTTGAGACAATACCGACAGGTTCTCTGAGCCTTGATATTGCATTAGGATTAGGCGGACTTCCCAAGGGACGTATCGTTGAGATTTATGGACCGGAATCGAGTGGTAAGACAACGGTTGCACTTCATGCCGTTGCAGAGGTTCAGAAGAGAGGCGGAATCGCAGGATTTATTGATGCAGAGCATGCCCTAGACCCGGTATATGCAAAGAATATAGGTGTAGATATTGATAATCTCTACATTTCACAGCCGGACTGTGGAGAGCAGGCATTAGAGATTACAGAGACGATGGTGCGTTCCGGCGCGGTTGATATTATTATCGTCGACTCGGTTGCTGCGCTTGTTCCAAAGGCTGAGATTGACGGTGACATGGGGGATTCCCACGTAGGTCTGCAGGCACGTCTGATGAGTCAGGCACTTCGTAAACTGACGGCTGTCATCAGTAAGTCAAACTGTGTGGTTATCTTTATCAACCAGTTACGTGAGAAGGTTGGTGTTATGTTTGGTAATCCGGAGACAACAACCGGTGGACGTGCATTAAAGTTCTATTCTTCTGTCCGTATGGATGTGCGTAGAATTGAAGCTTTGAAGCAGGGCGGTGAGGTAATCGGTAACCGTACCCGTGTAAAGGTTGTAAAGAATAAAGTGGCTCCGCCTTTCCGTGAAGCAGAGTTCGATATCATGTTTGGTCAGGGAATCTCGAAGGAAGGCGACATCTTAGACCTTGCCTCTAACTATGGTATTATCAATAAATCCGGTGCATGGTATGCATACAATGGAGAGAAGATTGGACAGGGACGTGAGAATGCGAAGACTTATCTGCGTGAGAATCCATTGATTTGTGAAGAGGTAGAAGCAAAGGTAAGAGAGCAGTTTCAGTTAGACGGTACCGGAGAAGAGAATCAGGCTGCAGAGGAGAAGACTGCGAAGAAGGAAGAGACGAAAGCGGAAGAATAGAATTCGAAATCATAAGAGTGAGGTAGTGGAATGTCACAGATACAGGTGACTTCGGTGACAGTACAGGAGAAGGGGCGGAGGAAGATTCATTTTGAAAATGGAATGGAGATTCTTTTGTACCGGAATGAGTGCAGGAAGTACGGAATTGAAGAAGGTATGTGGCTAGAAGAGGACATATATCAGGAGATTATGACAGATGTTATCGGAGTCAGGGCGAAAAAGCGTGCGCTTCATCTGTTAGAGAAGATGGACCGAACCAGGAAACAGCTCTATGATAAACTAAAGCAAAATGGTTATCCGGAGGAATGTATAGAGGCAGCATTAGATTATGTGGAATCGTACCACTACATTGACGATTTGCGCTACGCTAGAAATTATATCCGGTTCCATCAGAAAGATAAGAGCAGGCAGCGATTAAAGATGGATCTGATGCGAAAGGGTGTGCCGAAGGAAGAGATAGAGGAAGCACTTGAGAGCGAGTATGAGAACCGCGAACAGGAGCAGATTCGTGCCCTTATGTATAAGAAGCATTTCTCTTTTGAAACCGCGGATCAGGCAGAGGTGAGAAGAATGTATCAGTTTCTGCTCCGGAGAGGATTCCGCAGTTCGGACATCTCACATGTCATGCGGGAGACTGGGGAAGAGATTGTGGAGGAAGACAGTTTTACATTGTGAAACATTAGAGAAATCTGAGGAAGTTCTTCTGAAATTTTGGTACAATATATAGTAGGATTTGCGTGGAAATATGCAAGATTATGCATATTGTATAGTAATCTACTTGACATAACTACTGAAAAAGGATAAAATTTAGGTGTTGTTATTTATGACAGATAAGTAATAATTTTTATGTTATATGAACAATGAAAACTAAATAAGGAGGTGCTCCTGTGCTTAAGATTGTGATTGCTGTTATTATTACATTGGTAGTTACTGCAGCGGTAGTGTGGGCAATCGCCAATGCTTACCACAAGAAAGTAACAGATGCTAAGATTGGTAATGCAGACGAGAAAGCTCGTGAGATTATCGATGAAGCAGTGAAGACAGCAGAGACCAAAAAGCGTGAGTCCATGCTCGAGATCAAAGAGGAATCTATCAAGGCAAAGAATGAACTTGATAAGGAAATCAAAGAGCGTAGAGCAGAGATTCAGAGAAGCGAACGTCGTATTGTACAGAAAGAGGAAAATTTGGACAAGAAATTGGAATCTATCGAGAGACGTGAAGCTGGTTTTGCTGCTAAAGAAGAAGAAATGAATAAGCAGAAAGCTCAAATCGCAAAGCTCAATGAAGAGCGTATACAGGAACTGGAAAGAATCTCTGGATTAACCTCCGAACAGGCAAAGGAATATCTCTTAAAGACCGTTGAAGAAGATGTAAAACTTGATACTGCAAAATTAATCAAGGAATTGGAAAACAAAGCAAAAGAGGAAGCAAACAAGAAAGCAAAGGATTATGTAGTTACAGCTATTCAGAAATGTGCTGCAGATCATGTTGCTGAGACGACAATTTCTGTTGTCCAGCTTCCAAATGATGAAATGAAAGGTAGAATTATCGGACGTGAGGGACGCAACATTCGTACATTAGAGACGATGACAGGTGTAGATTTAATCATAGATGATACACCGGAAGCAGTTATTTTATCCGGATTTGATCCTATCAGAAGAGAAGTTGCAAGAATTGCATTAGAGAAATTGATTGTAGACGGACGAATTCATCCGGCTAGAATCGAGGAGATGGTAGAGAAGGCACAGAAAGAAGTAGAGACAATGATTCGTGAAGAGGGTGAGGCTGCCACATTAGAGGTTGGCGTACACGGTATTCATCCTGAACTTGTTCGTTTACTTGGAAGAATGAAGTTCAGAACAAGTTACGGACAGAATGCATTGAAACATTCTATCGAAGTTGCCCAGCTTTCAGGTCTCTTGGCTGCTGAGATTGGTGTTGATGTCAGAACTGCAAAGAGAGCAGGTCTGTTACACGATATCGGTAAATCAGTTGACCATGATATGGAAGGCTCCCATATTCAAATTGGTGTTGACTTATGTAGAAAATACAAAGAGTCACCAATTATCATCAATGCAGTAGAAGCACATCATGGGGATGTGGAACCAGAATCTCTGATTGCATGTATTGTACAGGCTGCTGATACAATCAGTGCTGCAAGACCGGGTGCAAGAAGAGAGACATTAGAGACATATTCCAACAGATTAAAGCAGTTAGAGGATATAACAAACGGATTTAAGGGAGTAGACAAGTCATTTGCTATTCAGGCGGGTAGAGAGATTCGAATCATGGTAATTCCAGAACAGGTAAGTGATGCGGACATGGTATTACTGGCACGTGATATTTCAAAACAGATTGAATCTGAATTAGAATATCCAGGTCAGATTAAAGTAAATGTTATTCGTGAATCTAGAGTAACGGATTACGCGAAATAAGAGCATGTGAAGAAGAGAAAGGTTTAACGTATGTTTAAACCTTTCTTTTTGCATAATGGAGGAGATAAAAATGGAGCAGAAAATAAAGAGAATTCAAAGAGAAAAAGTATATGAAGGTTCAATTTTAGATTTTTATGCTGATACAATGGAATTGCCGGATGGAAAGATTGAAAAGTGGGATTTTGTGTCACACCGCCTGGGAGCGGCAGCCGTTGTTCCGGTGTTAGACAATGGCAATATTCTTCTGGTGAGACAGTACCGCAATGCATTAGAGCGTGAGACGTTAGAGATTCCTGCCGGTTCAAGGGATAGCGTAACGGAGGATACAAAAGTCTGTGCAGCGCGTGAGTTAGAAGAGGAGACCGGTTATCACAGTGAACAGTTAGAAAAACTGTTATCACTCAGAACGACAGTTGCTTTTTGTGATGAATTTATTGACGTGTATCTGGCGCGCAATCTGAAACCGGGAAAACAGCATTTAGATGAAGGGGAATTCATTCAGATTGAGAATTATCCGCTTGAGACACTATGTGAGATGATTTCAGCAGGAGAGATACAGGATTCGAAAACGGTATCAGGGATTCTGGCCTATGCAAATCTTCTTGCAAAAGAAAAATGTGAATAGGAAAGAAACCGGGATTGTCTGCATAAGATAGAAAGAAAAGCAGTAAGGCGGAGCAATTGAAAAAAGAGTATTGGATTACAATGTTTGTTTTTTTGGCGGGGATTGTCTGCGCAAACATATTTGGTGTGGAGAGACTTACTTCCTATGGAATTTTAAACGGGTATTTTTTAGATAAACTTTCGGCAACAACGATTCATTATAAGGAGCTGATGGCACAGATTTTTCTGGTGCGGTTCAAAGAACTATTGATTCTTGTAGTTTTATCTTTTTTGTTAAAAAAAATATCTGTCTGGAAGGGATGTGTATGGTTTCTATTGTTTTCCCTTGGCTTTTTGGTGACAGCATCAATTTTTAATTTCGGATGGAAGGGAATGTTTGTCGTGATTGCAGTGCTGGTGCCACAATGGATTTGTTACGGCTTTTTATTATATCTTCTATGGCAGGGGAATGCTAAGGTAAATGGTACGGCGGGAAGCCACTATCATTACCAGGACAGGAAGAAAAAATATGGCATGATTGCGGCATTGTATGTGGCAGCATTCGTGCTTATGACACTGGGAGTGGTGGCGGAAAGTTACTTAAATCCAATGATTCTCAAGAAAATATTAAAAATTATTTAAAAAATTTTACCAATTTTTTACAATATATGGTGCGCATGAAATGAGAAAAACCGAGATGTTGTTGTTTTATGTAAATTGCTGTTTTTTCTATGAAAAATACCATTTGCTTTTCTCGTAACTTGTTATTATAATAGTAAATGTACCTCAATTCGAGGTACATTTTTTGAGTTTTTATGATAGAGGAAAGAATCAGGCAGGTAGAGTACATGATGCAGGAGATACAACATTTTATACAATATCTTCATAATGAGAAGAATACTTCAGGCAATACGGAAGTGTCTTACGAGCGTGATCTGAGAAAGATGAGCCAGTATTTTGCAGAGCAGGGAATCGTGAGGTTAGATGTTGTAACACCGGAGATTCTGAACTCATATCTTTTGAAGTTAGAGGGTGAAGGAAGAAAAGCTTCTACCATATCGAGAAGCATTGCCTCCATGAAGGCATTTTTCCTTTATTTACATAAAGAAGGCAAGGTTGCAGTGAATCCGGCGGAAAGTCTGAAAGCGCCGAAGATTGAGAAGAAGACACCGGCGATTTTGTCACAGGAGGAAGCAGAGCGGCTCTTAGAGCAGCCGGATGGCGATTCTCCGAAAGAATTGCGTGATAAGGCGATGTTAGAACTGCTTTATGCGACGGGAATCCGTGTGTCTGAGCTGATTTCTTTAAAAAAAGAGGATGTCAACCTTGGCATGGAATTTTTGACGTGCACAGATGCCCATAAGGAGCGGATGGTACCATTTGGGGATGAAGCGAAGAAGGCATTGGAAAAGTATTTAGAAGAGGGAAGACCGAAGCTTGTCGGAAGCCAGGAATGTGAGTGGCTTTTTACAAACTGCTCCGGACAGTCTATGAGCAGACAGGGATTCTGGAAGCTGATTAAGTCCTATGGGAAAAAAGCGGGAATCACCTCGGAGATAACACCTCACACCTTGAGACATTCCTTTGCGGCTCATCTAGTCAGCAATGGAGCTGATTTGAAAGCAGTACAGGAAATGTTGGGACATTCGGATATTTCGACGACGCAGATGTATGCGCAGATTGAGAGAATGAGAGTAAAAGAAGTATATGCGAAGGCACATCCTAGATGTTGTTAAGAAAAATAAATAAGTTTCTGATAAAGAAGGCGCTAGAACCGGCAAATATCGGTTTTAGCGCCTTCTTTTTGTTACTGCATCTCTGCAATCGTATAAATCAATTTCTTGGAATCTTCCCAGCCAAGGCATGGGTCTGTAATA
>CAKRDK010000023.1 GCA_934309475.1 uncultured Roseburia sp.
ACAATGAACTCCGGTTCTTATGTATTAAATGCAACAAAAGACAAAAAAGAACGTGTTGGCCGTATCTTACAGATGCATGCTAACAAACGTCAGGAATTAGACAAAGTTTACTCCGGTGATATCGCAGCTGCTGTAGGTTTCAAATTTACAACAACTGGTGATACAATCTGTGATGAACAGCACCCGGTAATCTTAGAGTCCATGGAATTCCCAGAGCCAGTTATCGAGCTCGCTATCGAGCCTAAGACAAAAGCTGGACAGGGTAAGATGGGTGAAGCTCTTGCAAAACTTGCAGAAGAAGATCCTACATTCCGTGCTCATACAAACCAGGAAACTGGTCAGACAATCATCGCTGGTATGGGTGAGCTTCACCTTGAAATTATCGTAGATCGTCTTCTTCGTGAGTTCAAAGTAGAAGCTAACGTTGGTGCTCCTCAGGTAGCATACAAAGAAGCCATCACAAAAACAGTTGATGTTGACAGCAAATATGCAAAACAGTCCGGTGGACGTGGACAGTACGGACACTGTAAAGTTAAATTCGAGCCTATGGATGCCAATGGAGAAGAATTATTCAAATTTGACTCTACTGTTGTCGGTGGTGCTATTCCTAAGGAATACATCCCAGCAGTTGGTGAAGGTATCGAAGAAGCAACACAGGCTGGTATCCTTGGTGGATTCCCTGTAGTTGGTGTACACGCTACTGTATACGACGGATCTTACCATGAAGTCGATTCTTCAGAAATGGCATTCCACATTGCTGGTTCCCTTGCATTCAAGGAAGCTATGCAGAAAGCAGCTCCAGTTCTTCTTGAGCCAATCATGAAGGTTGAAGTAACAATGCCAGAAGAGTACATGGGAGATATCATCGGTGATATCAATGCTCGTCGTGGACGTATCGAAGGTATGGATGACCTCGGCGGTGGAAAGATCGTTCGTGGATTCGTTCCTCTTGCAGAGATGTTCGGATACTCTACAGACTTACGTTCTAAGACACAGGGACGTGGTAACTACTCAATGTTCTTCGAGAAGTATGAGCCAGTTCCAAAGTCTGTTCAGGAAAAAGTTTTAGCTGAAAGAGCAAAATAATTTCACTGAAAGTGTTAAAAATTAACGGATTTTCCGTTATCCATGAAAAATTAACAGAGTTTCCATATTTTATGGGGACTCTGTTATAAAAATAACTTGAAAAAGCTCTGATTTTTTTATATAATCAGAATTAGCCGAGTTATAACAAATAAAGAAACCAGCCCAAAAGTGGCATCATTTTAAGGAGGATATTCAAAATGGCAAAAGCTAAGTTTGAAAGAACAAAACCACATTGTAATATTGGTACAATCGGACACGTTGACCACGGTAAAACAACTTTAACAGCAGCTATCTCTAAAGTATTAGCAACTAGAGTTGCTGGTAACGAAGCTACAGATTTCGAGAACATCGATAAAGCTCCAGAAGAAAGAGAAAGAGGTATCACTATCTCTACAGCTCATATCGAGTACGAAACAGAGAACAGACACTACGCACACGTTGACTGCCCAGGACATGCTGACTACGTTAAGAACATGATTACTGGTGCTGCTCAGATGGATGGAGCTATCTTAGTAGTAGCTGCAACTGATGGTGTTATGGCTCAGACAAAAGAGCACATCTTATTATCTCGTCAGGTAGGTGTACCTTACATCGTTGTATTCTTAAACAAATGTGATATGGTAGACGACCCAGAACTTATCGAGTTAGTAGAGATGGAAGTTACAGAACAGCTTGAAGAGTACGGTTTCAATGACTGCCCAATCATCAAAGGTTCTGCTTTAAAAGCTCTTGAAGATCCTAACGGAGAATGGGGCGACAAGATCATGGAACTCATGAGCACAGTTGATGAGTACATCCCAGATCCAGTTCGTGAAACAGATAAACCTTTCTTAATGCCAGTAGAGGACGTATTCACAATCACAGGTCGTGGTACAGTTGCTACAGGTAGAGTAGAAAGAGGTACATTACACCTTAACGACGAACTTGAAATCTTAGGTGTAAAAGAAGAAGTTCAGAAGACAGTTGTAACTGGTATCGAAATGTTCCGTAAACAGTTAGACGAAGCTCAGGCTGGTGATAACATCGGTGCATTATTACGTGGTATCAACCGTGACCAGATCGTTCGTGGTCAGGTTCTTGCTAAACCAGGTACAGTAACATGTCATCGTAAATTTACAGCTCAGGTTTACGTTTTAACAAAAGACGAAGGTGGACGTCATACTCCATTCTTCAACAACTACCGTCCACAGTTCTACTTCAGAACAACAGACGTAACTGGTGTATGTGAATTACCAGCAGGTGTTGAAATGTGTATGCCTGGTGATAACGTAGAAATGACAATCGAATTAATTCATCCAGTAGCTATGGAGCAGGGTCTTACATTCGCTATCCGTGAAGGTGGACGTACAGTAGGTTCTGGTCGTGTTGCTACAGTTATCGAATAATCAATTCGTTGATAATTCTATAAGTTAGTATTTATACAGGGGGAGTGGAAATCACTTCCCCTGTTTTTTCTATATACCTGTATTTCGTATCATAGACATTTTGTATGCTCATATTTCATAATAGAAATATGAGCATATCAAACTATTCCAGAATGACTGTTTCAAAAGAGAAAAAAGGAACGCCTCAATGCAAACATTCCCGATTGAAAAATAGCCGTGAAGCTGTTATCGTTAAACTATCAGATGACAAGCTCGTTATCATTTAGAAAAGAAGGTACAACGATGAAGAAAACAAATGTAAAAGACCATGGATTTGAAGGTATACTTTTTCCGGGAAATGGGACAAAAGATAAAGTTGTAATTGTCATGTCAGGCTCAAATGGGGGAATGAAGCTCACAAAACAGGCGGCGGAATTTTACCATGAAAACGGTGTTCCTGCGTTGGCGCTGGCATTGTTTGCGACAAAGGGAACACAGCCTTTTCTGGATAGAGTGCCGGTGGAATATGTAGAACATGCAATTTGCTGGCTTAAAGAGCAGGGATACGAGCGAATCGGAATTGATGGAATGTCAAAGGGAAGTGAGATAGCACTTGTTGCGGCATCCATGTTTTCGGACATATCCTGTGTCATAGTCAGAGTGCCATCCTATTTCGTGAGCGAGGGGCTTGTTGGAAAAGGAAAGAATAAAGCTCCGTCAGGTACCTCCTGTTGGAGTTACCATGGAAAGGAACTTGCCTATGCGCCATACAAGACGAGAAAATTTCATATCCTAAAAATGCTGATAAAAGAAAAGGAATTGCATATCATCACGTTTAACAGAGATAAAGACATTATTCCGGAGAGCATCATTGCGATTGATGAGATAAAAGCTCCTATATTAATTTTATCGTCCAAACAGGATTCGGTATGGCCATCCTATGAAAGTGGTGTTTATATAGAAAAGAAACTTGCGGAAACAGGTTTTCCATATGAATATAAGCATGTTGCGTATGAATATATGAGTCATGCGCTGGTCACCAAACTGCCGCTGATATATAAGTTTGGTTTCAGGTCAGAAAGGGAACATGCAAAAGCATGTGCCATTGATAGAGAGAACATGAAGAAAGAATTGCTGGACTGGGTAAACCAGGTGTGGAAATAACAGCCGCTAATGGTTCGGATAGCATGAAGTAGAGAAGCCTACGCAAGGTTTAGGGCAGATTCTACACAGCGTAGGTTGCGAATCGTGCAGGAGGAACCTAGAATAAACTCATAAGATGCATGTATCTGAAAAACACAAAAAGATAAGGAGGACAGCAATGAATGCTATTTTAACAGGGCAATTTATCAGCCGGGTCCGAACAGAAAAAGGAATGACACAAAAAGAACTGGCTCAAAAGGTCGGCGTGACCGACAAGGCAGTATCCAAATGGGAGACAGGAAGAGGAATGCCGGACATTTCATCGTTAGATGCATTGTGTAATGCACTGGATGTGAGTGTGAATGAATTGCTAAGTGGCGAAGTGTTACCTCCTGAATTTTATGAGAAAAAGGCGGAGGAAAATATGAAAACATTGATAAAAGAGAATGAGAAAAATACAAAGACAAACTGGATTCAGATGATTCTTGGCGAGGTGCTGGTAATCGTGGCATTTATATTTCTTGCAATATGCATAGGGATAAAAATGCTTGGAAATTATTTTGACCTTCCATCGCTTCTTTATCTGGTGCTGATTTCGGCGGGAGTTGTCCTGCTATCCAGACCAGCAGGAAAAAGAGAGATATTTGCAGCCCTGCAAAAGGCGGTTATTCTTGCGGGAGCACTTGCAGCTATGGTCAGTTTGATTCAGATATTCCTGTATGCAGAAGACATGGAGGCTATTTTTACCAGCGTTGCGGTTGCATTGTTACCGATTGCGTATGGAATCTTTTTGTACCTGCTGTTACTTCCCATTACAACACATATGAAAAAAGCGGTAGAATAAAAAAATCAGCTCACTTCAGATATTCGTAATTTTTAGAAATGAAGATAGCAGTTTTATCGAGGTAACTTACCGGACGCGCGAGGATAAAGTGAGCTGTCTGGAAGAATAAGCATTGACATTTTTCACGGAAAAGTGTATATTTTCTGATTAGGGAATGAAGTTCTCCCTTGGGAAACCAGAACTGCTGATATAGCTGATGACTTCTACGATGATACATCGCAGGGGTCACCAGCTTTTTTTGTGTAATAGGAGGAAAAAATGTTAACATCACTATCACTTATTTTTCTTGTCGGGTTGCCAGCAGCAGCGATATGCCGCCGCCTGAAACTGCCTGGGATTATTGGCATGCTTGCAACGGGAATCTTGTTAGGACCATATGTGCTTGATTTCTTAGACCCATCTATTTTAAATATTTCCGCGGATTTGCGTAAGATTGCACTGATTATTATTCTGTTGAAGGCGGGGCTGTCATTAGATTTAAAGGATTTGAAAAAAATCGGGAGACCGGCGGTGATGATGTCGTTCGTGCCGGCGACATTTGAAATTATTGGCTATGTTCTTTTAGCACCTTATATTCTGGGGCTGACACGGGCGGAAGCCGCAGTTATGGGAGCGGTGCTGGCAGCAGTTTCACCGGCTGTCGTAGTTCCAAGGATGGTGCAGTTCATAGAAAAACGACGTGGAACCGAAAAAGGAATTCCACAGATGATTATGGCGGGAGCGTCCTGTGACGACATTTTTGTCATCGTGCTGTTTACGACGTTTTTAGGCATGGCACAGGGACAGAGCGCGGATGTGCTGGATTTTGTAAAAATACCGGTGTCCATTGTGCTTGGAGTTCTCGTGGGGGCACTCGCAGGGTATCTGCTGTACCAGTTTTTCGAGACATCTTATGCCCGAAAACATTGTATCCGGAACAGTATGAAAGTCATAATTGTGCTCGGCGTGTCCTTCTTTCTGGTAGCAATGGAGACGTGGTTAGAAGGAAAGGTGGCAATTTCGGGTCTGCTTGCGGTTGTGAGCATGGCGTGTGTACTGAAAATGAAGAGCACTACGTTTGTAGCTAGACGACTTTCCGAAAAAATGGGAAAACTCTGGCTGGCAGCAGAAGTCATGTTGTTTGTTTTGGTAGGTGCAGCAGTGGACATCCGCTATACCGTAAGCGCCGGACTTGCAGCCGTTGCCATGATTGCAGCGGCACTGCTGTTTCGTGCGTGCGGAGTGCTTGTCTGTACGATAAAGACGAATCTTTCATGGAAAGAGCGCCTGTTTTGTGTCGTTGCGTACCTTCCCAAAGCGACGGTTCAGGCGGCAATCGGGTCTGTGCCGCTTGCAGCGGGGCTTCCCTGTGGAAAAATGGTGTTGTCCGTAGCAGTAATGGCAATTATCATCACGGCACCATTAGGAGCGTTTGGAATCGACAGGATGGCATCGTTTCTTACTGTGGAGAAAGAAAAGAAGGAGAAAAACAATGTGTAAATTAAGAATCCGTCAGGCAAAACAGGAGGATATGTCCCAGATATTGCCAATCTATGCATATGCGAGAACCTTTATGGCAGAGACAGGAAATGCGACGCAGTGGGCAGACCATTTTCCACCGGAAGAACTGTTAGCAGCCGATGTGGAGAGACGCCAGCTCTATGTGGTAGAAAAAGCGGGCACGATACATGGAGTGTTTGCGTTCATCATAGGAAAAGACAGCACCTATGCCGTCATAGAACAGGGAGCATGGCGTTCTGAGAGCACATACGGAACCATTCACCGTGTGGCGGGAGACGGGGTGGTGCATGCAATATTCGGGGAGATTGTCTCCTTCTGCGAAAAGAACATAGCGCACCTTCGAATTGATACGCATGAGGACAATAAAATCATGCAGCACCTGATAGAGAAAAATGGGTTTGTGAAATGCGGAATCATTCATGTTGCGGACGGAAGCCCGCGGATTGCATATGAAAAGTTACCGGATGTAGATTGAGATATAATTTATAGTTATAATAGCAATGAAAAAATGCTATATACCGGAATATTGACAGAAAAGCCGCAGAGTGTTATTGTATCTTTTAACAAAGAGCAAATGCAAGGAACAGAATAAGGTCATCAGAAAGAAGTATCTTCAGAGAGTCGCCGGGTGGTGTGAGGCGATGGTTGGTTTTGGTGATTATCCTCTGCGAGCAGTGCACTGAATGCCCCAATCGGGTTATTAGGTGGCACCGGTTTTCTACCGTTATTAAGAGCCTTATTTCTACAGAAGAAGTCTGTGGTGATGAGAGTGAGAGGTCGTTTCATACGGCAAGTAAAGTGGTAACGCGGAAGTCTAAGCCTTCGTCTTTAGAATATAAGACGAAGGTTTTTTTATGTAATAGGAAACTTCGTTCCTATTACATAAAAAGCTCCGCGAGGATGCGCACCTCGCGGAGAAGAATTTAATGCTTCGCATACCGCTCGGCGCGTAAGTGTGCGGCAGGCGCACACTTTATTCTGTAATAGGAAACTTTATTCTATGGCATGCGTAATTCTTTGCGAATTTAAAGAAGGGAGCCGCCAATTGGCGGAGAACAAAATGAATGGTTTAGTTATTGTGTTAATTGGTATTGTAGCATTAGGAGCCGGCTATCTGTTTTACGGACGCTGGCTTGCAAAGAAATGGGGCATTGACCCGGAGGCAAAGACACCGGCATATACCCATGAAGATGGAGAAGATTATGTACCGTCCTCAAAATTTACAGTATTTTCCCATCAGTTTTCATCAATCGCAGGTGCCGGCCCTGTCACGGGACCAATCCTTGCTTCCGTATTCGGATGGGTTCCGGTATTCCTGTGGCTGATTGTCGGAGGTCTGTTCTTCGGAGCTGTGCAGGATTTCGGTGCCCTGTACGCATCCGTGAAAAACGAAGGAAAATCGATGGGTATGATTATCGAGAAGTACATCGGTAAAACAGGAAGAAAACTTTTCATGTTATTCTGCTGGTTATTCACCCTGCTTGTAATTGCAGCATTTACAGATATGGTTGCAGGAACTTTTGTCGGAAAAGGGGTAGCAGATATGGCAGCGGAGACAAGTTATGCAAACTCTGCAGCAGCATCCATTTCCATGCTTTTCATCGTTGTGGCAGTTATTTTCGGCGTGATTCAGAAACATGTAGGAAAAATGAACGAAGTCGTTCGTGCCGTCATCGCCATTGCACTTTTAGTTGTCATGTTTGCAGTCGGAATGAAACTTCCAATCTACGCAACAAAATCTGCATGGATTTACATTGTTATGGCATATTTATTCCTTGCATCTGTCATGCCAATGTGGCTTTTAATGCAGCCTAGAGATTACATGACAACCTTCATGCTTCTCGGCATGATTATCGGAGCAGTAGTCGGTGTTCTTGTTGCACACCCGACCATGCAGTTAAACGCATTTAATGGATTCAATGTAAATGATAGTTATATGTTCCCGACATTGTTTGTCACAATTGCCTGTGGTGCGGTATCCGGATTCCACAGCCTTGTATCTTCCGGAACATCCTCTAAGACCATCAGCAATGAAAAAGATATGCCGATGGTAGGTTACGGTGCCATGGTAGTAGAGTCCTTACTCGGTATCATTTCCTTAGTTGTTGTCGGAGCTGTTGCAGTCAATGGAACAAAACCGGACGGAACACCATTTTCTATTTTCTCCAGCGGTGTTGCAGGATTTTTAGAGAAACTTGGTCTTCCGGTACAGGTGGCAACCGTATTTATGACAATGTGTGTCTCTGCACTTGCATTGACATCTCTTGACTCCGTTGCAAGAATCGGACGTATGTCCTTCCAGGAACTGTTTTACGGAGATACGACAGATCCTGAGAAAATGCCGGTATGGCAGAGAGTATTGACCAACAAATACTTTGCAACCGTGATTACCTTATTCTTTGGATACCTTTTGACGCTCGGTGGTTACAACAATGTATGGCCGTTATTCGGTTCTGCAAACCAGTTACTGGCAGCTTTGGTACTGATTGCACTTGCCGTATTCTTAAAGACGACCGGAAGAACCGGCTGGACACTTTACATTCCAATGTTTGTCATGTTAGCGGTTACTTTCACCGCACTGGTACAAAAGACGATTGCGCTTGTTTCTAACATGGTAAATGGCCAGGCAACCTTCTTAGTAGACGGCTTACAGTTCATTGTTGCAATTCTTTTAATGGTCCTTGGCGTGCTGGTTGCATTTAGCTGTCTGAAGAAATTATTTGGTAAAAAACAGGCAGAATAATAAAGAAAACAAACAAATTACAATTTGTACTTTACAATATTAAGCTTATGGTATATAATAAAGTCATGTTTAAAGTCACATACAAAGGTGTATGCTTTGTGTGTGGCTTATTTTTTTGCCCTAAAACTTCAATGGGTTAAAGTTATATAGTTGCATAATATCATAGCGATATAGCGGCGAAGAACGGGAGAGAAAAGAAAAAAGAAATGAGGAGTGAACAAAAGTGGGAAAGTACATTGTGAAACGAATTATACTGGCAATTGTTTCTATCATTATTGTCAGTGCCATTGCATTTTTTGCAATGAATGCAATACCGGGAGGACCGTTTAACAAGGAAAAAGCAAGCTCACCGGCGGTTGTGGCAGCACTGGAGGAACGTTATAACTTAGATAAACCGGTAGGCGAGCAGTATCTGCTATACATGAACAATCTGCTTCACGGTGATTGGGGCGTCAGTCTGAAATCAGGTCGTGATATCTGGAGCGATATGTGGATGCGTTTCGGTGTCTCTGCGAAACTTGGTGGAACAGCAGCGATTGTGGCAATTATTGTGGGAATTGTTCTTGGAAGTATCGCAGGTCTGACAAGAAACCGGTGGCCGGACCGATTGATTGTGTTTTTCACAACACTCGGAACGGCGATGCCATCCTTCGTGCTGGCAACCCTGTTGTTGCTAGTCTTTTGCTTAAAGCTTGGCTGGGCGCCGGTATACAGTTCCGCCAATCCGAATTATGTATTGCCGATTATCGCATTGAGCGTATATCCGATGGCATACATCACAAGATTGACGAAGACGAGTATGCTGGATGCGTTAAATCAGGATTACATCAGAACAGCAAATGCAAAAGGTGTTGCGCGCTGGAAAGTTATTTTTAAACATGCACTTCGAAATGCATTGATTCCTGTAATTACATATGTGGGACCAATGGTAGCCTATATTCTTACCGGCTCCATGGTAGTGGAGAGCATCTTCACGATTGGCGGTCTGGGTTCCTCGTTTGTAACAAGCATTACCAACCGTGATTACACAACAATCATGGCGACAACGATTTTTCTTGCGGTCTTAATGGTAATTGCAAATCTTCTGACAGATATTGCATACAAGCTGGTAGATCCGCGGATTACTCTGGAATAACGTGTAGAAGAGGAGCAACAGAACATGGCAGTAAGTGAAAATAAAAAAATGAAACGGCAGTATTTGTCGTCACAGATAGATTTATCAAAATTCAGTCAGGCAAATTTTGAAGCCGCGACAGAAGAAGAGAAAAAGCAGCAGGATGTAATGGGAGAGTCCACGACCTTTTTCAAAGACGGTATGCGCCGCCTGCGTAAGAATCCGTTTGCAATGGGAAGCATTGTGGTGCTGGCATTGATTTTAATTATCATCATCTTTGCACCGCACATTGTCCCATATCATTATGACCAGATTATCAGCGTCAATGGGGTACGAGACAAGAGTGCAGCAAACCTTGGTCCATTTGAGTATTCCAAACTGGAACAGAAATATATGGATGAGACTGGAGACAAGCTGTTCCCTCATATATTCGGAACCGACAGTTTGAGCCGTGATTATTTTATTCGTGTGGTTTACGGTACGAGAGTCAGCCTCTCTATCGGTGTAGTTGCATCTATCATGGTATTGGTAATCGGTCTGGTTTATGGTTCTATCGCAGGTTACTTTGGTGGAATGGTCGACTTGATTATGATGCGAATTGTGGATATCATCTATTCCCTTCCGGATATGTTGTTGATTATTTTATTATCCGTTGTATTAGATGGTGTATTGGAAGGTGCCTTGGTCGGAACCGTTTTCTCACGGCTTGGAACGAATATGATTTCCATGTTTGTGGTGTTTGCCCTGCTCTACTGGGTAGGAATGGCACGATTGATTCGAGGACAGATTCTTTCCATTAAAAATAATGAGTATGTTCTTGCAGCACAGTGTATCGGAACGCCGAATCGCAAGATTTTAAGCAGACACATTATTCCGAATTGTCTCTCCGTTATTATCATCACAACGGCATTACAGATTCCGAGTGCGATTTTTACAGAAAGTTATTTGAGCTTCCTTGGTTTAGGAGTTGCGGCACCGCTTGCTTCGCTTGGTTCGCTCGCAAATGACGCGCGTTCCGGTATGCAGTCCTATCCGGTGAAATTGGTAATTCCGGCAGTTGCCATCTGTCTGATTGTGCTGGCACTGAATCTGTTAGGAGACGGTCTGAGGGATGCGTTTGATTCCAAATTGAAATAAGGAAGGTTATAGATACATGAGCAAAGAAAATGAGTACATATTAGAAGTAGAAAATCTACATACCAGTTTTTTTACAGATGCAGGGGAAGTTCGTGCGGTCAACGGCGTTTCGTTTCGCCTTGAGCCGGGAAAAACGTTAGGAATTGTAGGAGAATCCGGTTCCGGAAAATCTGTAACTGCATATTCCATCATGCAGATTCTGGCGGAGACAGGACGAATCACAGAGGGTGCCGTAAGATACCGTGGCGAGGATATTACTAAATGGAACAAAAAGCAGATGCAGAAATTCCGTGGCGAGAAATGTTCCATTATTTTTCAGGACCCGATGACAAGCCTGAATCCGGTTTTTACCGTAGGAAATCAGTTGGAGGAAGCAATTTTATTACATACTGATAAAAACAGGAAAGAGGCAAAGGAACGTGCGATTGAGATGCTGACCCTAGTTGGGGTAAATGAGCCGGAGAGCCGTGTCAAACAGTATCCACATGAACTTTCCGGTGGTATGCGCCAGCGTGTCATGATTGCGATGGCATTGGCATGTGAGCCGGATATTCTGATTGCGGATGAACCAACTACAGCACTCGATGTAACAATTCAGGCACAGATTCTGGAGCTGATGCAGGATTTACAGAAAAAGCTTGGAATGGCGATTATCATGGTAACACATGATTTAGGTGTCATTGCCAGCATGTGCGATGAGATTATGGTCATGTACGGTGGCCGTGTCTGCGAACGTGGAACGGCGGACGATATTTTTTACAGACCGGCACATGAATATACAAAAGGCTTATTACGGTCGATTCCAAAAAGCGACAACATGAATGAAAAATTAGTGCCAATTGGCGGAACGCCAATCAATCTTTTGAATATGCCGAAGGGATGCGCATTCTGCCCGCGGTGTGATGCAGCGATGAAGATTTGTCTGAGCACACAGCCGGAAGAAATGCGGATTAGTGACACACATTTGGCGAGCTGCTGGATGAATGTGAGAGAATATTACGAGGCACAGGAGGAGAAAGCAGATGAATGATGAAAAATACCTTCTGGAGGTAAGCCATTTAAAACAATATTTTCCGGTGAGAAGAGGATTCCACAAGATTCCGTTAAAAGCGGTCGACGATATCTCGTTTGCCATCAAACCGGGCGAGACACTTGGTCTTGTGGGCGAGTCAGGATGTGGTAAGACCACAGTGGGACGTACGCTGCTCCGTCTTTACCAGCCGACGGCAGGACGCATTGTGTTTGACGGAAATGTCTTATTTGACAGTGAAAAGAAAATTGACGTCGACATGCTTCCATACCGTAAACAGATGCAGATGGTATTTCAGGACCCATATTCATCCCTGAATCCGCGTATGACGGTCGAGGACATCATCGGTGAGCCGCTGGATGTTCACAAGCTTTACAGCAGTAAAAAAGAACGTCGTGAAAAAATCCTTGAACTTATGGATTTAGTTGGATTGAATGCAGAACATGCGATGCGTTACGCACACGAATTTTCCGGTGGACAGAGACAGCGAATCGGAATTGCACGTGCCCTTGCCGTGAATCCGAAATTCATCGTCTGTGATGAGCCGGTATCGGCACTTGACGTATCCATCCAGGCACAGGTTGTCAACATGTTTGAAGAACTTCAGGAAAAACTTGGAGTGGCTTATCTGTTTATCGCGCATGACCTTTTAGTTGTGCATCATATATCAGACAGAATTGCTGTCATGTACCTTGGAAAGATGATGGAGATTGCAGAGGCGGACGAGCTGAACAATAATCCGATTCATCCATATACGTTAAGTCTGTTATCGGCGGTTCCGATTCCGGACCCTGAGACAGCAAGAAAAAGCAAACGTATTGTTTTGGAGGGAGATGTACCATCTCCGTTAAATATGCCGAGCGGATGCCCGTTCCGGACAAGATGCAGATATGCAACAGAACAGTGTGCAGCCGAGATGCCGCCACTGACAGACCGCGGGGATGGTCATTTTGTTGCCTGCTGGAACAAATAAAATCATTCAGGTTTCTGTCACACGCAAGGTGTGTAGAACATACATCAATTTATGTAGGAGGAAAAAATTATGAAAAAATTGGTAGCAACCTTATTAGTTGCATCGATGGGACTTGGTCTTGCAGCCTGTGGTTCTTCAGGAAGCACAACAGGATCTAACGCTGCAGGAACAGAAGCAGGAGCAACTACAACAGCAACAAACGGAGACACAGACGTATTGAGAATTAACATGGCAAGTGAGCCGGATTATCTTGATCCACAGCTTAACAGCTCTGTAGATGGTGGCTGTCTTGCGGTAAACTCTTTCGTAGGTCTTTACACATATGACGCAAATGGGGATCTTGTTCCTGCATTGGGAGAAGCAACTGTTTCAGATGACGGACTTACATACACATTCGCTATGATTGAGTCAAAATGGAGTAACGGTGATGAACTGACAGCAAATGATTTTGTATACAGCTGGAACCGTGCTGTTGCAGACGAGACAGCAGCAGATTATGCATATCTTTTTGATATTATCGCAAGAAATGACGATGGAAGCCTTGCAGTGGAAGCAACAGATGATTACACACTTGTAGTTACACTGAACAATCCATGTCCATATTTCCTTGACCTTTGTGCATTTGCAACATTCTATCCGGTACATCAGGCAAGCGTAGAGGCAGCGGATCCGGATGGAACCAACCCTGGTGCATGGGCACAGGAAGCAGGTTTTGTATGTAACGGTGCTTACACATTGGATTCATGGTCACATGATGAGAGCATGGTTTATGTGAAAAACCCGAATTACTATGATGCAGACAATGTAACAATGGACAGCCTTGAATTCATGTTAAGTGCAGACGATACAGCAACCTATGCAGCATACAACAACGGAGACCTTGACTTTATCGATTCTGTTCCGGCAGACGAGACTGCTACAGCGATGCAGAGCGATGAATTCCACATCATTGACCAGCTTGGTACCTATTATGTCGGATTTAACGTAAATGATTCCATGTTCGATGGAAAAACTCCGGAACAGGCAGCCAAGATGCGTGAAGCAATCAGCTTATTAATCGACCGTCAGTACATCGTAGACAACATTGCACAGACAGGACAGGTTGTAGCAGACAGCTTTATCCCGGCCGGAATGGCAGATGGTAACGGCGGAGAATACAAGACAGCAGATGTTTCTTACTATGATGCAACTACAACAGGTGCAGGAAATGTAGACGAAGCAATGGCACTGTTAGAGGATGCAGGATATACCTTTACAGACAACGGCGACGGAAGCTATGCAATCTCACCGGCTCTTGGTTTTGAATATGTAATCAATGAGAACACAGCTCATCAGCAGGTTGCAGAAGCAATTCAGGCTGACCTTGCCCTTGTTGGAATTGAAGTATCCATCAAGACAGAAGACTGGAATGTATTCTTAGATGACAGAAAAAATGGTAACTTCGGTGTAGCAAGAGAAGGATGGGTTGCAGATTACGATGACCCAAGTAACATGTTAGAAATCTTCATTTCCACATCAGGAAACAACGACATGCAGTTAGGAAAAGATGCAACATCATCTGCACCACAGAACTGGGATGAATATGACGCACTCTGCGAACAGATTCGTACCACAGCAGATTTCGCATCCCGTGTAGACTTAATGCATGAAGCAGAAGACATGTTAATGGATACATGGGCTGTCGTTCCACTCTACTACTACAACGATGTATATATGCAGAAATCAAATGTAGATGGAATTTATGCTACTGTAACAGGAATGAAATATTTCATGTACGCAACAAAGAACTAATCAAAAGAGCACATTATAATAAGAAGAAACAGCCATGCACTGTACCGGTGTGTGGCTGTTTTTTTGTGTAATTAGGAAACTTACCGAAAGCAATCACATTTTATCAAGAAAAATCCTTGAGTACCTGGGACAAAGGTATTACAATAAGGGAAAGAAAACACGAGAAAGGAAGAAAAAATGGAACGTGTGATAAAAGAAAATATGGTGATGGTATGGATTTGTGTGGCACTGCTTTCCGTTTTGACAGTGTTGTCGTTTGGAATGTCGATGCAGACCGTGAAAGGATGCAGTGTGTTGCTTGGAACCGGTATTGTATTGGGGATTATTTGTAAGACCAGCCTGGATAATCAGAAGAAAGCGCTTTTAATTGTGCTGCTTCCATCCTACGCAATTTTATTGTTTTCTGCTTTGTTAGGCGGAAACGCAGTCTCTTTTCTTGTAACGTTTATTACGCTCGGTATGGCGTCACGTTATTTTGAAAAGAAAATCATTCAGTACTATGCCATTCCGTTTTCTGTGGTAGCGCTTCTTTGTGCCGTTTTTAACTATAAAATTATCGCAGATTACGGTCTTATTGAGGCAGTGGTAAAGGTTGTTATTTTTGCAGTGACAAGTTTTCTTATCTATAAGGGAACGGCTTTTGGCGAAAAGAAAGTCTCAGAGACGAAAGAAAACGAAAAAGTTATGGTGGAGAACCAGACTGTTGCAGTCAAAATTGCGGATTCGCTCAATCAGGAGATCGCAAGCTGCGGCGAGGAGATGGAGCAGGTGAATCATCAGGCAGCTGTTGTCAGTGATTCGACGGAGCGGATGGAGGCTGAGATACAGCAGTCCGCAGACACGATTTTGGCTGTGAATGAAAAAGTAAACAGCTCCATGGAGCAGATTCGTCTCAACTACGAATATGCGAAACAATTAGAGGAAAGCTTTGGAAAGGTAAACGAAGCCGTTGCGGAAAGTAACAGTGCAGCAGAACATGCCCGCGGTACGATGTCTGAGATGGCGGTCAGCGTAGGCGGGGCACAGGAAGTGACGATTGCACTCCGCGATAAGATGAAGGACATCACAGAGATTCTTGATAAAATCAATTCGATTGCCTCCCAGACTAATCTGTTATCGTTGAATGCGTCCATTGAGGCGGCGCGTGCAGGTGAGCACGGCAAAGGGTTTGCGGTTGTGGCAGACGAGATTCGTGCTCTTTCAGAGGAAAGCAGCAATGCAGCAGGTGACATCCAGAGAATTCTGGCAGGACTTTCCGAGATGGCTGATAATGTGGCAGAGAAAGTCATGGAGGGCGCAGATGCGGCAAAAGACAGTTCCGAGCGGATTGAGAATCTGATGGACATTTTAGGTGGAATCACACAGGCAACACAGGATGCGTCTGAGGTTGTCAGTGGCGAGTATCAGATTATTGAAAGTGTGAAGCAGGAATTTACAGAGGTGCAGGATACGCTGAAAGAGGTCGCAACAACAGCGGAGAACAATGCGTCTATGGTAGCGGACATTAATCAGAATATTCAGCTTCAGTCGGAGGCAGTAAAAAATCTGTCTGCGGCAATCGGAAAGATTCAGAATTCTTCAAGCAAACTTGAGGAACACTTTGACGGGGACAATTAAAACTGGTATGCTGGTATAAGTTACAGTAAGAAAAGGTGGACAGGAAGTTGGAAGAGAGAAAGACACTGGATTTATACAAGTTTCAGGATAAAAAAGCAAATTTTCATACGCATACGATGCGTTGTCATCATGCGGTCGGTGAGGACCGGGAATATGTGGAACGTGCTATCGAAGCGGGATTTCAGGTACTTGGATTCTCAGACCATGTACCGATTCCATACCGGGACGGTTATGTGTCGAGAATCCGGATGACACTTACAGAAGCTGAAGATTATGTTGATTCTATATTAAAGCTGAAAAAAGAATACAAAAACGATATTGAATTGCATTTAGGATTTGAGGCAGAGTATTTTCCGGAGCAGTTCCCGGAATTGATTGAGGCATTGCAGGATTATCCGGTTGAGTATCTGATTTTAGGGCAGCATTATCTTTTCAATGAGAAAGACCAGCGCTATGTGGGAAGCCTTGAGACAGAGGAAGAACTCGCTGCCTATGTCAATCAGGTGACAGAAGGGCTAAAGACCGGATATTTTTCCTATGTGGCACATCCGGATATCGGAAATTATAAAAAGGATGAACAGATTTACCGCCGGTATATGCGGCAGATTTGTGAGACATCGAAGGAATTAGGTTTGCCGTTGGAGATCAACGAAAACGGATACCGCAACAGAGCATGGTATCCGAATGAACGGTTCCTTTCTCTGGCAAAAGAGGTGGGAAATGACATGATAATCGGTGTGGACGCACACAACCCGATGGACTTATCAGACGAAGCGAATTACAGGGAATGTATGATAATGGGAAGAGCATACGCAAGACAGCTCATTTGTTGCGGAGAGTAAGAAAAAAGCTTTTGAAAAGAGAGAATCCTTCCTTTTCAAAAGCTTTTTCCTGTGAAGCCTTATTATTCTTATAATAAGATTTTTGATTTGCTCTTAAGTAATTTTCCACCGTTTACGATCAACAGAATCCCGGATACAACACCTGTTACCAGAATGCAGATACCAAGTGCAATGTTGCAGGCACCGGAGGAACCGATTGTCTTGTAAATTTTTTCGTTCATTTGCGAAGCCCTCCTTTACGAGATATATGAATCTGCATATATTTTAACATATCTGAGTCAGAATACAAACAGGTATTTCAAAAATTTTCAGGTTGTATCTGATGTGTAGAAAGTAGGAATTATTTGAAAAATAGAAATAGTACAAAAAAGAGAAACAATTTAAAACAAATCATGGTACTGGTGAAAAAAGACCTCTATACCATTCGATGGGCACTTGTTGCAATATTAGTGTCCGGTGGAATCATGCAGGCGGTTTTTGGGAGCATCTGCCCTATGCGTGCCATTACAGGGCTGCCGTGTCCGGGATGCGGCATGACGAGGGCGGCAATTTCACTGCTGCGGGGAAGATGGGATCTGGTGGTGCAGTACAATGTGCTGGTGGTATTCTGGATAGGATTTATTTTATATCTGCTGTGGATGCGCTATGTCAGGACGGATGTCAGAGTCAGATGGGAAGCACCGACCATTTTGCTGGGGCTTGGAACGATAGCATATTATGTTTATCGAATGTGCCTGTTTTTTCCGGGAATAGAACCAATTACGTACCATTCTAAAAATGTAGTAGAATGGCTGTTAAAGTTGTGATATGATAAATATAGTTCCAAAATATGACAGAATGAGGGACAATGAGAAGGAGGAAATGAAAATGATTTGTAACAATTGTGGCGCACAGAATCAGGACGGCGATGCATTTTGCGGAAACTGCGGAACTCCATTGCCAAAGCCGGAAACGAATGCATTCAGTCAGGAAGCAACCCAGGATAACACATTCCATCAGGGGATGAATCAGGACAATACATTCCACCAGCAGAATAACACATTCAATCAGGGAATGGCACAGAACAATATGAATAACCAGGGTGGATATGCACAGAATAATAACATGCAGCAGCCGCCTTATGGATTCAATGAGAACAATCTGCCGGAAGAATACCGCCCAATCAGTATGTGGGGATATTTTGGCTACCAGTGGCTTTTTGCAATTCCATGTGTTGGATTTATCTTATTACTGGTATTTTCATTTGGTGGAACCAAGAATGTGAACTTAAGAAACTTTGCGCGTTCCTATTTTTGCACAATGATTATCGCTGTTATTTTAGTAGTGGTATTATTCCTTGTGTTTGGTGGAATAGGCGTTGCGACATACAACAGCATATACTAAGTATAGAAGAAGGAAAGGAGGATGGAGGAGACTTCATCCTCTTTTGCTTTTTGTATAATAGCAAAATTCAGGCAAGGAGGATGTCAGATGCAGTTTAGGGAACATCATAAACCGGGACGTGGTGACCGGTTGAAACCTTTGGATCATATAGATGGTTTTGATGTGCGGCCGGGATTCTACCGGTCGGACGGAGCAGTTGAGGCAAATGGCGGGGTAAGCTTTACGATTCACTCAACAGGAGCGACGAGCTGTACGCTTTTGTTGTATCACCCGAAGGAGGCGGAGCCGTATGCGAGATTGCAATATCCCAACAATTATCATATCGGTAACACGTTTTCTATGTTTGTCTTTGGATTGAAAATAGATGAATTTGAATATGCATTTCAAATGGATGGACCATATGATGAACAGCGGGGGCTTCGCTTTAACAAAGACAATGTTTTGCTGGATCCTTATGCAAAAGCGGTAACAGGGCAGCGCCACTGGGGCGAGAAACCGGAAGGCAACAAAGATTTTGTATACAAGGCAAGAGTCGTAGAAAATAACTTTGACTGGGAAGGAATTCCGCAGCTTGAACTTCCGTTTGAGGATCTTGTCATCTATGAGACACATGTGCGTGGCTACACATACGATGAATCGTCCGGTGTCAAGGCAAGAGGAACTTTCGAGGGTCTGCGGGAAAAGATTCCGTATCTGAAAGATCTTGGAATCAATGCCGTGGAGTTGATGCCGATTTTTGAGTTTGATGAGATGGAAGGACTTCGGGAATATGATGGACAGCGTCTCTACAATTATTGGGGCTATAATACGGTCTGCTTTTTTGCGCCGAATACTAGTTACAACTACACGCAGGAACATAATCATGAGGGAGACGAACTGAAAAGCCTTATTTTTGAATTGAAGGAAAATGGCATTGAGGTAATTTTAGACGTGGTGTTCAACCATACGGCAGAGGGAAACGAACTCGGACCTTCTTTTTCATTCAAAGGAATTGATAATAATATTTATTATATGCTTACGCCGGATGGAAAATATTACAATTTCAGCGGCTGTGGCAATGTGATGAACTGTAATCATCCGATTGTGCGGAAGTTTATCATTGACTGCCTGCGCCAGTGGGTAATTGAGTACCGCGTGGATGGTTTCCGGTTTGACCTGGCATCGATTCTGACGAGAGACCAGAACGGTGCACCGATGCAGTATCCGCCGATTATCGAAGCTTTGGCGAACGACACGATTCTTGGAAAAGTAAAACTGATTGCGGAAGCATGGGATGCCGGTGGGCTTTATCAGGTTGGCTCCTTCCCTTCATGGAACCGCTGGGCAGAGTGGAATGGAAGATACCGGGATGACATGCGCCGCTTTTTAAAGGGAGATAACGGCTTTGCAGAAGCGGCAATTGCAAGAATTACAGGGTCTACAGATTTGTACGACCCGATGCACCGCGGCAATGCAGCGTCTGTGAATTTTTTAACATGCCATGACGGTTTCACCATGTATGATTTGTATTCGTACAATACGAAGCACAACGAGAAAAACGGCTGGGATAATACAGATGGAGATAACAACGGTAACAGCTGGAACTGTGGATATGAGGGCGAGACGGATGATGTCGAGGTGAATAACCTGCGCCGCAGATTGATAAAAAATGCATTTGGAACGCTGATGTGCAGCAGAGGGCCGGCAATGTTTTTTGCAGGGGATGAATTCTGTAATACACAGTTTGGAAATAACAATGCATATTGCCAGGATAACATTATCTCCTGGCTGGATTGGAACCGGCTCGAGGAGTACCGCGGAATTCACGATTTCTTCCGTTTTATGATTGCGTTCCGTAAAAAGCACACTATTTTGCGAAAAAGAACGAAAGCGGCTGTGTGTGGTTATCCTGAGATTAGTATTCACAACGGATTTCCGGGAAAATCGACGACAAACTATGATACACATACCATCGGTATCCTGTATGCCGGCAGAAACGATGAAGATACGGAAGACGACCTTGTCTTTTATGCGATGAATGCTTTCTGGGAGCAGATGTCCATGCAGCTTCCACAGGTGCCGGAGGGCATGTACTGGAAAGTGGCAGTCAACACGAATGTAGAGTACGAAGACGGAAAAGACTTCCAAAGCTATACATGCTTTTTGGGAGAGCAGACGATTCAGGTTCCGCCGAGAACGCTGATTCTTTTGACGGCAGAAAGAAAATAGGAAAAAAATAGAAAAAATCTTCTGTGGGGATTGCACTGCGGCGGAGTGAAACAATGCCGCAAATGTGACCCGCCGCAGGCGAAGAATCCTGCAAGCGGGATTCTTTTTTAAATCCAGCCGCCGTCTAAAGTGATAATCTGTCCGGTCAGATAGGTGGGACCCGTGACAAGGGAGAGCGCAAGATGCGCCACTTCTTCGGGGGTTCCGAAGCGTCCGGCAGGGATTTCCTCTTCGAGCTCTGCCCGTTCCTCCGCGGAAAAGCAGGCGTTCATGGAGGTGTCGATGCAACCGCAGGCAATCGCATTGACCTGAATGTTGCTCGGTGCAAGTTCTTTTGCAAGTGCCCTGGTAAGGGAATTTACCCCACCCTTGCAGGCTGAATAGGCTACTTCACAGGAAGCGCCGACATTTCCCCAGACGGAGGAAATATTTAAAATCGTTCCGGCTTTTTTGGAGAGCATCCACGGAATCGAGAGCTTGCTGGTTGCAAAAACCGAACTTAAGTTGGTCGCAACAATTCGGTTCCATTCCTCCATGCTCATATCACTTAAAAGCCCGATATGTGAGATACCGGCATTGTTGATTAAAATGTCCACGCCGCCGAAGCGGTCGGCAATTTCTAAGAATAAGCGTTCCAGATATGCATAATCGGCAACGTCCCCGACACTTGCCAGTACATCGACATGGTAAGTCGTCTCTAATTCCTGCTGGAAAGCAAGCAGTTCGTCCCTGCTTTTCGAACAGGTGATGACTAAGTTGTATCCTGCCTTGGCAAACGTGGCTGCGATAGCGCGTCCGATGCCGCGGGACGCTCCGGTAATTAAAACAGTCTGTTTCATAATCGTTGAATCCTTCTTTTTGTTAGTATAGTGTCTGCGGCGAAGTGGGTGGATTTCGGGCAGGCAGACACGAAAAAAATGAAATATAATATAAAATTATAGCACAGATTTAAAAATGACACTAGACATAAAAAAATAACTGTGATAAAATATAGGGGTACGACTTAAGAGTTAATTGAATAACGGCGCGTGGCTCAGCTTGGTAGAGCGCGGCGTTCGGGACGCCGAGGTCGCAGGTTCGAATCCTGTCGCGCCGACTTTGGAATGGAGGACATCAGTTTAGGCTGGTGTCTTTTTTGTGTAATGGGAAACTTTGTTCTATTGCGTAATTCAGGCGCCAAAAGATAACTCACGAAAGTTTGCGAAATTTTCAGAAAATACACCCGAAAACGTTTACGTTTTCTGTAAAAGGTAGTAAAATAAAACTATCATGGAAGAATCGTATATCAGGAGGATAAAGGAACATATGAAAAAGAAAATCAGTTTGGGAACCAAGATGATTCTGAGCTTTCTGATTGCAATTGCAGGAAGCGTAATCATCTGTGGAGGGATTACATTTAACAGAACGGAAAAGGTTTTAGAGAAGAACATGCAGCTGACGAGCGAGCAGACACTTTCGAGTGCGTTAGACAGCCTGCAGACGTATGAGAAGACAATTAGTCTGCCGGTCGATTTGCTGACACGAAAAGATTGTATTCGTAAGTTAGAGGCAGAAGAGGGAAACTATGATAAGTATATTACCAACGTGCAGGATGAACTTGTAGCAGCATGCAAGGTAACAAACGGTGCAGTGCGAAGTTACTATGCAACAGAGAGTGGCAAACTCATTACCGGATGGGTAGAGTATAAAGAAGATGGCAGCAAAGAGTCCAAGAATACCATTGAGGACGGTGTGGATAAGAGTCAGGAAGAGTGGTATATCAATTGTCAGGGGAAAAAGGCGAAGGTGAATTCTATTTTCAGTTATATCACGAAGCCATATGAAGATCCACAGACCGGTGAGATGATTATCACGGTTTGCCAGGAAGTAAAAAACAGTGATGTTGTGCAGGGTGTTGTGGCAATGGATATTGAAGCATCCGTGTTAGAGGAATATGTGCAGAACATTAAATTGTTGAATACCGGTTTTGTTCTGCTGACAGATGCAGACGGTAACATTATTGTGGATAGTGAGAATAATACATTTGCGGATGGAACACTTGCAGGGCTTGAATTCTGGACGCCGGTTACGGAAGAGTTAAATCAGTTAGAGGAACAGAAGGAGACATTGGAGGCAAGTGAGGACGAGGCAGATCAGGAAGAAGCTGAAAAAATTGACCTGAGTGCCAGCTACAATGTCAAGGCAGAAGGAAAGTCGATTGCAGTTGATGTAGAGACAGACCGCGTGACAGGCTGGAAGATGGTCGGATTTATCAGTGATGATGAGAATAAGGCAAATCTTACAAGTATCAATACATCCCTTGTGTTTGCAGCAGTATTTGGAATGATAGTCGGTTCTGTAATTGCGATCTGGACAGCTTATGGCCTGATTCGTGAGATTAAGAAGATTAAAACCGTAACAGAAAAAGTTGCCAATGGTGACTTTACCCAGAGAATTACAGTTACGAGAGCAGATGAATTTGGAGAGTTGGAGAACAACTTTAACGAGATGCTGACAGACGTATCGGAAGTTATCGCAGAGGTAGAACAGAAAGCCGACAATATTTTATCTGCATCCGATAAGATTTCAGAGATTGCCGGAGACACCAGAACGACAATGGGTCAGGTGACAGAGGCAATCGGAAGTGTGGCACAGGGAGCTGTGAAGCAGGCTGAGAGTACACAGGAAGCAAGCGGAGAAGTTGAGAATCTGAATGAGAGTCTCGAAGCGAGCAGAGACTATGTAAAAGGAATGAATGACATGGCAGAAGATGCAAACCGTATCAGCAGTGACGGATTGCAGAGTGTCCATGATTTGATTGAAAAATCTGAGAAGACGGTTGAAAAATCAAAGGTATCTCTTTCTGTTATGAATGAGATGGTAGAGAGCATTGACAAGATTTTCTACATTTCAGATGCAATCGCAGATATTACATCGCAGACGAATCTTCTTTCTTTGAACGCATCTATTGAGGCTGCACGTGCGGGAGAGATGGGAAAAGGATTTGCAGTCGTAGCAGATGAGATTCGAAAGCTTGCAGACGAGTCAAAGGAATCTACCGATGAGATTAAGAAGATAATCACAGAGATTACAGAGAAGTCTAAAGTGGTAGAGCAGACCATGCAGGAGAATGAGAGCCTGCAGAATGAGCAGCAGCAGGCAATTGAGCGTACAGAACAGTTGTTTAACCAGATTATTGAACAGATTGAGCAGCTCAATGCAGGAATGGATCACATCAATACTTTAAATAACAACATGGCAGAGAACAAGGAACTTGTGGTAAACAAGATGGAATCCATTGCATCTGTATCAGAGCAGTCGGCAGCAGCGACGGAAGAAGTCAATGCTTCCACGGAGCAGGTCAACAATACAATGGCAGACATTACAGAACACGCAGGAACCCTTCAGGATATTGCGCAAGATTTGCGTGAGACGGTTGGTAAGTTCCGCCTGACTGAATAAGACAGTATCACGTACCGCCCTTTAAAAAGAATCCTTCTTGAAGGGCGGTACTTTTTTGCGCAATAGGAAATGACAAAGCCATTCCGGTTTGGAATTGCTGGCTTGACATGCGTGATAGATAGTGGTAGAATATCGAAGATTTAAGCAAAATTAAAGAATGGAGAATGAACAATGGGAAAAGACGTCATTATCGCCTGCGATTTTAGCAGCAAAGAAGAAGTAGTGAAATTTTTAAGTAAGTTTGAAAATGAGAGTAGAAAGCCATTTGTAAAAATTGGAATGGAGCTTTTCTATGCGGAAGGACCGGAAATTGTCCGCACAATTAAGAAAATGGGACACAAGATTTTCTTAGACTTAAAATTACACGATATTCCGAACACGGTCATGAAAGCAATGTCTGTATTGTCTAATCTGGATGTGGATATGACAAATGTTCATGCGGCAGGAACAAAGCCAATGATGGAGGCAGCAATCAAAGGTTTAACCAAACCGGACGGTAGCAGACCGATTTTGATTGCGGTAACGCAGTTGACTTCCACAAGCGAAGAGACGATGCATGAAGATCTTCTCATTCCAAATACCATGGAGGAGACAGTAATGCATTATGCGAAAAACGCAAAAGATTCCGGACTTGACGGTATTGTTTGTTCCCCATTAGAAGCAGGTGTTGTGCATGAGAAATGTGGAAAATCATTCCTCACAATCACACCGGGCGTTCGTTTTGCAGACGGAGATGTCGGTGACCAGAAGCGTGTTATGACACCGGCACAGGCAAAAGAAATCGGTTCTGACTACATCGTGGTTGGAAGACCAATCACACAGGCAGCGGACCCGGTTGCAGCTTACAGAAGATGCGTAGAAGAATTTGTAGGTTAGGATAAGAAAAAAGAGACATCACAGTCGCGAGTGGCGGTGATGTCTCTTTTTTTACATGGCAGGATATTGCATGAGGCCGAGCGCATAGCAGAGCAGAACAAGCAGCAGCAGATGTGCCGGATAGAATATGTAGAAAAAGTATTTCATATTCCAACCACGTTTGCCATTGTAAAAGGCAATCGGCAGGAAAGCGAGCGGTGCTGGAAGCTCCCACCAGAATTCGATACAGCCTACGGCAAGCTGGAGCGGGCGCTGCTCATGTGTCAGATAGAGCATGGCAATACAGAATACACCGATGGAAGCATAGTCTGTAGAAAGAAGTTCTGCCGCAGCCATACCGGCAAGAAGAACCGCGATGAGCAGGAAAAGCTGAAGCAGTGGATGCCAGTTCTTTTTTTCACGGACAGCACGGATGCCAATCATGGTGAGCAGTCCTAAAAAGAGCGTAAAGTAAACATTCTGGTAGGAGAATTCAAGGACAGTGCCGTTGAAAGCCAGGTCAAAAGGTATCTCGGAGATAAAACAAAAGGCGAGAAGGCGTAGGGCATATTTTTTTACATCGTGTGTATGCAGGAAACCTTCCACCAGCAAAAAGCAGAAAATGGGGAACCCGAGACGCCCGATAGAGCGCATTACCCGGTAAATGGTAACCCACGTATCGACAGAGAAAAACCCGGCAATACCGGTCGGCGTCATATAGTAATCGTTGAAAGAATAACTTGAAATGATGCGCGAGACGACGGCGGCACCAAGGTGATCGATAAACATTGAGACAATGGCAATCATTTTAATTGTACTGCCACTGATTGCAAATTTCTTTTCCATAGATTTCAAAACTCCGTTTCTTATGTTTTATGATTACTCTAGCATATTTTTTCAAAGGAAAAAAGTGCAATGTAAAATCTTCATAGGATATTAAGAAAATCTTTGTAAAATGCACACAGAACGCCCAAGACGTGCTAAAATAGGATGCGGCGACAAAAGAGGAGTGTAAGGATGTTGAATACATATTTGATTTTTGCAACGCTGGTTGCGTATATTGTAAAAGGGATGAGCGGATTTGCGAGTACCCTGGTTTTTAGTACGATTTTAAGTGTAAAAGAAAATAATATTAACATTTCCCCGGTGGATTTGATTGTTGGATTTCCATCGAACGTGATATTAGTCTGGAAGAACCGTAGGGAGATACGTTTTCGCATCTGGTTCCCTTTGGCGGTTTTCATTATTGCGGGACTGATACCGGGAACGATTTTGCTGAAATTAGGAGATGTACATCTCGTTAAAGTAATGTTTGGAATTGTAGTTGTATTGCTGTCATCGAATATGTTTTACCACGAATTTTTTCAGAAAAAAGAGGAAAAACAGTCGAAAGTGATGCTGGCAGTCATCGGAATTGCGTCGGGAATCCTATGTGGAATGTTTGGAATCGGGGCACTGCTTGCCGCTTATGTGAGCCGGACAACGGAGAATACGAAAGCATTTCAGGGGAATATCTGCACGGTTTTTCTGGTGGATAACATTGCGCGCATGTTTTTGTATACGATGAGTGGAATTGTGACGGTTGAGGTGTGGAAAACATCCATACTTTTGATACCGTTCATGCTGGTGGGAATGATGATTGGCCTTCTGATTGGAAGGGCGATGAATGAAAAGACGGCGAAGCGCGTTATCATTGTATTGCTGCTGCTGTCGGGCATTGCGTTAGTGTGCAGCGAGCTGATATAGAGAAGAGAGGGAGATAAGACCATGAATTTGAAAAAGACGGATTTATTATTATATGCGATTACAGACAGAAGCTGGCTGAACGGAAGGACGCTGTATGAGCAGGTGGAGGAAGCCCTGAAAGGCGGTGCCACCATTTTACAGATTCGGGAAAAGGATTTGCCGGAAGCGGAAGTCGAAAAGGAGGCAAAACAGATTCAGGTACTCTGTAAAAAATACGGGGTACCGCTTATCATAAATGACAACGTGGAACTTGCTAAAAGAATCGACGCAGATGGCGTGCATGTCGGACAGAGTGATATGGAAGCCGGAAAAGTCAGAGCGATGCTCGGCCCTGATAAAATTATCGGCGTCACGGCAAAAACAGTGGAGCAGGCGAGATTTGCGGAGGAAAACGGTGCGGATTATATCGGAGTCGGAGCGGTATTCCACACCGGAACCAAGAAAGACGCCATCGGCATTACACATGATGATTTAGAGCAGATTTGTGCATCCGTGCATATTCCGGCGGTTGCCATCGGCGGAATCACAAGGGAAAATGTGGAGCAGTTAAAAGGAAGAGGAATGGCAGGAATCGCAGTTGTCAGTGCTATTTTTGGACAGCCGGACATTGAGACGGCGACGGCAGAACTCAAAAAGACAGTGCTTGAGATGACGGCAAGGAAGACAGCACTAACAATTGCGGGGAGTGACTGCAGTGGTGGCGCAGGTATTCAGGCAGATATGAAGACCATGCTTGCAAACGGCGTTTATGCCATGAGTGCGATTACGGCATTGACGGCACAGAACACGAAAGAAATCACCGGAATCATGGAGATAGAACCGGAATTTTTTGGAAAACAGTTAGATGCGGTATTTACGGATATTTTCCCGGATGCAGTCAAGATAGGCATGATTCCGAATGTGGAGATTATGAAGAAAATTATTGAAAAACTGTGCGAGTATCAGCCGGAAAATATTGTGATAGATCCGGTTATGATTTCTTCGAGCGGAACACGCCTGATGCCGGAAGATGCGGTTACATTAGCGAAAAGGGAACTTTTTCCGTTAGCTGCGCTTTTAACCCCTAATATTCCGGAAGCGGAGGTGCTGACCGGAATCCGGATTACGACTACGAATGATATGGAACGGGCGGCAAAAGAAATTGCAGAAGCCTATGGCTGTGCAGTTTTGTGCAAGGGAGGACATCAGGCAGGTACGGCAGATGACGTCCTCTGTGCAGACGGAGTACTGACGTGGTTTCGAAGCGAGCGTATTGAGAATCCGAATACGCACGGGACAGGGTGTACGATGTCCTCTGCGATTGCGGCACATCTTGCAAAGGGTGAAACAATGGAGCAGGCGGTCTCGGCAGCAAAGTCCTATATCCACGGCGCGATTGCAGCAATGTTAGATTTGGGAGCAGGAAGCGGTCCGCTAGACCACGGTTTTGCAATTCATAATGAGTGGACGCGTTAACCCGGCGCCGGAAAAATAATTTTACAACTTTCCAAGGGGATGTTATACTTAAGTAGATTATGCGCGAAAAAAGCGCAGGACTGGAGAACGAAATGATACGCGAAGCAGAAGAAAAAGATATCCGTGCCATGATGGATATTTATAATGATGCAATCAGAACAACAACCGCAACTTTTGATACGGAAGAAAAAAGTTACGAAGATCGTGTTGTATGGTTCGAAGAGCATAAAGGCAAATACAAAATTTTTGTATATGAAGACGCAGGTCAGATCAAGGGCTATGCGTCACTTTCGCGTTATCGAGACCGGAAAGCATTTGACCCCACGACCGAGATTTCGGTTTATATACACAAAGATTACCGGGGGCAGCATATCGGAACCGCGCTGATGGAGGCGATTTTGGAATATGCCCGCGGGCAAAAGGAGATAGATACCGTTGTTTCCCTGATTACCAGCGAAAATGCGGCAAGCATCCGGCTGCATGAGATGTTCGGATTTGCCTATTGTGGACAGATTCGGAATGCTGGCGTGAAATTTGGGAAAAAACTAAATCTTTCCATCTATGAAAGCTGTTATTCATAATAAGAAAGAACTGGTGTCTGTCGGGAGCGCAGAGCGTACAAGAACCTAGAAATTGCAGGATACGGAAAGCAGGGTGAAGAATATGATCAGATACTTTAGAACAGACAATCAGACAATTCATGAATTAGAGAAAATAGATGACGGTGCATGGGTACAGATGATTGACCCGACCATGGAAGAAAGTAAAAAGATAGCCGAGATTTTGGATGTAGATATTGAAGATGTTCAGGCAGCTCTCGATGAGGAAGAGAGTTCCCGTATTGAATTACAAGATGGATATACACTTATTTTGGTGGATATCCCAACGACTGAGATTCGCCATGAGAAACAGCTGTACACCACAATCCCGCTTGGTATTATTCTGACGCAGGACATCGTCGTGACAATCTGCACGGAAGATACACCGGTATTACAGAATTTTGTCAGAGGAAGAGTGCGCGAATTCAGTACCAAGAAAAAACTGCGTTTCGTATATCAGATTCTGTATCGCACGGCTGCAATGTACCAGTCGGACCTTCGCATTATCGATAAGAAAAGAACACAGATAGAGGGACGTGTCGGAAAGAATACAGAAGATGCGGATTTAATCGAGCTGCATGAATTAGAATCCACATTGGTCTACTTTGCAACCTCGCTTCGTGCAAATGGTGTGGTTCTTGACCGCCTGACGCGTTACAAGAGACTCGAACAGTTCCCGGAGGACACAGAGTTGTTAGACGATGTCATTGTCGAAAACAGACAGGCGATAGAGATGACATCGATTTACCGAGACATCATAAACGGTACCAGAGAGCTGATGTCTTCTGTCATCGACAACCGTTTGAATAATGTGATGAAATATCTGACTTCAATTACAATTGTAATGGCAATCCCGACCGTCATATCAGGTATCTACGGAATGAACGTAGATGAGCGCTGGATGCCATTTTCTGATACACCACACGGATTCCTGCTGATTTGTGTGATTACACTTTTTATCTGTCTGATTACCTTATGGGTATTAAAAAAGAAAAAGATGTTGTGACAAACAGCATCTTTTTCTTTTTATAAGTCTTATTTTAATTCGAATCTGCCACTTGCTCCGCATGGAAGAACAAGTCCATTTGAGGAAACCGGAAGACCGATTTCTTCGGCAGTTACTTTTCCGTGATATTTTTTCAGGGCAGTGTTCATCATGTAACTTAAAACGGCTGGCTGAAGACCGGTTGTGTAGGAATTAATCAGGAAAAATAACGGTTCGTCTGTTAAAAGTTCTACACATAACTTAACGAGTGGATAGATAGCTTCCTCGATTTTCCAGATTTCTCCCTTTGGTCCTCTTCCGTAGGAAGGCGGATCCATGATAATGGCATCATAATGATTGCCACGTCTGATTTCACGTTCTACAAATTTTACGCAGTCATCGACAATCCAGCGGATTGGACGGTCGATCAGACCGGAGGAGGCGGCGTTTTCCTTTGCCCAGGTAACCATGCCTTTTGAGGCATCAACATGTGTTACACTTGCGCCTGCGGCAGCGGCGGCTAAAGTGGCACCACCAGTGTAGGCAAAAAGATTTAATACTTTTACCGGACGCCCGGCATTGCGGATTTTGTTGCTGCACCAGTCCCAGTTGGCGGCCTGTTCCGGGAAAAGTCCTGTGTGTTTAAAACTGAACGGCTTCAAGTTGAAGGTTAATTCTTTGTACTGAATGGTCCACTGCTCCGGCAGGTCAAAAAATTCCCATTCACCGCCGCCCTTGGCACTGCGGTGATAGTGACCGTTCATTTTTTTCCAGCCCTTTGCCTGCTTTGGCGTATCCCAGATGACCTGAGGGTCCGGACGCACGAGAAGATAATTTCCCCAGCGCTCTAACTTTTCTCCTTTTGAACAATCTATGACTTCATAGTCTTTCCAATTATCTGCAATCCACATATGAATGAATCCTTTCTATATTATATAATGAAGAAACTAAAATTTCAAAGTACGATTTTTATTATATAAAGTAGAAAAAGCTACGTCAAGAATTCCTTATTACTTTATGAGAAAAATAATAAAAAATTTTTGAAAAAATACTTGCAAAACCGCTAAATACCATGTATAATAGCTACTGTTGTGACATTGATAGCGTAGAAGCGCGAGGTTGCTGCTAAGAATTTAGCAGGTTTTCCGTGGAGCGAATGTCAAGTTATGAAACTGGCGACAAGTCACTGTATCACGAATAACGTCTACAATAAGTAGAAACAACACGCAATAATCGACGGGAGGATTTTTGCTAATCCGAAAGTGGATGACACGCGTGGGAATGTGTACAGTCACCGCTTGTCGTACTGAATTAATTAAGTGCGAAAAGGAGGCGACTTTTTTTATGGCAAGTCAGGTTATGAGAATCACATTAAAAGCTTATGACCACGAATTAGTTGATGCATCAGCTAAGAAAATCATCGAAACTGTAAAGAAGAATGGATCACAGGTGAGCGGACCGGTACCACTTCCAACAAAGAGAGAAGTAGTAACAATCTTAAGAGCTACTCACAAGTACAAAGATTCCAGAGAACAGTTCGAACAGAGAACTCATAAGAGACTCATCGATATCATGACTCCAACACAGAAAACTGTTGATGCTTTATCTCGTTTAGAGATGCCAGCAGGTGTTTTCATCGATATCAAAATGAAAAACAAATAAGTTTTTCGATTAAGTAAGACAATATCCTGAAGGGTTTGATATAGAAGCAACGAATGTTCGGCAAAGACCGCCATTCAATGTGGCTTGACCACATCCACTTATATTGACTGTTCTAGGATGAACGGTTCCGCTACCCCACAGAGATGGGCATGAAGCGTTCCGCTGTAGAGAAAACAGGAGGTAATAAGAATGAAGAAAGCGATTTTAGCAACAAAAGTCGGAATGACTCAGATCTTCAATGCAGACGGTGTTTTAGTACCAGTTACTGTATTGGAAGCTGGTCCATGTGTCGTAACTCAGGTTAAGACAGTTGAAAACGATGGATACAGCGCAGTTCAGGTTGGATTTGTTGACAAGAAAGAAAAAGTTGTGAACAAAGATGCCAACGGAAAGAAAGAAATTAGAAACAGACATGGCGTTAACAAAGCTGAGATGGGACACTTTGCAAAAGCTGGTGTGTCCGGAAAGAGATTTGTAAAAGAATTCAAGTTCGACAACGCTGAAGAGTATAATTTAGCAGATGTAATCAAAGCTGACATCTTCGCTGAAGGAGATAAGATCGACGTATCTGCTATCTCTAAAGGTAAAGGTTTCCAGGGCGCTATTAAGAGATTCGGTCAGCACAGAGGACCTATGGCTCACGGTTCTAAATTCCATCGTCATCAGGGTTCTAACGGTTCTTGTTCTACACCTAGCCGTGTATTCAAGGGAAAAGGAATGCCTGGACATATGGGTAATGTAAAAGTTACAACTCAGAACCTTGAAGTTGTAAGAGTTGACGCAGAAAACAACCTGCTCTTAGTAAAAGGTGCTGTACCAGGAGCTAAGAAATGTTTAGTAACAGTTAAGGAAACAGTAAAAGCAGGAAAATAGTGCTTAGATAGGAAAGGAGGAACTTAACGATGGCTAACGTAGCTGTTTATAATATGGAAGGCAAAGAAGTCGGAAAGATGGACTTAAATGACGCTATCTTCGGAGTAGAAGTAAACGAGCATTTAGTACACATGGCTGTACTTCAGCAGCTTGCAAATAATCGTCAGGGAACACAGAAAGCAAAAACACGTTCTGAAGTTCGTGGCGGTGGTAGAAAACCATGGAGACAGAAAGGAACAGGTCATGCAAGACAGGGTTCTACAAGAGCTCCACAGTGGACAGGTGGTGGAATGGTATTCGCACCGGTTCCAAGAGATTATTCTTTCAAATTAAATAAGAAAGAAAAGAGAGCAGCTCTTAAATCTGCATTAACATCTAAGGTAGCTGACAACAAATTCATCGTTGTTGACGAATTAAAATTAGATGAAATCAAGACAAAGAAATTTGTTGAAGTTATGAACAACTTAAAAGTTGAGAAAGCATTAGTTGTATTAAACGATATGGATACTAACGTAATCAAATCTGCAAGCAACATCCCAACTGTTAAGACTGCTCAGACAAATGAACTTAACGTATTTGATGTATTAAAATATGACACAGTAGTAGTTACAAAAGCTGCTGTTGCAACTATCGAGGAGGTGTATGCATAATGGCAAACGTACAGTACTATGATGTAATCCTCAAACCAGTAGTTACAGAAAAATCTATGGCTGCTATGGCTGAAAAGAAATATACTTTCTTAGTTCATCCAGAAGCAAACAAGAGCATGATCAAAGAAGCAGTAGAGAAAATGTTCGAAGGAACAAAGGTTGCCAAAGTAAACACAATGAACTTAGACGGAAAGAATAAGAGACGTGGAATGGTAACAGGTAAAACTGCTAAGACAAAGAAAGCTATCGTTCAGTTAACAGCTGACAGCAAAGACATCGAGATTTTCGCAGGTCTTTAAGATTTAGATAGCACGATATGTGCAGATGAAGCACGATAATAAACAGTCGAAAGGAGAACAACAATGGGAATTAAGACATATAACCCATATACACCTTCCAGAAGAAATATGACTGGCTCTGACTTCTCTGAAATTACAAAGAAAGCACCAGAGAAATCATTAACAACTTCTTTAAAAAAGAACGCTGGTCGTAACAATCAGGGTAAAATCACTGTAAGACACCACGGCGGTGGAAACAGAAGAAAATACAGAATCATCGATTTCAAGAGAAATGGAAAAGATGGTATCGCAGCAAAAGTTATCGGTATCGAGTACGATCCAAACAGAACAGCAAACATCGCATTAATCTGCTACGCAGATGGCGAGAAAGCTTATATCTTAGCTCCTCAGGGATTAACTGATGGAATGACAGTTATGAGCGGTGCTGAAGCAGAAGTTCGTGTTGGTAACTGCTTACCACTTGAGAAGATTCCAGTAGGTACATTAGTACACAACATCGAATTACATCCTGGTAAGGGCGGACAGTTAGTACGTTCTGCAGGTATGAGCGCTCAGTTAATGGCAAAAGAAGGAAAATACGCTACATTAAGACTTCCATCCGGAGAAATGCGTATGGTTCCATTAAACTGCCGTGCAACTGTTGGTGTTATCGGTAACGGTGACCATAACCTTGTTAACATCGGTAAAGCAGGACGTAAACGTCACATGGGTATCCGCCCAACTGTTCGTGGTTCTGTTATGAACCCGAATGACCATCCACACGGTGGTGGTGAAGGACGTGCACCAATCGGACGTTCTGGCCCAATGACACCATGGGGCAAACCTGCACTTGGTCTTAAGACAAGAAAGAAAAACAAACAGTCTAATAAGATGATCGTTCGTCGTCGTGATGGCAAAGCCATCAAATAAGATTTGATGGCTTACAAGAATTCATAAATGAATTCTTGCTGTTACAACGATAATACGAAATAATTTATAACAACTTGGAAGCACCCGGGGGCGTTGAAGCCCGTCGGGAGCCGATGAATATAGGAGGTAATTATGGCTCGTTCATTAAAAAAAGGACCATTCGCTGATGCAAGCTTATTGAAGAAAATCGACGCTATGGGCGATGACAAATCCGTTATCAAAACATGGTCACGTCGTTCTACAATCTTCCCTCAGTTCGTAGGTCATACAATCGCAGTTCATGATGGAAGAAAACATGTACCTGTATACATTACAGAGGATATGGTTGGACACAAACTTGGTGAGTTCGTAGCAACCAGAACCTACAGAGGACATGGAAAAGACGAAAAGAAATCAGGCGTTAGATAAATTTTTGAAAGGAGGTTTCATCCATGGCTAAGGGACATAGAAGTCAGATTAAAAGAGAAAGAAATGAAGTAAAAGATACCAGACCATCCGCTAAGTTATCTTACGCAAGAGTGTCTGTTCAGAAAGCTTGCTTCGTATTAGACGCAATCCGTGGAAAGGATGTTCAGACAGCATTAGCTATCGTAACATACAATCCAAGATACGCTTCAAGCTTAGTAAAGAAATTATTAGAGTCAGCAATCGCAAATGCTGAGAACAACAATGGTATGAAAGCAGAAAACCTTTACGTTGCAGAATGTTATGCAAACAAAGGACCAACAATGAAGAGAATCAGACCAAGAGCACAGGGTAGAGCTTATAGAATCGAGAAGAGAATGAGCCACATTACAATCGTGCTTGACGAGAAATAATAAGGAGGTCAAATATGGGACAGAAAGTAAATCCTCATGGCTTAAGAGTCGGTGTTATCAAAGACTGGGACTCTAAATGGTATGCGGAAGCAGATTTTGCAGATTTCTTAGTAGAAGACTACAATATCAGAACATTTTTAAAGAAGAAATTGTACGCAGCAGGTGTTTCTAAAATCGAAATCGAAAGAGCATCTGACCGTGTGAAAGTTATCATTTATACAGCAAAACCAGGTGTCGTAATCGGTAAAGGTGGAGCTGAAATCGAAAAAGTAAAAGGTGAACTTCAGAAATTCACAGATAAGAAATTAGTTGTTGACATTAAAGAAGTAAAAAGACCAGACCGTGATGCTCAGTTAGTAGCTGAAAACATCGCATTACAGTTAGAGAACCGTGTTTCTTTCCGTCGTGCAATGAAATCTTGCATGGGTCGTGCAATGAAATCAGGTGCTAAGGGTATCAAAACTTCTTGTTCAGGACGTTTAGGTGGAGCAGATATGGCTCGTACAGAGTTCTACTCTGAAGGAACTATTCCACTTCAGACATTAAGAGCAGATATTGATTATGGATTCGCTGAAGCAGATACAACTTACGGTAAAGTAGGTGTTAAAGTTTGGATCTACAAAGGCGAAGTACTTCCTACAAAGGCTAATAAGGAAGGAGGAGCTCAGTAATTATGTTAATGCCAAAGAGAGTTAAACATAGAAAACAGTTCCGTGGTTCTATG
>CAKRDK010000024.1 GCA_934309475.1 uncultured Roseburia sp.
CAACTAATGTTGCCATCATGCTTACGCATAATAAAGCACTAATTACTTTCTTTTTCATCTTGAAAAATCCTCCCTATCTTTTTTTGAAACTTTACGGTTTCTCGGAATCGACCGGCGCTGGTGTATCATACCGTATCATGCGGTGCCGCGGGCTTTTCTTCTCCCGCTATCCCTCTGATGTCTGTTATGTTTTGCGCACCTTTGCGCAATCGGTTGTTCTGTATTCTTAGTATATTACGGCAGTGCTTTTGTGTCAATGTGCATGATTTATAATAAATCCGACCATTTTTTAGCAAATTTGCACAAGGTGTTTTCTTTTCTTGCTAATATTTTTTTCTCATTTTCAACCATTGTGCAACCGATAAACCTTTGTTTTTCAAGCATTTTCGGCTATATAATGGTTTTTTTGCGCTGTTTTACGGAGCATTTTTAATTTATGGAAATATTGCGTTGCAATTTCCTATAAAGATTCAGGTGTCAAAAGGTTGCTTACAAATTTGTCAACAACGAATTTGTGAGCTACCTTTTGACACCTGAATCCTATAAATTAAAAAATCCCCCTCCCGCCCAGCTTAAAACCGGGTGGGAGGGGTGAAACTCAATCATAATCTCTCTTTTTTATGATTACACTCGAAATCAAAATCGCTGCCAGTACGGCAAGGACGCCAATGCCAAGCATGAACCACGCAGACATCTGTGGATGGCTAATCACCCACAGATTCTGATAGGACGATGGATTGCTTTCCATGTCATCCATAATTCCCATTCCTCCAAAGAACACAGCAAATCCAGGAACCATTCGGATGATTGCGGCAACCTGCTGGCTTTTTCCTTTTCCAAATGCATACAGGCAGACATTCTGTACCGCTATCGTTACAAGCCCAATTCCAAGAAGTAATGGTATGAATATGTCCAGCCCGCCGACCATTGTACCTTTCACAGAACCGACTACCAGCATTGATATCAGTCCAAGAATCATCCCTGCAAGCAGCAATACAACCGACATCAGATATCTGCCGGCAACCCGCTCCATTTTACTTCCTGGAAGCATATTGAGGAATCCGGACTCCATCTTCTGATCCATCAAAAAAGGCTGCCCTGACAAAATCACACCACAGAATATCATATAAAACAATGTGAAGAGTGCACCCGCATCCGTTGAAAATCCGAGGCAAAATGCCAATGCCCAGAAAAGCAGCATATATTTTAGCTGCGCTCTGCTCCGTATCAAATCTACTTTAAAAAACTGAAATGCTTTCATCTTATCTCTCCCTCCTATTGCTGTCCCTTTATCAAATGAATCATGATCTGATCAATGGACGGACGTTCCACGACAAATCCATTCGGGAGATATGCGGCATCATCACTTTTCATTAATGCTGTAAAACCGTACTCCTGTCCGGAAAAACCGATTAATTTATCACGCAGCCCGGATGACAGTTCTGTCTCCACACCTTTTACCAGAACATATTTTTCAAGCAGTTCATCTTTTGTCTCATTCAAGAGAATCTTTCCCTTATGAAGCACGATAATGTAATCTGCAATCTGCTCTAAATCTTCAAGCATATGCGTCGAAAATAAAATGCTGTGTTCCCCGTCTGCAATGTAATCCTGCAATAACTGTAAAACTTCCGCACGCATAATCGGGTCGAGTCCATTGGTCGCTTCGTCTAATACCAAAAGCTTCGTCTGCCGTGATAAAGCCGCTGCAAACATCAGTTTTACCTTCATTCCACGTGAAAAATCCTCAATTTTCTTATCTCCCGGAAGCCGAAAATGCTCCACAAGCTCATCGAATTTTTTCACCTGAAATGTCTTATAAAATCCCTTCTGAATAGTGCGGATATCCGCTATGCACATCTCCTTTGGAAAATAGGATTCATCTCCAATAAATCCTATCATCTCCTTATACTTTGCGGCATCTTCCTCAATGGAACGTCCGTCGATCACAACACTTCCTTCATTCGGATGGCAAAGCCCCGTAATACAGTTGATGGTTGTCGACTTTCCCGCACCGTTTTGCCCCACATATCCCATGATATATCCTTTCGGAAGGGAAAATGAGACATGGTCTAATGTAAAACTCTTATATTTTTTCGTTAAATTTTTAACTTCTAGCATGGCTACTCCTTCTAAGCATCCCAACTGTCTGACAGAATCCCTTCTAGTTCTTCCTTCGACATTCCAATTCTTTTGGCTGTCTCGACAGCGGTCTGGATTCCTTCTTCAATCCGAAGATAATACTGTTCTTTTAAGAAATCATTTTCCTTTGATAAAACAACACTTCCCCTGCCTTGCATGGAAGCGATAAATCCTTCCTGCTCTAATTCGTTGTACGCCCTCGTCGTTGTAATGACGCTGACCCCAACTTCCTTGGCAAGCTTTCTTATGGACGGCAATACCGTACCTTCCGGTATCTGTCCATTTAAAATCTGTTCTTTTATCTGTTCCCTGATCTGAGCATAAATAGGAAGCTCAGACTGATTTGATATTAATATTTTCATTGTAATACCATCTGTTCTGATATCTGCAGAATATCGGAACATCCTTTGCAAAGTTTATATTGTATATATATCATTATATACAGTATATGCATTTTGTCAAGAAAAAGAATAATCCTATACAAAAAAAGAAGCGGCTGACCGCTTCTTTCTCTTTTCACTTCTCTATTCCTATTTTGTGGATTCCTTCAACACAACCTCGTACGGAAGCAGGGTGCGTTCTTTCACTTCTGTCCCCTCCACCAAATCCAGTAATGTACGGCATGCCACCATGCCAAGTTCCTTTGCATTGAAACTCAACGATGTAATCGAAGGCACGCTGTTCTCTAAAATCGTACTATTATAAAAAGATGCAAGTTTTACATCTTGTGGCACTTTTATATGCTGTTCCCTCAGCATTTTTAAAACCCGGCTGCACACCGCATCATCCATGCAGAGAATACAGTCCACTTTTCTCTCTAACGCTTCTTTTACCACTTTATCAATCAAAATATGGTTATCCAGATTCAGATATAAAAGACTCTCATCCACCTCAAGTCCCATCTTGTCATATGCTTCCCGGAATCCGCGCAGTCGGTTCTGTGTAACTACATGCGTCTCATCGCCGCCAATCAGCGCAATCTTTTTCAGGTTCTTCATCAGAATAATGGAGGTTAATTCTTTACAGGCACTCTTATGATTATGGTCAACCTGCACTACCCCCTCGTAGTTGCTGCTTCCGATTGTCACAAAAGGCAGTCCCTTTTTCTGTAAAAATTCAATCTGCGGGTCTTCCACAAACGTCCGCATCAAAATAGCCCCGTCCACTTTACGGTTTGCCACAATTCGCTCTAAGGACGAAATGTCATTTGTCTGACAGATAGAGAGTAGCAAATCATACTCCATATTTCCCGCAATCTCCTGTATTCCAAACAGACACTCCTGAAAGAATGTCAAATCGACCACGTCATATTCCCCCGGCATAACCACACACAAATTGTAGGTCTTCGATTGGGCAAGCCCCTTTGCAATGACATTCGGTTTATAATTATGTTCCTCAATATAGGCAAGAACACGTTCTCTTGTCTCTTTTCCGATTCTTCCCTTTCCCGAAATTGCCCTCGAAACCGTTGTCTTAGATACCCCCAGTGCCTCCGCAACATCGGCTATTGTAATATTCTTATCTTTCTCTTCCAGTTCCATTTTTCAAAACCATACCTCTCCTGTCTGCGCAACTTTTCATATTGAAAAATCCACACAGATAAATCCTTACATTTTGCGCATAAGTTGCGCAATTAATGCTATTATTTCTCATTTTCTCGAAAAATGCAACCCATTTTCACCATTTTTCAAGTTTTTGTCGAATATGACTAAGGTTTCATTTTCCCTTATTATAGAAGGAACTGCACGCTATTTTAGGAATTTTTTCACGTTTTAGCGCAATCGTTTGCACATGATGGGGACTTTTTCTCCCTAATCCAAAAATAGAATCCTGCTTGCAGGATTCTCCGCCTGCGGCGGGTCGCATTTGCGACATGATTCAACTCCGCCGCAGTGCGATTCCCGCGAAGCTTTTTTGTGTAATAGGAACGAAATTTCCTATTACACAAAAATACCGGAAGCAGCTGCTCCCGGTATCCCATAAATTCCATAAAAACATTTTTCACTTGTATCACATATTAGCTGTTTGAATCTTCTTTTAACGACTGCAATTCGCTCTCTGCGTCTGTTAAGACACTGTAGTTTGTGACATATGCCTTCGCCGCATCGGAAAGTGCATTGTATTGGCTTCTTACCGATGTGATGGTCGATTCACTGTCAAGTGTGACCGTTCCAATTGCATTGATAGCCTCTACTACCGGCTGTGCTTCCGCACTTGCTGCCTGCGCTGCTGCTGCATCTGCTGCCGCCTGCGCCTGGTTTGCCGCATCTGTCTGAAGCTGCGCTAATGCTGCTTCGGCTGCTGTCAATGTATCGTAAGAGGTTACATAGCTCTTCGCTTCATCGGATAATGCATCATACTGGCTTCTCGCAGATGAAATAGCTGCTTCACTCTCTAACGAAACTGTTCCGATTGCCGCAATTGCCTGATCTACGGTGTAGGCTGCATCCTGTGCAATACCCTTTGCGCTCTCTGTTCCCGGCAATTCATAGACAAGAACCGGATAATTTGCACTTACATTTTCAAAAATCGTCTTTGCTACGCTAAGTGGAAGATTGACACATCCATGTGAACCGTTTCTCTTATAGATTGTTCCGCCAAACGTACTTCTCCATGTTGCGTCATGCATACCAACATTCCCCGCAAATGGCATCCAGTAATTTACAGGTGTCGCATAATTGTCTCCACGCAAAGTTGCGTTACGCTCTGTATAAGTGATTCCGTATGCACCGGTTGGTGTCGCATTTCCCGCGGATACTTTTCCGGATACAAAATCAGATTCCACAATCAAAGAGCCATTTTTGTAGAGGAATAAATGCTGTGCAGTAAGGTTAATCTCCACGTAGGAATCGCCGTAGTCATGCTCTCCATGACTGTTTGCTGTCTGGGAGTAAACCGGCTCTCTCGTCACATCTTCGCCCGACTCAAGGTCCGCAACAAGCTGCTCTGCCTCGCCATCTGTGTCGACTTTCCAGCCATAGGTACTCTTTGAAATCGTCACGGTAGAGCCATAAGAAGTTGCTAATGTCTCTGCTGAATAGCAGGTATTATACATCTTTGCAAGACCTGACACATACTCCGCAACCGCATCTTCATCCACAGACACTTCCATGTCATCGCTGATAGAAAGCCACTGGCTCGTTGTACTTCCGTCTAACACCTGCGTCTTATCCCCAGCCTGATATGTAATCGTAACACCGGCGTAATCGTTTAACTTCTCCACAAGAGCCTGAAAATCCTCGTCATCCTCCTGTAAAGCCGGTGCCACATAGCAGTCTGCCTCATCTAAATCCAGCGTGTCCGTCAGATTTAAAACAGCATCTTTTACCGCTTTATCCATTGCTGCCGTATCAATTTTCGTGCCCGGCTCAGATGGCACTACGGTATAGCCATCTTTTTCGTCATAATCTGAAACATAAGCATCTACAGGCTCTGTCTGATTCTCTTCCTGCATACAGTCAAGTCCTGCAACCACTGTCTCCAACGCATCTTCGTCGTAGACAATCATTGTCTCTAATGAATAGGAAGGTTTCTGAAATATGGATGCAATCCATGCAAACCCATTCTGCTCATCAAGGAGTTCTGCAATCTTTCCATCAAATTCTGCATCTAACGAAATATCCTCCCCTGATATCTGCTCCGTCTTATCATCACGCTCTTTTAACGTCAGGGTATAACCCTTGACCTCACTTGCAATCAGGCTTTCTACTTTATCCGCATTTTTTCCGCCTGCTGCCACTCCGTTAATGGTTGTTCCAAAGCTAAAATGACTCTGGAAAAAAATCGACATTCCAATGTATACCACCAGCAACGCAGCTACCACTGCCACAACTGCGATAAACCATTTTCTCTGATAAAATGGCTTTGTCTGAACTGTCGTTTCGTTATTGTTTTGTTTTTTCATTTTATATAGTCCTTTCTCCATTTTTGCAGTTTCCAAAAACTGCTGCAAAAAAGTCCACTATTAATTATAGAGAATCCAAACGTGATGTCAACCGATTCTCAGATTCTTAATAAAGATGTAAAATCCTCTTCTTATTCTTTGACTTTTTGCACAAAAACTTTTCCCCCGGCATATTGAATTATTAAGATTTGAATAATCTTTCTTAAAAAAAATGAAAGGTAATTGTTCTTTAAATTTCTGTGTGCTATAATTCCCAAAGATATAAATCCATTCTATTTTTAACGGAAAGAAGAGGATGATATGAAGGTAAGTAAAAAACAACAAATCTTAAACTTTATCGAGAAAAATAAGCATGGACTTCTTCTCTTATATTTTCTAATTTACCTGCCATGGTTTCAGTATATAGAGAAGACCGTTACCACCCATTTTCATGTAATCCACGTGGCTTTAGATGATTACATTCCATTCTGTGAATATTTCATTGTTCCATATTTATTATGGTTTGGATATGTGGCATGGGGAATTTCTTATTTCTTCCTGAAAAACAAGAGTGAATATTACAAATTATGTGCTTTCCTTTTTACCGGAATGACCATATTTTTAATTATTTCCACTGTATATCCGAATGGTCACTATTTAAGGCCAACCACATTTGAACACAACAATATTTTTACACAGGCAGTCAGGTGGCTTTATTCCACCGACACCCCAACAAACCTGTTCCCGAGTATTCACGTTTACAACTCACTCGGAATCAACCTTGCGGTATGGCACAGTGAGAACTTTAAGAATAACAAAAAGGTCCGTTACGGTTCTGCCATCTTATGTGTAAGTATTATTTTATCCACAATGTTCTTAAAACAGCACTCTGTTTTCGACGTTGTAACCGGTATTGTGTTAGCCGCTTTCATGTACTCTGTTGTATACGGAAGAAGCTGGGTAAGACAGCCGGATGGAAAATTAGAACACGATTTTCGCCGAATTTAGTATTTCGGAACGAAATTTCCTAATAAACTATAAATAAGAAAAAGGGCGTGTGAAAAAACTTTCGTTTTTTCACACACCCTTTTTCTATTCTTACAACGTCTCTAATTCTTTCATCCAAAGCGATGCACAGGCATCGGAAGGCATCCTCAAATCTCCTCGCGGTGATACCGCAACCGTTCCAACTTTTGGTCCATCCGGGAGGCAGGAACGCTTAAACTGCTGTGAGAAAAATCTCCGGCAGAATGTCTTTAACCATTTCAAAATTGTGGCGTCATTATAGACTCCCGCAAATGCGATTCGTGCCAGCCGGTATATTTTTGCCGGTGAGTATCCGAAACGCATGAGATAATACAGGTAAAAATCATGCAATTCGTAAGGTCCCACAATATCCTCGGTCTTCTGCGAAATCTTTCCGTCCTCTGGAGGAAGAAGCTCCGGTGAAACCGGTGTATCCAACACATCTAACAATACCTCTGTCAGTTCTGCCTGACCACAAGTATCTGCGTAATACTGTACCAGATGGCGCACTAACGTCTTTGGCACAGAAGAATTGACTGCATACATGGACATATGATCCCCGTTGTAGGTTGCCCAGCCTAAGGCAAGCTCTGACATATCACCGGTTCCGATTACCATGCCGTTGGTCTTATTGGCAATGTCCATCAGAATCTGGGTACGTTCCCTTGCCTGTCCGTTTTCATAGGTGACATCATGGACAGATGCATCCTGTCCGATATCGCGGAAATGAATGTTGACCGCATCTTTAATATCCACTTCCATAAATTCGCAGCCAAGACACTGAATCAGCTTTACTGCATTATCGTAAGTCCGGTCTGTCGTTCCGAATCCCGGCATCGTCACGGCACGAATTTTCTTGTGTTCCATTCCAAGCAAATCAAATGCCTTTACCGTGACAAGCAATGCTAATGTCGAATCTAAGCCACCGGAAATTCCCACGACAGCAGACTGGCAGTTCGTGTGCTCTAACCGTTTTTTCAAGCCCATCGACTGAATCATAAAAATCTCATTACAGCGCTTGTCCCTGTCTTCTTTTCTGCCCGGAACAAACGGCGCCGGATCAATAAAACGTGTCAGAACCGTCTCCTCTTCCTCTAAGGAAAAAGGAATCATCCGGTAACTATCGTCCCCTGCCGGTTCAAATGTTGTCATACGGCGGCGCTCTGCATTCAATCTCTGCACATCAAGCTCCGAATAAATGGTCTCATTGCAAAAACGCTTTGCCACCTTTAAAATTCTTCCATTCTCGGCAATCACGTTATGCCCAGAATAAACTACATCCTGCGTTGATTCTCCTTCTCCGGCACTCGCGTAGATATAACCGCACAAAAGCCGCGCGGACTGTCCTGAAATCAGCGCCTCACGATAGACATCCTTTCCGGTTGTCTCATCCGATGCCGACAGATTGACAATCACGTTGGCTCCGTGTAAGGCATGGCGGATGCTCGGTGGCTGTGGTGTCCATAAATCCTCACAAAGCTCCGCTGCCACACGCAATCCGGACATTCCCTCGCAGGTAAAAATCAGATTGCATCCAAGCGGTACTTTTTCGCCTGAGGAAAATTCTGTCTCTACCGCACGCTCCATTCCCTTTGTGAAATGTCTTGCCTCGTAAAACTCATTGTAATTTGGAAGGTAAGTCTTTGGCACAAGACCTAAGACCTTTCCCCTATTTAATGCCGCTGCAACATTGTATAATTTTCCCTGATGTTCATACGGAAGTCCCACAAAAATAAGTGCATCGGATTCCTTTGTCTCTTCCGCAACCGCAAGCAATGCTTTCTCCGCAGAGCGCAGCAACAGTTCCTGCAAAAAAAGGTCGCCGCAGGCATATCCTGTGATGCATAGTTCCGGCAGCACAATAATTTTAGCGCCTGCTGCTCCCGCCTCTTTGACGGCATCGCAGATTAATTTTTTATTGTAATCAACATCTGCCACCTTAATCTTTGGCGTTAGGGCGGCTACTTTGATAAATCCCTGCTTCAATTTCGAATCTCCTTTAATTCCTCTATGCTGAATTTGTATGCCGTATTACAGAACTGGCATTTCACCTCAATCTCCTCGCCATCGTTGATGATATCATCTAAATCTTTTTTGCTGATGGTGGAAAGTGCTTTGGAAATGCGCTCCTTCGAGCAGTCACAGTGGAAAGAAGCCGGTACGGTATCCGTAACTTCAACACCGAATTCGCCTAAAATCTCTTCAAGGATTCCCTCCGGGCTTAATCCCTGCTCTAACATTTCTGTCACGGAAGCAATCTCACCGATTTTTTTCTCTAATTTTTCAATGACCTCATCCGTTGTAAAAGGCATCAGCTGAATGATAAAACCACCAGCCTGTTTTACTGTATTGTCCTTATTCATGAGTACACCGAGTCCGACTGCCGATGGAATCTGCTCTGACGTTGCAAAATAGTAGGTTAAATCTTCCGCAATCTCACCTGTCTGCAATACAGTCTGTCCCACATACGGCTCTTTTAATCCCATGTCTTTGATAACACTCAAAACACCCATGTCAAGTGCTCCGCCGACGTTTAATTTTCCAAGTTTGTTTGGAGGAAGAATCACGTCCGGTACTACCGCATATCCCTTGACATTTCCTTTTGCATCTGCTGTAACGGTCAATCCTTTTGCCGGACCGCTGCACTGAATCTGCAAAGTCAAAAGGTCTTTCTCACCTTTCATCATCGTTCCCATCATAGCTGCGCCTGATAAAAGTCTTCCAAGTGCCGCTGTCATCAATGGGCTTGTATTGTGATGTGCTCTCGCTTCCTCTACCAGTTCTCTTGATGTTATGGCAAACGCTCGAATCTGTCCGTCCGCCGCCGTTGCTCTTACAATGTAATCGTTCATTCTTTTCCGTTCTCCCTTGCTATCACATAAATTCTTTCGCTGTTTTCTTTTACCGGCTCCTTCGTAAAGGCATCATACGCTGCCACAAATTCCATTCCGGCCTTCTCTAAAAGTTCTTTCACACGTTCTAACGTGTAGGCACGCTGAAAATGCGCCTCCTCATATTTGCGGTACAAGTCTCCCTTTTCCCGGATGAAAAGTGTCAGGTCGTACTCATTCACCATCTCTTCTTCATCAAAGTAATTATCCCAGATGAAACTTCCTTCCTCGCGGTTCTCGCTGATCGTCGTCTCACCTAACAAGTCCCGGTACTTATATAACGTGTTCAAATCAAAAATAAACATTCCTTTCGGGTCAAGATAACGGTTTACCGCCCGAAATACCTGTTCTAACTCTTCATCTTCCAATATATAATTCATGGAATCGCAGATACTGACCACTGCGCGCACCGTTCCATCGAGTTCTAACTCCCGCATATCCTGTAACAAATACAAAATAGACGAATCCGCATCCTCAAACTGCTGCTCACGCGCCATTCCAAGCATCTCTTCGGAATAGTCGATTCCGACCATATCATATCCCGCTTTTTCAAGCAGACGTGTCATCTTTCCGGTTCCACATCCTAAGTCAAGGACAAGCCCGTCCTCCACGCCATGCTCCTTTAGCAGATCAATCAAATAGGTGCTCCACTCCTCGTAGGGAACATTATCCATAAATAAATCATATACCTGTGCAAAACTACTGTATGCTTCCATCAGAATATCCTGACCTTTCTTCCTTTTGCTTCTTAGTTATACTAACAACTTTCCCTTAGAAAAGCAAGCAAATGCGCCCAAGTTCACTTGATTATTTTTCGGACAACCTTTATACTAAAAGAAAAAGTCAAAAGGATTTCATACAAGAATGGATCAATACCAACACTATATCAGCAAAAACATCAAAGCGCTCTATAAGCGCAAGTTATTTGCTCCGATTTTATATTCAATACTAGTTGTAGTTCTATGGTTTTACTTTTCCCTTGGCGATTTGCTTTTACCGGCTAATGTCGAGAGTTCGGCGCTCCCGGATGCCTACCAGAAAAGCCCGGATACCTACGTTCACACAACCCTATCTGACTTAAAATTTACCGGCTACACACAGACGAAATTCGGGCACACAACCGGTTACTACTACTACACGATACAGGATTGGGGCTGTCTCATCGTGCTTCTCTCTCCGACCACCTGCGAGCAGGGATTGCCGGATGTAGAGACCGTTACTATCAACGGTAAGCTCTGTGATGATACCATAAGTTATAGCGAACTGCTTACACATCTTTCCTCTGACCTTTCCTGGACAGAGAACGGCATCAGCAGCAAGACCGCTTCCTTTTATGTGAGCCAGCCGGACTACAATCCGGTCACAAATTTTTTCCTGTTTGCGGTTGTCTTCCTGACAGGTGATTATGCACTGGCATGCCTTATTTTTTATATCCTCTGGATTTTCTGTCCGGTTCTCTCACCGTGCTGTCAAAACCTTGCTCTGTTTGGAAAGCCACGGGAACTGCTCGAACAGGCAGAAGAAGAACTTGCGACGCTGCCACAGCTCGCCACCGAGGATATGTTTATCACGGAGCACTTTTTTATTGAGACTTCCAATTACGGCGTTGCCGTGATACCGATTGACCAGATCATATGGATTTACAAATATTCGACCCTCCATAAATTCTTCTGGTACCACTTCAGTATCTCGTACACGCTTCATATTACAGCAAATAAGCACCTTTACATCCGCTGTCCAAAGAACATCAAATCCGACATCGACGGTATTATCGATTACCTCTCCGAGGCAAACCACAATATCCTCGTAGGATTTAACGAAAAGAATAGACTGAAAGTACAGGAGATTCAGGGACAGCCGATGCACTTCGAGAAATTGATTTCATTTTTACAAAAAAGAGTATAAAAAGATTCTTGCGAAGCGTTTTCATGTAATAGGAACGAAATTTCCTATTACATAAAAAAGCAGTGGTCCGGCATCATCACCTGACCACTGCTTTTTCTTTTTCCTGCTATGTTCTATTTTTCTTAAGAAAACAATCCCTTAAAGAAATCACCGATGCCTGAAAATAAATCCGCGAAAAACTGTCCGATACTTTCAAATACACCGGATGCATCTCCGCTTCCCTTAAACGAATCATAGAGAGAGGATGCATAGTCTACCAATGCGCTTAAGTCGATGTCAAGACTGCTGATTTTTAAAAGTAAATCAATAATCTGCTGTCTCTCATCATCCGTCAATGTGACACCGTATTTCTCACATGCCTCATCTAACGCTTCGTTGATGCTCTCTTCGTCATCTAATCCTTTTTCTGCAATCACAGATTTCACGTAAGCGATAAACTCTTCGACCTGTTCATCGGTGAGGCCGTCAATGGAATCCTCCAATTTTCCGGTGATAACCAGCTCGTTTAACGCTGCATCCACAACATCATCATCGATGTCCTCACCTGTCACTTCTTTGTATGCCTTAAAGATTCCGACAAGTGCTGCTGTTCCGGAGATAGAAGTCGGTCCGGCAACAATGATGTCTGCATCCGTAATTCCGGCTGTTGTCAGGGCATTTTTATACATACCTACTGTACAGTAGTTGATATTGCTTGTCGAGATGTTCAGCCCGTTTCCGGCCTCCCGTTTTACAATCACAACAGAAGATAAAGATCTTGTACCGATTGCACTCGAATCAATGTACTGGTCTAAATAACTGTGTTCTTCTTCATTGGTCACATACACAACATCGTAGCTGTCAAGGTTCGCAGGATCAATTCCCATCAGACCTAACACCGTATTCTTCTGCTCCTCTGTCAGGTTTGCACCGAGTGCTAAGTATGGCTTATCCTCTTCGGTAATGACAACTTTATCTCCGGTCGTTTCGGAAGATGCCTCAGAGCTGTCGCTTGTTGTATCGGTTGTCACTGTTCCTTTTACATCTGTACTTGAACTTGTGTTCTCCGAAGATGTCTCCGTGCTCTCTGTCTCCGTGGAAGCGGTATCTGCCTCGGCCTCTGTCGTCTCGGTCTCGGTTGTCTCCGTCTCAGTTGTCTCTGTCTCAGTTGTCGTTGTATCTGCTTCACTTGCCGCATCTGCTCCGGTTGCACGAACCGTCACCGGCGATGTTGCCAGCACAGAAACTGCCATGAACATACAAAAAATCTTTTTCATTCTTCTCTTCACAATATTGCCTCCATAACGCTTAATCTATAGCATCAGGTATCGATTCTGACATTCATCCATGCCAGAAGGTCTTCGTATACCTGCTGTCTATCTGTCTCATTTAAAATCTCATGCCGGTCATTTTCATATAATTTCCAGGTGACATCCTCGCTTCCGGCTTCCTGAAACATGTTATACACTTTCTTTACGCCCTCACCGCAATCACCAACCGGGTCATCTGCACCGGACACAATGAAAATCGGCAATTTATTTGATATTTTTTTTACATTCTCAATCTGATTATCAAATAAAACCGCCTCCATCAGCCCCTTGTAACCGTTTACCGTAAACATAAACGTACATTTTGGTTCGTGATAGTATTTCTTAACCATCTCTACATCTTTCGTCAGCCAGCTGTTGGTCACATCTTTTCCCGTTAAATCATACTGTCTGTATGGTTTGCTGTAGGATAAGCTCTGTATCAATTTACTTCTGTAATGCCATCCACGGAAAGCTGCAATAAAACTGCAGAATTTCAGTCCGAACTTCGTTGTGGCATCCGGCACGGTTCCTGTTCCCATGATAATCGCACCGCGCAGATTCTCATCATGAAATGCGAGATATTTTCGAAGCATATAGGAACCCATGCTGTGTCCTAACATAAAATACGGAGCTTTCGGATTCTCTGCCTGCACCATCGTACGGAGCTGATGCATATCTGCAACCAGCGTATCGCTTGGATTCTTCTCTGTGAAAAATCCCCAGTCCTTTTGGTCTGCAACGGATTCTCCATGTCCGATATGATCATGTCCGACCACCATAAATCCTTTTTCTGTCAAAAATTCTGCAAATGCCTCATAACGTTCAATATACTCAATCATACCGTGTGTAATCTGTAAAATAGCACGGTATTCCCCTGACTCAGGCACCCATTTGACTGCATGTACGTTTGTCTTCCCGTCTGCTGACAGGAATGTAAATGTTTCTTTTACTGCCATATTGTTATCCTCCATTCAATTAATTATTTATACCCATACCCTATATTGTAACAGATGTTATCACTTCTTTGCAAATTTTCTCGAGTTCGTCGAAACACTCCCCCTGTTCCATGAACTCTTTTCCAATCTCTTCCATCTGCATTAAGATACATTCCTGACGGTTCTCCACATCTTTTTCATGCTCACCAAACAAAGCGGCAATCCCTTTCAGTTCGTCAAAACTTTCTACCTCAAGTGGTGTGTATTCCCTCTTATACTCTTCCACGCACTCCGTGCTCTCCTTCAAAAGATGTGTCATGGAAATGTTATTTTCTTTTAAAAGTGTTGTCAGGTGCTTCACCTGTTCCTCTAATTCATCATTTTTCTGCTGCAGTTTCTTCAATTCATCTTCGGCTTCCTGTGCACTCTGCTCGTACTGACCGGAAAAAGTTCTCACATCCTCCGCCGCTTCGATAAATTTCTTTCCGGCATCTCCCATGCGTCCGGCTTCAATAGCTGCATTCAAGGAAAGAACACTCATATTTTTGGAATATTCTTTCATCTGGTCTATCTTTTCCGCCAGATTCTGCTGCGTCTCACGGACGCCTGCGGTGACTTCCGTCAAATATTTTGCCGGGGTTGTAAAATGCTTATTCTTCTCCACGACTTCCTGAATCTTCTCGCGCTGGTCTTCCACTTTTTCAAAAAATTTCTGCTGTGCTTCCGCAGAATCCTGCACTTTTTCAACTGTGTCTGCAACACTTTTTTCAAACTTCTCAGCCTTACTGTCGTCCGCCTCTGCAATCTCTTTGACGTATTTCACATGATTTACCATCTCAGATAAATCCCCATCCATCTGTGCTCGTGACGCCGTCGCTCTCGCAAACTGTTCCTCAAATCTGTCTTTCTTTTGTCTGACACCGGAAAGTACCTGCATCTGTCTTGCCTGACTTTCCTGCGCCGTCTGTAATTCCTGTTCTAATAACCTGCCCTTTTTTCCGCCAAACATCCTATGATTCCTTTCTCTCTTTTTTGCTATCTGTAGTTCTTAATTACAATCTGAACGCTTTCCGTCCCCTGATACTGGTTAATGTCAGGGTAATAGATAATTGACATACAAATATCGTTCTTTTTCCCATTCAGCGCATTTTCCCAATTCTTCTCCCCATATTTTACCACAAAATACGAGATAAAGTCTTCTATGTTTCCAAAATAAACCGCTGAAATTCCGAAACCGTCCTCCGATTTCAGATTAAGACGCAAAACATTGCGGTTTTTCCCGACAATCCATGCCCTCTGAACCGTTAAATTCCGGTCTGCAAAAACAGGCTTTGTATTGCCTTTTCCAAACGGCTCTAACAAATCAAATTCCCGAATCAAATCTGCCGTCACATAGGTAACCGGCATCGGCACATCAATCCTGATTTTCGGTATCAGATCCTCCTCGGTCAATTCTGCCAGTTCATTGATTTGTTTCCGGAAAACCGTAACATTTTCTTCCGCCATCGACAATCCCGCCGCCATCGGATGACCGCCGAATTTCGTAAATAATTCCCTGCATTTGCACATCTCTTCGTACATGGAATATTCCTCGATGGAACGCCCGGAACCCTTGACTCCATCCTCACTTTTCGTCAGGACAAAGACCGGACGGTGGTACTGTTCGCGGATGCGTCCCGCAATGATTCCGGCAAGACTCTCATGCACATCCGGCAGGTAGATGACAAGCACTTTGTTCTCTTTTAAGCTGCTCTCCACCTGCTCTTTTGCCGCCTCAACGCCCTCAAGTGTCATGTCCTTTCTCTGGACATTCAGTTCTACTAACTCTGTTGCCATCTCGACCGCTTTTACCATATCCTGCTGTAAAAAAAGTTCTAACGAACGTTTCGCCGTGTCGAGCCTTCCGCTGGCATTGATGCAGGGACCTAACACAAAGCCGATGTGATAGGCAGTTACAGCTTCCGGATCTAATTTATTCTGCGCAATCAGCGCCCTCATTCCGGGATTCTCCGTACAGCGCAGCCGCTTTAGCCCTTCTTTTACTAAAATCCTGTTCTCATCCGTCAAATCCATGACATCCCCGACTGTCGCAAACGCCACATTTTCCAGAAAAATATAGGTATCCTCGCGCTTAAATCCCATCTTCTCGTAAAGCACCTGCATTACCTTCCATGCAACCGCTGCCCCGCACAGTTCCTGGAACGGGTAGTCACAATCCGGCTGCTTTGGATTAACGATGGCATCCGCCTCACTTTTTAAATACTTCTTTTCTCCTTCCTCTTCTAAAAAAGGAATGTCGTGGTGATCCGTCACAAGCACGGTAAGTCCTAATGATTTTGCATAGGAAATCTCAGAAATCGCAGAAATTCCGTTGTCACACGTGATAATCGTGTCCATCCCGTCCTCGTATGCCTTCTGTATCAGGTTCTCATTGATTCCATAGCCGTCTTTCATACGATCCGGAATCTGCGTTGACACATCCCCGCCGCAAAAACGGATTGCGCGGTATAAAATATAGGTCGACATCACGCCATCAATGTCATAATCCCCAATGATACGGATTTTCCTTTTCTGCTCGATTTTCTCTTTTAAAATATCCGTGAGTAGAACTACATCTTTCAATGAATATGGATCATAAAGCTCTTCCAATGTTCCATAAAGATATTTTTGAATTGCCGCTTCATCCGTAATATCGCGATTGCGAATCAGGCGCGCCGTCACAGGATTGATATGAAATCTCTTCCCAATCCCGTTAAAATCTGCTCCTTTATTTAATACAAGCCATTTTTCCATGTCTAATACTGTACCTTCCATAAAATCAGTCCGCACGCCGGTGCCGTGTATCCTGCCTGCTCTCTGTCTTTTGCCTCTAAAATTTCTTTTACATCAGCCGGCTCTAGTCTTCCGCTTCCAACCTCAATCAGTGTCCCGGTCAAAATCCGTACCATGTTCTGCAAAAATCCATTTCCACAGTAGGACAGACGGATTTCATCGCCAATTTTCTCGATGCGGATATCATAAATCGTTCTGACCGCAGACTTTTTCATTTTCTTATTGCCGCAAAAAGAAGTAAAATCGTGTGTTCCGGTCAGGTATAACGCCGCTTTCTGCATTCTTGCCACGTTGAGCGGCTCCGTATATTCATACACATATTTCCGTTCAAACACATTCGGGATGGTGCTGTTATGTATTCTGTATACATATGTCTTCTCGACCGCACGGAAGCGGCTGTGAAAACGCTCGTCCACTTCCTCAATCTTTAAGATTGCAATATCTTCCGGCAGATAACGATTCAGATACTCCAATATTTCTTTTTTCTCCCAGTCGCCTGCAAGGTGAAAATTGGCAACCTGCTCACGCGCATGCACCCCCGCATCCGTGCGCCCGGAACCGTTCAGCTCCACCTCGGTTCCAGCCATCTTCGACAACACTGCCTGTATCTTTCCCTGAATGGTGGCGTCCGTGCTTTTCTGGCTCTGCCAGCCCTTGTATCTTGTCCCATCGTACTGTATTAAAATCTTATAATTTTTCAACCTGTCCTCGTCCTTTTCTTTTCCAATGTTTCTTTCTGCTGCCTGCGGCTGTCGCTCTCGCTTCAGCAAAAGTGCGTGTTTACATCATACACCAACTATGCTTCGGCAAAAGCCCGGGAAACCGAAGGTTTCCCGGGCTCCTTGCGCTCATTATATCATGAACTTCGTTCATGATGCCTACGGCTGATTCCTATGCGCATTCGCGCGGGATATAATTCGCTCCGCTCATTATATCATAACCCGGTTCTGTTTGGAAACCGGATGCGCTATACCAGTTCTGCGATTCTTGTCACTGCAACATAAATTTCCGATATTTTGTACCAGGTTCTGTAATCAACTACGCCTGTAACTGGCAATCCAAAAATGGACTGGAATTTTTCAACTGCATTTCTCGTTTCCTGCCCATAGATTCCATCCGGCGTAATGACCGGGATTGCCGGATAAGACTGCGCAATCCGTGCCAGTTGTTCCTGCATCTGGCGCACTTTATCGCCAGTCGACCCAATGGTTAAATCCACGCGTGGCCAGGACGACGGAATCCCGGAAATTTCTTCCGCCGTATTGATAAACATATTATTTCCATAGTAATATCGTATGATTTCAATCGCAGAATAATTCTGGTCGCCTAAGAATTTACTGCCCCACTGGCTGAGCCAGTTGTTGCATGTCACACGCTGTCCATCACAATACTGAGTCAGAATCGGCTGTCTGACATTCGGCCTTGACAAATAATTATCAAACATCTCATCTACGATATTAGAAATGTTCTGGAAAATATTTCTTCCATATGACCATTTCTGGTCAAACGCAGTAGATGAGGTGATGGTAAAATTATAGCCTTTGTTGCGGTACCACTCCGTATACACACGGTTCATGGTAAATGACATAATCGCCAATATATTTGCCCGCAGTGTTGCATCCGGCCAAGTAGAATAAATCTCGCTCGATGCAACGTTTTTGATGTAATCCCGGTAACGCACATAATAATCCGACGCCGTTGGATCGTTTGGTGCTCCATCATGTACAATGACATATTCCGGTACAACTACACGGCTTAATACAATTTCTCCCGATTCCGCAATCGGCTTTATCTCTGATTCTGCAATCTTCGACGGATAATCTCCAAACAGTGTGTGAATCGGAATCGTTATCGTGTCATTTCGGTTTCCCTGTGCATTTTCACGCTCCATCCTTATTTTTTGTACCGATGTCTGTTTCGAAAAAACTTCAATTCCAGTGACAGTGACCGGGCGGAACCCTTCCGCGGTAACCCGAATCGAATATTGTGCGAATGGCTGCCGCTCGGACGGCTCCATTGAGTATTCCAATGGTGGAGTATTAAGTTCCAACGTCTCTGTCTGTCCTGATTCATCTGTGTTCACTTCCTCTAAACTCTGTTCCGGATCTCCCTCATAAGAAATTTCTATTTTGGCATCTTCAATGGGTGTACTTTCCCTCACCGTGGTCACGTCAACCCGCAGTTTTCCTTTGTCCAAAACTTCGCTCTGCAAATATCGCATGTTCTGCATCTGCTACCTCGACCTATTACTCCGTATATCATATGCAAAGCACTTAGAAATGACAGTTTTATATAGAAATCTGAAAATCCAGCCTACTCTACACTACCATAGCATCTATCTCACAATTTTTTCGATACCAAATGTAATCTGCAATAATGTTCATCCTCAAAAATAACGCCTTCATCCTGAAATCCATTGTTACGAAAAAAGTCTAAATCACCATTTGGAAAAACACCTTTTTCATCTGATATTGCAATGATTCTTTTGTAATTGTTTGATAAATATGATTAAGTCATGTTTTTAAGACCCGCCAGTCCTTTACTATGCATCAATAAAGCGTCAGTTAACCGCTTTCTGTCCTTTGCAATAATTGCCCATAAAGAAGCAACATTTCCAGCAAAGACTTCTGCCTGAACTCTATTAAGTTTAATTTCGTCAAACGCATAATTTAAAACAGCTTTCAGCACTTCTGTCATAATGCCCTGATTCCAAAACTTCGGAGACAGCATATAGCATGTATCGGACATTTCACACGATTCTTCCACATTTCCTAAATTGATTGTTCCAATCAATTCACCCGTTTCTTTCCATTCAATTACCCAATGGAAATATGAACCGGATTCATAATTTAATGACCAGCGTTCTACTTTTTCCCTATACTTTTCCAGGTCATCAACCGGGTTGAACGGATAATATTTACACACTTTATCGTATTTTGCCCAATTCTCATACATCATAACATAATCAGAAGGAACTATTCTTCTTAACCGACAACGTTTTGTCTCAATATTTCTTGTACCTATTAATTCCATTATATATCACCTATAGTTTATAAAATCAGCATTTTCAGAGTTACTTTTTATAAATAACACCAAAACTTTCTCCCTTTAAAATCTCCCTGACTTCAATATCATCAAATCCAGCCTGTTTTCCAAATTCAATCAACTGCTCTGGTTCATATTTCTTAAAACCCTTCTTTGTATACGAAAGTTTGTCTAGCCATTCCTTTGTATATACAACATTATAAAATGAAGCACCTTCTTTAAGCATTCTATATATTTCTGATAAACCTTTTACCGTATCACTCCAGAAATAAACTGTATTAATGGATGTCACTGCATCAAAATATTTTTCTGCATATTTCAGATTACAACAATCTCCAACCTCAAGAAACAGCTTTCCGTCACGCATAGCTTTTTTATTTCTCTTACTTGCCAGAACTTTCATATCTTCGGATATATCTATCCCATATAGATTCACTTTTGCTTTCTTGTAAATACACTGGAGCAAATATCCATTTCCATAACCAATATCCAATACATTATCATAATCAGATATATGAAGCAATGAAACTGTCTTCTTATACATAGCTTTATTAATAATATTCATTATGGCACAACAAACTTTACCAACAAAACCATGTGGATTTCCAAATTGTTTCCCTATATATTCCGTGAATTTACTCATATTCAATCAATACCTTTCGTTTCGTAAATCGAGCCAGCTCGTCAAGTTCTGCTTGAGATAATTCTACAACTTAACCCCCGTACCAGGCTTCCATGGCGGCGGACACAATAACGTTGTTCTTCCGATATCCGGTAACACATCATAAATCGAACATCCCATCTGCTCCTCAAAATATTCCTTATTTTGAAACGTGATATCCCAGCCGCGTATGTATGTTTCCATAATACCATATCTGCGGGTTACATCCACAAAACGTTTTTCCAAAATGACAAAGCCATAATCCGTTGCCAGGGCATCACATATCTGAATCAATTTATCGTAATCATCTGCCTGACAATTAACAATATAGTCTTTTATTGCGTTTTCTTCTTCCGTCTGTGGAGTATAATCAAACTCATCCTTCATAAGTGGATAGGAATGTGTCATGCATACTCTCGCCACTTCATCCCATCCCTTATCCATGGCGTATTTGTATCCCTCATATACATGTTTCGGAATATTTACAATCCCTACTCTTCGTCCAATATCATGAAGCATTCCGACAATGTACGCTTTATTCTCATCCATTCCCGGTACTTTCTGTGCAATATTCCTTGCTGCGATTCCTACGTTTAAAGAATGTCCGGTCCATGGTCCTGGATTTAACTCCCCTGCAAGTTTCAATTCTTTTTTAGCTTCTTCTATGGTTGGTAACATAAAACTTTTTTCTTCCTTCCACTATGAATTTATCAATCACTCTGTCTACATTATCCCCATATCATGCAATGCTTTTTCCCAATAGGAAGGGGCAATATCATACCACGGGTCCTTGTACTCATTTAGCTTCATAACATAATTTAATACTGTTCCATGAGATATTTCACCTGTATCCAACAAATGTTCTGTAATCTTGCACCAATAAGGCGACTTATCCCACAGACCGGATTCATGAAGTTCTTCCACAACTTTTTTTACATCATATTCCAGTGAAAAGAAATTGTAGTTCCATTCCCTGCCTTCTGATGTCAGTATCATGTATTGTGTTTTGTGTGGAGATTTCAGCGGCACTCCAACAGCCCCGGCATTCATGACTTTCTTTTCTCCATTATAGACGAATCCCTGCATATGTGTATGACCACATACGATATACTTTTCTTCACATTCACGCACAATCTCTAACAGCTTCTCATCATCTGGAAGCAGTTTCTTATTATTCGCAAATGGTGTTCCATGACAGGCCAAAACAGGTTCCATTCCATCAAACTGAATTCTTTGGCTTATCGGCATAGACGCAAAGAAATCAATATCCGCCGCCTTAAGATTATCATAATTATAAATCATTGCCATGATGCTGCTATTCCCATTTTTCCAATCACAGTTAATGTCTTTTCTGCGGTTAATCCAATAATCCTCCTTATTTCCTCTCAAAAAAATACAGGAAAATTTATTTCTCATTTCGTAAAGAATCTCCAATGTTTTTTGAGGATAAGAAAATTCGCCCAAATAATCTCCCAGAAAAATATATGCATCTGCCTTTTGTTCCCTGGCATGCTCCAAGCATCTCTGTAAAGCTATGTAGTTACCGTGTATATCCGATATTATCGCTATCTTCATCCTGATTACCCCTTAAAAATTAAACGTCACGTGTTTTAACATTTCAAGCTCCATGGTCTGTTCCATTTCCACAGAGCCGTCTTCTTCTCTCCATTTTACCACACATGATTTATAACTTATATCGTACCCTTCTCCCATATATAAAAATAGTACCAACCCCATAGGCTGATACTATTTTTCAATTTCGTCATATTTAATTATAAATGTAATACTCTCTCTTTGATTTCCTGTGTTCTTCCCTGATTCCAGAACTGTGTTCCGATATAACCACAGGTTCTTCTCGCAACACTCATCTTGTCCTGATTACGGTTGCCACAGTTTGGACACTCCCAGACTAATTTTCCATCTGTGTCGGTTACAATCTGAATCTCTCCGCTGTAGCCACATTCCTGGCAATAGTCACTCTTTGTGTTCAACTCTGCATACATAATGTTATCGTAGATGTACTGCATCACCGAAATAACGGCATCGAGGTTATTCTGCATGTTCGGTACTTCCACATAACTGATGGCACCACCCGGAGACAGCTCCTGGAACTGTGATTCGAATTTCAGCTTGTCAAAAGCGTTCATCTCTTCTGTTACATGCACATGATAACTGTTGGTAATATAGTTCTTATCTGTAACGCCCTTGATAACACCGAAACGCTTCTGCAAGCATTTTGCAAATTTGTAAGTTGTGGACTCTAATGGTGTTCCATACAAACTAAAGTCTATGTTGTGTTTTTCTTTCCACTCTGCACACGCATCGTTTAACTTACGCATTACCTCAAGTGCAAACGGTGTTCCTTCCGGATCTGTGTGGGATACACCTGTCATGTATCTGGTACATTCACAAAGTCCTGCATATCCCAATGAAATAGTAGAATATCCGTTATATAAAAGTTTATCGATGGTCTCGCCTTTTTTCAGACGTGCAAGTGCACCATTCTGCCATAAAATCGGAGCTACATCCGAAGGTGTTCCGAGCAGACGGTTATGTCTTGCCATCAGGGCACGATAACAGAGGTCTAATCTCTCATCCATCAACTCCCAGAATTTATCCATATCTTTTCCGGAAGAACATGCCACATCCACAAGGTTTAATGTGACAACGCCCTGGTTAAAACGACCATAATATTTTTTACCCGGCACATAGTTGCTTGCATTCGCATAGTTTTCTTTTGTGCGGTCTACGGTAAGGAAAGAACGGCATCCCATACAGGTATAGCAGTTGCCATCCTTTAATTTCTTCATGATTTTCTCGGAAATGTAATCCGGTACCATTCTCTTTGCCGTACATTCTGCTGCTAACTTGGTCAGATAAAAATACTTAGAATCCTCATGGATATTATCTTCCTCTAACACATAGATTAACTTTGGAAATGCCGGTGTGATGTAGACACCCTTTTCATTTTTTACACCTAAAATTCTCTGATGCAGCATCTCCTCGATAACTGCTGCAAGGTCATCACGAAGCTGTCCTTCCGGCACTTCATCTAAGTACATAAAAACTGTGATAAACGGAGCCTGTCCATTTGTTGTCATCAATGTGATTACCTGGTACTGAATCATCTGCACACCACGGTTAATCTCTTCTTTGACACGAAGTTCCGCAATCTTATTGACCATCTCGTCAGTCGGGTCAATGCCTGCAGCCTCTAATTCCGCGCGGACTGTCTTACGGAATTTTTCACGGCTCACCTGTACAAATGGTGCAAGGTGGGAAAGTGAAATACTCTGTCCGCCGTACTGGGAACTTGCAATCTGTGCAATCGCCTGTGTTGCAATATTACATGCCGTTGAAAAACTCTTTGGACGGTCAATCATCGTCTCGCTAATGACTGTACCGTTCTGTAACATATCTTCAAGGTTTACAAGACAGCAGTTATGCATATGCTGTGCAAAATAATCGGCATCATGGAAATGAATGATTCCTTTTTCATGTGCCTCTACGATGTCAGATGGAAGAAGGAAACGCTTTGTAATATCCTTGCTTACCTCTCCTGCCATGTAATCACGCTGTACACTGTTTACAGTCGGGTTCTTGTTAGAGTTCTCCTGTTTTACTTCCTCATTATTACACTCTAACAAGCTTAAAATCTGCTGGTCTGTTGAATTGGACTTTCGAACGAGAGCTCTTTTATAACGATATGTAATATAATTACGTGCTACGTTGAATGCTCTCTGATTCATAATCTGGTTCTCGACCATATCCTGAATCTCCTCCACACTCGGAGAACGTTTCATATTTTCGCAGGCTTTTTCAACGTTTGCAAGAATCTCCTGTATCTTCTCTTCCGGCAACTTCTCGTAGTCAATCACACTGTCATTTGCTTTGCGGATTGCTGCTTCTATTTTCCTAAGATTGAAAATATCCTCGCTTCCGCTTCGCTTAATAATCTTCATCTTCATCTCTCCTATTCTTCATCTTTTCAACAAACTGCATACGCTACCGCGCAGTATTATTACTCTATGTAAAATTATTGTAGCAATAATCTTTACATTCTGTGTCGAACCATGTCTATTATACTAGATATTGTGTCTTTGTCAATCGTCTTTACTATATTCTGTGTGTAGTTACTGTAAAAAAAGGCAGCGTAACCCCAGTGTTTACGCTACCTTTATTCATAATAACCAAATTTTTGCTAATTTATTCGTTTATTTTTTTCATGTGTCGCTTTCTCCCCACAACCACAACATCTAGTGTTTTCACCCCAGGAATCCACACCTAAATTTTCACGTACCCGGTCTAAGTAATGACCAAACTCTACAACCTCTTCTTCTGACATTCCCCGCACAAGCAGCTCTTCCATTTCCTTAATATCCCGTTCCGCCTGCGCGACCATCTTTTTTGCCCGCGATGTCATCAGAATCTTTTTCAGCCGGGCATCCCTCTCCACCGAAATGCGCTCAATCAGTCCTTTTTTCTCCATCAGCCCCAGCATATTGCTCGCGGTCGCGCGTGAAATGGAAAACGCGTCTTCTATATCCCGCTGGAAAACATCATGCCTCTCATGTGCCCGCAGAAAATCCAGCACCCAGTGCTGCATCGCCGTTAAATCATCCTGATTCCGCTGGCTTTTCTCATCCATATGTCTTTTTATTTCCTTATTAATAATCCGAAACTTATGACCGATTGTTTTCGTGTGATCCATCTGCCTTCTCCTCCCTGCTTTCTAAATTTTCCGATTCTTTCCTGTTTCTTCCCTATTCTAAAAATTTATACATTCTTTATCTTTTCTTCCATTGACATTTAAAAATTCGTGACGTATAACTATATTGTTAGCACACTAACATTTAAAAATCAATAGTTTTTTAATGATGGATTCGGGTGCGGAACAATTTTCAATGCATACAACTTGGAAATTGTTCCCATCCGAATCAAAAAAATGAAAGGAAGGTTACATTTATGTTAAAGACCCTTGGAGCACAAATCAAGGAATTCAAAAAAGATTCCCTGCTCACTCCGGTTTTCATGATTGCGGAAGTCCTCATGGAAACCATCATCCCGCTGATGATGGCGTCTATCATTGATAACGGCGTGTCAGCCGGAAATATGAACCACATTTACAAAATGGGAGCACTCATGGTGGTTGCAGCCTGCTTCTCCCTTACATTCGGTATCCTCGGCGGAAAATACGGTGCAAGAGCCTCAACCGGTTTTGCCCGCAACTTACGAAAAGGAATGTATGAAAACATTCAGACATTTTCTTTTTCCAACATCGACAAATACAGTACCGCCGGACTTGTCACACGTCTGACAACCGACGTCACCAACTTACAGATGGCTTACCAGATGCTTCTGCGTATGTGTGTGCGTGCGCCAATCAGCTTAATCTGCGCCATGTGTATGGCATTTTTCATCAGTCCGAGGCTTGCGAGCATTTACCTGATTGCGGTTATCGTGTTAGGCTGCATCCTTGCATTTATCACGGTAAAAGCCTACAAATATTTCTCGCAGGTATTTCCAAAATACGATGACTTAAATGCCTCCGTACAGGAAAATATCTCCGCTATCCGCGTCGTAAAAGCTTATGTGCGTGAAGATTATGAGAAAAAACGTTTTACAACGGCAAGCCACAAAATCTATAACATGTTTGTCAAGGCCGAAAGCGTCATCGTCTGGAACAACCCGGTTATGTTTCTGGCAGTTTATGCCTGCATCATTGCTATCAGCTGGATTGGTGCCAAAATGATTGTAAGCAGTACCCTCACAACCGGTGAACTGATGAGCCTTTTAACTTACTGCATGAACATCATGATGAGCCTTATGATGCTTTCCATGGTATTCGTTATGTTAACCATGAGTATCGCAAGTGCTGAACGAATTGCTGAGATTCTCAACGAAAACAGTGATTTGACCAATCCGGAACATCCGGACTATGACGTTCCGGACGGAAGCATCACTTTCGACCATGTGACATTCCAGTACAATAAAACTGCGGAAAAACCTGTCTTAAGCGATGTCAATCTCTCGATTAAATCCGGCGAGACCATCGGTATCATCGGCGGTACCGGAAGTTCGAAAACTTCGTTGGTCAACTTAATCAGCCGTCTTTATGATGTCACAGACGGTGCCGTTTTCGTCGGTGGAAAAGACGTGCGTTCCTACGACCTTGATACCTTACGAAATGAAGTATCTGTCGTTCTTCAGAACAACGTGCTGTTTTCCGGAACTATTTACGAAAACCTTCGCTGGGGCGACAAAAACGCCACCGATGAGGAATGTCGTCATGCGTGCGAACTTGCCTGCGCAGACGAATTCATCGAGCGTTTTCCGGATGGATACAATACTTACATTGAACAGGGCGGAAGCAATGTTTCCGGTGGTCAGAAACAGCGTCTCTGTATCGCAAGAGCCCTGTTAAAGAAGCCTAAAATCCTGATTTTAGATGACAGTACAAGTGCTGTTGATACTGCAACCGATGCCAGAATCCGTAAGGCATTTGCAGAGGAAATTCCTGGCACGACCAAACTTATCATTGCACAGCGAATTTCATCCGTGCAAAACGCTGACCGCATCGTCGTTTTAAATGAAGGTGTGATTGACGGCTTCGGCACACACGAAGAATTATTAGAAACAAATGAAATTTACCGCGAAGTTTACGAATCCCAGACACAGGGAAGCGGTGATTTTGATGAAGGAGGTGCTGCATAATGCCGGAAAAGAAAATTGCAAATCCAGGCAAACTTTTTTCCAGACTTTTAGGATATATTTTTAAAAATTATGGAATACATTGCATTATTGTAGTTATCTTGATTTTCATCTCCGTACTTGCAAACGTACAGGGAACCTTATTTATGAAAACCTTAATCGACAGTTACATCCTGCCACTTTTGCAGACATCTGACCCTGATTTTTCCGGTCTTGCCCACGCCATTCTGCGTGTTGCCTGCTTCTATGCATGTGGTGTCGTTGCCGCTTATGCGCAGAGTAAAATTATGATTTACGTTTCCCAGGGAACCCTGCGTAACTTCCGTGATGATATGTTTACACACATGGAATCCCTGCCAATCCGCTACTTTGACACACATGCGCATGGTGATATTATGTCAACCTACACAAATGATACCGATACCCTGCGCCAGATGATCAGTCAGAGTATGCCACAGCTTTTAAATAGTGCAATTACAATTGTGAGTGTATTTATCAGCATGCTTGCCTTAAACATTCCACTGACACTGCTCACCCTCGTCATGGTCGGCGTCACTCTGTTTGCCACAAAAAAAATCGGTGGCTTAAGTGCAAAATACTTTATCGCCCAGCAGAAAGACCTCGCCACCGTCAACGGCTTCATCGAGGAGATGATGAACGGTCAGAAGGTTGTAAAGGTCTTCACACACGAGGAAGAAAGTATTGCGGATTTCAACAAATTAAACGACCAGCTTTTTGAGAGTGCTGACAATGCCAACACCTTCGGTAATATCCTGATGCCGGTCAACGCACAGATTGGTAATATCAGTTACGTCCTCTGTGCCATCGTCGGTGGTATTCTCGCCTTAAACGGTATCGGAGGTTTCACCCTCGGTTCTCTCGCAAGCTTTTTGACCTTCAATAAGAGTTTCAGCCAGCCAATCAACCAGATTAGTATGCAGTTAAACAACATCGTTATGGCACTTGCCGGATGCGAACGTATCTTTAACCTGTTAGATGAGGCTCCGGAAACAGATGACGGCTATGTTACGTTAGTCAATGCGAAAATGGAAAACGGCGTTCTGACAGAGACATCGGAACATACCGGTCTCTGGGCATGGAAGCACACACACCAGGCAGACGGTTCTGTAGATTACATCGAATTAAAGGGAGATGTCGTGTTCGATGACGTCGACTTCGGTTACAATGAGAATAAAGTCGTGCTCCACAATGTCGACCTCTATGCAACACCGGGTCAGAAAATTGCTTTTGTCGGCAGTACCGGTGCCGGAAAAACAACCATCACCAACTTAATCAACCGTTTCTACGATATTCAGGATGGTAAAATCCGTTACGACGGAATCAATATCAATAAGATTAAAAAAGATGATTTACGCCACTCGCTTGGTATCGTGTTACAGGATACCCACCTGTTCACGGCAAGCGTTATGGATAACATCCGTTACGGAAAATTAGACGCTACGGACGAGGAAGTCATCGCAGCCGCAAAACTTGCCAACGCGGACACTTTCATCCGCCAGCTTCCGGACGGCTACAACACTATGTTAAAAGGTGACGGCGCCAACTTAAGTCAGGGACAGCGCCAGTTGTTAGCAATCGCAAGGGCAGCCATCGCAGACCCGCCTGTCCTTATCTTAGATGAGGCAACCTCCTCTATCGATACCAGAACAGAGAAAATCGTTCAGGACGGTATGGATAAGCTGATGCACGGACGAACCACTTTCGTCATCGCCCATCGTCTTTCCACCGTTAAAAACTCTGACTGCATCATTGTCTTAGAGCAGGGACGCGTTATTGAGCGTGGTAACCACGATAAATTGATTGAAGAACGCGGAAAATATTATCAGCTTTACACCGGTAACCTCGCTGAAAATTAATTTTTTCCATAAAAAGAAATAACAAAAAAGAACTGCACACCGTTGATTTTTTCCATCGACTGTGTGACAGTTCTTTTTTCTTTCCCTCTATTCCTGCGGAGCCAGAACAGAGAGCAATGCCCTCGTCAGGCGGTCCGTCTTTTTTACAAATCCACTCACCGTCTCCGCACTAGAACAAAGTTTATCTGCATAGCATAGAATCCAGCTCTCTTTATAACGCGGAATCCGCGTCAGATTCAAAGGAAACATGTGACAGCGGATCATATCCTGCTCAATTTCATTCAATGCAAAATCTTCCAGCGCATTTTTCAATGCCTTGTCTGCATGATGGTAGCCATGCAGACGATGTGACGCATCTTTCACATGCCAGTCATACAAGAAGTAATCGTGCAGCAATGCGCCACGCAAAAGCGAATCTATATCCACGCTCGCTTTCCACTTAAGCGCCAGATAATAGCTGACATAGGCAACCGATACACTATGTCTAAACACGCTCGTAGTTCCGTGTTGCATATACTGATGCGCCTCCAACAATCTGGAATTCTTACAGATTTCTTCTAATTTTTGCTTGAAAATCCTATCATGTTCCCTTGATAACTGATATTCCATCGACCTTTTCCTTTTACAACAATTCTTTCAAAAGCTGATTAACCATACCCGGATTTGCTTTTCCCTTCATCGCTTTCATGGTCTGTCCAACCAAAAAGCCAATCGCTTTCTCTTTTCCATTATGGTAATCCTCAACTGACTGTGGGTTATCCTGAATCACCTGTTCCACGACAGCACGGAGTGCGCCTTCATCGTGAACGGTCTTAAGTCCATTTTCCTCCACATACTGCTCCGGGTCAATATCTTCTTTGAATATTTTTTCAAAAACTTCCTTTGCCACCGTGCTGTTGATGGTTCCGGCATCCGCCAAATCAATTAATTTTGCAAGATGAACCGGTGAAAACTTCAAATCTTCCGGCTCCATCTCGTTCTCTTTTAAAAGACGCATCGTCTCCACCATCAGCCAGTTTGATACCTTCTTGGGCTTCTTGCAGATTTCACTTGTCGCCTCAAATAAATCGGCTAATTTCTTATGGCTGGTGATAATATCGGCATCGTAATCCGGAATGCCATAATCCTTGCCGTAACGTGCCAGCTTCTCACTGCGCAGCTCCGGTTGGTGTCCTCTTACCTCTTCGAGCCACTCATCGCTGATGACGATTGGCACGAGATCCGGCTCCGGAAAATAACGGTAATCCTGTGCATCCTCTTTGGAACGCATCGCATACGAATACTCTTTGTTATCGTCCCAGCGTCTCGTCTCCTGCACAACTGCTTTTCCCTCTTCGATTAACTCAATCTGGCGGGCGCGCTCGCCCTCGATGGCACGTGCAATCGCTTTAAAAGAGTTTAAGTTCTTCATCTCGGTACGGGTCCCGAATTCCTTTGCCCCCGCCTCACGGACAGAAAGGTTGACATCGGCACGCATGGAACCTTCATTTAACTTACAGTCGGATGCCCCTAAATACTGGATAATCATTCTCAGTTTTTCCAGATAAGCGATAACCTCTTCTGCCGAACGCATGTCTGGCTCAGATACAATCTCAATCAGTGGCACACCGGAACGATTGTAATCGACGATAGACACATCTTCCCACTCATCATGCACCAGTTTTCCGGCATCCTCCTCCATATGAATCTCGTGGATTCCGATGGTCTTTTTGCCTGCCGGTGTCTCAATCTCGACCCCGCCATTGCGGCAAATTGGCAGATACAACTGCGAAATCTGGTAGTTCTGTGGATTATCCGGATAAAAATAGTTCTTGCGGTCAAATTTACAATACTGCGTAATCGTACAGTTTGTCGCAAGTCCTACCGCAATGGCGTATTCCACTACCTGCTTATTTAAAACCGGAAGCGACCCCGGCATACCGGTGCAGACCGGACAGGTATGTGTATTCGGTGCTCCTCCAAACGCTGTCGAACAGGAGCAGAAAATTTTGGTTTTGGTTGCTAACTCTACATGGACTTCAAGTCCAATGACGGTTTCGTATGTTTTACTCATCTTCTCTGTCTCCTTTCCCTATTGCTGTACTGCTTCTTTTTCACTCGTATTGCTTGTTGCAATAGGACTATGTTCGTAGGTTCTTGTCTGTTCAAAGGCATATGCTGCGCGGATAATCTTCTTTTCTTCAAAACAGTCTCCAATTAACTGAAGTCCAATCGGCAATCCCTTTTTGTCTCTTCCACATGGAAGCGAGATACCCGGCAATCCTGCCAGATTGACCGAAATCGTATAAATATCACCCAGATACATTTTAATCGGGTCACTTAAGGATTTTCCGAGTTCCGGTGCCGTCGTTGGTGCCGCCGGTCCCAAAATCACATCATATTTTGCAAATGCCTTGTCAAATTCTTTTTTGATCAAAGCCTTTGTGCGAAGTGCCTTTAAATAGTAGGCATCGTAATAACCGCTGCTCAGGACGAAGGAACCTAGCATGATACGTCTTTTCACCTCTGCTCCAAAGCCTTCGGAACGTGATTTCTTATACATGCTGTGCAAATCCTCATACTCTTTCGTTCTGTAACCGTATTTCACACCGTCAAAACGCGCCAGGTTCGAGCTTGCTTCCGCACACGCAATGACATAATAGGCAGGAATCGCATACTCTACCAGACCAAGTTCAAACTCTTCCACGATTGCGCCTTTTTCCTCTAACACTTTTGCTGCTGCAAGCACTGCTTCTTTTACTTCCAGGTCGAGTCCCTCTCCAAAATAATCTTTTGGAATTCCGATTTTCAATCCTTTAACATCATCCACTAATGCTTCCGTGAATCGCAAATCGTCACGTTTTACGGAGGTGGAATCTTTTTTATCATAGGAAGCAATCGCCTCTAAAATGGTCGCGCAGTCGGTCACATCCTTTGCCACCGGTCCAATCTGGTCTAAGGAAGAACCGTAGGCAATCAGACCATAACGGGAAACGGTTCCGTAAGTCGGTTTGATTCCGGTCACGCCGCAAAAAGAACTTGGCTGTCTTATGGAACCACCAGTGTCCGAACCTAATGCGTAAGAACATTCCTCTGCAGCCACTGCGGCACACGAGCCGCCTGATGAGCCACCCGGCACATGCGCCGTGTTCCACGGATTTTTCGTCACACCGTAGGCAGATGTCTCTGTTGTGCTTCCCATCGCAAACTCGTCCATGTTCGTTTTTCCTAAAATAACGGCTCCCGCCTTCTCTAAATTCAAAACCGCCTCCGCTGTGTAAGTCGGTATGAAATTATATAAGATTTTAGAGGAGCAGGTCGTAAGCATTCCCTTCGTACACATATTATCCTTGATTGCAACCGGAACTCCCGCTAACGGTCCCGTCAGTGTTCCGTCATCAATCAGCTTCTGCACTTCTTTTGCACGTTTTAAGGCTCCCTCACGGTCTATCGTCACAAAGCTGTGCACTTCTTTTTCCCTTGCTTCAATCGCGTCTAAGGCAGCGTTTACTGCATCTTCCACGGTCACTTCTTTTGCTTTTATCTTTTTGCCAAGTTCTACGGCAGTCAAACTCATTAAGCTCATGGTATTTCCTCCTGTCTCTTACCCGATTGTTTTTGGTACCTTGAATCCGCCATCTTTTTGTGCCGGTGCATTTGCCAGGGTATCGGCACTGCCATCATGGTCAACGACCACATCCTCGCGGAATACATTATTGACCGGGAAAACATGGGACATCGGCTCTACCCCTGTCGTATCGAGCTCATTCAGCTGGTCGATGTAGTCTAACATCTCCCCCATATCCTTCTTGGCGTTTTCTTTTTCTTCCTCGCTTAATTCTAATTTTGCAAGGATTCCTACATATTCAATCGTCTCATCGGAAATGACATTTTTCCTTTGTTTCGTAGAGTCGTTGCGCTCCTTGGAAACTTTTTCCCTATCTGTAGTTTTCTCTGCTGCCACATGCTCTGTGAAATCTTCCTTTAATTTTCCGTAAACTACCTTGTCGCAGATTCCTGCATTATTCCAGTCTGCTTTCCTGCTCGTTCCCTCATAACGCATGCCACACTTTTTCATGACATCACCGGAATGAACATTCCTTGCATCATGGCGCGCCTCGATACGGTTCGCACCAACCTCTTTAAACAGAAAATCCATCACTGCAGCCAGCGCTTCCGATGTAATTCCCTGATGCCAATAGGAAGCTGAAATACAATAGCCTACCTCAAGGCTTCCGACTTTCTCATTCGGGTTAAAAGCTCCGATGCTTCCGACCGGTTCTCCGTTCTCTTTTAAAGTGATGCACCACTCATACTTTGTCTCACTCTCGTATTCTGCAACCCATCCCTCTAACGTCTGTTTCGTCACTTCCACGCTCTCATGTGTCGGCCACATCAGATAGCGCGTCACCTCCGGGTCACTCGCCCAGTTCTCAAACATTTTATCTGCATCTGCCACCGTAAAACGCCGCAGCAGAAGGCGTTTTGTCTCAATCGTTTTCGTTCCTAAATGTCTCACGTTTCTCCTCTTTTCCTGCAATTCTTTTTGATATATGCCTCTTTTTCTATTACGATTTATTATGCTGTATTCTTAACTTTCTGTTGTTCGTAATCTTACTATGTTATTTTATCTTTATTATTACATTTGTAGTTTCTTGTTCAGCTTTTTATAAATCCGCTCCACCATCCACGGCTCACTGCACGCCTCTAGCGCTTCCTCCAGTGCAAACCATTTCACACCACTGTTTTCATCCGGCTTAATCCGAAGCACCTCCGCTTCGTCTGCCTCCAAAAGATACGTCACATTCAAGTGCAAATGAGATGGCACATAGCGTCCTCTTTTCTCATGGCCATCGACAGTCAGCATCTCAATGGAAAAAATGGTATCATCAACCGTCTGAATCTCTTTCACACCGGTCTCTTCCTGTGCCTCTTTGATTGCTACTGCAAGCAAATCTTCCTCACCATCCGCATGACCTCCCGTCCATGACCAGGAATGATAAATATTGTGATAAATCATCAACACCTTTGTGTGCTCACGGTTTAGCAGCCAGGAAGATGCGGTAAAATGAGCCACCTCATTTTCTCTGGTAAAAATGTCCGGCTGCGTCTTAAGCAGCTGAAGCATGACCTTTTTGTCGCGTTCCTCCTGTTCGTTGATAGGATGGTATTGTTCTAATTGTTCTTGTAGTTTCATTTGTTGTTCTCCGTTTTCTTCTTTTGATGGTTTGGAGATGGTGGTTGGCGAACCTCAAAGAGATTTCAGCCGCATCTAGTTGTCCCGGCTCTCTATGGCTCTAAACGGCTTAAATCTCTTGGGAATAGTGTCGTCTCTCTGACGTTGTCCTCACCGATTAATTTCATTGTGAGACGCTCCATTCCGATTCCAAGACCTCCGTGTGGCGGCATTCCGTGTTTGAAGCAGCTCAAATACTGTTCCATGCCCTCTGTCTCCATGCCACGCTTTTCTATCTTTTC
>CAKRDK010000025.1 GCA_934309475.1 uncultured Roseburia sp.
GTCTCCTCTGAGATATTTTCAATATCGTAACGAATCAGCTCGCGCACTCCTGTCACGCTGTCGATTCCAAGATAATTTTTTATTTCTGCCTGAAGTTCTTTTGCTTTTACTGCAAAAGCAGGTTTCTTTTCTACATATACTCTGCGTACGTTGCTCATTGTATCCCTCCTGAAATTCCCTTTTATTTTATAGAGAAATTTAAGTTACGATTTTCATTTCTTTTATTACCGTATCAGTATATCACAGCCTGTTAAATTAGCATAATTAATATATTTAATGTTTGTTATAAGTTTTGATAATATTTTCATTGACATATGTTATTAGTTAGCCTTATAATTTATTTATACTATGCTAATAAACTTATGAAAAAACGGAGGATTTCTTATGGATATCAATTACGAACTTTACAAAGTATTTTACTACGTTGCGACATCATTAAGTTTTTCCGAGGCAAGCAAGCATCTTTTCATTTCCCAGTCTGCGGTCAGCCAGTCCATTAAGACCTTAGAGAAAAAATTAGGACAGCCGCTTTTCATCCGCAGCACGAAAAAGGTTCAGCTCACTCCTGCCGGAAAACTTTTATTAAAACACATTGAGCCTGCCATGAATCTGATTCAGCGCGGCGAGACACAGCTTTTAGACAGCAGTCTCTTAGGACTCGGCCAGCTCCATATCGGTGCCAGCGATACAATTTGCCGTTATTTCCTGGTTCCTTATTTAAAACAGTTCCACAAAAAGTTTCCAAACGTACCGATTAAGGTTACGAACGCAACTTCCCTCAGTTGTGTGGATTTGTTAGAAAAAGGAAAAGTCGATTTGATTGTGACAAACTACCCGAATTCCAATCTGAATCACACTTACATCCAGAAGACTGTCTGCAATTTTACCGATGTCTTCATCGCAAACCCTGCCTACTTTAATTTAAAACAGCAGGAACTTACGTTACAGGATTTACAGCAGTATCCGATTCTGATGCTCGACCGGAAAAGTACGACAAGTGAATTTTTGCACAACCTCTTTTTACAGCATCAGCTAGAGCTTGTGCCGGAAATCGAACTGAGCAGTAACGACCTCTTAATTGACCTTGCGCGCATCGGTTTAGGCATTGCCTTCATTCCGGATTACTGCCTTGCACGTGAATCCAAAGAATTATTTATCTTACACACCAAAGAGAAAATGCCGGCACGTCAGATGGTAGCTTCCATCAATCCAAGCCTGCCGCTCTCGGCTTCCACGGAAGAATTTTTAAAACTGCTTCCGTCCGTATAATTTAAAAAAGAATCCTGCTTGCAGGATTCTCCGCCTGCGGCGGGTCGCGTTTGCGACATGATTCAGCTTCGCCGCAGTGCGATTCTCGCGAAGCATTTTTATGTAATAGGAACGAAATTTCCTATTACATAAAGAAGCCCTGTGGATATCAACATCCACGGGGCTTTCTGTCTGTCCGCTGTATACAAAATTCCTTCTATGTCTCTGAACTGTATATGTTGCCTGTATTGTAGTTGTACGTGTACATTCCGCTGCTGGAGTATGTATTAGACTTCGATGCCTCATTTTCTGCCTGATAATGAATCATAGAAGCTTTTGCCGATACCTGATAGCCAAAAGAACCTCTCTCGTGGAACAGCGACTCTACTTTTGACATATCCGCATTCTTGAACGTCTCTTCGTCTAATTTCAATCTGCTGTCTGAACCGATTGTAATTCCTACTGAACTGAGCAGCTTACTGTTCTGGTTCACATAGGTAACCAAAGATTTTGCTGTACTCAGAATACTCTTTGTGTTCGCATCCTCTAACTCATCAATCATGCTGTTATAGCTGTCCGTAAAATTCTTGACTGCCTTATAAATTGCCTCTGTATCGTATCCTTTACTTATCGTTCCATCCTCGTTCTTAATGGAAACTTCTTTAAATAAAGATTTGCTTCCACCCGCAAGCAATGCATCTGACGCATCCTTAACAGAATCGGAAGTGTCTTCGATTCTTGCCAGCGTCTTCGCATCGTCTTTTGAAGTCGAAGTTGAACTGATTATATTTTTTCCTGTCTCGCTGTCTGAATAATATGATTTTACCAGTTTATAGTATGCACCGCTCTTAATGGTCGCATAGTCGGAATAATTGATTCCCAATAAATCAGAACTGCTGTAATTATTTGCCCATCCGGCATTCTTACTGTTTCCAATGCTTGAAAACAATACACCGATGGATGCAGAATCATAAGATGAAATTGTTGCCATAGTCCTCACTCCTTTGATTTGTGGCTTTCGGTTCCTGACCTCCATGTCAGACGAACTCATTTCTTATCTTCTATATCGACCTGAAAAAGCCATTTCTTAACGTTTTACAACCAGATTTTTGGAGTAAAAAATCCTGCTTGCAGGATTCTCCGCCTGCGGCGAGTCGCGTTTGCGACATGATTCCGTTTCGCCGCAGTGCGATTCCCGCGAAGCATTTTTATGTAACAGGAACAAAATTACTATTACATAAAAAATTTTAACGTAACGTTCACAGTTTGTTCATATCTTCTTGGTAATATATAAGTATAGAAAATCAATTTGGTAGATAGATTTATTACTTGATAAATTTTTTCATAATAGCCCAGATATCTTCGGATGTCTGGGCACTCCTCATTTTTAGGGATATTTATATGTTCTCTATCTGCCAGTCAATTGGCGCGATTCCATTTTTTTCCAGGAATTCATTTGCCTGGCTGAAATGCTTACAGCCAAAAAATCCGCGGTATGCCGATAATGGGCTCGGATGTGGTGCTTTTAAAATAAGGTGTTTCGGGTTCGTCAACATCGGAATCTTACTCTGCGCCGGTCTTCCCCAAAGCATATAGACAATTGGCCGATCCTGTGCATTGACCGCCTGAATAATGGCATCCGTAAACTGCTCCCAGCCATGTCCCTGATGGGAATTTGCCTGATGTGCCCTTACCGTCAGAACGGTGTTCAATAAAAGCACTCCCTGGTCTGTCCATTTTTTCAAATATCCATTGTTCGGGATAGCGCAACCCAAATCATCATGCAATTCCTTGTAAATATTCTGCAAAGAAGGTGGAATATCCTTCTGTGTCGGCGGTACGGAAAAACTCAGTCCGTGTGCCTGATTCACATTATGATACGGGTCCTGCCCTAAAATCAGCACTTTCACCTCGCTAAGCGGTGTAAAATGAAGTGCATTAAAAATATCATCTGCAGGCGGATATATTACCGCTCTGCTGTATTCTTCCTTCACAAACTCGAATAATGTTCTGTAATAAGGCTTCTTAAATTCTCCTGAGACAGCCTCAAGCCAGTCGTTCTCTATCATGCCCATGACAATCCCTCTTTTTCTATCTTCTTACTGATACCCCGCGCTCTGCAAGGTAATTCTTCAAATCCATAATTTCCAATTCTTTGTAGTGAAACAGCGATGCCGCAAGTGCCGCGTCCGCTTTTCCCTCTGTCAGCGCATCATAAAAATGCTCCTTCGTGCCTGCTCCGCCGGATGCAATTACCGGAACAGATACCTGTTCCGCAATCGTTTTCGTCAGCTCCACATCGTATCCTGCCTTCGTTCCGTCACAGTCCATGCTAGTCAGCAGTATCTCACCGGCACCTAAGCGGTCAGCTCGCATTGCCCATTCTACCGCATCCATTCCGGTGTCAATCCGGCCGCCATTCTGAAACACGTTCCAGCCCGAACCATCCGCACGTTTTCGCGCATCAATGGCAAGTACCACGCACTGGCTTCCAAACTTATCTGCCGCCTCACTGATTAACTCCGGCCGGTTAATGGCTGCAGAATTGACCGAAATCTTATCCGCTCCCTCCCGGAGCAGCATCTTAAAGTCCTCTACCGTACGAATTCCACCGCCAACCGTAAACGGAATAAAAACCGTCTCTGCAACTTTCCGGACCATATCAACTACGGTTGCTCTTGCATCAGATGTCGCTGTAATATCCAAAAATACCACTTCATCCGCGCCGGCTTTGTCATAAGCTGCGGCAATCTCAACCGGATCTCCCGCATCCTGCAGATTCACAAAATTAACGCCCTTTACCACACGTCCGTTTTTCACATCCAAGCAAGGAATAATTCTTTTTGTAAACATGATTAGTTTCCTCCCTGTATCTTTGCAAAATTCTCTAAAATCTGTAAACCTACTGTACTGCTTTTTTCCGGATGGAACTGGCACGCAAAAATATTACCTTTCTCCACGGAGGCATGAATATGTACACCATACTCCGTTGTCGCTTTGACAATCTCTTCCTCTGCCGCTTCTAAATAAAAAGAATGGACAAAGTAAACATAAGACTGTTGCGGAATCCCTTCAAAAAGACGTCCGTTGTGCTCGAATTGTAAGGAATTCCAGCCAATATGTGGAATCTTCAATCCCTCTGCATCCGGTATCTTTTTCACGGTTCCTTCCAGCAGATGAAGTCCTTCCACTCCGGAACTTTCTTCGCTTCCCTCAAAAAGAAGCTGTAATCCGAGACAGATTCCCAAAAAGGGAATCTGTCTATCTGCTACCTCATGAATTACTTTGTCCAACTCATACTTCTTCAAATGAGCCATTGCATCGCCAAAGGAACCCACGCCAGGCAGAACCACCTTATCTGCCCGCAGAATCTCCTTTGCGTCTCTTGTCAGTACACACTGCTGCCCAATCTTTTGTAGCGCCTTTTCAACGCTTTTGATGTTACCTGCATCATAATCGATTACTGCTATCATTCTTCTGCCACTTTCTCCAGGCCTAATGAGCGGATGATTTTGTACACCTCCAAAGAATAATCTTTTCTGCTGCGCATTCCATACATCTCTCTTGCCTGATCTGCTGTTACACTAAAATGTTCCGTCAAGGCATTTTCTGCATCCTGCTCGATTAAGCCAAGTTCCACTGTACAGCCGTATGTCTCAGCATCCTCATAATTAAGATCATATCTTCCGATTACAGATATCAATGCATCTAATGCCAAATCATAGTCATCATCCTGCATGAAACTCTCATATGCTTCATACTGACTCTGGACAGATGCAAGAATTAAGGTCTTCTGGTACATATCCATATCTGCTTCTTTTACATCAAGTCCTGCCATATCTTCATATGCCTGTGTATAATTTCCCTGGTCGAGTTCCTGTTTTGCAGTTGTAATACTTGAAGAATAGTTTAACAGATTACTACCTAATATGACAAGCAGTAAAATGGAAAAAGCCATAACAAACATCAAAATTACCGGTTTTTTCGGCAATGGTGGTGTATTATCTTTCTCTTTTGGAGGTTTCGGCGGCTTCTCGCGTTTTGCTTTTTCTTTTGCCGCTTGCTTTTCCTTCTTCTCCTTTTCCTTGGCTTCTTTCTTTTCTTTCTTCTCTTTTGCTTTGGCTTCTTTTTTCTCTTTCTTAAGACGTGCTTTCTTTTCTTCTTCCGTCTCCTGCGGTTCTTCCGGCTCCGGTTTGGCATCCGAGCCTCCGAGTGCCGCTAAAATCTCGAGATTTTCATCGGATAAGCCGTCTGTATCTTCACTGCTGAGAGTGTCTGAGGTGCTCTCTCCATCTACAAGATTATCCTGTTCTTCCTCGTCTTCTCCAAAGAGAACTCTTCCTAACTTCTGGAAAAATCCCTCTTTCTCACCGTCTTTTTTCTTCGACTTCTTTGCCCGGCCTTTCTTCCCACCTTCTTCTTCCTGTGGTTCCTCCGGTGCATCCGCAGAATCTGCTCCCTCGTGAAGCAGTTCTCCTATATCGGAAAAATCATCATCTCCCTCAAACAGAGACATGAAATCCATTCCGTCGTCTTTCGATTCTGTATTCACACTCTCCTCCGGCTGTTGCGGCATCTCCTCCGCTGTCTGCTCCATCGGCTGTTCATCCTCTTCCATTGTGTCTCCGAAAGGATCTGAAAGTGTATCCACATTGAAATCAGAAAAATCGTCTGTTCCCTGCGGTTCTTCCTCTCGCTCTTCCGCTGTCTGTTTTGCGCCATTGACAATTCCATTCAAATCGTCTAAAAAGCTCTGATTGTCGTTTGTGATTCCTTCGTCTGTATCTTCCGCAGATGCACTTTCTACGTCATTCAATTCCTTTTCGAAATCAAGTAAAAAGCTGTCATCATTTTGATCTTCCATCATCTGCTTTTCGAAGTCATCTAAGAATTTTTTCTCAGAATCCATAATACTCTCTGCCTCCTGCGTCGTACTAGTTTCCCCTGCGCCATTTTCTGATGTTGCAGCATGTAATAAATCATCCAGATAATCTTCCGATTGGCTCATCGTGCACCCCCAGCATCCCTATAACCTAATTGAGGATGTGATGAACCATCACATCCCCTCTTCACTTTAAACCCTATTCCGCATTTCCCTCAATTAACTTATCAATGGCTTCAACCAGGTTACCAATCTCCGGCTTTGTCAACTGGGCATCTGCTCCTAACTGTTCACCTTTTCGTCTCATTTCTTCATTTACAAGAGAAGAAAAGATAATAACTGGAATGTTCTTTAATACATCATCTGTCTTAACAAGCTTTGTCAGACGGTGTCCATCCATCAATGGCATCTCGATATCCGTGATAATACAATGTACTTTCTCTAAGACATCTCCCTCTTTCTTCATCTGTACCAGCTTGTCCCAGGCTTCCTGACCATTCATATTCATAATCAGCTGTGTATAACCGGATTTCTTCAGGCAGTCTGTAATTAATTTTCCAAGTAATGGAGAATCCTCTGCGATTAAAATCGGGCAGTCGCTTCTCTCACGGCGTCCAGTCATATTATCAACATCTGATACCTTTAATCCTGTCTCAGGACTGATATCTGTAATAATCTTCTCAAAGTCAAGAATTACAACTAACTTGTCTCCTAATTTAATGATACCGGTAGAAGCACTGTTGTCTTCTGTATTGATTGTGGCATCCGGTTTGATGATATTCTCCCATGATACACGGTGAATTCCAATCACCTGATCTACATGGAATGCAATATTCAATTTATTAAAGTTTGTTATAATAAAAAGCCCACCCTCTTTTGCCGGTTCCATTCCAAGGCATCTCTTTAAGTCGACTACTGTCATCATTGTATCACGTGGCATAAAAATTCCTTCCACACTCGGATGCGGATTTGGAATCGGTGTAACTGGCTGATAAGTTAAAATCTCACGTATCTTTGCCACGTTGATTCCATAGTGATTGTCTCCTAATGTAAATTCCAATACCTCCAATTCATTCGTACCTGTCTCCAATAGAATATTTGTATCCATCGCGTATCTCCTCCTGTGGGCTTCAAATTATATCTATGTTCATCTGCGCCTGCCATCATTCTTTTCTTTCATTATAGCACACACATTTCGATAATTGCATTATTTTTTCACCCAATTTACAAAATAATCGTTACTTTTTCACCATTTATGGTGGTATTAAGTAACAATTCTGACACATCCTCTTTCGTATCACTTATTTCAAACAGCAATACCGTCCGCACCGTGTCGCCTGCCGCAACCGTTCCCTGATAGGTTGAAAAATCATTCATGAGGAACGTAACTGCCGCCGGACTCACTTCGCCGTCCACCGTCGCCTGAAACGTAGGATTCAATGCCAAAACATCAATCGGCAAATCCGTATCTCCTGTATTCGCCAGGTCAATGTTTAACACTAGATACTGTTTTCCTGCACTCGCTGTCAATGCAAAATAATCTGACTCTACATAATCCTTTGTCAACTCATAACCTGCATATGTAACGGATAGTCCTTCTGCACCGAAGACTTCCTGAAGGCTCTTTCCGGTATCTGCCTCTGCAGTATCACCGTCAGATGTCGTCTCCGAAGCTCCTGCACTGCTCTGATTCTCAGGTTCTTCCGGTGTCTCTGTCTCCTGCGATTCCGGCTCCTCTGTTTCCTGCGTATCTTCCTCAAGTGCGGCTACATCTACATATGTAAGTCCGTCTTTCTGCTTAATGTTAAATTTTGCCACAGCCTGTGAGGCATAATTCACAATCAGGCTCTCCTCTGATTCCGTGAGTTCATATGGTGCTTCACCGCAGCCGCCCAGCAGCAATGTCGCAGCACATAAAATCACTGCTTTTGTCATCCTTGAACTTCTCATACTTACTCCTTGTAAAATATCAGTAAACTTTTATTTCATGTTATCATTTTTTAGATAATATGGCAACTCCCATTTATTCCGCTTCCTAGCCCTCATTCGCATTAGTATCCAATTCCAGCCAGAATTCCACCCCATCTTCGTGGTTGACCGCCCCACATGCATGATGATGTGCATCCATGATTGCTTTTACAATAGATAAGCCTATTCCGCTTCCGCCATATTCTCTTGTACGCGCCTTGTCCACCTTGTAAAACTTAATCCAGATATTCTCAATATCTGCTTTCGGGATTGGCTTCCCTGTATTGAATACATGGACTCTGACGCAATCCGGCTTTCTCGTACAGGAAATCGTAATCTCCTTTTTTCCTGCCGCGTGATGAATCGCATTACTTAAGTAGTTAGTAATAACCTCTTCAATCTGAAATTCATCTGCCCAAACATATATCGGCTCATTTTCCAAAAAATTCAATGTTATTTCATTTTGCATTAATAAAATGGATGACGATTCCGTTACACCGTGAATCAGTTCAGTCAAATCAAACCGTTCCATCGTAAGTGCCTGATTGCCAAACTCAAGCTGATTCAACGTCAAAAGCTTCTTCACCATGCGGTTCATTTTATCGGACTCATCCATAATGACCTCACAGTAGAAGTCCCTGCTCTCCGCATCATCGTTGATACATTCCTTCAATCCCTCTGCGTACCCCTGAATCAGTGCCAGCGGGGTTTTCAGTTCATGCGACACGTTTGATAAAAATTCCTTTCGCATCTCGTCGATTTCATTCTTTTTTTCAATGTCTTTTTGTAGTTCATTATTTGCACTTTTCAGTTCTGAAATAGTACGCTCTAACGTCTCGGAAAGCTGGTTGATATGAACCCCGAGTTCATCAATTTCATTCCGATGCCGCGGCCGGACACTGTATTTTGCATCAAAATCCAATTCTGTCATGCGCTTTGAGATATTCGTCAACTCTAAGATCGGTGTTGTGATTCCCCTTGAGACAAAAATAATGACAACCGCACTGATTAAAACGCCAACCGCTCCGACATAGCCCAAAAAGCGGTTTGAAATCGCAACGCTCTCCCGGATGCTTTCCAGTGCTGTACGCATCATGATAAAATTGCCATCCGAGAGTGTTCCCCAGAGCACCAGATACTCCGATTCAAGCCTGTCATCATTCTGGCGCTGCAGTACATAATTGTCCGAGCGCTGCAAAGTTTCAATCTCATCGTCCTGATTGCCAAACAGCAAATCCATAAACTGCATCATAATTCCCTGCGTATCATTTGCGGAAGAACGGATTACTGTACGGTCCGGTCCTATTACAAGTGCAGTTATATTACAGTTTGAGCACAGATTTTCAAACGCAACATCAAAGTCGTCCGTCTCTAATTTTCCGTTCTGCGCCGCATTGTCAATCACCTGATAGCTCTCTAACATGGTCTTCTCTTTATTGGAAATATAGTATTTTTCCAGAAATGCATTATTTAAAAACCAGCACAGAAAAACTGTGCCGGTCACGAGTGCGATAATAATTACCACCATTTCCTGTGTCAGAGAACCTATCTTTTTTTTCTTCAAATAGTCTTTCATAAATCATCATCCCTTTAACACTCAAATTTGTATCCCATACCCCAGATGGTACGGATGTAATCGCCCTTTTCACCCATTTTCGAGCGTAGCTTCTTCACATGGGTATCTATCGTTCTTGCGTCTCCGAAATAATCATAATTCCAGACATTATTTAAAATTTTCTCTCTCGAAAGAGCAATTCCCGCATTTTCCATGAAAAAGGTGAGCAGTTCAAATTCCTTGAAACTCAATTCAATCTCTTTTCCATCCACAGTCACCTGATGTGCTGTCTTGTCCACAACAATTCCACCCATTTCAAGCAGGGATTCTTCCTCTTCTGCCTTTCCACTTCTCCGAAGAATTGCTTCCACACGTGCCACAAGAATCTTTGGGGAAAACGGTTTCGAGATGTATTCGTCCGCACCAAGCTCAAATCCGTTCAGTTCATCGCTCTCGTCACCTTTTGCCGTCAGCATGATAATAGGAACCCTTGACGTCTCACGCACTTCCCGGCAGACTTCCCAGCCGTTTAGCTTCGGCATCATGACATCTAAAATAATCAGTGCAATATCGCGCTCCCGGTAAAATACTTCCAGTGCCTCTTCGCCATCTCCTGCTTCCAGGACATCATATCCCTTGCGCACCAGGAAATCTTTTACAAGTTTACGCATTCTGCTCTCATCGTCAACTACTAATATTTTGATAGAATTCATTGCATTTTCCATTTTACTCTCGTCTCCATTCCGACTTTTCTTATCTATTGATTCTAACACCAACCTATGAAAAATCTGTGAATTACTTCATAATCTAGCGCAACTCCTGTTCTCTTTCATCAAGCATCTGCTCTCGCTCCTCAAGTTCATTCTCCCACTGCTCATACTTATCAATGAGCTTTGTCTCATAATTGAGAATCGTCACATTGTTGCTGGTCAGATTAATCAAAAACATAAAGATAATGCAGATGATAAATGCGATATCTAAAATAAATGCTGTATGGAATTTCTTCTTGTAATCCACATTTTTCGCCTTCACAGCTGCCGGTCTTTTCGGCGGTGTTGTCTGTTTCTTCGGCTGTTCTTCGATTGTAATCTTTTTCACCTGCTCCACCGGAATCGGTAAAATATCCGCCTCCATAATCTCCGGAACTGCGCGCAGATACTCCTGCAAATCGCGCAAATATGCCTGTCCCACCACGGTCACAAACATGTTCTGGCGGACAACCTGATTGTATATTTCTAATACGGTCTTTGGTTCATTTTTGTCTATTTTTTCCTGAATAAAGCGGATTCCCTCTGCTTCACGTTCCGCCTGTTCCGCCGTCTTTTTATCCCGGAACAAAAATCCGCCCACTGCAATTTCATTCTCATTTTCTCTTCTATTCATAGCGTATCGTTCCCTTTTTCATTTCAAAAAATGTTACTTTATTCTTCCCATATTCTTTCGTCTTCATCAGTGCCTCATCTGCACAGGAAAGCATGGCTTCGTAGGACACTTTCATTCCGTCGCTATAGGAAACACCTATACTGATAGTACTGTATATATCGGCATTTTTCCCGAACGCAACCTGACTGAACTTTTCACGGAAGTCTTCAATCTGCTTCTCAATCTCCGCTAAGTTGTCCACTTCCCGCAGGAAAAGTACAAATTCGTCTCCACCAAATCTTCCGCAAATGCCTCTGTCCGCAAAAAATTCCTTCATCAGCTCCGCAAGCGCCTTGATGACCTTATCCCCATGCAGATGTCCGTAGGTATCATTTACAAGCTTAAAATCATCAATGTCTATCATCGCAAACACATCCGTTGCATCCTGCGTCTTGTTCGAAAGATATCCGCGTATTTTCGCTTCAAACGTGCTTTTGTTGAGAAGTTCCGTGGCGAGATCTAACTGGCTTTTCTGCTCAAGTTCGGCCTTCCTCTGCTCAATCTGCTGCAACAATTCTATATGTTCTAAATTTTTCTTACGGAACTCTTGCATTGTCACTTCATATTCATCCTCAAGTTCCATGTAATGCTGACATGCCAGAAGATATTTTTCCTCATTTTCTGCCTTTTTTTCAAGTACAATCTCTAGCTGTCTGACCCGCATACGCAGCGAGATAAATTCCGTCAAATCCAGCTTTTCCTCTAATTCTCGAAGCAGCATGCCCGCTTCCTCTAACATCTCGTGCCGGAGCAAAAACTGGCACAATTCCATGTAAAAATCTATCTGCTCCATAAAATCACTGTTTGCTTCAACCTCTGAAATAATCCGCGCAGCTTTCTCTTTTGCAAGGTGTTTTTCACCAAAATGCTCTTCCATATAGATTCCGAGAATCTGAATCGGCAAAATGGACTCTTTTTCCATTCCAAGCGCGCTCTGATATGCATTCACCTGCCGATATAGACCAAGTGTCTCCTCAAAGCGTCCCATTCTATAAAAGAGCTGTGCCTTCTGCGCCATGACAAGCATGCTCATCTCCATATCCGGGTTCAACTGATTCCTGTTTGCCCGCTCAAATGCCTGATTGTAATAATGCAGCGCTTTCCTGTCTGCCGACATACTTTGATAGAGGAGCCCTATATTCATCAGGGAAGCAATCGCCTCATACTGGTTATCCGACTGTTCCGCAGACGAAACCGCCTGCAGGTAATTCTCAAGTGCAACCGTCTCATATCCCACAAAAGCAAACAGCATTCCCAACACATTATATGCCTGTGCTTCTAAGTACAAATATGGTTTTGTTTTCTCCATCTTAAGGCTTCGCATCAGTTCATTTACCGTGTCCGTATACCTTCCTGTCCGAAAGTACGCTTCTCCCCTGTAAAATGCAATTTCTGCGAGTTCATCCTGCGTCCCTGTCATCCCTAAATACTTCTCATAGGAATCTAACAATTCCCACAATTCATCCTGAATCTGCATATTGCGGTAGGCACGGATTCTATCTAAGATTTCTTTCTGAAACATACTCGATTCCATAACTCTCACCTGCCCAATTTCTTCTCCTGCATTCATAACCCCTATCTGCATAATTGAAGTATAACATACTTATTTTTGAAAAAAAAGTGAACCAATGCAGCTTTTTCCTCATAAAATAGAAACATTTCTTCCAGAATCCTCCTATTGCATAATTGTTACAGAATTGTTACAATTCATTTGTACTTAGCTAAGACATCAAAAAATTAAAAATAAGGAGGACGAAACTATGTGTTTTAATTTTAATAGCTGTTCCGAGTTATTTAATGCAATCTGCAAAATTTTTAACCTCGGTTGTTAATGAATAGTACCATACGAAAAGGAGCTGCCACTCCGGTGTTTTCCCCGGAGGACAGCTTCTTTTTTTGGCATCATCTGCACACCTTCTGCATATAATGATTATGGAGGTGACGAAGATGCTTGCCTGGTTTTTTTACTTGATTTTAAAATGGAAAGAGGCGTGACCTCTTTCTGATTTGAACGACTTTTTCCATTCTCTTTTCGGCAAACTGGAATTCATTAAAAAGACAGACGCATTTGGTGCCACACGGCATTTCCGTGTGTGGATTTATCTGATACTCCCTCATCTTTGAAACCAAACTTCCCGTAATATGGAAGAAGTCGCTCCTTGCAAGTCAGCACAAGCCCCTTTCGCCCTTGCAGTTTTGCATCGTCAATGGCACGGCGAATCAATTCTCCAGCATATCCATGTTTGCGGTAATCTGGCAATGTATTGACACCAAAAATCATCTGCCATGCACCATTTTCATTGTGCATAGCTGCGTTTTCGTACATTTCATCAGTTAAATTCGGTTCATCGGTAACAAAACCGTCCACAAATGCAATCAGCTTTTCGGAATCATACAGCAGCCAAAAGTGGTTTCCGTAATATTTTACTCTTTCAACAAACTCCTTTTCAGTCGCCGCTTCCGCGGGTGGAAAACATTCCGCTTCCACAGCAGCAATCGCTGTAATATCTTGTTCTGTGGCATACTTTATAATCATATCTCGTTCCTCCAAATTCCAATTTACTATCGGTGATACCTCTTTAGCAATTCAGCCAGCCAAATCTATACTTCATCCCTGCCAAAAGCAGTACTTACTCGTCTACACCTGTAATTTGCATCAGCCTGTCTTTTGTAAAATGATTAAATACCGCGATAATTCTTCCCACTGCAATCATTGCAATAATGGTTCCGATACCGATTCCATACAATTTCCCACTACAAATCATACTTATTATAATAGTAATTGTAACACAACTTGCATCTACGCAGTTTTTTGTGAAACCGATACTTTTATGGATGCAATCTGCAATTGCCTGTACAATTCCATCTCCCGGATTCGGAATGATCCTCATGTTTAATGATAGCGCAGCTCCAATTCCGGTTAAAATTAATGCAAAAGCCAAAACCAGCAGACGTATTGCAAACAGGGCTGCCGGATTTTTCCCCTGTGCCTGAATATCAGGTACTAAAGCTGAAAACAAATTCAGAAATCTCGTAAATACAATGCTCAAGGGAATCTGCAGAAAATCCATCAAAAAAATCAGTTTGACATCTACTTTTTCCGCATGGCTAAGTATGGGATTACTATGTTTTTTCTGTTTTTTTATGCGAATCCCATGTAAAATCATTTCAACAACCACAAAGAATGTGTAGAGTGTCAAGGTCGTGTTACCGAAATTGTGCCCCGAAATCTCTGATGCGGCATAGGATATCGAAATAATGGGGGATACGCCAAGCCCCGCTTTTGTATTTAAGGTAAGTCCCATTGCAAGGACTAATAATCCAAGGACATACACCAATGCCCTATATCTGTTTTCTTTTGTTTTCATTGTTGTGTTAACCTCTTTTCCAATTCGAATTTCCTGTATAGGTATCTCGCCTTTACAAGCTGGACGTCATCAATCAAATTTGAAGTTGAAAATTCTCAAACGAAAACAGCCCTGCACCTTGCTTTAGCTGTCCTTTTTCCTCAAGCTGTGCAAATCCGGCAGCAATCTCATTTACCAATGAGATAGGGATATCTAACTGATGATGACCGGGCAATACCCGTGAAACATCGTATCGCTGCACGGCTTTAACCGAACGGTAGAAAAGCCAAGGGTCTGTGGTTGGATAAAATGCGTAGAGACAGCCCTTATATATCAGGTCTCCAGAGAACAGATATTTTCGCCCTGGCTCATAGAAACAACAGTGTCCCGGAGAGTGTCCGGGGGTATGTATGACCTTAAGCATCCGCCCACCCAAATCCAATAAATCACCGTCATGCAATACTTCCTGTGGTTCGCCATGGAATATCTGATAGGTATCCACATCAAAATTAGGCGGAAAGTTGCAAGGCTCCTTCGTCAAATTGCCTTTCACGACCTGAAGCGGAAGCGGAAATCTAACGGAGAGCCAGTCCTTTTCCAATACATGAACAGCAATATCATCAAAATACCGATGTCCGCCGATATGGTCCCAATGTGCATGGGTCGTAACCACTGTAACGGGTAATTTTGTCAGGCTGTCCACAACATTTTTAATATTTGAAACACCTAATCCGGTGTCTATCAGGATTGCCCTATCATTTCCGCATAGCAGATAGCAATGTGTTTCTTCCCAATGCTTATATTCACTAATCGCAAACGTTTGGGTGTCAATTTTTTCCACGGTAAACCAATCATTCATGAAACGTATCTCCTCATCAAATCCCAATTTTTTCACTGTAAATTATTTTGCCAATTTATATGCTTCATTCAAGTGCTTCATTTTATCAATCTGCGGCTTCCCCTTTGTATTCTGCAGATTTGTAATATCGTTTTTCCGTTCCAAAAACAAATTTTGTCTTAATCCATTTGCAAAAACCCAGGAATTATTCGGAGATTTTTCATCTGTTCCTGAATCTGCCTCAAATCACTGGACATAAGTTTATCGGATCATCCCCGACCTCATCTAATACGAAACGCTCTGTAAATACGATTCCTAATGATGGGTTGGTCTGATACCCCAATTCTCTATCATGCGGATTTGACTGCCCTTCAACCGACCACTCCGCCCACATTGTATTCACTGACTCACCGGAAAGTGCTGTTTTTCTCAACTTTGTAAATACAGTACCGGAGCTCACTGGTGTTGGCGGATTTCCACAGAATACCGTCTGCGGATTTCTACTGTCCGTTACAACATATTTCAGTGCGGATGCCTGGTCATCTGTGTATTTCTGTGCCCTTAATATAAACTGCTTCCCTTCCTGATGCCTTAATTGACTTGTATTTTATTTTTGCCTTATCTAACTGATTACAACAACTTCATTCTTACCATTTCGCCGCGGAACAGAATAACCACACTTCGTGTGTACCCATAATCCCTCTTCATTTACTGCTAAAATATCGTACAATAAAAGTTCCTGCAACTTTCATTCTGTCAACATATCCTGTATCTTATCCGCGATATTTCCATATATATTCGCCAATTCATCTGCCTGTGCGCTGATACCAGAATCCTGTGCATAAAAAATCTCTACATCTCTGATTTTATCAAGGATTTCAAAAACTTCATCATCGTCATATTCTACCAATGAATCTATCATAATTCCCTTGTCTATCAAGTATTTCGTTTCGTTAAGACTCAAAATTATTTTCATTCTCCTGTCCCACCAGACTTCTTTTATATCGTTATTCCATTAATTCTATTTCATTTCTTTCACACTGATATAATAGCCAGTTTTTTCCGCTTTTATCATTTTTTTCAATATCATCCTCTGTTGTAAATATTTCTTTTCCGTCTATGAGCGTAATATCTACAATAATTCCCGTTCTGTTATTCCTCTTTATTTTTACTTTATCATACAGCTCCATCATACTCACCTCTGTCTGTAGGCTGATACCAGAATCCCTGTGCAAACCTTGAATTCCATCAATGAATTGCCAATATTGTTTTAATCTCGTCAAATGGTATACCGTACCATACATCATTCACACGCATTTCTATTTCTTCTTTTCCCGATGATGTGTCAAACTCACTTTCCGTATTAAAAATAATACCTGTAAATTTTTGCTCGTCAATATCTGTCAATACAACCTTCTTTCCTATAAACGGCTTTATCTCTTCATATGTCATACACTCATCTCCTCTGAATTTAGTCATTTCTATGATATTCACAATTTTTACATACATCTACATAATTTTCATGTTTCAATACTTCAGCCGGTGCTATCTGTTCAGGTGACGCACCCTGCACAACTGTATGAATTTCAAAGCATGTATATTTATCTATCGATTTTCCCTCCATCAAAGGACACTTTACAGGATATTTCATTTTTCTCATTTCCAGTATCTCCAAACGTCTTTCCAAATTACTTGTATACTGTTCTCTTTTAAATGCAGTTCGAATTGTTTGATTTCCCAAATCAACATACGAATCCCCTTACTTCCGTAGTACCGCTCAAATGCTCCATCCCAAACATTTGCAGAAAATAAAGCATCAGCAACAAAACTTTTGGCTTCTTTAATCGAAATCGCTCTATTACGTTCATTGGTTGCGTTCCTACTTTTCCTGTCCATCTGATTTCTAGCTCATGTATTATTTTAAACATAACGATTCGTACTATAAATCGTTTCAGTCCTTCCGCTTTTACACCTACTATGACATCATCTGACTCCCTCTCCAAACCTATTTCGACCATACCTTTCGATAGGTGAGTAGGGTCTCCCGAGGTAAGACATTAATCTTTCGTTCCACAATCTCTTGATTTACAACTTCGGTTTACGTTTACCATTAGGGCTTCGGTTTGATTAGCAACCTTACCCACCTAATCGCCTTATCAAGTTTCTGTTCGTAGGCTCAAGAACTTTGCTACACCACTTCCTCCATCCATACCGTTACTGATACCGACTTGTGGTTCGCTACACTTGGCGGTAAATACCCGTGACTGGACTTGCACCAGTAAGATTAATGCCATGCTCGGCACACTAAGTAAAAAAGCGCCTACTTAGGCGCTTTTTAGAGTGGACCTGACGGGAGTCGAACCCGACAAGTTAATTTTTCAAAATCGTTGTTTTATCGTACTTCATTGATTTTACTGAATTTTGCACATGTTTATATCTGCTTATGATGTAATAATTTGCCTTAAAAGTAAGCAAAATACAACACGATGCAACACGAAATGCAACACGGATTTTTATATAAAATTACTTTTACATCAACAAACGCTACTAATCGCTATTAGAATTCCAAAATGTCAGATATATATTTTGAATTACTAGCATCAATACAATTATTACATGTACAAAAGCGGATATGTCTATAGCACATAATATTTTTAATAAAATACTTGGAAAATAATTAATAATAAATTTTTCAATAATACATAATAGCAACAGAACTATTTCAACAATTACTGCATACGTTATCTGCGTCGTTATTACTTGATATAACGTATATGGTAAACCATCTTTACCATTATGCTTAGACTCAGTATGTTTTAAATCTAAAATATTAGAACTACTGCTTGTTATTATTATTGACAAATACCCCATTGTGAAACTAACAAATAATGCTAATACAGTAACAAAATCGCTCAAAACGTCTCGCATAAATTGTCGACCTGTCATATCCATATGTATATGTACACACACACTAAACAAAAAACCAATTACACCAATAACTATTGGTAATAAAATTATAACATATGTCATTTTTTTCTCTATCATCCTATAAAATGTGTCAAACGGATCTAGGAAATCTTCTATATACTTTTTCATGACATATACCTCCTTTTTTAGTATGCTAATACTTTTTGTTTCATAATTATATTCAATTCATTAATATTGGGCTCACCAGTCACTACATTTTCTTGCACGGAAACAATTACTCTTTCTTTCATTTTCTCAGTATCAAACGATAACGGATTTCCATCCGCTGTATCAGAATCAACATAAATACGCTTTATTTTTTTACTGCTATTATAATCTTTAAAAAAGTCTCTCACAGTATTTCCAAGTATACTAGCTCCTTTAGTTGCTGGTTTCAAAACTATATCAAATTCTTTTCTCAAATCCTTTTTTTGGGAGAAATCTCTAAACTCTGTCGTATCAACTTCTTCTGAATCCATTACTAGTTTAACAGTCTTTATTCTGCCTGCTTTTTCAAGTGAATTCAGAAAATCATTCGAAACAATATTACTATAAAGTATGTGATATCGAATATTATCACACTTTTTTTTCTCATGATATTCAATTATACTGTTGTTTATATATTCCATTATTTTAGATATAGAAACTCCATTTGAGTTTACTTGTACAAGGCACTTCGCCCAATTCCCTTCTTCTCCTTCTGTAAACCGAATAACCATACACGTTTTTTCTTCGTCTCCATCTTTTTTTGTCTTTTTCTTTTTGGGGTTTTGGCGCATCGTATCAGTATTCAAAACATCCCTTACACTATTATACTTTGCTGATCCAAATTTTAATAATGCTATTCTCGTATCCTTATCATATTCCATTCCTAATAAGTAAATTATTTTATTTGACTTTTTTATCTCATATCGCCTATTCACTAAATCTTTACTAAGTAAATCATTCAAAACCTCTATTATATCATCTTCAAAAATATCTACATTTTTAAATCCTTTTCCGTTTATTCTTCGCGTAAACAAATCATATGCATACATTGTCACTTTCATACATAAGTCCCCCAAAATCTTTTTATTTTAATTATACTATTTTCTGCCAAATACGCAATAAATTTACATAAAACGACAAGTAAAAGTATTTTTCAGCAATATATTGGAGAGACATATTTTGCTATGAGCAAATTATATCGAACATTTGTTTGTATTTCAATGTGCAAAATAGACAAAAATTTGTTTAAAATTTTTATGAACCGGCACAGATTTCTCCATGCCGGTTCTGCCACTTCACTTATATTTTTATAATGATTCAAGTCCTGCCTTCCAGCTCTTTGCCCCGACAATTCCATCCGCTGTCAATCCGTGATTGCTCTGCCAGGTCTTTGTTGCGCTCTCCGTACCGCTTCCAAAATCGCCGTCTGCCGTCACACCAATAATAATCTGCCATACCTTAACTGATTTTCCCTTGCTTCCTTTTCTAATCGTATCCATCTCGTAATCCTCCATATTCTTTGTGGTCGTGGTGGTTGTTGCCGCAGTTGCACCGGTGCAACTCACCGACGTATTAAATAACACCTGTTCTGCCTTTCTACGCTTTGTCAGACCAGCCAGCACCTTTCCACCAGCCTTGTTATAGGCTGTGATTTTCGCACCAATCTGAGCGATAGTTCTGCCGGCGCATAAAGTCTTGAGATTGCCAGCCCCACAGTTAAAAGCGAATGAGACAAGAGCATCAAACTGATTCTGATTCAGCTTGTCCGTAACCGGAACATAAGCCGATTTATTAACGTACTTTTCAAACTTCGCCACATCTTCCAGCAAGTAGGCATCCGCCTGTGCCTGAGTGATAGTCATACCACTATGCACTCCGGCTGTATGACCGTAGCCGATAGTCTGCACACCCGCAGCACATTTATAGGCTGTCAAACGGCAGCCCTCAAACTGTTTGATAAGGGCAAGTCCTGCCTGCCCGATTTTTCTGTTTGCCATAGTTATTCCTCTCTTTCCGTATCTCTCAACTGTAATAGCACATCTTTCAGCTTATCCGGTATCGGGATAAATAGCGCCGCATTTTCTAATAAACTGAGTGCTTCATTGCATATGTAAAACATAATCACAATCTCCCGCAGTGCCACTGCATCGTTTAATAACTTCTGAATGGAATATGCTACCGCAATCACAATAAACATCACGATTTTTTTCAGCAGCCCCTTGAAACCGGTCTCCGAACTCAGCGTCTTAGTGTAAATTCCCTTGATTACACCTGTTGCGTAATCTGCCACCGCTAAAAATACAATCGTCTTTAAAAGCATGTCCCAACCTCCAAGCCAGCTTGCAATCATTCCTCCGACGAGCCCTACAAAAATGCTCGTATGATTAAAAAGTTTCTCCATCTTCTTTTCCTCTCTTTCTTTAGTTTCTCTAGCAGAGCTACAGACCGCCACCTCCTAGCAACGGATTCACTCATAGATTTTCTGGGTTATAAAAATATACATCAACGGAAGTTTAAGCATCGCAAAGTTTAAGTGCTCTGATTTTTCCGCTTGTTAACGACAATGTAGACCCACTGTTTTGATAATATGCAAGTCGCACCGCAGTTGTTTTTGTTAATTTCATAAAGTATGTCGTAGTCATTTCTAGCGCCCCATTTGTTGCACCAAATGTCTGTACGGCGTAATTTTTGGAATTAGTGTAATCCATAATAGCAATCTGCCTTTTTCCAGTTGTATTCGATGGAAATGTCACTGATGCTTGTAATATATAAGTACCCGGCGATAAAGACAACTGTGTGGTTCCATTCGATAGCCATGAGCCAGACCCGGCGTTTACTGATTCGATACTGTTTTCAGATATAGCAATATTATTTTTATCTACAAATGCGTCCATTCGGCTTGTCACGGCATTTATATTATCGTTTACATCTTTAATTGAGTTTTGTGTGCTGCTATCTAAATCGTTTACATTTTCATTTGTTTTTGCTATCGATTTATCAGTGGTTGTTCGTAAATCTTCTATTGATTTTTGTGTAGATTTGTACTTTTCATTAATAATATTTTGCGTTTCTTTAATATCATTCGCTAAGTGTTGATTAGTTTCATCGATACTTTCTTCAACCGCATCGAATCCAGCCGCAATCCTCGTCTCCAAGTCATTCATAGTCTCCGCACTAAAAGCATCACCTTCCTGCGACACCGTGCCCTCTTCTCGCGTTACCGTAACTAATTCTGTGCTGCCATCCTCTTTGGTTAAAGTTCGTCTTGTTGGATATTCCGAAATACGGTCCACCCATGTTTTTAAACTAAAAGCCATGCTTTTTTCCTCCTTATAATAACAAGGCTGTATCCTGCCCTGTGTATAATCCCTCTCCTGCATAGTAGAAGAAGTTGCTGTTCAATATGGTGTAAACGTCATAAAGGATTTTCTCTATGTCGTTGAGTTTCTGATATGTATTAACCGGTGCTGCCGGCGTTTTGGGTGTATCGGAATGAATCATGTAAGCCTTGCGGATTGCTTCTACATTTGCCAGAAGCTGTTTAAAATAGGCTTCGTTTAACGTCACTGTTTTCCCATAGCAGGTGCTTAAATCAAGTTCCAGCACGTCAGATAACAACTGAACGTTATTCTCAATGCGTTTTATATCCGCATAATTAAGCGCCCCTTTCATGCCATTCAGCCACTCCACCTGCTCTGCTTCCGTCATGTTCTGAAATCCTTTCGCCGCCAACTCCGAGACACGTTTTACATCCGCCTGCGTCCGGTCATACACCGCATCAATCCACAGCAGCATCCGTATCACTTCCTCCTGTCGTTTCAATCATTGTTTCAAGTTCCTCAACCCTTGCTTTCAGCTCCTCGTTTTCGCGTGTGAGCTGCTTGATAATGTTATATGGATTAATAGGCTGTAAATCCATTAAATAATCCCCTCCTGTCCACTGTATAACTCCGTACCGGTAAAATAATAATCACTTGTTACCATCGAATATCCCCGGCATGATGCCGTTGCAATAAAACCTCCTGTAAGGTCTAAATCCTGTGATTCTATCAGCGTGGCGGATACATTTCGATTTCTATCTGTAATGGTAACCCAATCGCCAACTTTCTCTGCATTGACCAGATACCTCATGCTTACCATTTTCCTAAGCAGATAATATTTTAAAAGACTTTCCGCCCTGTCCGCGATAAGCTCCATATTGTAAAGTGTGATGCCGGAAAACTCTTTGATATTCTCACTTTCCCCCGCATCTATCTGAGATACATTCTTGACATATTTAATGCTTGTCTCTGTGTATTCGCAGCCAGATATAACACATGTTCCGGTTTTTGACATTTTAATGACAGCATAATTTGTCTTTGCCGTCACAAGTGTTCCACCTTTAACGGAAATCGTATCCGGATCCACTGGATTTGAAAATTCAATCGTGTTTTCCCCGAAAATCAATGTGTCATTATACAGCTCCGTGCTCTCGGTTCCCGGTGCATAGCCGCTAACCTCAATCGACACTCCGCTGATATATTCATCCAAAGATATCTGCGTATTACCGTTGAACTTCCGGTCTGTTCCGACATTGCTTGAAACATATCGGTTCGGCATAAACACCTTAATCATGTCACTGCGCTGGCAGTCCGCCACTGCCCCAACCGCAAAGCAAACCATCTGCAAGGCTTCCCTGCATGACATAATCTTCAAGCACCCGGACACTGTCAGCTTTGCAACCTCTTCCTCAATTTCATACTTTGTCACACCGGCAGCCCCAAAAATTGCTTTTAAAATGTTTCCTACAGTTTCCCCATCGTATCTTTCCCCATCGCGGAACTTGTAATTATCCATCAACCCGATTCGGTCAATGAGGTCAAAGGATGCGATATTGTTCTGAAAAGACTTCTTATCGAGAAAATATGTTCCGACCGGAATCTCTTTTCCGTCCTTTTTCTCGGTAAGTGTAACTTCCTGCGTCTTCTGAATCGCCTTCCATGCCCCATTTTCATTTCCAAAGTCAAAATCATTGTTTTCATCCACAATGGCTATGCTGGCGGTATTAATAGCAAGTGTGCTCCCTGTCTCGTCAATTTCCTCATGAACAGACGCGCTCTGTATCAAATCATCCTGCCACTGCAAATACAATCCATATAGCACATACTGCAGCTTGATATATCTGTTAGGCAGTCGTGTTTTCTGAAATTCAATGACAACCTTTTGGAAATTCGTCACATAATCTCTGCACACATAAATCAATCCATCCGGATAGAACACCGATGATTTTATCTTGCTGCCGCCGGCGGAATAATAACTCACCTTAACTTCTGCCGGATAATCATCGGCAAAATACAGTGTCACGCCGCCGCTAGAATGATTCGTCTTAAAGGCTGCCGTAAATGTAGGATTGCTTGAAAAAGTACAATCTTCTCCACTCTTTTGCTCCGACCAAAACGCTATATCCTTTGGTGCTGCCGGCATAACCGTTTTACTTCCATTTAAAATAAATTGGTTTAATTCCAGCGTTCCATACTCTTTCTGGGTGCTCTCCATATCATTTGAAAAGAGAGAAAGATTTCCAATGCTCTGCGCCGTAGATGCCGTAACCACAGCATCTGCAAGCGCGGTTACGTCTATGAACTTCATTTCTGCTTTACAACTTGTACTTGTTCTTGCCATAACTTCCCTCCTATGGTGTCTTAAACGGCTTCTTGCTTGTCATCTTCCATGTCAGGCTCTTGTACTGTGCGCCTGTAGCCAGCACCTTTTCCACCTCGTCCGAAATGCTCGAAAAGTAACCGTAGAAATCAAACTGCTTGCCTGCATCCGGCAAGATGACATGATGAAAACGATTTGTACAATCCGTGATATGCTCAAAAAGCGCATCGTAAGTACCTGCATCATCAATCAAACCGATATTTACGGTGTAATTCTTATAAATTCCTATGGTTTCAATCTTAATATCGCCGTCCTCAGTTCGTTCAGCATACTTTTCCAAAAAGTCCGCCGTCCGCTTAATAGACACAAGAGGGATATTATATATAGTTCCATCAATGATAAGTCCCTGTGTGTAATCTGGCATATTCTACCCCTCCTTAAGTAAATGATAATCCGATTCGGTTCTGCTCTGCCTGACTGTAAGGATTCATCAGCCGGGCAAACGTCTTGCCGTCGACTTGCAAGTACACTGGCGCATTATTGGCTGGTGGAATCTTCTCTGCAATCATATCTGCAAGCGGCTCTAAATAAGACAAGTTATTCTCAAGCGGAAGCACTGCTTCACGTCCTGCTTCACCTATGTTTACGAGCGTGCTTCCGGTTGTGATACCACCATTAGCTAATTTAGGGATTTGTGGAACCGTAATCATGTTCTCTTTAATCAATCCCTCAAACGGTTTAATACCGGCAACGGATACGCTTCTGATTTTATTTAATGCTGCATTCAGCCCATCAAACGGCTTTCTCACAACATCATTAATTCCATCAATCAACGCATTTACAATCTTTTTAAAGGATTCTAAAATACCGTCCTTGATGCCACCAAACACGTCTCCGCCATCTGAAAATACTCCACGCACTTTTTCCCATGCATCCGAAAACTTTTCCTTAAACCAGCCTGCTACATCTGAAAACGGCTTCTTAATTCCGGACCATGCATCTTCAGCATCGGATTTTACCTTGTCCCATTTCTTCTGGATGTTCTCACGGATATTCTGGAATTTTTCTGTCAGAGATTCTTTGAGGTCAGCCGCTTTTCCGCTGACTTTTTCCTTTATGGAAGACCACTTTGCAACGGCATCCTTACGAATATTGGAAAAAGTTCCAGCCACATTCTCTTTGAGACGTGTAAATTTTTCTTTGACCTTGCCCCAAATGTCACCTAATCCCTCTTTCAGTCCATCGATAATATATCCACCCATCTCTTTCATAACCTTGGATGGGCTGTGTATTCCAAAGGCATCCTTGAACCCTTTGATAAACGGTTCGAGAATATTCTCGTAAATCCACTTTCCGGCATTTGCAAGTGCATCCGTGATGCCGTTCCACAAGCCTAAAATAATATTGCCGCCTGCTTCATCAATGTAACCTTCAAAGTAGCTGCTAACGTCTCCCCATGCTTCCTTGCATAAGTCCCAGATAGATCCTACCAGGTCGATTGCTGATTTAAACGCGGCACCTAGGAACTCACCGATTGATTTCGCCGTGTCTTTATAATCGATTCCAGCAAAAAAATCTCCAATCGAATCAATGATATAATGGAGTGTTTCTCCCCAATCTATCCCTTGAATAACACCTGTGAGGAATTTATAGAAGCCTGATATCGCCGAGTATATCGTTCCACTGATTTCCCCCCAATTAATAGCACTGAAAAAGGCACCTATTCCGCTTATGATTCCGCTTCCGAGCGACTTCCAATCTGTATTATCAAAGATTCCTTTGAGGGTAGAAAAAAGACCTGTAACCAAACTTCCACCCGTATCGCCTGCTGCAGCCCAATCAATCGTGTTAATTGCACCGGTGATGCCGTTTCCAATGGACTGACCGAATGTACTCCAATCAAACGTCTTAATAAATGCCTGCGCCGTATATATAGCGGTATTAATACCATTTCCAATCGTCTGACCTACTAACGTCCAGTCAAGACCTGCAACAAAGCCATTTAAGCCAGTTGCAAGGTTTGTGGCAAAGCCCTTCGTTTTCTTCTGCACAAAAGCCCAGTCAATCGAGGAAAGGGCATCGTTTACTTTCTGTGCAAGAAGCGAACCCACGCTGAACCAATCACCCGCTTCAATCGCATCTTTGAAGTTCTGCGTCCAATCTGATATCTCTCCGATTGATTCCTCTTTGAAGCCGCTTCCGTCTGCTCCGCTACTGCCACTGCTGCCACCCGATGAATCACTACTGCTTTTATCCAGCACATCCAAATCATCAAAACCAGCAAGGCTTCCTTTTGCCTTATCCGCAGATTTGCTTACTCCATTCAGTGACGATGCGTAATTCTTATTCTGTTTGATTGCTTTTGTGTAAGTGGATTTTCCGCTTAAGATGGCAAAAAACTTCGAGAGTGCATTACCTGCTGCACTCAGTTTATTAATAAGCTGTGTCAGTATCGGGATAACAACATTCAGTATTGGTGCAAACGCCACTGCAAAGCTGTTCTTTAGCTGTGCCGTTGAAGATGTAAAGTCCGACATCGTCTTGTTATATTCTTTTGAATACACCGCAAGATTCTGTAACCCGGACTTTAAAAACTCCATACCCTTCGACATAATCTGGAACACCGCCATGCTTAAAACCATCTGCTTCATGGTTCTAAGCAGATTCGAGAATCCTTTATTGGCCTGTTTTGTGCTGGAATGAAGATTTTTCAGCTTTTCCCTAGCCTTTCCAATTGCGCTTCCAATATTCGAAAATCCTTTTCTTACACGATTGGCAGCACTCGCCAATTTGCCAGTCTCCTGCGTCTCCTGTTTCATCTTGCTTAATATCTCTGAATGCTTAGCCTGTGCAATCTGCATCTGAGTACTATAATCAGCATATTGTGCTGAAAGTTTCTGATATTCTTCTGTCTCCGTACCACTCTTGTAGGCAGTACCAGCCGATTCCATCTTCGCTTTACTGGCATTCAGTTCCTCAATGGATGCCTTGAGTTTTTGTGCGTCAAGTTCCATTGATTTAAAGGCATTAGAATTTGTTCCTTTGCCTAACTCCTGCCACTTCTGCATCCGGTCATTTACCGAATTAAGTTTTCCGTAAAGATTCGTCAACTCTTTTTCAACAAGTTTATACTCCTCTGTCGGAATCTTGGTATTTTCCAGTTCTTTCATCTTCTTGGATGTTTCGCTTATCTTCTGACCAAGTTTCTCGACACGATTTTGTGCAGAGAGTATCTGGCTTGTCATATCTTTACTGTCAATGTTTACTTTGTAGAGAATTTCTCCATCATACTGTGCTGCGCTCGGTATCACCTCTTTTCAAACTGCCTTAAGGCTTCCTTTTCAGCCTGCCTTTTCGCTTTCATGCGGTTTCTGATTGCATCTACATCATCTATTTTTTTCTTCTCTTCCTCGGTATACTCCCGGCTCTCTTTCGGCTCGTCCAATCCATATATGTACTGGGCTTCCATGATTGCCGTTTTCTCGTCTTTCGACATTCCCTTCTTAATCTTTTTCCGGCGAATCTCGATTACCTGTAGAAAAGAAGATTGCCGCTGCGGCATGTTCCACAGCATCCCCATGAACTCCCACCAATGTATATCAGCTTCATTCAGATTGATGCCATATATCTGGCGAAAATCTGCGTAAATGCGCCATTGGTCTTTCTCAAAATCAAGAAGTTTACGCTTTTGCTTTTCCCTCGGACTACGGTCGTGACACCAGCCATTCAAAAACCAACTGACACATTCATCCAGCTCTTCCCCGACAGGACAGTTATCAGTATCTGCAAAAAGCAATTCCTTTAATGTCTGTGTTCTTTCAAAGTCTGTAAGCTCCCTATCCTCAAATAAAAGGTATATCTGCACTCCGACCTGAAACCATGTATTCAGCCGGTAATCCTTCCACTTCTCCGGCAGTTCCTCATATAATACATTATTCATCTACACCATTCTTTTCCCTGTGCTCCTGAATCAATTCTTCTTTCGTCTTGGTATGCTTGCCCCTTTTGCTGGCACTGTATTTCTGTCGATTCCGTTTGATACGTTTTCCATATGCCTCTTCCATAACCGGGAGAAGAGAATCAATCAACTCTGTGATAGCAGCTTCATCCGGTACAAAGTCCTCATCCAGTTCATAATTTTCACGAAATACTTTTGCGGTGAATCCATCCCCGAACATCTCATCAAATTCTTTTAAGGCATCACGGGAAAAATCGACATACTCTTTTGCATAATCCTTTATGGCTTCCAGACTATCCCCGTCTTTATACTTCTTTCCGACCGCTTCCATGTTCGCCTTCGCTCTGTCTGCAAGCATCTGCAAGTTGTCGTACATGGTTGCAAACTTCTCAAAAATTCTGGCATCCGCCGTATTTAACACAACCTCGTCGCCATAGCTGTTCACCTTTACATGAAACAAGCTGTTATTAAAATTTAATACACTCTGATTATTTTCCATCTAAATTACCATCCTTTCAGAAACCGGGGCACGACTGAAAGGAACGCACCCCGATTATGCTAATTTGAAATTAACACCTTATTCGCTTGCTGTTGACGTCTTAGCAGCCCATGTGTAACCGCTCTCCGAAATGGTGATTGTTCCAAGTTCAACCTCACCATTTCCGCTAATCTGAATAGCAGATGTCAGCACATCTCCACCAGATCCTCCCGTACTTGACGGGGCTACTACAACCGGAACTCTGATACAATCGCCTGCACCACCCGTAATATCAGATTTGTAATATCTGTAATAATAAGTATTACAAGCATCCCCCGTCGGGAACTGTTTGAATCCCTCATTGATTGCATCCTGGAAGTCATCGTCAAGATACTCTCTCTCCGGTGACATTGAAAATTCATAACCTTTTAACGTGGATGCTTTTGCCTTCATGTTGACGTACTGTGTACTTTCTACGTCTGGACCCCAGTCCTCTGTAAGCTCTGTAAATCCATCGCCCATTTCCACGATTTTAGGTGTCTTGCCACCTAACCATGAACCGATGTCTAACAGAGATACCATATTTGTTCTATCCTGTGCCATGTGTTTTCCTCCTATTTTTTATAAAAATACTTAAGCTGCATATTCACAGCATACATAACCGTTTTTTCGTCCTGACCTCCACTGAATACCTGTGAAGTACGGTTAATGGACTGCAGCGTCAGATGTGGGTCTTTAAATTCGATGCCGCTCTCTTCCATCCATGATGCCAAATCATTTAACATCTGCTGCGCATCCAAACTCGCCTTGTTGGTGGTCGCCGAACACTTGTAAATCATCTGAAATGGCATCTGTGCTACATAGCTGCCGCTGATATACTTTTTCAGATATACTGCGCCCTGCAGCGGGAACACGCCGATGGACCTGTCCTCATTGATGGAATTCCATTTCACGGTTGAATTGTCCGCCTTAAATCCCCGGGGATAATCCGGATATGCCATCACCAATGCAAGAAGCCCTTTTCCTGCATTCTCTGCATCCTGGATGGTAAGTTTTTCTGCTTCTGCCATTTATACACCTCCTACCTCAAAATGTGGCAAGATATCCTCATACTTGTCTACGGTCGTGACCTTATAAACATCATCGAAGTTCTCATGCATCCACTCATACGCACACTCTTCCGGCAGTTCCACATCTGTGCAATCTCCCTTAACGAAGAAATCCTCCGTAGGGTGGAATGTGATATAGTTCTGTTTTTCCTCTTCCGGCAGTGCATCCCATGCTTTCGGGGTAAGGTAAGGCTTGAACGTTTTGTTGACGTCAACAAAACCTATGTATAGTTTCACTGCATCTGCGCTGTCCATGCCACTCTTGGAGACGTTTGCTCCCTTGGTTTCCACAAGGTCTACATCATTGAGTAATGTCGGGTAATAGGTCTCTTCCTCGGTATCCGCATTGTATGAGCGGTTGAAAAGGGTAACTGTCTTATTATCGAAAAATCCCATCTCATACCCCCGCATACAGCAATCCGGTGCCGGACAAGTATTCGCACACCGTGTCGTAACACAACCGGTTCTGTGCCACCTTATCCCCAAGCACCTTATCAATAAGTGTCTCATTACTTCCAAAGCTGATTGACCGCCCGCCAGAGGACATTGACTTGACATTTCCGCCGTTTTCATCGTTGGCATGTGCCGTCTTGTAATCAATCTGATAAAGGGTGTCTGCAAGGGCACACACGGCTTTCTGAATCTTCTCGTCATATTCTGCCAAGGATTCCTCCGTAATGTTCCCATTTGTCAGATAGTCAAGTTTTTCGCTTGCCCGGTCATTCCACTTAGGGAAAAGGGATTCCTCGATAGAATCCCCATAGTATTTTTCTTTGTAGAAGTCATATGTGGTATATCCCATCCTGGAATCCCCCTTTCTTATCCCCTGGTAACAATCTGTGCAATATTGATTGCCTTTACCGGGTAGTAATCCGGCTTAGATGTAGAGTTATTCTGTGCAATTTCCCAGTTCGAACCAGTTTCTAACTGTGTATTGGTTGGGGACACCACGCCGGTATTCTTCCATGAGATACCATACGGAGCAAATACTTTTCTCTGTCTGGTATACAGCGTATCTTCGCCGCCGTTCTTTGCCGGGTTTCTGTCCATCTCAGACGGAACTTTCACACCACAGTTGGTATACTCAATCGCTCCATTCCCCAGTACATAGGTGGTATACTTCGTGTATCCATCGCCTGCACCACCGGAGGACTCCTCAACTTCCTCAACCGGCATAGTGTCGTCAATGAGAACGACCCTCCCATTTAAGGTGGCAAGTCCTAAATCTCTTTCGATACCGTTAGCATCTGTGTATTTCATATACTCCAGCAGCTTAAGATTCTCCAGATTGGTGGCAATTACAGAGTGCATGATTACAAGAGAAAAGTTTGCCTTTTTATCTCCGAGGGCTTTCTGCATTGCATTGTTAAGAGTTGTAGGACCGAAGGTATTTTCCGTTGCCCCTGTGATATCGTAGGTATGCGCATCTACGAATTTCTTACCCTCTCCGGTACTCATGGAGAACACACCCTTAAGGATGCTAAGAAGCGTATCCTGGTCTACATCATCCCAGAACTCCGCAACCTCTCCGGCTGCTGCGGAATAGTCATCCCCAGAAATGTCAGACACAAAATCTTTTTCTGTCCATCCCTGTGCTCTGCCAACTACGATGCGCCCCATAGAATAGTTGCCGCGCTCCTCTGCGGTAATGTCAGTCTTACCATCGTAATTCACGGTCTTGCCGGATAAACGCGCCTTAATTAAAGTCGTGATAAAGTTACCGCCCTTCTGGTCCGGCAACAGTGCTGCATACTCGCCACGCTCCACGATTGCCCCGCAATGAATCAACTCATTTAACCGCAAATTTGGTGTCTCACGTACTGCCGCGTCAAATACTTCGCCGTTAAAATTAACTAAATCAAATAATGCCATAGATTATTTCTCCTTCTTTCTTCTAAGATATGGTGTGATATCCATATCCGGATTCTGGTTTTTAAGTTTCATAAGTTCAGCCATAGACAAAGTTGCTCCATCCGGCTGATTAATGTTGTTTCCGACAATCTGGCTACGGTTCTGCTGTGCCTGGAATGTCTTGTCATCAATAAGAATGTCCGGCTTGTATGCGCCTTTGTCATCTTTGACAATTGCATCAAATAGGTCTGAAATGCTTTTTCCACGTGCTTCGTCGGAATTCAGTTTTTCAACAAGCTGTGCTTTGATAGCATCTGCTGTGATTGCGTTCACAAAGTGCTTATCTGCGAAAAACTCTGTGACAATTCCATCAAGTCTTGCCTTCTCGTCTTTCTCCGCACGCTCTCTACGCTCGGTCTCCAATGTTGTTGTCAACTCTGCAATCTTCTGGTTCAATGCATCTGCATCAGGAGCAGCATCTTTCAACGCCTGTAATTCCTTTTCAAGGTTTTCCTGCTTTTCTACAAGTTCCTTGTTTTTCTCCTCATGCTCCTGCATTTTGGAAAGTTTCTTGTCCAATTCCTGCTTGGAATATAATTCCTCGCCCATGCTCTTCTTGATGGCATCTTTCTGTTCCTCTGTCAACGACAGCCCAAGTTTCTCCAATTCACTGATTACTTTTACCATATTTCTACCTCATTCTTTCCAAGTTGTTGCTCCGGTCAGTCCGGCACGATTGAGTTGCTATTTGCCCCATAGCTGGCAGTTGCACGGGCAGGGTTTGAACCTGCGACCTCTGGAGAAGCATTCCAGCGAGCTTTCCTTCCGCTCCCCCGTGCTATAAAAAAGAAAAGCACGCCCAAAAACAGGACGTGCCATTCGTACATCCTATAACTTTTTTAGGTTAGCAGACAGATTCCTACGCTCCGCCCGGTGCTTATTCATTTCTTGCTTCTATTTTATCATGGAATTATAAAAGATTTGTGCCAATTTTAGACACGAAAAAAACACCTATATTTCAAGGTGTCTTTTCGAAAAAAAACAATATTGAGAAATGGGGTGTATGGACTATTCATCCAGCAATACTATTGTAACTCATGTTGAAATATATTTTGTGCCAATATAATAGAGAGCCTATTTCTAAGCTCTCTAATCTTCTCATGCTACTGCCAATCTTCTTTTGGCTCTCATGATTGCCACATCGCATACGGCATTTACATAGTTATCAACTTTGTCACTCCGAATTTTTACCGGATTTTCAAACCATTCTCTTCTAAGATTTTCAATGGCTTCCGGTGACATATCATCCATTTCTTTTAACAGATCCACTACCATTCTCTCTACTTGTGTCATCTTGCCACCCCAGCTTTCCCGCACTGCTTCATAGCTGTCATATATCCCCAGTAAAAAGCATCTTCCTGCACAGCGTTGGCATATTCATCAATAGCGTCGTGTAAGGCTGAATAACCGTCTCTCGTACGCTGGCTTGCCATTGGCTGATTGTCCATCTCGCTACTCATTAACTCAATGATTTTCTCACGTTCCTTTAATGCTGTTTCATCCATACTAAGCCGCCTCCACACTAATCAGATATTACACTGAACAATTTTCTTATCTTCCTAACAGGCTTCATAATTTTATGACGCTCACCTGTTTCATCATTGACCATATATCCCGCTTCCTCATGATATGTATGTATCGGAGTCCCCATATTCTCAAAAAATTCAAGTGTTATGTCTCGTCCGCCATTGAGCATATGCAGTCTATTCACAATTCCCATCCAAGTAACCATATACTCGTTAATGTCCCTATTGCAGTAATTGAATAAAAATTCGCTTACATTCTCCTCTCCAATAGGTTCATCCGGCATTGCATTAATCTTTTCTATGGTATAAAAATAATCTTTCACGCCATACTTCTCACCATCATACTCCTTAGTTATCGGAAATAACCGGACAAACTCCTGCGGAGTAAGACATCCTATTCTGGCACTTACTGATTCAATAAATGCCCAGAAATATTGTATCATTTCCTCTTCAAGATTACTTTTTTCAACTTTTTCGTAAGCCACCGGTACATATTTTATGAATAAATACAGACTCCGAACAAATAACTCTGGGGATAATCTCTTTAACTCTTCTAATGACATTCCCTCTGCTTTTTGTTCCAGCTCCTCTTCCGCCCGAGTAACTGCCCTTGTGTACTGCTCGTATCCAGGTTTATAGTTAATGAGTTTTTTACCCTCAATCACATGGAAATTATACATATGCAGCCACCTCCGTAACCCCATACTTGATTGCCATATCCTTAATGACAGATACATAACCCTGAATGAGCTTTTTGTCGTCAGCAATCACATCTAACTGGTTAAGCTTGTCTATCTTGGACTTACTTACGCCGTTCAATGCCTGTGTTTTCTTCTTGTTACTAAGTCGTATGCTCAATGCCACTCCCATGCGTTCTTCCAAAAGTTTATAACTTTCTTCTCGGATAGCCTTTATGTGCTCATATCCGCCCATCTGCAAAGCAATTTTATTGACAATCTTTGTACTGTCCGTTCTCCAGCTATTCGGGTTCAGTGCGATTACATCCTTAATGGAGTCAACCTTTTTATCAAGCTGTTCCACTTTTTCTGCCTGTCGCTTCTGTTCTAACTGCTGCTCTGCAACCGATTGAAATATTCTGCTGAACATTTGGAGTTCTGGCGAAAGCTGTGAAAAGTCAATGGCTTTCTGTTTCACACGTTCCTCCAAATGTGTAAAGTACTCACGCGCTTCTTCTGCTTTCTCGCCGTTCCCTTTCATAGAAAGTTTCTTTGCGAAATGGGCTGTCAGTTTGTAATCTGTTGTCGGATTTGGGTTAAAATTCCGTTCTTCATCAATGACGAACGCCCAATAATCAACGTTTTCCTCGGCAAATTCGTTTTCGGTGATATTGCTTTTGCACCATCTTGAATAATTGCGGCTGTCTAACTC
>CAKRDK010000026.1 GCA_934309475.1 uncultured Roseburia sp.
CGAGTGGCTCAGTTGGTGGAGCACGACCTTGCCAAGGTCGGGGCCGCGGGTTCGAGTCCCGTCTCGCGCTCTTCTTTTTTCCTGAAGGATTCAACTTTGTTGGGTTTTTCGGGATTTTTGTTTTTACAGCTTTCTTATAAATTTCGTTCCCGGTGTGCTAACGGAAATATATCCAGGCCTAAAATAGCTTTCTTTATTCTATCAACCTGTCTCTTTGCATTTTCAAAATCCACCTTCTCATTTGCAATATATTCGTAGATATCATCTAATTCATGTATTGCTCTAGGATTGATTTTTATCTTGTATCTATCCAAAATGCTTTTTCTCCAATTCCGCAAAAACTGTTTCTGCGTCTACTGCTTCTGCCGAGTAAATAATTTTTTCTGTTCCAAAATATAACGATGCTTCCTCGGTGCCTATCTTGCCTTAATCAACTACACTATATACTGTAGCATCTTCTGCACCAGAAGCCCCCAGTAATTTTTAGCATAATCCACTGTCATCAAATATCATATATGTTCGATAATAACTCTTTTTTATTTTTGAATATATGTAAAATCCCAAACCGGATACCATCTCTCCTACAGTGTTGGGGTTAGAGGTTTTCCAATTCTACCTCCATAGAAAAACCATCTTGAGTTTCTTCTACATTGTAGTTTTCAATTCTTTTCAACACCTCTACCCGTTCATTAAGTTCGGCTTTATACGGAACAAATATTGTGCGTGCAAATTCAATAGAATCTTTTCCCGTAAAATTAATATTCTCTGTTTTGTTTCCCTGTTCATTTCTATCTGTGCTTTTTCTCATCATTCTCACTCCTCCTGCTCAGCATCAACATTCCTGTTCCTCTCTGCATTCTAGTATATTATGTAACATTATTTTAAGTCTGGCTTTTCATTTATATAATTTGTGAAACGGCAATATCAGAATTACCTTTGACCCAATATTCTCGATAGAAACATACGGTTTATCCCAGTATCGCGAATCATTCGAATTTTCCCGATTATCTCCCATCACAAAAACACATCCCTCCGGAACTACAAACACACCCATACCATTTGTCTCAACATCTTCTGCAATATATGCTGACTCATCATATTTTTCTCCATTGATATAGACATGTCCATTCAGGAAAAAAATCACATCCCCTGCAACTCCTATCACACGTTTTAAATACTTCTTATCTTCCCCATCATGACAATGTTCGAAACTAATTATATCTCCACGTCGTGGTTCACTTCTCCTGTATGCTTGCCTATAGCAGATTGCAATATCCTTCGGACAGAATGTCGGCATCATAGATTCTGTCGGAGTCTCCACAAAAGCAAACTTCACCCGAACCAATACAGTAATTGTCAGCGTTATGATAATACCACGAACGTAGAAACGAACATCCGATATAGTCGAACTTTTTAGTGCTTCTTTTTCTTCCGTCTTATTTTTATACAATTTTTTCTCCCCTCTTTTCTGGCAGATACATTCTACTATTTTCACCCACATATGTCATCCTATATTTTCGCGCCTATCACAACTTACCTAAGATACCTGTCAATTACATCATCAATTGTAGTTGTATTAATAGGATATTCTGCAGATTCATAGCTAAATATAACCTCTTTTCCATTTGTATATCCCGCTTTGGCATAACATTCCATCTTCTTTAGGGCACTTTTGCAATATTCCGCCTGACTCATCATTCCGAAATGTTCCCACCGGATTTCTTTCCTTTTTCGTACATTCAGGCATGTAAAGTCAGGATATATCTTTCCGAATCCTTTTAGCACAAGCGGATATTCATACTTATAGGGAATGCCCTTTAAAAAGAGTTTGTCTGCTATTATTTTTTCTGATTTGGAACGAACACGCTCTCCCTTCTCTGTATAAATCTCCGGCACAGATGCTGCAAAGCCTTTGCCCTCATATGTTACAGATAACCAGTTCCTAATATATTGCTCATCTGTCTCTATCCAGGGACGAATCAATTCCTTTCGATATGCCGTACTTTCTTCAAACAACTCTTCTATCTGCCGTGGACGATACTGCTCTTTAAACTCTGTAATCGCAGCAAGTTCTTTTTCAATTTCATGTAATACTTTCGTATCATAATCCCGCTGCGCTATTTGGGCTGCAATCTTTTCCTCTGATTTTTTCACATATTTTCCTTTTGGATACTGCTCTTTCATATCCGGCGTTTTCACATAATACTGAATACTTTTACTTCCCTTCACTGCCCGCAATGTACCAGACGGCGCATCCGTAAGGCTTTGCAATACCTTCTCCCTTAATTGTGCAAGTTCTTCCTGCCGCTTTCCCAATTCCTTTAGGATAATATCTTCCATGACTGCCCCTCCTTGATTTTTTAACTTAACTAATTTGTTATACATCAGTAGTTGTAGCTATATTTATATTTATATTTATATTTATATTTGTAGTTTCGCATATAATTGTATTATAGTTGTATTATAGTTGTATTATGATTGGAAATGTTTGCTTGATTGTAACTTCTTTTTTTGAAAAATAGAATACGTTTTGATAAAATGTGGCTCGTAAAAATGACTTTCACGAATAGAATATGTTGAAATCGTGCTCCCTTTCATACCTGAACACGAATTAGAATAGATAGGTATGTTCTGTTTTTCGCCTTTTTCATACCTGAGCGCGAATTAGAATAGATAGGTATGTTCTGTTTTTCAACTTTTTCATACCTATCGATAAAATATGAATGGAAAGGTATGTTCACAACACGACTTTTTTCATACCTCAGCCAGATTATGAGCATACAGGTATGCTCATAATACGATTTCTTTCATACCTATACTGTGATTAGAACATAATAGGTATGCTTACATCAATACTTCTTCCATACCCATATTGTGATTAAAACATAATAGGTATGCTTACGTCAATGCTTTTTTCATACCTTCCCAAGATTCATGTATATCGGGTATGTACAAGGTTTCACAACGCCATACTGTATCAGGCTTTCTTTCAATATGCCACCTTGTACACGTCCCAAGTCCTGATATCCTCGCCAGAATTTTTCAGTCATAGCTGTCCTCAGCCCTTTCTCATTATCTTACCCACTCCGTAAAACCACTCAGCTTTGCAGAATCATAAACCGGCTTGACTATATTAAGTAAACGTTCACGAAACGTTGGCTGGTCTAAATCTGCTTCATATAAACTACTTCTTACATCCAGATTATTAACATGATAATCTAAACAGATTTTATATTTCTCTTTTACATTTTCATACTTATAGGAAGCTTCGTATGCCCGATATTCCAGTGATGACAATTTGCCAAAATAATCCTTAAAATTCGGCAACTGATTTCCTTTTTGGCTGTTTATACTCTTTGTTGTCGGACTCAGATTCCACAGCTCGTCATGTGCCACATACTGCCACGGGACAAAATGGTCGATGCTCATCTTCTCATCCTTCATAACCGTTTTCTTATATATTTCCGTGATGTCCGGCTCCATTTCAATTATCGCCTTCCAGTAATCTCTTACTCTTCTCAAATCACGCTTCTCAGGCTTTATGATTTTCTCCACAATTCCCGGGACATTTGGATTCCTGTCCTGTAAATAACCTATAAGATTATATTTTAACCAGTCTTGCAATATTTGTCTGTTGTGAATCAGATAACTGACCCATTCTTCATTCATCTCTAATTGTGAGTTTGTCCCTTTAACCGACACAAAATAATAAAGCAAATGCTTCTGCGTGTTTATTTCATCAACTTTTGAACGTCCCAGATCCTTAATTGAGGTATAAAACGGACTCTGTAAACAATAAGGCACATTCACAATCAAATTCCTCTTATGCCTTTTAATTATGGGGTCATCACATGTTTTCAGATACCGAGTCACGGTTCCTTTTTGGGCTTTAGACGATATCTTTGTGGTAGAAAAAATATATTTCACCACCTCTTCCAGATTGTCTGTCTTATTACACGGTCCTAAATGCAGTTTATATTCCGTAACCATATACCATGCATCTTCTATCATCTGATTCACGATTTCATCATAAGAAAATCTCACTTTATCTTCCGAAATCATTTCCAATATAGCCTGAAACCAAAAAAACTTATAGCAATTCGTAACACGCTTACGCTCAAATACTTTGCTCAATAAACCAATATTCAAACTATCATCATATGGCAATCTTACCTCACTCATTGACCTGCCTCCTGTCGCAACACCTGCCTTCATTTACTATTCTCAGTATATTCCTAACTACAAATAGTTTCAATCATTTTTTACTTTTCCATCTACATCCATAATCTCACAGATTGCTCCGCCATCAAGTACGAACAGTATCTTTGCATGCGCTGTATTGTCTCTTTGTCAAATTCATTATCCGGCTCTTTTTCAAGCTTTACATAAAAAAACACCCATAACCCCACCAAAAGGATTATGGATGTTTCACATACTATTTTTTTAGAAAAAACTAAATATTTAACAAATCGCTGAATACTTTCAATGCTCCGTCAGTTTCATGTGCAAGAACACGTTTTGCGAGAACTTTTCCAAGCTGAACACCTTCCTGGTCGAAACTGTTTACATTCCACAAGAAGCCCTGGAACATGATTTTGTTCTCAAAGTGAGCTAACAATGCTCCAAGAGTCTTAGGATTTACCTCATCACCGATGATGATGCTGGATGGACGGCCACCTTCGAAGTTCTTATTGCGGTTGTCGTCTGCCTTACCACATGCAAATGCAACAATCTGAGCTGCTACGTTTGCGCAGAGTTTCTGCTGGCTTGTGCTGTCCTGGATGACAACATCTGTGCCAATCTGGCTATTCTTAAATCCAATAAACTGAAGCGGTACAATATCTGTTCCCTGATGCAGTAACTGGTAGAAAGAATGCTGTCCGTTTGTTCCAGGTTCACCGAAGATAACCGGACCTGTTGGGTAGTTCACCGGCTCACCGAAACGATTTACAGATTTACCGTTAGATTCCATATCCAACTGCTGTAAATGTGCAGGGAAACGGCTTAATGCCTGTGAATATGGCAATACTGCTGTGCTTGGGTAGCCAAGTACGTTACGCTCGTAAACGCCGATTAAGGCATCTAACATCTCAGGGTTTTTCGTTACATCTTTGTTCAGGGAAAGTTTATCCTCTGCTGCTGCTCCGTCTAAGAACTGTGCAAACACTTCCGGTCCGAATGCTAATGACAACACAGCACCACCTACTGCGGATGTAGAAGAGAAACGTCCTCCGATGTAATCATCCATGAAGAATGCTGCCAAGTAATCATCGCTCTTAGCAAGAGGAGATGTCTCACTTGTAACTGCAATCATATGTTTCGAAGCATCTAAACCTGCTTTCTTTAAAGCATCTTTTACGAAAGATTCGTTTGTCAGAGTCTCTAAGGTTGTACCTGATTTTGAAACAAGTACAAAGATAGAATGAGCAACATCGATAGAATTCAAAACTGCTGCTGCATCATCCGGGTCTACATTGCTGATGAATTTTGCTTCCATCTTGAATGTGTTGTTCTTCTTTGCCCAATTTTCAAGTGCTAAGTACATCGCACGAGGGCCAAGGTCACTTCCACCGATACCAATCTGTACTACAGTTGTAAATTTCTCGCCTGCTGCATTTGTAATTTCACCGGCATGTACCTTATTTGCAAAATCTGCAATTCTGTTCTGCTGCTCTACATAGAAACTGCGTTTGTCAACGCCGTCAGCTTCCACTGCACTGCCTAACTGGCCACGTGTCATATGATGAAGAACAAGACGTTTCTCGCCTGTGTTTACAACTTCACCATTGTAGAGTGCTTCAAATTTCTCAGCAAGCTGTGCCTCTTCCGCTAATTTCTTTAATGCTGCAAGAACTGTGTCATCAACCTGCTTTGCAGCATAGTTATATGCAAGCCCTTCTGCCATCGGAATGCTGTAATTTTTCACACGGTCTGCACCATGTTCTCCAGCCATTTCCTGCGCAAGATTTACTTTTTCAACCTTTGAAAGTTCCTCAAAAGAGGTAAGGGTATCTAAATTTTTCCAGTTTACCATAATAGACTCCTCCTATCTATTGTTTCTTTCTTCTATATGATATCAACCTTAGTGATTATACTATTAATCTTGTTTTTGTTCAAGATTCTCTTTCTAATGTTTCATTCATGCTTCCGGTACGATATCCCTGAAGATCCAACGAAATATAGGTGAATCCATATTTTTTAAACTCGCTTACGATTCTTTCACGGTTCTCTTCTTTTATGATTTTCTCGATATCCTGCGGTGTGACTTCGATTCTTGCCATCTTATCATGGATTCTCACTCTCACCTGATGAAATCCCATATCCAGTAAAAGCTGCTCCGCCTTATCGACCATGCCAAGCTTTTCTTCCGTGATTGTCTCTCCGTAGACAAATCTAGAGGACAGACAGGCAAAAGACTGCTTCTCCCATGTTGGCAGATTCAGATATTTTGAGATTGCACGGATATCCGCCTTACTTAAATTACACGCGCGGAGCGGGCTTTTCACGCCAAGCTCTGCCACAGCGACAAGTCCCGGTCTGTAGTCTCCGTTGTCGTCTAAGTTCGAGCCCTCCACAAGCGCATTGATTCCCTGCTCTTTTGCAATCTTCTGAATCTTTTCGAACAGTTCCTTTTTACAGAGATAGCATCTGTTTTTTGGATTCTGTGCAAATCCCTCTATCTCTAATTCTTCCGACTCACAGATAAAATGGCGGATGCCCTCTTTTTCACAAAATGCAACCGCTTCTTTTAATTCACGCTGCGGAAAGGAGCAGGATTTTGCCGTAACCGCAATCACGTTATCGCCTAGTGCCTCTTTTGCTACCTTCAATAAAAAAGTGGAATCCACACCGCTTGAAAATGCAACGGCAACAGAACCTAATTCTTTCAAATATGCTTTTAAAGCCTCTAATTTCTCATACTGCTCTTTTGTAATCTGCTCCATGTCTATACTCCTTTTTCATTTTCAACCCTGTCAAAATGGAACACATTTAAGAACTGTTTTGCACGTTCTGTCTTCGGATGCTCGAAAAATTCTTCCGGTGCGCCCTCTTCTACAATCTGCCCCTTATCAATAAAAATCACCCGGTCTGCCACTGCTTTTGCAAACTGCATCTCGTGTGTCACGATAATCATAGTGCGTCCCTGCTTTGCAAGGTCTAACATAACATCTAATACTTCACGCACCATCTCAGGGTCAAGTGCGGCTGTCACCTCATCAAAAAGAAGGATTTCCGGATGCATGCAGAGTGCGCGTACAATCGCAACACGCTGTTTCTGTCCGCCGGATAACTGTCTCGGATAGCTGTCTGCCTTGTCTGCAAGTCCGACTCTCTTCAACAGTTCGAGCGCTTCTTTTTTCACTTCTTCCTTCTTGCGTTTCTGCACTTTTACAGGTGCTAATGTGATATTATCCATAACACTCAAATGCGGAAAAAGTTCATAGCTCTGGAATACCATTCCGACTTTCTGGCGCAGTGTGGCAAGACTTTTTGCTTCCTGCTTAATCTCCTCGCCCTGTAAACGGACAACGCCGCCCTGAATTGGCTCTAACGCATTGATACATCTTAACAGCGTACTTTTTCCACAGCCACTCGGTCCTACCACCACAATGACTTCACCCTGTTTGATTTTTAAATTGATGCCATCTAATATAACCTGGTCTTCATATTTTTTTGTAAGATTTTCTAATTCTAATAATACTTCTTCCATCTATTATAATACCTTTCCTATGCTGCGCTCCACTTTTTTTCCAAATATTTTGCAAGCATACTGATTGGCCAGCATGCGAGAAAATACAATACGAATACAACAAGGAACACGCCAAATGCCGCATTCGGACTTGTCATTCTGTTTGCCTCGATAATCTGCTGTGCCACTTTAAGCATTTCAACTACGCCAATCATTAAAACAAGACTTGTCGTCTTAATCATTCGGGTAATCAGATTAATGGACAGCGGTATCAGCCGCCGCACCGTCTGTGGAATCATGATATAAAGATACGTCTGCATTTTCGTAAGCCCTAATGCTTCACTGCTCTCATACTGGTGTTTCGGAATACTAATCAGTGCACTTCTGACCAAATCTCCCATCTCCGCCGTTCCCCAGAGTACAAACACAATCACGGATGCAAGTTCCCCGGAAAGATTTAAGCCCAGTGCTCTTGTGCTTCCGAAATACACAATGAAAAGGAGAACAAGCTGCGGCATGATACGGATAACTTCCAAATATATCTTAAAAATTGCTCTCACAATTTTATTTTTCATTGTCATAAGAGAACCAACTACAATCCCAAGTGGAAGACTGATGGCAATGGATACAAGGCTGATTTTCATTGCAACCCACAATCCCTGCAGAAGCCTTACCATGTTCGTTCCCTTCCATAATACATCAATTCCCAAATCCGGCATAACGCAGCCTCCTTTCCAGCAAACTGCCTAACACAGATACCGGTAATAATATTATCAGATAAAATACAACCAGAAGGAAGAGACTTTCCGTGGTCTTATAGTATAATCCGATTAAATCTTTCGCTGTAAACATCAGATCCATCAGGCTGATGGCACTGAAAACACTTGTCTCTTTCAGCAAAAAAATCACATTCGCAACAAAAGCAGGCACACTTGTTGCAAGTGCCTGCGGTAAAATTACATACTGCATTGTCTGGCGTGTACTCATTCCAAGGCTTACCGCACTTTCTCTCTGGATTGGCTCCACCGCCTCTAATCCACTTCGAAATGCTTCCGCCATATAACTTCCCCCTAAAAAGGCGAGTCCCGCGGCACCACACGCTTCCGCTGAAATCTGTATTCCAATCTTTGGAAAACCATAATAGATGAAAAACAACTGCACCAAAAGAGGTGTATTTCTGCTCAGTTCAATATATATCGCTACAATCTGCCTTGCTACAGGCACTTTATAATATTGGACTGCCGCGCACAGCAGTCCAACTAAGATAGCGAAAGCGATTCCAATGAATCCAATTTTTACAGTAAGTACGGCAGCTTTTTCATAAAGCGGTAAATACTTCAGGATAAATTCCCAATTCATGAAATTGCTTCCTCCTTTCTCTTATTCTGTCACTCCACCTTCAACGACAAGGCTGTCTTCATACTCTGTTCCATAAGTGTCAACCAAAGTTGCCTCATAGTCTGCATGGAAGAAATTCTCTTCGCCAAGGCTTACAATCTCATCGTTAATCCAGTCCAGTAAAGTATCATTTCCTTTGGTAACAGCCGGTGCGATTGTGTCCATGCTTCCAAGGGATGAAATACCAACTGTGTATCCTTCATTCTGAAGTGAGAATGCAATTACTTCTGTATTATCATTTGCCCATGCAACCGATGTACCGTTCTGGAACGCTTCTTTTGCTGTTGCATAAGAATCAAATTTCTGTAATGGAATATCCGGATAATTTTCTGTGAGGTAAGTCTCTGCTGTTGTTCCTGAGATTACAACAATGGAATCGTCCGGATTCCAGTTATCAAGGCTTGTGATTACATTGTCATCTCTTGAGACAACACCAAGTGCAACATTCATATATGGCAGTGCGAAATCTACCTCTTCTGCTCTCTCATCTGTCACCGTAAAGTTTGCAAGAATGACATCTACTTTTCCGGTCTGTAAATACTCAATACGGTTCGCAGCTTCTGTCGAAACAAAATTGACATCCACACCTAAATCTTCTCCAAGTCTGTTGGCATAGTAAACATCATATCCCTGATATTCTCCGTTCTCATCCACATAACCGAATGGGTTCTTATCTGAGAATACACCGATGTTAATGGTTCCGCTTTCTTTAATCTCATCTAATGTACGATAAACAGTTCCATTCTCAGAAGAGTCCTTGGAAGCGGTATCTGTGCTTCCGCATCCTGCAACTCCAAACGCCAATGTACCTGCTAATGTCAATGCAACTAATCTTTTTAAGTTCTTCATCTTTTTCTCCATCCTTTTCCCTACTTTATTTTAACAAGATATTTTGACAAATACGCTATTTGAATTGATTGAAATGATTTTAAATCAAAAAAGCCCAGGTTCTTCCTGGGCAAAAACGGCATTACATTTATCAATTACTGTAAACAGGCGCATCACAATATATGCCGAAGCACCTGGCCATTTTCTCTGCCCAGAAGATCAACATGCTACAACAACAACACATTTTCTTTACTGTAATCGAAAATAAACCTTTCATCGCTCTGCGTCTCCTTTCCTCTCTTGTTCTTTTTGTATTATATGCATATTATCCTAGTATGTCAATAGGTTTTATAGGATTTTTTATTTTTTCTCGGAATGACGGCCTAATTCCCAGAACGCAACTGCGCTTGCAGCCGCTACATTTAAGGAATCCACGCCATGAGACATCGGAATCCGCACGGTGGCATCGCTTGACGCAATCGTCTCGGTGGCAAGCCCTTCTCCCTCCGTTCCTAAAATAATTGCTAACTTTTCCGCTTTTGCAAGACGTTCATCGTCAATGCTGACAGAGTCATTGCGCAGTGCCATCGACACGGTCAGAAATCCCATCTCCCGCAAACACTGCATGCCGGATTTTGGCCATGCATAGGCATCTCCCTCTAAGATTGTCCACGGAATCTGGAACACCGTTCCCATGCTGACCCGGATTGCTCTCCTGTATAGCGGGTTGCTGCAACCGGATGTCAAAAGCACCGCATCCATATTCAGCGCTGCCGCCGAGCGAAAAATCGCGCCGATATTCGTCGGATTCACCACATCCTCTAACACCGCAATACGGCGTGCTCCCTTGCATACTTCCCCGACAGAAGGAAGTTCCTTCCGCCGCATCGCACAAAGCATCCCTCTTGTCAGCTCAAATCCCGTCAAATTCTTTAACACCTCTGCTTCTGCCGTATAGACCGGCACATCCCCACACCGTGTAATCAAATCTTTTGCCTGCGTCTCGATGTGTTTTTCCTCCACTAACATGGAAATCGGTGTATAACCAGTATCTAACGCTCTCTCGATAACTTTCGGGCTTTCTGCAATAAAAATGCCTGGTTGCGGCTCATAATAGCGCAGAAGCTGCACCTCCGGCATTCTTGCATAGATATCTAATTCCGGTATCTTTAAATCGGTTATATTCTTTATCTGTGCCATCTACTCTCTCCTAACCTGTATTTCTAACTTCTTCCCATTATACCCTTTTCACGCAAAAAGCGTTAGAAGTTTTTTCTTCTAACGCTCTTTTTTCATTCCGTATATTTTTAGTAGGTTACTGACATCCACTGTGCCTGTGTCAGATTTAAGATGCCCGCTCCCGTTGTTCCCGGAAGTGTTTTCATCAAATCATAAACACCGACCTCATCATAGGTGAAATCAAGGTCTACGCCATCCCAATCCAGTGCAGTTGCCCCGCTTGGTGCAAGTGGAGAATTTTTCTCTGCACTGCTTCCGTAAAAGGTTGTGCTTCCGCAGGAATAGTAACAGTTCTCTGCCAAAATATATCCCGTGTATGCGGATTTGCTTGCAGATTTCTGGTTATTCTTAAGCGGTGATGTGATTCCAAGAATCGCACAGCCGGACGCATACAAATGACCGCCCTCTGTACTGAGCAGACACTGTGATGTGTTGGACAGATGATATCCTTTTGCTTTCACTTTATTTCGAATGGAACTGCTGATTAACTGATCTGCCTCATAAGTAGCCGAGGAATCAAAAATATTGTTAATCTCAACTGCAACTCCGCCACGAAGACGAACCATACGGTCACGCGCTCCGGTAAACGTATTGTTTGCAAGATAAATCTCTAAGTTGTTGTTTGAGGACTCTAACTCGGTTGCACCAATCAGACAACATTTTTTCTGGTAAGAAGAAACTTTCTGAATGGTCTCCTGGGAAACTCCAAGGTCACGGATGTAAGTGTACATCGGAACCGCAGAAGAACCTGCCTGGTACAGGTTTTCCAGATAATCAAACTGCTCCTGCACAAATTTACTTGTATAGTCACCACTTAAAAAGTTACAGTAGGTAACGGAAAGGCCTGTCGTTCCCTTTTTACTGTCGCAGCAGCCATCGTATGCCTGATGAAAGGTACAATGATCCACCCAGAAACCGGCGCAGCCTTCCATGGTGATATAATCCCAGTCGTTGCGGTCATAGTTTCCTTTTGTAGACTCATCCCACTCCCACAATTCGTCAAATTCAAGGTTTCTGACAATCACATTTGAACAGTTGCGGAAGACAAATCCTGCATGGCGGATTTTTGCGCCGTTCGCAGAAAAAATCGTCATATCAGTCTTCTTTGCCACCTTAATCTGTGTCACTCCGCTCTCAATCAGTTCCGGATGCATCAGTGCGGTCGCATTCTGGTTCATACACGCATAGGACTGTACTGCGGAACCAATTTCATTCCATCCTAAATCAAGGTCATTCATAATCTCAATGACTTTTACCTTTTTGGAAGTCAATGCCTTTGCCAGATCCTCTGCGGTATACACCTGATAGTAAGAAGCATCTGTCGTTGCTGCAACACCGCCGCCTGTTACAGAGTCTCCCTTGGCAAAACCTGCAATCTGGTAAGAAGAAAGTTCTGTCGTCTCCTCGGTACTTCCTTCCTCAGTGCCTTCCTCGGTACTTTCTTCGGTACTCTCCTCGGTTCCTTCCTCGGTACTTTCTTCGGTACTCTCCTCGGTTCCTTCTTCGGTACTTTCTTCCGTGCTCTCCTCGGTTCCTTCTTCCGTACTTGCCTCGGTACTTTCCTCGGTGTTTCCTTCTTCCGTATTTTCCTCTGCGGTAATCTCTACATCATAGAGATCTACACCATCTACCGTCGAATAAAGATAAACCGTCTCTCCGCTTCCCTCATAATCAAACGTATACTCCGCTGAAGAAGTGCCAACAGTCACTGCATCATCTAAAAGGTTTCCAGCCGCATCCGTCAAAACAAGGTTTCTTCCCTTTGAAGATGCCTTAGCAACCACCTTAATCTCGGTATCACCGTTTAATGCAAAACTCACAGAACGGTACTCTGCTGTACCTGATCCTGCCAGTTTGACGCAGTAATTGTACGCATCATTTCCTACTTTTGTAGTCGCTTTTACAACTTTCATACTCTTTTTAGAAGTTGCATGCAGCGTAAGTCCATCGATCGTTGTAGTTGCTGAAATCTTCTTTAAGCTGTAAAAAGCTGCATCACTAAAATTCCAGTTCTTTGTACTCTGGTTCTCTGCTGCCGCTGCAGAAACCGGCTGTGCTGAGACAATCAACACACCTGTCAATACTGCTGCAAGCATTCTTTTCAAATTCCACTGTTTTCTTAACATTTTCCTGTCCTTTCTTTTCTGCCAAAAAAATCCCGGTGTCATTAGTAAGTCTAAAGTACCAAAAACACCGGGAGCTATTCTACCACCATTTTCCTGTTGTTGTCAAATAGAAAAACCTATGATTCCGCACGCAATTCCGATAACCGCCCCTGCAATAACGTCACGCGGCTCATGCACACCGCCTAAAACCCTTATCATTCCGAGCAATATTCCAATTACCATAAAAAGAAGCCCTATCCACCAGCACTGGTGGAAAAAAGTCATCCCGATGATAAATACAGAAAAAACATGGCGGCTCGGAAATGATTTTCCGACCGTATCTTTTTCTAATACCGGTGCAATTCCAAACTTTTCATACGGACGCTGCGCATGAATCAGAATCCGAAGGAAACTGACAATCAAAAAAGAATCCAACGGAACTATAACTGCCCTTGCAAGCCATGGGTCTTTTTTCCAAAGCAGATACAAAAGCAAAAGCGGGTAACTCAAAAAGACAATGCCGGTCAACACCTTATTCGCCACTTTGACTGCCCGGATTCGTTTGGGCTGTTCTCTTAAAAATTGTGTCATCTGAATGTATTGTTCTCTTGTCAAAAAAAATTCCTCCAGCTTACTGTCCTTTCCCCTCGGCAATCACCACAAGAATCGCCCCGATAAAAATAAAGAAATCGGACACATTAAAGATAATATTTTGAAACCACTCCGGTCCAAATGCAAAGCGCACATAATCAACTACATGACCTTTTGTATATCGGTCAAATAAATTATTCAGCCCTCCACCGAGCACCAGTGCGATTCCAGTTTTCGTCATGCTTTTTCCGGAACGCCGCAGCAGCATCGCGTAGGGAACCGCAATCAGGAAAATGACTGCCGTGTGAAGTGCCGTCATAATCTTCGGATGCTTTGCAAGTAAGTTGAGTGTCGCACCATCATTGTAATATTTTTCAATCATGATTTTATTTTTCAGACGCGGATGCCGCACTCTTCTCGCATACTTCCGGTCGATATATTTTTTCACAAAAAAATCTGTCAGGAAAACAATTCCTATAACTCCAAGATAAATCATACTCTATTCCCCCTCTTCGCTTTGGGATTGTGCCCTATACAATATCTCCTTTAGCAGCCAGGTATATTCCGTCTCTCCTGTCTCTTCGCTGTACGCCACACCCGTTTCATATACATAGACATAACCTGCACTTCTTTTTCCTTTGCTTCTCCAAGATAAGACACTGACTCTAGCTGAAATCATACCGGAATCCACTATGCATAGTCTGCCGGTATCTCCACCCCTCGGTGTTCCACCGAGGTTGAAAATACAACTAATGTTTTCGTTCTTCCATACTTCTGAAGTTCCCCGATAAAGGAATCTAACGCAGCCGGTGTCGGGAACAACACTTCAAGCAGCATGGAGTATTCTCCCGTCACACAGTTACATTCAACTACATTCGGACAATCCTGGATAAAATAGTAAAACTTTTCCTTTTCCATGGGAGCTACTTCTAAACAGATAAATGCCTTTGTGTAGAAACCTAACGCCGTTGGATTCACCTGAGCCTGATATCCTAGGATATAACCTTCTTTTTCCAGCTTCTCGATTCTGTTTGACACCGCAGGAGAAGAAAGACACACTTCCTCTGCAATCTCTTTGATGGTTCTTCTTGCATTCTTCTGCAAAATATTCAATATCCGAATATCAATCTCATCTAACTCACTATGTTTCATACACTTTCCTCCTCATCAGACCTCTATTCAAAAAGGCGTAACCCCTTTGGATTACGCCTTTGTAATGAACAACTAACCTCTATGTCCATGTTATCATTTCTCTATCAGACTGTCAATTGACTATGCAAATAATTTTTTGCCATAAACACCCTGTCCCACTAATTCGGCGAATGACTGTACTACAGTCTCACGGTCTTCCTTATAAGTCACACCGAACCATTTGTCTCCGGTCTCTAAGACATGAACGGTTGCCTGCTTCTCTTCTACCATATCTCCAATGATGGTAGGAATCAGATATTCTGCCTTCTGCTCATTTCCCTCGATTCCGTCTAGGAATTTACAGAAGCGTGCTTCTAACTCGTCAAAAATATCCGGTGTCAGTCCCCACATATTCATGGAAACCGGCTGCTCTAACGGAACATTTCCTGCTGGTGTTGTCGCACATCCGTCACCTTTTCCAATCTCTTTTGTCTCAACAATCTTTGTGAGAATTCCGTTCTCCACCTGACAGATTCCTCTTGTCACGGTTCCATTGTCACTCAATGTATTGCCCACCTGAAATCCTGCCATACAGAAATTATATTTCGTATCGACAGCTTTCGGCTTGCACAGATACTCGTGGATTTTCACAAATCCCTCTTTTCCATAGTAGTCGTCTGCATTAATAACCACAAATGGCTCTTTGACAACATCCTTACATGCTAAAATTGCCTGACCGGTACCCCATGGCTTCGTTCTGCCCTCCGGCACCTCGTATCCTGCCGGCAAATCCGCAATATCCTGGAATACATATTCTACTTCAATTCTTCCTTCCATGCGGTCTCCGATTGCTTCGCGGAATGCTTCCTCGATATCCTTGCGGATGATAAAGACAACTTTATCAAATCCCGCCTCCATCGCATCAAAAATGGAGTAGTCTAAAATAATCTCTCCACTTGGTCCAACCGGCTCAATCTGTTTGATTCCACCATAGCGGCTCCCCATTCCCGCAGCCATAATTACTAATGTTGTTCTCATCACACGTTCTCCTAACTTGAAAAATGAAATCCCCTCTGATTTCTTTTTCACTTTCTTTTGTGGAGATACCTCCACGCATATTGTTTTCCTATCATAACATAATCTGGCAAAAGTGTCAAAAAAAGCGAAGCCATCCGGCTCCGCCTTGTGTGTCCGTCTCTTTTAACTTGTGGTTTAGTAATTTTTATATCCCACCTGCTGCAGTCTCTCGTCTTTTGCCTGAACCTGCTCTTTCAACTCTTTACTGTAGTCTTTTAACTTCTGAAGCAGTGCTTCATCGGAAGTTGCAAGGATTTTGGCTGCCAAAAGGCCTGCGTTTGCACCACCGTTGATTGCCACTGTTGCAACCGGGATTCCGGATGGCATCTGTACGATAGAATAAAGGGAATCTCTGCCACCTAATGAAGTTGTGTGCATCGGGATTCCGATTACCGGCATCGGGAAAATAGCGGCACACATGCCCGGCAGATGTGCTGCCATGCCTGCACCTGCAATAATCACTTTAAATCCTTTTGCCTCAGCGCTTTTTGCATATTCAAAAAATACATCCGGCTCACGGTGAGCGGAAATAATTGTCATCTCGTATTCAATTCCTAATTTTTCTAAGATATCAGCTGCCTTTGCCATTACAGGCATATCTGAATCGCTGCCCATTACAATTCCTACTTTTGCCATTACAATGTCCTCCTGCTCTTATTCCAAAAACAAACCGCCCCACATGACTTCAAGGGTGTGACAGTCATATGGAGCGCCTATGAAATTTTACAGTTTTATTGTAACCGCTTTCTTGTTAGAAGTCCAATTAATAATTGTAATTTTATTGATAAGCAGCGCTAATCTTACTGTAATGGAATATTTAATTCTTCTGTTCCCGGAACGACAAATTTACCATCTGAGATAATCGCAATCTCTCTTCCGTCCGGACAAATTGCAGTGATTTTATCTAGTTCATCATACGGAATCGTGATATCGGTATGACAGTTAAAGTATGCTTTTGTCATATCCTCGTTACGCAATGCAGAAATTGCATTCTCCCTTGCCACGATTGCCTTTCCATCCGGATTATAAGAGATATTGTCCTCCTCATGGGAATAACAGGTATCTCCAACCGCAAAGTGAGGTCCTGTCTTTTCTGCAATCAGAATCGGCAATTTATCGGCAATGTCAAACTCTCTTGCCATACGGTATGCTGTCGTATTCGTTCCGATGGCAAACTCACCCATCGGAAGTGTCTCATGGTTGTAGAGCACATTATCTTTTAAATATTTTTTATTCTCTTCTTCTGTCGCAAAGTTCGTACAGGTATACTGATCTATCATACCGTCTTTAAAGTCAATCTCTAAATTGACATATTTTAAGCCCTGCAGATAAACCTGGCTGACAAATAATTTTCCGGTGGTACCAGCTAAAACAGGAGACGTAAAGACCTCTCCGACCGGAATGTTGACATCAGCCACACAGTTTTCGAATGCGGTCTCTTTTGCCTTATCTTTTAACGGATAAATGGAAACGTAAAGGTCTGTCTTGTTATCACCTTTTCCGGTAATATGCACTTTTTCTGCCTCATCTAAGACATCAATCAGTTTCTGCTGCATGGTCTGATATAAGGTGTAGTCAAGCGTATTAATCTCAACTGTTTTGGCGAAAATTTCCTTAAACTTCTCTCCGATTGCCGGTACCGGGTACGCGATAATCGTAAAACTTCTCTCCTCACCTTTGATGTACTGATTTGTAATCTGTCCACCTACACTCATATTGTGCACACTGAGCTGCTGCTGTTTCTCGTCTAAATGAACGGCTTCTTTTTTGGTGACCGGCGCAAACGGAATCTCTCCGAACACTTCAATGACTGCAGGGCCTGCATAACCTGCTGCAAGTGTCTTGCGCTCCTCAAATGCCGCTTTGCGGCATTCTAACCGGCGCTCCACATACGCCTTATCAAAATAGACACCCTGATCTTCTTTGTGGTCATACTGATACTGTTTGTTGTAATCGATTGGGTATGGTGTCATCGTGACACGAAGTCCTATTTTTTCAAAATTACGGATTGCAGCACGCACCATACGCTCAAATCCGATTGGATAACGCACTTCAGCCGTTGTCTTCTTGGATAAATCTTTTCCGGTTGTCTCAAATCCGATACGGTAGCCCTCTGTATAGGTATCTGCCATGGACTGAATCTCTTCCTCCGACATCTGATTTAAAAATCTGGCAATTTCCACTTCGTCCGTACCGATATAACGTCCATAGCGGTAAAGGTAGCGCAAATCGTTTAAGTCTGATTCCATGACAATCTGTGTCGCAAAATCATAATCCGGATTGACTAACTTCTCTACCGATTCCGCTTCGAAAATCTCGCTGTAATCGTGGAAATACCAGTAAACTGCCTGCTGCACTTCATGCGCATCCGGTTTCTCTGACTCTTCAAACAGATGGCACACTTCGACAAACAGTTCCATCGCAAGTGTCACACGCTGTTTTTCTCCTGCAAAAGCAGAAGGAATCACATTTCTCACATGTGCGTAGAGCACACTCAAAATCTGTCCGAATTCCTCTCCTAATGTTTTAACCGCATATGCCGGGTTCAAATAACTATTTTCATAGTTCTCTTCTAACACATCCTCATTGATTGCACGGTTCATCGCCACACATTCTTCCATGGAATGTGTAAAAAGCGTTCCGTTATCCTCCTCTGTTAATACAACGGCTGTCTGTAAAAACAGATTGGCAACTCTTTTAAAATAAGCGGCATACGGTTCTGCTGCCGCATTCTCTTTTTCAATTTCAGCAATGCGCTCTAACACTAATTCATAGCGCTCTGCGACTGCTTCGTTTGCCTCTTTTCTCAATTCCTGATAACTCATCTTAAATCCTTTCCAAAGCCGTTATCATTCATCCTTTAAATGACCGGCTTTTACATTCTCTTCTAAAAGAGATTTCGCATAAGCCCAGATTTCTTCCGAACCCTCATGCACACGCTCATCTCTCCTTAGAACCTGAGACAATTTTACTCCGTGTTCCTCCCAGGAGTGTCCACCCGATGCATGGTTTAACAGCAGCGGCTGCACCTTATCTAACATATTGGCAAATTTAGATTCCGGTGTCTCCATTGCTTCAAATTCATCCCAGAGTCCGCGGTACTCCTGTGCCTGTCCCTCCGGTAAAAGTCCAAAAATACGGTCCGCGGCTTTCAATTCCCGCTCCCGTTTTGTTTTATTTCCCTCTGTGTCATATGCGTAGGTATCCCCCGCATCAATCTCTATCACGTCGTGAAGCAGCACCATCTTCATCGTCTTTAAGACATCGATTGGCTCGTTTGCATAATCTGCCAGAACAAAACACATCAGGGCAAGATGCCACGAATGTTCCGCATCATTTTCCTTTCTGCTTCCATCGCAAAGATAGGTCTGTCTTGTAATGTGTTTTATCTTGTCTAACTCTAAAATAAATGAAATCTGTTTTTCGAAATCGTTTTTCATTGTCTGCACTCCTGTCTATGCCAGAAACATTCCTGCCACATATAAACTCACCCAGATTCCTGCCGCAATCACGGAAACTGCCGTCGCAAGATACGGGAAAAATTTAAATGAGCCTTCCTCAAATAAACTCCTGATTGCAAGCACCAGCGCAATGATTGCCAACAGCATGGAAGTCACTCCGGCACTTCCCAAATACATGCTGCCGTTTCCGCCGCTTCCCGATGCACTTACAATCACCACTACAAAAATTACAAGCGAGATGATTGCAAACCCAAGCGCCGTTATGCCACGCTTTGACTGCACTTTCTCCGTAAATTTGTAGTTATGTTTTCGATATTTTCTCCTTGCCATCTCAGACTATTCCCTTCTTTGACGCCATCTGACATAAAGTGTACGCATAATCCGGTATATCACATACCCACAAATGCCCCCTAATGTGTTGAGAATGATGTCATCCACATCAAAGGAACCAACTTTTGTCACAAGCTGTATCACTTCCACCGCCAGGCTGAGTTCAAAACTATATAAAAATACAAAACCAAACTTCCTGCACCGCGTTGAAAAGACCGGCAGGAAAAAACCAAATGGAACAAATGCCGCTATATTCCCAAATATATTGAGCACCACTGCCTTTGTTCCAAGGATATCTGCATAAAGAATGAATCTTTTTATCTCATGGAAGGGAATCAGATTATAATGATATTCCCGCTCCGCGTAAGTTCTTCCTAATGATTCTGCAAAAAATAAAAAGTAAAATAATACAATAACATATATCACAAACAGAATCCATGCAGCAATCCGCTGCTTTTTTCTATCGTGCACCATACTGCTCATAATATGCATCAATAGCAGCCTTCATCTTATCATCAATAACGATTCTTCCATGACATTCACGGTTATAAAGACATTCCACAACCTCGTCCATGGAAACGATTGCATTCGCATCAAAACCGTATTTTTCCTTAATCTCTTCTAATGCACTCTTCTCTCCGCCGAGCCCCTTCTCCATACGGTTTAGCGATACCATAAGTCCGATAATCTCTACATTTGCGGCACCTTTTACCTTTGGAACGGTCTCTTCCATTGATTTACCGGATGTAGTTACATCTTCAATCATGACAACTCTGTCACCGTCTTTTAACGTGCTTCCTAAAAAGCTTCCCTTATCTGCACCGTGGTCTTTCTCTTCTTTCCGGTCGGAGCAGTAACGAATCTCTTTTCCATACAATTTGCTGTATGCCACTGCCGTTACCACACTGATTGGAATTCCCTTGTAAGCCGGTCCGAATAACACATCAAAATCGTCTCCATAAGTCTCATGGATTGCCTTTGCGTAATATTCCCCTAATCTCATCAGCTGGGAGCCTGTCACATAAGCACCTGCGTTCATAAAAAAAGGAGATTTACGTCCACTCTTTAATGTAAATTCTCCAAACTTCAAAACATCACTTTCTACCATAAATTCAATAAATTCCTGCTTATAGCTTTCCATCTATCTAAAACCTCCTATTATAATGTAAAATTTGTCTAAATATCTTATTCATACTATCATAAAGCCCCCAAATATTCAATGCGTTTTCAAAAAAAGCAGCCAGACACTTTTCGCATCTGACTGCTCTCTGCCCCTATTATCTACCAGCATTTTTTACATTTTCCCAGGCCTTCACTGATTGCCTGCTGCTCGGTAATCTGCGTGGCATTTGCCGGATTCATATTACCACAATCGTTGCGGCTGTGATACTTCGAACCTGTTGCGGATTTCCATACCATCGTTGTACTGCCTGTATCTGCCGGCGTCTCAACGGTCTGTGCACTTTCTGCATCGCTGGTGCTGCCTGTTGTATCGCTTACGCTCTCGGCATTATTTGCATTGTCTGTAGTTGTATCTGCACTCTCACAGGAGCTCTCCCCTGTTGCATAATCGATTGCCACTTCCGGCTGTACATTATAACAATAGACATTAAAAAGGATGCCGTCTCCCTTGTCCTCCACCGACTCCGCTTCTATCTGAACCCCGCTCACAAGCAGGTTGTCCCCTTCAAAAACAGGTGTAACCCGGTACATCACATGATTTCCCGTTTCCTTCACATAATCGGCAACCATATTTTCAAATGGCAGCATGCCTTTTACGTTCAGATATCTCGTTCCTGTAATTAAATTCTTCGTGTTGGCATTCTCTCCGGTAAGCTGGTAACCAATGAGATGACAGCGGTTGTATAAGTATTTTCCGTCGACAACATCATATTTTACCGTGTGCCAGCCTGTAGGCTTTACCTGTCCGATTTCGCCGCGCTCTTCTGTCGGCATGATATCAGTTCCGATGCAGGCGTATACCACACCACATCTGCCAAGACTGTCTAAATCGCTGTAATATTCATAGGAAGAGGTCGACAACTCTTTCTCTTCAAATTGAGGGATATTGCCATTCACCTCAACATATGGTTCCCCGGAATACGCCGGAACCTCATCCTGTGAAATTGCCACCTCTGTAGAAAGTTCTGCCTGTTGGATTGCCGCGTAGGATGCCGTTATTTTTTTCTTTTCCTCTGTACTGCTCTCCGTGTCGCCGGCCACTTCGCTTTCTGTCTCCTCGGCAGCTATTTCCTGCGTCTCGGTCTCCTGTTCAATTACTTCCTGTACCTGAGCTTCCGCCGCAATTTCCGCCACATTATCTGACGTACTGCATCCCGCCTGCAGCATACACATAAGTGCTGCCATTAACATTGCAAACTTCGTTAGCGGCGATCCTTTTTTTCTCCGTTTACCTGCTTGGAACATATACCCACTCCTCCCTCGTAATCTTTTCGTGTGAATTTCCCTGAAACTCCCTGACGGATAACAATTCCCAGCCGGGTTGTGCTACTGAAATGTCAAGGTGCCAGTCTGCCGGATATTCCCTGTTCCACTTAAAAAGAATCATCTTTTTTATCTGCTCTTTATAATCTGCCACAGGCAGATTTTCCACAAAGCAGACATCTTTGGCACCGGCTTTCTTCAAAAACTCTTCGTCCACTCTGACATTTTCCGGCAACGGAACTTCAAACTGTTTCGCGCTGTAATGGTTCATCCAGAGTGTGCTCTCTTGGGCTGTCTGCAGCAGTTCACTTCTTAAGCACTTATCCTGGCTCTGCCTTCTCTTGTTAAATGTCATTCCAAAATTATCATCTACTGCTACACATACAATCATGTCGTTCCCTCCCTCTTTCATCTTACAACACTGCCGCTTTGAAATCAATAATAGAACTACAAAATGGCATCCCATACTGGGATGCCATCCATAAATTTCTCTATTAAGTTCCCCGCCTAGTGAAAGAAAAATCCTTTCTTTTCATATGGCTCTTCTTTCACACTAACAAAATGATAACCGGTGTTCTCGATTACTTTTTCAATCTCACTTTCCGCCGGTGCTGTCTCCGTCACAAAGGTTGCAGTTCCTTTTTTATGGGAAGCGCAAACTTTCTTTGCGCCTGGAAATGCATTGCGGAGTGCCTCATTGACATGTGCTTCACACATGCCACACTGCATTCCATCTACCTGTACCGTTACTTTTGTCATATGGATTCCTCCTGTTCTTCTTTCTCTTCTAAAAGATTGTTCATGCTCTTCATGCTTATCATCAGCGTCGATGTGTTATGAAGGAGTGCTGACGTTGTCGGCTGAATGATACCACCTACTCCAAGCAGTATCAGTGCCGTATTAAATCCTACTATGACGCGATAATTTTTATGAATCCGTCTCATAAGTGCATTGCTTAACTTCTTTAAGACAACAATCTCCCTAAGATTATCCGCACCGATGGTAACATCTGCAATTTCCCTTGCAATTTCTGCACCGTCGCTGATTGCGACACCAACATCTGCGGCTGAGAGTGCCGGAGAGTCGTTGATTCCGTCTCCAATCATGATTACTTTCCGTCCGGCTGCTTTTTCTTTTTCTACAAATTCAGCCTTATCCTCCGGAAGCACCTCAGACTTGTACTCATCGACACCGACTTTTTCTGCGATATTCCGTGCAATCCGTTCGCTGTCTCCCGTCATCATAACTACTTTCGTGATTCCATTTTGTTTTAACTCGCGCACCACATCTGCAGCTTCTTTTCTCAATGGATCCTCAATGCAAATGACAGCGGCAAGACTTCCCTCAATTGCCATATACAGATGAGAATACTGTGGTGGAAGATTTTCAAACAACGCTTTTTTCTCTTCCGGTATCGTCGTTCCCTCATCCTCAAATACAAAATGATAACTTCCGATGATTACTTTCTTCTCATTTAATTTCGATGAGATACCGTGTGCCACGATATACTCTACTTTAGAGTGAAGTTCCTCATGCACTAAATTTTTCTCTAATGCCTCACGCACTACCGCTTTAGCCATAGAGTGCGGGAAATGCTCCTCTAAGCATGCCGCTATCCGAAGCAGTTCGTCCGGCTCCTGACCGCTAAAGGAAATAATTTCGGTCACGGTCGGCTGTGCTTTTGTGAGGGTTCCTGTCTTGTCAAATACAATGGTATCTGCTTCCGCCATCGCTTCTAAATATTTGCCGCCCTTTACCGTGATGTCATAGTTGCTCGCCTCACGAATTGCGGACAATACCGCCAACGGCATTGCAAGTTTCAATGCACAGGAGAAATCCACCATCAGGACAGACAATGCCTTGGTTGTATTACGGCTCAACAGCCATACCAGCCCTGTTCCTGCAAATGTGTAAGGAACCAGTCTGTCCGCTAAATGTTCTGCTTTTCCTTCTAAGGAAGATTTCAGCTTCTCGGATTCCTCAATCATTGTCATAATTTTATCATACTTGCTTTCGCCGTTTGCTTCCTTGACCTCTAAAGTAATCTCGCCCTCTTCCACAACGGTTCCGGCATATACAAAGCTTCCCTCTGCTTTCCGGACAGGTTCTGACTCTCCTGTCAGGGATGCCTGATTCACCATTGCTTCTCCATCTGTCACAACTCCATCGAACGGAATCATATTTCCCATATGAACTCTGACGCAGTCTTTTGCCTGAATGGTGGATGAAGAAACCAAAACTTCCTGGCTCTCCCGGATAAGCCATACCTTATCAATATTTAACGACATACTTCTTGCAAGGTCTCCGACGGACTTCTTATGGGTCCACTCTTCTAGGATTTCTCCAACGCCGAGCAGATACATGACAGAACCTGCGGTTGCAATATCCCCACGGAAAATCGATACACCGATTGCGGTTGCATCCAGTACCGGAACTTCTATCTTGCCATGTGCTAAGGTTTTGATTCCTTCCCACAAATATTTCACGGATTTCACCGCTGTGATTCCTGCACGAATCTCGTATGGCAGGAAGAGTTTATTTCCAAAATGAAGAACCGTTTTGTTTACGAGCTTGTCCCAGTAAGTACGGTTCATCTCCCGGCCGGAATTCTTGCTGTATTCCTGCGGCATCTCGGTCTTCTCATAGGAAAATTTCTTTAAAACCGCAAGCAGTTCCTCACGTCCGCCTTCATAACAAATCGTGGCATCTGATGTGCGCTCCTGGATTTTCGCGGAAGTTACCATCTCCTGCTGCTCTAAGTAATACTGAAGGATATCTGCCTGCTCAAACGTCATGCAATTCTGTATGATATGGATTCTGACTCTTCCTTTTATCTCATGTCTGATTGTAAATTTCATAATATTTCTCCAATCTCGCGCGACTTCCTGCGCATGTCGGGCTTGTGCACCCGCACAAATCCTGTGTGTAAAACATCTATGTTTCACACTTCTGACACAGTACCTGTTTCGTCAAAAAACACCTGCATCCTTTCACAGTCTGCAGGTGTCTTGAGCGCTTTCCTATTCTTCAGTTTCCTCTGTTTCTGCCTCAGAAACCTCTTCTTCAGAAACTTCTGCCTCAGAAAATACTTCTGCCTCTTTTGCAGCGCGTTCTTCATTTATCTGCTGAGCTTCCGCATAAATGTCCTCTGCGTTCTCCTGCACGGTTGTAGCAGTCTTCATCACACATTCTTTTGCACGAAGTACGGCTGCAGTACAGTTTGTATAAAGCTTCTTTGCATCCTTGCTAGAAAGGATTTTAATTCCTGCTGTACCGAACAATACTCCTGCTGCAAAAATACCGGTTTTCTTTGGATCAATCTTTTTCAACTTCTTTAACATGTTATCTGCCTCCTCATAGGTTATAGCTATTAACTATATATTATAATCCTATTTTTCGACATTTCCATGCTTTTTTCTTTATTGAGAAATTTTATCATTTTGTCAAATATCGGATACTAGTTATTATTTTCCCCGGGTTTGTTCTAACTCCAGCAAATACTTGTCATAATCTGATAAAAACTGTTCATCCTGGATAATTCTATACTTTTCAAATTCTGACAAAGCATGTTCTTCTGCAATCTTGGCTGTTATCCTTCCGTAACCTTGCAGGATTTCTCTGTCGTCTGCCTGTAAAAAGATGTCTAATCTTTTTGCCCAGTCTTCCATTGTCATTGGAATCTTTCTTTTCGCCCGGTCTTCTGCTAGGTCAAGATACGCCGACACAATTCTGGTTAACGATTCCATCTCTTCTTTGGATAAATAATTCTTTGCTACCACAACATCGCTTGGAATTATTTTCCCATCCGGTGCGTCCTTCCATGTATGTAGTCCCATATGCACCCTGGCAGCATCCGCTCTCTCATAAATAAGCTCCGCCGCAGTATGCCCATGTACCGCATAATGCATCTTATTTTGCACCTTTGCAAAAAATTCCTTGGTTGTCTTAGCGGTCTTGTCATAATCTACCGCCGTTGCGTAAATGTCTGTAATCTTTTGATAAAATTTTCGTTCTGACAGGCGGATTTCACGTATTTTCTCCAGTTGCTCCTCAAAATATTGATCCGATAAAAACGTTCCTTCCTTCAATCGTTCCGAATCCATTACCCAACCTTTTATGGTATAAGTAGTCGCAATCTGGTTGACCCACTTTCGAAACTGGACGGCTCTTATCGAATTCACTTTGAAACCGACTGCAATAATCATAGGGAGATTGTAATGAACCAGTTCCCGTTCAACCTGTCTTGCACCTTCCTTTTGAACTGTCAAGAAATTCTTTACAGTTGACGCTTCCTCTAACTCATTGTCATCAAAAATTTTCTGTATATGCTGACTGATATTTTGTTTTGTAACGTCATACATCGTTGCCATCATCTTCTGTGTCATCCAGATGGATTCCTCAAAATATAAGACCTCCATGTCAACATCCCCATTGCCCGTTGCAGCTATGTACGATAAATATTCTCCGGCAGAACTTCTGATTGTAATGTCTTCTTTATTTTTCTTCATAAGCGTTCTTCTCCTTATATTCATCACCTGTAATGGAACATACCACCAGATTTCTTCGCTCACCGGAGGAAAACTCAACCCTCCGGTTTCTTAGTGTTCCATCCACTTTAAACCCTAATTTCTTCAACAATCCGGCAGATGCCGCATTCTTCTCCTGATACTTTGCTTCTATCATATACAAATCACGTTCCACCAGATAGTGTTGTAACATACGGTTCACCGCCTCATACACATAGCCTTTTCTCTGATAATGTTCCCCGATAACATAGCCTGCTTCCCCGATGCCAAGCTGTGTATATGGAATCGTAACCGTTATAAAACCAATACAGTTTCCGCTTTCTTTTTCTACAATAACCCATGCATTCTCATTGAAAAGCTGCTCCTCCACAAAATCTTCCATCTGCAATAAGTTCATCGGATAGCCCAATATAAAACTTCCCAGTCTCTCATCCCTTCCCCAGCCCTGGTAGCAGGACTCTGCATCTTCCTTTTTGAAATGGCGTATCCATAGTCTTTTTGTCTCGAATTCTCCTGCCAAAAAATCCTTCTGTTTCGAGCGCTCTTTCACTTTTTCCATTGCAATATAATATTCCATGAAACGCAACACATAACCGGGTGCATTTCGATTGCCACGCTCCCACTCCGTCACCGTTCTGTATGGAATATCAAACTGCTCGCAAAACTCCTTGCGGTTCATTCCCGTCTCTTCCCGAAACTCCCTCATCTTCTTCTGACATTCCGTAAGCACTTCCTTCTCCTTCATAAACTGCCTCCTCACATTTTAGTTTCAAAGTTTGATTTCAAACACAAAATACACGTTGCGTATATTATAGCATGTGATCTATAATTACACAACGTGTATTTTATAAATTTGTATGAACTTCATGAGAATCCTGAAAAAGTATATGTTCCTCAGAATTCAGATGTAAAATTACAGGAACGTTCTATTTCACATTAAATGCACCCATTCCCGGGTAAACTGCTGCTGCGCCGAGTTCCTCTTCGATGCGCAACAACTGGTTATATTTCGCAACTCGCTCTGTTCTGCTCGGTGCACCGGTCTTAATCTGGCAGGTATTTAATGCAACTGCAAGGTCTGCAATTGTGGTATCTTCGGTCTCACCGGAACGATGGGAAGCAATGGCGGTATAGCCTGCTTTGTGCGCCATCTTGATTGCCTCTAACGTCTCGGAAACAGAACCAATCTGGTTTAATTTAATCAGGATAGAATTGCCACAGCCGAGTTCAATTCCCTTGGAAAGTCTCTCGGTGTTCGTAACGAATAAATCATCTCCGACTAACTGGACTTTGTCGCCTAACTCTGCAGTCAGTTTCTTCCAGCCCTCCCAGTCTTCCTCGTCTAATGCATCTTCAATGGAAATGATTGGGTATTTCTCAACTAAGCCTTTCCAATGTGCAATCAGCTCTTCCGATGTAAATACGGTTCCGGCTTTTGGAAGCTTGTACTCGCCCTTTTTACCTGTCTTCCATTCGCTAGAAGCTGCGTCCATGGCAATCTTAAAGTCTCTTCCCGGTTCATAGCCGGCCTTTTTCACTGCCTCTAAAATCGTCTCAATCGCCTCTTCGTCTGATTTCAATGCAGGTGCGAAACCGCCTTCATCTCCCACGCTTGTTGCAAGCCCGCGTTCTTTTAAAATGGAGGCAAGTGCGTGGAATACTTCTGCACACCATCTTAAGCACTCTTTAAAATTCGGTGCTCCAACCGGCATAATCATAAATTCCTGCACATCAAGACCGGAGGATAATGCATGGCATCCGCCGTTTACAATATTCATCATCGGTACCGGAAGTCTGTTGCCACTGATTCCGCCAAAGAAACGGTAAAGTGGAATATCAAGTGCTGTTGCAGCCGCTCTTGCGCTTGCAATGGAAACTGCCAAGATTGCATTTGCACCTAATTTTGATTTATCCTTTGTTCCATCTGCCTCAATCATTGCTTTATCTACTGCGTAAATATCGGAGGCATCCATTCCACATAAGGTGTCATTGATGATGGTGTTGATATTTTCAACTGCCTTTTCCACACCTTTTCCAAGGTATCTGTCCTTCACACCGTCACGCAGCTCTAATGCCTCAAATTCACCTGTGGATGCACCACTTGGCGCCATTCCCCGTCCGATGGTTCCGTCTACCAATATCACTTCTGCCTCAACCGTAGGATTTCCTCTTGAGTCTAAAATTTCGCGTCCGATTACTTTTTCAATCTCTAAATAATTCATATCCCGATTTTCCTCCATATTCTTTCATTTTGAAAAGAACTCCTCCCGGAAGGTAGCAACTTCCGGTGGACGGCAGTTTCAGCAGTATTGCAGTCCAATAGGAGCCTTCTTGATTTACACTGGTTAGTTTTAACTAACTGCATTTATCATAATGAATTACGTGAGAAAAATCAAGGACTTCAAATGAAAGGATTTCTCACTTTTATAATTTCCAGCTTGCTGCAAGTTCTCGTGACATCACAAACCGCTTGTAGATTCCATCCTGTTTCATCAGTTCCTCATGCCTGCCCTGCTGCACAATTTTTCCTTTGTCTACGACGAGGATGGTGTCCGCATTACGAACCGTCTTTAGGCGATGGGCAATCATAAAAATGGTTTTATTCTTCGTCAGGGCTGCGATGGCGTCCATGAGTTCCTTCTCATTTTCCGGGTCAACGTTGGCAGTCGCCTCGTCTAAAATAATTACCGGGGAATCTTTCATAATCGCACGGGCAATGGAGATTCTCTGCTTTTCTCCACCGGAAAGGCTTGCGCCGCCCTCCCCGATTACCGTCTCATAGCCGTCCGGCAGCGCCATGATAAAGTCGTGGCAGCACGCCTGTTTTGCCGCCTCGATTACTTTTTCCATCGGGGCATCTTCCTGTCCGAAGCGGATGTTATTTGCAATCGTATCCTGGAACAAATACACATTCTGGAACACGAAACTGAAGTTTTTCATCAGGCTGTCCATGCTGTACTCTTTTACATTGTGACCGCCTAATAAAATCTCACCGGTATCGGTATCCCAGAATCTTGCAATCAGATGGCACAGTGTGGTCTTTCCGCCGCCGGACGGTCCAACGATTGCCGTTGTCGTTTTTTCCGGAATCCGTACCGAAACACCGTCGATAATCCTCTTCTTTTCATAGGAAAATGTTACATCCCGCAGTTCTACATCATGCGTCTTAGGTGTAATTTCTTTTCCATCGATATCCATCTCCGGCAATTCTAAAATCTCCTGTGCACGGTCTACGGAGACATCTACGGTACGAAGCAGTGCCGAATAATTTCCCGCCTGCTCTAAGCTTGAAAATACCATGAACGAACAGATTATCATTCCAATGCAGATTAAAAGTTCCATGCTTCCGTTTAAATAAAAAGCTACGGAGCAAAGCGTGATGGCAACTCCGGTCAGTTTTATAATCGCATTCTGTAACGCCATCAACGGAACAAACGTCAGCTCCATCTCCGTGTTGCAGTCCGTGTTTTCCTGAATTGCCTGATTCAATTTTCCAGCCATTTTTCCGGTCAGGTTATAACTTTTTACCTCGGAGATTCCCTGCACATATTCGATTACTTTTTCAACAAGGGAGCGGTCCACCTCGTATTTTCTTGGAGAAAGACGCTGGCTCTTCTTCTGTATCTGACTGTTTGCCTGGAAAAATAATACAACTCCGACAATGACAATCAGACCGATACGCCAGTCATAAGCCAAAATCATAAGCGCAATGATACCGGTCGTTAGAATGCCCTGTGTTGTCATCATGACAACCCTTGTCGCTACGTCTGCAAGTCCTTCCATCGTGTTTGTTGTGACAGATGTAATGGAACCTAAGCTGTTCCGGTTAAAATACCCCATCGGCAGATAACGCAGATGCTGGGCAATCTCAATTCTTTTTCCTGCTGCCGTTCCATACCCTGCCTCACACTGATACATCGTGGAGCGGTATCGAAAAAGGGAACTGATTATAATACTTCCCACTAGAATGCCTAAACACTCTAAAATCAGTTTTCCCGTAATTGTTCCGTTGATTGCGCCCTGCAGCATCCACAACATTGCCGGTATCTTCATCGCTTCCATCAGTGCAATCACAACACCGTCTACTAAGGAGCGGTAGAATTTTCCTTTGTTTACTTTTCCGCAAAAGCGAAAGAATTTCTGATATATTTTAAGCATAAACAGTATTCTCCTCTCCATTATCTTTAGTGGAAATATGGGCTTCCCACATCTTTTGATAAAGTTTTTGCTGTCCTAACAATTCCTCATGTGTTCCGCACTCTTCTACTTTTCCATTTTCAATGACAAAAATCTTATCCGCATCTGCAATGGTGGAAAGACGGTGTGCAATGACAATCAATGTTTTGCCACGGACAAGCTTTGCCACGGAAGCCTGTATCAC
>CAKRDK010000027.1 GCA_934309475.1 uncultured Roseburia sp.
TTCAGCGTCAACTACATACCATTTTCTCTCAATGGTAGCTGGGCTAGCCATAAAAGTTTTCATTGATTTTCCTCCTAAATAATGCATTTGGCAATTCCACAATACGAATGTCCGGCGCACTGCTTCCTCGCTCATCATTGTATCATCAAATGTGACTCCGGGGCTTTTGGAGTTACATTTTGTCTCTTTGTCAGACTTACATATTATAGTACACCATTCCCCGTGTGTCAACCTCTTTTTTCCGGAAAACAAGGGAGTTATCCACAAAATTTACGTTTCCTGGGGATGTTATGAACATGTGAAAAATAATATCAACCTAAAGAATATCTGTACACGCTCCGGCCTGGTTGCATTTATAACTTCTCAAGCTGCAAAACCATCCAGTCATCTTCTTTATAATCATAGTTTTCACCACAATAAGGGCATACTTTTTCTTTCATTGCATCGAAACTTCCGCCACACTTTTTACACTCCACCCGCTTGACAGAAAAATGAATATCTTCTAATTTTGCAACATTTTTCACGATTGTCATGCGATACAGTTCCGCTTTCGTCTTTATCTTATTTCCACTCTCACGCACAACATCCATTCCCATTTCCAGATTCAGGGTACAATAGCCATTCTGCACGGTATAGTGATTCAATTTTAGAACACCATTGAATGCCATTTCTATAATATTATCCAAATCCGTATGCGGATTGCTTCCTGTATACTGGGGCAGATTCGTCCTGTCCTTTGTAAAAGTAATAATTTTCAACGTTGATATTAACTGACTGATAAAATAGGGATAAGAAAAACTTGGGTCAAATCCTCCCAACAACTGATTTATCTTGCGTTCCGCTTCTTTATTCTGTGCCAGCGGCTTTATAGAAAAATTGCTTTTTCAAACAAACTCATTATCGATAAACATGCATATGCTACATAAATCAATAACATTCCCAACAGCATCGAAAAAACAATCGCGCCGATTGTTTGAATCAGATGAAATGTGCCGGTGCCTGCTTCTACCGGAATCCAGATTCCACATCTTTGCAAAAGTAATCCAAGTAAAGCGCCTAACAGCAGCACCCATTTTACCTTTGCCAGCAGCTTGCTTCTTTTCTCCACCGGACTTTTCATAAAATAAAAGTAACTTACTTTCGGGAACAAATCCGTTATTTTATATTTTGTCTGACAGTACGGGCAGCCATCCTGTAACTGCAAAATAGTTGAAATTGCACCGCAACTCGGACAACAATAAGTCTCACTTCCATCTATGGATTCATTCCGTAAAAAAGTCGTGATTGTATAGAAAACGCCCCACTCTTTTTCATGAAATTTCCGCTTTCCATTCTTAAAAAAAAAGTTTTCTTGTATTGTCTTCATACTCTGTCTGGTTACTGTATTTTAGACTTTGTCTTCTTTTATCTGCAGATGAGCCACCACTGATATAGTCACTCTCTTTTCGTGGCTTTTCAAATGAAAGTTCCATCTGTAAACCACGCTCTTCTAAACGCTTCTTCTGCAAATCCAACGCATAATGAATACTCTGTCCGGCGCTTTCCGGTGCTTTTCCGGTTTTGGCCCATTCTGACAATTCCTGTTTAAAAGCCTCTCTTAATCCCACTCTTTCGTACATATTCTTTTTTCTTCTCCCTCTTTTTCCTAGCAGTCCTTCACTCCAGATACTCAATCCCCATCATCGTAAGCCCGTGTGCCGGTGCGGTTGGTCCCGCCGCCTCGCGGTTTTTTGCCTCCAGAATAACCGGAATCTGTTCCGGTTCTATGTCACCATTTCCGACTTTGACCAAGGTTCCGGCAATGATGCGAACCATATTATATAAAAAGCCGTTTCCGGTAACGCGGATGGTAATTACATCATTCGTTCCCTTTTCGACCTCACAGGCGTAGATAGTTCTTGTCGTCGTCTTAACCTGCGCTCCGACTGCACAAAAGCTCTTAAAATCATGTTCACCGACCAGGTAAGATGCCGCACGCTTCATTTTTTCCACATCCAGGTCATAATGAAAAAAATAGGTGTCTAACCGTCTTGTCGGCATACGGAATGTCCGGTTTAAAATGCGATATTCGTAGGTCTTACGGCTCTCCTGATAACGCGGATGCCAGTCGGCAGGCACCTCGCAGGAACCCTGCACCACAATGTCCTCCGGCAGACGCTGGTTTAAGGCAAATGCAATTTTATCCGCCGGTATTCTGGTCTCTGTATCAAAAATTGCCACATTTCCAAGCGAGTGGACACCCGAATCGGTACGGCTCGCACCGGTTACGGTAATCTCCTCTCCTAAAAGCTGTGACAACGTTTTGTTTAACACTTCTTCAATTGTAATTCCATTGGGCTGTACCTGCCAGCCACAGTAATTGGTGCCGTCATACGCCACCACCATTTTTACACGCTTCAACTTCTCTTCCTTTCAAACTTTCCCTATCCGCCTGCACTTTCCAATTGCCATATGCCCTTACACCGCTTGCATAAAGTGTGCGCCTGCCACACACTTGCGCGCCCGAGCGGTATGCGAAGCATTAAATTCCACTCCGCCGCAGTGTGATTCTTACAAAGCATTTTTATGTAACAGGAACGAAATTTCCTATTACATAAAAAACAATGTACTAAGCAGCTAAACTAAAAAGTGACCACGGGCAAAAAATACGGCATACGATAATTAACGCAAAATACACCAGTAGCACAAAATACGCACGGTGATCCCGTCCTGCATATTTTAACGGTTTCATTTTGGTTCTTCCCTCGCCGCCATTGTAACATCTTGCCTCCATCGCCATTGCAAGGTCATCCGCACGACGGAATGCTGACACAAAAAGCGGAACCAAAAGCGGTATCATGCTCTTTGCTTTTTTTATCAGGTTGCCGGCTTCAAAATCCGCGCCACGCGCCATCTGTGCCTTCATAATCTTATCCGTCTCCTCGATGAGAATCGGAATAAAACGAAGTGCAATCGACATCATCATCGCAATTGCATGTACCGGTACACCAATTTTGTTAAACGGATGAAGTGATTTTTCCAGTCCGTCCGTCAACTGGTTCGGTGTTGTCGTCAATGTCATAATTGAAGTTCCAAGAATTAAATAAATCAGACGGATTGCCATGGTGACAGCACTTTTCAAGCCCTGTTGGGTAATCTTTATTTTCCAGACAGACCAAAGCACATCCCCCGGCGTCAGGAAAAGATTAAAAATCGCCGTTATCACCAATAAAACTACAATCGCTTTTAATCCCTTTACCATAAAATGAAACGGCACCTTAGATGCACGGATTACCGCTATCAGAAAAACCGTGGCAAGCGCAAATGCGATAATTCCACGAAAACAGAACAATGAAATAATGAATACCATCGTGCCTGCAAGCTTCACGCGGGGATCTAATTTATGAATAACAGAGTCAGCCGGATAATACTGACCAAGTGTAATGTCTCTTAACATAGTATGTTCACGCTTTCTTCCTTCCTGTAATCTCGCCGCAGGCTATCTGCCTCTGTATGTGCCCAATGCCTGCAAAATACTTTGTTTTGCTTCTTCCACTGTCGTTGCTTCCACATCTACCGGCAATCCTATTTCCTGTAATTCATGCATCAAATAAGTTACCTGCGGCGCTGCAAGACCGACGGCTTCCAGTTCCTTGTAATGATGAAATACCTGTTTCGGTGTTCCGTCTAACATGACAGAACCATCATTCATCACAATGATACGCTCCACATATTTTGCCACATCTTCCATACTGTGCGACACAAGAATGACGGTAATTTTCTTTTCACGGTGCATCTTCGAAATCAAATCCAAAATCTCATCACGTCCGGCAGGGTCGAGTCCTGCTGTAGGCTCATCTAAAATCAGCACTTCCGGCTTCATGGCAAGCACGCCCGCAATCGCAACGCGTCGTTTCTGTCCACCGGACAAATCAAACGGAGACTGATAATAAAGCTCCTCCGGCAGTCCAACGCTGCGCAGTGCTTCAAACGCACGCAATCCCGCCTCTTCCTTGGTCAGTCCCTGATTCATCGGACCGAAACAGACATCATCGAATATGGTCGTCTCAAAAAGCTGATGCTCCGGATACTGGAAAACAAGTCCCACACGGTTGCGCAATGCTCTCAGGTCATATCCCTCTTCGTAGATGTCTTCCCCATTGTAGTAAATGGTGCCTGACGTTGCCTTGCACAATCCATTCAAATGCTGAATCAGTGTAGACTTTCCGGAACCGGTGTGACCGATAATTCCGATAAACTGCCCGTCCTCAATTTTTAAATTCACATCTTTCAATGCCTGTATACAGTATGCTGTTCCTTCGCTATAAACATAGTTGATTTTATCTAAAATAATCGACATTCTGTAACCATGCCCTTCCTGCTATCTTTGCATTATCTTCTCTACTGCCTGTACAAACTCTTCTCTCGTCAGGATTCCCTCTGGAATCGGAACTCCTGATTTGCGCAGTTCATCCGCAAGAAGTGTTATCTGTGGCACATCGAGCCTGTGTTCTTTTAATTCATCGACACGTGAAAAAATCTCACGCGGTTTTCCCTGCATCACGACTTTTCCTTTTTCCATGACATACACGTAATCCGCATCTACCACTTCTTCCATGTAATGCGTAATCAGAAGAATCGTAACACCTTTTTTCTCATTCAGTTCATGTGCAGTGCGGATAACATCTTTTCGTCCGTTCGGGTCAAGCATCGCGGTCGGCTCATCGAGCACGATACATTTTGGCTGCATTGCAACTACACCCGCAATCGCAACACGCTGCTTCTGTCCACCCGAAAGACGATTCGGCGAATGTGTGCGGTACTTTAACATACCAACCGATTTCAGGCTTTCCTCCACGCGCTGCCAGATTTCATCGGTCGGTACCCCGATATTTTCCGGACCGAAACCGACATCTTCCTCGACAACACTTGCGATAATCTGATTATCCGGATTCTGAAATACCATGCCGGCTGCCTGTCGAACCGGAAGAACATTTTCCTCCTCCGATACATCTTTTCCGTCTACCCAGAGAGATCCCTCCGACGGAAGCAGCAGCGCATTAATGTGTTTTGCAAGGGTGGATTTTCCGGAACCGTTATGTCCTAAGATTGCGATAAAATCGCCCTGTTTCACATCGAGATCCACATGGTCGAGTGCCGTCTGAATGGACTCCACATTTCCCTCTTCGTCACGTCTGATATATTCATGAACTAATTTTTTTGCTTTGATAATACCCATATGATCAACCGTTTCCTTTTTCTCTGTTAATCGTCCCAGCTTAAACGATGAAGTTCGCCCTCAAGTTTCATATGATCGAACTGATTCTGGCGCAATGCCTCATACAGCACGATTGCAACGGAATTGGAAAGATTCAGGGAACGTGTCTCTCCAATCATCGGAATTCTGACACAGGTATCCGGGTTGTCTTTTAAAATCTCCTCCGGGATACCGGCGCTCTCTTTTCCAAACATAATATAGCAGTCCGGCTCGTAAGACACATCCGAATAGACGTGTCTTCCCTTTGTCGTCGCCATATAAATTTTTGCATTCGGGTTCTTCTCGCAAAAATCTTCCCAGTTGACATAAGTTGTCACATCAAGGTCTTTCCAGTAATCCATGCCTGCACGCTTCAATGCTTTTTCATCCAGGCTGAAACCAAGCGGCTCAATCAGATGAAGTTTTGTTCCCGTTGCCACACAGGTTCTTCCTATATTTCCAGTGTTTGCCGGTATCTCCGGCTCATATAAAACAATATTTAACTCTGCCATTTTATGCCTTTCCGGATTCTTCTATTTGTTCTTTTTACTGCGCAGTTCTGTCACGAATGCTTCAATACGGTCCATCGCAACGCGCAGATTCTCAAGTGAGTATGCATAGGAAATTCTTAAATATCCCTCTCCACAGTCACCAAATGCGGTTCCCGGCACCACTGCGACACGCTGTGCATGAAGCAGTTCCGTCACAAATTCTTCCGATGTCATGCCGAATTCTTTGATGCACGGGAACATATAAAATGCTCCAAACGGCTCAAAACATTCCAGCCCCATCTCTTTAAAACGGTGTAACAGATAACGGCGTCTTCCGTTATATTCTTCCCGCATCTTTGCAACGTCCGGATCACCATTCTTAAGTGCTTCCACGGCAGCATACTGGCTGTTCGTCGGTGCACACATGATGGCATACTGGTGAATCTTTAACATCTGCTTGATGATAAGTTCCGGTCCGCATGCATATCCGAGTCTCCATCCCGTCATGGCATGTGACTTAGAAAATCCATTGATAATAATCGTTCTTTCTCTCATACCCGGAAGCGATGCAATCGAAACATGATTTTCAAGATAAGTCAGTTCCGAATAGATTTCATCGCTGAGTACAAAAATATCGTGTTTTTTAATGACCTCAGCAATCTTCTCTAAATCTTCCCGCTCCATAACGGCTCCGGTCGGATTGTTCGGATAAGGAAGCACTAGAATCTTTGTCTTTTCCGTGATAGCCGCCTCTAACTGCTCTGGTGTCAGACGGAACTCATTCTCTGCCTTCAATTCAATTACAACCGGTTTTCCATTTGCCAGTACCGTACAAGGCAGGTAAGACACATAACTCGGCTGTGGAATCAGCACTTCATCGCCAGGATCTAACATGGCACGGAATGCAATATCAATCGCTTCGCTTCCGCCTACTGTCACCATGATTTCTTTTTTGTAATCATACTCTAAGTCATAGCGGCGCTGTAAAAATTTTGCTATTTCAATTTTTAATTCAACCAGACCGGCATTGGACGTATAATGCGTTCTTCCCTTTTCCAGGGTATAGATTCCCTCGTCACGGATATGCCATGGCGTTGCGAAATCAGGTTCGCCAACACCAAGGGAGATTCCATCCTCCATCTCGTTTACAAGATCAAAGTATTTACGGATACCGGATGGCTGAATCGTTACAATCGTTTCTGATAATGGATTTCTCATGGTATCATCTGTATCCTTTCATCTTTTGCCGGCTCTGCCATAATGGTTCCGTGGTCTTTGTATTTTTTCAGAATAAAGTTGGTCTTTGTGCTCAACACTGACTCTAACGGTGATAATTTGTCAGATACAAACTGTGATACCTCACGCAGTGTTTTTCCCTCTAACGTTACCATGAAATCAAATCCACCGGAAATCAGATAAACTGAATTTACTTCCGGGTAGTTGTAAATACGTTCTGCCACTTTGTCAAATCCCATGCCACGCTGTGGTGTGACACGTACCTCAATCAGTGCACTCACCTTTTCAATTCCTGCTTTATCCCAGTCAATCAATGTGTGATAGCCGCAGATAATACGCTCCTGCTCCATTTTCTCTAATTCATTCATAACGGCTGCCTCGTCTACTCCTAACACGATGGCAAGCTCTTTTAAATCTATTCTGCTATTTTTTTCGATAAAAGTTAAAATCTTTTCGCGCATAATTTCTCCTTTTTCTATACATCATTTCCTAAAATTAGAAGAACCGGTACAACTCATCTGTTTTTGGCGGTTCTAAAAAGCGTGTCTCGTCCTCGTTCCATAAAACTCTGTCATTTCCTGCGGTTGCTTTTCCAACTACAGTTGCCTTTATTCCGTCTTTTTCCAGCTCTGCAACCAGACCGTTTCCGTCTTCCGTTGCCAGAATCATGCTTCCTCCTGCATGAAGTTCATACGGATTGGCTCCAAAGAACTCACACACCTCGACCGTCTCCTGACGAATCGGTATCTTCTTTGCGTCAATTTCAAGTCCGACGCCGGATGCTTCTGCCATGCTCCAAAGAGCTCCAAAAATTCCGCCCTCTGACGCATCATGCATCGCATCAACGCCAGACCTCACGGCGACTGCAGCCTCCGATTGTATTGGAAGATACACATCCAGTTTTTTGGCTTTTTCAATAAAAGGAGCCGCGTATCTCGTCTGAAGTTCCTCTTCCTTCTCTTTTGCGAGAAGAACTGTTCCTTCCAGACCGACCCATTTTGTGATGACAATATCCATACCAGGCTTCACATTCGATGACGCAGCCACTTTTCCGGTCTTCTGCCTGCCGACCGCTGTCACTGTGACAACCGGCACCGTCACATGCGCAGAAACGCTGGTATGACCACCCGCAATCTGAACCTGATATCTGGCACAAACTGCTTCCGCCTGCGCCATAATTTTTTTCAATTTTGCTTCTGAATAGCGTTCCGGCACAAGAATGTTGAGAAGAACCGCTACCGGCACTGCCCCCGAAGCCGCCAGGTTATTGAGCGTCCGAAGAACCGCTCTTGTACCGGGCTCTCCAAAACCACCCTCGACTGTCTCCGTGGAAAGACAGGTCACTTCATCCGGCGCTGCGTTTAAAACAGCACAGTCATGACCTGCTCCGGCTCCGCACAGAACTTCGTCGCGTTTGATATGAATTTGTTTTAAAATACTGCGTTTTAAAATCGCTTCCGATACTTTTCCTAACTTCATCTTCGGCTGGTTCCTTCCTGCATTAATTACACTTCAAGGCTGTCTCAGTTGAGACAGCCTTTTCTTCGGACCGTAATCGCTCTATTCCTCTAGCAGCTATGGAGTTGTCGTGTCTGTTCCATCTGTCGTCTCAGAACCTGTCTCGCTGTCTCCGCTGGTTTCTGAATTTCCGCTGGCATCAGTAGTAGTATCTCCTGCTGCTGCACTTCCATCATCTGTAGTGGTTGTATCTGTTGTAGTTGTAGTCGTATCTGTTGTAGTTGTATCTGCAGCCGGTGCTGTTGTTGCCGCTGCATCTGCTGCCGCATCCGGCGTTGTCACCTCTGTTGTCGTCTCCGTCGGAGTTGTATACTGTGCAATTGTTGCAGAAACCGTTGCTTCATCCCCCGTTGCTACAGCCGCATTGATTGCATTAATTGCATCTGCATTGTCGGTTGCAATTCCCACTGTAATAATCTTCGGTGACGGCTTGTATACACTCGTATTGACTTCTTCCTTGCTCTCCTGCACACCATCGACTGTCACAATCTTCCAGAGTTTTGCATGGTATCCGGTATGAGCTGACTGCTCTACATTGTAATAGCCAACCGGATAATCAGCTGAAACCACAAACTGAACTGCCGGGTCTTCCTGTGAAACAACTTCACTTTCATAAGAAATACTGCGGTTTGCAGCTCTTGTCTCTTCTCCGTAAATCGTAAAGTATACGTTCTTACCGGAAGTATATCCTTCAATATAGATTGGTGCATCTGTATTGTTTTCAAATTTAAAATCTTTATAGTCGCCTGCGATTGCCGCATCCATGGATGGCTTCACATAGGAAACAATCATGGAATGATTGGAACGCTCTACCACTTCAAGCTCAGATAAAAGAACTGCATTGTATAATGTAGTTGATACCTGACAGACACCACCGCCGTACGCTTCTACGGTCTGTCCATTCTCATATGCTCCTGCAAGTTCATATCCGTTCTCTGCCGTACGTTCTTCCATAGTATCTGATGCGGAGAATGTCTCACCCGGATAAACAATGGTTCCGTTGATTTTCTCTACTGCGTTATCAATATTATGACATCTTGCAGCACCTGATGTGGAATAATTGGTAGAATAGCTTCCGAGAACATCTTTCACTTTTGCAAGCTCTTCCTCTGTTCCTTCCGGCTCTACCACTTCTGCTGACAATTCAATGGTTCCATTGTCTCCGTCCCATTCTGTGTTCAGATAGTCTGTGATTGCCGTCACAGATTCTGCAACGTTCACTTCCACGCCGGACTGTCCTGCCACGAATGTGAAAGAACCATTCTCTCTGGTCAATCCATTGTTGACTACTTCTGTGTTGAGTGCAGACGCTTCCTCTGTCAAAAGGGAAGTCACTGCCGCCTCATCTACCGTATATTTTAAAGCGAGGTCTTTTCCATCATTCTCTAAATCTTTGTTGTCTTTATAACGCTGAATCAGATTTCCTGCTTTTCCCAGATTTGCAGCTTCTGAAACTACATTTGTGTTAGCCCATTCAAGCCCCAGTTCGGAAGCTGTCACTTCCACGGTATTCCCGCCGGCTTCTAAGGTAAATGTTGTGTTCATTGCGCTCTGCATATAAGCTGAAACTGCTTCCTGCGCTTCTTCCTCTGTCATTCCACCGACTTCAATTCCACCGATTGTGACTTTATCTGCTATTTTTCCGTCTTCCTGTGCATGTGTTGTGACAGAATAACCTGCCAGCATACATACTGCTGCTGCGAGTGCTCCTAACGGCACCAATTTCTTCATATTCTTCATTTATCTAACCTCTTAACTTTCGGGCTTTTCTGTTCTGAAAGCCCACTTGCGCTCATTATAGCTCATACCAATACTTCTTTGCAAGGTGCATATCAACGAATATATTTGACATCCCCCCCACTTTTCTGTATATTTTACATGAAGGAAAGAACTGTGGTCACTAACATTGTGATAATCAGAATCGCAATGATAACAGCTGCGAAAGTTTTTCTCTTTTTCGAATTGTTGAAATTATACATACAATTAGCTCCATTCCCAGGTGCCAGCCCGCATATCGAATTCCTGCACCTGCTTTGAAATCCGGGGCAAACAATATATTACTTACGAAAGGAAACCTACTATGAAATTCCCATTTTTAGGACTTTTTCTTCTGCTTATCTTTGTTCTCGCCTATCAGATTCGCAAAACGAACCGCAAGCAAAAACAGGCAGAGGAAGATTTCTGGGCCCGCGAAGTTGAAGCCAATCATGTAAGGCGTCAGGATATCAGCGGACTTTCCTATATTACCATACCTTTTGAAAAATTTCCAATAAATCTGTGCGAGGATGAGGAAGTAAAAAGCTATGAAGCCGATTTAAAAGAACTTTCCGAGAAAAAAATTCTAAACCTGACCGGCATCTCCAATACCGACCTCAAGCTGCAGTACGGACCTGCAAATCTTCCGGTCTTATCCGACTACGACCAGAATTACACGACGCTCGCTCGCACGCTGGTAAAATATGCCGACTGCCTTATGAAAAGAGGCTACGAAGCCGAGGCGGTTCCTGTTTTAGAGTTTGCCATTGAGACCGGCTCCGACATCAGTGCCACCTACACCATGCTTGCCGACTATTACAAAAAGCACGGCAACACCGAAGGAATGGCACATTTATATGAACAGGCCGAAAACCTTACTTCTTTGATGAAGCAGCCCATTCTCGATAAGCTGGACCATATTGCGCAATAAGCTTGTCCGTAAGACGCGACACCTCGCTCCGTGTCATGGAGTCGAGCGGCTCTGTCAGTTCAATTCCATAGAACTGTGCAAACTGTCTTAAGTATTTTTTCTGACGCTCCGTTGCGGGCGTCTGTTTTTTTACCTTAAATTCCAGATTCTTTGGCACAAAACATTCCGGTGCACACGCTCCATATTCCATCTTTAACTTTTCAAAAATCTCACCGGTCGCAAGCGCATCATCGAGTGCCCGGTGCGCATGTTCCCTGTCTATGTGAAAATATTCACAAAGGGCTTCCAGATTCTTTTTCTGTCCTTCCGGCAAAAAATGACGCGCCAGTTTCAAGGTATCGACCGCTTTCTTTTCCAGTGTTTTCTTATGATTGACTGCCCACTGTTTCAAGAAGCCATAGTCAAAGATAAGGTTCTGACCGACCAGCACATCCTCCCCGCAAAATTCCAGAAATTCCGCCACAGTCTCATCTAAATCGGCACCCTGCTCCGCTTCTTCCTGTGTGATTCCGGTCAATTCTGTTATCTTTTCGGTCAGTGGTATGCCCGGATTTATTATTTTTCCAAACGTGTCAGTGACTCTGCCGTTCCGGACGCGAACCGCTCCCACCTCAAGAATCCGGTCTGTCTTCACCTGAAGCCCCGTCATCTCAAGGTCAATCACTACATAATCTTCTATCAGCATCACTCTTTTTCCTCTCCCAGAAACGTTACCTTCGCCTGATGGTCGAGCGGGTCTCTTTCTTCATAATCAAACAGCACATATACCGGCTCATGCAGACGCTCCGGAACCTCCTGCAACGTATGTACTTCTTTTCCCGGGAAACGGTAATGAAATGGTTCCAGATGCGACAGCATACCGCGTTTGCAGTATTCTCTCGTCTTCTCCTTCCATTCCGTCGGAGACGGTGCCCACGACGGTCTGCTCTTGCAATTCTCCCGATAATACAAATCGAAAGTGAGTGCCTCGCATAACAGTTCTTTCGCATTCTCCCAGTCCGCTGCGCCTAACTTTTCTTCCATATATTCCAACAAAATCTCACAGCGACGGATTCGCGAATGGCTCATATGGAAATACCCTTTCCGCTCATAAAAAGCTCCCAGTTCCTGAAACATCTGAAAGGCATCCGTAAAAAACAGTTCCAACACTTTCATCGTAATCTCAAACTGTCCACTGTTATAATACACTTCAAGCATTTCTTCCACCTGCTTAATCCGCATGACATCCTCAAACGAAATCCAGTTTGTGCGCATCACCTCGTACGGCGGTCTTGCGTGATAGACAATCCCGTATTCTTTGGCATGCTCGAACATATAGGAGCCTTTCAGCACCTTTAAAAATCCAAGCTGTAACTGGTTTGGTTTCCATGCATAAATGTCATTGAATGATTTTGCAAACGTCTCGTAATCCTCATATGGCAGCCCCGCAATCAAATCCAAATGCTCGTGAATGTTGCCACCTTCCTGAATCTGATGCACCGTTTCTTTCAGGCGGTCTAACTGCATCGTTCTGTGGATTTCGGTAATTGTGGCATCGTTTGTCGACTGCACACCGATTTCAAGCTGAATCAATCCCGGACGCATGGTGCGGATGAGCGCTAATTCTTCCTCCCGCAAAAGGTCGGCGGATATTTCAAAATGAAAGTTCGTAATACCGTTATCGTGCTCTATAATGTAACGCCAGATTGCCATTGCATGCTCATGATTACAGTTAAATGTCCGGTCAACAAATTTAATCTGCGGTACTTTTCTATCCAAAAAGAATTGTAGTTCTTTTTTTACCAGCTCGATGGAACGGAAACGCAGCCTTTTTTCCACCGAGGAAAGGCAATAGCTGCAGGAAAACGGACAGCCGCGGCTGGATTCGTAATAAATAATCCTGTTTTTAAAATTACCCTCATTTTCACTCATGTCATAACAGAACGGAATTGTGCTCATATCCAGCATCGGACGCGCTCCGGTGGTTATCACTCTGCCAGTCTCGTCATTGCGAAGGGCAAGTCCTTTGATTTCGCGCAATGTTTTTCCCTCTGGCTTCTGCATGTAATACTCACACAGCTCCAGAAAGGTCTCCTCACCCTCTCCGACCATAATTCCGGTCACTTCCGGGTGATTTTTCAGAAAATCTTCCACCTCATAGGACACTTCCGGTCCGCCAACCCAGATTGGCACATCCGGGCAGAGTTTATGGAATTCCTCCATCAGCTCCTCTGTATATCCCATATTCCAGATATAACACGAAAAGCAAAGCACATCCGGCTTTGCCTTATAAATTTCTTCTAAAATAAAATCCACACGATTGTTAATCGTAAATTCTCCAATCTGAATCTGTTCCCGGAACGGCTCTGCAAAAGCCCTTAAGCTGTAAACCGCCAGATTGGAATGTATATATTTTGCATTGATTGCAGTCAGATAAATCTTCACGTGATAACTCCATTTCTATTCAAAGATACGTCCTATTATAGTACACGGTGTGAAGTCCTGCAAGGCTGGAAGCCGGGAGATTTCGATTACAGCAAAGCATTTTTCTGTAATCGAAACGAATTTTCCTATACACAAAAATGCTGTAAGCATAACGCCTACAGCATTCCCCTGTTTAACATAAATACCGAATAATCGTATCAACCCCCGCAATCCAGAGTAACACGGCTCCGCCGATATATGCTTTTGTCTTGTGTTCAAATCCAAAGTGGTAGCCTGTATACATTCCCATAATGACGAATGCGATTGTAAAACACACAATTAATATTAATATAATCGGGACTGACGTTCCCATGAGTCCAAAAGCCATACCTGTCAGAATCGTATATACACTTGTCATTGCTGCCATGCGCAAAAATCTCTTAATACCGAGATGTTCCTCACGCCGCTCATTAATCCTCTCATTTCGAATTGCCTTCACCAATAGCCGGATTCCCAGGCAGAAGAAGATTACCACTGCCAGTACCTGTCCTGCGAACTTCTCATCTGCCGGCAATTCATGCTGCCTTAGGAGGTTCACGCAGAAACTTCCGATATAAAGTGCTGCCATCTGCCAGATTGACACCAATATACAAATAATACTCAGATGCCTTTTATCGATTTTCGCAACCAATGACCCCTGGCATTCCATCGCGGCAAAGATATCAAACGATATTCCCGCTATAATTAACAAACTTTCTATCCAGTTCATGTCGTCCTCCTAAAGCTTTTCTTTATCCTATTATACTCATTCCCTCAATTTTTTCCATAAAAACTTTAAGTATTTTAATCTTCTGCTTTTATTGCTGCTGTCTTATAGACAAATTTCACGCTTCCGTTGACCCCATCTGCAACCTCGGTATAACTCTGGTATGCTTCTCCGGCATCTAAAACATCCTGGAGACGATTTACAATGTCTTTGACATCTCCGTTGTAGGCATTGACAATTTTCTCGATTCCCTCTTCGTTAAATTCGACAATACCGTCTGCTAAAGTGTGTGAACCTTCATCTAACTGGCTGACACCGTCCACAATCTGTGATGTTCCGCTTGCAAGTGTAGAAGCGCCATCTACGAGTGCAGCGTTGTTTGCAGTTAAGGTCTGTGCACCGTTATTCAATAAGCTGATTCCCTGGGTCAGCTCCGGAATGCTGTCCTGTAACTGCTGCGTTCCTGCTGCAAGTGCCTGTGCGCCTGTCACAAGGCTGTAGCCGTTGTCCTGTGTTGCTGTAATAGAAGATGCCACTGTCTGTTTTGCTGCCTCGGCTGCTGACACGGCTGCCTGACCTGCTGCAGAAGATGCTCCCTGATATGCAGCCTGTTTTGCAACCTGTTCTGCGGTTGATACGGCTGTCTGTTTTGCAACCTGTTCTGCGGTTGATACGGCTGCCTGTTTTGCTGCGCTTTCTGCTGCTGTTACGGCTGCCTGCTCAGCCACACTCTTAGATGCTGATACGGCTGCTCCTGCTGCCACCTGAGAAGACACGCTCTTGGTTGTATCCGCTACGCTGCCTGCGAGCTGGTCTACCACTGCTGCAACCTGGGTGGAAACACTTGCTGCCACCTGTGCATCTGCTGCTCCGGAACCATAAACTGCATCATACGCTGCCTTTGTATCATCATACGTTGTAAAGCTGGTACCCATAGCTACATTTACCTGTGTAACAAATCCCTGCTGTACCTGAGGTGTAATACCTGCTTTCAATACATTTATCAAATCTGTATTGCCGTTTAATGCATCGGTTGCTCCGCTCTTTACCTGTGCGTAAAGCCCTGCATCAAACTGCTGTTCTACTCCGGTTGACACGCTGCTCTGAATCGTTGCAGCCTGTTCATCCACACTTGCATCAACCTGGCTCTTAATGCTGTCTGCCTGTGCTGTAACACCTGCGCTTGCCTGTTCTTCAATTGTGCTCTTTTGTGCTGCAACCGTTGCTGCTGCCTGATTTTCAATGTCTGTCTTCTGTGCTTTGATTGTTGCTGCCGCCTGATTCTCAATATCCTTCTTTTGTGCTGCAACCGTTGCTGAAACAGTCTTCATCAAATCATTTTTCTCTGCCTCTGTAAACTCTCTGCTTACAGTGCTGTTCAGAAGAGAAATACCAGCGTTTAATGCCTGGGCACTGGAATTTAAAGTTGTAACTCCATCGCTTAAGGTTCCGGTGCTTGCGCTTAACGTTCCGATTCCACTTGCAAGTGTGCTTGCTCCATCGGTATAAGATTTGATACCGGTCTGTAATTTGCCGACACCGTCTGAGAACTCTTTCATATTGGACTGTAAGGTATCAAGTCCTTCTGCAAGCTGTGCAGAACCGTCCTCTAACTGTGATGTTGCATCGGTCAGGGTATCTAATAAATCATCAATGCTGGAAAGGTCAAGTTCGCCATCTGTTCCGACATAGTTTGCTGCATTTACAACTAATGTCATCGTCATATCAAGAGAGAAGTTCTCGACATCCGCACTTACTTCAAAGTAATCCGGAATATCAACATCGTCTAAATCTCCCTCTTTTAACTCAAGGCTGTCTTTTAATCCCGGAAGTGCATATCCAACTACAATATTCGTATTTCCATCTGACATCACTTTACCGTTTGTCACCTGAACATCTGTGAAGCTGTCATCTAAAATCATTCCGCTGATTGCAGCAAATGGAACATAGACATCGCCCACTTTTTCGTTGTTGGTGTAATCGAAACGCATCGTTACTTTTCCGGATTTGCCGGCAAGGTCTTCCGGCTCAATCTCTTCGCCATCTAAATAGTAAGTAATCTTCTGCGTTACCGGTGTCTCCTCTGTAGAGGTTCCCTGATAGTAAATATCATTGCCGTCTGCCTGCCAGGTAAGCTTATTGCCATCCTGTGTAAAGGTCTCATCCCCTTTTACATTTTCAATGTCTTTTAAGGTAGACGCATCTTCTAACACATCTTTGTCATCATTGTTAATCAGATGATCCGAAACGATTGTTTGCTGTGCATTTCCCTTGCTGTCGGAAATGACATAAACGGTTTCCTCTTTTCCAATTTCTTTCTGCGATACTGAGATACCATCACTCAACAGGTCTGAGAGTGTATCGTCATCCTCTGCATCTGCATCCTCTGTCGTTTCTTCTGTAGACGCCTCTTCTGTCGTGGCTTCCTCACTGCCTTTTTCTGCATATACAGTGTAAGCTGAAAAAGAAGTTCCAAGCATTCCGACCATCAGAACACCTGCCACAATACGAATCACATATTTATTATTGAATCTCTTTTTTAATTCTGGTAATTTCATTATTTTTCCTCCTTCATCTTAAATCCAACACTTGTTGCACAGATAATCTTATCAAATACCATAAACATAGATGGTAACATAAAGATTACGACAAACATACTGATGATTGCACCTCGTGCCATCAAAGAACACAGGGAACTAATCATATCAATGTTAGAATACATACCTACACCAAATGTTGCTGCAAAGAAGCTCAATGCGCTGACGATGATAGACTGGATAGAGCCTTCCAGTGCAGTTGTGATTGCCTCCTGTTTCTCAGCACCACGGCTGCGCGCTCTCTTATACTTCGTTGTCATCAAAATCGCGTAGTCAACCGTTGCTCCTAACTGAATCGTTCCGATTACAATGGATGCGATAAACGGCAGTGTCGTGTTCGTGTAACACGGAATACCCATGTTGATGAAAATGGCAAACTCGATAACTGCTACCAGTACGATCGGCAATGAGATTGATTTGAAAACAAATGCAATAATCAGGAAAATTGCACCTATGGATACAACACTGACTCTCGCGAAGTCCTCATCTGTAATCTCAATCAAATCTTTGGTACAAGGTGCTTCACCAATCAACATGGCAGAAGAATCATACTTCTTAATAATATTGTTAATCTCTTCGCACTGATTGTTTACCTCATCGGAAGCAACCGCATATTCACTGCTGACGAGCATCAACTGATAATCCCCGTTTACCAGAATGTCTTTGATGTCGTCCGGAATAATTTCTTTTGGAATACCAGGTCCTACCAGGGAATCCAATCCGGCTGCGAACTTGACACCGTCCACATCGTTGATTTCTTTCAGCATCGCTTTTGCTTCCTTCGAAGTCAAATCGCTGTCTGCTAAAATCATGTGGGTAGCGCCCATCTCATACTCTTCATTTAATTTGTTGTTCGCTGTAATACTGTCTAAGCTCTCCGGCAAGGTTCCTGCCAGGTCATAGTAAACACTTGTATGTGTATATCCGTAAATTGCCGGTCCTAAAATAAGTAAGAACAGCACGATAAATACTACATAATGTTTTGTAATCCAGCCCGCAATTCTTCCGAGGTCAGGAATAATTGCTCTGTGTTTCGTCTTCTCGATTGCTTTGTCAAAGACAAGTATCATGGACGGCAACACCGTTACACAACAGATAACACCGATTACAACACCTTTTGCCATCGTAATACCAAGGTCCATACCAAGTGTAAAGCTCATGAAACAGAGTGCGACAAATCCAGCTACCGTTGTAATTGAGCTTCCCACTACAGAAGTAATGGTTCCGGAAATCGCATGTGCCATTGCACGTGTCTTATCTCCCTGGAAACGTTCCTGCTGTTCCTCATAACTGTGCCACAGGAAAATGGAATAATCCATGGTAACACCCAACTGTAACACTGCCGCCAACGCCTGTGTTACATAGGAGATTTCTCCCTGGATGACATTCGAACCCAGGTTATAGATAATCGCCATACCGATACTTAACAGGAAAAAGACCGGTATAATTGCGGAATCCATGGTCAGTGACAGAATAATAACCGCTAAAACTACAGCGATAATTACATAAATCGGTACCTCTTTGTTGGACAGGTTCTTGGTATCTGTTACAACCGCTGACATACCACTGACAAAACATTTTCCATCGACAACATCTCTCATTTCCTCGATGGCATTCATCGTCTCATCCGATGACATGGAACTGTCATAAAGCACCATCATCAATGTACTGTCTGCATCATCATTGTTGAAGAAATCATACACTTCATCCGGCAGCACTTCCATTGGAACACTGATATCGGCAAAAGAGTCATACCAGATACAGTCTTTTACATGATCGACCTGCGAAATCTCTTCCCGCATCTCCGCAATATCCTTCGCATCCATGCCCTCTACGACCAAAAACGAGAAAGCACCGGTTCCGAATTCATCGAGCAAAATATCCTGTCCCTTCATCGTCTCGATATCTTCCGGCAAATATGTGAGGATATCATAGTTTACCCTGGTGTTAAAGTATCCGATTGCCGATGGAATCAAAAGCAATAAGCTTAGAATCAGAATCGGCACACGGAGCTTAACGACCGCCTTTCCAAATTTAATCATTGTGAACCTCCATTCTACGGAACTTAGAATCCATTTTCTATTTCCTCTCTTGCAGGCAGATATACTCTCCCCCCGCTTCTATTTCAGCATAAAAAAAAAGACTGAATTTGAACATATTCAATCTTTTTGTGCTGTAGCAATCTAATATACAAATCGCCCAAAATGTATATCAATTCTCACATATCTATCAAATTGTATTCTACATTTCTTCCAAAACTTCCGTCATGGAACGTTTGATAATGTAGTCGTAAATCTCCGCCATCTCCCTTGCACTGATTGTCATCCCGCTTCTCAGCCATGCAATCACAACATAGCACATGGTCTGTGCATAATACTCCGCGATACGCTCCGGTGTCAGCCAGACATACTTCTGCTTCTTTCCCTCCGCATGTTCTTTTACAATGCGAAGCAGCAATTTCTCCACACACTGCTGTGCAATACTGCCAAACGAATTCTGTCCCTCAAGGCGGCATGCCTTCATGTAGAATTCCCTTTCCTTCTCAATATTGGTAAACAGAAGTACCAGAGCCTCCGACACCATTCCGTTCTGTATCAGAGGTTCCACCGGTTCTAATAGTTCCTTCGTGATAATCCACTCTAAAACTTCGTATTTATCCTGAAAATGATTATAAAAAGTCGGACGAATGACGCCTGCCTTATCTGTAATCTCTCTAATTGTTATTTTCTCGATTGGCTGCTTCGTGGCTAATTCCTTGAAGCTTTCTGCCAACAACGTATCAATTGCACTCTTCCCCTGTCCTGTCATAACTACCTCATACTTTTAGTTGCTAACATGGATGTTACCTTATAAGCAGATTCGTGATTGTAATATTTCTCGCTGCTGGATCATCCCTCAAATGTAACAATTCTCCGGTTTCTAAGATTCTTACCAGTGGCCGCAATGTAAAATGTGGAAAATTCTCCACGACAATGGCTTTCTTTCCGTTGGACAGCTCCACTTCACAGCCAACCGGATAGACCGCTATCTGCTGCAAAAACAGACTCAGAAGATATGGGTCAAACTCCAATCCGCAACGCGCCATCATATACTCGACCGCATCACCCGGAAGCATCGCATCCCGGGAAGGTCTCTTCGAAAGCATTGCATCATAAGAATCTGCAATTCTGATGATTCTCGCAAACATCGGTATCTCCTCACCGGAATACCGCATCGGATATCCCTCACCATTATACCACTCATGGTGCATCAACACTCCTGTATACACAAGAGATGAAAATTCATAATTATCTTTTAGATAATCATAGCCCAATTTGGAATGCTGCGCAACAACGACTCTCTCCTCTTCTGTGAGAGAACGCTCGGCATCTAAAATCTCTTTATCTATAAATTTCTTTCCAATATCATGCAGCATCGCCGCCGTGCCAAGAAGCGTAAGCTCCTGTTCTGACATACTGTGCTTTATTCCAACCATAATAGAAAGCACGGTCACGTTGATGGAATGATAGTAGACATAATCATCATAATTCCGGATGTCTATCATATTGCACATGACATCGCCGTCACATAAAATATTTTCTACCACATTTTGTATGGTTTGCACAATTTTCTCTTTGTCAACCATCGTATTCGGGCATTTCTCTTCTGCCTCGAAAAGTGCGTGTACGACATTCAATGCCTGCACGCGAATCTCAGGACGAATGACCTCCTCAATCTCAATGCCTTTCGAAAATTCATCATCAATATAAATCCCCGGGAATCCAAGCACTTCCAGATTCGATATATATTCATTATTTAAAATCAAGTGTTTCGCCAGCAACAGCACCCCTGAGCCATCATAAATATCCTGACCCAGCACCATTCCGGCTGTCAATCTGCTTATCGGCAAGTATCTCATAAATGCAGTCCTTCCATACCCACCGCATCGCGCTGGGCAGTATGATATCTGACAATATCATAAATTTCTTCAAAATACAACAACATAATTATTCATCAAACTCTACGGTCACGAAATATCCCTTTTCCGTTTCCTTGACATCCACGACTTTTCCCTCTCTTGTCTTAAGCCGCTCACTGACCGCATAATTTGCTGACATTGCATACGCTTTTCCGAGCGTATAATAATAGGAGTTCGGCAACTTTCCCTCCGTTACCGGAAGGACATCACCCACTTCAAGCAATCCGGTCCGCTCCATCTTAAATTCCATCTGTCGCATGACACCAAACGCCTCTTTTCTTTTATTTGTCCGGATTGATTTCTTCCGAATCAACCTCTTTGTACTCAATATCAAGTGCTTCCGCTTCCATCTTTGCGTTCTTTGCCGCTTTTACGGCTCTTGTCACAATCCACAAATCCGAAAGTCCGTCATAAATCAATGCAATTCCAATGAACTTCATCACAAAAGAAACAACCTGGAATGCAAATGTGATACTAACCACACCGCAGATAATGCTGATGAGCGCCATCAGAAGCACTGACCACCACTTATCATATCCATTGCGTTTTGTCTCGAATGCCGTCTTCAAATCGCCAAGGCCGTGAATCAGTAAAATCACACCAAGTACAATTGGAATCAGGCTGACAACGCTCTCCGGTTTTAAGAAAATCCAGAGTCCGACCAAAAGTTCAATCAGTCCAAATGCAACATGGAACACGCTGTCCACTTTATTCAGGAAATAACTGCCAAGCTGCACAGCACCTAGAATCATCAAAATGACCGCTAACGCTTTACAGATAATGTCTATTGTCTCTGCGGACCAGACAAAAAGTACCACGCCAAGTGCAATACAAAGGATTGCAGAAACAATCATATCCGCTTTGATTCTTTTCATCATTTCTTTCATATACATACACTTCCTTTTCTTTTTTGTTTCTGAAATAGATTCCTGCGAAGCATTTTTTCAATCAGCTCTTGACTTCCTGACCATTCCTTTCTAGACTAATGTACAAAACAAATCATTGTCAGAAAGAAGGAATCTCCTATGGGAAAAGAAGCCAAAACCAACGCAATGCGTATTCTCGATAAAAATAAAATTCCTTACGATGTTCTCACCTATGAATGTGATGAATTCATCGACGGTCTTCACACAGCTGAGAAAACCGGCGCGCCTGTGGAACAGTCTTTTAAAACGCTGATTATGCAGGGAAAAAGCAAACAGTATTATGTCTTTGTCGTTCCGATTGCCGACGAAGTCGACTTGAAAGCCGCTGCAAAAGCAGTCGGTGAAAAATCCGTTGAAATGATTCACGTCAAAGACATCACCGCCATCAGTGGCTATGTCCGTGGCGGCTGCTCGCCTCTCGGCATGAAAAAGCAGTTCCCCACTATCATACACAAAACCGCCGCTGACTATGATAAAATCTACATCAGCGGCGGACGCATCGGCACGACAATCTGCCTTAGTCCGGATGACCTGCTTCGTGTTGTCCGCGCATCCTACGCCGATATCATTCAGTCCGGGAATTCATGACAGGCTTAGCTTGTCATCTCTTCCTGGAATCTGGCAAGATCCATAATCTTCTGAAGTTCTGCACCCTCAACCGGTGCCTCTCCACAGTCTATATGCTTTCCATCTGCACCCATGCGGCCTAATTTACGCACATCTTTCTCCGGTGTCTTCTCAATTGTAAAGTAATCCACCTTTTTATTCTGCGGATTCATCGTAACATAGATACGATAGCAAAGTGGCGCCACCAGATTCTGTACCGGCAAATCAATCTGTACTAAAAGCAAATCTTCACTGATATTTAACGCCATAACCGAAAAGTCCTGCTCGGAAAACGGATACAGCTTCTCTTCCTTAAAGGTCTTCTTGTAAATCTCATTGACAAACTCTTCTTTTCTCTCACAGAGTTCATCGACAAAGCTTTCTCCCTCCGTGAAAAGTCTCTTTGGCAGCACACCAAATTCTACCTGTCTACGTGCAAATGCCTGAAACTGTTGTGGTGTCATCTTGACAGACTTTGTCTTGGCACGCTTCTCATCCATCTCGTGAAGCTTCTCCACCAATTCTTTCTTCAAGACCAGATTATCTGAAAATGGATTCACTACCATGCCTGTAAGTTCCAATTCTTCCTTCACTACAATATTATTGCAGGCTGGAAATGGCATATTCAAAATCGCCTGGCTCTTTGGCTTCTCCGGAATCTGTGCTTTTGAAGTGTACACAGCCAGATACTGCTCACCGGAACCAGATTTTAAGAAACACGGTGTCGGCTGGTTATTCTCCCGCAGCATTGCCGGAACAAGCAGACGTGTCGGCCCCAATAAATTAAGTACTTTTGTCAATGAATCTTTTGTTCTATCTTCTGCGTACTGTTTGATTGCCTCTTCTAACGCATCGTTTGTAATTTCCATCGTTGTCTTTTCTTCCATCAATAACTTCCCAAACCTTTCTCATTGCTTGTAACTTATCGCAACCCCATATTTTTTATAAACATTTGCTACTATTCTAACATATTTACCCCTAAAAATGAAGTTAAAATTCTGTAAATATCATGGTCAAAAACGGATGCCATATCGAAAAAAAGAACGGCATCCCGCTTATCCGGAACACCGCTCCCACACTGATTCTCATTTTACCATTTTGGCGATGGCAGACACAACATCCTTGATGCAGGCTCTTGATGTGTTGATGCACAAATCATAATTCAGGCGCTCGCCCCATGTCTGTCCTGTGAAAAATTCATAATATTTTTTACGTTTCTTATCGACATTCTGAATCTGGCGTCTCAATTCCTTGTCTGTCAGATGCTCCTGTTCCGGTGCACGCTTTCTGCAGCGTTCCACACGCGACTCGATATCGGCATAGACAAACAGCCGGAACGGATCTTTGTCACGTAAAATGTAGTCCGCACTTCGTCCAACGATTACGCAGTCTGACTTCTCTGCCAGTTCTTTTACCAGGCAGCTCTGCTCTCTGTAAATTGCATTGTTCTGCTCTGCCAAAGGATCTAATCCCATGTAAAACGTACGGCCTGTTGTAATCGGCATCACGGCTGATGGTCCGTTCTCCATCACATGCTGCACATATTCCTCTGCCAGATTCGTTCTCTTTGCAATCTCTGTGATAATCTCATTGTCGTAATATGCAACCCCAAGTTCATCCGCCAATCTTTTTCCAAGTTCTCTTCCGCCGCTTCCAAACTCACGGCCTACCGTAATAATTCTTGCCATATCGACCACTCCTAACCCGATTCTTTTTCTTGTTTCACTATACCATTTCCGGGTATTATTCTGCAAGTATCTGACGGAAAAACTTGCAGACTTCCTTCGAAAAAGTTATGATAAAAATAAATTTTACAGGAGAAAGGAACGGGTACACATGAGGTTCTTAATTTTAAAATCCAAAGCAATCTGCTACAATTCCACCTACTATTTTGCGGACTGTCTGGCAGATTCTTTTCAAAAACTTGGCCACGAGGCAGTTATCTTTGAAATGCAGGGAAAAAGTCTTGCCGAGCTGCGCGAGATTACAAGGGAACACTTTGACGCAGTTTTCGACTTTAACTCTAAAGTGCCACAGGGCGTTGACGACGAAGATGGTACTTATTTTCTGGATGCCTTCAACGCACCTTTTTTCAATTATATTCTGGACCATCCACTGTACCAGCATGACAATTTAAAAGAACGGCTGCAAAACTATCACGTGATATGCCTCGACTATGACCATGCCGACTACATCCGGCGTTATTATCCGCATATCCGCTCCGTTCTGGTTCTGCCAATCGGTGCCATGCCGCTTGCCGATGAGCCGGTAAAAACTTTTTCCAAGCGGCAATATAACCTGCTCTTTACCGGAACTTACACAAAGCCGGAGGAAGTCCTTGCCATCATCGATAACTGTGAACCGGGGCTTGCCCGTGACATGCACAAAATGATTGATGTGTTAAAAAGTGACTTTTCCCTGCGCTGTGACGAGGTGCTCGAACTTCTTTTACAGAAAAACGACATTGTACTGCCGCCGCCAACGTTTGCCCAGTATATGCAGCTCTATTTTCTGGTGGACACCTACATCACGGCATATGTCCGCGATATGGTTCTGCGTGCGCTTGCCGGAAACGAGATTCCGGTCGACATCTTCGGCCACGGCTGGGAGAAATTCGACTGCGCCGCAAAAAACGTCTTCCACTTTCACGGAAGCTGCACCTTCGACGAAACGTTTTCTAAAATGGCGGATGCTCAGGCAGTCTTAAATGTTATGCCATGGTTTAAAAACGGAGCACACGACCGTATTTTTTCCGCTTTAAAAAATGAGGCACTCGCCATCACGGATGAAAGCGGTTACCTCACCGGACATTTTCCAAAGGACACCGGCGTTCTCACCTATTCCTTAAAAGATATGGACGATTTCATCAAAAAAATACAGGATTTCCGGAGAAATCCTGCATCTTATGAAAGCCTGGCAGCCGCCGGCCGTACTTTTGTCTGTGAACATGATACCTGGTTAAAACGGGCAGAAGAAATTATTTCAGCCGTTCGTAACCTTTCGGCGCCTTCCGGTGGAAAATCCGGTCATGGAACTTTGCAAGTAAAACTACAATAATAATTAAAGCCAGTACAACTCCTGCCGCTGCCCACTGTCCTGCCGACAGCATGCTCAAGTTAAAGCAACGGATGTTAATCCACATCTGATTGATGTTCGCATTTCCAGCATCATCAAAATACATCATAACCGCACTGCGCGCAATTGCATCCTCGGATGGATATTGTGCCGCAAGCTGGCGGTGTGCCTGCTCTGCCGGCGCGGTAATCACATAATTCTCATCGTTGTTATCCCCTGAGAAAAAGTAGCCGACCGGATAGGAAACGGTATCTTCCTCGCCCTCCTCGGCACCATAATTCCAATTTGCATACTCGAAGACAAGACTGCTGTCACCACCGGCGATTGCGGATGTATAACCGATGTAATACATATTGCGCACTGCATTATCCGGTCTTGAAAGGAAATTGATGAAAGCTTCCGCAGCCTGTTTTTTCTGTGCATCCTCACCGATTCCCGATTTCAACATAACCCAGCCGTCAAACCAGAGGTTCGTGCACTCTTCCGGCACTGCCCAGTTGAGGTAAAAATCATCTTCCTCCGCCTGATCCATCGCGTAAACGGCATCCCCCGACCACTGCGTGTTGGCAACTACCTTTCCGGTAATCATATCTGCTTTTCCACTGTCCGTCTCAAACGAATAAACATTTCCGCGAATCTCTTTTAACTTCTGCTCCGCCTCCGCAATCGTCTCTTCGCTCGTGTCGTTCATAATCGCGGAGAGCTGCTCACGATAGTCTTCCTGACTGCGGAAATCCTCACTTTTCAAGAGGTCAGCGTTTAAAATTGCAAGCGTCGGAAAATAGGCATCGCGCACATTGTCTTTGATGGTCACCTGACGGTAAAATTTGTCATTGTCTAAAATCGACCATGTCGAAGCCTCCTCCTCGGTCACTTCATCCGGATTGTACACAATTCCGGTAATGCCCCACATATAGGCTGCTGCATAATCTGCCCACGGTTTTCCATCAATCTCATTTTCCTGAAAAACGCCGTCAATATACGGAGAAACACCCTTTGTATAGTAATTATTTTCGTTTGTCTCATCATAAAAAGACTCGGACAGCGGCTCTAACTTGTCTTCTTTTAAAAGCTTCATAATCATATAATCGGATGGACATACCAGATCATAAACGTTTCCCAAGTTGAGCTGACTGTACAATTCTTCATTCGTTCCAAATGTGGAATACTCCACCTTGACACGGATGCCATAGGTCTGGTAATACCAGTCCTCGAAATCATCTACCAGCGAATTCTCCCCAAAGATGTCCTGACTATCAAGGTCGATAACCTCATCGTCATCCCAGCCGCCTTCGTCAATGTATTCTTCCCAGTTGCAGACACGAAGCGTCACCGTTTTTTCTGCCTTCGAATCCGCTGCCTGTGCGGCAACATTCGGAACCGCACCTGCTGCCACAACAAATGCAAGTGCTGCTGCCATATATTTTCTGCTTCTACCTGTCATTTTCCGCACCTGCCTTTCTGCGTGCGATTATATTCTGTACCATTACGATTGTTAAAATTACAACAAAAATCAGCGTAGACAATGCCCACAGCGCAGTCTTAATCTCCGTGTGAGAACCTTTTGTCGCATTCACAACATAGGTACTGATGGTATCAAACGTAGCCGGTTTCGTGTAGGTCGTAATAAAATAATCGTCGAGCGATAATGTGACTGACAGCATAAAGCCGGAGACAATGCCCGGTATCAGCTGCGGAATCACAACTTTAAAGAGAGCTTCTCTTGCGTTTGCTCCCAAGTCTCTTGCCGCCTCGTAGATGCTGTTATCCATCTGTTTTAATTTCGGCAGAACCGAAAGATAGACAAACGGCGCTTCCAATACCACATGTCCCACAATCAGCGGGAAAAAGGATTCTTTGCTCATGCCAAACACGACAATCAGCAGTACGCAAAGGGAAAATCCTGTCACAACCTCTGCAGTGACAACCGGAACCTGATTCACCATCTGGATAAAATGTTTGGCACCTTTGCGCGAATAAAATGCCCCGATGGCGCCAAGCGTTCCGAGTACCGTTGCAAGCAATGCCGAACCGAGTGCAAGCGCAAACGTTCCGCCAATCATATGCAGCAGTTCTCCTGTTGTAAAAAGCGTTTTATAATTCTGCAGGGAAAAATTTCCTGTCGTTCCAATCGTAGCTGTATCTGTAAAACTGTATACCATAAGTGTCAGCACCGGCAGATACATAAATAGGAGTACCAGTGCCAGCCATGAGGTCCGCAATATCTTTTTCATCATAAAATCGCCCCCCTGCCTGTTTCTTCTTCGTCAAATCCATGTGTCGCCCAGGTTATGATAAAAATAATCACAAGCAGGACAATGGAAATCATGGAGCCGCTGTGCCAGTCATATGCGTTAAAATAGCTTCCAATCAGGCTTCCCATGATGTAAGTGCTGTTGTAGAGCATATCTAAAATGACATAGTTTGTCATGGATGGCAAAAATACCATCGTCACACCGCTGATTAAGCCCGGCAGGCTTAGCGGAAATGTAACTTTTATAAATGTAGTTACGGAATCTGCTCCCAAATCTGCTGCCGCTTCCAGATAAGAATTATCCAGCTTACTCAATGTCGTATAAAGCGGCAGAATCATAAACGGCAGGAAATCGTAAGTCATACCGAGCACCGTGTTAAAAAACGGATGGTACGAGAGATTCCCCTCTATCATCGTAAGCACTTCCTTGAGTGCCACAACGCGCAGCGTAAAGTTAATCCACATCGGCGCAATAAAAAGCACGAGCAAAACCGATTTTCTCTTCAGATTGCTCTTTGCCAGAATATATGCGACCGGATATGCAACCAACGTACAGCAAATCGTCACCACAACCGCAACCATAAGACTGTAACACAGCGTTCCGATGGTATTCGGGCTTGTGAAAAAGTTCACGAAGTTCTGCAGTGTAAATCTTCCCTCACCGTTTGTAAATGCATAATAGAGAACCACTAAAAGCGGTGCTATCACAAAGCAAACCAGAAAGACCGCATACGGAATCCCCAGCTGTTTTCTCGAAAATCGCAATTTCATCTCTACTCCTCCTCAAAAAATGAAATTTCAATCTTATCCTTTGGAATCTTCAAGCTGACGTAGTCATTCTCGTTCCAGAGATATTCATCATGCAAATGTACGTCCTCGTCATTTTTCGTTCGAACAATATAGTGGTAATGGTCACCCTTGTAAATCAGGGATACAATATGTCCGCAGATTCCGCCCGCTTCGATATCGTCGCTCATCGTAACCGCGCCAACCGGTACTTTTACCATAACTTTCACACCAGCCGTGTAAATCTCGTTGCATGCGGCATCCACAAGCGTACCGTTCTCATTGATGGAAGAGCCCTCATACAGTTTCGTAACATCCACTTCGTATTCGCCGTCCGCAAACTGCACCGTGTAATTTTTCGTCAGTTCACCCTCGAATATATTGTGGTTTGTCTCTGCTAAAATAACGTGGATTCCATCCGGCTCAATGCACATTCCGATGGTGTCACCTTCTTTTACACTCTTCGTGCTCTGGATGACAACCTCATTGTCCCCAGACTCCACAATGATTTCATAGTGCATTCCCTTGAAAATCACAGAGCTGACTACTCCTGTAATTGCTCCATCTTCCGGTTTCGTCATGATAATATCTTCCGGTCTGACTACAACGTCAACGTTGGCGCGCAGCGGCATATCATCTAAACAGTCGAACTCAGCTCCGCAGAAACGGACTTTTCTGTCGCCTGTCATTTTACCGTTGTAAATATTGCTTTCCCCGATGAAATCGGCAACAAAGACATTCTCCGGTTCGTTATAAATCTCCTCCGGCGTTCCGACCTGCTGAATGATTCCGTCCGACATGACAACCACTTTATCCGACATGGTAAGCGCCTCTTCCTGGTCATGCGTGACATAGATAAACGTAATGCCAAGTTCTTTGTGCATCGCCATCAGTTCTAACTGCATCTCTTTTCTCATTTTTAAATCGAGCGCGCCAAGCGGTTCATCCAAAAGAAGAATCTCCGGCTCATTTACAATCGCTCTCGCAATCGCAATACGCTGCTGCTGTCCACCTGAGAGCGTTGCGATATTTCTCTTTTCAAATCCCTCTAAGTCCACGACCTCAAGAGCATGTTTTACTTTCTCTTTAATCTCTTTCTTCGAAAGTTTTTCCGTTCTTGTGATGGTCTGTCCATCTTTATTCTGATAGGTAACTTCCTTCGTCTTTAATTTTAATCCAAAGGCGATATTGTCAAAAATATTCAAATGCGGGAACAGTGCATAACGCTGAAACACCGTATTAATCGGTCTTTTATTTGGTGGGAGCTTACTGATATCCTCCCCATTTAATAAAATCTGTCCCTCTGTCTGTATGTCAAACCCGGCTATCATACGAAGTGTCGTCGTCTTTCCGCAACCAGACGGTCCAAGAAATGTAACAAATTCACCTTTTTTTACTTCAAGGTTAAAATCCTTTACCACCATAAAATTGCCATCATAGCTTTTCTTGATGCCTTTCAGTTCAATAATGTTCTCTGAAAACTTCTTATCCATAGCAGTTCCCTTTCCTTCTATTCCTTTTCTCAATAGCTGCGCCCTGCTTTCTAGCCTTGGCGCAATTTACACAAGAAGAAAGGCAGGGCAATCAAGACGCTTTCGTTTCTTGACCACTCTGCCTTTCGTTCCTTGCTTATATCGTTGCTAAAATCATATATGATATTGAGAACCTTGTCAATATTTTCGGTTAAAACTCTTGTAATAAAGTGACCGACTGGTCTGAAAATACTGCCAGTATCAGATTGATATTTCGGCGAGCTTTGGCTTTGTTTATAGTATCAATCACGCAAGATACTTCCAGTGTTTCTGAAAGCGTCCAGG
>CAKRDK010000028.1 GCA_934309475.1 uncultured Roseburia sp.
CCGGATGGCCGTGTGCTTGGTAAGATGGCTCACTCCGAGAGACGTGACAGAAGTGTTGCAATGAACATTTACGGAGAACAGGATCTTAAGATTTTTGAATCTGGTGTAAAATATTTTAAATAATAAAGGAAAATAAACGAAAGACTCTGTGGAAGAAGAAAATTCTGCAGAGTCTTTTGCGTATAGGAGCAATTCGCTTGCAAGTCCTTGCGAAGCCCTTTTTTCATAGTATAATTTAGAATAACAGAGATTTATTTAATTTGCTTGAAATTTTGCTGGATAAAAGCAGTAAATTGAGTGATACACGGGAGAAAGCAATCAATTATGCAAGAGAACATAAAGTAGAAACGTCAGTTATCGTGACAGTCGCAGGAGCGGCGAATTGTAAGATGGACTATAATAGAATGTTAAAGAAGGGAGATGCTGATATGTGCACTGTATTTGAGGAAACAAGAACAGAAGGAGAAGCAAAAGGTATTGTCGAAACAGGATACGAATTTGGTCTTTCGGAAAACGATATTTTAGCAAGACTTCAGAAAAAGTTGAATGTACCGTTACAGAAAGCACAGGAGTATCTTGCTATGTTTGGAAAAAAGACGGTATAGAAATAAATAACAGACCTTGTAGAGATGCGCTATATCACATATCAATCATCACTACAAGGCTTTTTTAATTTGGCTAAAATTATTGATTAAATCGTACGAAATGAGTATAATAATAGTACGAAGAAAGGAAGTGGTACAATGTCAATTACAGCAACAGAATTAAAAAATAATCTGGGAAAATATTTATTATTATCAGCGACAGAAGATGTTTTTATTACTAAAAATGGAAAAATAGTAGCAAAGTTGACCAATCCATATCAGGATAGAGTTGAGACAGCAAAATCTTTGTTTGGCATTTTACCAAAGGATGCAGATGTGGACGTGGCGAGACAAGAAAGGCTCGGTGCAAAATAGATGAAGATTCTTGCAGATACAAATGTGATAATTGATGCTCTGACTTCAAGGGAACCATGGAATGAAAGTGCAGAAAAAATATTTCTTATGGCGGCAAATCATACGATTGAGATGTATATTACCGCAAGCTCAGCGACGGACATTTATTATCTGATAAGAAAGTACATGCATCAGACACAAAAGGCAAAGGCGGTTTTGGAGAGACTTTTTTCCTTAACAAGAATATTGGAAGTGACAGCAAATGATTGTCTGGAGGCACTGGTATCTTCGATTGGTGATTATGAGGATGCTGTTATGGAGAAAGTGGCTTCGAGAAATGATATGGATTATATAGTCACAAGAAATATAAAAGACTATCAGGGAGGAAATACAAAGATAATTTTGCCGGATGATTTTGTAAAATTAATGGAACAGGAATAAAAGCGGAAACTTTACAAATGCGCAAAGAACAGCGCAGGAACTGGAGAATAGGATGAATGAGAATCAGGTAGCGGTTTTAATTGACGGAGATAATATTTCAACCAAATATGCAGAGTATATTAAGCAGGAGGCAACCAGAATCGGAAGAATTAAGATTTTCCGGTTGTACGGTTCGGTGAGTTCTCCGAGTGTCAAGGCGTGGTATCGTGTCATGCCCAAATACGGAATAACACCGATGCTTCAGATTTGCTATACAAAAGGAAAAAGTATTGCAGATCAGGCGCTGACGATAGATGCCATGGATATTTTGTATTCCGGGGAGGTGGATACAATTTGTCTCGTGACAAGCGACAGTGATTTTACCAAACTGGCATATCGAATCAAAGAATCCGGGAAAAAAGTAATTGGAATGGGAGAGCAGAAGACAAATGGTTCACTGCCACAGGCATGTGATGAGTTCAAAATGCTCGATTTGATTTATCAGGTGGAAGACAGTGAGGAAGAAGAGGTACAGACTGTCGAGGAAGAGGAAACCATCGACAACGAAGTATTAGAAGAGGATTATGTCGAGGAAAAGAAGACGATAAGTATTCCGACGGAAGACGAGATTGTGAAAAAAATAGCAGGATTTTTAGACGATACCTGGGTCAATCTTTCGAATGTGGGAATTTATCTGAACAAACAGGTGCCGGGATTTGACGTGCGAAATTATAACTACAAAAATATGGGACAGATTATCGGAGCACACAAAGATATGTTTGACATTAAATCAAAATCGAACAAAGACGGCATCCACCAGATTGTCTATGTGCGCCTGAAGACAGATGATTCCGCAAAGTAAAAATGGAAATGATGTATTGACAGTTTTTCGGTATTCCGCTACAATAAATGAGTAGAAACCGTTGAATGAGAAGAGTAGGCATAACAGAGATTTCCAGAGAGTGGCAGAGGGTGGAATTGCCATAGTTGAAAGTATGTTGAATGGGCTCATGAGGGCGACCCGAACCGGAAGCAGTAGGCGTCGACGGATTCCCGCCGTTAGAGGGAGGACATATGGTGGTATGTTTACATAGGTGGCAATAGAATTTTTCAAACTCTTATCCTTTGTAGGATGAGGGTTTTTTTATTTAAAAAGTATCCATTCACCATAAAAAAGAATCCTGCTTGCAGGATTCTCCGCGAGAGACATCTGAATAGAAAGAGAGGCAGTTAGAAATGGGAAAAATTATTTTGACAGGGGACAGACCGACAGGAAGACTTCATGTAGGACATTATGTTGGATCTTTACGAAGAAGGGTAGAATTGCAGAATTCAGGCGATTACGATAAAACATTTATCATGATTGCGGATGCACAGGCACTGACAGATAACATCGAGAACCCGGATAAAATCCGTGAGAATATCGTGGAGGTAGCGTTAGATTACCTTTCTGCAGGCTTAGATCCGACGAAAGCAACGTTATTTGTACAGTCACAGATTGCGGAACTGACAGAGCTTACGTTCTACTATATGGATTTAGTGACAGTTTCACGTCTGCAGAGAAATCCAACCGTAAAAAATGAGATTATCATGAGAAATTTTGAGGCAAGTATCCCGGTAGGATTTTTTACTTATCCAATCAGTCAGGCAGCAGATATTACAGCGTTTAAGGCAACGACAGTGCCGGTTGGAGATGACCAGCTTCCAATGATTGAGCAGACACGTGAAATCGTCCGCAAATTTAATTCTGTTTATGATGAAGTTCTTGTGGAGCCGGAAGCTTTACTGCCGGATAATGAGGCATGCATGCGTCTGCCGGGAACAGATGGAAAAGCAAAGATGAGCAAATCGTTAGGAAACTGTATTTACCTTGCAGATTCACCGGAAGATGTGAAAAAGAAAATCATGGCAATGTATACAGATCCAACGCATATTCAGGTCAGCGACCCGGGACACTTAGAGGGCAACGCGGTATTTACTTACTTGGATGCATTCTGCAAACCGGAACATTTTGAACGCTATCTTCCGGAATATGCATGTTTACAGGAGCTGAAAGACCACTACACAAGAGGCGGACTTGGTGATGTGAAAGTGAAGAAGTTCTTAAATAATATCGTGCAGGAAGAGTTAGAACCGTTAAGAGCAAGAAGAAAAGAATATGAAAAAGATATTCCGGAAGTATACAATATCTTAAAGAAGGGAAGCGACGCAGCAAGAGAAGTAGCTGCCCAGACGCTTCATGAAGTAAAATCTGCGATGCGTATCAACTATTTTGATGATGCAGAGCTTATCAAATTACAGGCAGAAAAATATCAGGGCTAAAAATTAGATAGGCTAATTAGTGCATGAAAATGATATTTTTCATATCAATCTGGTTTTAAATTGTCGAGAACTCCGATAGTATTACCTATATTAAGATGAAAAGGAGTTTTTGGATGAATACAATACAATTTTTAGATCAGGATGGAACTTTTTCTATAAAGCAGCCGGAAAATTACAGTTATCTGTATTTCCCGGTTGCGGGAGAAAAGGGAATTAAGAGTTCTCTTACTCCAAATCTCGGTGGAGACATCAAAATGAATCAGAATGCATTTTTGATGGAACCAGTCAGTGCCGAAAATCTGCATAATAATCGTTCATGCAGAAATTTCTGGTGCCATATTCAAGGCGTGGGAAGTTGGTCAGTAGTCGGCGCATCAGCAGAAGAAGAAAATAAAAAATTTACAGAAGAGCAGGATGAAAGTGAGCTTACGGCAGGATTTATGTGGCAAAGTGTGACCAGAAAATCTGAAAAGTATCGTTTAGAGGCCAAGGTGACTTCATTTGTTCCGATACAACATAATGTAGAAATTATGCAGGTTGAAATCTGCAACCGCAGCGAGTGCAAGCAGAATATTACTCCGACGGCTGCAATTCCGATGTTTGGAAGAAGTGCAGATAATATCAGGGATCACAGACACGTAACATCACTTTTACATAGAATAAGAACTACAGAATATGGTGTATATGTAAAACCAACTTTGTCATTTGATGAGCGTGGTCATCAAAAAAATGAGTTGACATATTTTGTATGTGGAGTAACCGGCTCTGGTGATAAGCCAAGAGACTTTTATCCGATTGTGGAGAAATATATAGGTGAGGGAGGAACCTTTACACATCCGCGAAGCGTGATAAAAAACGAAGCGGGGGTTCAGGCAAACTGTTCTTTTGAGGGGAAGGAAGCGTTGGGAGGTATTCGCTTTCCAGAGATTACATTAAAACCGGGAGAATGTGCAACCTATACGGTAATGATGGGAATTACAGAAAAGGAACAGGACATTGAGACGATACTTATGGAGTATAATTCTAAGGCGAAAGTGGAAGAGACACTCAGACATACTATCGAGTACTGGCAGAAAAAAGTGAACGTCAGATATGATACCGGAAAGCCGGAGTTTGATAATTATATGCGCTGGGTCAGTTTTCAACCAATTTTAAGAAGAATTTACGGCTGCTCCTTTTTGCCACACCATGATTATGGAAGAGGTGGAAGAGGCTGGAGAGATCTTTGGCAGGATTGTCTTTCCCTTCTGCTTATGGATCCGGATGGCGTTCGTCAGATGATTCTTGCAAATTATGGTGGTGTTCGTGTAGATGGTACAAATGCAACGATTATAGGGGAGAAGCAGGGAGAATTTATTGCAGATAGAAATGGAATTGCACGTGTCTGGATGGATCATGGTGTGTGGCCGTTTATGACAACAAAACTGTATCTGGATCAGACTGGGGATGCTACAATTTTAAAAGAGAAAGTATCATATTTTAAAGATGAGCAGATGCATAGGGGAATGAACCTGGATAAGTGCTGGGATAGTTCCTATGGAACCAGACAAAAAGATGAGAGTGGGGCTGTTTATGAGGGAACCATTTTAGAACATATATTATTAGAGCATTTGTGCGCATTTTATGAAGTTGGAGAACACAATCATATCAGACTTCGTGGTGCGGATTGGAATGATGCCATTGATATGGCTGCGGAGCATGGCGAGAGCGTTGCATTTACATGTGCTTATGTTGGAAATCTTACACAGATGGCTGAATTGCTTACAGAACTTGCAGACAAGTATGGATGGGAGCAAGTGGAATTGCTAGAGGAAGCTGCAATTTTATTGAAAGACGATGTGCTGTTATATGATGATATCGAAAGGAAGCAGGAACTTTTGCAGAGGTATTTACAAGAATGCGGGCATAATGTAAGTGGAAGGATAATTACCGTTCCGGTGTTAGAACTTGTAGAGAATCTCCGACATAAGGCAGATTGGATGAAAGAACATATCAGGCAGTCTGAGTGGATTCAGGGGATAGAGGAAAATGCCCAGGAAGGCTGGTTCAACAGTTATTATGATAATCATAAAAGAGCGGTAGAAGGATATCGCGAAGATGGCGTCCGTATGATGCTGACAGGACAGGTATTTGCAATCATGAGTGGTACGGCAAAGGAGGAGCAGGTTGAAAGTATCTGTAATAGTGCCGACTTGTATTTATATGATGCAGAGATAGGGGGATACCGCCTGAATACGGACTTTCAGGAGGAGAAATTTGATCTGGGAAGAATGTTCGGATTTGCGTATGGGGAAAAAGAAAATGGTGCTGTATTTTCACATATGACAGTTATGTATGCAAATGCGCTGTACCGCAGGGGATTTGTCAGGGAAGGATACAAGGCACTTCAGACATTGGCTGATACTGCGTTACGTTTTGAGACGAGTAAAATATACCCTGGTATACCAGAATATTTTAACGGCGAGGGACGTGGAATGTATCATTACCTTACCGGAGCCGCAAGCTGGTATATGTTAACTTTTATTACAGAAGTTTTTGGAGTTCGTGGAGAGTTAGGCAGCTTAGTGATTGAGCCTAAACTTATGCCAGAACAGTTTGACCAGCATGGAAAAGCGCAGATAGAACTTAGCTTCGCAAACAAAAGAATTAAAGTTGTAATTTCAAATCCAAAGAGACTTGAGTATGGTGAATATATAGTGAAAAATATTACATATGGGGATGGTAAAGAACTGGAATGTGGGGGACGAAAGGCTGTTTTGAAACGAGAAATTGTGGAAAAAATGTCGGATACATTGCAGATGATTGTAGTTGAATTAGATAGAAAGCAGGGAGTAAATGGAAGAAAAACAGATTGAGATTACGGATTTTCAGAAGGCAGGTTATTTGCCACTTGTTGATTTTGAAACATGGCGTGTAGCGGTATTAAAATTTTGTGATGACTTGCGGATAGAGAATGTCAAAACCATGCAGAAACATTTAGAAACGGACGAGGTGTTTGTTCTCTTACGTGGACAATGTACCTTATATCTTGGAGGAGGTGGGGAACATCCCGGTGAAATTCAAAAAATCAACATGTGTCCAGGAAAAGTTTATAATATCAAGAAAGGCGTGTGGCATAACCATACGATGGATGAGCAGGGTGAAGTGCTTATTGTAGAAAATAGCAATACAACAGATGATAATTCACCAATTGAAAATTTGACAGATGAACAGATAGAACAGTTAAATTGGTAATAAAAAAGTTCTCCGGCAGGCTTTTATGCTTGACTGGAGAACTTTTTTATTACCAGGTTGTACGATAGTGGTGGTCGCGATATTTTTTTGGCGTGACGCCAACCATTTTTTTGAACGCCTGAATAAAGTGACTCTGAGAGGAAAAAGCAAGATAATTTGCAATTTCAATCAGACTGTAATCGGAATATTTTAGAAAATTCTGAGCTTTCTCAATTTTCTTTTCTAAGATGTAATCACTGATAGAGATTCCAAGTTCTTTTTTGAAAAGTCTTGACAGATAGCTTGGAGACAGGCCGGTGTGCTCGGCAAGATCCTGTACGGTGATTCTGCGGTTGATATGGTTGTAAATATATTCCATGCATTGAACAATGGATTTTGAGATGACAGCATTCTTTTTTAAGAGAAGCATCTTACCGGTAAAGTCGAGAGCCATGCTGTCATGGAGCTTTTCGATAGCGTCAACGGATGTGTAGGAATCCAATTTTTTGATATAGAAGTCACTGAGACGGTAAGCCTGTTCTAATTCCATTCCGGCTTCCACGCAATGTCTGGTTATCATAGCGACTGTGATAACAAAATGATATTTTACGTTTGTCAATGGATTTGTGGAAAGCATTCCCATCCCATCCGGATTCGAAAAAGCACCCTGTTTACAGTTTTCCTGAACGAAATCCATATCGCCGGAACTGACTGCCTGGTAAAACTTATATTCTTCTTCTAAAGGCCGGTGTTTCAGGTCTTCTTCACTTTTCTTCAATTCCTGCTGACACCATTCTTTTTTTAAATCAAATGCATTGCTATTCATAAAACATAATTCTCCCCCCTCAAAAATATTCTGCAAGATACAGAAACAAAAATATTATAGCATGAAATTGATATTTCTGTACATGATTTTATATATCAAATTAGAAGCAATCTTTATAATAAAGCCTGTTACCAAAATAACAGAATAAGAGAAGGGAGAATGAGATGAAAAAAAGAGGAAGGGTAATGCTGGCAGCTATGGCAATTATGGTTGCAGCGGGGGTTGCTTCGGTGCCTGTATTTGCATCGGAGAATGTAGTAAAGAAGCCGGAGGTATCAATCAAAACAGAAAAAGAAGTATATCAGCAGGGGGAAGATATTGATGCGGTAATTGAGATACGCAATGTGACAGCAGGGGCGCTTGAGAATTTGAAACTGAGTGGAGATGTACCAAAGGGATACACGACAGAGAAAATGGAAGAAGATTCTAAAAAGTGGTATCGCGAAATATCAGAAATTCAGGCAGGAAAAACGGCAGAAGTATCGGTATCGATAAAGTCAGATAAAAAAATTGAGGATGATGTAAAAGAGGAAGAAGAAAAAAAGCCAACAGAGCATAGTAAAGTGCAAAAAGAAACAGTTCATACAAGCACAGATAAAATGATAAATGCAGATAAAGATACAAGTACAAATGAAGTTATACAAACAAATGATGACAATAACATCATTTGCTGGATAATATTGGGAATGTTTGGACTAGTTATATTTTCTCTTGCGATTCGAAAACAGAGAGGAAAAAGATTTTTGGCACTCTTTCTTGTGATTGCAGTTTCTGGTTTGCTTCAGACAACAGATATGCTTTCGGTCTATGCGTCCGAAAGTGAGGCAGAATGCAAGGTAGATGCTCAAAAAGAAATCATGGTAAATGGGGAAAAATTAACGTTATCTGTACAGGTAAGTTATAAGGAAAAACAGCAGGAAAAGGACGAGAATACACTTTCTTATGAGGGATATGAATTAAAATGGTCGGATGATTTTGAGGGAGATGCACTCAATTTAAATGACTGGAATATTGAGACACATGATCCGGGCTGGGTGAATAATGAGCTGCAGGAATATACCGATTCCTCCCAAAATATCTACGTGAAAGACGGAAAGCTTGTGTTAAAACCTATCAAAACTGTGGATGAAACCGGAACAGTAAGATATACATCCGGAAGAGTGAATACACAGAATAAACATGATTTTAAGTATGGGCTTTTTGAAGCAAAGGTAAAGGTTCCAAAAGGACAGGGATTTTTGCCTGCATTTTGGATGATGCCTACGAATGAGAATCTCTACGGACAATGGCCAAGATGTGGAGAAATTGATATTATGGAAGTTCTCGGAAATCAGACGAATACTTCTTATGGAACGATTCACTATGGTAATCCACATAGTGAGAGTCAGGGAAATTATACATTAGTGGATGGCGATTTCTCAGAAGAGTATCATGTGTTTAGCGCGGAGTGGGAACCTGGAAAAATAACATGGTATGTTGATGGAAACAGAATTCATACAGAAAGTGACTGGTATTCTGCGACGGAGGGGCAGGGAGAAATTACGTATCCTGCACCATTTGACCAGCCTTTTTATATGATTTTGAATCTTGCAGTAGGTGGAAACTGGCCGGGAAATCCGGATGAGACAACGGATATTAATCAGGCTTCGTATTATATTGATTATGTAAAAGTATACCAAAAAGATTACTATGATGAAGATGTGCAGAAGCCGGAAAAAGAGGTGGTATTGCGTGAGCCGGATGCAAATGGAAATTATATAAATAATGGAGATTTCTCAGAAAAAGAAGACCTTACAGATGATACAAACTGGAAATTTCTTACAGCATTAGGTGGTGTGGCAGAGGCAGAAATAAAACAGAATGAAATTGAAATTGTGACGGAGAATGAGGGAACCGTAGATTACAGTGTACAATTAGTACAGGCAAATCTGCCAATGAAGCGTGGTGGAACCTACGAAGTTAAGTTCGATGCATATGCGGACGAAGAAAGAACGATGAAAGTAGATGTATCAGCTCCGGAACGTTCGTATAAACGTTATCTTTCGGATACGAATGTTGCATTAACGACACAGAAGCAAACGTATTCCTATACGTTTGAGATGACGGATAAGGATGATGCAAATGGCAGACTAGAGTTTAATCTTGGTAAGGCAGGCTCTACGGCAACAGTCAGAATCAGCAATGTTTCAGTGAAAAAAGTTAGTGAAAGAAATTTGGATGAAAATCAGGAAAAGACGGTTCGTGCAGATGGAAACTACGTTTATAATGGAAGCTTTCAGGAGGGAGAAAAGAGGTTAGGATATTGGGATATCAGTAATAATGTCGGGGCAGAAGTAAGTGTAACGAATGAAAATAATATCAGACGATTAAAAGTTGTGGCGCCGGAAGGCATTTCAGCGCAGAATCCGGTTATTATTTCACAGAGCGGACTGGCATTTTTAGAAAACAAAGATTATGCAGTAAGTTTTTTGGCGGAAGGAGATGCTGGAAAACATGTGAAGGCAATGATAGCTGGGCAGGAATACCAGGCAGAATTAACTGGAAAAGAACAGAGTTATAACTACAAAATCACAACGAATAGTGACAATAAGGATATTGCATTTGAAATTGATGAGCCAGGAACATTTTATCTGGATGACATTCACATTGTAGAAGACAGCCTGATTAAAAATGGGGATTTCAGTGCAGGATTTGCAGGATATGATACTTACGTAGACAGTAGCATTGCCTCAGAAGTTTCTTATGTGGTAGACAGCCTGACGGAAAATAATGCGGCAGATTTTATAATTGGTAATACCGGAGATGCAGCATGGAAAATTCAGCTAAAACAGAATCATATAGAACTTGAAAATGGACAGTGGTATCGTCTGACATTAGATGCAAAATCAGATGTTGCGAGAAAAATCATGTTCGCAATTCAAAGAGATGGAAGTACGGATGATGATTGGACACCATATTCCGGTGAGAAAATTGTGGAACTTGGAAGTGAGTATCAGACATACGAACTTGCGTTTAAAATGAATCATGAGACGGACTTGAAATCCATTTTAAGTATTTCAATGGGAGCAGTTGATGGAGTTCAGATTACTCAGAAGCATCGTGTCTGTATCGACAATATTAAACTTGAAAAAATAGAGGAACCAGAAGTGCCAGAGCAGCCAGTCGGAGAGAATTTACTTAAAAATGGAGATTTTTTGAATGGAAATGTAAGTTGGGAGAATGTTGTAGCAGGAACAGGAATTGCAGATGTAGTCTTTGAAGATGGAAAAGCAGTATATGGAATAACAAATGTTGGAGATGAGGATTGGAATGTGCAGTTAAAACAAAATGGAATCCTTCTTCAGCAAGGCGGCAATTATAAATTAACATTTCATGCAATGTCTACGGAGACGAGAACAGTGAAAGCTGCAATGCTGAGTGCATCTTATACCTGGTATGGTGGAAAGGATATTGTATTAGAGGCCGGAGTAGAAACAACAGTGGAGGTAGAGTTTCCGATGAATGGAGAAACAGATACAAATACAACGCTGGCTGTATCTATGGGGCAGATGAAGGATGAAACAGGTGGATTGATAGATACGCCGACATCGCAGATTACATTGTCGGAATTCTCTTTGAGCAGAGTTCAATAATAGTAAAGTCATGAAAATGATATTTTTAAGATAAAAATGATATGCTTTCGGAGGATGACTCGTTAATATTAGGGAGTAAAAAGCTGTGCAGTGCTGTTAAAATACCGGCTGCACAGTTTGGCTAGTAAATTTTAGGAGGAAAAAATGAAGTTTGGTTATTTTGATGATGAAAAACGTGAATATGTAATTACAAGACCGGATACGCCTGCTCCGTGGGCAAATTATCTTGGCTCACCGGAATATGGTGCTTTGATTTCGAATAATGCGGGAGGGTATAGTTTTGCAAAATCCGGTGCAAACGGCAGAATTTTACGTTATGTGTTTAATGATTTTGACCAGCCGGGACGTTATATCTATATCCGCGACAATAAGAGCAAAGATTTTTGGTCTGCATCATGGCAGCCGGTGGGAAAAGATTTAGAGGAATACAAAAGTGAGTGCCATCATGGAACAGCCTATACAAAGATGCTGGCAGATTATAGTGGCATTCATACAGAGGCTCTTTATTATGTTCCACTAAATGAGGCATACGAGGTCTGGAATTTCACGGTCAGAAATGATTCTGCCGAGGAAAGAGAACTGAGTATCACCGGGTATGCGGAGTTTACTAACAACAGTAACTATGAACAGGATCAGGTGAACTTGCAGTATTCCCAGTTTATCACCAGAACTGTTTTTGACGAAAACCGTATCCGTCAGATGATTCACGGGAATTTAGATGGGTTAGAGGAAGGAAAAGATGTTGATGACAAAATCGTGGAAGAGAGATTCTTTGGCATGGCAGGAGCAGAGGTGTCATCTTATTGTGGAGACAAGGAAAGCTTTCTGGGAAAATATCATGGCTATGGAAATCCAGTTGGCGTCATTAATGGAGAACTTGGTGGTGAACTCAACTACAATGAAAACGGATGCGGAGCACTTACAACTGTAATTAAAATAAAGCCGGGTGAGGAGAAGAGTCTGGCGTTTGTTTTAGGAATGAAATATGACGGGGAAGCAAAAGGAATTTTAAAACGATACCAGTGCACGAAAGAGACTTGTGAAAAAGAATTAGAAGAACTGATTACATACTGGCATGGAAAGCTTTCACATTTCCAGGTAAAAACACCAAGCCCTGAATTTGACACGATGATTAATACATGGAATGCCTACAATTGCTTTATGACATTTATCTGGTCAAGAGCTGCATCCTTTATCTACTGTGGTTTGCGAAATGGTTATGGATACCGTGATACCGTACAGGATATTCAAGGAGTAATTCATCTTGCACCAGAGATGGCAGTTGAGAAAATCCGTTTCATGCTGTCGGCGCAGGTAGACAATGGCGGAGGTCTTCCACTGGTGAAATTTACACATAATCCTGGACATGAAGATACGCCGGATGATGCTTCTTATGTAAAGGAGACAGGACATCCGGCATACCGTGCGGATGATGCACTTTGGTTGTTCCCGACAGTTTATAAGTATGTTTCCGAATCGGGAAATCTTGATTTTATGGATGAAGTGATTCCATTTGCAAATCAGGGGGAAGGAACTGTATATGAGCATTTGAAACGTGCGATTGATTTTTCCATGAATCATCTGGGTATACATGGAATGCCGGCTGGACTTTATGCGGATTGGAACGATTGTCTGCGACTGGGAAAGGATGGAGAATCAACATTCGTGGCACTTCAGTTTTATCTTGCCATGACGATTTTGAAAAAGTTTGCGGAATATAAAAAGGATGATACTTACATAGGATATTTGGAGAAAAATCAGAAAAAATTAGGAGAAGTCATCGAAAAACTGTGCTGGAATGAAGACAGATTTATAAGAGGATTTACAGAAAGAGGGGAAGTAATTGGAAAACGTACAGATTCGGAAGCAAATATGTGGCTGAACCCTCAGAGCTGGTCTGTCATTAGTGGATTTGCAACGGATGAACAGGCGGATATTGCATTGAACGCAGTGTATGAGAAATTAAACACAGAATATGGTGCAATTTTAATGGATCCACCTTATCATGCGCATGCATTTGATGGTGCATTGGCAGTAATCTATAATGCAGGAACGAAGGAAAATGCAGGAATTTTTTCACAGTCACAGGGCTGGATTATTCTGGCAGAAGCATTGAGAGGACACGGAGACCGAGCATATATGTATTTCAAAGAAAATGCACCTGCTGCACAGAATGACAGGGCAGAGATTCGTAAATTAGAACCATATTGTTATGGACAGTTTACAGAGGGAAAAGCAAGTCCACATTTTGGACGCTCGCATGTGCATTGGCTGACTGGAACAGCATCTACCATTATGGTTGGATGTGTAGAAGGAATTTTAGGCATGCGTCCTGACTTTTATGGTTTGAGAATTGCTCCATCTATTCCTAGGGAATGGGAGAAATTTGAAATAGAAAAAGATTTCAGAGGAAAACATCTGCATATCGTTGTAAAAAATGAAGGACATGCAGAGTGCGGATACAAGAAACTTCTCTTAAATGGATTGGAAATGGAAGAGAATTATATTCCGGCAGAGCTGTTAAAAGAAGAGAATGAAATTGTGTTGCTTATGTCATAAAAGGTTATGACATGAAAATGACATTTTTTCAATTGATCTTATATAAATCAGGCATCAGAAAACAATATAATAAGTGTGTAAGGAAAACAAACCAAGTGTTTGAAAAGGAGGATTTTACAATGAAAAAGAGAATGGTAAGTGCATTATTATGTCTTACAATGGCAGCGGGTATGTTGGCCGGATGTGGAAGCAAAGATACGAATTCCGGAACCGCTGGTGAAGGAAGTACACAGCAGGAAGCAAGTGAGGGAAAGGTGTTAAACATCTACTGCTGGAATGAGGAATTTAAAACCCGAATCAAGGATCATTATGCAGGATATGAGGAAATTGATGCTACAACAGGAAAAATCGGGGATGTTGAAGTGAGATGGAATATAACACCAAATGATGACAATGCATATCAGAACAATCTGGACGCCACACTTCTGAAACAGGATTCTGCGGCAGCAGATGACAAAATTGATATTTTCCTAGTGGAAGCAGACTATGCATTGAAGTATGTTGACACAGATTATGCAATGCCAGTGCAGGATTTAGGAATCACAGAGGACGATCTTGCAAATCAGTATCAGTACACCAAGGATGTAGTAACCGATTCTAACGGAGTATTAAAAGGTGTTTCATGGCAGGGATGTCCGGGTGCATTATTCTATAACAGGGAAGCAGCAAAGGATGTGTTTGGAACCGATGATCCGGATGAAATCCAGCAGTATGTAAAAGACTGGGATACATTTGGAGAGACTGCGGCAACAGTGAAGGAAAAAGGATATCAGATGACATCTTCTGCAAATGATACGTTCCGTGTATATTCAAACAATGTATCTTCAAAGTGGGTAGAAGACGGTAAGATTCAGGTAGATGATAATATTATGAAATGGGTTGATGACTCTAAGAAGATGGTAGATGCGGGATATACCTCAACCTATGATATGTGGGGAGATGACTGGAAGAAAGGATTCTATCCGGAAGGAAAAGTATTCTGCTATTTTGGACCGGCATGGCTGATTAATTTCTGCATGGCAGCAGACACAGAAGGAAGTATTGGAAATGAAGGCGGCTGGGGGGCTACAGAAGGACCTCAGGGATTTTTCTGGGGAGGTACATGGATCTGTGCTGCAACTGGCACCGATAATCAGGAACTTGTAAAAGATATTATGCTTCAGCTTACAACGAATGAAGACGTAATGATTGACATCGTAAAGAATGATGATGACTTTGTTAATAACAAGCCTGCCATGGAAAAAATGGCAGCTGATACAAGTTATCAGAGCGCTGTATTAGGTGGACAGAACCCACTTAGCATTTACTGCGCAGGCGTTGACAGTCTGGATTTAAGCAACCTTTCTCCATATGATCTGGGTTGTACAGAGGAATTCCAGGGTGCAATGAAGAACTACTTTGAAGGCAATGCGACAAAAGAAGAGGCACTAGATATGTTCTACAAAGCAGTTGTGGAAAAATATCCAGAATTAACATATTAATTTAATACATAGAAATTTTTATTGGAAAAAAGCATGTCATGTCCGAAGAAACGGAGCGGGCATGACAGCTTTTTACAATGGTACAGAGCTGACAGCAGGTTTTGCAATGACATGGCAGAAGGTGCGGAAACACAGCAGATTTGCTGTGAACTCTGTACATACAGGGAAAGAAAGGGAGGCTAAGAAGATGAAAAAGAGTGGAAAAGTAGTGAAATATAATAAATGGGGATATATTTTTTTACTCCCATTTATGGTTGTATTTATAATATTTCAGTTGATACCACTGTGTACTACAATTTATAACAGTTTTTTTGAAAACTATCGTTCCGGATTGTTACAAGTTGGACCTACATTCGTAGGATTTGAAAATTATCGCAAGCTATTTGCAGAAGGGGACATATGGGTATATGCAAAAAATACACTGGTTATGTGGATTATGTGCTTTGTACCGCAGATTTTGTTGTCATTGCTTCTTGGGGCATGGTTTTCTGATGTGCGTTTAAAACTAAAAGGGTCACGTTTTTTTAAGACAGTGATTTATCTGCCGAATCTGATTATGGCATCAGCATTTGCAATGTTGTTTTTTACATTGTTCTCTGATGGTGGACCAATAAACTCAATGTTGATGCAGATAGGACTCATTCATGAACCATATAAATTTTTATCAAATGTCTGGAGCACAAGAGGACTGATTGCTTTTATGAACTGTCTGATGTGGTTTGGTAATACGACAATCCTGCTGATGGCAGGAATGATGGGGATTGATACTTCGTTGTTTGAGGCCGCAGAAGTGGATGGAGCGACATCCACACAGGTGTTCTTTCAGATTACATTGCCATTGCTTCGCCCAATTTTAGTGTATGTAATGATTACATCACTAATTGGAGGATTACAGTTATTTGATGTACCACAGATATTGACAAACGGAACAGGAGATCCGGTGCGCTCTTCTATGACACTGATTATGTTCCTGAATAAACATTTATATAGTAAGAATTATGGTATGTCTGGTGCGTTGTCCGTAATTCTGTTTATTATTACAGGAATTTTAAGTCTTGTTGTGTTTAAGATAAATGGAAACGGCACAAAGAAAGGGTGAGTAATATGGAAACAGTTACAAATAGAAAAAAGAAGGGCGTGGGAATTCACGCAAGAAGAGCAATTGCATACATTGTGCTTAGTATCATTACGTTTTTCTGCCTGTTTTGGTTTTATGTGTTGTTTATCAATGCAACCAGATCAAATGGAGAACTTCAGTCCGGTTTTACAGCGATTCCAAGTACACATTTATTGGAAAACTGGAAAAATTTGCAGGCAGGTACGCTGCCGGTATGGTCGGGACTTTTAAACAGTTTGATAGTATCAACCTGCTGTGCCGCTTTAGGGGTGTACTTTTCAACGATGACAGCATATGCGATTCATGCATATGAGTTTAAACTGAAAAAATATGCTTATCCATTTATTTTAATGATTATGATGATTCCTACACAGGTAACAGCGCTTGGATTTGTTCAGCTGATATCTAATATGAAGTTGGAAGATTCTTTGCTTCCATTGATTATTCCGGCCATAGCATCTCCGGTAACATTTTTTTACATGAAACAATATATGGAAAGTTCACTTCCGCTTTCATTGATAGAAGCGGCAAGAATTGACGGCTCAGGGGAATTCCGTACTTTTAACCGAATTGTTCTGCCACTTATGAAACCGGCTATTGCGGTACAGGCAATATTTGGATTTGTAAGCAGCTGGAATAATTATTTTACACCAGCGCTGATTCTGCATGAAGACAGTAAAAAAACACTTCCGATTTTGATTGCACAGCTGCGTTCAGCTGACTGGCTCAAATTTGACATGGGACAGGTATATGTCATGATAGCATTTTCCATTTTCCCTGTCATTATTGTGTATTTAATTCTGTCAAAACATATCGTGCAGGGAGTTGCATTAGGCAGTGTAAAAGAATAAAAATAGGAGGAAAATGAATGAAGAGAAGGAAGAAAATGGTGTTTTGTATGCTGTTTGGTGTTTTGATGACAGTCATGATGCCTCTGAGGGCAAATGCAGCAGTGACATCCCATATGGGAGAGGGGTTTGACTATTGTACGCTTTTAACTGGAAGCCGAATTACATAGCATGGCTGGTAGATGGGAAAGAGGTATATCGCACATATAATAATATACCATCACATCCGGGAAAAATAATGTTGAATATCTGGCCGGGAACAGGTGTGGATGATTGGCTTGGTGCATATGATGGAAAGGAAAGCCTGACAGCATCTTATGACTGGGTGGCGTACGATCCGATTTAAAATGTATGGGAAAAGTTGCAAACGCTCAAATGAGTGTTTGCAACTTTTTAAATATAGAAGTAAATGAAATTATAATTTGATAAATTCAGGTTTCCGCTCTTGAAATACCGTAAAATAAGAAAATCCGGCATCCTTTAAGATGGCAGAAACTTTTTCAAAATCGAAAGCGACATGTTCCGGTTTGTGGGCATCTGCCCCGATTGTGATAATTTCGCCGCCGAGTTCATGGTAGCGGTGAAGGATGCCTTCGGTTGGATTCGGGTGGCCAAGCCCATATTTGAAACCGCCGGTGTTAATCTCGATTCCTTTTCCCTTTGCAATCAGAAGTTTTAAAATCTCATCAATCACATCCTGATAATCCGTCCAGACATAATGTTCATTGCGTGTCGGACCATAGCGGACCACATAATCAATGTGACCGTACACATCAAAGCCGTCAAATGCGTGGATATTCTCTAAAATAGATTCAAAATATTCCCGGTAACATTCTTTTTCATCACGTCCCTCGTAAAAATCGGGATAATACGGATCAAATCCATGCACAACATGGGATGAACCGATGACAAAGTCAAACGGATACTGTGCTAAAATATCTTCGTGTAGTGCAGAAAGATGCGGCTGTAATCCGAGCTCAATTCCGAGCCGGACGGGAAGTTTTGAACGGAACTGTTCCTGCATGGCATGAACCGAAGCAGTGTAATTGGGAAGATCTAATAAAAATAATCCGGGTTCTTTCGGATAGTCGATATCGAGATGATCGGTAAAGCAGATGCCGGCTAAACCGCGTGAAATGGCAGACTGCACCATGGTATCAAGCGGTGCATCACTGTCCCCGGAAAACTGGCTGTGCATATGAACATCCCATAAATTTGAAATATCACTCATAGGAAACCTCCATAAAACGTAAGTTACGAACAAATTTGTGGCGCGCAATATGCGCACTTTGTTTTAATATAATCGAAATGAACAGAAAAAAGAAGAGGATATTCTAAAATTTGTAAAAAATAGATGAAAAGTCTTTCAAAATAACTAAATTAGTGAAAAATTTAACAAACAAGAGAAAAGGACTTGAACTTTAGAACAAAATTGGTTAAAATAATAAAAGCTTGGGAAATACATTTCCCATGAAAGTAAATTTTATTTTTACAATTCTAGGAGGAATTAAAAAATGGCAGTAAGAGTAGCAATTAATGGTTTCGGCCGTATCGGTCGTCTTGCTTTCAGACAGATGTTCGGAGCAGAAGGATACGAAGTAGTAGCAATCAACGATTTAACAAGCCCTAAAATGTTAGCACACTTGTTAAAATATGATTCATCTCAGGGTAAATATGAGCATGCTGACGAAGTAACAGCTTCTGATGATTCTATCACAGTATGTGGAAAAGAAATCAAAATCTATGCTTTCCCAGATGCAAACAACTGCCCATGGGGAGATTTAAAAGTTGACGTTGTATTAGAGTGTTCTGGATTCTATACATCTAAAGAAAAAGCTCAGGCTCATATCAACGCTGGAGCTCGTAAAGTTGTTATTTCTGCACCAGCAGGAAACGATCTTCCAACAATCGTATACAACACAAACCATGAGACATTAAAAGCTTCTGATACAATCATTTCAGCAGCTTCTTGTACAACAAACTGTTTAGCACCTATGGCTGATGCATTAAACAAATATGCACCAATCCAGTCTGGTATCATGGCAACAATCCATGCTTACACAGGTGATCAGATGACTCTTGATGGACCACAGAGAAAAGGTGATTTAAGAAGATCTCGTGCAGCAGCAGTTAACATCGTTCCTAACTCAACAGGAGCAGCTAAAGCAATCGGTTTAGTTATCCCAGAGTTAAACGGAAAATTAATCGGATCTGCTCAGCGTGTACCAGTTCCAACAGGTTCTACAACAATCTTAACAGCAGTTGTTAAGAAAGCTGATGTAACTGTAGAAGGAATCAACGCAGCTATGAAAGCAGCAGCTAACGAGTCTTACGGATACAACGAAGACCAGATCGTTTCTTCTGATATCGTTGGAATGAGATTTGGTTCTTTATTCGATGCTACTCAGACAATGGTTTCTAAAATCTCTGATGATTTATATGAAGTACAGGTTGTTTCTTGGTACGATAACGAGAACAGCTACACATCTCAGATGGTAAGAACAATCAAATACTTCTCTGAGTTAGCATAGTTTAGAGAAGATTGTTCTCGAACAATCAGATATTTCTCTAAATTAGCATGATTTAGACAATAGTTTATTATTGTTCATTTCATAATGAGACTTATATGGGTCCGGCCTCTTGGGCCGGGCCTGTTTTCTTTTGAAAAAAGATAATCCAACTTAAAGGAGGACATTGTTATGTCATTAAACAAAAAATCAGTAGATGATATCAACGTAAAAGGACTTCGTGTTCTTTGCAGATGCGATTTCAACGTACCGTTAAAAGACGGAAAAATTACAGATGAGAACCGTCTTGTAGCAGCACTTCCTACAATTAAGAAATTAGTTGCAGATGGTGGAAAAGTAATTCTTTGCTCTCACTTAGGAAAAGTAAAGACAGAAGAAGATAAACAGACAAAGACACTTGCACCAGTTGCAAAGAGACTTTCTGAGTTATTAGGACAGGAAGTAAAATTCGCAGCAGATCCAGAAGTAGTTGGACCAAACGCAAAAGCTGCAGTAGAAGCTATGAAAGACGGAGATGTTATCTTACTTGAGAACACTCGTTTCAGAGCAGAAGAGACAAAGAACGGAGAGGCATTCTCAAAAGACCTTGCTTCTTTATGTGATGTATTCGTAAACGATGCATTCGGTACAGCACACAGAGCACACTGCTCAAACGTTGGTGTAGCCAGCTTAGTAGATACAGCAGTAGTTGGATACTTAATGCAGAAAGAAATCGACTTCTTAGGAAAAGCTGTCGAGACACCTGTAAGACCATTCGTAGCAATCTTAGGTGGAGCTAAAGTTGCAGATAAATTAAACGTTATCTCTAACTTACTTGAGAAATGTGATACTCTTATCATCGGTGGTGGTATGGCATTCACATTCTTAAAAGCACAGGGCTATGAAATCGGAAAATCTTTAGTAGACGATACAAAACTTGACTACTGTAAAGAAATGATTGCAAAAGCTGAGAAGCTTGGCAAAAAATTATTACTTCCGGTTGATACAGTAGCAGCAGATGCATTCCCAGATCCAATCGATGCTGAGATTCCTGTAGAAGTATATGCAGCAGATGCTATGCCAGCAGACAAAGCAGGATTCGATATCGGCCCTAAGACAGCAGAATTATATGCTGAAGCAGTAAAATCTGCTAAGACGGTTGTTTGGAACGGACCAATGGGTATCTTCGAGAACCCTGTACTTGCAAAAGGTACAATCGCAGTAGCAAAAGCTTTAGCTGAGACAGATGCAACTACTATCATCGGTGGTGGTGACTCCGCAGCAGCTGTTAACCAGTTAGGATTTGGTGATAAGATGACACACATCTCTACAGGTGGTGGAGCTTCTCTTGAATTCTTAGAGGGTAAAGAGTTACCAGGTGTAGCAGCAGCAAACGATAAATAAGATATTCCAAAACGTAAATGCTGCTGTAACACCTTGGTTGCTAGCAGCAAACGATAAGTAGAATGTTTTTGGCTAAACTTATAAAAGTTTACAGAATAGAATTGTAAAATTTACGGCAGTTGCGGCGGGAACCCGCCGCAGGCTGTCATAGAAGTTATACATCAGGGTATATTTTCGGGAAAATAGTGTGGGCGATATGCTTCATACATAATTTGTGCTTTGGCGCAAACTCGAGATGCGTGGGAAACTGCGCAAGAATGGAGGTCAAAATGGCAAGAAAGAAAATCGTAGCCGGCAACTGGAAAATGAACATGACACCAAGCCAGGCTGTTAAATTAGTAGAAGAGTTAAAACCACTTGTAGCAAGTGACAAAGTAGACGTTGTATACTGTGTACCGGCAATTGACATTGTTCCGGTTGTAGAAGCAGTAAAAGGCACAAACGTTGCAGTTGGTGCTGAGAATATGTATTACGAAGAAAAAGGTGCATACACAGGAGAAATCTCACCGGAGATGTTAGTTGATGCAGGCGTAAAATACGTTATCATCGGACATTCTGAGAGACGTGATTACTTCAAAGAGTGTGACTGCATGTTAAATAAAAAAGTGAAAAAAGCATTCGAGCATGGTTTAACACCAATCCTTTGCTGTGGAGAATCTTTAGAGCAGAGAGAGACAGGCGTTACTATGGATTGGATTCGTTTACAGATTAAATCTGACCTTGTTGATGTAACAGCAGATCAGGTTAAGAGCATGGTAATTGCTTATGAGCCAATCTGGGCAATCGGTACAGGTAAAACTGCTACAACTGCTCAGGCAGAGGAAGTATGTAAGGGAATCCGTGAGTGCATCGTCGAGATGTATGATGAAGCAACAGCAGAAGCTGTTCGTATTCAGTACGGCGGATCTGTAAATGCAGGAAATGCTGCAGAATTATTTGCACAGCCTGACATTGATGGTGGATTAGTCGGAGGAGCTTCTTTGAAAGCTGATTTCGGTTCTATCGTGAATTACTAATTTTTCGTAGAAAATGGTGAAAAGACGTTTCTTTAGGGTGATTTCGGTCCTGGGAGACGTCTTTTTTTGCCCCATATATTTTGATATAATTATATATTATAATATTTTGGAGCGAACATATGAAAAAAGGCCGTGTCAGAAGGATTTTAATTCTTTTTCTTTTCTTTGGCATTGCAATAGCCGGGATTCCAACGGACGTGTCAGCAGAGCCGATAACGGACATGTCAGGGGCGTACGACATTATTTTAAATCAGGCAGACAAAACATTCATTTCCGGTTATCCGGTGGATGAATCTTTTTTGATGTGGGTGAATGCAGTCTATGGGGACGAAGCCATAGAAAAACTCGCAGAAGCGGTCGGAAGCGGGATGCAGGATGAAAATTTGTGGTATGAACTGACGGGAAATTCGATGCATGTTCTCTGGCTTTTGTATGCAAAAGAATGTGGATTTGAACGTTATCAGCTTGAGAACGTATCCTGGACGGATTGCCAGAGTACAGACGAGGCGGTGCTGAGTTTTATCGGGGACATCAATTTTGATGAGAGCTGGTGTACCATGCAAAAAATGCAGGAGCAGGAGAATGGGATTTATGACTGTATTTCGGAGGAACTGCTTCAGATGCTGAACGATTCAGATGTTCTGGTGGTGAACAATGAATTTGCTTATGTGGAAAACGGAACACCGTTGCAAGGGAAATCCTATACCTTTGGCGCAAATCCAAAGCAGGTACAGTTATTGCAGGTGATGGGAGCGGATTTAGCATCACTCGGGAATAACCATGTCTACGATTACGGCGAGGAAGGGATGCTTTCGACGCTTGATACGTTGCGGCAGGCTGGAATTCCCTATGTCGGAGCCGGAGAAGATATTGAAGACGCACAAAAAATTGTTTATTTTGTTTTAAATGGCAGAAAAATTGCAATTGTTTCTGCAACTGAGATAGAACGGACAACGAATTTTACCAAAGAGGCAACGAAAGACTCTGCCGGGGTCTTAAAAATGCTTCACCCGGAAAAGTACCTCGCTGTGATTGAACAGGCGAAGAAGACAAGCGATTATGTCATTGCAATTGCGCATTGGGGCACAGAAGGAAAGATATATTTTGACCAGGAAGAAATCAGCTATGCACAGCAGCTCGTGGAGGCAGGTGCAGACGCCGTCATTGGCGGACATCCACACAGGCTGCAAGGCTGTTCTTTTATTGAAGGGGTGCCGGTAGCATACAGCCTGGGAAATTTCTGGTTTTCCACGGGAAGTCTGTATACAACCGTGGCACAGATTGTGATTAACGGAGACGGGGAACTTCAGATGCGGTATCAGCCATGTCTGCAGGAGAACGTCACAACAGAGCTTTTGACAAATGAACAGGAAAAAGAAGATTTCTTTGACTATTTGGCTGCAATATCATATGATATAGGTATTGACGACGATGGAGTTGTCTATGATAAAAGTGATGAGACAGTGTCAGATACGGATTTTTGCTATGATTCGGAGGATATCCGGTACAAGAACATGAGTTTGTCCGGGATTTACGACAATAACGGCAAGGTCATTGACATCGTAGGAAATCTGAAATAAAACATACTGTATCGTTGCATGAAAACAGAAAAGGTACTATAATTAGACCTTGGAAAAGAGAATATCAGGTATTTTAGGAAAAGTGAGGAAAGTAATATGAGTAAGAAACCAACCGTATTAATGATTTTAGATGGATTTGGTCTGAATGACAACACAGAGGCAAATGCTGTTGCACAGGCAAAGACACCTGTAATTGACGGATTAATGAAAGATTATCCTTTTGTAAAAGGTTATGCAAGTGGACTTGCAGTAGGTCTTCCAGACGGACAGATGGGTAACTCAGAGGTAGGACATCTGAACATGGGTGCCGGAAGAATCGTATATCAGGAACTGACAAGAATCACAAAAGAGATTGAAGATGGAGATTTCTTCAAGAATGAAGCACTGTTAAAGGGAATGGAAAATGTAAAGAAGAATGGTTCTGACTTACATTTATACGGACTTCTCTCTGACGGTGGTGTTCACAGCCACATTACACATCTTTACGGACTTCTTGAGATGGCGAAGAAACAGGGGATTTCTAACGTATATGTACACTGTTTCTTAGATGGACGTGACACTGCTCCGACATCCGGAAAAGGATTCATCGAAGCCTTAGAAGCAAAGATGAAAGAACTCGGTGTCGGACAGATTGCATCTATCAGCGGACGTTACTATGTCATGGACCGTGACAACAGATGGGACCGTGTGGAGAAAGCATACAATGCTTTAGCAAACGGAGAAGGCGAGACAGCTGAGAGTGCTGTGGCAGCAATGGAAGCTTCTTATGCAAAAGATGTAACAGATGAGTTCTTTGTACCTACTGTTATCACAAAAGATGGAAAAGCATTGGCAACTGTAAAAGATAACGATACTGTAATCTTCTTCAACTTCCGTCCGGACCGTGCCCGTGAGATTACAAGAGCATTCTGTGCAGATGAATTTGATGGATTTGACAGAGGCGCAAGAAAGAATGTGACATATGTCTGCTTCACAGAGTATGATGTGACAATTCCAAACAAAGAAGTTGCATTCAAGAAAGTAGAACTCAAAAATACATTCGGCCAGTATTTGGCTGCCCACGGCAAGACACAGGCAAGAATTGCTGAGACAGAGAAATATGCACACGTTACGTTCTTCTTCAACGGCGGCGTTGAGGAGCCAAATGAAGGGGAAGACAGAATCCTTGTAAAATCTCCGAAAGTGGCAACTTACGATTTACAGCCGGAGATGAGTGCACCGGAAGTATGCGACAAATTATGTGCAGCAATCCGCTCAGACAAGTATGATGTCATCATTATCAACTTCGCAAACCCTGATATGGTAGGTCATACAGGAATTCTTGACGCAGCTGTAAAAGCAGTTGAGACAGTTGATACCTGCGTTGGAAAAGCTGTGGAAGCATTGAAAGAGGTGGATGGACAGATGTTCATCTGTGCAGACCACGGTAATGCAGAACAGTTAGTTGACTATGAGACAGGTGCTCCTCTGACAGCACATACCACAAACCCTGTACCATTTATCCTTGTAAATGCAGACCCTGCATACGGTTTGGCAGAGGATGGATGCCTTGCAGACATCATCCCTACTTTAATCGAATTAATGGGAATGGAACAGCCGGCTGAAATGACAGGAAAATCATTATTGGTTCGTAAATAAAGAGTAAAAAACAAAAAGCCAGGTAACACATGACAGGTAACCGGAATTCCGGAAACAGGTCAGTGCTGTCTGGCTTTTTCTTATGTAATAGGAAATTTTGTCCCCATTACAAAAAACGCTTATTTTATAAAGAATATGCATCGAGCAATGCCGCGTAATTCGCCGGAAGATTTGTGAATTCACATCCGTAGCGGTAAAGGTCACGTCCGGCAACTTCACAGCGAATGATTTTGACAATGGTAAAAATCTGCTTTGCCTCGCCGTCTAAGTCTAATGTGGCGTTGAAGTAATAGTCGAGTGGAAAAATACACTCGGAGACAAAACACAGACCACCTCTGGATAGATTTTCTACCTGGATTGGAGTGTCAAGTCCGGAGATTGCGGTCTGTTCCTGTTGGTACAGATTAGAAATACTGAGTGAAATGTGTACCGGATGTCGTTCTTCTTTGCGTCGTTCAAACATAAAAATCCCCTTTCTGATGCTGTTACGAATTTCCTATAAAGATTATAACTGTTTTCGTTGAAAGGTCAATAAGAAACTTTAAATACATTTATTAATACCGCTTATGAAACGATGAAATTATACAAAAATAGTAATAAAACGACGTTTTTTTTCTACATGTGGAAGGCGGAAAACTCTGTCAATCCAATTGACTTTGCAAAAGCGACTGTATTATAATTTTTGTTAGAGTGTTAGAAAAGAACAGGGATGAAACTATCGCCTGAAAGCGGTTTTTTCATACAAACGAATGAACAGAAAGGTATGGGATTAGAAATGAGTATTCAGGAATTTAAACCATTTAAAGAAGGAAAAGTACGTGAGGTATATGATAACGGAGACAGCCTTATCATTGTTGCAACAGATAGAATTTCAGCATTTGACCATATTTTAAAAAATAAGATTACCAAAAAAGGTGCAATCTTAAC
>CAKRDK010000029.1 GCA_934309475.1 uncultured Roseburia sp.
AATAAAAATGTCAAACCCCCGGCTGATCCGGTTACTCTTGTCCCCAATCTGAATGACATTGAATATTCTTTCTTTTATGGTCATTTGCACTTTACCTTCCCGAAACATAATTTATAATATGAAGTTATTATATACATTTTGGGGGCAGGGTGTCAAAAAACACGTTTAATGATAGACCACATTTTCTGTCAGCGCCTGTATGTCCACATAATATTTTGCATAATCATCTGCGTCCACATAAATGCGCACATCGCTGCCCAGCAGTTCGTCCGGTCTGTAGAACAGATTTCCGCTGCGGAAAATATGCATTTTCCCGGTAACCGGGTCTTCATAATGACATTCCAGAAAATATGGATTTCTGCCATTGACCTGAACGCTGTAATCCGGGCGGATATCCGCAACCCGTCCCACGATGTAATATCCCTGCTCCAATAACGCAGCTTTTGTTTTGCGCTTTCGAACTGTAAATCCCACAAAAATCAATCCTATCACCAGAAACACCACACCGATTCCACCAAACACTACCGGCAGAATCCGGACATCGCCCTGCGCCGACGGACTGTTTGCAATTTTTTCTATATTAAGCTGGCAGGCTCCCCCGATTCCTGCAAACAGTACTCCAATTACTGTAAATACCACGCCAATAATGTCTACTGCACTGATTTCTCTCTTATTCATGCTGGTTGATTCCCCCCTCTTTTTGTACGCTACATACTTCATTTTATTATAAATTACCCTTCCGCCTATGTCTATGTCAAAACCGCAAACTTTTTTAACTTATTCTATTACACGTATATGTTTTGTTGACATTGGAATTCTATTAGAATTGTTAATATGTTACACATCACCTGTTTTGTAACTTACATCTCCCAGATTACTTTGTTAAAATATAGACAACCAAAGGGCATACCTTGATATGCCATCCGATAAAGAAGGGAGATTTCATATTATGGCAAACAGAATTATGTTAAACGAAACATCTTATCACGGAGCAGGTGCAATTGCAGAAATCGCAACAGAGGCAAAAGCACATGGTTTTAAAAAAGCTTTTGTATGTTCCGACCCTGACCTTGTCAAATTCGGTGTCACCGCAAAAGTGACTGACATCCTAGATAAAAATGGATTGGACTACGAAGTTTATTCCGAAATCAAGCCAAATCCAACCATTGAAAATGTGCAGCACGGCGTTGCATCCTTTAAAAAAGCTGGCGCTGACTACCTGATTGCAATCGGTGGTGGTTCTTCTATGGATACCTCAAAAGCAATCGGTATCATTATTGCAAACCCTGAATTTGAAGATGTCAGAAGTCTTGAAGGTGTGGCACCTACAAAGAAACCTTGTGTACCTATCATTGCGGTACCTACAACAGCCGGAACCGCTGCAGAGGTTACGATCAACTACGTTATCACAGATGTAGAAAGAAAACGTAAATTTGTATGTGTAGACCCGCACGACATGCCAATCATCGCAATTGTCGACCCGGATATGATGTCCTCTATGCCAAAAGGACTTACCGCTTCAACCGGTATGGACGCTCTTACCCATGCAATCGAAGGTTACACCACAAAAGCTGCCTGGGAAATGACCGATATGTTCCATCTGAAAGCAATTGAAATCATCTCAAGATCTCTTCGCAGCGCTGTTGCCAATGAAAAAGAGGGACGTGAGGGCATGGCTTTAGGTCAGTATATCGCCGGAATGGGATTTTCAAATGTAGGACTTGGAATTGCTCACTCTATGGCACACACACTCGGTGCCGTATATGACACTCCTCACGGTGTTGCATGTGCTATGATGCTTCCAATCGTTATGGAATACAACGCTGACTGCACCGGTGAAAAATATCGTGAAATTGCACGTGCCATGGGTGTAAAAGGTGTCGATGACATGTCCGTAGAAGAATACCGGAAAGCCACTGTCGATGCCGTACAGAAACTTTCTGTCGACGTGGGAATTCCTACCAAACTTGAAGCACTCAAAGAAGATGACTTAGATTTTCTTGCTGAATCTGCACACGCAGATGCCTGCGCACCTGGTAATCCAAAAGACGCAAGCGTAGAAGACCTCAAGAATCTGTTCCGCAAATTGATGTAATTTTTCGTTTCCTAATGTAAAAAGGTTCTGCTACTTTCAAATTAAGTAGCGGAACCTTTTTTATATTACATAACATAAGCTATTCCTATCTCACACTCATACCAGATTTACTTCCCGGAATACTTTCTCTAAATCTGCCGGCATGGAATCTGCAAGCAATCTTGCAAGCTCCCGCGGTGTAAACTGGCGATAGCCAAGAACCCACTGTACCGTCATGAAAACAGAACCCTGACAATAAATTTCCAATTGAAATAAAATTTTTTCGGATATTTTTCTATGACTGCGGCTTTCTATCTGGTCAATATAAAATTGACGAATCAACTTAAAATCATGCTCTTTCAGATTATTTTGATCATCATTTTTAAACGCAACCCTGAAAAAAAGCATCTCCATCTGGATATACTCAAACTTATTCACAAGACTTTCGTATACCGTTTCACCCTCGCCCATCTGCCGGAATGATTCCACCAAAATCTTGTCGAAATACCAGTTTATCAAATCATACTTATCCTGAAAATTCCGATAAAACGTCTGACGCGTAACACCACAGGTGTCAACAATTTCTTTGACCGTTACCTTCTCCACAGAGGATGAAACCAGACACTCTTTCATGGCATTTGCCAATCTGTATTTGATATCATTACTCATATTTTTTCATTTCCCTGGTAAAATTCTATACGTTGTAACTTTCTTTACTATAGCATACTTATCATCCCAGCTTCAAGCAATGAAACCAATTTCTTTGTATTTTTTATTCCTTCACACCCTCCACCATTCCACATTTTATGTCAACCACATTTTCCTTGCCCGCCTGCACTGCAAACAGGACAAATCCGATTACAAACATCACTGCAATGGCGATAACGCCTGCTTTGGATGTGTGGAAAATCTGCGTTGTGATTCCCATCAGCATGGTTCCCATGAACGATGCGCCTTTTCCAAAAATATCAAAGATACCGAAATATTCCGTCGATCTTTCTTTTGGTACGATTTTTGCATAGTAAGAGCGGGACAATGCCTGGATGGCGCCCTGAAAGATGCCTACAAATGTAGCCATCATCCAGAATTTCCATGCAGCATCTAACTGAATGGCATAGACTGCTACTGCAAAATATGCCGCAATGCATACCATGATTAACCGTTTCGTCTCGAACTTCTGTGTCAGTTTTCCAAAAAGAATCGCGCACGGGAATGCTACAACCTGCGTCAGAAGCAGTGCCAGCAGAAGGCTCGTGTCGCCGATTCCCACATCTTTTCCATAAGATGTCGCCATTTCGATGATGGTATATACCCCATCAATATAGAAGAAGAAGGAAAATAAGAACAGTAATACCTTTTTATTCTCTTTCAGTTCTCCGAATACGCCTAACAGGCGGGTGCCGGCTTCGCCGAGCTGCTTTCCAATGCCTTTTTTCTCCGTCTGTGATGTTTCCACATAAAATTTCTGTTCATAGTTTTTCAAAAGCGGAATCGTCACAAGTCCCCACCACAATGCGTTAACCAGAAATGCGATTGTCATTGCAAGGCTTCCGGAAATGCCAATTTTGTCGGCTTCCAGCACGAATACAAGGCTAATGACAAACGGCACACAACTTCCAATGTAGCCCCATGCAAAACCGTGGGAGGAAACTTCGTCCATGCGCTCCTCCGTTGTGACATCTACAAGCATGGCATCGTAGAAAATCAGGCTTCCGGAGAAACCAACTTTTGCAAGCACAAACAGCACCAGAAATGCCAGCCACGCCTTTGGAATCGACAGGGAAGCACAACCAAGCACGCCCATCATAAAGAAAAATGTAAATAACGGCTTCTTGTAATTTTTGTTGTCGCCAAGTGTTCCCAAAATCGGTCCTAAAACAGCGACAATCATCGTGGAAATTGAGATTGCATAACTCAGATAAGCCGTGGAATCCGCGGCGGACACGCCTGCTGCCGTCGCCATGTTTTTAAAATAAATCGGAATAATGGTCGACACGAGAAGCGTAAACGCCGAATTTCCCACATCATATAGAATCCAGTATTTTTCCAGTTTTGTTAATTTCTCTTTCATTTGTTTCCCATACCTTTCTTGTAATCACCCTGTAATTCTTTTGTTCCTGCTGCGCCGCCCCGGACAATGTGTCCTCCCAGAGCATCTCTTGTAAAAATGCAAACAGCTCATTATAATAGACGTTTCGTTGCGCCTCTCCTGCGTGAAAAATTTCATGCTTGCTTCCGGCAATCCGCACCAGCGAGGTTCGCTCTGTGCCAATCAAAAACTTTGCATGTGCCTTATTTTTCACCATGTGATCCCACTCTGCCTGAAAAATCAGAACCGGAACACGCACTTTTTCCATATTTTTCCTCTTTAAAAGCTGTTTCGTGGCAGTTATTCCAGCCAGTAACCAGCGATACGTGCCGCCATATGTCTGATAGGCGATACACTCTTTTCGCAATTTGAAAATGCGGTTGTAACTTTCCAGCGACATGCAGCTGCTGTTCTTGAAATCCTCTTTTGCATCAAATCCATGCTGTCCCGGTGCATATTCCATTCCTTTTCCGGTCAGGCATGCTATCTGTGCAATCGCTTGCGCGATTGGCTGCGGACATTTTCCGGTCTGAATCCCAAACATTGGTACCGAGAAAACGGCTGCGTCAAATACCGTCGGGTATTTTTCCAGGAAAAGAGCACCGACTGCCCCACCCATGGAGTGTGCAAACAAGAATGTTTTCCGGTGTTTCAGGACAACTTTCCGCTCGATGAAGCAGTATAAATCGTCCACATAATCCTGATAAGACCTGATATAAACCTTATCCCAGTCCCCGCATTCTCTCTGGGAATAGCCATGCCCGCGATGCTCCGGCAGATAAACGGCATACCCTTTTTCCAGAAAAACCTCTGCTACCTCATCATATTTTTCCGCGAATTCGCAAAATCCGTGGCAAATCACAACATTTGCAACCGGTTCCTTTGGGAAATAAGCGCAATAGTAATTCATTCCGCCTACTGCATTTGTAAAAACACCTGTTTTCCATTTGTATTTCTCTGCAAGTTTTTCGTCCATCTTCTTTTCCTCATGTGCGCTTTATTGGTACCGCACTTGTTGCGCATTTCTCACGTTTCGGTTTGCGCAACTATATGGCACGTTTGCGCTCTATTTTGCGCACTAGTTCCGGCAATATCTGTCCGTCGCGGTACTCGTCAGCAATCTGTCTGCCCAAATCCGGGTAGTTTGTTATCATGGCTTCCACCCTGTTTTCACAGAGCATCCGCATATGCTGCTCTTCATTTACCGTCCACACATGCAGTTTCATATGTGCCTTTTTGCAATCTTCTATGAAATTTTCATATTGGAGATTGTAGAGTGCCGGATGCAGTGCATCTGCTCCCACAACATAAGCCCCATAACTGATTGGTGATACGATTCCGTCTGCGTAAAGCATGCCGGTCTCCGCTGCCGGATCAAGTTCCTTTATTTTCTGTACGGTATAATGATTAAATGACGAATAGATGACCCGGTCGCTAAGTCCCATCCGCTTTGTAAGCTCTAACACGCGGTCTTCAATCTCCGGGTAGAAAACAACGCCCGTTTTGATTTCCACATTGACCGTCAGATTTGTGGTCTTTATCCACGCATACACCTCTTCTAATGTTGGTATCTCGCAGCGCAGATATTCCGGATGTGTCTTGTTGAAATTATATTTTCGCAGCTGCGCCAATGTAAAATCTTTTACCCAGCCTTTTCCATCACAGACACGATCTATCGTTTCATCATGGATAATGACAAGTTCGCCGTCTTTTGTCATCTGTACGTCTAATTCAATTCCGTCTGCTCCCATCTCTTCTGCCATCCGAAAAGCTTCCATTGTGTTTTCCGGTGCGTATCCGCTGGCACCCCGATGTGCCCAAACTAATGTTTTTTCCATTTTTCATCTCCAACTTTCTCTTCTCATCTACACTTCAACTGTATTCTTCTCCTGTAAAATCTGTTCCCATCGTTTGTAAAATAGAAGTAATTTTACGGAAAAATTTTTGTGCAAAAAAAGAGGCTGCACACATTGTGTACAACCCCGTTGGAAGAAAGAAAGCTTATTCATTTAATAAGTTGTAATCTTCGATGGAAGAATTAATCTGTTTTGCCATTGCATCCACGGCTTCTTCCGGTGTCTGCTGGCCATTTACCATGTTTTCGATTTCTGTCTCTACAATCTGTCTTGCTTCCGGGAAAACACTGAGCAATGCGCCTGCGTATTCCGGTGCGGAATCATGAAGCTGGTCAATCGCGGTCTGGAACTGTGGATACTGTTTCATATTTTCGATATAAACATCTTCAGATGCTGCTTCTGTCGTAACCGGGAAGTAACCTGTCTGTGCGTTCCAGTAAGCCTGAGATTCTGCGGAAACCAAATACTGCACAAATACCCAGGTTGCTGCCTGTTTTGTTGCATCATTGTTGTTCAATGCCCAAAGGGAAGCACCACCGATGGATACACCACCTTTGTCGCTGTCGGTTACGCTTGGGAAGTAAGCTGTTCCGACTTCAAAACTACCGTTTACATCTTCTAAAATCTGTTTCAAAGATGCGGTAGAGCCTAATGTAATGGCTGATTTTCCTGCTGTGAAATCTGTCAGTCCGCTGTCGCTGCCACGTCCTACGTTTGGCGCAACGCCTGCGTCACTTAAGGCTTTCCACTCTTTTGCAATCGCAAGTGCGGAACCATTTTTATCAAAATCTACTGCGGTTGCTGCCGCTTCACGTCCGTTTCCATTGTCAACATAAGCTGCACCCTGTTTGCATACAAACTGCTCAAAGAACCAGCCATAAATGCCAAGAGAAATCGTCTCTTCTGCGCCACCGTCTGTTGTCAGTTTGTCGCTGATTTCGGCAATCTGCTCTAAGCTTGTCGGAATCTCTGTGATGCCTGCTGCGTCAAACATATCTTTGTTGTAATACATGATTGGTGTGGAAGAGTTAAATGGCATGGAGTAAAGCTCATCATCTACGGTGTAGTATGCTGCGATGTTTGGCTCGATGACGGAACTGTCAAATCCTGCCTGATCCATCAACTCCTGCATTGGAACAATCCAGCCGGAATCAATCATGAAACGTGTTCCGATATCATAAATCTGTACCAGGTCCGCTCCCATATTTCCAATCTGTGCACTTTTTAATTTGTTAATCGTATCATCATATTCGCCCTGATACTGTGCATCTACGGTAATTCCATATTCATTTTCTGCATTGAACTTATCTACAAGTGTCTGTAATGCTTCTCCATTGACACCACCCATAGAATGCCAGAATGTAATCGTTGTTCCGTCTAAGTTAGATGTGTCTAACGGCTGTGCTGTCGGATTTTTTTCATTCTCAGAGACACCTGCATCCTGTTCGTCTTCTGCTGCATTGTCAACTGCTGCTGTGTCTGTTGTTCCTGTGCTGCCACAGCCTGCAAGCATAGAAGCTGCCATAGCTGCTGTAAGAATTACGGAAACCACTTTCTTTTTCATTTTGTTCTCTCCTTTTTTTGAGTGCTGTTTTTTATATGAAACTCTGGTGCTAACCTTTTACCGCACCGGAGAACATACCGCGAATTAACTGTTTCTGTCCGATAATAAAAATTGAGATGGATGGCAGGATAATCATCACAACTCCCGCAATCATCATCGTGATGGACTGTGCGTCCACGCTGTTTAACATGCTGATTCCGATTTGCACGGTCCGCATTTCATTCGAGCCGTTTACTAAAAGCGGCCACATATACATATTCCATGCGTTGATAAACGTGTAAACTGCCATGGCGCCGATACCGGATTTGGTAAGCGGCATCAAAATCGTAAGAATAAATCGAATGTTTCCGCAGCCGTCTAACTTCGCTGCTTCGTATAACGATTTGGGAAAACTTAGATAAAACTGCCGAAATAGGAAAATTCCCATCGCGCTTGTCAGATACGGAATAATCAAAACTTTGTAGGAATCCAGCCAGCCCCAGCTGCTGACCGTCAGGTAATTAGAGATAATCGTTGCCTCTCCCGGAATCATCATCGTCGCCATAACCAACATGAAAAGTACATTTTTTCCCTTAAAATCCAAGAACGAAAAAGAAAACGCTGCCAGCGAACACGAAATAATCTGTCCCACGGTGATAAGTCCTGCTACCAAAAAAGAATTCACGACAAACCGCAGCAACGGTATTTTCGTCAATGCCTGTCTGAAATTTTCAAGCGTCGGGTGCGACGGTATCAGGTTCATTTCCATTGTATACAAATCTGAGGATGGCATAAAAGCGACGCTTACTGCGTACAGGAGCGGTAAAAGTATGATAAATGCCACCACAAGATTCGCACAAAGCAGGATAACTTTGCGGCGCACTCTTTTTCGCTCGCCCTTTTTACTCATCGCACGGTGCAAATCCTTTAATTCTTCCGGAGATAACTCCTGCATGGCGATGCCCGTTTTTTTCCAATCTAATGTCACTATACTCATGAATACGAAACTCCCTTCTTCTCAATTCGGAACATAATGAGCGTCAGTATCATAATAATCAAAAACAGGATAACTGACTGTGCTGCTGCGCCTCCGAACCGGTAATTGAAAAAGGCATCCCGATATATGGAATAGACAATCAGATTTGTAGATTCTCCCGGTCCGCCCTGCGTCAAAATCTTGACCTGTCCGAAAGACTGGAATGCCTGAATAATATTGACCACAATCGTATAAAAAAGGATTGGTCCAAGTCCCGGCAGCGTCAATCGGAAAAACATCTGCGCGCTGTTTGCCCCGTCCACGGCGGCTCTTTCGTAAATGCTCTCATCGATGTTGCTAAGTCCGGCTGAAAAGTATAAGAAGTTAATCCCACTGTTTAACCACGCCGTCAGTACCGCCACACAAATCAGCGCGTATTTCGGGTCTTGAATCCAGTTGATATTCAGCTTTAACAGCTTATTTACAATTCCAATCGTTGGGTCTAACATAATTTTAAAAATCATGGCTGCAGAACTTGATGCGATTGCCATTGGCAGTGCGTAAGCCGTCGAGAAAACGCGGATTCCCGGAAACGCCTTGTTACACAACATTGCCCCTAAAAGTCCTAATAACATGCTTCCGATTACCACAATTGCCACAAATTCCACCGTCACAAACAGGCTGTTGTAAAACGACTTTGACGTCAATAGCTCCGCATAATTTCCAAATCCGACAAATAATTTTGCCTGTCCCATTTTATTCGTCTTAAAAAGACTTAAGTAGATGGTTTTTACAAACGGATAGAATAAAAACACGCCAAAAATAATCAAACTCGGTAGCAGGAACAGGTATCCCTGCCAGAAGCCCGATGCTCTTTTCTTTCTCTTCATCTCCCCGTTTCCTCCTGTAAAATATTTTGCTCTGTCTCCCGGTCAAAAAACTGCATTTTGTTCCGCTCAAAACAGATTTCTATCTTCTCGCCCTTGAGAAATGTCAGGTCTGCATCCGCTCTCATGCACCATTTTTCCTGCTCCACTCTGAAAGATACCAGCTGCTCCGAACCTAAAAGTTCCGTCGCCTCCACTTCCACTTCAAACGGCTCTGTATACGGACATTCCCTGTTCGTGAGCATTTCCGCCAATGTCTCCTGCCCGACCTCTTCCCAGCGGTGAATACATTCCGGCCGGATTCCAAGGGTCACGTACTTTCCCCAATATCCTTTTTCCCTGAAATACTCTGCCAGTTTTTCCTCCACAGAAAATTTGAAATCTCCTGCCTCAATCTGGAGGGAATTTCCATGCAATGCAATCTGTACTTCTCCGAAATTCATCGACGGCGAGCCGATAAAGCCTGCCACAAAGCGGTTTGCCGGATGTTCATACAAATTCTGCGGCGTGTCCACCTGCATGATTTTTCCTTCTTTTAATACTACAATCTTAGTTCCAAGTGTCATCGCCTCGGTCTGGTCATGTGTCACGTAAATCACGCTGGCGTTCAGGCTGTGATATAATTTTGCAATTTCAATGCGCATCTGCGTCCTTAACTTTGCATCCAGATTCGATAACGGCTCATCCATCAGGAAAAAGTCCGGCTCCCGCAAAATGGCACTTCCAATGGCAACTCTCTGCCGCTGTCCCCCGGAAAGTGCCGCCGGTCTCCGTTCTAACAAGGCATCTATTTCGAGTAATTTTGCCACTTCTTCCACTTTTGCGCGGATTTCTTTTTTCTTTACACCGCGTATCTGCAAAGAAAATGCCATGTTGTCATACACCGTCATATTCGGATACAGCGCATAATTCTGAAAAACCATGGATACATTCCGCTCCTTCGGCTCCGTATAGTTCATCAGGTTTCCGTTCATCCAAAGCTCCCCACTCGTAATATCTTCAAGTCCTGCTATCATGCGCAGCACCGTCGATTTCCCACAGCCGGACGGTCCCACAAATACAATAAATTCCTTACCCTTCATCTCTAAGGAAAAATCCTCCACCGCATAGGCGTCCGGCTGATATTTTTTACATACATTATGCAACGTTAATTCCGCCACTTTCTTCTCCTCCAAACTCATCTCTAACTTGATTCCTACTTTACCGTACCTCTGTAAAATGTGCCCCATGTGAGCGTAAAATGGACGTAAATATTGGGTATAAAAATTAGAAGTATGAAAAGTAGATTACGGTTTGATGAATGATAAATTGTGGAAAACTGCGACTAATTTTGTGACTTTGGAAGAACATTAGAAAAGGTTAGTATGCCTTTTCGTATTCAGTGATGTTCTGCCATGGAGGGCAGAACAAGGCTTCACGAGCCACGGATGGCTCGTTGAATGCCGTTCACGTCACTTTGAAATAAACTTTAACAGGCATACTTAGTCTTTTCTTATGTTCGGACAACGGAACAAAATAGCCGCAGTTTTCCGCAATTTATCAATAAGGAAAGGATCATCTACTTTTCATACTTCTAATTTTATAACCTAAAAAGCCCGGCTGTAGTTTTATCACCACAGTCGGGCTTGCCGATGTCTTCTTATTTTATCTGTTATATTCCTCACAGTTCTCCCAGTCCGCTTCCGTGACCTCACGCAGAACCCGGCACGGGTTGCCGACTGCAATGACATTAGACGGAATGTCTTTTGTGACAATACTTCCTGCACCGATAATGGTGTTGTCTCCAATGCTGACGCCCGGTAACACAATAACGCCTGCGCCGAGCCAGCAGCATTTTCCAATGTAAATCGGGTGGTTGCTCTGGTAGCCCTTTGCCCGCAAATGCGGATTGCGCGGGTGAGATGCCGTCGCCAATGTCACATTCGGTCCAATCATTGTGTAATCGCCCACGTAAATATGCGTATCATCCACCGCCGTCAGGTTAAAATTCGCATAGACTCCTTTTCCAAAATGAATATGTTTGCCGCCGAAGTTCGCATGAAGCGGCGGTTCTATGTAACATCCTTCCCCAATTTCCGCAAGCATCTCCTTCAAAAGCTGTTCTCTTTTCTTCATCTCAGACGGACGCGTCTGGTTAAAATCGTATAATTTTTCCAGATATACCGCCTGCTGCACAAGCAGTTCCTCATCTGCCGAACAATAGAGTTCACCTGTGTGTAATTTCTCGTAAATACCCATAAATACCTCCATCACTTTTTTCTTATCTTAATAATAGTATCTTATCCAAATATTTTCGACTAGAAGAACAACCAGAAAAATAACATTTGCAACCGTAAACCAGAAAAAATAACGCCCCTTTTTCTCCGGCATATGGTTTCCATAAATTTTATATGAAATCAGACTTGCCATGGATGCGATAAGCGTACCGAGCCCGCCCAGATTCACACCGATTAACAAATCCTCCACATTCTCTGTAAACCCTGACAAAAGAAGCGCCGCGGGCACATTACTGATGCACTGGCTTGCAAGCACGCCCGTCAGAACTTCCCTTCCACCGACCAGACCGCCCAGCGTACTTTTGACTTCCTCAATCCGCCCAAGATTTCCGGTAAAAATAAAGAATCCCACAAAGGTCAAAAGCAGACCATAATCCACCTTTCGCAATACTGCCCTGTCCATGCAAAACGTAACCACTAATATAACTACGAAAGCTATCCAAAATGGAATCCATCTTGCAACAACGCACAGGCAAAGCAGAAATAACATCAAATACACTAAACTTTTTCGTGATTTCTGAGACGCTTCCAGCGTCATTCGTGCCATTGTTTTCTCCCGGTTCCTCGTGAGAAAACATGCTGCTGCCCCAAGCATTACAGCCGATGCCAGCGTGTACGGCAGCATAATTTTTACAAACCCAATCGTATCCATCCCGGAAAGCTGGTATAGATACAGGTTCTGCGGATTTCCAATCGGTGTCAGCATGCTTCCGAGATTCGCCGCAAGCGTCTGCAGCACAACAACCGGAAGCAGCAGCTTCTCCTGACCACACTCCGCAAGAATCATAATCGAAAACGGCACAAAGGTCAGTAATGACACATCATTGGTAATCACCATGCTAAAGAAAAAGCACAAAAATACAAGTACAAATGTTAATTGTCGCGTATTTTCTGTCTTTTCCAATAATTTAATTCCTATCTTTTGAAAAAATCCTGTTTTTTGCAGCCCTTCCATAATTGTCATCAGGCAAAACAGAATCCCCAATGTTCTCCAATCCATATAACCTATGTATTCTGCATCCGGTTTTACCCAAAATGAAGAAATGGCAGCTAATAGAAAAGCTGCCACTAACACGGTTTCTTTTTTAATAAAAGTAATCACTCGTTCCTTCAAAATCTCACCTATTCTTTAAGCTGGTCCAGATATTCATGCAATGTCGTTGTCGCTTCCTCGCTGTTATAGCTGACAACCTCACGCGTTGTTGTTGCGGCATGCTCCTCGATGTCACCTAATGTTTTCTCGTCGTTCTCTGTCACAATTGCCGGTCTGCTATAGTATTCCTTGTATGTACTTGCGCTGAGCAGTCCATCTGCATTTATCGTATAGCTTACCTCAATCGACGTCACCGTTGTCTGCTTTGCGCAATCCAGCAAAAGTTTTGCCGACTCCGCTTCATCTGTCTGCCCATTTTCCACATACGTCAGATACGTCTGGTTCGCCGACTCCACGCCATCTTCCTGCACTTTCTCCAATGCAGCCTCCGACAGCGTCGCTGTAACTACAGTCGTCTCACCTTCCGTAGTAACTTTTACATTCGTAAAATCATCTTCATTATAATAAAACGTGTTGAGCGTTGAAAAGTAAGGAATCTCATCGGTCGTCTGCGCAAGTTCCGTCCATTCGTCCACGGATTCATTGATACCGTAAGACTTCTCACCGTCATACATCTGTGACTGGTAAATGGTCACATTGTCTCCCTCAATCGAGGAATAAACGGCAACCCACTTCTTGCTGTCTAAATCCGCCCAGACTTCGGTCGAAATCCCACTTGTTCCCTCCTGCTCGCTCTCGTCTGTTGTCGATGTCACAAAATGCAGATTCACCAGGGTATCGAGCTTGTCTGCTGCATTCATGATACGTCCCACCTGCATTTTTTTCACATAATTCTGATAACCAATACTTCCTGCCAATGCGGCTGCAAAAAGAATGATCACACCTGTTCTGATTAACTTTGAGTTCTTCATCGTTTCTCTCCTAACTGAACTTTCTTTCTGCTCTTCCCTCGCTCTAATCGTAGCAGATATGCCGGCATATCTCAATTAATATTCTCTTAAATTTTAAATCAGTCCCAACTTTTCAAAAGCATGATAGATTCCATCCTCCACTACATCCGATGTCACCATATCTGCTAACTTCTTGACCTCTTCTTTGGCATTTCCCATCGCCACGCCGACTCCGGCATACTCCATCATCTGAAGGTCGTTTGGTCCGTCTCCGATGGCAATGGAATCTTCACGCGCCACACCCACATGCTCTAAGAAAAGTCTGATTCCGGTCGCCTTGTGAATGTTATTGCGTCCAATCTCACCACACACGCCCTCGGTACCGCTTAAGCTAAGTGCCACCGTGTCAAAGTATGGCAATAAATCCGACTTTATTTTTTCCAGGGAAAATGGTGCATCATAAAAAATGATTTTTTCCAGATTCGGCACCAGCCACGGTGTCTCAGTCACATGAACCACCCCATGAAGATTTTCCAGCATCTCGTCACTCATTCCATTTAGCCGGTCAATCTGAAACATTCCATCACGGCTGCGCTGGTTTAACACGATTCCGTCCTCGCCCTGATAGCAGTAGAGGGTGCCGTTCCCCTCCAAATAATCGTAAGAACTTTTTGCATGCTCAGCATCTATGACCATCTGGCAAAGAATTGTACCTTTTGTTGTAATTTTTGAATCATTTGAAACAGTTTCATCTGCTGCAGCAATTTCTTTTTCTGCTGCAGTAATTCCTTTTTCTGCTGCACTGTCAAACGCTTCCACAAAGGCTCCTGAACCTGCAATCACACCGTCCATGCCAAGCTCCCACAGTTTCTTCGGTATCTGGAATTTGCTGCGTCCGGTACAAAGCACCATCTTATGACCCTTTTTCTTCGCCTGTAAAATCGCTTTCTTCGTAGACTCCGGCACATTTCCGTTGTAATCCACCAATGTTCCGTCTATATCTAGAAAAACTACTTTCATATTTTCATTTCCTTTCCAAAATCTTTCTACATCGTAACACAGAATCATCAAAGAAACAATTTCTGATTACAGGAAAAAGCGTCCTGCCTGCAGGATGCTCTGCTTCCAAAAAAATCTCTGGCAAAAATGCTGAGGTTTTATAAGGCAGTATGATAGAACTTGATAGAACTATGGCATTGCAATGGCAGAATGAGGCTTTGACTGTAAAAGGTCAGAGCCTTTTTTCTATATCTGAAATCCGCACATTCGTCTTTTCGTTTTGTATTCAGTATATTGAAGTTACCAAATACAACGAGGTTTCAATATGAAAACAATTTTGGAAAATAACGGCGGTACTTACACTCCGGTAGGCGATTATATGTTGCCCAATTTATTACCGGCAGAAGAAGAAAAGGAAAGCAATATCGGTGTGTGGGCAATGAGGCACAAACGATACTTGAAATCAAATCATCAAATGCTTTTTTACAATCTTCTTACATCGGGTAAGCTTTACAATTACCTTTCCGCTGCAGACCAACGAGCAGGATATTTATTTGAACAGACAGTGAAATTATTTGCCGAGCAGGAACAGATTACAGAAAAACTCAAAGCTGAAAATATGATGTTGTGGGTGCGAAAGATGAATAATATTCGCAATCGAGCAACAGAAATCGTTAATGAACAAATGATTTATAAATGAGAAAAAAGGCACAACTTACGGAGAAAAAATCCGTTGGTTGTGCCTTAATTTTATTTGTTCGATTAAAATGCATAATCTTAGCGAGCAGACTAATTATGGACAGGTTGTCCAAATCGGTTGCTTTCGCTTCGTTGCTAAACAACCGCGGGCATTGTATTTGGGCAGCTATGCTACCAAACACCTCGTTAGAGAACGCCCCAAGACATGTTATCACTGGAAAAATTGTTTTATAGTTTTACCATATCGTTATCAACTTCAGCAGAACGCTCATCTCTGTTAAAGAAATGGAACCCCCAAATTTTATATTTATTGTCATCCACAAATTTTGTTACAGGGATTGCTTTAGATTCAAGTTGTAAAAGAAAATCCTCCTTCCAACAATCCTTGTCAATAAGATGTGCTCCTTTGGGCTCAATGAAAACTTGTAGTTGCTCATAACTATCATTTTTTTGTGTATACAAGAAAAGAAGGTAATCAGGTTCGAAGCGTTCACCGCCGTCAAATGAATAGATTGCAAGCTGGCGTTCATTGCGAACAAGATATACCTTATCATACTTTCCTTTTAAATCGTCAACATATGTTTTAAAGTATGCAACAAAAGCTTTTTCCTCACTTGTACCGTAGTTGTCTTCAAAAACGAACCAATCTTCTTTTGATAGATCCATTTTCCAAGCTATAGGAACGCTATTATCATTTTGCGACACGCCAACTCCACCATCGTGAGGGTCTATATAATTGCATCTCTTGTCTTTGAATACATCGTGAATATATCTTGCTGTGAATTCCTTGCTTCCCTCATATGTTTCCTCGATACCCGATATGCTTTCGGCAACATTTCCGATAACCTTCAAACAGGCATTGTATAAAACATCGGCAGTCGGAACTTCATATTTTGATGTAATATGCAGTTTAATATTTCCTACATAATTTGCGTCATAAATAAACTCTCTTGTTGACTTTAAATTCGGAAAATAGGACTTTAATATGTTAAACTTAAGAACATTATATTTGCACAAAGCTTTATAAACAATTGCGTAATTTATGCTTGCAATCTCGCTTATTGTTGTCTTATAAGAAAAAGTAATTGAATTGTTGTCTTGTGAGGAATTTTCATCCATAATGACATCTTCTCCGGAATGCCCGGTAGCAATAGATATATTAAAAACTTTATCTCTTAAAGGCGGCACTAATCCTACAACCTCATTTCGACTTTTCAAAAGGCGTTCATTTACAAAAACATATCCATTTTCGTATAAATCGTCACACTTAAATTCTTCTTTGAGTACACAATTTCTTGTTACGGTTTTGTCCAAGTCAATACCGATTTCACGCAAAGCCGTATGTAATTCGCTTATGTAACGAGGTTCATTCCAACAATGGTAATAAAGTGTTTCACAAATTCGAAGTGGATTATCTATATCATTATCATATTTACGCTGATATCTTCCCTGTTCTTCTGTGATTTTAAAAGGACAATAACGAGCGCCACGACCGATTAGCTGTGCTTCTTTCATTGTTGTTTTACCGGGAATGCCATTTTTACCGTCACGGGTTTCATATAAGCGAACAATATCAAATAAGTTGAGGACATCCCATCCTTCATTCAGCTTATCTACAGCGAAAACAGCACGGTACGGATTGGATTTATCTTCAAGTGAGTTAAGCATTATTTGCTTGTTCTCAACATCTTTATTATCGTTTGCCGAAATACAATGATCCTCTGAAAAATCATCTTTTAATTCACTTGCCAATTCATCATATGATATTTTGTTTTTCACAAAATAGTCTTTTGCCTTGGCAATGATTTCACTTGATGATTGCTCAAAAAGGTCTTTAATTTTATCACCTGTAAGATTTTGTACCATATTTATAATTGCGTTCATATTTGCGGCGTTTTCTTTTACAAGTCTTGATTGAAAGAAAACAACGGGTTTTATATTTTTGCGATAGTCCTGAAATATCTTATAGCGATACTGACTTAATATCAATGCTTGTAATGCCCTATCTTCAACTCCTAAATCGGAACGAAGTGTTTTAATTTCCTTTGAATACCTGTCTGCACGGAATTTATAAAGCGGATAATCAAAAACTATTTTATTTTCGTATTCTGCCTTTATTAAAGGGTTTTCAATATCGCAGGTTGCAGTAAATTCAAGTAATACATTATCTCGATTGGCATTAAAAATATGATGAACTGTATATTCCCAGCTTTTGTAACTTGCTTCTTCATCTTTGCTCATCTTTTTTGTATCGGCATTCAAATGATGTGCCTCATCGGAAATGAGCACTACTTTTTGATTTTCAAAATCATCAATTGAAAGCGCATTTTCTTTTACTCCCCACATATCCGAATGAAGTCCCTGCGTGGTTGTAAAACAAATATTGACGGCATTATTATCGCAATACTGAAAATTTGTAACTTCCTTAATCGGCACTTTTTCACCGTCAATAGTAATTTCTTCCGAAAAAAGATATTTACTTGAGCTGTTGTTCAAAAAGTTTTCTTTTGTTTTCTGAACAATATTCGAGAGATTAACAAAAAACAAAAAATCACGGTAACCATGCTTATACAAGTACAGTATTAGCCCCGCCATAATAAGTGTTTTGCCGGAACCTGTTGCCATATGGAAGAGCGTTTGTGTTGGCTTTTGGCACAGTTTGTCACTTTCAAAATATGTAATAAAATTTTCAAAAGCGGCTTCCTGATAAGGGCGCAATTCAAAACTCGGATTTAAGTTCTCAGGTATATATTTCGGTACTTTTTTAGATACACCTACTTCACGCAATGTATCTATTTTTTCATAAAGGAACGGCATTTTTATACCCCCTCGTAAAAGTTTTTTGTGAAGGCTTTGTCTTCTTCTGAAATTCCGTATGTTTCATCATCAATATCACAGTAATTAACATAGAGTTGATTTTTATCAAGTAACTCCATAAGAAGTTTCTTTTTGTCATCAATAGACAATTTAATAAAATCCTCCGAATTTGTATCAATATCTGTTGGGTTAACCTTGTAACTGATAAAGCCAGTTTCAAGTATGTCGGCATAAAGCTTTGTCAATTCTTCATCTGTTGTTGCTTTCTCAATGACGTCAACATAGTTTTGATTGAGCTTTGCAATTTCAAAATATGAAATACTATCCTCAGGGCAAATTGATTTCATAACCGTCACATTTCTCAAAAGCGTATCCGTCTCAACATAATCCATTTGCTCTACAAGAATAAATTTACGTTTTCCACCATCTTTTTTATTAATTTCCATAACCGCATGGCCTGTAGTCCCACTGCCGCCAAAGAAGTCCAAAATAATAGCATTTTTGTCCTCTTTAACAACGGACTCTACACAATCAATAACGGTATATAAAGACTTAGGATAAGAAAATACCGTATTAGGGATAATGGTTTTTAACAATTGAGTACCATTAATACTCGCATCATATTTTGAGTCCATCCAAACCGTTTTATATACACCAAATGTTTTGCCAATTTCTATATCATAACCGGATTTTGTCTTTTTGACTCTTAACATATGTTTAATACTTTCTACAGTTTGTCTTGCATATCTCCATTTTCTTTCTATACCTTTACTATCTATAGGGTAAATAAAATATGTACTATCAATATATTCTGTTTGTTTTGGATGATAGTTGTCAGGACAAACATCGCCAAATCCAATAATTTCGTTGTCTTTGACAATAACGGGATAAAAGCAATTTTTCGCATCTGTTCTCTCCGATTCTCCACCCCAATTGCGTAAAGGGGACCAGTCAACTTCGTCTTCTGATAATTGTCTGTTGCAGATGCTCTTTTTGCCTTTGGGAGTAACAAATATAGCAAATTCGTGTGTATATGAAAAATTATTTCCGATAGTTCCTCTAGGGTTATGTATAACAGTAATGCAATCAACATCGTATTCCGGAAATAACTCTTCAATCAACATCTGCAGTCTCGGTTGTTCGTTTTTGTCTATCGCAACGATTAGAACGCCGTCTTCTGTCAAAAATCTTTTAGCTATTTCTAAGCGATTTTTCATAAATGTTAACCAAGAAGAACGATTAAAAGTATTATTGTAAACAAATGTATTCGCATTACTTGTGGGATTATAAGGAGGGTCAATATATACACATTTTACTCTTTTTTCATAGCGTTTAAGCAATGAAGAAATTGCTAGTAAATTGTTTCCCTTAATAATCAAATTATCATCATCTGAAATATCGGTAATGTTTTGAACTCCATCGGCGGTATATCTTTTAGCGTTTGTAAATACTTTTGGATAAAGGAGTCTGTCCACTTCATCAGGTGCAAGTGTTTCATTATAGAAAATCTCACTGCGCTTTTGGTCCTCCTTTGTCTGGCCGCCCTCTAACACACAATCTTTGTATGGGAAAACAAGTTCTACATCATTAGATGTGGAAATGTACTCACCTTTATTATTTACAAGCCCGATTTTATTTTTATAACGAGTATAGGAATCCGGCAAAAATTCACGGTTATTTATTACCCATCCGAACTCGATTTTATCAAAAACGGCAATACCGTCAATATCTGTAAAAAAGTGTTTTCTTGTTTCTTCATTATCATACAATGCTTTAATCAACCTTGCGTCCATCTGCATTGCCGCTTCATATACAGCATTACGAAGCAATTGTCCGTCATCGGTAAAAAAGCGCTCGTCTTGTTTTAACACATCTAAAACCACATTGTAAAAGCTCATAATTAAACTCCTTCACTTTACAACACAATCGATATTATGTTGTATTTGAAACTGCTATCAGGCAAAATAACAAGCACCTACCATCAAATGCAGATGCCGAAAATTAAAAATGAGTATGACGAACTAAGCCTTGTCAAGAAAAAACTTGAAAAGGCTTATTCGTGTTTGTTTTAAGTGACAATTTTGGTACATTTCATACCGTGCAATATATGTAGCATTGTAAATAAATATAAAATATGATATAATCAAAAAAGAATTTAAGTATGTTTTACAACATAATATCGATTATGTTATTCGCCGCTTATTAGGGCGGATTTTTGTTTTTAAGGCTAAATAATTAAGTGCATATTTTCCATTCTTTTGCGGTGCTCCGTGCCGGTGGAAATAATATAAATTCGTGTTGTGTTAATACTGCTGTGGCCGAGAATATCCGCAAGTTTTGCAATATCTTTTTCAATGCCATAAAATGTGCGTGCAAACAGGTGACGAAGATTATGTGGAAATACTTTTTGTGGATTGACATTTGCATCTTTACACAAGGCTTTCATTTCTCGCCAAATGTTCGTGCGGTTAACCGGTTTGCTGTTTTTCGTTACAAAAATCATACCACTTTTAATTCCTTGCTCCGCTGCATAGCGGAGCAATTTTTGTTTTAGTTCTTTCACGATAAAAACCGAGCGTGTTTTTGCCTTGCAGTTTACGATTGCCTCGCCACACTTTACCGCCTCAACCGTTATATATTGCAATTCGCTGACACGAATGCCCGTTGCACATATCGTTTGAATAATTAAATTCAGTCTTTGATTTTTCTTTTGCTTTGCCGCTTGACACAATCGTTTATATTCGGCTCTTGTCAGTTCTTTTTCTTCTGAGCAAAACACTTGCTGTTGAAGTTTTAGTGATTTAACTCTCAAATCAAACCAATTCAAAAATGCAAAAAGGCTGTTGATGCTTGCAAGCATTGAGTTTACACTGCGGACAGAGTAATTTCCCTGCAAATGATTCTTATAGGCAATTGCGATTTCTTTAGTTATAGCTTTGCCATTCGCATAAATTGAAAATGTTCTTACATCACGAATATACTTTTCAACCGTCACCGTGCTTTTTTCTTGCAGCTCTAAATTTTTTCTGAAATCATCAATAATATCTGCTGTTAAAATTCGTCCTTCCATTGTATTTACCTCCGAGTAAGTGCTGTTCATATTGTACCCAAAAAGTATGAATCCAAAATTGTTGCTTTAATTTTAGATAAATAAAAAGTGCAAGTCGATTGTGTGAATTTAAGAAAAAATATTTTAAAAATCAAAAAAATGGGTATGCATTTTGATACCTCCTGTCCAAATGAGAGAAGGGATAAATTTTAAATGGGTTTTTATGGTGTCCCTGACAATGTGTTTTTACCGTTTTTTCGCCGCAGGAGTAAAAATGGTCTGCTCGCTAAAATTTGTCATCACGACTTAATAAACAAGTTTTAATAAAAAAACAACTGCAAGCAAAGTTACAAAGCAACCGTTATTTTCTGCCCGAAGTACAAAACGAAAAGAGGTGTAAAAATCATCAAAAATTGCCACAAATACGATAACAGCAGCTAATTTAATATAATTCAATAAAAAGCCGAGCATTATCTATCTGAAACAATTCTGATTTTTGGTTTTCTTGATTTCCGAATACCGGAAGGTAATAAGACTTGTTAGATTAAGACTGTTACTGGTCGAAAAAAAATATATATGAAGGTTAAAATGATAAAAACAGTAGATATAGATTTGCTCATTCCTTTTGGAACTCATCCGTTTAAGGAAAGAAACGGAATGCAGCAGCAAGAATTATAGAAAGCATAAAAGAAAACGGGTTGCTTGAACCGATAATTGCCCGGCCTTTTCCGGCCGGTAAATACGAAATTATCAGCGAACATAGACGAGTTGAAGCCTGCAAAACGTTAGGAATAACAAGCATACCCGTGATAATAAAAGACCTTACAAAAGACGAGACGATTGTGCAAATGGTGGATTCAAGCATACACCGAAAACACATATTGCCAAGTGAAAAAGCCTTTGCATACAAAATGAAATTAGAAGCACTAAAGCATCAGGGCAAAACTTATGGACAAGTTGTTTTCAAGAATTTATGAGGATAATATCCTTGGTAAATTATCCGATGAGCGTTATTCCCATATGGCAAATGAATATGAAGCTGAGCAAAAGCGACTTATATCGGAGGTTGAGGCGAATGAAAAAGCTCTCATTGAACTTCAAAAGCAGACTGTTGATATGAAGATGATTTATCAAGGATTTATTGAATTTACAGCGATAAAACAGCTTACTCCAACCGTTGTAAACAAACTTATCGAGCGTATAGAAATCCACAACAACGAAAAGAAACATTCTCACAACAATGTTAAAGTGGATATTTACTTTACGGCAGTCGGATTATTTGGCATTCCAACAGAGCAACCGCTTATTGATACAATGGAAAGAGTAAAGCAGAAATCCGCTTAAATAAAGAAAAAGGTGTAACCCACTTTATCGGGATTACACCATAATTCCTAAAATACTGCCTTATTAGCCCATGGCTAATACCAGAGATTTTTATAAATACTATATTATTGTACCGGATCCTCGACACCGTTGGCTTCGAACGCCATGCGTCTGTCAATACAGGTTCCGCATTTTCCGCAGGG
>CAKRDK010000030.1 GCA_934309475.1 uncultured Roseburia sp.
AGGAGGTACGGGCATGTCACGTATAGGAAGAATGCCAATCGCAGTTCCAGCTGGAGTAGAAGTTGTAATTGCAGAAAATAATCATGTGACTGTAAAAGGTCCAAAGGGTACTCTTGAGAGAACTCTTCCATCAGAGATGGACATCAAATTAGAAGGCTCTGAAGTTATTGTAACAAGACCTAACGATTTGAAGAAAATGAAATCCTTACACGGATTAACAAGAACATTAATTAACAACATGGTAGTTGGTGTTACAGAAGGATACACAAAGGAACTTGAAGTAAACGGTGTTGGTTACAGAGCTTCTAAATCTGGAAAGAAATTAACATTAAACTTAGGTTACTCCCATCCGGTAGAAATGGAAGATCCAGAAGGTCTTGAATCTACAGTAGACGGTAACAAAATTATCATTAAAGGTATCGATAAAGAAAAAGTTGGCCAGTACGCAGCTGAAATCAGAGATAAGAGAAGACCTGAACCTTACAAAGGAAAAGGTATCAAATATGCTGATGAAGTTATTAGACGTAAAGTTGGTAAGACTGGTAAGAAATAATTAAAGGAGTGACAAGAAATGGTTAGTAAGAAATCAAGAACAGTAGTTCGTGAAAATAAACATAGAAGAATGCGTAATCATCTTGCAGGTACAGCCGAAAGACCACGTTTAGCTGTGTTTAGAAGCAATAATCATATGTACGCTCAGATTATTGACGATACAGTTGGAAATACACTTGTTTCTGCGTCTACTCTTGACAAAGATGTAAAAGCAGAATTAGAAAAGACTAATAACGTAGATGCAGCAACCAAACTTGGTACTGTAATTGCTAAAAAAGCTTTAGATAAGGGTATTACAACTGTTGTCTTTGATAGAGGCGGATTCATATATCAGGGTAAAGTAAAAGCATTAGCAGAAGCAGCAAGAGAAGCTGGATTAGAATTCTAGTAGGAGGAAATAACATGAAACGTGAAATTATTGATGCTAGTCAATTAGAATTAACCGAAAAAGTAGTATCAATCAAACGTGTAACGAAAGTTGTTAAAGGTGGACGTAACATGCGTTTTACAGCTTTGGTTGTTGTTGGTGACGGCAATGGTCATGTTGGTGCTGGTTTAGGAAAAGCAACTGAAATCCCGGAAGCTATCCGCAAGGGAAAAGAAGATGCTATGAAAAAACTCATCAATGTTAAGTTAGACGATGTTGATAGTATTACACACGATGTACAGGGAAAACATACAGGTGCATCTGTTTTATTAAAGAAATCTCCAGAAGGTACTGGTATTATCGCTGGAGGTCCTGCTCGTAACGTATGTGAGTTAGCAGGTATTAGAAATATCCGTACAAAATCTTTAGGATCTAACAATAAGCAGAACGTTGTACTTGCTACAATCGATGCTTTAAGTCAGTTAAAATCTCCTGAAGAAGTAGCAAGACTTCGCGGTAAATCCGTAGAAGAGATTGTAGGTTAAGGAGGAATTTTAAGATGGCAGAAAAGAAACTTAAAGTAACACTTGTAAAATCTACAATTGGTGCTGTTCCAAAGAACAAGAAAACAATCGAAGCTCTTGGTTTAACAAAGTTAAACAAAACTGTTGAGTTACCAGATAACGAAGCAACAGCAGGTGCTCTTCGTAAAGTTGCACCATACGTAAAAGTAGAAGAAGTTTAAAATAAGATTATAAAGAAGGAGGTGCCGGTATGGATTTATCAAATTTACACAAAGCAGAAGGATCTACCCAGAACGATAACTTCAGAAGAGGTCGTGGACATGGATCAGGAAATGGTAAAACTGCAGGTAAGGGACATAAAGGCCAGAAAGCTCGTTCAGGAGCACCTAGACCAGGTTTTGAAGGTGGTCAGATGCCATTATACAGAAGATTGCCAAAGAGAGGTTTCAAATGCAGAAACTCTAAGACAATCGTTGGAATTAACCTTTCCGCTTTAGAAAGATTTGAGAATGATTCTGTAGTTTCTATCGAAACATTAATCGAAGCAGGTATCGTAAAGAACCCAAGAGATGGTGTAAAAATCCTTGGTAATGGCGAACTTACTAAGAAGCTTACAGTTCAGGCAAGTGCATTCAGCGCAAGTGCGAAAGAGAAGATTGAGGCTCTTGGCGGAAAAACAGAGGTGATCTAATGCTAGAGACGCTCCGCAATGCATTTAAAATTAAAGATATTCGAAAAAGAATTATTTTTACTTTTTGTATGCTTGTAGTCATCAGAATAGGAAGTCAGCTTCCTATTCCTGGTGTCGACAGCAGTGTATTTGCAAACTGGTTTGATAGTCAGACAGCGGATGGAATGGGATTTTTTGATGCAGTGACAGGTGGATCATTCTACAACATGTCAATCTTTGCATTGAATATTACTCCGTATATTACTTCATCCATTATTATGCAGCTTCTTACAATTGCAATACCGAAATTGGAAGAAATGCAGCGTGACGGAGAAGAAGGTCGAAAGAAGATTGCAGAAATCACCAGATATCTGACAATCGCATTAGCATTAATCGAATCAGTTGCAATGGCAATCGGATTTGGTAGAGGCAATTACTTAGAAGAGTTTAATGCCTTGAATGTTATCATGGTAATTGCAACTTTGACAGCAGGTTCGGCAGTTCTTATGTGGATTGGTGAGCGTATTACTGAAAAAGGTGTTGGAAATGGTATTTCCATCGTACTTACAATTAACATCATTTCCCGTATGCCGGATGATTTAGGCTCTCTCTATGAGCAGTTTATGAAGGGAAAAACAGTTCCGTATGCAGTACTTTCCGCAGTTATCATTCTTGCAATCATCGTTGCAATGGTACTCTTTGTAGTATTATTACAGGGTGGTGAGAGAAGAATTCCTGTTCAGTATTCCAAGAAGATTCAGGGAAGAAAACAGGTTGGCGGACAGTCAACGAACATTCCGCTGAAAGTAAATACCAGTGGTGTTATTCCAGTCATCTTTGCACAGTCCTTAATGCAGACACCGGTGATTATCGCCAGCGTGTTAGGAAAAGGAAATGGAAATGGTATCGGAAGTAAGATTCTGAAAGGATTATCCCAGTCTAACTGGTGTGATCCGGACAATATGGTATATTCAATTGGTTTGGTTGTCTATATTATTTTGATTATTGCATTTGCTTACTTCTATACATCAATTACCTTTAATCCATTAGAGATTGCAAACAATATGAAAAAAGCAGGTGGCTTTATTCCGGGTATCAGACCAGGAAAGCCAACCAGTGATTATCTGAATAAGATATTAAACTACATTGTCTTTATAGGAGCAGTTGGTTTATCAATCGTTGCATTTGTTCCGATTTTCTTCAATGGTGTATTTGGTGCGGACGTATCCTTCGGTGGAACATCCATCATCATTATCGTCGGAGTGGTTATTGAAACATTAAAACAGATTGAGTCCCAGATGTTAGTACGTTACTATAAAGGATTCTTAAATGATTAAAGCATAGATTTGGAGATACGGACAGATGCATTTACAAGTGTATTTGCTGTATCTCCAAAAGTGCGTTGAAAACAAGTGTATCGTGCCTGCAAAGAGCGCAAAGGCAGCGGAAATGCCGTGGAAGCTGCAGGCAGCAAGAAAGGGCAGAAAAATATGAAAATTATCATGTTAGGGGCTCCGGGAGCCGGAAAAGGAACACAGGCAAAACAGATTGCAGACAAATATCAGATTCCACACATCTCAACAGGAGATATTTTCCGTGCCAATATTAAAAACGGAACAGAATTAGGACAGAAAGCAAAACAGTACATGGATCAGGGACTTTTAGTTCCGGATGAATTGACATGTGATTTGGTAATGGATAGAATACAGCAGGATGACTGCAAGAACGGATTCGTATTAGACGGATTCCCAAGAACAATTCCTCAGGCAGAGGCATTGGATGCAGCACTTGATAAAATAAATGAAAAAATGGACTATGCCATCGACGTAGATGTTCCGGATGAGAACATTGTAAGCAGAATGAGCGGAAGACGCGCATGCTTAAATTGTGGTGCAACCTACCATGTTGTGACAATCCCGACAAAAGTAGAGGGAATCTGTGACAGATGTGGAAGCCCGGTTGTATTACGTGACGATGACAAGCCGGAAACAGTTCAGAAACGTCTGACTGTTTACCATGATCAGACACAGCCTCTGATTGATTATTACAAGAAACAGAACATTTTGAAATCAGTTGACGGTACTCAGCCAATGGAAAAAGTATTTGCTGATATTACCGCTATTTTAGGAGCATAGAGATGCCTGTAACAATAAAATCCGCCCGCGAAATCGAGCTGATGCGCAATGCCGGAAAGATTCTCGCTAAGGTACATGAAGACCTTGGAAAAGAATTAAAGCCAGGCATGACCACATTAGAAATTGATAAGCTGGGAGAGGATATGATTCGTAGCTTTGGTTGTGAGCCATCTTTTTTGAATTATTGTGGTTATCCGGGTTCCGTGTGCGTCTCAGTCAATGAGGAAGTGGTACATGGAATACCGAGTGCGAAAAAGATAATAAAAGAAGGCGACATTGTAAGTTTAGATATCGGTGTGATTTACAAGGGATATCATTCCGATGCGGCAAGAACACACGGAGTTGGTGAAATCTCCGAGGATGCACGGCTTTTAATAGAAAGAACACGTCAAAGCTTTTTTGAAGGAATCAAGTATGCATATGCCGGAAGACACTTGCATGAGATTTCAAGAGCAGTCGGAGAATATGCACAGAGTTTTGGATACGGTGTGGTTCGTGACCTCTGTGGTCATGGAATTGGATCGCATTTACATGAAGAACCGGAGATACCGAACTTTAAACAGTTCCGCAGAGGCATCAAGCTTCGTCCGGGAATGACGCTGGCAATTGAGCCAATGGTCAACCTCGGAACAGAAGATGTGGTATGGATGGATGATGAATGGACCGTTATATCAGAAGATATGTCGTTGTCTGCACATTATGAGAACACGATTTTAATTACCGACGGTGAGCCGGAGATTCTGACATTGACAGAATCCGAAATCGCAGCCGGAATCGGTGTGAAATAAAACCGAGACAGAGTCGGGCAAAAAATACAGTCAGGCGGTGACAAGATATGAAGATAGAATTTGCAACGTCGAAATCCGGGCATGACAAAAATCAGGTTTACCTGGTTTTAGAGCAGGAAAGAGATTTTGTTTATCTGGTCAATGGTGTAACAAAACCGTTGGAACATCCGAAGAAAAAGAACAGAAAACATGTTCAGATTATCAAAAATCTTCCGATACAAGTAGAGGAAGTTTTAAAAACCGGTATGACAGATATTACAATAAAAAAAGCAATCAATGAATATTTACGAATAAGTAAGCAGGAGGCAAATCCTCCCCTCACCCAAAGGGGTTCGGACTTTTGCTCCGCAAAAATGAAGGAGGATTGAAAAATGTCAAAAGCAGATGTGATCGAAGTAGAAGGAGTTGTAGTGGAGAAATTGCCTAACGCATTCTTCAAAGTAGAACTCGAAAACGGACACCAGATCTTAGCAACTATCAGTGGAAAATTACGCATGAACTTCATCCGTATTTTACCTGGTGACAAAGTAACTATTGAAATGTCCCCATATGATTTAACCAAGGGAAGAATCATATGGAGAGATAAATAAATTATTGAAAAAATCATTGACTTCCAAAGAAAGTTCGAATATAATATTATTCGGACACTTTTGGAAAGCTCTCGAAGTGCGCTTTTTTACGTGCTCGAGCGTTTCATGAGAAAGGAGGATTTGCTGTGAAGGTAAGATCATCAGTTAAACCTATTTGCGAAAAATGCAAAGTCATTAAAAGAAAAGGAAGCATCAGAATTATCTGTGAAAATCCAAAACACAAACAGAGACAGGGTTAATTATTCCTTATTCTGATCGTAATAGTACCATAACTATTACAAATTCATTATGTGCGGCTGCAGTGGAACACCTGGTTAGGTTGTAGACACTGTTATCATAATAACAGCAATGGATAGCTGCTTTGTTATGTTAATACCGAGACATAACAGAGAAAACATCGAAAAATGATGAACATGCGATGGCACACATTTCAGGCCGGATGACAACGGAGCTGCCTAGCTGTGATTCGACAGCAAAGATATCATGCCGTTATGGGTTGGAAGATTTTTCCAAAAGGTATGGGGAAGAAGAGCTTTGTAGGAAGTCATGAGGTCAAAGTGACTTTACGTTGATACTAAAAACTTAGATGCAGAAGGCATCGGAGAATTAATGGAGGTTAAAAAACACATGGCTCGTATTGCAGGTGTAGATTTACCAAGAGAAAAACGTGTAGAAATCGGATTAACTTATATCTACGGAATCGGTAGAGTAAGTGCAGACCGTATCTTAGCAGAAGCTAATGTAGACCCAAATACTCGTTGTAAAGATTTAACAGACGACGATGTAAAGAGAATCAGTGCAGTTATCGATGAAACTCAGACTGTAGAAGGTGATTTAAGAAGAGAAATCGCTCTTAACATCAAGAGATTACAGGAGATTGGATGCTATCGTGGTATCCGTCATAGAAAAGGTCTTCCAGTTCGTGGACAGAAGACAAAGACAAACGCTAGAACTCGTAAGGGTCCAAAGAGAACTGTTGCTAACAAGAAGAAATAAGTAACAGCGCAAGGTGTTTGTATAGAAACAATTGAAAATTATTCATTTATTTTAGAGAAAGTAGGTTAGTTTAGATATGGCTAAAGTTACAAAAAAAGTGACAAAGAAGCGTGTAAAGAAAAACGTTGAACGCGGACAGGCACATATTCAGTCATCTTTCAACAATACAATCGTAACAATCACAGATGCTGAAGGTAATGCTTTATCATGGGCAAGTGCTGGTGGTCTTGGATTTAGAGGTTCAAGAAAATCTACTCCATATGCTGCACAGATGGCTGCAGAGACAGCAACAAAGGCAGCTTTAATTCACGGATTAAAAACAGTTGACGTTATGGTAAAAGGACCAGGTTCAGGAAGAGAAGCAGCAATTCGTGCGCTTTCTGCTTGCGGTCTTGAAGTTACAAGTATCAAAGACGTAACTCCAGTACCTCATAACGGATGTCGTCCACCAAAACGTAGAAGAGTTTAATTAGGAGGTAGAGACTAAGATGGCAGTAAATAAAGTACCTGTTCTGAAAAGATGTAGATCCCTTGGTTTAGAGCCAAGTTACTTAGGATATGATAAGAAATCCAATAGAGAATTAAAAAGAGCTAACAAGAAGATGTCTGAGTACGGTCTTCAGTTAAGAGAGAAACAGAAAGCTAAATTCATCTATGGTGTATTAGAGAAGCCTTTCCATAACTACTATGAGAGAGCTGATAAGATGAAAGGAATGACTGGTCAGAACTTAATGACTATGTTAGAGTCCAGATTAGATAACGTTGTATTCCGTTTAGGATTTGCAAGAACTAGAAGAGAAGCTAGACAGATCGTTGATCACAAATTCGTATTAGTAAACGGAAAACAGGTTAATATCCCATCTTACTTAGTAAAAGCTGGTGATGTGATTGAAATCAGAGAGAAGAGCAAAGGTCTTCAGAGAATGAAAGACGTTGTTGAAGTAACTGGTGGAAGATTAGTTCCAGACTGGTTAGATTGCGATATTGAAAAATTACAGGGAACTGTAAAAGAATTACCTTCCAGAGAGCAGATCGACGTTCCAGTTGATGAAATGCTTATCGTCGAGTTATATTCTAAATAAATAATAGTCGTGTTAGGAAGAACCGGACAACAGCAGGAGTATTTTTTGTATTTTTACTTAAAATACTTTTGCTGTCTTTGTCGGTTTTTGATAAGCTATAAATAGTTAAGCAATGAAACCCGAGAAGGAGGGACTTTGTAGTGTTCGATTTTGAAAAACCAAAAATTGAGATTGCTGAAATTTCAGAAGACAAAAAGTACGGTAAATTTGTTGTAGAACCATTGGAAAGAGGATATGGTACAACACTTGGTAATTCTTTGAGAAGAATCATGCTTTCTTCTTTACCAGGTGCAGCTGTAAGCCAGGTAAAAATCGATGGTGTATTACATGAGTTCAGCTCCATTCCAGGAGTAAAAGAAGATGTGACTGAGATTATCATGAACATCAAGAACCTTGCAATCAGAAATAATAGTACTACGAATGAACCAAAAGTTGCTTATATCGAATTCGAAGGTGAAGGCGCTGTAACTGCTGCTGATATCCAGGTTGATTCTGATATTCAGATCATGAACCCTGATTTAGTAATCGCGAACTTAAATGGTGGTGCAGATTCCAAGTTATACATGGAACTTACAATCACAAAAGGTCGTGGATACATCAGTGCTGACAAGAACAAGACAGAAGATGTACCGATTGGTGTAATCGCAGTGGATTCTATCTATACACCGGTAGAAAGAGTAAATCTTTCCGTTGAAAATACCCGTGTAGGTCAGGTTACCGATTATGACAAACTTACATTAGATGTATACACAAACGGAACTTTAGAGCCAGACGAAGCTGTAAGCTTAGCTGCAAAAGTTTTAAGTGAGCATTTGAATCTTTTCATCGACTTATCAGAAGCTGCACAGCAGGCTGATGTCATGATTGAGAAAGAAGACAATGCGAAAGAAAAAGTTCTTGAAATGAACATTGATGAACTTGAATTATCTGTTCGTTCTTACAACTGCTTAAAGAGAGCAGGAATCAACACAGTTGAAGAGTTGACAAACAGAACACCAGAAGATATGATGAAAGTTCGTAACCTTGGACGTAAGTCTTTAGAAGAAGTATTAGCAAAATTAAAAGAATTAGGTTTACAGCTCAACCAGAGCGAAGAATAGACCTTTTTCATAAATTCTTATGATGGGGCAGAATCAGTAAGACCAAAGAGCGTGGCTTATGTCCCGGCAGATATCTGATTGGAAAGTCAGATTCTGCAAAATCATGAGTGGCACATGAAGCAGGAACGCTTCAAGACAAGTATATGACACTGGGTAAGTAAGACCAAAGAGCGTAGCCGGGTGTCCCACAAATGGAGGAAAATAAAAATGGCAAAGTATCGTAAATTAAGCAGAACCTCTAGCCAGAGAAAAGCATTATTAAGAGGTCAGGTAACAGCATTATTAAACAATGGTAAAATTGTTACAACAGAAGCAAAAGCAAAAGAAGTTCGTAAAATTGCAGAAGGCTTAATCGCATTAGCAGTAAAAGAAAAAGACAACTTCGAAGAAGTTACTGTAAAAGCTAAAGTTGCTCGTAAAGACAAAGATGGCAAGAGAGTAAAAGAAGTTGTAGATGGTAAGAAAGTTACTGTTTATGATGAAGTTGAAAAGACAATCAAGAAAGATATGCCATCCCGTCTTCATGCTAGAAGAGAGATGAACAAAGTTCTCTACACTGTAAAAGAAGTTCCTACAGCAGCTGCTGGAAAGAAGAAAAATACAAAAGAGATCGATGTTGCAACAAAATTATTCGAAGAAATCGCACCAAAATATGCAGATCGTAACGGTGGTTACACAAGAATCGTAAAGATTGGTCAGCGTAAAGGTGACGGAGCTTTAGAAGTTCTTCTTGAGTTAGTTTAATAAGATAGAGAAAAACCCTCAGATATCTGAGGGTTTTCTTTTTTTGGAAAAATATCATTATTTTGCTAACGGCAATGTGAAAATAAATTCGGTTCCAACGCCTTCGGTACTGATGACGTTAATGTTCTCATCATGTGCCTGGATAATTTCTTTTACAATGGAAAGTCCAAGGCCGGTACCGCGTTTGTCTTTTCCACGGGATAAATCCGTCTTGTAGAAACGTTCCCAGACCTTATTTAAGCTGTCTTTCGGGATACCGATTCCGGTGTCCTTGACGGAGACGAATACTTTTTCATTGCGCTCTGTTGTCTCAATGGTAATGACAGAATCGTTGTGGCTGAACTTGATGGCATTGTCAATCAGGTTGTACAGCACACGCTGGATTTTACTGAAATCTGCTTTTACAAAAAGTTCTTTTCCGGTCAGAATCAAATCAAAACGAAGGTGCTTTTCTTTGCATTTTCCTTCAAAAGTCTGAACCGTCATTTTAATCGTATCATTTAAATCAAATTCCGAAACATCAAGCATCACGCCTTTAGAGCCGTATTTGTTCAGTTCGAGAAGGCTCTGCGTCAGTTTATTCAGGCGCTCCGTTTCAAAAAGAATAATATTCAGATACTTTTCCTGCATCTCCGGTGGAATGGTTCCGTCTAACATCGCCTCAATATATCCTTTGATGGAGGTAAGTGGAGAGCGGAAGTCATGTGACACGTTCGAGATAAACTTTTTCTGGTCATCTTCTAACGTGTTCAACTCGTTTGCCATATAGTTGAGGGAAGCAGCGAGATAACCAATCTCATCATTGCTGTGGACGGCTATCTGGTGTTCAAAATTCCCGGCGGCATATTCGTCTGCGACCTTCGTAATTTTTCGTACCGGAAGATAAACTACAAATGTAAAATTGAGCAATATCAGGAAAGCGACTCCAAAAAGCAGTAACTGTGTCACATAGGAAATGTTCATCAGACTGTTGATGCCCTGTGTCACGGAGGATACCGGCTTGTGGATAATCACATATCCGCGGACTTTGTAAAAGACCGTGATAGGCGAAAATACACTTAAGGTATCTTCGTCAAAGGAATCGTAGAAGGTGCCAATCTGATAATAACGGTTTCCAAAATCGGTAATATCAAAATCTTCTACCGTTCCGGGTGAGAGCACGCTCTCCTCGTCGGCGGAGTTTAAAATCAGAGTGCCACGTGTATCGACAATCCAGATTTCGGCGTTCAGATAAGTGCCGATGGTAGAAAGCTGTGTCTCAATTTCACTCAGTGTCATGGACTGATTGTAAAAGTTCTGCGCGTAATTGGTGGAGATTAAGTTCGCTTCGCGGTAAAGACCGGCGGCTTCCTTTTTCTCTATGTATTGTGTGGTGGCATAAGTGGTAAACGTGGCAATCAGGAGAAAGCCGAGAATCCCGTAAAGGAGATAGCCCACCAGCATCTTAGGGTAAAGTGTTTTTTTCATATCAGTCTTTGACCTCGAACTTGTAACCGATGCCCCAGACTGTTGCAAGACTCCAGGTGGCATCGTCTTTTATTTTCTCGCGGAGACGCTTTACATGCACATCCACGGTTCTAGTGTCGCCGATGTACTCGTAGCCCCAGATATGATCGAGAAGCTGCTCTCTTGTAAAGACCTGATTCGGCGAGGATGCCAGAAAATAGAGAAGCTCCAGTTCTTTTGGAGGCATGTCTACAGGCTGGCCGTGGTAGATAACCGAGTAGTTCGAGAGATTTACCACGAGATTCGGGTATTCCACGCATTTTAATTCGACGGCTGGTTCTTCTGCCTTAGCTGGCTGATAGCGCCGTAAAACTGCCTTTACGCGCGCGACAAGCTCTTTGGAATCGAATGGCTTCATAATATAATCATCTGCACCGAGCTCAAGACCGAGCACCTTATCGAAAATCTCTCCTTTTGCCGAGAGCATAATAATAGGTACATTCGACTTGGTACGAATCTCACGGCAGACCTGATAGCCGTCAAGTCCGGGCAGCATGAGATCTAACAGAATCAGATTCGGATGATATTGGTCAAACGCGGTAAGCGCCTCTTCTCCGTCGTTTACAATTTTCGTGTCATAACATTCTTTGGTCAGATAAAGGGAGATGAGTTCAGCGATATTGTTGTCGTCATCCACAATCAGTATTTTTTGTTTTGCAACCATAGATAACCTCCTAGAAAAATGATGTTATTTGAATTCAGCAATGGTAACGCCTGCGTCACATTCCCCGAATTCGCCAAGATGATAAGATTTTACAATTTTACAGCGTTTTAAATGACTTTGAACGGCATTGCGGAGTGCACCGGTACCTTTTCCGTGGACAATGCGGACGGAAGGAAGGTGCGCAATGTAAGCGTCATCTAAATATTTATCGAGCAGTGCGATTGCCTCGTCCGTTGTTTTTCCGATGAGGTTGATTTCGGTAGAGACAGAGGCTGATTTTGCCATCTTAATCTTACCGGCACCGGTTTTGCTGAATTTCTTGCTTGCAGGGGAAGTATCTTCCTCTGATAAAACTAAATCGTTTACGTTGACAAGAGAGCGGAGAATCCCCATCTGGACATACAATTCGCCCTTTGCATTCGGAAGCGTGTGCACGGTTCCTTTTAAATTCATGCTGAGCACTTTGACACTGTCACCGACACGCAGATTCTTTGGTACTTTGTGGTTTGGAGCGGCAGCTTTTTTGCCGTTGGAAAGCTTTTTCTCCGTCTCGGACATTCTGTTGCGGATTTTGGTACGCTCTTTTTCCATTTCGCTCATCGGAGCTGTACCTTTTCCATATTTGTTAAAGTTGCGGATGGTCTCGTCAGCAGCGTCTTTGGCTTCTTTTAAAATTGCCATTGCCTGTTCATTTGCTTCGCGCAATATTTTGTCGCGGCTGTTGTCTAAGCGCTCCTGCTTCTGTTCTAATTTCTCTTTCAGCGCCTCAACTTCCCGCTTGTACTGGTTAATCTCGGCATGTTCTTTTTCGATGGTGATGCGGCTCGCCTCTAAATCAGCTAAAAGGTCCTCGAAATTCTCGTCGTTTTCGCTGATGCGTCCTTTTGCATCTTCAATGAGGTCAGGAGCAAGCCCAAGCTTTTGTGAGATGGCGAAAGCATTACTTTTGCCCGGAACACCGATTAAGAGACGGTAAGTCGGGCTTAAGGTCTCGACATCAAATTCACAGCAGGCATTTTCTACCCCCGGTGTCGACAAAGCGAACACCTTCAATTCACTGTAATGCGTAGTTGCCATGATGCGCGCCCCGTAGGCATGCAAGCGTGACAGAATCGAGATGGCAAGCGCTGCACCTTCGGTCGGGTCAGTACCGGCGCACAACTCGTCAAAAAGAACGAGGGAGCGGTCGTTGACCTGATTTAAAATGCGGACAATATTTGTCATATGGGAGGAGAACGTACTTAAGCTCTGCTCGATGCTCTGCTCATCGCCGATGTCAGCAAATACTTCCTCAAAGATAGCAAGCTCACTTCGCTCGGAAGCCGGGATATGAAGCCCCGACTGTCCCATCAGGGTCAAAAGGCCGACTGTTTTTAAGGAGACAGTCTTACCGCCGGTGTTTGGACCGGTGACAATCAGAAGCTGGAAATCATCCCCTAAGCGGACGTCAATCGGAACGACTTTTTTCTTATCCAAAAGCGGGTGGCGTCCCTTTTTGATGTGGATGCGTCCTTCCTCGTTAAAAGTAGGAGCAACACCATCGTATTCGCTTGCCAGATTCGCTTTTGCAAAGATGAAATCAAGTTCTACGAGAATCTCGTAATCGTGTGCAAGCTGTCCGGAATATTCGCCGACAAGGTTGCTGAGATTTGCGAGGATGACTTCAATCTCTTCCTGTTCTTTCAGGAAAAGCTCACGCAGCTCATTGTTTAAGTTGACAACGGCTAAAGGCTCGATGAAAAGTGTCGAACCGGTGGAGGACTGGTCGTGAATCATACCCGGAACCTGCGATTTCGCCTCGGCTTTGACCGGGAGGCAGAAACGGCCGTCGCGCATGGTGATAACCGTATCCTGCAAATAAGTCCTTGTAGTTGAATTATTAATCATGGAATTCATCTGGTTACGGATTTTATCGTTCATGCCACGCATGGATTTACGGATTTTGTGCAGGGCAGGACTTGCGTCATCGGCAATCTCATCCTCGGAGAGAATACATCTTCGAATCTCTTCCTGCAGCGGAGTCAGTGGCTCTAATTCCTGAAAATAAGCGGTCAGGGAATCGTCCGGCAAATCTGACTTCTCAGAGCGGGAAAATGCTTTGGCACGTTTTGCCGCCTCTAAGAGGTTACAGATGCGCAGCAGCTCCGTTGTGTTTAAAGAACCGCCGATTTCTAATCTTTTTAAAGATTCATGAATACTGTGCACACCGGAAAAAGAGAGATGACCTGCCTTAAAAAGACGTGTCAGGGCATCGGCAACCTGTTGCTGCAGGTGTTCGATTTCTGCCTTATCCGTCAGCGGATGTAACGCAAGACATCGTTCTTTTGCCTCCTTCGAACAGGCAAAGTCTGTCAAACGCTGAATTATTTTATTATATTCTAAAGTTTTTAATACTTTTTCATTCATTTTAAACGCTTACCTTTCTAGTTCATGTTTCAAATTGATTATAACCCATTGGAGCACTCGTGGAAAGTAGAAAATTGTTGCAAGGAGAGTGCTTTGGCTCTATAATAAGAGCTGGATGCATGGAAGAGAGGTATTTTTATGCAAGAGAACGAACAGAAGGAATATTCCTTTATCAATGAGAAAATCAAAGAGAAGCCAGTCAACAGGAAATGGATTCTCTGCAGAGTGCTTTTCACATTTGGTATGGCAATACTTTTTGGCATTGTTGCCGCGGTTGTTTTTACACTTGTCCAGCCACGAATGGAAGAGCAGATAAATCCGAAGAAAGACACCTCTATCACGTTCCCAAAAGATGAGGAAGAGACGGAAACTGAGGAGGAGACCGAAACTGAGACGGAGACGCAGGATACACAGACCGGAGAAGCTGAGACGGAGGTAAGTTCGACCGAGACAAATCAGGTAGAACTTGAACTCGATGATTATCAGGCGATTCAGAATAAAATGTATGAGGTCGGAAGAACAGCAAATAAATTTATTGTGACTGTGACCGGTGTCAAGAGTGATACAGACTGGTTTAATAATTCCTATGAGACGAAGGGACAGGCTTCCGGAATCATCATCGGGGATAACGGAACGGAACTGTTGATTATGACAGAGAAGAAAGTGATTGCGGATGCAAAGAACATCTATGTTACTTTTATTGATGATGCCGTTGCAGCGGCTACGATTAAAAAGTATGATGGCAATACCGGAATTACAGTGTTAAGCGTGCCGTTACAAGAAGTGGAAGAGAGTACGTTAGATGCCATTGAAGTTGCAACGCTTGGCAATTCCTACGGCGTAAAGCAGGGAAGTGTAGTTATTGCGGTCGGAAGTCCGCTCGGTTCTAATTACTCCATTTTAACCGGAAATGTGACGTCGAATACGAACACTATTTCAACGATTGACAATACATATTCTATTTTTACAACGGATATTGTCGGAAGCGTAAACGGAAGCGGAGCACTGATTAATCTCAACGGAGAAGTGGTTGGGCTTGTCATGCAGGGCTACAGTAGTTCAGAGGATGAGACAACCCTGACAGCGGTTGCAATTTCGGAACTGAAATCGTTGATTGAGATGCTTTCGAACGGAAAAGATATTCCGTATATAGGACTACAAATGACAACAGTTACAAGTGCCATTGCGGAGGAATACGATATTCCAAAGGGTGTTTACATTAAAGACGTTGCAATGGATTCTCCGGCAATGGCAGCAGGCCTGCAGAGCGGGGATGTTTTAGTGGAGATGGATGGCGTGAACATTATTTCCGACGAGATATATGAGAGTACGTTGTTGTCGCTGGAACCGGGCAGCACCGTGGAGATGGTGATTAACCGTCAGGCGAGTGACGGATACCATGAGGTGACCTGTCAGGTAGAAGTCAGCGTGTTACAATAGAAAAGAAAGAGAAAAAGAAGGGTTAGGATTTAGAAATGAAGTATATTGAAAGCCTCCGTGAAGGTGAGAGAATTAACGAGATTTATTTATGCAAACAGAAGAATTCAGCATTGACGAAGGCTGGAAAACCATATGATAATTTGATTTTGCAGGATAAGACAGGAACACTGGATGCTAAAATCTGGGAGCCTGGCTCAGTAGGAATTGATGAATTTGACAGTCTCGATTATATTGCAGTCATGGGAGATATCACAAGCTTTCAGGGAGCGCTGCAGTTGAATGTAAAGCGTGTCCGCAAGGTTTCGGAGGGAGAATACGACCCGAAGGATTACCTTCCGGTCAGCGAGTATGACGTGGAAGAAATGTATGCAGAGCTGACGGGCTACATCGCATCACTTCAGAATCCATACCTGAAAGAACTGGCAGAAAGCTTTTTCGTGGATGATGCAGATTTTGCAAGAAGGTTTAAGTTTCACTCCGCTGCCAAAACCGTTCACCACGGCTTTGTCGGTGGTCTGTTAGAGCATACCTTAGGTGTGACAAGACATTGCAATTATTTTGCAGGTGCATATCCGATGCTCAACCGTGATTTGCTTTTGACAGCGGCAATGTTCCACGACATCGGTAAGCTGGAGGAGTTATCTGTTTTTCCGGAAAATGATTATACCGATGAGGGACAGCTTTTAGGACATATCATGATTGGTGCAGAGTGGGTTGGAGAGCATATCCGCCAGATTCCGGATTTCCCGGTCCGCCTTGGAAATGAACTGAAACATTGTATTTTAGCGCATCACGGAGAACTGGAATTTGGTTCGCCGAAGAAACCGGCACTTGCAGAAGCGGTCGCATTAAGCTTTGCCGACAATATTGATGCAAAAATGGAGACCATCAAAGAATTATTTGCCAGCGCACCGGAAGGAAACCAGGGCTGGTTAGGCTATAACCGTTTGTTGGAGAGTAATATTCGTAAGTCAAGTAAATAAAGACAGAAGAGGGCGTCGCATGCACAAGGAATTGGGTACTGCGGCACCTTTTGTCTATATAAGGTCAGCGAGGAAAAAGAATGCAGAAAAATGATTTGATTACAATAAAAATAGAAGATATGGCAGTCGGCGGAGAAGGCATTGGAAAATATGAGGGCATGACCTTTTTTATAAAAGATGCCATCATCGGAGATTTGCTGGAAGCGCGCATCACGAAATTAAAAAAGAACTATGGATATGCCCGCGTAGAAAAAATACTAGAGCCTTCCACATACCGCACAGAGCCGGCGTGCGAACTGCATCGCAGATGCGGCGGATGTCAGATTCAGGCGATGGATTATGAACGCCAGCTTCTGTTTAAACAGGAAAAAGTGCGCGGTAATCTCATTCGTCTAGGCGGATTTGAGGCAGCGTTCGTGGATTCGGTGATGGAACCGATTGTCGGGATGGAACACGCATACCGTTATCGGAACAAGGCACAGTTTCCGATTGGAACGGACAAAAACGGTCAGCCTGTTGCCGGATTTTACGCAGCACGCACCCACGACATTATCCCGGTAAAAGACTGCCTGCTCGGCGTTCCGGAAAACCAGCAGGTGTTAGAGGCAGTGCTTTCCTACATGCGGGAAAACAAGGTGCCGGCATACGATGAGAAGACGGGCAGAGGTCTTGTCCGTCATGTATTAATCCGCTACGGATTTACGACAAAAGAAATCATGGTCTGTCTGGTGCTGAATGGAAAAAAGCTTCCGCAGCAGGAAAAATTGATAGAGAAGTTATGTAAACTAGATAGCATGACCAGTATTTCTGTCAATACCAACACGAAAAACACGAATGTGATTCTCGGAGATGTCACCACCTGCATCTGGGGACAATCCTATATTACGGACTATATTCATCTTTGGGATTGCAGCTATGATAAGGACGGAAAAGCAGTGTTTTCACCGACGGAGACGGCTGTCTCCTACCAGATTTCACCGCAGTCTTTTTATCAGGTCAACCCGGTACAGACGGAAAAGCTTTACAGCCTTGCGTTAGATTATGCTGGACTGACCGGAAAAGAGTCTGTCTGGGATCTCTACTGCGGAATTGGAACCATTTCCCTATTCCTGGCGCAGCGCGCGGGAAAAGTATACGGTGTGGAAATTGTGCCGCAGGCAATTGAGGATGCAAAGGATAATGCAAAGCGGAATCACATTGAAAATGCAGAGTTTTTCGTGGGAAAAGCGGAAGAAGTCCTGCCGGAATTCTATCGGGAGAATAGTAGGACAACTCCTGCCGGAGTGGACGCGGCGAATGGTACAGCCGACATGCTTCATCCCGACGTTATTGTAGTCGATCCACCACGAAAGGGATGTGACGAAAAATGTCTGGATACGATGCTGAAAATGCAGCCGGAGCGCATCGTTTATGTAAGCTGCGACTCAGCAACGCTAGCGCGCGATTTGCGGATCCTCTGTGAGGGCGGGTATGAAGTGAAACGGGTGCGCGCGGTGGATCAGTTTGCGATGACAACACATGTCGAAACTGTATGTTTATTGTCCAAACTCCACGAAGCGAAGCATCATGTGAATGTGAGACTTGACATGGACGAGATGGATTTAACGGCGGCTGAGAGCAAGGCTACTTATGAGGAGATAAAGAAGTATGTGGCAGAGTATAATGATGGGATGAAGGTATCTAATCTGTATATTGCACAGGTTAAAGATAAGTATGGAATCATAGAGCGTGAGAATTACAATAAACCTAAGCCAGATGAAGCTAGACAGCCTAAGTGTCCTAAGGAGAAGGAAGAGGCTATTGTTTGGGCACTGAAATATTTTCAGATGATTCCAAGTGAATCATAGGATGATTCGTGACAGACAGATACTTGATGATATGGTGGAAAGCGTAAGAGAGCATACTCCATTGGTTTAAGGAAATTATATCGCACATTTTAATAATAAAATTAGTATCAGTAAAAACAGCGTATTTGTAAAGAAAGTTGTATACAAATATGCTGTTTTTGATGCAAATAAGAGAATGAACTGTTTATGACAGAAAATTTGTAAATTTAACATAATAACTGAAAAATTGTTGTGGAAAGGAAATTGTAGTAGTAAAATTAAAACAGCCATTTATTGCATATTTTTATTTCAAACTTTATTCCAAAGCGAATTTTGATACAAAAGTACGTTTTATCGGACATCATGTATATTATTTTTATAATACGAGGAAAAAATATGAAGGAAATAAAATGTTTAGAAGCTAATAAATATCAAGGTGGTAATTATGAAAAATATGAGAATGGAATATATAGGAAGGACAATCTGTTTTTTGTAACGCTTTCATTTATACAAGAACCAGAACTTGGAGAAGGAAAGGATGCATCATCTATATCTCAATATCCATTGGAAGATTTATTAGACAAGTTTGGGGTGTATATTTCTGACTTTTATAAGAGTGAAAACGTTGTGGGTAAAGACACGTGTTATTTAGAATTTGCAAGTAGTGATGCGAAAGATATTATCAATTTACTTACAATAATAAATAAGCATGTATATAACAAAAATGTGATTATTGATGGAGAAGAAACAGCCACACTAATTATAGAATAGGAAAAAATATGAGATATAAAATGAAAAGGCTATGCTCCTTATTATTGGTTTTTGCTTTATGTATACAGTCGTTGATAGGATGTGGTAGCGATACCGATAAACGTTCGAGTAGTAATGTGTATGTAGAGGAAAGCGTAATTAAGGAACAAACTATTGCAGAAAGTAACATTGATGAAAAATACTTAGATGAAACATATATTACAGAGAATTTAATATACGAGGATGGAATATATGAGTATACCATTGATGAAAATATTTTTAGTGAAGCATATATAATAGAGGTTACTATTAGTGAAGATGTGGAAGAAGAAATATTAGCACAACTTCCTGATGATTTTTCTGAATATGAAATTGACTGGGCTGCTGTGATTGGTAAGTTTGCGGTTGGAACAACAATAATTATAGCAACTGGCATTGTACAGCATTATTTACATTCAACATATTTCTTGTTTGCTTCGCCGATAAAGGTAACTCGTGATGCGCTTATTGGTGGTTCAATGGAAGCTGCTATTAGAGTGGCTCTTGAAGCAGATAAAACCGGGAATAATGCAGAAGCAGCAATTAAGAAATATGCGATAGAAGGATTTGCAGATGGATATATGTGGGGAGCGGTTACTTCTGTATTATCCGTAATGCATAAAAATTTCAAGTTACCAAAGTGCTTGGCAATGTCGAGTGGTAAAGTAGGCAAGATTGCGCTGGATGGAACGGTACTTGACGAAGCTGGAAATGAACTTGGAAAAGCGTATATTGGGAAAAAAGGGATATATGTATTAAAAGAAACAGCAACAAGTACAAAAATTGAGTTATTCGATGTAGCAGGTAAACAAATTGTTAATGCAACAGCAGAGCAGATGGCTCAAATTGCAAAAGGTACATTACCACCCAATTCAATATTTAGGTTAGGTACAAGTGATACTGCAAAAATATATAGGACAGATGCTGCAGGAATTGTATATTGTATCAATGATGAGTTAGTCTCTAATATTACATATAAGTTAGGTACAGTAGTTTACCAAACAGATGACTATGGAAGAATAGTAAAAGTTACTTTTGACGAATTAACGTTAAAAGATGCGGATAGACCGAGAAAAGTAATTCAGAATACCCTTTCAGAAATCGGAAGAGGATATGAAAAGGCTAATGATGATAGGGGACATATCATAGCAGATCGTTTTAATGGGAACAATTCTCTTGCAAACATTGTATCTATGGATTCAGATTTGAACAGGGGAGAATACAAAGCAATGGAGGATATCTGGGCAGAAAGTATAAAACGGGGTAAAAATGTTAGTGGTACTATTGAACTGAAATACTCCGGAAAATCATATCGACCTGATGTATTGGATGTATGGTATGATATAGGAGAAGGCAGTATAGAAAAAGTATTTTCAAATTTATAAATAAACTGGAGGATAAGTTATGAAAAACAAAAGATTTAAAATGTTGTTTGCTGTGGGTGTGATATTATCTATTTTTTCTTTTACTGCTTGTGGAAGTACAGGAGAAGAAAACAAATCCAATTCAGAGAATGAGCAGATGCAAGAAACAGAAGAGGAAAAGAAGGGTTTTTTTGATGCTTCCTATACTACTGAAACTACTATAGCATATTCCGCAGGAAATGATAGTGACTGGTCTTATGGAAATCAAAGAAAAGAGTTCCCTATAGATGATGCTTGTTATGTGAGAATAGCAAGTACAGCAATAACAGACAAAAAGAAGGGTGTTGATAATGAGATAGCAGTAACTTACAGATTTACTGGAACTGAAAATTGTCAAGTTAATTTATCTGATGGAATTGCAGAGCAAATAGATACAGGAGATGCAAATGTGACAGAGTTTACAAGGACAATTTTTGCAAAGAAATCCAAAGAAGCAGAAGAGGACATTATTATTTTTCAGTATGTTCCGACTGAGAGCGCCGAGAGTATTACGCTTGAAGTGCTTTATGATGATCAGATTGATTCAAGATACGATTGTAGAAACGCAGTATATTTTGTATCGTCTGAAACAGAAGAGACAAAAGACGTGAGAAAAGAGAATGGAACAAAATAATCAATAGAGGAGAAGATAGAATATGTCAATGATTAAGTGTACTGAATGTGGAAAAGAGATTAGCGATAAGGCAACAGTATGTCCTCACTGTGGTTGTCCTATGACAGAGATATTGTCAGCCACAAAAGAGAATAAAAAAGAAGAAAAAGTAAAACCAATAAAGTATAAAAAGATAAAAGAGCCTATAACTCCAGAACAGAAAAAGAAGAGAATCCTTATTATGGGTGTGACAGCATTTGTTTTGATTGCTGCGGTAGCTTTGATTTGGTATTTTGGAATTAAAATACCGCAAGACAAAGCATATGCAGAGTACTTAGTGACATTTGATGCTTATAATCAGGAAATCGAAAACTATAATAGTACAGTACTGAATTATAATGAAATAGCTAACAAGATTATTGCAGCTAATGAAGAATTAACAGGTGTAATTGAAGAGGCGCAAGCATTGATTGATTGTGGAGATACGCCCTATGAATCAGAGACAATGACAACCTTAAACAATACACTCAAAAATTCAAGAAATAGCATATGTGAAACACCAAATATTTATGAGAAGAAGACTGCTCTTGAATTAGACGAGAGTTTAAATAAGTCACTAGCAAGTAAGATTTCTGAAGCAAATGAAAGCCTGAATGTGGAAAAGTCAGAAATTGTATCGACTACAAGTGAAGTTAGAGAGAAAAGTGCTGCCTTATCAGTACCAGATTATTCAAAAATCATTGCAGAAATCAAAGATGAGGAAGAACTTCTCGAAAATAGTTATGCAATACAAAAACAGATTACTAATCCAACACAGGATTTTGTACTTGCAAAAATCAATAATGTAGAGAATATAGCGAATGTCGCTTGTGCAACCGAGGAGAATGATCCAAACGGTAAGCTGGGAAAAGATGGAGGATACACTGCACAGATATACTTTTCATCTCCTTTGCTTGGCACAGAAACTATTGCAGGTGATAAACTAATTGATGCTGGAACTGATGCCGGAGGAAGTATTGAGGTCTATAAAACTGTTGAGGCAGCAGAGGCAAGAAATTCATATTTGGCATCATTTGATGGAGGTATTTTTGATTCTGGTAAGCATACGGTAATTGGAACTATGGTGGTGCGTGTATCAGCGAATTTAACTGCCACAAAGCAGGATAGTTTTATTAACGAGATTATTGAAGCCCTTATTGAGTTATAATATTTCGCGAAAAATACATAACCTTTCATGAAATGATAAATAAATCTGAAAGGGTAAATAAATGAGTGATAAAGAAAAGACTAAGGAAAAGAAAACCATTGGTGCTAGAATATAAATAGTACAAGCAAAAATGAGAAATTCCAAATACACATAAGCATGATACAATAGAAGCATGCTGAAGGAGGATCTCATATGGCAAAGCAACATGACAAACAATTTAAACTTGATGCAGTCCAGTACTACGAGG
>CAKRDK010000031.1 GCA_934309475.1 uncultured Roseburia sp.
CAGCAAGCCGTTCCAACTATGTAATCTTAGTATTTCTCAACGATTGTAGAGCAGCCCATTCCGCCACCGATACATAAAGTAGCAAGACCTCTCTTTGCATCTCTCTTCTGCATCTCATGTAATAATGTAACTAAGATACGGCATCCTGATGCTCCAACCGGATGTCCAAGTGCGATTGCACCACCGTTTACATTTACTTTAGACATATCGAATTTCAAATCTCTTGCAACAGCGATTGACTGAGCAGCGAATGCTTCGTTTGCTTCGATTAAGTCCATATCGTCGATAGTAAGTCCTGTTCTCTCTAATACTTTTCTTGTAGATGCTACAGGTCCAACACCCATGATTTCAGGTTCAACACCGCCAAGTGCTCCAGCTACCCATGTAGCCATTGGTGTAACACCAAGTTCTTTTGCTTTCTCTTCGCTCATAACGACGATTGCTGCTGCACCATCGTTGATACCGGAAGCGTTACCTGCTGTAACAAGTCCGCCTTCTTTTCCTGAGCAACATCTTAATTTAGATAATGATTCTGCTGTTGTACCTGGACGTGGTCCCTCATCTTTTACGAAATCAACGATTTCTTTCTTAACTTTTACTGGTACTGGTACGATTTCATCATCGAATTTACCTTCAGCGATAGCTTTTTCACATTTCTGCTGGCTGTTTGCTGAGAACTCATCTAATTCTTCTCTTGTAATGCCATATTTATCACATACGTTCTCTGCTGTAATCATCATATGGTAATGGTTGAATGCATCTGTTAATGCATCGTTTACCATTGTATCGATGATTGTTGCATTGTTCATACGATATCCAAAACGAGCTTTTGTCATAGCGTATGGAGCCATGGACATATTTTCCATACCACCTGCAACAACAATGTCAGCCTGTCCTGCAAGAATCTGTGCTGCTGCTTCGTTGACACATTTCAAACCTGAACCACAAACTACGTTCAAAGTAACTGCCGGTACTTCAATTGGTAATCCTGCTTTGATAGATGCCTGACGAGCTACGTTCTGTCCCTGAGCTGCCTGAATAACACATCCCATAAGAACTTCGTCAACCTGCTCTGGTTTTACACCTGCTCTGTTTAATGCTTCTTTGATTACGATTGCTCCTAATTCTGGTGCCGGAGTATTGCTTAATGCTCCACCCATTTTACCAATTGCAGTACGACATGCGCCTGCTAAAACTACTTTCTGTGCCATTTTGAATTCTCCTTTCAGTTTTACACAAAACCCTGCATGTGCAGAGAATTTGTCTCTTTCAAAATTATGCTTTTTGCCTAAAGACGTTAAATTTTTAACAATCTTTTGGCTAAAAAAAATAAATTTTAAATGTGGAATTTAAAATTTATGTTTTCAAAGTTGATAAGCCTGTGAACAAGCTCTTTCTTCCGCTTGTTTACTGACTTTTGCTACTTTTTCATGCTATCACATTTCGATTTAAAATGCAATATATTTATTCTTTTTTCATACAATTTATTTTTTGACTGGTATCTTCTTCCCATACCACCAGATGCGTTTTTTCGTGCAATTTTGTTAAAAATTTGTCATTTTACCTTTGCAAAAACGCACAAAATCGGGGCGTTATTTGTGCGTTTTCAACAAATTTATATCCTCTAATAAAATACGTGGCTTCCAATCACCGTTCCTGAAATCAGTCCGTTGTCCCTTCTGAAATAAAGACAATTCGTTGTAATGTTCCCATCGAGCACTGACTGCGCTGCCTGAAGACATTCGCTGTTGACCCCTGCCTCTAAACGGTAGGCAAGTCTCCCACTTGCAACCGGGGAAAACTGCCCGCTCTGGTAAATAACACCTGAGACACTGTTTGGAAAATGTGAGCTTTTTACTCTGTTTATAATAACACTGCCGACCGCAAGCTTTCCATCGTAGGACTCTCCCTCCGCCTCACACTGGATAATTGCGCCGAGGAGATAGGCATCGTTATCCGTTACGACCACTTCCACATTCGAAGTATCTTCCTGCTCCTGCGCCTGAATCTCAGCCAAGCGGGCGGCATCCTCCTGCGCCTTCTTGCGCTCTAATTCCTCTTCCATTGCCTCCATCTGTGTAATCTGGCTCGCTAAACTGTCCGCATTCTCCTGTGCGCTGGCAAGGTCAGATGTGATGCTGCTAAGGCTGTTTTTCGCACTGACAATCAGGCTGTCAACATTGTCTTTTTTCTCCTGCATCTGCTCCTGCAAAGCAACCAACTCTGTCTTTTCCGTCTCAAGCTGCTCCTTCTGCGCTGCGATATCTATGGTAAGCTGATTATATTCTTCGAGCATCGCTCTGTCGTACTCGTTGATTGCTGACACATATTCTGTTCTATTTAAAAAGTCCGTAATGGATTTTGCGGAAAAAAGCATCTCCACTAAAGATTCATTTCCGTTTTCATACATATACTGAATGCGGACCTTCATTGCTTCATACTGCTGCTTCTCCTGCTCCTCGGATTCCTGCAGTTTAACATCTGCCTCCTCGATTTCTTCTTCTTTTGCCGCAATGTCTTCCTCTAACTGGTTGATATCCGCATTGATGGAAGAAAGCTGGCTGTTTAAATCATTGATGCTTCCCTCAACATCTTCCTTTTGATTCTCAAGATCCTTCACATTTGATTCTGCCTCTTCCTTCTGCTTCTGTAAATCTTCCACTTTGGAGTGTGCATCATCAATGTCCTGCTGTGTTGTCTCTGCTGCTGCCGAGGATGCAAAAAACATGCAAAGAACTACGAGTAGTAATATTCCTTTTCTCCAGTCAAATTTTTTCATTTTTCAATCTATCCCTTATCTTTTCCCACTTTAGAAACGATTCCATTGTAAAAATCTCTGTACGCTCATCATATCAGATTGTTTTTCACCTTTCAATATGCTAAAATTAGGTATATTAAAAAATGAATGAAACGGGTTTTTTTCAGGGAGGTAATACTATGCAATTTGTTCGTACAAAAGATTTGAAACCGGGAATGAGACTTGCAAAACCTATTTATAATAAATCCGGTGTCCTCTTATATGAGAGAGACACAAAGCTTACTTTGCAAGGCATCAACAGTATTGAGAATTTCAACCTGATTGGAATTTTTGTCTTAGAGCCTGCGGAACCGCTCCCACCACTTTCCAAGGAAGATTTGGAATTTGAGCAGTTCCAGACCATCTATCTGTTCAAGCTTCGTGAAAACATTGAACTGTTGCAACAGGGCAAACAGCCGGAGACACTGCCGGATCTTGCACAGGACATTATGCTGCGCTATGGCAAGCTCGACCACAAAATGAATTTTACCCAGAATCTCCGAAGTTCTGCTGATTTCATTTTTAAACATGCCATCAGCACTGCCATTTTGTGTGCCATGATTTCTAATGTAATGGGACTGTCGCATCCTGAGAAGTCTATTCTCGTGCATGCCGCACTTTTGTATGACCTTGGCTATCTCACCGTGCCTATCACACTTTTAGATAAGGGAAATAAAATTACCGAGGAAGAAAAGGCTACCATTCAGCTTCACTTAGAAAAGGGCTACCGTCTGCTGCGTCCGGAATACAATGATTACCGTCTGCCACAGGCTTCCCTGGAATTGATTCATGCTTTTATTTTTAAAGACCATTATCGCACAGAAGTTCCAGCCGAATTACCACAGATCGTAAAAAAACTTCTTCCGGTTCTCAATGTTGCCGTTACCTTTGATAAGCTGACTGCCATGAATCTGAATCAGACGCCGCTCTCTGAAGTGGCTGCCATGCGCCGCCTGTTTGTTTTGCCGGATTTATACGCATCGAATGTTGTCCGTGCTTTGGCGGAATGTATCCATATTCTTCCGACCGGCTGCTGCATCGACCTCTCCAATGGCGAAAAAGCCCTTGTTTTAGAGGAGAATCCGAGTGATTTTGCAAGACCACTGATTCTCGACTTTGCAACAAACCGTGTTCTGGATTTAAGTGATGACAAGATTTACGAGGAATTCCATGTCAAAGATATTATGAAGACGATGGATAACCGTATCCAGATTGACGAGGACACCTTAAAACAATTCTCTGCCGATGAGCACATCCGTGAACTCGCCGAGAAGTTCCACCGCGCGAAACGCGAAGGAGCGGCACAGCGTGCCAAACAGATTTTATCCAAATAATGTGAAAGCGGGGCAATACAGCCCCGCCGCAAGCGGAGAATCCTGCAAGCAGGATTCTTTTTTATTCTAATTTTCTTTTCCGCGTGTCACAAAGAATCTGGAGAAAAAATATCAGAAACGGGATTCCTCCCGCCGCGATAATGGGATAGAGAATCTGCCATCCGGTCACTTTTCCATATCCTAATAACGCTCCCACAACCTGCACAAGCACCGCTACCGGCGTTATTTTGAACAGAAGCCTGCTCAGATAACCCACCCTGCTTGTGACAAAGACACTGCGTTCTATCGGCGCAGCACTCACTTTTTTCCAGAGTGACACCCGCTTGTTCTGCTCTGTTGTATAACAATAGTCTCTCATATAATAGCCGGTCGCACAGATTGCAAACCCGGTGGTTATTCCAACAATATTTTCCATTCTTCCTTCCGTTCCAACTACAATCAAGAATGTAATTATTTCAAACACAACATAAATCCAAAATAGCGTTTTCCCGCTTGTCATAAAATCGTTCTCTTTCTGGGATGTCCGGTCAAATGCTTCTAAACGCTTCCGCTGTGCCTCAGCTCCTTTTTCCGTTCCTCACTTTTCATCCTTCATCCCTCCCTCTAAACTTCCCAGTTTTCGGCAAAGTTTTCCAGGCAGCCACCTTTCATGCCCGCAATATAATCCAGATTGCGTTTTGCTTCGTCTGCCATATGTGTTGTCAGAATAACCGATGCCGTCTCATCCCGCACAATTTCCCTTAATATCTGATAGAATTCCATGCGAAAAACCGGGTCCATCCCGGCAGTTACTTCATCTAACAGATAAAGTCTGGCGTGGTGTGCCATCGCAAACGCAATCTGAAACTTCATAAATTCGCCCCGCGAGAGATTCCGCAGTGCATTCCGCACCGGCAGTTCCATGCGCCGCAAGGTGGTATGAAAAAGTTCCGCATCCCAGTGCTCATACAGACCTCCCAGCATATCTCCGTTTGTCAGCACACTCCTGTCCCGGAAAAATTCTGCCTCCTCCGAGACCAATGCCATCTTCTCTTTCCTTTTCGCTCCCATGCTGCTCACATCTGTTCCTTGCAGCAAAATGGTTCCCGTATACGTTTTCTCACCGAAAATCGTGCGAAGCAGCGTTGTCTTTCCGGCACCGTTTTCTCCGGTAATTCCGAGGATATAGCCTGCAGGCAGTTCGAATGATATATCCTTTAAACAGGACTTTTTCCCCGTTCCCGATACATTTTTTAACTCCAGCATACTTCTCTCCTATTCCTCGAAAAATGTCTCTGCCATCTCGATAAAATCTTCTTTTGAAAGCCCGGCACTCTTTCCCTGCTCCACCAGTTCCGCCATCCGTTTTTCCAACATCATAAGCTGTTTTTCACGCAGATAGTCCTTGTTGGCTTCGCAGACATAGAATCCTTTTCCCGCAACCGAGCGGATCAATCCTTCTTTTTCAAGCTCCTCGTAAGCACGTTTTGTCGTAATTACACTCACCTGCAAATCTGCCGCAAGTGAACGGATAGAGGGAAGCGCTTCCCCCGGCTCTACTTCCCCCGCAATCACCGCATTTTTTATCTGGTTTACAATCTGTTCGTAGATTGCCAGTGTTCCCTGTGTTTCAATTACAATCTTCATTGTTTCCTTTCCATACAAGTGATGCATTGCAGTGCATTACCTGCATTTTTTAACAGTGTATGGATTCTGCCTATATTTGCTAAGCAGCGTAAGTCTTCCACCTGCGTTTTCTTTTCCCCTTGTCCTGGGCGTTCTCAATCCCTTCAAAGTCAAGTGCCTTCTGCATTATCAGATTCCAAAATACCGGAATCCCAATTGCCGATGCCGTCGAAATCACCAGCAGTATGACCTCAAAAACCGTGAGCGGTGTCTGATAGGATTCACTTCCATTCACGAAAAGAATCGCAAAAATATTGGTAAAGGTACACCACCATAACCAGGCTTTATAATGCGTCTGCTTTTTATATATATTTTTCGAATAACTGTCATGCTCCATCTCATAGGTGCCGAGATTTCCTTCTGCGAGAAATAATAATCCAATCCACAACAGATACATCACTCTCATGCCGTTCATTCTCCCGTTAAATACGAATACCGCACACACTGCTGCAACCGGAAGTATTCCGAATACCAGCCGGGTAATATATCTTGTCCTGACATAGCGCCTGCGCTCTTTTTGAGTCAGCGGCAACAAAAACATGAGCTCGGGAAGTGCATTATCGGTGCAACCGGTTATCCAGTTTCCAAGCCAGAGTGCCAGCATGAAAAAAAGCATCTCCCACTGCTGCTGCACTGCAAACGTTACACTAAAGCTGATGCAGAACGTGCGGTAGACTCCGTTTATATAATCTATTTCTCTTCGCATGGCAGATCTCCCTTCTTCCAGAAATACATCATCTGTCCCATCGTCGGCTGTTCCAGCAAAAGTTCCCTGTCATATTGCCGCGCGCTGTGATAGCGGATGAGTGCCTTTGCTCCATAGGTTCCCTCTTCGATAAAAAGAATATCCTCCTTGGGCAGACATTTTATTTTATAAGCCTCACCACTTACAACCCGGTAATGCTCCCGCATCTCCTCAAGCGTCCTGAAAAAGACTAATTGCCCTGTTTTTAAAAATACGACATAATCTGTAATGCGTTCTATCTCGTCCGTCAGATGGCTCGACAAAATTACACTATGTTTTCCATTCGACACGTACTGCGTCAAAATTCCATAGAATCTGTTCCGAAACTCCGGTTCGAAATTCCCGACCGGTTCGTCTAAAATCAGATATTTCGGCTGGTGTGCAAGTGCAAATGCCATCTGAAATTTCAGCTGCTCTCCCTTCGAGAGCCGTCCATACTTCTCTCTGCCATCTAACCCAAATTCTTCCAGATACGACAGCAGCTTTGCAAACTGAAATGTCTCGTAATACGCCCCAAAAACTTTTCCATTTCGTTCCAGCGAAAAGGTATCCTTAAAGAGAGAATCCCCCAGCACAAATCCCATCTGGCTGCTTATCTGCTTTCTCTCCGCCTCATAATGCATTCCATCCACCGAAATCTGCCCCTCATTCTCCCGGTAAAGTCCCAGCAGCAGACGAATCAATGTGGTCTTTCCTGACCCATTCTCTCCAATCAGCCCCATAATGTAACCTTCCGGAAGTTCAAAGGATATATTGCGCAGACTAAAACTCCCGATTCGCTTGGTGAGATTCTGCACCTGAATCATAAACCGTTCCCCCTTCCACTATCTGTGCATATTCTGTATATATCAATATATACACTATGTATACAGTCTTGTCAATTCCCTTCATTCATTAAATTTGTTTTAATTTTCCCCCGAATAATTGCATCTTTCGACACCATTCGCTATAGTGGAAAGAAAGAGTAAACAAAAAGGGGATTTTTATGCTACATTTTTCGACGTTATTTTTCTTATTTATGATATACAGCATCTTAGGCTGGCTGTTCGAAACCGTCTATTGTAGTCTCGTGCACCTCTCTTGGGATAATCGTGGCATGCTAAACGGTCCGTACTGTCCGATTTATGGAATCGGCGCTATCCTTGCCGCACGCCTGTGCCCCATCACGATGCATCCGTTCCTCATCTTTCTCATCTGTGCGGTGGGTGCTTCTGTCTTAGAATATATAACATCTTTTCTGACGGAAAAGTTTTTTCATGCCGTATGGTGGGATTACAGTTATCTTCCACTCAATCTGAATGGACGTATCTGTTTCTCCGTCGCACTCGGTTTTGGCATCGCAGGCATTGTCGTGGTACGGCTGCTGCACCCGGTGGTGGGACATTTTGTCAATGCCCTTCCTGTAACGGTTCATGAATTTTTTGCCCTTATTTTTATGGCGGTATTTGCGGCAGATATTGCCCTGACCTTAGACGCACTGACTTCCTTAAATCAGAAGCTGTCCGTCTTAGAAGACTCCATGAATGATTCGATTTCACAGCGCTATGATGCACTCGTCAATCGTTTTCTCACTTCCTTAAGCCATTCGCAAAAGCATATTATGAAATCTTTTTCCAGCTTCCAGAAGGTAAGTTATAGCGATTTAGCAAGAAAAATGAAAGATTTGATTTTAAAAAGAGACTAACCAACTACATATATGGGTTGTCTCTTGCGATATTGCGCACCTGTTTTGGGGTGCACCCGTATTTTTCTTTAAACATCCGATAAAAAAGCTTCTGATTGAAAAATCCATGCCGCTCGGTAATCTCTAAAATTCCCTCTGAACTGTGCAGCAAGTCCTGATAGATGTGGCTGATCCGCACCTCATTTACATAACGGATAAACGATGTTCCTGTGTTCTGCTTGAAAAAACGGCAGAAATATTCCTTATTCAGCCCGATTTCTTCTGCTGCCTCTCCTAACGTTATCTCCTCCTGGTAATGATGCTCCACAAAATCACAAATCTCCTCAAGGCGCTCCATATTTCCAATCCTGTTCTCCGATACTGTCTTGGTAATCGATGCACTGAAACTCTCCAGCAAAATCGCTAATATTTCCAGAATAAATGCCGTACTTCTCAACTGATATGTCTTTTTCTGATTCACATACAACACCGTCAGATTCTTTAAAATCTCGCAAAGCCTTGCGTAAGCGTCCTGCTGTTCTTTCGTCAGGGTCTCCCCGCTGCAATGAATCTCAATCAGTTCCGGATTAGGAAGATAACGATAGAGCAGCTGTCTTGAAATATGAATACAGATTCCCATCGTCTGCGGCAGTTCATAAATAACTTCATGTACCTTCGAATAATCCATGACAATGGCATCCAGCGGATTTACGTGATATTCTTTTCCCTCCATATTGACGGTCGCATGGCCATTTAAGATGTAAAGAATCTCTAATTCACGATGCCAGTGAAACGGTGAATTGTGCTTCATGGTTACAAATCGTATGTCAAATCCGACATCCGGCTCCAGATTTACTTTTTCAAATTTATTCCCGGTCTCCTGCATGACTGCCCTCCTGTCTCTTCTTTTTTCTCAATTATAACCGCATTTTTCTGTTTTTACAAATAAAAAAGTCAATATCGCCTAAGTTTTTGCTAATATTGTATCTAGGACATGATTCCGTTTTTGTGTATGATAATACCTGTCAGATGGAACAACACCTGATAGAAACATGAAAAAACATTTATTTTTAGGAGGAAAACACTATGTTAAAGAATTTAAAAGAAAGCATTATGGAAAACATCGACTCTATCACAATCGCTATTGTTATGATGAACGGAGGATATTATCGTCCTATTACTTTATAGGACGATACCCTCACATGAATCCTGATTGATATTATGTAAAAATGCCTCTTCTAATGTCATTTCTTTCCCGGCATTTTTACACAAATCTGAGATTTTTCCCTTCTTAATGATTTTTCCCTGTGCAATTTTTCTTAAATAATTTCGAAAATTATTCCGCTCCCTCGGATCAAGTCCGACGGTTGGTTCGTCTAAAATCAGTATTTCCGGATTTCCCAGCAATGTCTGTGCAAGCATGACACGCTGCTTCATTCCACCCGAAAACGTACGGATTCTTTTGTTTCGCACCTCGCACAGATTTACGGTTGTAAGTAGCTCCTGAATCTGTTCTTTGGCTTCTTTCCGTTTTAGTTCTTTGAGTTCCGCCATGTAATACAGAAATTCCTGCGGCGTAAAGTCTTCATAGAGTGCCTGTCTCTGTGGCATATAGCCAATTTTTTTACGATACACACTCCCTAATTTTAAAATGTCTGTTCCATCCAAACGTATTTCTCCGTTTTCCCTCTCTACATTGTCTGTCAGCAGCCCCATAAGCGTACTTTTTCCTGCCCCATTCACCCCTAAAAGGGCATAAATTCCACAGGTAAATTTCGCCGTAAAGGAATCTAATGCAGTCAGATTTCCATAGGTTTTCGTCAAATTATTTATTTCCAGAATCATAAGCTCTCCCATTTTCTTTTCCCAACTATTCCTGCAAAGATTCCAAGCAGAATCAGTAACCACCAGAATCTCATTGCATTGATTGCTCCTAAAATTGCCAGAACCAGCCCCGCTAAAAAGAAACATCTCCAGCTGTCTTTTGACACAATGGAAAAATATGTGACGATTTCATAAGCAGATAGAAAAACAGCACATCGTATCAAAAGAAATGCCGACAGATACATCCAGATTGGCATGGACAAAGGCACTTCTCCAAGGCAGTAGACACTTTGCACCGGAAGATTCATTCCGCTCCAGCCAAAAGTTTTACCAATTTGAAACATTTCCATTCCATAGACAATGGCAAATACTATCATTGCACTTCCCATTCCAACCCACATTTTTGCCCAATACACTCTTTTACAGCCGTTTGAAGTACTCCGGTAAAGCGTGTCCAATAATTTTTCCCGCTCCTCTGCATAGCTTCGACACGCAAGAAGCAATATTGCAAGGAAACTAAACAACACATTCCAGTATTCTCTTTTCTGCCCATTCTCTCCCAGCAATTCCTCATAGGACTGCTGTACGACAAGACCGCCCTCTATTCCCTGCTGCCTTAACTGCTCCAGATAATTCAGGTTTTCCTGCAAAAGTTCTGCCTCCACCCGCTTTCCAGACAGACTTTCCATGATTGTGAGCATGGTTCCAAATTGCTCCTGCGTAATGCTCCCGTTCTCTAAGCCGGTTCTCGCTTCTTCATACTGCGCATCCAGGCTCGTCACTTCCGCACTCAACGCCGCAATTTCTTCCACGGTTGCTTCCTCTAATCCTCCTGTATGTTCCCGGCAAAATTCCAGATAAAGCCGTTCCCCTTCTGAAAAAGAATTCTCATCGACCTTTGCCTGATTCCATGCCAGCAGCCCCACGGCAGCCAGAAAAAAGATTCCGCCACGCAGAAAATACGTTTTATAACATTCCTTGCAGATAACCGTTCTCCTTGCAAACCATTCATGAAGCCGTACTCCGCAGTGCTCTGTCCACTTTTCCAGACGGCTTTTTCCACTATAGGGTTTTTTCCCATCCTGCATCCGCACAATCCAAACCATTATCACAATCCAAAACAACGCCATGCCTAATCCCATAAGACACCAGCGGTTTAAAATAAATGTTCCGAATCCCCAATTTGCATAATACGTCATATAATCTTCCGGCATAAAGCAGGTAATCAGGTTTACATAACGCAAAATATGCCACGTCGACTGCATCGGAATCAAATACCTGCACAATACTTCAATCGTCAGCATCCCTAACAGTATGAGATATCCCATGACTTTTTCCCGAAAAAAGTAAAAAGATGCATAGCACACTAACATCACCGCAAATGTTCCGGCAACCGATAACAGCAGATAAATTCCAACGAAGTTCCATTTACTGATGACATAAGGAAAATGCTGGCATAATCTGCTGCTTTGCACCGGCAGGTTCATATCAGCAAATCCCCCAAAACGAACCAGTCCAATCACACCTTCTGTTCCTGTAAAAAGAATTTCTATTATGGTTGTAGTCAAAAATAATGCGCCCATTCTTCGCATGGCTGCTTTTTTCCTGTGAGGTGTCTCAGCATATGTTACCTCCCACAAACCATTTCTCCGCTCCAGCAAAATCTCATCTACCGCAAGCAACACTAACAGCAGGACAAAAAGATGCTTCCATTTCCACGAAAGCAGCTGCTCAAATGCCGTATCATTTGAAACTTCCAGCACAAGTCCATCGCAGTTTGCGAATACCTGTTTTGTCCGCTCAATATTTTTCACAGAATATGAATTTTCATTGGAAAAAATACTGATTCCGCTCATCGTATCCGCAGCATTTTCAATTGATTCTATGTAGTTTTGATACTCCTCGAGATATTCTTCTTTTCCATACTCCTGCAATCTGGTGCTTCTTGCAAAAAATACCCCATTCAGTAACAGAAAAAGCAGCAGTATCAGCCCCCACCTGCTTTTCCAAAGATGTACAAATTCCATTTTCTTTTCTCCCCAATCACATTCCTTCTACCTTCATGACTTCCCAAGAAAATGTCTTTGATTTGTCTAACATTACCCAGTCTTTTGTTCCAAGGCAGAACATATACGCTCCGTCACCATACTCAAACAAATTATTTCCCGTATTTTCATCCGGCACAATCTCTGTCTGTTCCATACTATCTTTTTCAATGGCAAGCACTTTTCTCTCTGCCGCCGCACCACTGATGTAAGACTGAAAATTGTCCACATACACATAAGTTCCATCATATGCAAGTCTTGCAAGTGCCAGCGTGTCCTCCTGATAAATGTCCTCGACACTTGCATCTTTTAAACTCATTTTATATACATCTCCGCCACACACATGATAGTAGAGCATTTCATCCGCCTCATCTATGACATAGTCATCAATCAATTCTTCTGAAACAATGCTGCATTCTTTTACTGCTGTGTCATATTTTTTAAGCTGGTAATACATTGTGGCATCTAACACATTCTCGGCATCATAATTCTCACAGTGAAATACTACATAATAGATATTGTCACCATATCCTTTTATATGGGTAATCAATGGAATTGTTCCTGTTATTTCGTCTATCTTTTCAGGCTTCGCATTCTCTTTCAGTTCAACCTGATACAATTCCCTCGTTCCCTCTGTTCCATCCGATGCCCCTTTGGAAAAGTATGCAAACCCATTATGCACAATCAGGCTGACTTCCTCTTTCGTATTTTCCGAAAGACTGACAAGCGGTTTGCGTATGCTCCCATCACTGCTTATCTGCGTGAGATAAAGTCCTTCCCCTTCCACTTTCTGAAGCACGAACAGGCTATTGCCGTATGCCCATATTTTATTCATGACATAATCCGAAGAAAAATAGGAACTGCAGTCTTCCGGCGTCTCTATCTCCACTGCTGACACAATCTGATGCTCACAATCCGGTTTATTGCACAGCAGCACCTGCTTTTTGCTCTCTTTATCAAAAAAGAGCAGATGTTTCCCGCTGACATCCCACATATAATATCCGTTTTGCGTCTCTGCAACAAAATTCCCCGGAAAATAATTGCTCTGGTCTGAGGTGTTCTCCGTCACTTCAGACAAATCTTCCAGAGCAGCGCTCTTTCCACAGCCGCAGACTGTTGCAAGCATACATAAAAAACTTATGGATAGGAGTCCTTTTTTTATCATTTCTGCTTTCATCTGTATTCCCCCTGCTTTATAACTGGGATGTGTGTTTGATATTTCACACATCCCAATAATTTTTGATAAATTTGCGCGCGCATTCTATCCCGACTTATTGTGCGTTTGATACTCCTGTCCATGTTCCATTTTTTGTCACCTTATGTGTGGCAACAATGGACAATACATTATATGTACTTGGCGCCGTCGATCCTACAACAACTTCTGTTGCATATGCAGACTTTCCAATCCCTTTCGATGTCGTTGCAGCATCATATGGACGTACAAATCTTACTGTTCCATTCACAGATACAGATGCATCGGTTGCACACCTCGTGTAAGAATAATACGTGTTTGTACTAAAGCTTGACCCGCCTTCCGTATAATAACCTCCTGCTGCCCCCGTTGTTACACTTGTTGCAGCTAAACAATTCACACTGCTTGATGCAAATAACATAACTCCCAGCATAATTGCTGCTACTGCTTTCATTTTCCTCATGGTACTTCTCCTCTCCAATTTTATCTATAAGAGTTCTTATGTAGTTAATTATAATTGTTTTTCAATTACTAATGCAAGGGACAGAGTAGGCAAAAAGACTTTTTGCCTACTCTGTCCCTTGCACATACTACTTCCATTCACTATACTTTAATCAAAAAGGAGATGTTTCATGAAAAAAATTTATAGCCTAACCCTAATACTCTTAATTTTTTCTACTCTCATTTGCATCACACCTTGTGACCCTTATTATCTCATCACTTCATCTGCCAGTTTTTATAACTCTAATACTGCAACAATACATGATGACCGCTCCAATGTTGAAAAAAATAAAAGCTAATCTTTGCCTTCTCAATTTTTCTCAAGCTCCGCCAACTTCATTTCAAAGAAATCGACATCCGAATATTTTTTATTCAGTCGAACTAGTGTCAGGCATTTTTTTAATTCGTACTCTCTTTTTTGTATATCAAAATTGCCCTTCGCTTCTTCTATCTGATTCCATAAAATCCCATATATACTGCGGTCTAAATGGAACATTCGTCCATTCTGCAAAGACTTTTTCATTATCTGCCGGCTGATTTGGCTGGATTTTTCAAATTCTCCGACATTGCCTAATTTGCTTGCATAAGTAACCATACCAGTCTCATACATAGCAAATCTGTTATTCTCCATTCCATTTTTCTCTAATATCCCAATTATCTTCTCTAAAATCGGAAACTCTTCCCCATTTTCGAGTGTTACCGCAAAATTTTGCAGGCACTGCATTTCCACTGATGTCAAGAAACAATCCTCTGCTTTAAAAATGTATTCTATCGGCATTGTGTATCATAAAATTCTTTTTAATCCGCTCTCACGTTCTTCTACTGATATACGGTTGAATTTATATTGGATTGTAATCCATGCGCGTTCGAGTTCCTGCCTGTTTTCCGTATATTTCTCCAACGAATACTGTTTTGCTTCTTTCAGGATTCGTTCTGCTTTGCCGTACTCATTCGATGCAAGGCAGTTGTCCATTTCATACATGATGTCAAAAATCTTCCGCTCTTTTGTCAGCCACTCTAACCGTGTTGTCTCCGGCGCAAGATGCAGTCTTTGAAACAAGCCCTTCAAAATAAAAATCTGAGGATTACTTTTTCTGTTTTCAATACGATTTAAAGTTTTGACCGAACAGATTCCATCACACAATTCTTCCTTTGTCATACCGAGCATCTTCCGCCGAATCCGAATCACATCTGATGTGCAGTATGTCTTCATATTTCGATATATGTAGTTGTAATTTTGTATTCTTATCTCAACCCCTGCTTCCTCTGTAACTTCACACAAAACCGCGTAAAACTCCTGCAATGTCCCCTTCTCTGTTCTTCTTGTTTCAACCTCGTTCGCATTTCCGTCTTTCTGTAAAATTGCAGTATAATGCTCCAAATTTTCTATCTGCAATTTTAGTACTTCCGGCAGATAGAACGTTCTTCCGTTCTCCCGGAGTATTTCGATTGCATTTTTTCCATAGGTAAGCAGTGCCTCATATTTCTCTTTTGAAATCATCTGCTTCCTCCACTCCTGGTTCAGGTATACTACAACTTTCGGATATATTTTTACCTTTGTGAGTGGTTCATAATATGCTTTTTCTAATGTGTCCAGCATCTCAATGCATACTCTTTCCAATTCTGCCGGATATTTGCAGCGATAATATTCCAGTATAAGATTACATTCCTCCACGGAAAGCTTCCGTTCCGTTATCTTCTTTTTTCCAATCTGAGGTATGGTGAGTAAAACCGCTTTTTCATATAACTCCCCTGATTGCAGCACTTCCACACCGGATAATTCGCTTATCTGTGCTAACATGGCATAACAAAACTGCTGCCCTATCTTATTTTTTCCTATTCGCTTTTGATATTGTTCTGTTTTTTCTTTCGCATCCTGAAAATCCCCAGCGTCTATCTTATCTAATATCTGCTGTCCTAAGCTCCACGTCTCATACTCTTCCGGATTCAGATAATTTTCATATGATTCGCATGCGATTCCAAGTCTTCCTAGCAGCCGTTCCATGTACAGACGGTCTGCTCCTCTTTTTTCCTGCTCAATACGCATCATCATGCTTGGTGTATATAATCCCTCGCACAATTCTTCTAACGTAACCCCTGTTCGTTCCCGCTCCATCCGAAAAAATTCCGACACTATCATCTTTTTCCCCCTTTGCACATAATTGTACTATTTATGTCATTCTATTGCAATCTGTTTTTACAGGAATACAGCGGGGCATAAAAAAACCGGTACCCGGCAGATTCTTACATCCGCCCGATACCGGCACTTTTCTTTTCTATAAATTCTTAACAGTCGCAATATCTACCGGTGTTAAGGTATCCATTGCTGTCTCTAAACTTCTTGCCAGCGCATTTGCCGTATCCATTGCTGTGATACAGTAAACACCTGTCTCGATTGCGTTTCGGCGGATTAAGAATCCGTCACGGTTCTTATCACCATTTCCCTGTGTCGGAGTGTCAATGACAAGGTCGATTTTATGTCCTAAAATCAAATCCATTACGTTTGGAGATTCCTGCGAAATCTTGTTGACACGAAGTGCATTTACACCGTGCTCCTGTAAGTATTTTGCAGTGCTTCTTGTCGCATAAATCTTGTAGCCTAATGCTTCAAAACGTTTTGCAACACCGACTGCTTCCGGCTTGTCGGCATCTTTTACCGTCATAATCATCTGTTTATGCTTCGGAAGCTGGACACCGGCTCCTAAAAAGGCTTTGTACAATGCTTCGTTGAATGTCTTTGCGATTCCTAAACATTCTCCGGTTGACTTCATCTCAGGTCCTAAAGAAATCTCTGCACCACGCAATTTTTCAAAGGAGAATACCGGCATCTTGATTGCGATGTAATCCGCTGTCGGTGCAAGTCCCGGTGTATATCCCATTCCTTTGATTGTCTCACCGATAATTACCTTTGTAGCTAAATCTACAATCGGAATACCGGTAACTTTGCTGATATATGGCACTGTTCTTGAAGAACGTGGATTTACCTCGATAACGTAAACCTGCTCGTCCATCACGATAAACTGGATGTTAATCAATCCAACTACATGAAGTGCTTTTGCGAGACGTTTTGTGTACTCTACAATCATTTCTTTGACCGGCTCGCTGATGGTATGTGCCGGATATACGGAAATACTGTCTCCGGAATGTACTCCGGTACGCTCGATGTGTTCCATAATACCAGGAATCAGGATGTCTGTACCGTCGCAGACTGCATCTACTTCGATTTCTTTTCCCTGTAAATATTTATCGACTAAGATTGGATGATCCTGTGCAATCCGGTTGATGATTCCGATAAATTCTTCGATTTCCTCATCGTTGAATGCAATTTTCATTCCCTGTCCACCTAATACATAAGAAGGGCGTACTAAAACAGGATAGCCCAGACGGTTTGCAACCTCTTTTGCTTCTTCTGCTGTAAATACAGTTCCACCGGCTGCTCTCGGAATTCCTGTCTTCTCTAAGATTTCGTCAAATAATTCACGGTCTTCTGCTGCGTCTACATCTTCTGCTTTTGTTCCTAAGATTTTAACGCCCATCTTCATCAGGCTTTCTGTCAGCTTGATTGCAGTCTGTCCACCGAACTGCACTACTGCTCCGTCCGGTTTCTCTAAGTTTACAATTGCTTCCACATCTTCTGCTGTCAATGGCTCAAAATAAAGCTTGTCGGCAATATCAAAGTCTGTGGAAACTGTCTCCGGGTTATTGTTGACGATAACCGTCTCCCAACCCTCTTTTGCAAATGCCCAGGTGCTGTGTACTGAACAATAGTCAAATTCGATACCCTGTCCAATACGGATTGGACCGGAGCCGAGTACGAGCACTTTTTTCTGCGGATGCGTCTCTTCTGCTTCATTCTCACTGCCAAAAACAGAATAGTAATATGGTGTACTTGCTTCAAATTCTGCTGCACAGGTGTCTACCATCTTGAACGCAGCCACGATACCGTTTTCGTAACGCATATCATGAATTTCCTGTTCTGTTTTGCCGGTCAGTTCTGCAATGACATTGTCCGGGAACTCGATTCTTTTTGCTTCTTTTAATAATTCTACGGTAAGCGGTTCACTCTTTAACTTCTCTTCCATCTCGACTAAGATAGCGAGTTTATCGATAAACCAGTTATCAATCTTTGTAATCGCGTGAATCTTGTCGTAGCTTACACCGCGGCGGAGTGCTTCTGCAATCACCCAGATTCTGCGGTCGTCGACTACAGCAAGCTGTTTTTCTAATTCTTCGTCGGATAACTTTGTAAAGTCATAAGACATTAAGCTGTCTACGTGCTGCTCTAAGGAACGGATTGCTTTCATCAGCGCTCCCTCAAAGTTATCACAGATACTCATAACCTCACCGGTTGCCTTCATCTGTGTCGTCAGCGTTCTCTTTGCCGTAATGAATTTATCAAACGGAAGTCTTGGAATCTTTACGACACAGTAATCTAACATCGGCTCGAAACTTGCGTAAGTCTTCTCTGTAATTGCGTTTTTAATCTCGTCTAAGGTATAGCCTAATGCAATTTTTGCGGTTACTTTTGCGATTGGATAACCGGTTGCTTTGGATGCAAGTGCGGAAGAACGGGATACACGAGGGTTTACCTCGATAACACAGTATTCAAATGTCTCCGGATGAAGCGCATACTGTACGTTACATCCGCCTGTAATCTGCAGTTCATTGATGATGTTCAATGCAGAACTACGGAGCATCTGATATTCTTTATCTCCTAATGTCTGGGAAGGTGCCACTACAATGGAGTCACCGGTATGTACACCAACCGGGTCTAAGTTCTCCATGTTACAAACGGTGATACAGTTTCCGTTTGCATCACGCATTACTTCGTACTCGATTTCCTTCCAGCCGGCGATACAGCGTTCTACCAGTACCTCACCGACACGGCTCAGACGGAGTCCGTTTGTTAAAATATCTACAAGCTCCTGCTCGTTGTGGGCAATTCCGCCGCCGCTTCCGCCTAAGGTAAAGGCAGGACGCAGTACGACCGGATAACCGATTGTGTTGGTAAATTTGATACCGTCTTCCACAGAATTTACAACCTGGGATGCTGCACAAGGCTCCCCGATTTTTTCCATGGTATCCTTAAATGCCTGACGGTCCTCCGCCTTAAAAATTGTCTCGGCTGTTGTACCGATTAATTTTACGTTATATTTTTCTAAAATACCGCTCTCTGCAAGCTCCATACCAAGGTTCAATCCGGCCTGTCCTCCTAATGTTGGAAGAATGCTGTCCGGTTTCTCTTTTGCGATAATCTGCTCTAATACGTTTACAGTCAAAGGTTCGATGTAAACCTCATCTGCGATTTCTTTATCTGTCATGATGGTTGCAGGGTTAGAGTTCACTAACACAACTTCCACGCCCTCTTCTTTCAAAGAACGGCACGCCTGTGTTCCCGCATAATCAAATTCTGCTGCCTGTCCGATAACGATAGGGCCGGAACCAATTACTAATACTTTTTTTATCTCTTTATTTCTTGGCATTATTCATCCTCCTAAAGGTCTTTCCACTTTTCTTAGTCCTGATTTTTAATTTTTTGACATCATCTGAATAAAACGATCGAACAGGTACGCAGAATCCTGTGGTCCTGGACAGGCTTCCGGGTGGAACTGCACGGTGAAGATGTTCTTTCCAACATATTCCAATCCTTCATTGGTACCATCGTTTACATTGACAAATGCAGGTTTTGCAACCTTTGGATCTAAGGTATCAGTATCTACCACATAACCATGATTCTGGGATGAGATATACACGCGGTTCGTCTGCAAATCTTTTACCGGATGATTTCCGCCGCGGTGTCCGTATTTCATTTTGTGGGTGTCCGCTCCGGTTGCCAATGCCATCAACTGATGACCTAAGCAGATTGCAAAAATCGGTGTATCAGATTCATATAATTTTCTTACTTCTGAAATGATTTCTGTACATTCCTTCGGGTCTCCAGGTCCGTTACTGAGCATGATTCCGTCCGGATTAGTACTTAAAATTTCTTCTGCCGTTGTGTGTGCCGGATAAATCGTCACTTCACAGCCGCGTTTATTTAAAGACTGGGCGATATTATTTTTTGCACCGAAATCAAGCAATGCAACTTTTTTTCCGCTTCCTTTTAATACTCTTTTCTCCTCGCAGGTTACTTTGTCAACGACATTACCTGTTGTGTATGCTTTTAATTTGGGAATAATTTCATCGATGTTATAGTTCTCATTTGTGGTAATCATACCATTCATCGTTCCCTTTTCACGAAGAATCTTCGTAAGGGCACGTGTGTCAATTCCTGCAATACCAGGAATATCATGTTTTACGAGGAAATCCTGTATCGTTCCCTCACAACGGAAGTTACTCGGCATTCTTGATAACTCCCTCACAATATAACCGTCTGGCCAAGGTCTTCCTGACTCCATATCCGGCGTCACACCATAATTTCCAATCAACGGATATGTCATGACCACCGCCTGTCCTGCATAGGACGGATCTGTCAAGACCTCCAGATAACCAGTCATCGACGTATTAAATACGATTTCACTGATGACTTCCCTTGTAGAACCAATGCTGGTTCCTGTGAACACATTCCCGTCTTCGAGTATTAAAAAAGCTTTCATTCGTTTCCCTGTCCTTTCCTTTTCTCTACTGCGGTATTCGCCAGATGCACAATTTTGATGCTCCTGCCTCATTACTCGCGCAAAAAAAAAAACGTTTCCGTTTTTTTCTTCTTATCTTCCAATCATCGCTGATTCAAAGTCGCTATATATAAGCACTGCTTCACACTATTATAATATAGTTAAACTATACTTATAATCCGTCTTAAAAAAAAGCGGCGAAGCTCTTTTTGCTTAAATTGTTTAGAGTTTACCATATGTCCAAACTTTTTTCAACCTTTTTACAAAAACAAATACTACCGATATTTTCGAAACGGTATTATGAAAATTTATGCATTATGTTGAAATGATGCAATATACAATGGCAATTCCTACCACCAATACCAGTGTTCCAATTGAAACACCCAATATCGCGTTCCAGCGGATGGTGCGGTCTAGTCTTATCTGCGGCATCTCTCCGGTCTTTGCTTCCATCGGAAGAAAGGATGCCTGCTGTACTGCCACCGGAATCTGACGAAATCCCACATGTGCAAAATATCCCGCCTGCACTGCCGGTGTCACATTCACTGTCACCTTTTTTAAGCACAGATATTTCTTCGCCCAGCCACGCATCCAGCTTAACAGGGTCGTTCCATATCCTTTTCTCTGAAATGCCGGTCTCACGTAAAGCATGGTAATATGTCCGTTATTTCTCATGGCTGAAACTGCACAGAGTTCTTCTTTTTCAAATAATCCCCACAGAAACAGCGTTCCCCCCTGCACCTGTGACCACAGATTTTGGTAGTTTACATAATTATTGTACTGCCTGACTTCCTCCTCCATGTGAACCAATGGAAGCAGGCATGTCCGGTATGTCTCATGCGCCACATTCACAGCGCGCTGGATTTCGTTTTCTTGTAACAATCTGATGTTCATGCTTCTTCTCCCTTTCTCTCTTCCTATAGTAACACATTTGAATCCGGCTTGTCCATTTTTATATGTAAGACACAAGCTTCGCACATTTTAATTTTTCATAAAGCTGCTTTTCGACAGGGGACGCGTATACCAGCCGGGGAACACGCTTCAAATTGCTAATTTGTCGAGATTAATTTTGGCTCTCTCTATTGTTTATGTACATTCGACATCTATACACTTGTACCGTGGCGTTCCCCTGATAATAAAAAAAATCAGCCGAAAAGCTTGTCCCGCTTCCCGGCCGACCTTTTATTTTCTTAATTCTTCCCCGTAACCTGATATGGCTGCTATCTGTTA
>CAKRDK010000032.1 GCA_934309475.1 uncultured Roseburia sp.
TTCTCTTGGAAGGGTAAATCTCTTTAATTCATGACCTTCTTTGATGATTTTCTTCATCTCTTTTTCCAGATTATCTAAATCTTCTCTGGAAAATGGTTCTGCCTCAAAATCATAGTAAAAACCATCTTCAATCGCAGGTCCGATTGTAATTTTTGCATCCGGGAACAAGCGTTTTACTGCCTGTGCCAATACATGGGATGCAGTATGGCGGATAACTTTTAATCCTTCAGCGTCATTTGCTGTCACAATATTTAATTCGCAGTCGTTCTCCAACACAGTTCTTAAATCTACGATTTCACCGTTCACTTCACCCGCACATGCAACACGCGCAAGTCCTTCGCTGATATCCTGTGCAATTTCGTAAACTGATTTTGCTTCGCTATACTCTTTTACAGAGCCATCTTTTAATGTAATTTTCATGATGTTTCCCTCTATTTCATTTTATTTTTTCTTAAATTGTCTCTTCATCTTCCCAGCAGTCATCATCCCAGCAATTTGTCGTGGTGTTGCCGTTATTGCATCCGAATGTCACATGCTTGCGCGGAGAGCAGAGCATACCAAGAATGATTCCTGTCAGAAAAGTGATTAAAAATAACAACAGACCATCTGTTTTTGTGACAGCAAACGTCTCTGGAAGCTTCTTCCATGTTTCTTTTATTTTTCTCATCTTAACCTCCATTCTTGCGCTATTTTGGCGCATCAGCCGCATCCCTGCGGAGTGTTTTTTATATAATCGGGACAAAATTTCCCATTACATAAAAAATCCCTGACACTACATAACGTAATGTCAGGGACGATTAACAAATCTACCGTGGTTCCACCCAGCTTCATCTTTCAACCATACGGTTCAAAAGACCTCATCATGATGGTAACGGAATCACCGGACCGTATTGGGGTCACTCAGAGTTAGTATTCGGCTGCTTCCCATAAAGATGCTTCCAGCATAATGCATCTCTCTCTGTTATCTTCCACAACTTACTCGTCTCGTCAACGTGTTTTCTTTATTTGCTATAGATTGTATGCTCTTTTTTTCAATCTGTAAAGTACTTTTTGAAAATTTTTAAATTATCTTCCGCAACACTTCTTATATTTCTTACCGGAACCGCATGGACATGGGTCATTACGTCCCACTTTCTTTCCAACGACAACTGTACCGGACTTCTTCTGCTCTAAGTAAAGTCTTTTCTTGGTCTCTTCATCAAAAATCTCATTCCACATTGGAAGTTCATATAACCAGTCCGCTTTCGCATCTACCATATTCTTATATAACTTTTCTTTGTCAAAAATAAGATTTACTTTTGTATCCTCTTCCATGGTCTCGATTGGGTTCGCCTCAACTAAGCTGTCATTGATTCCATCTAAGAAACCTGTCATCTCCATAACAGTGATACCGTATTTATCTGCGAGTTCTTTTACAGTTCCCTCTACCTTCTCGTCCGGGTTTGTCAATAACTTCTCATAGACGCCCTTCTCTAAAAGGAAATATCTCTGCCAGAATCTCTGTAATTCACCTTTATCCGCTTTCTCATTATAAGCAACTTTCTGCCACTGTTCTAATAATGCCATCTTAAATATCCTCGAATCTTCATTATATTTCGCATTTTCTTATGTAAGATACCTTCTTCCACAAATGCACTTGCTATTATACCAAAAATAGCGGGATTTTTCAAAGGTTTTTTTAGTTTTTCAGGGAAATGTTCTTATCTATCTCTATTAATAAAACGATTGCTCTTATACATAACCTGAATCAATAACGTTCCAACTGCACTAATCCCGGCAAGATAAGCAAACAGCATCCCTTCTGAAAATAATTTGCACCTATCAAAGACTGTAAAAACAATTAATAATATAAATATCATACACATCACATATATAAAGTGTGCTTTTTCATTTTTTATCAATGTAGCTGCTATAATTCCGATTACAGATGATACATAACTTACAATTATTACATCCAGCATCAGCATAGGAGTCAAATTAAAAACTGTTGTCAATACACCACTTTTATTTAAAATTTGATATACAAGCCAAGAACATGCACTACTTATCAGCGATAATACACTGTTAAATACCCATTTTGCAATTACAATCTGTGTTTTTCGAATCTTATCATTCAAAAAATATTGTTCAAATATACCTTCTCTGATATAGTTCGATGTCTGCGACAATGTTGTCTCCATTGATAAATAAATTGGAACTATCAATACCATCAGCACAACGAGGTTTTGTCTGTCTGCAAGCATCCCATTGTCTGACCACCCTCCCAAAACAGGAAAAATCATTGAGATAAGTACAGCAAGAAATTTAATCGGTTTATTTTTAAATTCCCAAAAATCACGATATATAAATGTAATTATATTAGTCATCCTCTTCCTCCTCTGTATACTCAAGATATAACTCCTCAAAATCAAAAATATTTTCCATTTTTCCCGCAAAAACAATTTTGTGTTCATTGATAACCAACACCTCATCACAAACCGCCTCAATAAACTTGAGATTATGGCTCGTAATAATCACCGTTTTTCCTTCGTCTCTCCGACTTTTTATTTCATCTTCCATTAACTTCTGCGTCCTTGCATCAACCCCCATTGTCGGTTCGTCACACAATAACATATTCGAGTCCTGAACATTCGCACACAAATACTTTAGTCTTGCAAGCATACCCGTCGAAAGATTGCGCGCCAATTCATTTTTCTTATTCTGTAAATGCCATTTTTTAACATTTCTTCTATTTCATATGGTTTTTTCTTCCGAAATAATCTACATGCCATAAAAAGATTCTGATACACCGTCAATTCAGCGTAAACGCCCTGTCTCTCTGGCACATAAGAACATACCATCCCAGTTTCCTTTTTTACACTTCCTGATAGTGGTGTAATTAGCCCCAGCATAATCCGCAAAAGTGTCGTTTTCCCTGCCCCATTATGGCCTACAATACCATACACTTTTCCCTGTTCAAATGTATAGGTAATATCTTTTAAAATAATATTTTTCCCATAGTTAAAACACACGTTTTGAATTTCCATTGTTGTCTCCTATCATTTTCTTCTCCTTTTTCAACTACAAGTTTAGCAGTTTTCCATCTTCCTGACAATCACTTCTTCAAAAATTGCCATATATCAACTCCGCACATAAAACAACCCCGCCGGCACGGATATACATCCATACCAGCGGGGCTTATGCCTGCTTCTTTCATTTTTACCACAACTCACATAACCTGCATCACTACTTCATCATAATACTTTCGTGCCACCTCATCAGAAACTTTCATGATTTCCTTTAATTTTTCAATGACATCTTCTTCCGGCATGTTTAACTTCATGCAGGTTTCAATAATGCCAAGTGCCTTCCCTTTTTCCAGCCCCTTCTCCATTCCCTTTTCTAGTCCTTTTTCCATGCCTTCCTCTAACGCCATCTCACGAATTCCTTCTCCCAGATTACACATCGTATTCAATCGCTCCTTTCCAGCCGTCTCCAGCTCTATCCCAAATTCCTGTTCCAAAATATTTTCTCTCACTGCCTGCCGCATGTCAGTTCCAAAAACTGCACCCAGCAGCCGGTGCAACTCATGCTCTTTTGCCACGTCAAGTTCCTTTTCCAGCCGGATAATTACAACATTTAATACACGATACCGTTCTTTCCAGCCAGACTTTCCCAACACATTTTCATTATGCAGGGAAATTTTATTCAAACTGTTCTCTTTTGCATTCATACAAATCCAGATAGAATACACTTTCTTCATATCATTGTACTTCTGGTGCCCGAATTCCCGTCCTAACTGCGAAGAAATTTCCCGTGCTGCGTAAAAAATACCGCGCATCTCAATATCGTAGGCAGCCGGTTCGCCCTTCTGCAGTTCAAGATTCACAATGATTTTCGCCCGATTTACCCCTGTTCTCACATAAAAAAGAACATCGTAATACGTCACACCCTCATGATGCACCTTCCGCTCTGTGTTCATTCCGGCAATCGCCATTTTCCCGCTTTCCAGGCGCATATTGGTAAATCCTTCCTCCACAGGTGTCTGCCCCACGGAGGGTTCACCCTCTATCAGCGACTCCACCTCTTTCGGATTCATGCCCTCAAACTCTTTTACTGTCCGTGTCAGAATGTTCGCCAAAAACGGTTTCTGCGAAATCAGCCACTTTGCATTTTCGTCATACTGCGCCTCTGCACCAGCTTCCCGCAGCATTGCTCTGATGTCTGTCATCCTCTTCCTCCTGTCCTTATGGCAGGATTCTCTGCAATTTACTCAAAAATCCTGCTTTTATCATTTTTTCTGGAAATAAAAGCATAGATTTTCTGAATTGTTGCGTTTTGAAAAATAGAATAGGACTTCATCCTATAGAGATAAATTATGCTTTGACCAAATTATAGCAAATGCATTTTTCGATGTAAAGATATTCCGCTCTTCGATTTACAGTTCTCCCGAACACTTTCCCCTTGACCGCACCCCTTTCCTGTTATAGGATAAGATGTAGTAAAAATTTTGTTTTGAAAGGAATCCTTATGAAAAAAGTAAAACAAATCTTAGCTATCCTCGGCGTTATCGTCTTAGTCGGATTATATATTTCAACCTTAGTCTGTGCATTGTCTACAAGCCCGGACTTCATGAATATGCTCAAGGCTTCGGTCATGGCAACGGTAATTGTGCCTGTATTGCTCTGGGCATATAGTTTCATTTACAAATTGTTAAAAAATCACTATCACACAGAGGAAAAGACAAACAGAAACAATTAAGTTTTCACGCAAAAAACCGCCCGAAATCCACGTATATCACTGTGAATTCTGGGCGGTTTTTCTCATCAATTTGTGGTGAGCAATTCATTTATTCTGCTTCTGTCACTTCTGCTGTCTCCGTTGTTTCTTCTAAAACAGCTTCCTCGGTTGTATCCTCTGAAACAGTTTCGGTTGCCTCCTCCGGCTCTTCTGTCTCAGTTTCCTCCTCTTCGGCAATCAAATCATCTACCGCTGAACTAAATGTACTGTTCAAATCTGTGCTAATCAGGTAAACCGTGTCACTGTCACCGGTCATCATATAGTAGCTGTTTGTAATCTCATTCTGATTTCCAGCCAGCAGTGTAATTGTTCCATCCGCTGTTGTAACGGTAATGGTATTCGAAGGCGTATCCAGTCCGTAATCAGAAAGACTGTCATACTCTTCCAGTGCTTCCTCCGTCGTAAGATTCGAAACCGCCGATAACATAGAAGTAATGGAATCCTCATCCAGATCCAGGGAGGTATCACCGTCATAAAGCCAGTTGTCACCGTCTTTTGTAAACGAAAGTGTCTCGCCATTTAACTGGTATGAAAATGCTGTCACATCATCCGTATCAAAATCTGTAATGGTAATCGTATCTGCATCTTCCTCTGCCTCTTCCTTCGCTTCCTTTTTATCGTTATACACGTGAAGTATAAGGTAAGCAGCAACTGCAACTACAAGCAGTATTAAAACCACAATAAACTGTTTTTTCTGTTTTTCCATATCTTCCTTTCCAGCAGTTGTCTGCACAGGGCAGACACTCTGCTTTTCTCTATCCTTGCACAATTTTTATGCATCAAAATCCGTGCGTGAAACATTCATTTCGCATCGTTCGTTCTATTTTTTTCTGCGTCGTGCCCAGATTACAATACCAAGTACAATCATAAGTACCGGAATCACGATAATAGCTGACAAACCAAGTCCGACTGCAGCTGCCGTTGTAACAGTAATTGTGCTGAGACTATAGTCTTTTGCTGCGATTACGCTTGTACTTAACTGTGAATCTCCAATTAAAGTTGAAAGAATATCTTTAAACATAGAAGCATTGTTTCCGGAAACAATCTCGTCTGCGCTGTCGTTAAGCAGCTGGAGTGAGCCAACTACAACTAAATTCGTAGTATTATCATCATCCACCGTCTGCTCTACTGCAACTGCAAGATTAAATGGTCCATTGATGTCTCCGTCCTCATACTCATATGTCGTAAAGTTCTCTAAATCTACTTTTGAAATCGCATCATCTGTTGTGGTAAGAAGTGCCTGATACGTTGTATCATCCGTATCATCACCGTAAGTAAGTCCTACACTGTAAGGTGCGAAAATATAGCTGTTTGAAACAGAAGATGTATAATCGGTAGATGCTACCTCCGGCAACAGGTAATATGGAATTCCCTGATAATAATAGCTTGAATTCTGCTCCATAACGACACCCTGTACCTGCGATACGCCGTACGCACTCAGAATCGAGTTAAAGTTCTCTAAATCCTGATACTGGAAATTGCATACCAAAATCGCTTTTCCACCTGCCTGCAGGTAATCAAGAACTTTCTGTGTGTCATCTGCTGACAAATCAGATGTCGGTGCATTGATGATAATGGCTGCCGCATCATCCGGAATTGCATCCTCTTTCAAAAGTGTCAGGTCAGAAAGCGTGATATTTGCTTTTTCCACTACCTCTGAGAATCCACCGGAAAGTGATGTCTCTCCATGTCCCTGAATCTCATAGATGACCGGAAGTTCATCGGAATCCATGGTGACATACTGAATGGCACTCGTAAGCTGTCCCTCTGCATCATAGCCATCCACGGACTGTGAATATGTTGTGTAATCGTAAGAATACTCATAAATGTCACTGTAATCAACGACTCTCGAACGCTCCTCACTTACCACAATCAAACTGTTTGAGGTCGGTGAACTATCTGTGTACTGCTGATAAAAAGTCGGGTACTTGGAAGGATTTTTATAAACAACCTTGATATGGTCGGATAATCCCTCGTAACGCTCTAACGTCTCACCTAATGTCGTATCTGCAGAACTCTCTGACGCAAGTACATAGATGGTGACATCCGTATCTAAGTTTTTCAAATATTCCTTTGTATCGTCTGTCAGCGAATACATCTTTGTCGAAGTTGCATCGATAGATGTAATCGTTGCCGGTAGCTCCTGTACCGCAAGATTTAAAATAACGGCAACGGCGATGGCTGCTGCCACAAATCCCGTGTGGAATGCTCCAAGCGAAATTTTTTTCGTGTTAGAACTCCAACGGCGTTTCTGGATGGACTGTCCTGTCAGGAAAAGGAACAGACAGATAATTGTTAAAAAGTAAACAAATCCCGTCAAATCAAAACATCCGTTCATGAAGGTCTCTAACGGTGTATAAATATCATAGCATCCTAAAATTTTGGTCAAAAGATTGCCGGATGATGAAATCAGTCCCGTAATGTTAGACATCATATATCCTAAAAACAGTGCCGCAAACGATAACACTGCCGCAATGACCTGGCTTTCCGTGATGGAAGAAATAAACATTCCGATTGCGATACATGCCGCTCCATACAGGAAAAATCCGATAACTGCCACATAACTTTCCGCAAGCGGAATGGTTCCAAAGATGGATAAAATAAGTGGCGTCACCGCTACTACCAGCATATCAATCGCAAACACTGCCACCATGGCAAGGTATTTGCCAACGACAACTTTTCCAACCGAAATCGGTGCCGTTAAAATCAACTGATCTGTCTTGCTCTTTTTCTCCTCTGCAAGGCTTCGCATCGCAAGAATCGGGACTGCAATCAGCATGATAAATGCAATTGCCGACAGCGAGTATGATATATAAGGATAACCGCTCCTTAAGTTATATACAAAAAAGTATAATCCATACAGTGCCATGATGGCTGCTAAAAATACCCAGCCAATGACAGACTGAAAATATGCTTTGAACTCTCTTTTAAATATCGCCCACATGTTTCTTGTCTCCTTCCTTTGTTGTCAATTCCAGGAAGACATCTTCTAAGGATTTTGTCACTGTCTGCATCTCCAAAATTGAAAAATGGTTGTTGACACAGGCATGGAAGACACGTTCCCTGATATCTGCTTCTTTTTTTGCAATTATATTTATCTTTGTGGTCCCATCTTCTTCCGGCTGTAAAAGTTCACACTTCTCAACCTCTGCAATCTGAAGCATGATGCGCTGTACTTCCTCCGGCTCACCCTTGACAACAAGCTGTACTTCCTGCGCGCCTGCCATCAGTTTTACTAAGTTCTCGGTGGAATCGCTTGCCACTAATTTTCCTTTTGAGATAATGAAAACATGGTCGCAGACCGCACTGATTTCCGTCAGGATGTGGGAGCTTAAAATTACAGTATGTTTTTTTCCTAATTCCTGAATCAGTTCCCTGATTTCAATAATCTGTTTCGGGTCAAGTCCAACGGTCGGCTCATCTAAAATAATAACCTCCGGGTAGCCTAACACTGCCTGTGCAAATCCGACACGCTGACGGTATCCTTTTGAGAGATTTCGAATCAGACGGTGTGAAACATCCGAAATCTTAGTCAACTCCATCGCTTCGTCCACATACTTTGCACGGACACTCTTTTCTAACTTTTTCAGTTCAGCCACAAAATCAAGATATTCTTTTACTGTCATATCCATGTAAAGCGGTGGAAGTTCCGGCAGATAGCCCACACATTTCTTCGCTTCCTCCGGCTGTGCAAAAATGTCAAATCCATTGATTTTTACAGTTCCGCTCGTTGCGCCAAGATACCCCGTTATAATATTCATAGTGGTTGATTTTCCGGCACCGTTTGGTCCCAGAAAGCCATAAATTTTTCCAGGCTCCACAGTGAGTGATAAATCATCCACTGCCACATGATTGCCATATTTTTTTACCAAATGGTCAATTTCAATCACGATCAAGTCCTCCTTCTTTCTTTTCATCGCGCAGCTTCTGCGCCCCTTAGATTTGTGCAGCGGCACAAACCCCGTGTGTGAAACATTTCCTTTTCACACTACCGTCACTCTCACTACTATATGAAATAATTGTGTTAAAAAATCGTTGAAATTGTGATAAATTTGTGAACTGTTTTTCTTCCCACAACACAAAAGAGCACATCTACCAAATGGCAAATGTGCTCTTCACCTGTTAACAGGCCTCTATTTCCTTAATGTTACATTCATTTCCCGCCACAAGATATGTCTCATAGCTCTTACAATGCGGACACTGTTTTCCGAACTGTACCGTCGGATAAGTCTCCTTACATTCCTCGCAGAAGGTAACGGCAGGAAGCATCTCGATTATCATCTTAGAATCCGCAAGAATTGGACTCTTTTTCCGGTAATATTCCCAGCAGTCTGTCAGATATTCCGGCACCACACCGCTTACCTCACCAATCTCTAAGGTAACCGAAGCAATTTTCTCCAATTTATTCTCTTCCGCAATCCCTTCTAGTGTCTTTGACACATGGACAATAATTCCTAATTCATGCATTGCTTTTATCCTTTTTCTTAATTATCCTGTTTACTGAATCTGATTTTGATTGCACGTTTTGCTGCGTATGGTGCAATGGCTTTTAACTTATCTTCTGATTTCCACATACGGCTTGCCTTTGGCAAATCACGTGATAAGTGGATTGCATCAAACTCACATTTTGTCGTACAAAGTCCACATCCGATACATTTATTCTCATCGACAACAGATGCACCACATCCAAGACAACGAGCAGCTTCTGTCTTAACCTGCTCCTCTGTAAAGGTGCTTCTTAAGTCACGGAAGGTCTCCTGGGATACGCCTGCTTTCTTGCCCGGTACCTGACGCTGTGCGGTATCGTAAGTCTCTACGGAGATGTTATTCTTGTCTAACTCTTTAAACTTACGGAGGTCACGTGCTAATGTCAGGCTGTGTCCTTCGTTTACGAAACGATGGATGGATACATATCCTTCTTTTCCGGCTGCGATTGCATCGATTGCAAATCTTGGTCCTGTGTAAGCATCACCGCCGACAAAAATGTCAGGTTCTGCTGTCTGATATGTAACAGGGTCTGCTACTGCAGTTCCGTTGCGGTTGAACTCAACCTTGGTACCTGCTAACAAGTCGCCCCACTGGATAGACTGACCGATGGATAATAAAACGTTTTCACATTCTACTGTCACTAAATCATTTTCATCGTACTGTGGATTGAAGCGGCCGTCTGCATCTTTTACGGAGAGACATTTCTTGAATACAATTGCTTTTACTTTGCCATTCTCTGTGATGATTTCCTTTGGTCCCCATCCGCAGTTTACTTTGATTCCTTCTTCTTCTGCCTCTTCTACCTCGTCATCTGCTGCCGGCATAATGTCGCGGGACTCTAAGCAGAACATGGATACTTCATTAGATCCGGAACGAAGTGCTGTACGTGCAACGTCTACTGCTACGTTACCGCCGCCAACTACAACTGTACGTCCACTGATTAAGTGTGCATCCTCTTTTGTATTTGCTTCTAATAAGAAATCAACACCTGTTACAACGCCTTCTGCATCTTCACCCGGAACACCTGTCTTACGTCCGCCCTGTGCACCGATTGCAACGTAAAATGCCTTGTAACCCTGTTCACGAAGCTGTGGAATTGTAATATCTTTTCCAACTTCCACACCACATTTGAATTCGATTCCCATTTCGCGAAGAACTTCGATTTCAGCTTCGATAACAGTCTTCTCTAAACGGAAAGAAGGAATACCGTTCATCAGCATACCGCCGGCACGCTGGTTCTTCTCAAATATCGTAACCTGATATCCCATTTTTCTTAAGTAGAATGCAGATGACATACCTGCAGGACCTGCACCGATAACGGCAACTTTAATATCTACTTCTTTGCCGCGTCCAAGGTGATTCACCATCTCCGGAATATAACGTGTCTCGGCATTGATTTCTTTCTCAGCGATGAATTTCTTGATTTCATCGATGGCAACTGCCTTATCGATTGTTCCACGGGTACATGCATCCTCACAGCGGCGGTTACAAATTGCACCACAAACTGCCGGGAATGGATTTTCTGTCTTGATTAATTTTAAGGCATCCATGTACCTGCCTTCTGCTGCCATCTTGATGTATCCCTGTACCGGAAGATGTGCAGGACAAGCTGTCTTACATGGTGCTGTACCTGTCTCGTATACGTTTGATTTATTGTTGTCACGATAATCTGGGTCCCAGTCTGCTTTGCTCCATTTGTTGGTATCCGGAAGTTTATGTTTCGGATATTGAATCTCGCTTCCGTCTTTTGCGCATAATTTCTGACCAAGCTTTGCAGCACCTGCCGGGCACACTTCCACACATTTACCACAGGCAACACATTTTGATTTTTCAACGTGTGCACGATATGCGGAACGTGACATATTTGGTGTATTAAATAACTGGGAAGTACGAAGTGCATTACATACGCCGACTGCACAGTTACAGATTGCAAAAATCTTGTCCTCTCCATCGATGTTTGTAATCTGATGTACATAGCCCATCTCTTCTGCACGCTCGATGATTTCCAATGCTTCTTCTTTGTCGATGTAACGTCCTCTGTTTGTCTGTACAAGGTAATCTGCCATATCGCCAACTCCGATACACCATTCACCTTCTACATCACCGGTACCTTCCCCGCGGACTCTCTGCTGAATACGGCAGGAACACTGTCCTACTGCATATTTTCCTTCGTATTTTTCCATCCAGTGAGAGATATGCTCTACGCTTGCAGATTCCTGCTCAGCCGGAATAGCCTTTTCTACCGGGATAACATGCATACCGATTCCGGCGCCGCCTAACGGAACCATCGGTGTTACTTTCTCAAGCGGAAGTCTTGCCATCTGCTCGAAGAAGTCAGCGATTTCTGTGTGCTCCTCTACCTGCTCTTTGTTCATTACCATGAACTCTGCACATCCCGGTACGAACATCGGAAGAACATACTGTTTCTCATGCTTTGCATTCTCCCAGTTGTATTCGATAATACCGATGACAGCCATCTCCTGAAGAATCTTCTCTAACTCTTCTTTGCTGTGCTGCGGATTCTTCTTCGCAAGCTGCTCTAAAGTCTCCGGTTTACGGACATCCATGGTAAGTGCAATAGTTGCCATCTCATCTGTCACAACGCTTGCAAGACCAAAATATTCCGGATCATCTGCTGTCAGCTGCTTCTTTCCTAATTTATAAGGAATACGGTCTGTAATCTTTTTCCCTAATTTTAAAATCAATTCTCTTTCTTCTGCCATTTTTGTACCTCACTAACTATTTATTCTTCCACATTTGTATCATTCCTAATTTATTGCATCATGCCTTCCCACTCTTAGGCATTCCACTCTTTTACCTCTTTGCGAAGCCAGTGAAACCACTCTTCCATTCCTTCCCCTGTACGGGATGAAATCGGGATAATCTGAATGTTTGGATTCAGCTTCTTCACACGCTCCTTACATGCCTCCAAATCGAAGTCAAAGTATGGTAACACATCAATTTTATTGATTAAAAGCACATCGCAGATGGAAAACATTAACGGATATTTCAATGGTTTGTCGTCGCCTTCCGGAACACTTAAAATCATTGCATTCTTCACTGCACCCGTATCAAACTCAGCAGGGCATACCAGATTCCCCACATTTTCCAAAATAGCCAAATCCACATCTGCTGTCTCTAAGCTCTCGATTCCCTGTCTTGTCATGTCTGCGTCTAAGTGACACATACCGCCCGTATGAATCTGAATTGCTTTCGCTCCGGTTGCAGCAATGGTATCTGCATCCACATCGGAGTCAATATCTGCCTCCATAACACCGATTCGCATCTCATCTTTCAATGCTCCGATGGTACGCACCAATGTCGTTGTCTTACCGGAACCCGGAGATGACATTAAATTCAAAAGAAATGTCTTCTCTTCTTTCAGTTCACTTCGAAGCACATCTGCTTCTCTGTCATTGTCCTCAAGAATATTCTTCTTGATTTCAATTACTTTAAATTCACTCATGAATTCGTTACTCCTTTCAAACTCTCCTATGAGCTAAATATCTGTCATGACCAAAAAAACCATGCAAACTGGTCATACCTCAGTCTTTGTTTAAATTTTAACATACTTTATTGATAAAATCAATCCATAGTTTATACTGTTTTTACCTTTGTTTCAGCCATTTTCATATATTATTCATAATTTTTATCTCTTGTGGTCTGTGGTATGACCACAACTTTTTCAAGTTCGTTACAGCAAACCCGCGCAATAAAAAAGAGTATCAAAAGTACCAGGACTTCTAACACTCTTTTTCAACTATCTTAAATTGTGACGCCAAGCCCGCGCAGTGCCTCCTTCGCCTCTTCCAAAGAAGTGAACTGCACCGTATGTATTCCAAACCGCTCTGCCGCCTTTAAATTTTCTAACTTATCATCTAAAAAAACACATTCTTCCGGAATCAGCCGATAACGTTCCAGCAACGTCTCATAAATCTCAGGTTCCGGTTTGATAAATCCGACTGCGTAAGAGAAAACAACACCATCCATCTCTTTTTCAAACGATAACGCTTCTCTTGTACACGCATAAGTATAGCGCGCATAATTTGATAAAATGTAGGTATGATATCCTTCCCTGCGCAATCCTTTCACCAAATCCATCGAATAATCATATTGCCAGATTGGAAGTCCTATGTTCGCCCAAAACAGGCGGATTTCTTTTTCATACACCGGTGCCTTCGCAATAAAATGCGCTAACTGCTCTTCATCGGTAAGACTGCTTCTGTCGTACTCATTCCAGTCATCTGAGCGCACGGTGGCATCCGCCACCGCCTCAAATGTCTCACCTTCAAACCCTAACGTATGAAAAGCCTTTTCCCAGTCAAACTCAACCAGGACCTTTCCGACATCAAAAATAATATTTTTTATCATAATCCGCTCTATTTCTGACGATAGATGATATCGTCTCTTCCAGGACCATTCGAAACCATCGTAATCGGATAGCCAATCTGTTCTTCAATGAACTCTACATATTTTCTGCAGTTTTCCGGAAGGTCTTCGTAGTTCTTGATACCACGGATATCGCATTTCCATCCTGGTAATGTCTTGAATACCGGTTTTGCTTTCTCTAACTTCGCGGTAACAGGGAAGTCTGTTGTCACTTCTCCATCAATGTCGTATCCGACACAGACCGGAATCTCATCTAAGTATCCTAATACATCTAATACTGTAAATGCTACGTCTGTTGTTCCCTGTAAACGGCAGCCGTACTTACTTGCAACACAGTCGAACCATCCCATACGTCTTGGACGTCCTGTTGTGGCACCGAATTCTCCACCGTCTCCGCCGCGACGTCTTAACTCATCTGCTTCATCTCCAAAGATTTCGCTGACAAATGCACCAGCTCCTACTGCGGAAGAATATGCCTTACATACTGTCACAATTCTCTTAATCTCATATGGTGGAATACCTGCTCCGATTGCGCCATAGGCTGCAAGCGTGGAGGAAGAGGTTACCATTGGATAGATTCCGTGGTCCGGATCTTTTAACGTTCCTAACTGTCCCTCTAAGAGAATACGTTTTCCTTCTTTGAGTGCCTTGTCTAAGAATACAGAAACATCTCCGACATATGGAGCAACCATATCTCTGTACTCATGCAAGGTTGCTAACAATTCCTCTTCTTTTAACAGTGGTTTGTGATACATATGCTCAAGCATAATGTTCTTTGTCTCGCAGGTACGTTTTACTTTTTCCTGTAATAACTCTTCATCAAATAACTCGCTGACCTGGAAACCAACTTTTGCATATTTGTCTGAATAAAATGGTGCAATACCGGACTTGGTGGAACCGAAAGAGTTCTTTCCAAGACGTTCCTCTTCGTACTGATCGAACAGTACGTGGTATGGCATAACCATCTGTGCTCTATCTGAAATCATGATTTTTGGTGCAGGCACGTTGCGGTCTGTAATGGACTTAATCTCATTGATTACCTTTGGAATATCTAACGCAACACCGTTTCCGATAATATTGGTGATGTGACTGTGAAATACACCGGATGGTAATGTGTGTAATGCAAACTTACCATAGTTATTCACGATGGTGTGACCTGCATTTGCTCCTCCCTGAAAACGGATAACGATGTCCGCCTCATTTGCAAGCATATCTGTAATTTTACCTTTTCCTTCGTCGCCCCAGTTAGCGCCTACTACTGCTGTAACCATTCTTTTTTCCTCCTGGTTCTCTCTATAATAATTAGGAATCCTGCATTGCAGCTTCCTATCAGTAAAAAAGACAGGTGTAAAAACCTGTCTTCTTTTCCCTGTTTTTACTTATTGATTATACACGAAAGTGTTTCATAAGTAAAATTAATCTTTATTATACTTGGCATAATCTCTCATTATGTTACTTATAACTGTTCCTGCCCATCATGCAAAAAATAAAACAGTTTCTCTGCCGCAGCCGACAGCGGAAGCTTCTCATTTATGACAATACAGAACCTGCGCTCCGGAATCGCCTGTTCAAACGCCAGTTCAAACAATTCCCCGGATGCCATTTTCTTTTTTGCAAAATCTTCCACCACACTTGCAATCCCAAGATTGCGCACTGCAAACTGAATCAGCATATCGCTTGTCGCCAATTCAAATTCGGGATTCAATACCACGCCCTGCTCTAACAGGAAATTCTCCACATAACCTCGCGTTGACGTATTCCCCTCTAAGCACATGACCGGCAGCTTTTCAAGTTCATGGTAGGAAAGCCGCTTTCCCTTCCAATCCGCAAATGCATTCCCCGCCACAAAGACGTCCCGTATCTTGCGCACCGGTATGCATTTCAAATGCTCCACATCCGGAATCGGCGTGCTGACAATCCCAAAGTCAATTTTTCCATCTTTTAAATGCCTCAATGTCTCCGGCGTCGGCGCATTCGTCACAATCACCTTGATACCCGGATATTTTTCATGAAACTGCTCTAAATAATCGAGAAGATAAAACTGCAGCGTCATATCGCTTGCGCCGATTCGAATCTCCCCGGCATCAAGATTCAGCATCTCACTCAGCTTATGTTCCCCGGATAAAATCATCTCATACCCGCGCTCTACATAGGAAAAAAGCAATTCTCCTTCTTTCGTCAGGCGCACACCCTTTGACATGCGCACAAACAGTGCGCACCCTAAATCCGTCTCTAAGTGTTTCACCGCCTGGCTGACCGCCGGCTGTGAGATTGCCAGGCACTCCGCCGCCGCGGTAATGCTTTTCTTTTTTGCGACATAATAAAAAATTTTATAATACTCTAAATTAATATCCATCTTAATCCTTTTTCATGTCCTGCGCGAAAACAGCATAACCATTTTTTCCATTGCGCTTTGTCTCGTACAGTGCAAGGTCGGCATTTCGGTACAATTCCTCATATGTCCTGCCATCCGCCGGTGCAAGCACAATTCCGATACTCGCAGACATTTCCCAGTGCTGTCCCTGCATCACGCACTCCCGGTTCAACAGAGACGATACTTCCTTCGCTTTCTTTTCCGCGCCTTTTCTATCATGAACCGGCATCAATACCACAAATTCATCCCCGCCGATTCGTCCCACAACGGACTCCTCATCAAAGCTTTTCTTCACCGTCTTTGCAAATTCTGTAATCACATAGTCGCCGAATGCATGCCCGTGTTCATCGTTTGCATGCTTAAAATTATCAATGTCAAAAATGAAAAAGGCATATTTTTTCTTTGGATGTTCTTTGAGTTCACGGTCGATGTGGCGTCCGGTTGCCACTTTGGTGTAGCAATCTGTCATCTCATCTTTTTCCGCAAGTTCGCGCGTCAGCTCCGTCACCTTTTTCTCGTACTTTTTCACCACATGATTAATAACTACAAGTACCAATGCAAGCAAAACTCCGGTGATAGCAAGATTTTTATAAATCTGACTGTAAATTTTGGTAATCTGCTCCTGATTATTCCTCTGGATAATCAGATACCAGGATAACTCCGGTATGTAACGCGCCACCACAAATTCTTCTTTCTGCGGGTCTGCATTCTCATTCCACAGCTGCGTCACATCATCCGTTCCCTTCAAACCAAGAATCGGTTTCCGCATCTTTTCTTTGTCTTCTCCATCAAAGAAATTCTCCTGTGTATCCTCTGTGACTTCCTCGTTATCCTGTTTGATTGCTTTCTCCGCTACGGCCTCTTCGTTGTCCTCTTTCGCAGGCTCTTTTGCTGTAACGTTTCCGTTATCCTCTTTTGCAGATTCTTCCGCTTCGAAACTTCTCGAAATCATAACCTTACCGTCTTCGTCGACAAGGTACGCTTCCGTTCCGTAAGATTCCACATTGATGTCGCGAATCATCTCCTGGACATCTTCAAGCTTGATTCCGACTCCGACGACTCCAAGTACTTCATTCTGCGCGTTTTTCACCTTATAATCCACAAAAAAAGTCTGTGCATTCTCCGCACCCGCAATCTCATCGTTGTCTATATCAAGTGCATATTCATTGTCCGATTCCAAAAAAGAATAATACCAGTCATTCTCCTCATTATCTTCCGTTAAGACACGATCCAGCCCTTGGGCAGTGTAATAGGTTCCATCGGAAGCAGTAATCAAAAATGCCGTATCATACTCATATTCTTCCTGATACGTTTTCAGGTAACTGCTGATGACCTGCTCCACTTCTGACCCATTTGCTTCTTCCCGCTCCGTCAAAAGACGGCACAACAGTTCATCCTTTGCCATCGTCTGTGAAACCCGGATTGGTGTTGCAAAATAATTTGAAATTTTGTTGTAAACTAGATCTGACGTACGTTGTGAAATCTCTTCTGTGTTCTCAACTGCTATTTTGTAGCTCGTCTGATATGAAATAACGGTGGACGCGATAAATCCTATTACAACCAACGCTCCCACTATCAGATTGGTACGGAGTCCCATTTTCTTCTTCAAAACATCATCTCCCCGAATGCCAAAATACTTTCTTGATAGACAAACAGGGCTGCCACCATGGCAGCCCTGTAACATTTTAATCCTCTAACTCAGGAATCTTCTTTGAACATGCTATCGCAAGCGAACCTGGTCCAATATGGCAGGAAATACTAAGTGATAACGGATTCATTGTAATATCAATTCCCGGAAATGTCTCCTGCACTTCTTTCTTGAATGCCTCTGCATCCTCAAGATTGTGCGTATATGCCATCTCTAAATGGATATGTTCTCCCTTTTCATCGTGAAAACGATTTGCGAAATCATTCTTCATTGCCTCAATCATGATGTTCTTCGCCTGTTTTACTGTTCTTGCCTTCGCAAATGCATCTAACTTTTCTCCCTGAATCTGTAAAACCGGTTTCAGTTTTAAAAGAGTGCCGAGTGCCGCTGCTGCAGGTGTGATTCTTCCACCTTTTTTCAGATAATACAGTGTATCTACCATGATATAGATGGAGGATTCCATCTTATCGCGCTCTAAAATCTCTTTAATCTCAGCGGCTGTCTTCCCTTTCTTTGCAAGTGCCTTTGCATCCATTACAGACTGTCTCTGTGTGACGGAAATTCTCTGGTTATTTACCACCTGTACTTTTCCATCATATTCCTGTGACAGCATGTAGGCTGTCTCGCAGGAGCTGCTAAGACCGGAAGACATTGGAATGTATACAATCTCATCATATTCCTTCAAAAGCTCGTCCCACAGATCTGTCACATTGCCGACTAACGGCATGGAGGTTGAAATCTCAACATCCTCCTTTAGCTTCTGATAAAACTCGTCCTGTGTCAGATTAATATCTTCGTATAATGTCTCTCCATTGATAAAAAACGGCATCGGTAAAATCGCAACGCCTAATTCTTTCGCTTCGCTCTGTGTAATTCCGCTATTGCTATCCGAAACAATTGCTACTTTCTTCATCTCTTCTGCCCCTCCTATAATGTCTCAGAACGTTCCTGTATATTTTTCTTAAAATTAATGACTTCATGCTCATATTCTGTGTCCATATAAATAGACTTAATAATAAAATCAGCTGTAGCCTTATTGTTTGCAATCGGAATATCGTATACCTGGGCAATACGCAGTAACGCTTTCACATCCGGATCATGCGGCTGTGCAGTCAAAGGATCCGAAAAGAAAATAACAAGATCAATCTTTCCCTCCACAATCTTTGCACCTATCTGCTGATCCCCACCAAGCGGACCGCTGTTGTATCCACGAACCGGAAGATTCGTCTTATCCGTAATCATCCTTGCTGTTGTGCCTGTTCCACATAAGAAATGTTTCTTCAAAATCTCTTTGTTCTCTTCACACCATGCAATCAATTCTGGCTTTTTATTATCATGCGCAATTAATGCGATGTTTTTCTGTTTCCCAATTGTTAAGGTAATAAATTTATTGTCCATGCTACCTCTCCTTCTCAGTCATTCTGCCGTTATCAGTGGACATACACACCGATTAGCTTATACTTTGTTTAGTATAACATATTTTTTTCGTCTCTTCCACAAAAAAGTATGGTTTTTTACACACAAAAAGGAGTGCTGTTACGCACCCCTTTCTCTCATAAATATCATACTCTATTTCTTTTGAACAAGAATCTTCATCTGAGCTGAAATCTCATGTATCTCACCTAATGTTCCATTTAATTCTTCTAATGCACTCATACAAGTCTCGAATATCGCAATACTCTCATCTGCAGAAGCAGACACTTCCTCACTGGTAGCAGACAGATTTGTAATGCTGTCATTAATCTGCTTGTTAGAAGAAAGAATGCCTTCCACTTCACCTGTCAATCGAATCACTGCACCATGAAGTGTCTCTACCTTATCCTCAATCAAACCAAATTTTTCTCCCGTTGCTCCTACCATCACATTTTGCTGGTCAGACGATTCTGCTGCTTTCTGCATGTTGTCAGAAGCTTCCTCTACATCTGCAGTCAGTTTCTCGATAATATCAGTAATCTTTCCCGTAGACTCCTGTGTCTCCTCAGCGAGTTTACGAATCTCATCCGCGACAACTGCGAACCCCTTTCCTGCCTCTCCAGCCCTTGCTGCTTCAATAGAAGCATTCAACGCCAGCAGGTTCGTCTGATCTGAAATGCTCTTAATTGTTCCAATAATAACCTCTACTTCCTTAATTCGGTTATTCAGTTCTTCCGTTGTAGATCTCGTTGTAAGGTTAATTGCAGAAGTCTCTTCTGCTTTTATTTTCAACTCCTTTACAATACCTGCACCTTCCACGATTGCTTCTTTTGAAACCTGTGCTGCCTCTTTCATGGAAACCGTCTCCGACTCAGCACTCTCAAGACTTGACTGAATATCATTCGTCATCTTAGTCTGCTGCTCAATCGCTTCCGCAGTCACACGAACGCTCGCGGCAATCTCTTCCACTGAGTTGTGACTGTTATTCATACTGTCTGTCAATACAGAAGCATTTTCTTTTGCAACATCAAATTTTTCTGACAGCTTCTCTGACAAATCAATAATCTCAGCTGCAACCTTTGTATTAGCCTCCATCTGTTTCTTTACTTCATCAAGATTCTCATCTGCATGTGCCACCTGCACCTTGACAAGAATATATGAAACTATTCCTGTTGTTATAATACAAACTGTCTGTATTACCACCTGATCTGTTACATCTACTGCTGTCAGACACATCTTAATACAATAAATCAAATTCAGTACACCTGTAACCCCAACTGTCACCCCTGTAAATTGTCTGTTTGTAAATAATACTGAAGTCAGAATAATCGGATAAATCAATGCCTGCATTGCAATGTTCGTATTCAAAAATAAAACAATGACATATGCGATTATGAGTCCACATCCACATATTTTTGCGTACACTTCCTCGTACTTAAACTTTGCGTAGCCTGCCATCAATACTACAATAATCACTGCATCTATAATCGTCCTAAATAGCAAACTTCCTATATTTCCCTTCGCGGCCAATAACGACGTTATATTTATTGCCTCAAGCACAACCATAATAATAACACCTAATATATATGCAACTCTATTTTTCTCCTGATTTTGTCTTTTCTGTAAATCCATTCTGCATCCCATCCTTTCGCATAATCATCATCTTACAGTAACACAATTTTCTTATCAATCATCATTTTCACAAATGCAGTATCACGGATAATCCATGGATCTTTTTCAATTAAAATATTCCTCCGGTAGACCTCCTCCGGCGATGCCCACTTCATCTCATATCCTTTGGCAATCTCACTTGCCGTCAAATGGAGCGGTTCCTGCTTTTCTCCCACTTCGCAATAATAAAAAAGTGAGTGACAGATATACTTTTTCTTCTCTTCGAAAATATCCCTACGAATTTCCTGAATCTCGCCCAATTCTTTTATGCTTTCCTTCCTTACATGAAGTCCTGTCTCTTCGAGAACTTCCCGAACTAACGCCTGCTCATAATCCTCACCATCTTCCAGTCCACCGCCCGGAATCTTATACTCACCCTCCTTGCTGCACTGCATCGCAAGCTTTCCGTCTCGCATGATGATTCCACGCACCGAATATTTCTCGTACGTCTCCACCGTGTTCTGATAATTCTTTTCATCAAATACTGCCAGAATCTTCATTGTCGTACCTCTTTTCGTTTTTTACCTGCACTGATGCTTTAATATTTTAAATTGTAGCATAATTGTCTAACAATTTCAATGAATTCAAACAATTTTATTACATTTCCACCAAAAACGGTCAAGTTTTTCGATAACAAAGGTAGTTTAAAGTAAAAAATACCGGGTGGCTAAAACCACCCGGCACTTTCTAGAAATCCGTTTTTTATTTTTTACATCATTCCCATTCCTGGATTTCCTGCTGGCATTGCAGGAGCATCTTCTTTGATGTTTGCAACAACAGATTCTGTTGTAAGTAAAGTAGATGCTAC
>CAKRDK010000033.1 GCA_934309475.1 uncultured Roseburia sp.
GGAACAAAAGAGAAGAAGATGGGTATCCGTGGTTCTTCAACATACGAATTAATCTTCGAAGACTGCAGAATTCCAAAAGATGCATTATTAGGACCGGAAGGAAAAGGATTCCCAATCGCTATGCATACACTTGACGGTGGACGTATCGGTATCGCTGCTCAGGCACTTGGTATCGCAGAGGGCGCTTTAGAGAGAACAATCGCTTATACAAAAGAGAGAAAACAGTTCGGACGTTCTATCGCTCAGCAGCAGAATACACAGTTCAAATTAGCTGATATGGCTACAAGAGTAGAAGCTGCTCAGATGTTAGTTTACAAAGCTGCAATGGCAAAAGCTACTCAGAAAGTTTACTCTGTAGAAGCTGCAAAAGCAAAATTATTTGCTGCAGAGACTGCAATGGCTGTTACAACAGAATGTGTACAGTTATTCGGTGGATATGGATACATCAGAGAATACGATGTAGAACGTATGATGCGTGATGCTAAGATTACAGAGATTTACGAAGGAACAAGCGAAGTTCAGAGAATGGTTATCTCTGGTGCATTATTGAAATAATCGCGACGCGCACTTGAAATAGGCAGTGTTTCAAGTCAATCCGCGTATCAAATATAATAATATAAGGAGTGAAAAATACATGAATATCGTAGTATGTATTAAACAGGTTCCTGATACAAAGGGTGGAGTAAAATTTAACCCAGACGGAACTCTTGATAGAGCAGCAATGCTTGCTATCATGAACCCAGATGATAAAGCTGGTCTTGAGGCAGCACTTAGAATTAAAGATGAGACAGGAGCAAAAGTTACAGTTCTTACCATGGGACTTCCAAAAGCAGATGCAGTTTTACGTGAAGCTATGGCAATGGGAGCAGATGAAGCAGTTCTTGTAACAGACAGAGTATTAGGTGGAGCTGATACATGGGCAACATCTACAACAATCGCAGGAGCACTTCGTAACTTAGACTACGATTTAATCATCACAGGACGTCAGGCTATCGATGGTGATACAGCACAGGTTGGACCACAGATTGCAGAACATCTTGGATTACCGGTTATCTCTTATGCAGCAGATATCAAGGTAGACGGAGATTCTGTTATCGTAAAACGTCAGTACGAAGACAGATACCATGAATTAAAAGCAAAAATGCCTTGCTTAGTAACAGCTCTTTCTGAGTTAAATGAGCCTCGTTACATGACACCGGGCGGAATCTTCGATGCATGTGACAAAGAAGTAACCGTTTGGGGAAGAGCAGACTTAAAAGATGTTGATGATTCTGACCTTGGATTAAAGGGTTCACCTACAAAGATTGCAAAAGCATCAGATAAAGTTCCAAAGGGAGCTGGTGAAAAAGTAAATCTTGACCCAACAGAGTCAGTAAATTACTTAATCGGCAAATTCAAAGAGAAACACATTATCTAATAAAAAGAAAGAAAAGTGGTGAATAAAATGTCATTAGAAGAATATAAGGGAGTATTTGTCTTTGCACAGCAGGTAGATAACGTATTAGATGGCGTTGCATTCGAATTGCTCGGCAAAGGTAAAGATTTAGCAAAAGATTTAAATACAGATGTAACTGCAGTATTACTTGGTTCTGGCGTAAAAGGTTTAGCAGACCAGTTAGCTGAGTACGGCGCAGACAAGGTTATCGTTGTTGACGATCCAGAATTAAAAGAGTACAGAACAGAGCCATATGCACATGCATTAGCATCTGTTATCAATGAGTTCAAACCGGAAATCATGTTAGTAGGTGCAACAGCAATCGGTCGTGATTTAGGACCTACTGTATCTGCAAGAGTAAAAACAGGTCTTACAGCAGACTGTACATCACTTGAAATCGGTGATTTCCCACTCGTTGCAGCACCAGGAAAAGAAGCTGATCAGAAACACAATCAGTTATTAATGACTCGTCCTGCATTCGGTGGTAACACAATCGCTACAATCGCCTGCCCGGATAACCGCCCACAGATGGCAACTGTTCGTCCTGGTGTTATGCAGAAAATTGCTCCTATCTCAGGTGCAAAAGCAAATGTTGTAGAATTCAATCCTGGATTTACTCCAGACAACAGATATGTTGAGATTCTTAACATCGTAAAAGCTGTTAAGACAACAGCAAACATCATGGAAGCTAAAATCTTAGTATCCGGTGGACGTGGTGTAGGTTCAAAAGAGAACTTCAAATTATTAGAGGATTTAGCTGAAGTACTTGGTGGTACTGTAAGCTGTTCCCGTGCCGTTGTAGAGAATGGCTGGTTACCGGTAGATTTACAGGTAGGACAGACAGGTAAAACAGTTCGTCCACAGATTTACTTTGCAATTGGTATTTCCGGAGCAATCCAGCATGTAGCTGGTATGGAAGATTCTGACCTTATCATCGCAATCAACAAAGATGAAGATGCTCCTATCTTCGACGTAGCTGATTACGGTCTGGTTGGAGACTTAAATAAGATTGTTCCAGCTTTAACAGCAGCGTTAAAAACTGAAATGGGTAAATAAATCAACTTTCAGTAACAAATAGAAAAAGCCTTTTTGTATGCTTTGCCTTTCCTGGTGAAGTGTGCGAAAAGGCTTTTTCGATTATAATACTTAGAAATGCGAAAATGGGAGTTACCTTTCTTGAAAATTTTTGTTACAATAATAACAGGACTTGTATACAAGCTGGGAAAATATGGCGCATAAGAATGTCATAGAGTGAGAAGAATATGTAAGAAAAAGAGAAAGGAATGGAATTCCTATGGGAAAAGAAAAAGCAACAAATCGTGTAAAATACTACAAAAACGAAAATGGACCTGTCATTGGGGTGACAGAGCAGGATGCAATTTGTGTGGATGGTCTCTATTTTCGTGATATCAATAAAGATGGAAAGTTAAATGTATACAAGGATTGGAGAAACAAACCGGAAGAGCGTGCCAAGGCACTTGTGAAAGATTTGTCGGTGGAAGAAAAGATTGGACAGCTTTTCTTAAACTCCTGGAAGATGGGAATCGAGCAGGAAGACAAAGAATTTGTGGATGAGACAGGTCTGTTAGATGAGAAGCCGGTCGAGAAAGGCTCCTCTATTTTTGCAGTGGAATCTACAGTTGGAACGACAGAGACCCTCAAAGACTGGAAAGTGCGCGAATTTATTTTGAGAGCGAATCCAAAGCCGGATGAACTTGCGGACTGGATGAACCAGTTAAACAGTGTAGCGGAAGAGTGCGAGCATTTCATCCCGGTATTGATGGTGTCCAATTCCAGAAATGAGAATGGTGAGGTCGTATTCGGTATGAACGATGCTTCCGGTGTTTTTGCAACATGGCCGGGCACGATGGGAATTGCAGCGGCTGTAAAGGGAAGCGACATTTCATTGATTGATGATTTTGCAGAATGTATCCGGGAAGAATGGGATGCTGTCGGCATGAAAAAAGGTTATATGTATATGGCAGATACCATGACAGATCCGAGATGGCAGAGAACTTACGGAACATTCGGTGAGGATACAAAGCTGATTGGTGACATCATGGAGCGTCTGATTCCGGGCGTACAGGGAAGTGAAAATGGTGTGACGACAGATGGAGTTGCATTGACTGTGAAACATTTTCCGGGCGGTGGCGCCAGAGAAAATGGATTTGACCCGCATTACAAACAGGGACAGTGGAACGTCTACCAGACGGAGGGAAGCCTTCAGAAGTATCACATTCCGCCGTTTAAAGCTGCCGTTGCAAAACATGCGGCATCCATTATGCCATACTATGCAAAACCGGCACGTGCCAAGAGTGCAGATCAGGTTGACTGCAATGGAAAAGAAATAGAATGGACACCGGTAGGATTTGCATTCAATAAGGCGTTCATCAAGGATATGCTTCGTGACCAGATGGGATTCCAGGGCTACATCAACAGTGATTCCGGTATTATTCACATGATGGCATGGGGCGTGGAAGCGTTAGAGGAATGTGAGCGTGTGGCTGTGGCACTCAACGCAGGCGTTGATATTATCAGTGGTTCCTATGATATTGTGCATGCAAAAGAAGCTTACGAGCGTGGGAAAAATGGATATTACGAGACGCATCAGGTGCCGGAAGGATATACAGTGGAGGATGTGACAATCTCCGATGAAGTGTTAGACCGTGCCGTAATAAGAACACTGACAGAGAAATTTGCACTCGGTTTATTTGAGAATCCGTATCGTGATCCAAAGAAAGCAGTAGAAGTGATTGCAACGAAAAAGCATTGGGAAGATGCTGAGGATGTTCACCGTAAATCAGTTGTTCTTTTGAAAAATGATGGTGTGCTTCCGCTGACCGCAGAGAAATTATCCGGTAAAAAAGTTTATGCGGAATGTTTCCAGAAGAAAGAAGAAAATGCAGAGAAAGCAACAGAAGAATTAAGAAAACAGCTCGAAGAAGATACAGATATAGTTTTGACGAAAGACTACAAAGAAGCAGATTACGCATTCTTATTTGTGACACCGAGTTCCGGGGAATATTTCAACGCGACACCGGGTTACTTAGAGCTTGACATCTGCGATGGAAAAGATGTGCCGGATGTCGATGAAGAGGGAAGACCGACCGATGCGACGCACAAAGAGACAACCTGTAAAAACATTGCAAAACTCGAAGAGATTGCAAAAGCAGTCCATGCAAATGGTGGAAAAGTGGTTTCGAACATCAACATCACCTTAGCATGGGAGGTTGGAAATGTAGAGCGTCATTCGGATGCGCTTTTGGCCGGATTTGACACGTATCCGTCCGCAACCTTAGATGTAATCCACGGCAGATTCGCACCGGTAGGAAAGATGCCGATTACACTTCCAAAAGATGACTCTGTCATTGCAGTCAATCAGGAGGGCGTCTGCATTTCACCGAATGATGTGCCGGGATATGCTAAAGATGCTTATATGCCACAGAGCATGAAGGATGAGAACGGAAAAGCCTACGCTTACCGCGATGCAGCAGGCAATTACTACGAATTGAATTTTGGACTTTCTTACAACAAATAAGAGTAGAAAACAGTAAGAAGAGAAGAACGGGCAGCTACAGAAGATGTTGGAACAAATACAGCTTCTGTAGCTGTTTTGTACGTGGAAAAATACCCAAACGCGGTTGGAAAATGTGGAAAAAAGGAGTATAATACAAGCACTGAAGTTGATAAATATTTCCATTAGGGAATGTAATATTATAAGGTATAGGTAAAGGAGAGTATAAAATGCCAGAGAATAGTAGTTGTAGCGGAGCATCTACGTGCAGCAAGTCAAGCTGTGAGGGATGCGCAAGCAATAAAGCAAATCAGGGCGCAGCAAGTATGAAAGAGCCGATGAATCAGGCTTCGAATATTAAGAAGGTGATTGGTGTTGTCAGCGGAAAAGGTGGAGTCGGAAAGTCATTCGTCACATCCTCCCTGGCAAGTGCCATGAATAAGGCAGGCTATAAAGTAGGTATCTTAGATGCGGACATCACAGGCCCATCCATTCCGAAGATGTTTGGTGTGCATGGACAGGTATACGGAACAGAAGAGGGAATGGTTCCGATGGTGGCAGAGGACGGCACCAAGGTAATGTCAGTCAATCTGTTGTTGGATAACGAGGAACAGCCTGTCATCTGGAGAGGTCCGGTCATTGCCGGAGTTGTAAAACAGTTCTGGAACGAGACCGTATGGGGCGATGTGGATTATCTGTTCGTGGATATGCCGCCTGGAACAGGCGATGTGCCGTTGACGGTATTCCAGTCTCTTCCGGTAGACGGAATTGTGATTGTAACATCACCACAGGAACTGGTGCAGATGATTGTAAAGAAAGCTTACAACATGGCACAGATGATGAAGATTCCGGTACTCGGACTGGTAGAGAACTTCAGCTATCTGAAATGTCCGGACTGTGGAAAAGAGATTAAACTGTTTGGTGAGAGCCATATTGACGAGGTGGCCTGTGACTTAGAGATTCCGGTACTCGGCAGAATGCCGCTTGACCCTGCTTATGCGGAAAGTGCAGACGCCGGCAAGTTCTTCAATATGGATAACCCATATTTAGATCAGGCAGTCGAGGTCTTGAAAAACTTAAAATAGGTCGTATGTGAAAATGTCAGGAGTGTAGTGCTTCTGACATTTTTTTAACCACTTACCGCCAGAAACATACCACTTACCGGAAAACGATTTACATTCCAGCCAACATTTTTTATACTGAAGATACAGACAAAGGAGTTTGGCATATGAAAATCAGAATTGAGATTGATGAGACATTGGAAGAAGATGAAGTGGTAATTCGCTGCCGGGAACTGACCGAGCAGATTGGAAAAGTGCAAAAGGCAGTCAGCGAAGTGACAGGTGGAACGGAAAAGTTTGTGGGATACAAAGAGAATACCGAATATTATCTGGCACTAGATTCCATTTTATTTTTCGAGACGGAAAATGGAGGTGTCTGGGCACATACGAGGGATGACATTTACCAGACAAAGCAAAAATTATACGAGCTGGAAGAAATGCTGCCGGGAAGCTTTATGAGAATATCGAAATCGACGATTTTAAATACGAATCATATTTATGCCATTAACCGGAATATTACATCTACAAGCGTAGTAAAGTTTGAACATTGCCATAAGCAGGTGTATGTATCCCGTTACTATTACAAACCACTCATCAGCAAATTAGAAGAAAAGAGGTTACGTCAATGAAAGAAAATGGAAAGAAAATATTTTGGGGACTTATCTTTATCCTCGTGGCAGTCTACCTGATTGTCAGTAGAATTTATGAATTGCCGCAGATTGGAATCTGGTCCATTATCCTGACGATTGCATTTGTGGCATTGGTAATCAAGGGAATCGGGGAACGCAATTTTTATGAGATTTTATTTGGAATTGCTTTCTTATGCTGCATTTATGACAAGTGGCTGGGAATTGAAAAGCTGACGCCGTGGCCGGTATTAGGAGCTGCATTGTTTGGAAGCATTGGGTTATCCATGATTTTTAGGAAAAAACGGACCTGGGATGTCGAGGGCAGCAGGGGCGAGTTTCGTTCGACTTCAAGCAATGAGAATGATGGAGAGCATATTTTCTGTGAAAACAATTTCGGCTCAAGCATTAAGTACATCAATTCTGATAATTTTTGCAGTGCCAGATTGAATAATGACTTCGGAACACTGACGGTTTATTTTGACAATGCAATTATTCAGAGCGGTACCGCCTATGTGGAAGTGTCATGTGATTGCGGAACGACCAATCTCTACATTCCAAAGCAGTGGAAAGTAGTAAACGACCTTGCAAGATCATTTGGAACCATATCGGAGCATGGAAGATGTGAAGGAAGCAGCAGCAACACGCTTTACCTCAGAGGAGAAGTTGATTTCGGAAGTATCAACATTTATTACATTTAAAAAAATTAGATGCGGTCGGACTCGCCGGTCGCATCTAAATAAAACTGCACAAATGTCTGATTCTGATAAGGAATAATCCAAAGGGACGCTACGCCGAAACTGAGCAGGATGAGAAGATACCATCCAAGAAAGCTCAGTGCCAGGTAAAGGAAGCGTCCTTTTTTCTTTTTCATAAGAAGACGGCTTTCGCGGAAAGCGTTCGTCACTTTCATCTGCGGATAGTCAATTAAAAGGTAGATGACCATTGCGTAGGTGATGGCAATGAGAACGGTCAGAACAATGCTGACAAGTGCGGTTGCAATCAAAATCAGAACACTGGCAACATTGAATGGCAGAAGCAGGAAAATGGCTGTTCCGATAAAAAATGGAAGCAGGCCGGCAACTGCGAGTAGAGTGGTAAGCAGACCGGCACCGATATAGCGGTCCGGGTGCTGTTTGAATGCAAAGAAAAGCTGTTTTACGGAAGCCTCTTTTTTGCGTGCCATATTAAGGTGAATGTAAGAGGTTCCGGCGCCGAGAATCACTGCAATCAGTGAAATGAGAAATTCTGCGGCGTAAGTGATAATATATTGTGGAATGGACGGGGTATCACTCATGGAAAGCGAAAAAGGCGTTTCGATGAGAAGTGTGATAAAAGTTGATAAAAAGAAGGCTGTCATAGGAATATGATAGCGCTGGTTTAAAGTTTCCCGTGCCATACGTTTTAATTCTTTTGGTTTCCGGTTCATGAAAATTAGTCCTTTCGTGTCTGGCTGATTTTGTTTTGCGCAGACTACACACATTATATAACATATTTTTGACAAAAGCAAAACTTCTTTGTATACTCAGTAACAGTAAAAAATGCGGAAAAGATACAGTGAAGAATAAATTTTTACATGCGGGATGGGTGCAGGAATGGAGAGAAAGATGCAGGAACGTGAAAAGTTAGAAAAAGGGATGTGGATAACAGGATGGTGCATCATTGGCGTCACACTGTTTTTCTATCTGCTGATAAGAATAACCGGATTCCCGGTACAAAAATACATGATTCCATGCATCTTTTTCCTGGCGACAGGGTATTATTGTCCGGGATGCGGAGGGACAAGAGCGGTGTATGCGTTATTTCATGGTCACTTCATCCGCTCTTTTTTGTATCATCCGTTTGTACTGTATGCAGCAGTCGTTGGCGGATGGTTTCTGGTGAGCCAGACCATAGAGAGGATGTCGGCACACAGAATAAAAATCGGCATGCGCTATCGTGACGGTTATCTCTGGATTGGACTGGCTGTGGTTTTGGTACAGTTTCTCGTCAAACTGATACTTCGTATGATATTAAAAACGGATTTCCTGGCGTTACTGGGCTGATTAAAGTCCCATAAAAGACTGGCGCATCTGCTCGTAGGAGTCAAAGCCGGAAAAAGATGCCATGGCGTCTAAGAGATTCGCAAGGCTTCCGTACTGTCCTAACAGAATGACAAAAGCGTAAGCGTACAGCAAAATAGTGGTTCCGATACCGGCAATGCCTAAAATAAGACCGATTTTGGCACGCTGGGAAAGCGTCATCTCACCACCGCGCGAGAGGAGCGCAAACATGATGCTTAAAGCTCCGCAGAAAAGAGCGGCATAGATGAAACAGCTTGTCGCAATCGAGATGGCACCTAAGATAAGGGAGGCTGTCTCCATGGCGCGTGAGCGCTTTTCCGGGGTAAAAGAATTGTTTTGCTGGTAATATTGATAGTCCATAAGAAATCCTTCCTTTTTCAAAAAATTACCTGTTTATTGTAACACTGCCATTTCGAAAACACTAGAGTTTTTTCTTGAATGGCGGTGCTTTTTTATATATAATGGGAAAAGAATGTTTTATATGGAGGACTACATGGATATTATTGCAAAGATTTCCGAAGAACTCGGAATAAAGAAAAGTCAGACAGAAGCAGCAGTCAAGCTGATTGATGAGGGAAATACCATTCCTTTTATTGCACGATACCGAAAAGAAGTTACAGGTGCATTGAACGATGAAGTGCTTCGTAACTTATATGAAAGATTAAACTACCTGCGTAATTTAGAAGAAAAGAAAGAGACCGTCTTAAATACGATTGAAGAACAGGGAAAATTGACGGAAGAGTTGAAAGCGCAGATTCTTGCGGCAGAGACTCTGGTTGTGGTAGAAGATTTATACCGCCCATACCGCCCGAAGCGGAGAACCCGTGCGACAATCGCAAAAGAAAAGGGATTAGAGCCTTTGGCGGCAACGATTTTGCAGCAGGAGATTATGACTCCGTTAGAGGAAGAAGCAGCAAAATATGTATCGGAAGAAAAAGAAGTGAAGACACCGGAGGAAGCGGTTGCGGGTGCACGTGACATCATTGCGGAGATGATTTCGGATGAGGCAGATTACCGTATCCACATCAGAGATCTCACGGTGAATCAGGGACGTATGGTATCCGTGGCAAAAGACCCGGAAGCAGAGTCTGTGTATGAAATGTATTATGAGTTCGATGAGCCGATTGCAAAACTGGCAGGCCACCGTATTCTTGCATTGAACCGTGGAGAAGCGGAAAAGATTTTAAATGTCAAGGTGGAGGCACCGGTGGAGGATGTGCTCCGCTATTTGGAGAAGAAAGTCATCACGAAGGAGAATCCGGTAACAGCACCGGTATTGAAAGAAGTGGTTGCGGATGCGTATGACCGTCTGATTGGACCAGCGATTGAGCGTGAGATTCGAAGCGATTTGACAGAACGTGCAGAGGACGGAGCAATCAAAGTCTTTGGCAAGAACTTAGAGCAGCTTCTGATGCAGCCTCCAATTGCAGGACAGGTTGTATTAGGCTGGGACCCGGCATTCCGTACCGGCTGTAAACTTGCAGTTGTAGATGCAACGGGAAAAGTGCTCGACACGACCGTTATTTATCCGACGGCACCGCAGAATAAGGTGGAAGAAGCGAAAGTGGTATTGAAGAAATTGATTTCAAAATATCACATTACATTAATCTCGCTCGGAAACGGAACGGCTTCCCGTGAGTCGGAACAGGTGATTGTGGAACTTTTAAAAGAGATTCCGGTAAAAGTACAGTACATCATCGTCAATGAAGCAGGAGCGTCCGTTTACTCAGCAAGTAAGCTTGCAACGGAAGAGTTCCCGAACTTTGATGTAGGACAGAGAAGTGCCGCTTCCATGGCGAGACGTCTGCAGGACCCACTGGCAGAACTTGTCAAGATTGATCCGAAGTCCATCGGTGTCGGTCAGTATCAGCACGATATGAACCAGAAAAAATTAAGTGAAGCGTTAGGCGGTGTTGTAGAAGACTGCGTAAACAAAGTCGGAGTTGACTTAAACACAGCATCGGCTTCCCTCTTAGAGTATATTTCCGGTATCAGCAAGGCAATTGCCAAAAATATTGTGGCTTACCGTGAAGAGAACGGAAGATTCGAGACGAGAGCACAGCTGTTAAAAGTTGCAAAACTCGGACCGAAAGCGTACGAGCAGTGTGCTGGATTCATGCGAATCAACGAAGGAAAGAATCCGCTTGATTCGACAGGTGTTCATCCGGAGAGCTACAAGGCGACCGAAGCATTGCTTGCAAAATTGGGTTATACGATGGAAGATGTGAAAAATCGTAACCTTGATGGCATCTCAAAGAAAATTGCAGATTACAAACAGCTTGCCGGGGAGCTTGGCATCGGAGAGATTACCTTACAGGATATCGTCAAGGAGTTAGAGAAACCGGCACGAGACCCGCGAGAAGATATGCCAAAGCCGATTTTACGGAGCGATGTTCTGGAAATGAAAGATTTGACACCGGGAATGGTGTTAAAGGGAACGGTTCGAAACGTAATCGATTTCGGTGCATTTGTCGATATCGGAGTACATCAGGATGGACTTGTTCATATTTCTGAAATCTGTGACCGCTTTATCAAGCATCCGCTCGAAGCTGTCAGCGTGGGAGATATCGTGGATGTCCAGGTGCTTTCCGTTGATTTGAAAAAGCAGCGTATCCAGCTTACGATGAAAATCGGTGGAGGAAAGCCGGAAGCGCAGAAGAAGGAAGAACGGAAAGAGAAAGAAAAGCAGAAAGAAAAGAGCACGAACCGCAGTAACAACGGCAGCCGTCAGCAGAATGGAAAGAAGCAGAACGAGCGCAAGAAAAATGACAGAGGCCATAAGGGAAACAGCTTCTTTGACGGTATTGTGATTGATTCTTAAAAAGCGGGACAAATACTCTTGACACAGTGGCATAGTACGCATACAATATAAGTGCATACAGTAAAGTATAAATGAATAAGGAATTCTTCGGGGCAGGGTGATAAAACGAATACTGTATTAAGTATCCTTTTTAAATTCCCGACCGACGGTGATGCAGAAGGCAACAGTCTTCTGACAAGTCCGTGACCTGCATAAGCAGCTGAGCCGGTGTGAATCCGGGACCGACAGTACAGTCTGGATGAGAGAAGAGCGCAGATAGAACAAGTATATCAGCCCCCGGATGATTGATCCGGGGGTTCTTCAATTTTCCAAGGAATTCCGGAAAAAGGAGAGATGAAAGATGGATACAAACACAACAAGAAACCAGTCAAAAACAGCAAAACAGGTAAACGTACGTTACCTTACGGCGACAGCAATGCTTACGGCAGTGGCATATATTCTGATGTTTTTTGATTTCAGCATCCCGATGCTGATTCCAAGTTTTATCAAGATGGATTTATCGGAGCTTCCGGCACTGATCGGTTCCTTTGCAATGGGACCGATGTGTGGCGTCATTGTATGCCTGCTGAAAAATCTACTGCACCTTACCATCACAACAACCGGTGGAGTGGGAGAATTATCGAACTTTATTTTGGGTGCAGCATTTGTACTGCCGGCGGGACTTATCTACAAACACAAAAAGACAAGAAAGAGTGCTCTGCTCGGCTCTCTGCTCGGTGCAGCCGTGATGGGAGTTTTAAGCATCGTATCAAACTATTTCCTGGTATATCCGTTTTATTATAACTTTATGCCAAAAGAGACAGTGCTTGCCGCTTATCAGGCAATTCTTCCGGGAATGAAGAATATCCTGCAGTGCCTGGTATGTTTTAATATGCCATTTACAATTGTAAAGGGATTGATTTCAGTGGCGATTACATTTGTGATATATAAAAGCCTTTCTCCGATTTTAAAAGGAGTAAACCGTTAAGACGCTTTTTAGCGTCTTTTCTTTTTGCAAAAAAAATGCTATACTTCTCATAGATATGACGAGGAGGATGACAGATGCCGATAGAATTTGATATTAAGCTGGAATCAAAAGATATGTACCGTTTTAACATGTACCAGATGTACTCTGGGTTTCATGGTATTTTTTCCATTGTAATTGCAGTTTTGGCTTTTGCGATGGCGGTAATGACCTATGGAGAGGTGACAATGACATACACCCTGATTTATAGTTTGTTTGGTGTGCTGTTTTTAATCTATATGCCGGTAACACTGTGGATGCGTTCGAAGCACAGTCTTGCAGCATCTGAGGTATTGAAGAACACGTTGCATTATCAGATGGACGAGGAAGGCGTTCATGTGTCGCAGGGAGAAGACAGTGCGCTGCTTCCGTGGAATCAGATTTACAGAATGACTGCGACAAAGCACAATGTTTTAATTTACAGCAGCAGAACCGTGGCATATGTGGTGCCGAAATCTCAAATTGGGGACGCATATCCGAAGATGGCAGAACTTGCCAACCGTAAATTAGAAAAATATCGTGTGAAAATGAAATAGAAAGGTATGGTTATCATTGAAGAAAACAACCGTTTATGAGACGAATTCCCCGGAGGAGACGCATGCGCTTGGAAAAAGCTTTGCAGAGACGGCACAGCCGGGTGATGTATATACATTAGTAGGTGATTTGGGAGTTGGTAAAACTGTATTTACACAGGGGATTGCGGACGGGCTTGCGATTACAGAACCAATCTGCAGTCCGACTTTTACAATTGTGCAGGTCTATGAAGAGGGAAGAATGCCATTTTACCATTTTGATGTGTACCGCATCAGCGATTTAGAGGAAATGGATGAAATCGGTTATGAAGATTATTTTTACGGTGAGGGGCTCACGATGATTGAGTGGGCGAATCTCATCGAGGAGATACTTCCGGCGAGACGGCGTGAGATTACGATAGAGAAAGATTTGGAAAAAGGATTTGATTATCGCAGGATTACGGTGTGTGATCTGGAAGAGTAGGAAGGTGTAATTAAAATGAAAATATTAGGATTAGACAGTTCCGGTTTAGTCGCAAGTGTGGCCGTCATCGAGGATGACAACATGCTTGGGGAATATACCGTGAATTATAAAAAAACACATTCGCAGACGCTGCTTCCGATGTTAGATGAAGTGGCACAGATGATTGAACTGGATTTAGAATCTGTGGATGCGATTGCGATAGCAGGCGGACCGGGTTCTTTTACAGGACTTAGAATTGGCTCCGCGACTGCAAAGGGATTGGGACTTGCGCTGAAAAAGCCGATTGTCAATGTCCCGACTGTGGAAGGGCTTGCCTACAACCTTGTGGGTTGTCCGGAAGTGGTGTGTCCTCTGATGGATGCAAGAAGGAATCAGACATATACAGGGCTTTATACATTTCAGGGAAATGAGATGACAACGCTCAAAGAGCAATGCGCTGTCGGAATTGATGAAATTATAGATACCATTAATACGACTGGCAGGGAAGTGGTATTCTTAGGAGACGGCGTGCCGGTGTTCCGGGACTATATCGCAGAACATTGTAAGGTGCCATATCGTTTTGCTCCGGCACATATGAACAAACAGCGTGCAGGTGCTGTTGCGGTTCTTGGAATGAAGTATTTTTCCGAGGGCAGATATGAGTCCGCAGCAGAGCACAAGCCGGAATATTTAAGACTCTCGCAGGCAGAGCGTGAGAGATTGGAAAAACAAAAATGCTGACCGTCAGAGAAATGAAAATGGAAGACTTAGACAGAGTCAGTGCATTAGAGGCATCTGTTTTTTCCATGCCGTGGAGCCGGGAAGGATTTGCAGCATCGCTGTCCGGACCGGATGGAATGTTTCTTATTGTGGAAGAAGAGAAAACGGTAATCGGATACTGCGGGATGATTGTCTCCGTTGAGGAAGGCGAGATTACAAATGTTGCAGTAGATCCGGCGGCAAGGCGAAAGGGAGCAGGAGATATGCTCATTCGTGAAGCGATTCGCAGAGCACAGGCAAAAGGAATCGGGCGCATTGTACTAGAAGTCCGCGTTTCGAATCATGCTGCGATTCATCTCTACGAGAAAAACGGATTCGTGACCGTTGGCACGAGAAAAGGATTCTACGAGAAGCCGCGGGAAGATGCCCTAGTTATGATATATGGCCAGTAATTTCCTATGTTCAAAGCGGGGGAAGATTCGCTATAATGACGAGGGAACCAGACACAAGCAGAACAGGAGGAGAAGAGGATGAGCCGGACGGAAAAGAAAATAATCTGTAACCAGTGTGGAAAAGAAATCAGACAGGCGGGAGAATTTGCACCGGACTTTTTAGAGATAGAAAAGACATGGGGCTATTTCTCAGACGGAAAAGATGGACAGATGCATCGGATTATGCTGTGCGAGCAGTGTTATGATGCGTGGATTTCCGGATTCACACAGCCTGTGGAGGTAGAAGAGGTTACAGAGTTGATGTAAAGGAGAATTCATGTTAGACGTATGCCTTTTAGGAACAGCGGGAATGATGCCGCAGCCGAACCGCTGGCTGACGGCTGCGATGCTGCGATATAACGGAAGCAGTCTCTTGATTGATTGTGGTGAGGGAACGCAGATTGCAATCAAAGAAAAAGGATTAACATTTAAACCTATCGATGTAATCTGTTTTACGCATTATCACGCAGACCATATCAGCGGACTGCCGGGGTTACTGCTTACCATGGGGAATGCGGAGCGTACAGAGCCGTTGACCATGGTGGGACCAAAAGGGTTAGAGAGGGTTATTAATGCCTTGAGAACCATTGCGCCGGAACTTCCGTTTGAAATAAAATTTATAGAATTGACAGAGCCGGAAGAAGAGTTAGAATTGTATGGCTATCACATTCATGCATTTCGGGTAAATCATAAGGTGACGTGTTATGGTTACAGTGTTGAAATCAAGCGCGCCGGGAGATTTGAGGTGGAACGTGCAAGAGAGCATGAGATTCCTCAGAAATATTGGAGTGTTTTACAGCGTGGTGAGGAAGTGGTTGACGAGGAAAGACACTTTACGCCGGATATGGTGTTAGGACCGCCGCGTAAAGGAATCAAGATAACATACTGTACGGACACAAGACCAACGGAGTCGTTGGTGAAATCCGCAGAAAAGTCAGATTTGTTAATCTGCGAAGGCATGTATGCGGAGAAAGAGAAAATTGCAAAGGCAAAGCAGTACAAGCATATGACATTTTATGAGGCAGCGGAAGTTGCCGCAAAAGCAGGCGTAAAGGAAATGTGGCTGACACATTTTTCTCCATCGCTTGTGCGGGCAGAGGACTATATGCCTCAGGTGAGAAAAATTTTCGAAGCATCCTATCTTGGGAAAGATGGAAAAAGTGTAGAACTTGTTTTTGAGGATTAGAAACAGTAAGATACGAAGCGAAAGAGCGGGAGGTAGCATATGAAGAAGGTACGAGTTGTAATTGTAGCGATTATTTGTGTGAGTGCGATAGTAGCAAGTTATTATTATGTGACGGTAAAAAACAAAAACACCAAGGAAACGGTGGAACTTACAGAGATTGATAAGATTACCACGACGGATTTGGACAAGAATTATCCGGAGACACCACGTGAAGTAGTGAAACTATATAACCGGATTATCGCTTGTTTTTATAAAGATGATTACACGGAAGACCAGCTCTATGAACTGGGCGATCAGGCGAGAAAGCTTTTTGATGACGAATTGTTAGAGAATAATCCGAGAAATCAATACTTTGCAGATTTAAAAACAGAGATTGATGATTACAAAGAACAGGGAAAATACATTTCGCAGTCAAATGTATGCAGCAGCAATGATGTGCTCTATAAGACAGTAGATGGCGACAAGTGTGCTTATGTGACGGCGTCTTACTTTATCAAGGGCGACGATAATTACAGCAAGACATATCAGGAATATGTATTAAGAAAAGACGAGGATGGAAACTGGAAGATTCTGGTATTCTATCAGGTAGAAGGAGATTCTTCAGATGAGCAGTAAGGAAGAAGTAAAGATTTTAGCAATTGAAAGTTCGTGTGATGAGACGGCAGCGGCAGTTGTTGTGAATGGACGTGACGTGCGTTCCAATGTCATTTCATCGCAGATAGATTTACACACATTATATGGAGGTGTTGTACCTGAAATTGCCTCCAGAAAACATATTGAGAAAATAAATCAGGTAATCGAACAGGCGTTAGAGCAGGCGAACATGACGTTAGATGACATTGACGCAATTGGCGTCACCTATGGACCGGGACTTGTAGGTGCACTGTTGGTTGGCGTGGCAGAAGCAAAAGCCATCAGCTATGCCAAAAAAATCCCGTTGGTTGGTGTCCATCACATTGAGGGACATATCAGCGCAAATTATATTGAAAATAAAGAACTGGAGCCGCCATTTTTGTGCCTGGTAGTATCCGGCGGACATACACATCTTGTCAAGGTACTAGACTATGGAAAATACGAGATACTGGGAAGAACGAGAGACGATGCGGCAGGAGAAGCGTTTGATAAAGTGGCGCGTGCAATCGGACTTGGTTATCCGGGTGGACCGAAAATCGAACGTGTTTCCAAAGAGGGCAATCCGCATGCAATCGAATTTCCACGTGCGAAGATTGCGGACGGTCCTTATGATTTCAGTTTTAGCGGTTTGAAATCGGCAGTGTTAAATTATCTGAACGGATGCCAGATGAAGGGCATCGAGATTGTGCAGGCAGATGTTGCAGCATCATTCCAGAAATCGGTGACAGACGTATTGGTTGGAAATGCAATGAAAGCCATTGATGAATTTAAGATGGACAAATTTGCGATAGCGGGCGGAGTGGCATCTAACGGAACGCTTCGCGAGGAGATGCGCAGAGCCTGTGAAAAGGAAGGTGTTGCGTTCTATCACCCATCTCCGATTTTTTGCACGGACAATGCGGCAATGATTGGTGTCGCTGCCTATTATGATTTCATGGCTGGAAAACGTGATGGATTGGATTTGAATGCTGTTCCAAACTTAAAGCTCGGAGAACGCTAAAAAATAGAACCTGGCAGGTAAGGGGAAGCTGGAAAATAGAAGAATCTGACAAGCAGATTCGGAGGATAAAGGACGAGACAGAGAATGAAATATACGGCAATTGTACTGGCGGCAGGAAGTGGAAGCAGAATGCAGTCCAAAGTAAAAAAACAATATATGCTCTTGGATGGGAAACCGATTTTATACTATGCGCTGGAAGTGTTTGAAAAGAGTGCTGTAGATGAAGTGATTCTGGTGGTTAGTCCGGGGGAAGCTTCCTATTGTAAAAAAGAAATTGTTGAGAAATATTGTTTTCAAAAAGTGACGCGGATTGTAGAGGGCGGAAAAGAACGCTACAATTCCGTCTTTGAAGGGCTTAAGGCAGCACAGGATGCAGACTATGTGTTAATTCACGATGGAGCGCGTCCTTTTATAACGCCAGAGATTATAGAACGGGCTATGAAGGGTGTGCGGGAATACCGTGCGTGCGTAGTAGGAATGCCGGTGAAAGATACGATAAAGATTACAGACAAAGAGGGATATTCGAAAGAGACTCCGGAACGGAAAAATGTCTGGATGATTCAGACGCCGCAATGTTTTGAATACCGTCTGATTTATGATGCATATCAGAAGATGTTACAGAATGAGGATACGGCAATTACAGACGATGCGATGGTGTTAGAGCGCATTTCGCATATTCCGGTAAAACTGTTAGAGGGCAGTTACCGCAATATAAAAATCACGACACCGGAGGACTTGCTTGTTGCACAGGCATATTTAAACGGGTAATACGGGGTGTTTTGATTGCAAATTGAAATAAAATAGAAAAAATGTAAAAAACTTATTGACATATTTTAATTCAGATGTTAGAATATGTCTTGCACTGATTGAGTGCGAACAAAATAATACGGAGAGGTATCGAAGTGGTCATAACGAGGCGGTCTTGAAAACCGTTTGTCCGCAAGGGCGCGTGGGTTCGAATCCCA
>CAKRDK010000034.1 GCA_934309475.1 uncultured Roseburia sp.
CCCTCACCCTCACCAAACTCAACTTTTACGTTGATATGTCCGTCTGGCTTTTTGTGGGAAAGCAGTACTACCGTCTCCACATGCACCGTACTCGGAAACATATCCACGCAGCAAACCTTCTCCACGCGATACCCTCTCGCCTGCAGCACCTCTAAATCTCTCGCAAGGCTTGTCGGTTTGCAGGAGATGTAGACCATCTGCGGCACATTATAGCGGATGATTTTCTCCAATGCCTTTGGATTAATGCCGTCACGAGGTGGATCGAGCACAATGTAATCAGGCTTGTCCTCGATTGTGTCGATGACTTTCAGGACATCTCCGGCGATGAATTCGCAGTTATGTAAACCATTCAGTGCCGCATTCTCTTTTGCAGCTTCCACCGCTTCCTCAATAATCTCTACCCCGATAACTTTTTTTGCAACCGGAGAAAGCATCTGGGCAATCGTTCCGGTTCCGGAATATAAGTCAAAAACAACCTTCCCATTTGCAGACAAATCTTCCTCTGTACTGCTGTTTGGCAGTGCATCTCCAATAAAATCACGCGCCGTCTGATACAGCACTTCCGCGCCAAGAGAATTGGTCTGGAAAAAAGAAAATGGCGTAATCTTAAATTTAAGCCCTAAAAGTTCCTCGTAGAAATAATCCTGACCATATAAAATATCCGTTCCCTCATTTGTAACGGTATCGGCAACATTGTCATTTTTCGTATGAAGAATACCGGTCAGCTCACCAAGATACGACTGCCCCTGCAGCGCCTTTGTCCAGCCTTCTAAAAGTTCCTGCTCTGTTCCGGCGAAAACATTTTTCCTGCCGTCTGCTTCTTTTGCAAAATCCGTCTGTGTCGTTGTCACAAGGTCAACTAGAATCTGTCCTGTCTTGACCGCTTTTCGCACTAGAAGATGACGCAGATATCCGGTATGACGCAGTTTATGAAAAAAAGAAATCTCCTTTTCCTTAAAATACTCTAATGTCACAGTTAAAATTTTTCGGAAATCCTCGTCGACAATCTGGCAATCGCCTACATTTGTAATATCATAAAAACTGCCTCTTTTATGCATTCCAAGTGCAAGCGGTCCATCCTTGTATTCATCTCCAAAGGAGAATTCCATTTTATTACGGTAAGCCTGCTGTTTTGGACTCGGCTTGATTCCTAAAAACTCATAAGGTGCCTCCGAAGGAATCACTGCATCCATCATCTCTTTGACCTGTTTTTCCTTCATTTTAAGCTGTTCTTCATAAGGAAGGCTCTGGTAGGTGCAGCCTCCGCAGATTCCAAAATGCGGGCAGTCCGCCTGCTCCATCTCTAACGGTGATTTTTCTAAAACTTCTAACAGACGTCCCTCACATTTTCCCTTTCTGATTTTGTTGATGGAAAAAGACACCTTCTGTCCCGGAATTCCGTTTTTTACAATAACCGTTTTTCCTTCCTCCGTCATCACTCTTCCTTTATTCGGGAAATCAACTCTTTCAATTATTCCTTCTAATACCTGTCCTTTTTTCACACTTGCCTCCAAATTAACCACAATTTTATTTTCATCGCTTGCGTTCATTATATCAAAAAACAAGGGGCTGCTGTTCGCAGCCCCCGGTCTCACTTATCTGATACTTAGTCTTCTTTCTCGTCCGCTTCTTCTTCGTCCTCAAAGAAATCATCTTCGAAGTCATCATCAAAATCATCTTCGAAATCTTCTAAATAATCCGGTGTGAAGAAACGATAAATTCCATAGATTGCTGCTGCAACTGCTGCAACAATTCCAATCACTGCAAAAACCCAAACAAATTTTGAAGGCTTTTTCTCTTCTTCCTTCTTGTTCAGTAACTCATTCACCTTAGCCATGTTTAATAATTCTTCCATTTTGTTCATGTTACCACTCCTTCTCATTATTTATTTCAATTCGATTTCAATCGAAAACGGTTACCCTATTTGCCTTTGCGTACATTATACCATATCTTGCCCGAATCGCCTATAAAAAATTTGCAAATTTCGCGATTTTATATTTTCTTTAGTTTTGCAAAAGTAGCAAACATTTTCTTCGTTCCTGCCGTGTCAAAATTGACGGTAACTTCATAGTCCCTGCCGCCTTCGACAACTGCCATGACCGTTCCAGTGCCGAACTTCATATGGCTGACCCTGTCGCCGACTCCATAATCTAGCGATACCTTCTGTGTATTGGCACTTGAAAACGCTCTTGCCTGCATACTCTGACCGGATACCGGATTCCTGCGATAAGTGCTCACCGGTGTTCTCATTCCCGCATCCCGGCTCACACGATTCGCCGCCTCTGTGCGTGACGGCATGATTCCCTCTAACAGTTCTGCCGGAATCTCCCGCACAAAACGTGATACCTTATTATATTGCGTCTCTCCGCGAATCATACGTTGTCTCGCACAGGTTATCGTCAGTTCATCCATGGCACGGGTAATGCCAACATATGCCAGCCGGCGTTCCTCCTCTAATTCCTCCCGCGAGTCATCACTTGTAATTGACATATAGCTTGGGAAAAGTCCGTCTTCCATGCCCGCTAAAAATACCTTCGGGAACTCAAGTCCTTTCGCGCTGTGCAACGTCATAAGCACCACATAATCGTTGTCCTCTTCCAGATTATCAATATCAGCCACCAATGCCACTTCTTCTAAAAAGCCGCTTAATGTCGGGTTCTCCTCACCCTCCTCATATGTCACAACTTTGCTTAACAATTCGTCAATATTCTCGATTCGGCTCTGCGCTTCGTCCGTCCCTTCTAACTCAAGTTCGCGGACATAACCGGTCTCCTCGATAACCTCTTTTAAAAGCTCCGATACCGGAAGCACACTCGCCTTGCTTCGCATCATCTGAATGAAATTCACAAACGGTTTAATCTTTCCGGCTGCTTTTCCGAGCGTTGGAATATCGTCTGCCATCTTAAGTGCCTGATAAAAACTGACCTCATTAATCTGCGCATAATCGCCGACACGGTTTAAGGTGGTCGCACCGATTCCTCGCTTTGGCACATTGATGATACGGCGGACTGCCAGGTCATCTCTCGCGTTATCAATCGTCTTTAAATATGCCAGCAGGTCTTTTACTTCTTTTCGCGCATAGAAGTTCACACCACCGACAATTTTATACGGAATATTCGATACGACAAAACGCTCTTCAAAAAGACGTGACTGTGCATTGGTACGGTACAAAATCGCAATATCTTTATAATCATAGTTACCCTTTGTGACATCACTTAAAATAGAACGCGTGATGAAATCTGCCTCTTCGTATGCCGTATTAAACTGCTCAAACTTAATCTTCTCGCCTTCGTCATTCGCCGTCCAGAGACGCTTCGCTTTTCGTCCGATATTATTTCCAATCACCCCGTTAGCAGCATTCAATATATTCTGGGTAGAACGATAATTCTGCTCTAATTTGATAACTGTCGCCTCGGGATAGTATTTCTCAAAATTCAAAATATTATAAATATTAGCGCCGCGGAACTTATAAATAGACTGGTCATCATCCCCCACCACGCAGAGATTCTTATACTTCCCGGAAAGCAGATGAATCAGCTCAAACTGCGCCGTATTGGTATCCTGATACTCGTCGACCATAATATAACGGAAACGCTCCTGATAATAATCTAACACCTGTGCATCCGCTTTGAAAAGCTCCACCGTCTTGACAATCAAATCATCAAAATCAAGCGCATTATTCTTCTTCAGGCTCTCCTGGTATTCGCGGTAGACCTGCGCCTGCTTCTGCTTCGCATAATCGCCCGCCGCACGGAGCATGAACTCCTCCGGTGAGACAAGTTCATCCTTTGCATGTGAAATCACACTCAAAAAATTCTTTTCCTTATATTTCTTCGTATCAATCTCAAGACGCTTGCAGATATCTTTCATCAGTGTCTTCTGATCGTCCGCATCATAAATCGTAAAATTCGTGTCATAGCCGAGACGGTCAATGTGACGCCGCAACATACGGACACAGGTAGAGTGGAATGTCGCCACCCAGATGCTTTCCGAGCCATATCCAATCAGATTGTCGATACGCTCGCGCATCTCACCCGCCGCCTTGTTCGTAAAAGTAATCGCCATGATGTTATATGGGTTCACCCCGACCTCTTCAATCAGATAAGCCGTCCGGTGTGTCAGCACTCTCGTCTTCCCGGAACCTGCCCCGGCAAGCAAAAGCACCGGTCCTTCCGTCGTAAAAACGCCCTTCTTCTGTTGTTCGTTCAATGTATCATAAATACTCATATTGTATGGTTTCCCTTCTAATGTATCCACCTTTTCAAAAGCAGAATATATGTTCTGTTTCATGTTGTAAGAATTATATCATAACTTATACAAATTACCAATATCCTTTTTACAGAAAAAATACAATTTTACGACTTTGTCTATTGTCATCTAGTTTTGGATACTATATAATGTGATACAGAGGTGACAAACAGATGACAATTGATACCAAGAATTTTTTAAACAGTATTTTACAAAGCCTTAGTGCAATAGATTATGTGAAACCGGAAGACATTCCGAACATTCCACTTTATATGGATCAGGTAACCACTTTCATGGACTCCCAGCTTGCCTCATCGAAGCGTCATGAGGATGATAAGATTTTAACGAAGACCATGATTAATAATTATGCCAAAAATAATCTTCTGCCACCGCCGGAGAAGAAAAAATATTCCAGAGAGCATGTTCTGACTCTGATTTTTATCTATTACCTGAAAAATATTTTAAGCATCAGCGACATCCAAAATATTTTAAATCCAATTACGGATAAATATTTTGGCAACGAGAGTGACTTAAGCCTTCAGGATATTTACACGGAAGTATTTGGTCTTGAACATCAGGAGACTCAGAATCTGATGAAAGACCTTGCCAAGAAATTCCACACGGCACACACGACTTTTGCAGATGTACCGGAAGATGAGAAGGAACTGCTGCAGACTTTCAGTTTTATCTGCATGTTAAGTTACGATGTCTATGTGAAAAAAATGCTGATTGAGAAGACCATCGACGAATTCGAGGCTTCCCGCCAGAAAAAGGAGGCCACCACTTCCAAGTCGGAGAAAAAAGAAAAGAAAGACAAAAAAGACTAGAAAAAAAGATTATCACAACCGTTTTGGGTTATGATAATCTCTTTTTTTTATTCTTCGCTGTCATTGGTAATTCTGCTAAATACCATGTCGTAACCATCGTTTCCATAATTCAGGGAACGATTTACACGGCTGATAGTCGCCGTTGAAGCACCTGTCTTCTCTGCAATGTCTAAATATGTCTTCTGATCACGAAGCATTTTCGCAACCTCGAACCGCTGGGACAAAGAAAGTAATTCATTGACCGTACAAACATCTTCGAAAAATGTATAACATTCTTCCCTGTTCTCCAGACTGAGTATTGCATCAAAAAGATGATCCACCGCTTCTGTTCTAAGCTTCTTACTCATTTCTCTATCTCCTTTTCGAACCTTAAATTAATGTACTAATATTTTAGCATATTAAAGTTTTAAAGTAAATACAATTCTTGCAAACAATCTCACAAATTGATATAATAACATAGGTCTTGTACCAAAATCCAGTCTTTTTTTTCGTACAAGTCAATTTTGCGTGTTTTATGCAAAAAATTGCGGTTTTTACAGAAAGGTATGGTTATTATGGCAAAAAAAATTGGACAGTTTTTCTTAAGCTTTCTTCCATTTATACTTGTATTAGTGTTACAATTTATCGCATCCTTTTTCCTCACGGGAACAGCGGTGTTTGTAAAAATACTAAAGGGCGGAACCGATTTTTCCTCGATTATCTCTTCCTTGCAGAATCTCCTATCCTCCTCGGATTTTAGCTCCTATATCATGATTATCTATGCGCTGCTTGCAATTGCAGTCTTTGGCATCTGGTATTATCTGCAGTTTTATGCGGACTATCTGCCAAACGTAAAAGAAACCTTTCATCCGCTTATGTTTGTAGGTGTTATTGTTTTGGTGCCGGGTTCCCAGTATCTTTGCTCTTACCTGATTGCCATACTCTCATCCATCTTTCCAAGCTGGCTGACCCAGTATCAGGAATTGTTGAAAAATGCCGGTATGGACAGCAATCTTACGTTCAGCCTTCTGCTCTATTCCGTTATTTTAGCACCGATTTGTGAGGAACTCGTCTGCCGCGGTGTCACGATGAGCAGTGCAAAGCGCTGTATGCCGTTTTGGGCAGCGAACCTCCTGCAGGCATTTTTATTCGGACTTCTCCATATGAACTGGCTCCAGGGAAGTTATGCGTTCTGTCTCGGACTCATTCTCGGCTACGTCTGCGAAAAGAGTGGCTCCATTTATGTATCCATTCTCTTCCACATGCTGTTTAACTTCTGGGGCACGGTATTAGAACAGTTTATCCCTTCGGGTAACACGGTGCTTGTGATAATATTGTGGATTTTGTTTGGAGTGATTGCACCGGTTGCAGGTTTCCTTCTTTTCCGGCTCGGTGTCCGCAAAAGAGACCAGAGAATGCTCCCTGCCGGAGTCCCGATTTCATAAGTTTATTTTTTTCACTAAGTATATTGGTGCTTTTGACCGATACAATTTTTGAAAAGATTTGATTGGCCATCAGATTTTTTCAAAAATTTGGAACGAAGCCACGGACGGTAACTTCTAAGGAAATGGATTTTCTTATTAGCTGCCGTCTTTTTTTATTCTTTTTTGCAGGGACGCAGGAAAAAATAATCGGATTTGTTCTGACAGGGAGGAATTTGTGTGATTATTCAATCTGATTCTATCAAGATGAACGCACAGCGGAGTTATGAGGAACGTTACAGCTCAAATACTGTTTTTTCGAGTTGGTCGAATACCACGGGTGCCACGTCAAGCGCCTCCGTCTCGAATGAATATGTGTACCGCGAGGGAAATCAGTCCTCATCTTCATCAGATAAGAAGAATAATCCGAAAAAGGATTTTAAAAAGGAGACCGAAGATTTGTTCCGCCGCTTTCAGGAAAACCAGAGTGTGCATGGAGTCGGTGTGAAAAAACAGTTAAAGTCTCTCGATGAATTAAAGCAGCAATCCATTGATTACCTGCTTTACCTTCTGTTTGGAAAAAAGGGGGAAGCGCCTGACACAAGTCTGACTAAGGACGTCAACATGACACCTTCGGGCAGCGGTGGTTCTTATACCTCAAGTTTTTACTATTCCGAGCAGGAGACAACCTGCTTTGACGCAAGAGGAACTGTCCTCACGGCTGACGGAAACAGTTATTCCATCAATATCAGTCTTGAGCTGTCACGTTCTTTTACGGAAAGCACTTCTACCATGATTCAGTATGGCGCCCCGCAGCTATGTGACCCGCTTGTCATCCAGTTGAGCGGAACCTCGGTTCATCTCTCTGACCAGAAGTTCTTCTTTGACTTAGATGCCGACGGACATGCAGAAGAAATCTCTTCGCTTGCACCGGGCAGCGGTTATTTAGCTTATGACAAAAACGGGAACGGCCGTATTGACGACGGAAGTGAACTTTTCGGCACGACAAGCGGAAATGGATTTGAAGACCTTGCCGCCTATGATGACGACCACAACGGCTGGATTGATGAGGCAGATGAAATCTTTTCAAAGCTTCTCATCTGGACGAAAGATGCGTCAGGAAATGATGTGCTCTGCGGGTTAGGAAAAGCCGGTGTCGGAGCCATCTATCTCGGCAGCCGGGATACAAACTACTCCATCAAAAATAAAGTTACCAATGAGACAGAGGCTGTTATCCGCAAAACCGGATTATTCCTCTACGAAAACGGAGGTGTTGGTACCCTCCAGCAATTAGACCTTGCAATCTGATTGTATAAAAATTGATTCGTTTTCTAATATGTGCCATAAGGCGCAAAAAAGGACAGTCCGCATGGGCTGCCCTTTTTGTTTCCTATTTTAAAAATACCGTCACTCCAAGCAGACTTGCCACCATCATAATGGCTCCTGCTAACAATACACCAAGCAGGACGGCTGCCACTGTTGACTTAAAGTCCATATCTAAAATACTTGCCGCAAGCGTTCCTGTCCATGCACCTGTTCCCGGAACCGGAATTCCGACAAAAAGCATCAATGCAATAAACAGACCTTTTCCTGCCTTCTCCTGGAGTTTCTTTCCACCCTTCTCACCCTTTTCGAGACAGAATGTGAAAAATTTCCCAATCACTGGCTTGTCGGCTCCCCACTCCAATACTTTTCGTGCAAAAAGATAAATAATCGGAATCGGCAGCATATTTCCAATGATACAAATGATAAAAGACTGTACAATTGGAAGCCCGAACAGCTGGGAATATGGGATTGCTCCACGAAGTTCAATCAATGGAACCATCGAAATGAAAAATATAATAAGATACTGTTTTAACATAACTACCTGCTTTCTTTTTTAATTCAAATATGTTCTGAGGAAAGATAATAACGCATCCATCTCTTCATCTGTACCGATGCTGATACGGAGATAATCGTGTATCCGTTCTGCCGTAAAATGGCGTACATAGATTCCCTCTTTTTTCAATGCCTCAAAAATCTCTTCTGCCGGCACATGCTCATGGCGTGCAAAAATGAAATTGCTCTTCGAATCCTCAAATACAAATCCCAGTTCACGCAATTCCTTTTTCGTGCGCTCTCTTGTTGCAACTACCTTTTTCGTAGTATCTTCAAAATAAGCGCGGTCTGCAATCGCCGCTGCTCCTAACTCAATCGTCAGCTGATTCATTGTGTAGGAGTTAAACGAATATTTCACATCGTTGATGTAGCGGATTAATTTTTCACATCCCATCGCATAGCCAATACGGATTCCCGCCATGGAACGTGATTTTGAAAATGTCTGCACCACCAAAAGATTTTCGTATTTTTCAATCAGAGGAAGTGCCGATTCGCCGCCGAAATCAATGTAGGCTTCATCTACCACAACAATCGACTCCTGATTGTGCGCTATGATATCTTCCACCTCAGAAAGCGGCATCAAAACGCCGGTCGGTGCATTTGGATTCGGGAAAATAATGCCACCATTTTCTTTTCTGTAGTCTTCTTTTCGTATTTTAAAATTCTCATCTAATGGCTGTACTTCATATGGGATGCGGAGCATATCTGCCCACACATCATAAAAAGAGTACGTGATATCCGGAAATAAAACCGGTACCTTACTGTTAAAAAAGGTCATGAAAATCATCGCAAGCACATCATCGGAACCCACTCCGACAAAGACCTGCTCCTTCTTTAGCCCGTAGAAGTCCGCAATTGCCCCGACAAGCTTCTCCGCTGACGGGTCCGGATACTTTCTAAGCTGCCCTAATTCAAATACCTCATATGCTCGTTTTACTCCCGGTGCGGGCGGATATGGATTCTCATTTGTGTTCAGCTTAATAATGTCTTTTCGTTTCGGCTGCTCCCCCGGTACATAGGGAACTACCTTTCGCACGTACTCTTCCCAATTCATCGTTTTCCCTCCATGATAAGTCACTGTTTCCCGTTTTTATTTTTTCAGGCCATACTCCGCTGCAAGCTTTTCAAAGGCCGGAATAGAGCGCTGAATCGTCTCGTAAGACGTACAGTAGGCAAGACGGACATAACCCGGACATGCGAATGCACCGCCTTTTACCATGATGATGTTGTATTTCTTGCCTCTTGCGACAAACTCGTTCTCTTCTCCCGGTGCCTTCACCCACATATAGAAAGCGCCCTCTGGCTTGATACATTCAAAGCCGAGTCCTTCTAAACTTTCGTATAATAATTTGCGGTTTCTCTCATAGTAAGCAACATCCGTTTTCTCATTCAGACAACGTGCCACCGCTTTCTGCATCAGTCCCGGTGCGTTGACGAATCCTAAGGTACGGTTTGAGATTTCAATTCCCTCTAATAACTTCTTTGAGTCGGATGCCTCATCCGGAACGACCACATAACCGATTCGCTCGCCCGGAAGGGAAAGTGATTTACTGAAAGAGTATCCCACTAAAGTATTATGATAATACTTTGTCAAAAAGTCCTCTTTGTTTCCATCATAGACAAGCTCACGGTAAGGTTCATCTGAAATCAGATAAATATCTGTTCCAAACTCTTTTTCTTTTCTGCATAAAATCTCGCCTAATCTTGTAAGTGTATCCGGGCTGTAAATCACACCGGTCGGATTATTTGGAGTATTTACAATGACTGCCTTTGTCTTTGCATTGATTTTCTTCTCAAATTCCTCTAAATCCGGCTGGAAGTTCTCATAGTTTGGTGCAACCTCGACGATTTTGGCATCAAAGTTTGCCACATAATGCTTGTACTCTCCAAAGTATGGTGCAAATACAATCACTTCATCTTCCGGGTCTAAGATTGTCTTAAAAATAATGTTAAGACCACCTGCGGCACCGACTGTCATCACGACATTGTGAAAATCAAACTTTGTGCCGAAACGTCCATTCAGACTCTCTGCGATTGCTGCTCTTACATCCGGGAATCCGGAGTTCGACATATAGCCGTGTAACTCCATCGGGTCTGTCTCTTCCAATAAATCTATAATTGCCTGTTTAAAAGCTTCCGGTGCCGGTGTTGCAGGATTCCCCAGTGAGAAATCATACACATTCTCTGCGCCGTACTTTTCTGCTAATTCTCTTCCTTCGTTAAACATTGCACGAATGACAGAACTGCCTTCTAATGCTTTTTCTATCTTCTTTGAAATCATAATTCCACGCCTTTCTTTTTCAAACTGCATCTTTCTACACTTTACAATAAGAGCGGGCGAATGTAAAGTGCGGACGAAAGATATTTTTCATTTTCCACCTGTCCGCCTCTTATAAAAAAAGAATTATCTCCTAAATTTTCTTATGTTTTAGGAGATAATTCTATCTTTTTACCGTTTCATTTCCGTATAGTTTTATACACTCTCAATAAAGCGCATAAATGCTTCACGGCCTTCTGTTGTACATTTATAAACACCAGCGTCCTTTAATACTTCGTTGAATACAAGTCCGATTTCTGTCTGGATGATTCCGTGTACATTTTCTGCTGTTACGTTATCGTATTTTGGAAGGAATTCATCCACCCAGTCTGCATGTTTTGCAAGGACTTCATCTTTGCGGATATCACTTCCGTCTACGATTGCTTTCTCTAAGGAAGCCATCTCATCTTTTAATCGTGCCGGTAAAACTGCGAGTCCCATTACCTCAATCAGACCGATGTTCTCTTTCTTGATGTGGTGCAATTTGGCATGTGGATGATAAACACCTAACGGATGTTCCTCTGTTGTGATGTTGTTACGAAGCACTAAGTCTAACTCAAAGTCTTCTCCACGTCTTCTTGCAATCGGTGTGATGGTGTTGTGCGGCTCTCCGTCTGTCTCTGCATATACAAATGCTGCCTCATCGGTATAACCTCTCCATGCAAGTAAAATCTTGTCTGCAAGCTCAATCAGGCGTTCTTTCTCTTTTGCACGAAGACGGATAACGGACATTGGCCATTTTACGATGCCTGCTTTTACATCAGCAAATCCTTCAAAGCTGATTTCTTTTTCAATTGGCGCTTTTGCCATTGCAAATTCGTAATGTCCACCCTGAAAATGGTCGTGGCTTAAAATAGAACCTCCAACGATTGGAAGGTCCGCATTCGAACCTACAAAGTAGTGTGGGAACTGTGTTACGAAATCTAACAGCTTTCCAAATGTGGCACGCTCAATCTTCATCGGTGTGTGATTTGCGTTGAACACGATACAGTGCTCGTTGTAGTACACATATGGAGAATACTGGAAATACCAGTCACTGTTGTTAATCGTCACAGGAATAATTCTGTGATTCTGTCTTGCCGGATGGTTGACACGTCCTGCATATCCTTCGTTTTCTTTACACAGCAAACATTTTGGATATCCACTCTGTTTTGCAAGCTTCGCAGCTGCGATTGCCTTCGGATCCTTTTCCGGTTTGGATAAGTTGATGGTGATGTCTAAGGTACCAAACTCTGTCTCTGCTGTCCATTTCTGGTCTCTCTTAATTCTATTTCTACGAATGTAGTTTGTATCACGGCTCAACTGATAAAAGTAGTCGGTTGCCTTTTCCGGTGACTCTTTGTAAAGTTCCTTGAATTTCTTCTGCACTTCACTTGGTCTTGGCACCATAAGGCTCATAATCTTCGTATCAAATAAATCACGGTACACAATGCTGTCTTCTTTCATGATACCCTGCTCATGTGCATAATCCATCATCTCATTTAAGATACCATCTAATTTCTCTTCTGCTTCTTCTCTTGTCATAGCAGGTCTTTTTGCATACTCTGCTACCACTTCGTCCTCAAGCTCATCTAACTGAAACAGCTCTAAAAAACGGTTTACGGTAAATCGCTCATCCTCTTTTTCAATTAAGCCGGTCACAAGACCATACTCTGTTAATTCTAAAATCTTTTCCTGAATCATTTTCTTGCCTTCCTATCTCTTTTTCTGCATCATTTCACATAAATTGCATTTTCATCATGTTACATCATTTTTTCTTTTCTGCAATTCCTATGCATTTCAGACGAATTTATCGTTTGCATGCTTTTTTTCTTTAATTTTATTATATCGTGATATTGACACTTTTCAACCGCTTCTAGAGATACTGCAACAAAGTGCAAAAATCATGCAACAAATTTACATATTTTATTCTGTTTTGAAATCACGGATTAACTGTAATGTCGGAAGTGCATTTCCCTTGTAGTCAAACAATGCCTGGTTTGCCCATTCGTTTCCACATGGACCCGGGTCCTGGATATATTTTAAGGATGCAGGAGTTGCCCAGCCAGAGCCGTGTACCGGAATCCATGCAGGCTCCCAATAGAAGAATCCTCTTCCCTTATTGTCTGCAATATGACTGATTCTGTTTAAGAAATCCTGCATAAAATCATACTGACCTTGTATGGTCATTGGATATTCAATCTTTTCTACCAGTTCCTGACGTGTCGCATAACCTTTTCTCTCTTCATCGGAAAGTTTTTCATATTCCTTGTAATCCTCCATAGTGTAGCCCATGGAAACTTCCGCCACGATTAAGTCTTTTCCGTAACGTTTTGCAATGTCGTTCATGTTGTACTCTAACATGTCGAGTGTTCCATGCCAGAATGGGTAGTAAGACAATCCAATAATCTGGAAATCCTCCCCACGCTGCATGAAGTTGTCGAACCACTCGCGGTATAATTCGTTCTTGCCGCCGTTGTCTAAGTGAATCATAATCGGCACTTCACCGTCGACTTTACGGACACCGCGGATTCCGGCATTGACAAATTTTGCGATGTTGTCATAGTTTGGCACTTTTCCTTCCGGCCAGAGAAGTCCGTTCGAAAGTTCATTTCCGACCTGGACCATTGTGATGTTCACGCCTTCTTTTTCAAAAACTTCCATGGTCTCTGCTGTAAAATCATATACGGCTTTTTCCAATTCTTCCACACCGTAATCTGCCCATGCTTTTGGTTTAAACTGTTTTCCAGGATCTGCCCAGAAATCGCTGTAATGGAAGTTTAACAATACGCCAAATCCTGCGTCTGTGACTCTTTTTGCAATTTCTAAGGAGGTCTTTAAATCATTTTCTCCTGCGCCATAGGATTCCCCTGTCTCGGACCACGGATCATTCCAGAGGCGGATACGGATTGTGTCGACATCATATTTTTTCATGATGTCTAAAATGTCCATCTCTTTTCCATCGTCATAATATTTTGCACCACAGCGCTCTAATTCTATTAATGTGGATAAATCCATTCCTTTTACAAATTTCATTTTCATTTCCTTTCTCTGCTTCTTATCTATTGTTCACCTTACCAGCCTTTTAACACCGAAATATTAAAGTTCAAAAGCTTACGCTCGTAATTTTCCGGTTTGATTTTCCACTGGTACGGAGATGTTCCTAAAAATTTTTTAAAATTTCGGTTAAACGTCGATGTCGTTGTAAACCCAACTTTCTGCGCTACAACATCCATGGAATCGTTTGACTTTTTCATCAAATCACATGCCTTCTGGATACGGATTAAATTGATGTAATCCATCGGAGCAATGTTCATATATGTCTCAAAAATACGTCTGAAATGTGTCTCACTCATGTGGCAGACATTGGCAAGATCTTCTACTTTCAAACTCTTTGCATATTCTACCCTCACGAAATCAAGTGCATCTGAAATCTGTGTGATTCCGGCTCTTTTCCGTATCTCTGTCACAGATTCATCTGCTTCGCTCATTCTGATAATCTCAGTCATCAGTGCCATCATCATTCCTTTGACACCTGCCTGGTAATGTGGTTTTTTTGCCCGCATTTCTTCCATAATCATTTTGATAATCAATGCGAGGTCTCTTTTTTCCCACTCGTACACAAATACTGCTTTGCGGTTTATTTTTTCTAATAATTCTCTCTGATAGAGCGGATTGTCCGGATACATTTCCTGCAAAATCTGTACCGGATCTAAAAACAGGTATTCCCAGAAGCTTTGTTCTTCTTCCGCATTGCTAATCGTAATATGTGGAAAATTCTGTGGGATGACACTGAACATTGCAGGTTCATATTTTCTGACTTCCTCATCTAAAATGAGTTCCCCTTTTCCGTTCCTGCAATATCCTATTTCCATGAGATTATGAAAGTGCAGATTGGTCTCATCATGACCATAGTCACGAATCCACGCCTCTCCTAAAAGTGCTAACACATATTCATTTTGTGGAACTTCATAGAATCTGAATTCCATTGTGTCTTTCTTTTTCTTTCCCATGCTTCATCGTACCTTTCTTATCTAACAACTTTTTCCATAGGTCTCTCCCCTACAGATGAAAAAGGCGCATAGGTTATTTCCCTATGCGCCCTTTAAATACCGGAGTCATGCGCATATGCGTGACTTGTACTTAATCAAAATCAAATTTTGTGATTCTGTCATGCATTGCTTTATAACGGAAACGAATCATCTCGTTTTTCTCTAAAACGTCCTCTTCGGTTCCTCTGTACTGACAGCGGATACAGCTGTAAATACCTGTTTCTTTATTGTAGAACATATCAATGTCGAGATCTCTTAAGAAGCAAGATGGACATCTGTAATTTAATTTGCCTTTGCCAAGTTGAGCCATGTTGCAAATACCTCCTTATCTGAGATTGTTTTTCTGTATCCTAATGTGAACATTGGTGAGAAAGCATATCCCTCTTTTACATATCCTTCTGCCTTTGCATCTGATGCTGTCATAGATACTCTTGTCTCGATTTCAGGAATGACTGCGCTTACTTCAGAAGCACCTTTCACGCCCTCTTCACGGCATTTGTATTCGTAATTGATTGTCTTTTCTTCCGGTCCATCAATCTTTAATGTGATATGGGACATATCCTCAGAGTACTCTGTTGTACCGTAACATGCTACCATATATTCGTTTAATGTTACTTCTGCAGTAGGATCGCTCATCTCTAAGATATGACGTTCAATCTTGATGTTAGAAGAACCTTCTTCGAAGTATTCTTTTGTCTGAAGTTTGACGGTTAAATCTCTGAACTCGATTGTAACAGGGTCGAGTGTTAAGATTCTTGTCTTTCCTTCCTGTGAGAAGTGTGCATGTGTTGGGCAGAGACAAAGGTCTACTTCCTCTCCTTTGTAAGAAAGTTTTGCACTTCTTACGGTTCCTTCTCCAGCGTAATGTGTGAAGTAACCTGCACGATATTTCTCCTGAATTAAGAATGGGTAAGATGCATCCTGAACATGTTTTGTTCCGATACCAACCGGCCACTCTAATTTTGCTGCGTATGGACGAAGGTCTACAATTGCTCCACCCTGATCCATGTTAACGCATGCTCTCATATATGGATCGCAATACCAGAATAACTGTTTATCAGAACCATATAAGATATCTCTCCAAAGAGCACATTCCGGCTCATTGTAGTTGTTGTCGTTTACACCTTTCTTCTCACGGTAGTAATCTGCGAACTCGGACATTGTCATATCGATGAGCTGTCCTTCTTTTTTCAGCTTACCATAGTAAGCACATCCATCGCTATATGATTTGTAGAGAAGGTCATATGGCTGCTCCCAGCGTCCCATTTTGTTCATCCAGCCTGGTCCAACGAACATCATGTTGTAAGCATATCCGTTGTTGTATTTTTCAAGGGAACGATACTGGTCAATTAAGTTGTAAAGATATGGATACTCCCATGTCTTTGTGTCGTAAATCATTCCACGAAGTACGTTCTGTGGATGTGTTCCGAAGTTCGAACCATTTCCATCGTAACAAGCAATCAAGTCACGGGAAAGATGAGGGATTGCTACGATTCCGCTATCCTCTTCTTTGTTCGCTGCCGGAGCATGTGTATTCTGTTTGGATGGAATCCAAGGTGCCCATGGGCCTCCATCGAATAATGTATACCAGGAGTTGTTACAGGTATGGTATGCTTTTGGTCCTTCCTCCCAGCAGGTTGCAACTGCACATTTTACAGTTGGATAAGTTGCTTTGATGTAGTTTGTTAAATCTGCGTCCATGTAGTAGGAACCTGTTGATTCTGGATAGAATCCAAATCTGTCATGGAATTTCTCGAATACGTCATTGACGATTGCTTTTTTATCTTCCATTGAGAACATCCAGATACAGAAGTCCTTTGTCTTATATTTTTCACGGAACTCTTCACATGGTAATCCAAGTAACGATAATGCAATTTCATCACCATATACTTCGTGGTCATGTTTTGCGATTTCTACTGCTTCATCGTTGAAAAGAGAAGCATATGTCATCTGAATGGTTACTTTTAATCCATTCTCATGTGCAAGTCTCTGCTGTGTCTTAAAGATATCCAAAGACTCTGTCAAAAGAGCTTTATCTCCGATATCCTCTTCTTTTCCCTGTCCTGTTACAGTTGCAGAATACTCTGGAACCATTTCTGGACGATGGATCAGATTCAATACAAATTTGTCCATTTTTTCCTCCATTCAGCCAAACTCTGTGGCTTTTCTTTCTATGTATTATGTCCATCATGGTTTCAGGCAGCAATGGGGGTGCTGCCCGGATTCATGAATAACATTTCAATTTTATCAGCCTTTTACGGCTCCTCCTGTTACACCTTCCACGTAGAATTTCTGCATCACTACGAAAAGGATGGAAATTGGAATTGCAATCATAACACCGCCGGCACAGAAGATTGCGAAGTAATCGCCAATCAACGTCTTCTGAAGCAGGTTGTAAAGTCCGATTGCAACTGTCCAGTCCGCAGAATCTTTTGATTTAATCATGATTCGTGCCATAACGAAATCCATCCATGGATTTAAGAATGAATTGATAATCGTGTATACAATCATTGGTTTTGACAACGGAATGATGATTTTTCCAAAAATAGTTGCCTCAGAAGCTCCCTCTAAGCGGGCTGCCTCTCTTAAGGAAACCGGAATGGTATCGAAGAATCCTTTTAATACCAAAAATCCTAATCCGGAACCTGCGGAGTATACGATAACCAGACCAGCGAGCGTATCGGTAAGTCCAATCATCTTTAATACGAAGTAAACAGCAATCATGGAAAGTACACCAGGGAACATTCCAAGGATGATAGAAAAGCTCATAAGCTGTTTTCTTCCTCTAAATCTCATACAACTGAATGCATAAGAAACCATCAATACAAACGTGGACGAAACGATACAGGTAAAAAATGCTACGATGAACGTATTTTTAAACCAGGCAGGGAAATTCGCTGCCGTATCTGTCTCAAAGAACAACTGGTGATAATTTGCCAGTGTCCAGTGTGATGGGAAAAAGTGCTGGTAACTTACTCCCTTTGCTGTTGATAATGAGGTTACAACCAGCCATACAATCGGTATCAGCCAGATAAATGCCAACAGGGCAAGTACAATATGTCTTATAATAATATTCCAGGTTTTTTTCTTCATTTTACTGGTACACCTCCTCTTTGTCGCCACTGATCATTCTTGTGTAACTAAGCAGTGTCAGAAGTGCGCAGATAACGAATGAAACAATACCAATGACAGATGCCATCTTGTAGTTTGAGTTGTCGTTCGTCAATGTGAACAACCATGTAATCAGAAGGTCTGTCTCTTTTGCATTAGAGTTTGCAAACGCCATATTGGATGTAGCGGTTGAGCTTGTAAGCAGGTAAATAACGTTAAAGTTATTGATATTTGCGATAACGCTCTGAACTAAGGATGGTCCGCAGATAAACAATACATATGGCATTGTGATTTTCCAGAAAATTTGCCATTTGTTTGCACCGTCGATTCGTGCACTCTCTAACTGGTCTGTCGGGATATTCATCAAAATACCGGTAGCGGATAGCATCTGATACGGTACACCGACCCAGATGTTGATGAGGATAATCATCACAT
>CAKRDK010000035.1 GCA_934309475.1 uncultured Roseburia sp.
AGCAGATTAACAAGATCCTTCCCAGAAAGAGCTGCAAAACTCTTTGCTGCATCTGAGGAAGCTGCAAAAGCTCGTTATGAACATCTGTTAAGATTAGTTGAATTATACAAATAAGATATAGTTGAGCAAATCAGATAGATTCCATATGAGACACGGTACATGCTTGCATGTACCGTGTCTTTTTGCATATATACGAAAAAGCACGCAGGTAAAAGCTTACGCATCTAATTCCAAACCGCAAAAATGTATATTTTTTCCTTTGCAGGAAATCCTAGAAGAAAATGGAAAAATGGAGGAAACGATGAAGCGATTTAAAAAGACAATGGATGGAAATAGTGCGGCAGCATATGTTGCATATGCTTTTACGGAGGTGGCGGCGGTATATCCCATTACACCGTCCACGACAATGGCAGAATTGGTGGAAGAATGGTCGGCGTCTGAGATAGAAAATATATTTGAAGAAAGTGTGAATGTAATTGAAATGCAATCAGAGGCAGGGGCGGCGGCAGCGATACACGGAGCGCTGATGACAGGAGCACTTGCCTCCACTTACACAGCTTCGCAGGGCTTACTTCTTATGATACCTAATTTGTATAAGATAGCCGGAGAGCATCTGCCGGGTGTCATTTATGTGGCGGCACGGAGTATAGCAACGCATGCTTTGAGTATATTTGGTGACCATTCCGATATATATGCGTGCAGGCAGACTGGAGTTGCGATGCTGTGCGAGACCTCGGTACAGGAAATTATGGATTTGGCACCGGTGGCACATCTTAGTGCGTTAGAAGGCAAGATTCCATTTCTTAATTTCTTTGACGGATTCCGGACGTCCCATGAGATACAAAAAATCGACTGTTGGGATTATGAGGAATTAAGAGAACTTGTAAATCAAGAAAAATTAGAGGAATTCCGGGCGGGAGCATTGAATCCCGAACACCCGAAGGAGATGGGCTCTGCGCAGAATCCGGATGTGTTTTTTCAGATGCGGGAAGCGTCGAATCCGGATTACGAGAGACTACCGGAGATTGTGGAGCACTGTATGGAGCAGATAAATAAACGAATCGGAACCCAGTATCATTGCTTCACCTATTATGGGGCAAAAGATGCAACAACAATTATAGTTGCAATGGGATCTGTCTGCGAGACAATCCGGGAGACCGTAGATTTTCTACAGGAAAAAGGAGAAAAAGTCGGGCTTGTAACTGTGTATCTGTACCGTCCTTTTTGTAGCGAGATGTTTCGTAAGGTATTGCCGGATACTGTGGAAAAAATAATTGTGCTCAACCGGACAAAAGAGCCGGGAGCACCGGGAGAGCCGTTGTATTTAGATGTACTGGCGGCATTGAAGGGAAGCAGGTTTGAAGGAAAGAAGGCGTACGCGGGAAGATATGGAATTGGATCGAAAGAAGTGACGCCTGGGATGATTGTGGCAGCGTTTCGAAACGACAAACGCGAACATTTTACCATCGGCATTGAGGATGATGTGACTAATTTATCGCTGCGGGTTCTAGAGGAAGTAAAGGTGGAGCGGAAAGATGAGATAAGCTGTAAGTTCTGGGGCTTAGGGCACGATGGAACGGTCGGAGCCAATAAAAATACAATTAAAATTATAGGTGATGATACGGATTTGCAGGTGCAGGCGTATTTTGACTATGATTCGAAAAAGTCAGGCGGACTGACGATATCGCATCTGCGGTTTGGCAGAGCGCCGATTCATGCTGCATATGGCATAAAGGAAGCAGATTTCGTGGCATGCCATTTAGCATCCTATTTGGAAAAATATGAAATCGTGCAGGAACTCCGGCGTGGAGGAATGTTTCTGTTAAACTGTGCATGGAACCAGACGGAGTTAGAACAACATCTGCCGGCGGATGTAAAACGCTATATCGCGGAACATGAAATCGCATTTTACGCGATTGATGCGCATGGTGCGGCAAAACAGATTGGTCTCGGCGGCAGGGTGAATATTATTTTGCAGGCAGCCTTTTTTGCATTGACGGGGCTGCTGCCGGAAGAGAAAGCAATGGAATATCTGGGTGAGACGGTACGGAAAACCTACGGAAACAAGGGGGAACTGGTGGTACAGATGAATCTGAAAGCCATCGAAGCAGGAAGAAACGGATACTGGAGGGTGGAAGTCCCGGATGCATGGAAGCAGGAGCGGAAGACGGTAACGGATTGTGAAAAATCTGACGATGGGCAGACTGAGCAGGAGATTTTTGCAAAAAGAATACAAAGACCCATCAGTGCATTAAAGGGAAACGAATTGCCGGTGTCTGCTTTTTTCGCATACCGGGACGGACATGTGCCATCCGGGACGGCAGTTTATGAGAAGCGGGGCGTGGCAGTGGAAGTTCCGGTCTGGGATTATGAAAAATGTATCCAATGTAACCAGTGTTCGTATGTCTGTCCGCATGCGGTTATCCGACCGGTTGTGATTGCGGAGGCGGATGTCGGGGAGACACCGGAAGGCATGCATTTAAAAGCAATGAATGGCATGGAAGGTTATAAATATGCAATCACCATTTCAACGTATGATTGTACGGGCTGTGCGAATTGCTTTCAGGTCTGTCCGGCACCGGGAAAGGCACTGCATATGGAAGCGTTTGAGACGCAGAAGAAGCAGCAGAAATTTTTTGACTATGCGGTGATGCAGCCACAAAAAGAGGAAGTTTTTGCAAAATTCAAACGGGATACGGTCAAGGGCTCACAGTTTGTGAAACCGCTGCTGGAATTTTCGGGTGCGTGCGGGGGATGTGGCGAGACACCTTATGCGAAACTGATAACCCAGTTATTTGGAGAATGTCTTTTGATTGCAAATGCAACCGGCTGTTCGTCTATCTGGGCGAATTCTTTTCCATCGACACCGTACACGAGTGCGTTAAACGGAACCGGGGTTGCGTGGGCAAATTCACTCTTTGAGGATGCGGCGGAATTTGGCTACGGAATGCTTTTATCCGGGCAGGCGGCACGAAAACGATTGCGGCACAAACTGGAGAAATGGCTGGAGCAATCAAAGCAGGAAGAAAACAGGGCGTATCGAGAAAGCTATCAGGGCTGGCTGGATACGTTTTCAAAGAGCAGGGAAAACCAGAAAGCGACGGCACAGCTCGTGACCTGTTTAGAGGAGGAAGGAAGTGAACTGGCAAGAGAGATTTTGCGTGAAAAATCGTTCCTGTCAAAAAAATCACAATGGATATTCGGAGGCGACGGCTGGGCATATGATATCGGGTATGGTGGACTAGACCATATTTTAGCCTCTGGGCAGGATATCAATATCCTTGTGTTTGACACGGAGATTTATTCGAATACAGGCGGACAGGCATCGAAATCGACACATCAGGGGGCGCTTGCAAGGCTGGCTTTTCATGGGAAAAAGACGAAAAAGAAAAATCTTGCAGCGCTTGCCATGACATATGAGGATGTGTATGTGGCGCAGATTGCGATGGGAGCCGATTACCAGCAGTGTATCAGGGCACTTGTTGAGGCGGAACAGTATCCGGGAACATCGCTCATTCTTGCGTATGCGCCCTGCATCAGTCACGGGATTCGAAAGGGAATGGAGCATGTGCAGGAGGAAGAACGGCTTGCGGTAAGCAGCGGCTACTGGGATATTTTCCGTTACCATCCGACCGGAGGGGAGGACGGAACACCGATACTGTTTCACGACTGGAAAAAGAAAAGGGAACCGTTAGAGGAATTTTTGAGCGGCGAGAATCGCTTCCGGGGAATGGGGATTTACAAAAAAATCTGATAATGCTAAAATGGGTACAGGTAATATGGAGCATCAGATGTTTCAGGGAGGAAGCGTTTATGGCAGATCTATTTACAAGATGGAGAGCGCAGAGAAACCGCCGAAAAAAAGAACGGGAAAGGAAACAGGGAAAGAAAGTGGAGAATGAAGTAAAGCAGGGAGTAAAGAAAGAGGACTTTTTACTGAATCAGATTGATGAATTCAGGGAAAAGGCAAAGCAGTTGCAGGGACTTTTATCTTTAAAAGAGACCAAGGTACAGGAACTGCAGAATTTAGTCGATGAGAAAGAGGACAAGGCACAGGAGTTAGAACAGATTCTGACGGAGAGAAAAGAAGAGTCTGACCGTATTGTCGTTGAATTTGACAGACAGATCAGCGGGATGATTGAGCAGTTTTCTGCAAAATTAAATGAGATGGAACAGTCTGTGAAGCAGCAGGTAGAGGCAGTAGAGAAGGCAAGTGCAGAACAGATTGCAAAAAATAAGGCATCCTTAGACGAACAGATTACGGCAAACCAGAAGTTTACGAAAGAGCAGATGGATGCAAGTGAGACATTCAGCAGAGAACAGATTGCAGCCGTAAAAGAACTTGTGAATACACAGGCAGAGGACAATAAGAAGCTTCAGGAAGAACAGGCGGCAAAGGTAGAAGCGTTACTTGGGGAAGTAAACAGCCGTCTTGATGTGATGAAGAATGAACTTGCAGAGAAGGTACACGCTGAAAATGTGAAATCTTATCGCAACACACAGGATTTATTTAAGGAATTTGGCGAAAGCTTGGAGAAGCTGGACGCAATTGACCGTAATGCAGCATCCGCAAGGGGCTATGTGAAATGTTTAGCATGGCTTTCCGGTATTAATTTTGTTGTGTTGGTGGGCTATATTTTATATTCATTAGGCGTATTTAATTTTTAAAGAAGTAACGATTCAGAATCTTACCGAATCAGAGGGCACGTGTGATTGTGATTTGGATTGTTTATGATATTTAGGTTATATTTTATGGGTGAAACGTGACGATATGCTTTTATGGGTTTGCATATGGGACACGATAAAACCATGTATTGACACGGGGATGGGGAAATCAAGAGATGAAAGGGAAATGCATGGAATTAGAAAAGAAAAAAGTGTGGGTTGTCGGACATAAGAATCCGGACACGGATTCTATCTGTGCTGCAATTTCATACGCATATTTAAAGAATCAGATTGAAGATAAGGAATTCGAGGCGAAACGTGCTGGAAATGTCAGTGAGGAGACACGTTACGTCCTGAATTATTTTGGTGTGAAGGAACCGGAACTGGTTTCCTATGTCGGTGCACAGCTAAAAGATATTACATTTCGAAAGACGCAGGGAGTCAGCTGCCAGATTTCATTGAAACGTGCCTGGAAGATTATGAAAGAGTTAGAGGTAGTAACGCTTCCGGTCACGAACCGCAATGGAAAGTTAGAGGGACTGATTGTAACGAAGGATATCGCGACCTCCTACATGGATGTGTACGATAATCATGTACTTGCGAAGGCGAGAACGCAGTACAAGACAATTGCAGAGACACTCGACGGAACCATTATTGCAGGAAATGAGCATGCTTATTTTGTAAAAGGAAAAGTAGTTGTATCTGCTTCAAATCCGGAATATATGGCAGAGTATATCGAGGATGATGACCTTGTTATTTTAAGTGATAGGGAGGAGTCCCAGATTCAGGCAATTAAATCCAATGCGAGCTGCCTTGTCATCGGGTGTGGATTTAATGTCAGCCAGAATGTCATTGAACTTGCGAATGATTACAACTGTATCATCATTACAACACCGTATGATACATTTTCCGTGGCACGTCTGATTAATCAGAGTATGCCAATCAAACAGTTCATGACGAGGGACAAGTTAGTCACATTTAATATTGATGATTATGTTGATGAAGTCAGAGAGACAACGGCGAAAATCAGACATCGTGACTTCCCGGTATTAGATGAGAACAATAATTATGTCGGCATGATGTCACGTCGAAACTTGTTGCAGATGCAGAAAAAACAGATTATTCTAGTAGATCACAACGAGAAGTCACAGGCTGTCGATGGAATTGATGAGGCTGAGATTTTAGAGATTATCGACCACCATCGTATCGGAAGCTTAGAGACGATGTCGCCGGTTTATTTCAGAAATCAGCCGCTCGGATGTACGGCTACGATTATTTACCAGATGTATCAGGAAAAAGGTGTGGAAGTTCCGAAAAAAATAGCGGGGTTACTGTTGTCTGCTATCTTATCCGATACGTTAATGTTCCGCTCGCCGACCTGCACACCGCTTGATCAGGAAGTGGCAGAGACGTTAGCGAAGATTGCGGAAGTCGAGATTGAAGAGCATGCCAGAAAGATGTTTGAGGCCGGAAGTGACTTTAAGAATAAAACGACAGATGAAATCTTTTATCAGGATTTTAAGATTTTTCATACGCAGGATATCAACTTTGGTGTCGCACAGGTGAGTGCGATGAGTGCAACGGAATTAGACAAAGTTGCCGTACAGCTCAAGGCATTTATGACACAGGTATTAGCGGATAAGGATATTTCAATGGTATTTGTGATGCTGACGGATATTTTAGAAGAGTCAACGAAGCTCATCTATGCCGGAGGCGAAGCGGAGAAGCTTGTCAAAGATGCATTCCGCGTCACACCGGACGAAGATGGCGTTGTATTAAAAGGAGTTGTATCACGTAAGAAACAGTTGATACCGGTATTTATGAATACATTAGCGGAGCAGGCGTAAGTCGCGTGGCGCACTGCCAAAGCTTTTTTTGTAGGCACGCGAAAAAGTAGAATAATTTTTAAATCCACAGGCATAACAGGCTTCCGTAATCGGGGTTCCGTTTCGAATCAGTTCACGGGCAAGCTTGAGACGTTTGGTGGAGAGATAGCCGCCAAGGGTGTAGCCGGTCTCTTCCTTAAACGTATGCATCAGATAGTAACGGCTTAAGAAGAATTTTTCAGCAATGCCGTCGACGGTAAGTTCCTCGGTCAGGTGTCCGTTGATGTAATCGAGGACAGCCAGGATCTTTTCGTTGGAGGATGAATTACTGATGTAGTCAATATTATGGTGGATAGCAGCACGGTTGAGCTGTATCATGAACTCGAGAAAAAGGAGGTCGTGATACAGCTCATTTGCGTAGTCGGAGTCATGGAGGGACTGTTCTAACCGTTCCGTCACATTTCCAAGGGAGCTTCCGCGGAACGAATTGACACGGAGGACATGTGACTGTCTCTCGTGTGCCTGTTTAAAGCAGAGTCCGAGGTCGTAGGTGTCTTCCCGATAGGAACTGAGAAAGGAAGGTGAGACGTAGATAATAATGCGCTCGTATGCCGCTGCACTGTGGATGAGCGGACGGTGCACTTCGCCTGCATTTACGAAAACGATATCGTTTGGCTCTAAGTCGTAGGAACGCCCCTCGATTGAGTATGTGACATCTCCGCTTAGGAAAATAAGTATTTTATTAAAATCATGGTAATGATAAGAAAAATCTTTGCGCTCAGAATCAATCAGGTGAAACATTTTAAAATTGCTGTGCAGGTAGCCTGTTTTTTCGTATTGTTCCATGTATTTCGCTCCTTTTTATGAGATAGAACTATCCTAACGCAAAAAAGCACAATTTGCAATATATCTAGCACAGAATTCATATTCATTTTAAAAAGTGCGGCGTATAATAAGAGTAAGTGACAATGAAATCATAGCTTTAATTTTTAGATACCTTGCGAGGAGGAAAATAAAATGAAATTTACGAAGATGCACGGATGTGGCAACGATTATGTATATGTAAACTGTTTCGAAGAAAAAGTAGAGAATCCGGGAATGGTTTCGGAAAAGGTGAGTGACAGACATTTTGGAATCGGTTCGGACGGACTGATTTTAATCTGTCCTTCTGAGGTGGCAGATTTTCGGATGAGAATGTATAATGCAGACGGCTCAGAGGGTGAGATGTGCGGAAACGGAATCCGCTGTGTTGCAAAATATGTTTATGACCACGGCATGACAACGAAAAAGCAGGTTTCCATCGAGACCGGCGCGGGTATTAAATATTTAGATTTGATTGTAGAAAACGGAAAGGTATCGCTCGTAAAAGTAGATATGGGAGAGCCGATACTTGAGCCGGAACATATCCCGGTTTTATTTGAAAAGAAACGTGTGGTAAAGGAACCGATTGAAGTTGAGGGAAAAGAGTGGAAAGTAACCTGTGTATCGATGGGAAATCCACATGCAGTTGTCTTTATTGATAATACAAAAGAGCTTGAAATTGAAAAAATTGGACCACATTTCGAGCATCATAAGTTATTTCCAAATCGAATCAATACAGAATTTGTGCAGATTATCAGCAGAACAGAAATGAACATGAGAGTCTGGGAGCGTGGCTCCGGCGAGACGTTAGCCTGTGGAACCGGAACCTGTGCGAGCGTCATGGCAGCTATTTTAAATGGACTGACAGAACATAAAGTGTTAGTGCATTTGTTAGGCGGCGATTTGATGATTGAGTATGATGAAAAGAGCAATCACATTTTCATGACAGGACCGGCAACCACAGTATTCGAAGGCGAAATTGAGATGTAGGAAAGGTATGGTAGAGAGATGAAATTAGCAGAGTTATTAGAGCGTACACCGTATGAAGTAAAGCAGGGAAGCGTGGAAACGGAGATTTCCACTTTGGTATATGATTCGAGAAAAGTAGAGAAAAATTCGGTATTTGTATGTATCTCCGGAAGTGTGAGAGATGCACATGAATTTATCCCGGATGTGGTGGAAAAAGGGGCAGCAGCCGTTATTGTAGAAAAAGAGGTAGAAGTGCCGGAACATGTGACCGTTATCCGCGTCGAGGATACACGCTATGCACTTGCCTGCATGGCTGCCGCATATTTTGGTCATCCGGCAGAAAAGTTAAAGACGATTGGAATTACCGGAACAAAAGGAAAAACAACTACAACATACATGATAAAATCTATCTTAGAGGCATCCGGTATCAAGACAGGATTAATTGGAACGATTGAGATTATCATCGGTGACAAGCACATTGCTGCAAAAAATACAACACCGGAATCTTATGAGGTGCAGGAATATTTTCATGAGATGGTAGAAGCCGGTATTGAGGCAGTTGTAATGGAAGTTTCTTCACAGGGACTGATGCTTCACCGTGTTTCCGGATTTACGTTTGACTATGGTGTTTTTACCAACCTTGAACCGGATCATATCGGAGAAAATGAACACAAGGATTTTGCAGATTATATGCACTGCAAGAGCCTGTTGTTCCAGCAGTGCCGCCAGGGTATTTTAAATGCGGACAGCGAGCATTTGGAGGGAATTTTAAAAGGACACACCTGCAAGGTGGAGACATTTGGTTACAGCGAGAAAGCAGATTTGCGTGCAAGCGATATGCAGCTGCTGCATAAACCGGGTGTGCTGGGTGTAAAATACCACGTCAGCGGCTTGTTAAACTGTGATGTGGATATCAATGTACCGGGAAGATTCAGTGTGTATAACTCTTTGACTGCAATCGCAATCTGCCGTCATTTCGGCGTGGAGATACCGGTTATTCAGGAGGCATTGTCTCATGTAAAAGTAAAGGGAAGAATCGAGATTGTGCCGGTATCACCAAGATTTACACTGATGATTGACTATGCACACAATGCGATGGCATTAGAAAGCCTGCTTACCACGTTAAAAGAATACAATCCGAAACGTTTGGTATGCTTGTTTGGATGCGGTGGAAACCGCGCAAAATCACGCCGTTATGAGATGGGCGAGGTTTCATCCAAGCTGGCAGATTTGACAGTGGTAACCTCCGATAACCCTCGTTTTGAGGAGCCGATGGATATCATCGAAGACATTTTAATCGGAGTGAAGAAGGCAGATGGCGAGTACGTGACAATACCGGATCGAAAAGATGCCATCGAATACTGTATCAAGAATGCAAAAGATGGCGATGTCATTATTCTGGCAGGAAAAGGACATGAAGATTATCAGGAAATCAAGGGTGAGAAATTCCACATGGATGAGCGTGAACTGATTGCTGATATTTTAAAAGAGCATCCGGAATATACAAAATAGAGAATCAGAATGGAAAATGTGTTTGGTAGAAGATAAGGAGAAATAATATGGCAATATTCAAGGGCGCAGGAGTTGCACTGGTGACTCCGTTTAAAGAGGATGAAAGTATCGATTTTGAAGCACTTGAAACATTAGTAGAGGAGCAGATTGCGGGACATACGGATGCGATTATTGTCTGTGGTACAACCGGTGAACCTGCGACGATGACCGAAGAAGAAAAAACAGAATGCATTAGATTTGTAGTTGAAAAAGTAAATCATAGAATTCCTGTAATCGCAGGAACGGGCTGCAACTGTACGAGAAATGCTGTAGAGCTTTCGAAAAAAGCAGAAAGTTTAGGCGTGGATGGATTGCTTGTGGTAACCCCATACTATAACAAGGCAACACAGGAAGGTTTATACGAGCATTACAAAACAATCGCGGCATCGACAAAACTTCCGATTATCATGTATAACGTTCCATCGAGAACCGGCTGCAATATTATGCCGGAGACCGCAGCAAGACTTGGAAAAGAATGTGAAAATATTGTGGGAATCAAGGAAGCAAGTGGAAACATTTCCCAGATTGCAACGCTCGCATCCCTCTGCAAAGGTGTATTAGACATCTATTCCGGAAATGATGATGAGGTGATCCCGATTTTATCCTTAGGTGGTATCGGTGTCATCTCCGTGTTGTCAAATGTCGCACCACAGGATACACATGACATGGTAATGGAGTATTTAGAGGGTGACAGAGAAAAAGCAGTGCAATTACAGTTGTCGTATGTTCCACTGATTCATGCACTTTTCTCGGAAGTGAATCCGATTCCGGTCAAGGAAGCCTTGAATCTTCTTGGAAAGAAGGCGGGACCGGTTCGTCTGCCACTGACGAGAATGTCAGAAAAAAACAGAGAAGTGTTAGAACGTGTTTTAAAAGAATATCAGTTACGATAAAAGAAAAGGGGCTGTGAAAAAACTTTCGTTTTTTCACAGGCCTCTTTTCTTTTTCTTTGAGCGTTTTGCGGCAGTTGCTTTTTTGGTGACACTGTAACCAAAAGTGCCAAGCTTTTGCCCTAATAAATAATATTCTCCGTGCGAGTATGTGACGAGCCCGGCAGCATTTAAGTCAAATTTATTTTTCTCATCTAAGAGGGTGTCATCAATTGTGACGCCGACAACATCCGCGAGAAACATCGTGTGGCTGCCAAGCGGTTTCACCTCGCGCACCTTACACTCAATATTGACCGGACTTTCTGCAATGCCGGGAGCATGAATCTGCTTCGATGGGAGAGGGGTTAAGTGACACTCCTTAAATTTATCCAGGTCACGGCCGGAGCGGACACCGCAGAAGTCGGTAGCCTTTACCAAAGCCTTGGTTGTGAGATTTACCACAAATTCGCCGGATTCCTCAATCAGATGATAGGAATAGCGTTCCGGGCGAACGGAAATCGAAAGCATCGGTGGATTGGTGCAGACGGTGCCTGCCCAGGCTACGGTAATAATATTTGGTTTTTTGTCGTTTCCCTGGCAGCTTACCATAACCGCAGGAAGCGGGTAGAGCATGTTGCCGGGTTTCCATGACTGTTTTGCCATAATCATCTCCATTCCTGCGCAGTTTCTGCGCATATCAGGTTTGTGTTATTTCATGAGAATATCCATCAGATAGGCGTAGACATCATCGGTGGAAGTGCTCCAGTTGCCACAGATTGCCTCCGCCTGTTCTTTTGTCTTGACTGTCAGTGTCAGGTCAATCATATTCGTTCCCTTCAGACGATACTGACAGCGGACGGCATAGTCCTGACTTGGGGTCTTATAATAATCGGCGAGAATGGAATTCTCATTGCGCAATTCTAATTTATTTTTCTCGAAATAAGATAAAATATCGTGCTCAATCGCATCGGAAATCTTATCCTTAAAAAATCCCAGCGTTTCCCTGCCGGCATCGGTGATGCGGTACTGGGTATTGCTGTGCGTAGATTCCGGAGAAATCAGTGCAGCGTCCACCAATTCCCCGATGACCTGCTGGACGCGGAAATAATCGGTATATTCCTGCTCTAAAAAGAAGTTTGAAATCTGGGTATTGGTCAATGGAAAATCTACTTTGTCTAACATATTTAAGATTGTTAATTTGTATATCGTAAATGGTTCAGCCATAAATAATCCTGTCCTTTCCCTGCCAGGTATCCCGTTCCTTTAAGATACGCTGGATGGTATTTAGCACGCGCTTTTTATCAGTGCTCCAGAGTGGAGCTAAAAGCAGTTGACGCGGTCCATCACCGGTAATGCGATGAACTACAATTGTCTCAGGAATCCGTTCCAGACAATCCACGATAAAGTTACAATATTCGTCCATGGTAAAAAGAGGAAACGGTTCTTTTTCATAGAAAGTGGCAAGGTCGGTTCCTTTTAATACATGGAGTAGCTGCAGCTTGATTCCCTGAATGGGGAGTTCCGTCACACGGGCAAGCGAGGTAAGCATCATCTCTTTTGTCTCACCCGGAAGCCCGAGAATCAAGTGTACGATGATAGCAATGTCTCTGTCGCGTAATTTCGTGACAACAGGCTCTAACTGCATGAGGTCTAGTCCACTGCGGATAAATGCGTGGGTGGCGGGGTACATGGATTGTACGCCAAGCTCTATCCATACCGGCTTTATCCGGTTTAATTCGGCAAGCAAATTTAAAACCTCGTCGGATAGGCAGTCGAAGCGTGTTGCAATCGAGAGCGCCACAATATCAGGGTGATAGATTGCCTCTGTAAAAATTTCCCGTAGATAAGAGACGGATGCATAAGTATTGGTGTATGCCTGAAAATAGGCAATAAATTTTTGGCAGGAGGATTTTGCGAGGATACGCATTTTCGCTTCTGCAATCTGCTCGGTGACGGACTTGGCCGGGGCAGCAGCGAAGTCTCCGCTGCCACCGGCACTGCAAAAAATACAGCCGCGCGAATCCAGCAGACCGTCCCGGTTCGGGCAGCTCATGCCACCGTTTAGGGAGAGACGGTATACTTTTTCGCCGAATGTTTTCTTAAGATAATAATCCAAGGAATAATAACGTTTCTCGCCCCAGAAGTGTGGGGCTGTGTGCAGGGTATCACTCATAAAAATAGTCCTGTCATATTAGCGGATATGTGATTTTACCGCTGCACTGACTACTTCTGCAACACGCGGGTCGAAGGCTTCCGGCATGATGAAATCCTCGGAAAGTTCTTCGTCGGAGACAAGACCTGCAAGGGCAGTTGCGGCAGCTAATTTCATTTCTTCCGTAATCTGTGTGGCACGTCCTTCTAACGCACCTTTAAAGATACCCGGAAATGCGATGACATTGTTGACCTGATTTGGAAAATCGCTTCGTCCGGTACCGACAACACGTGCACCGGCAGCTTTTGCAACGTCAGGCATAATCTCCGGAACCGGATTTGCCATTGCAAAAAGAATGGCATCTTTGTTCATGGAGGAGACCATCTCAGGTGTTACAATGTTTGGTGCGGAGACGCCGACAAAGATATCAGCACCTTTTAAGGCATCCGCAAGAGAACCCTTCTGCTGTTCTAAGTTTGTCACCTCTGTCATTTTCTGCTGCATCCAGTTTAAATTTGGGTAATCGCGTCCGATGATGCCTTCGCGGTCGCACATGGTAACGTGTTTGAAACCATAAGTTAAAAGTAACTTTGTGATGGCGATACCGGCAGAACCGGCTCCGTTTACGACAACACGGCAGTCTTCTTTTTTCTTTCCGGTAACGCGCAGTGCATTGATGACACCAGCTAAAACTACAATTGCAGTCCCATGCTGGTCATCGTGAAAGACCGGAATATCTAACATTTCTTTTAAGCGCTCTTCAATCTCAAAACAGCGTGGTGCGGAAATATCCTCAAGGTTGATTCCGCCAAAGCCCGGTGCGAGATTTTTGATGGTTGTGATAATCTCTTCGGTATCCTGGGTGTCTAAGCAGATTGGGAATGCATTGACATTACCGAATTCCTTGAAAAGAACACATTTTCCTTCCATAACAGGCATTGCTGCGTATGGTCCGATGTTGCCAAGACCTAAAACGGCACTTCCGTCTGAGATGACAGCGACCGTATTTGATTTCATGGTGTAAGTATAAGCGGCCTCTTTATCTTCGGCGATGATTTTACATGGTTCCGCAACGCCCGGCGTGTATGCAATGGCAAGATCCTCGCGTGAGTTTACTTTTGATTTGGCAATGGTTTCTAATTTTCCATTCCATTCCTTGTGAGCCTGAATCGCTTTTTCTTTCATGTCCATTTTGAATTCCGTCCTTTCCTGTATCGTTTCTTATTTTTTCTCTGAAAAAAAGGTCTGCGAAAATACGGCAGCCCTCTTTGATGTAAATCACTTCTTATTAAAAAAGCAACAACGTTATGATAACATTTCTAAAAAGACAAATCAAGAAAATTAGGGCTTTCTATTTTGAAAAAAATGGTGTAATATAATAAGTATCATTCAGTAAGTCGATTCAGACAGATTTCCCATTGAGAAGAAAATCACAGGTATCAGCCGAAGGCATCCCGTGCGAAGCCCACAGCAGGTTGATAGAGAACAGTGTAAAAGGAGTAATAGATGAGAGAAAAATATGAAAGCCTGTCATTGGTTGTATTGCGTGACCTGGCAAAGAGTAGAGGAATCAAAAATGTTTCATCCGCTAAAAAAGCTGACATTATCGAGCTGATGTTGGCAGAAGATGAACGTGAGAAGATTGAGACAAAGGAGAAGGAATCGAAGGAAAAGCCGGTTGAACAGAAGAAACAGGAGGATTACAGCCAGAATCTTGACAGTGGAATCGCTGCAAACGGAATCCTTGAGGTAATGCCGGATGGCTATGGTTTTATCCGCTGTGAGAATTACCTTCCGGGAGAAAATGATGTGTACGTCTCTCCGTCCCAGATTCGTAAATTTAATTTAAAGACAGGAGATATCATCTCCGGAAATACCAGAGTAAAGACACAGCAGGAGAAGTTTTCTGCATTACTTTATGTATCTTCTGTAAACGGATACCATCCGTCTGAGGCACAGAAGCGGAAAAATTTTGAGGACCTGACACCGATTTTCCCGAATCAGAGAATCCGTTTAGAGCGTCCGGGCAGCAGTGTTGCAATGCGGATTATGGATCTGGTATCGCCGATTGGAAAAGGACAGCGTGGCATGATTGTATCACAGCCGAAAGCAGGTAAGACAACCCTCTTAAAAGAGGTGGCACGTGCTGTGACCGCCAATAACCCGGAGATGCATCTGATTATTCTTTTGATTGACGAGCGTCCGGAGGAGGTAACGGATATCAAGGAGGCAATCGAAGGCGAGAATGTGGAAGTTATCTACTCAACGTTTGACGAATTGCCGGAACACCACAAACGTGTTTCTGAAATGGTAATCGAGCGTGCCAAGAGACTGGTAGAGCACAAGAAGGATGTCATGATTCTCTTAGACAGCATCACACGTCTTGCGAGGGCATATAACCTGACGGTTGCACCGAGTGGACGTACCTTATCCGGTGGTCTGGACCCGGCAGCACTTCATATGCCGAAGCGGTTTTTCGGTGCGGCGCGTAACATGCGTGAGGGTGGAAGTCTTACAATTTTAGCTACAGCGTTAGTTGAAACTGGAAGTAAAATGGATGATGTTGTGTTCGAGGAATTTAAGGGAACCGGTAACATGGAACTCGTTTTAGATCGTAAACTTTCCGAGAAGCGTGTCTTCCCGGCGATTGATATTGTTAAGTCCGGAACCAGAAGGGATGACCTTCTTCTGACACCGGAAGAGCAGGAAGCGACCAATATTATGCGAAAGGCCATCAATGGAATGCGGACGGATGAGGCGGTTGAGAACATTTTAAATATGTTTGCAAGAACGCGGAATAACCAGGAATACATCCAGGTCGTAAAAAAGAATCGTATTGTCTAAGATGTGAAAAAACTGCTTGCATATAGAGCAGATATGTGGTATTATGATTAAGCTGTTTATCGGGATGTAGTCTGCGTGTCAGACTAAAGCAGTGTGTAAATTATGCAGACGTCTTGTCTGAAGTGCCATATGCGGATCGGGTATACGGGTACGAGAGATGTCGTGCAATATCATAAGAACGATAAGAAAATGAAGAGGTGAAAATCATGAGAGAAGGAATCCATCCAGATTATTATCAGGCAACTGTTACATGTAACTGTGGTAACAC
>CAKRDK010000036.1 GCA_934309475.1 uncultured Roseburia sp.
ATCGAACTGTTAAAGGGTGAGAAGGATCTCAATACCCTGGCAGTTGAAAATAATATTCAGCCAAATCTGCTCCGAAATTGGAAGAACGAATTCCTTGACAATGCGTCAGTCGTATTTGACGACAAGCGTGAGGAAAATCTTAAAGAAAAGCTTGCCGAAGAGCGCAAGGAAAAATCGGAGTATGCCAAAAAGGTCGGTCAGTTAACCATGCAGGTTGACTGGCTCAAAAAAAAATCTGAAGAAATTTGCAGACCTGACTACGAGAGTAAATTTAGTCCAAAACCTTTTGACGACTAAGGAATTACCCGTTTCTGTCGGAGCAAAGCTGCTTGATATCAACCGTACAAGCATTTACTACAAGGGGACGCCTGTATCAGAAACCGAACTTGCCTGCAAAGAGATTATTGATCATCTTCATACCGATAACCCGGCATGGGGTGCAAGACAGATGTCCGCACAGCTGAAAGCACGTGGTTATCATGTCGGTCGACGCAAGACCAGACGTTACATGAATGAAATGGATATTTATCCAATCTATCTATTTGCTATTTGCCTTTGTTAGCAATAATCGTTTTGATTTTCAAATCTTTTCTTTCTTTTTATTCATAATTTTTCTAATTTTTCCAGATAAACAGTGTAGAAGTAATATAGAGTTGAATTTTGCTATATTTTTATCTATATAGGTATTTCCTATAACTGGTAAAAGGATTCTTATACAATAAACATACTTTACAAATAGGTTTGTGGGGAATATAATAACAAAAAAGAAAAACATAGAGTTTAGAAAGGGTAGGGAATGGATATGACAAAGAGATTTTGTGCAACAGTTACAGCGTTACTTTTAACAGCAGGTATGGCAGGAGTCATGTCAGGTTGTGGTACAGAGACAGAAGCATCACAGATTGGCGAAGATACGGTTGTACTGACCAATGTATCCTATGATCCGACCAGAGAACTTTATGCGGAGTATAACGAATTATTTGAGAATTATTATAAAGAAACCTATGGAAAAGATGTAAAAATCGTGCAGTCACACGGTGGCTCCGGCAGCCAGGCGCGTTCCGTTATCGAGGGTGCGGAAGCGGATGTTGTGACGCTGGCATTAGAAAACGACATTTCCCTATTAGAGAGAGCAGGGATGTTAGAGGAAGGCTGGCAGGATGAATTTCCGGACAGTTCGGCACCGTATACGTCGACCATTGTTTTTCTCGTGAGAAGCGGGAATGAGAAAAACATTACAGACTGGGACGATTTGGTGAAAAAAGGTGTTGAAGTCATTACACCGGACCCGAAAAGCAGTGGCGGTGCATGCTGGAACTTTTTGGCAGCGTGGAATTATGCACAGAAGCAGTTTGACGGTGACGAGGAAAAGAGCAAAGAATTTGTGCAGGAATTATATGCAAACGTAATTGTCATGGATTCCGGGGCAAGAGGCGCCACAACTACTTTTGTAGAAAATGGACAGGGAGATGTCCTGATTGCATGGGAAAATGAAGCACTTACCGTATTAGACGAATATCCGGGAGAATATGAACTGGTGACACCGTCCAGCAGTATTCTGGCACAGCCTACGGTTGCGATTGTAGATGAAAATGCTGACAAGGACGGCACACAGGAAATCAGCAGAGAATACTTAAATTACCTCTATTCAGACGAAGCACAGAACATCATTGCAGAGAATGGTTATCGTCCTTCCAATGAGACGATTTTACAGAATTACGGAGACAAATTTGATTTGAATGTGGAACTTTGCACCATCGATGATTTCGGTGGCTGGGCGGCAGCGTATGAGAAGTTCTTTTTAGACGGAGGCATTTTCGATGAAATCTACGAGCAGTAAAAGAGTGATTCCGGGATTTGGCCTGACGATGGGCATTACATTGACTTTCTTGTCCCTGCTGGTGCTGATTCCACTCGCTTCTGTTTTGGCATCGTCGCTGACACTTGGCTGGAGCGAATTCTGGGAATTAATCAGTGCAAAAGTGGTGCGAAATGCATTTTTTACAAGCATCGGATGCTCGTTTCTGGCGGCATGTATCAATTCTGTTTTTGGAATTCTTTTAGCATGGGTGCTGGTGCGGTATGAATTTCCGGGCAAGCGCCTGATGGATGGCTTGATTGAACTTCCATTTGCATTGCCAACGGCAGTTGCAGGTATTACGCTTTCTAAAATGTATTCGGAGACCGGAATCATAGGAAAACCGTTAGCGGCACTTGGCATCAAAGTATCCTATACGAAAACGGGAATTGTGATGGCACTTGTATTTGTCGGCATTCCATTTGTAGTTAGAACGGTTCAGCCAGTCCTCGAAAAACTGGACGGACAATACGAGGAAGCTGCCTATATGCTTGGAGCAAGCAGGAGACGGACTTTTTTGAAGGTGATTCTTCCGGAATTACGACCGGCATTATTGACCGGATTCGGGCTTGCATTTGCAAGAGGAATCGGAGAGTACGGAAGTGTTATATACATTTCGGGAAACAGTGCAAAACATCATACGCAGGTCATTTCCTATGTGATTATGCAGAAATTAAACTATATTGATTATGAATCCGCGACCGCAATCGCACTTGTGATGTTGTTGATTTCCTTCTTTTTACTGCTGGTCATCAATATCATCCAGGTAAAACAGTCTAAGCGGACGAACATGTGTTAGCACAGTAAAACAATGACAGACCAAATATGACGGAAAGGATTGTCAGTATGAGAGAAGAAAATAAAACAGTAAAACGAATTTTAATCACAATCAGTGTTCTTTTTCTGGGATTTATGCTGGTACTTCCGCTTGTGTCGATTGTTGTAAATTCCCTGAAGGAAGGATTTGCTTTTTATATTCAGGCACTCTCTTCGGAGTATGTATTATCTGCTTTGAAAGTGACTCTGATAGCGACGGGGATTGCGCTTGTGGTCAACACAATTTTCGGTGTGGCGGCATCGTGGCTTTTGACAAAGTTTTCGTTTCGCGGAAAACAGATTCTTGCCACAATAATCGACATTCCGTTTTCCATTTCGCCTGTTATCGCCGGACTCGCATTTCTGATGACATTTGGCAGATTAGGATGGGCGCATCCTTATATAGAAGCAGTCAATACATGGCTTGGCACAGATATTAAGATTGTGTTTGCACTTCCGGGCGTGGTGCTGGCAACCATTTTTGTGACATTTCCATTTGTCTCAAGGGAGATTATTCCGGTCTTAAATGGACAGGGAAAAGACGAAGAGGAAGCGGCGGCACTTATGGGAGCAAATGGGTTTCATATTTTCTGGAAAATCACATTTCCACAGATGAAATGGGCACTGCTTTACGGCGTGATTCTTTGTACGGCGAGAGCGCTTGGCGAATTCGGAGCGGTGAATGCATTATCTAAGACGAGAGGGGTCACGTTTACATTACCGCTAGAGATTGATGCACTTTATCTGGATGGTTCCGCAGATTCCATTACAGCAGCTTTTGCAGCATCATCACTGCTTGTTATAATTGCAATTGTAGTCTTAATTATCCGGAATCTGGTCGAACATAAGGCAAAAAAATAGTATATGAGATGGGGAAAAGGAAGGGCAGCGATTATGTACGTGGAATTAAAAAATATCAATAAAACATATGGCAATTATCAGGCATCGCAGGACATTAACCTGGGCGTGGAGAAGGGAAAATTAGTTGCCCTCTTAGGACCGAGCGGAAGTGGAAAAACAACGATTCTTCGCATGCTTGCAGGGCTTGAGACACCGGATTCGGGTGATATTATCATCGACGGAAAAAGAGTCAATGACATTCCGGCAGCACAGCGCGGAATCGGGTTTGTTTTCCAAAATTATGCACTGTTCCGTTACATGACGGTCTTTGACAACATTGCCTTCGGATTAGAAGTGCAGAAAGTGCCGAAAGCCCAGATAAAAGAGCGTGTGATGGAACTTGTGGAACTGATTGGTTTGAAAGGGTTAGAACGCCGTTATCCAAACCAGCTTTCCGGCGGACAGAGACAGAGAGTTGCCTTTGCGAGGGCACTTGCGCCGAATCCGCAGCTTCTTTTGCTCGATGAACCATTTGCGGCGATTGATGCAAAAGTGCGGACGGAGCTGCGAAGCTGGCTTCGTGAAATGATTCACAAAGTTGGAATCACGAGCATCTTTGTGACACACGATCAGGACGAAGCGGTTGAGGTTTCCGATGAAATTATTGTGACTAATAAAGGGCGTATCGAACAAATCGGAACGCCGTTAGAAATCTATAAAAACCCGCAGACGCCTTTTGTGGCAACGTTTATCGGAGAGGCGGAACGCATCACGGAGTACCGGAAACTGCGTGGATTTGAAGATTCTGATTATGAGGGCGCCATTTTAAGACCGGAATTTGTGGAAGCATTTAAAAGTGACAATGATAAATTCAAAAATATTATTGACTATTCGGAGGAGGGAACGATTACAGACATAGCATTTCGCGGTAATTGTTTAGAACTCACCTTAGATGTCAAAGGAATTCCGCTGGTAACACGCCGTTCCTTAGAGCGCCGTCCGGTGGAAATAGGAGAGAAAATGAATGTAGTTGTATATCGTATGTACGCTTACGATAACGACAAGGCATATCTTTTGGAAAATTCCGAACTAGAGGGAAAAAATCTTGTGACATTATAGCAGGAAGAGAGGTTAGAAACTTGAAACAGCATTTAGAAATCGAACACAAAAAAACAGATGTATTAATTATTGGTGGCGGAACTGCGGGATGTTACGCAGCACTCACATTAAGCCGTAATTCCAATCTCTCCGTCCTTGTTGCAGAGAAGGCAAATATCAAACGAAGCGGCTGCCTTGCCGCCGGGGTGAATGCCATCAATGCCTATATTGTCAAGGGACGCACGCCGCAGGATTATGTGGATTATGCGACAAAAGATGCAAACGGCATTGTGCGGAAGGATCTGCTTCTTTCCGCGGCAGAACGGTTTAACGATGTGACCGCAGACATGGAACAATTAGGGCTTGTCATTTTAAAAGATAAAGACGGCAATTATGTGGCAAGAGGAAACCGCAACATCAAGATAAACGGAGAAAATTTTAAACCGATTCTTGCAGATGCTGTCAACAAGGCTGAGCGTGTCAGCGTTTTAAACCACGTCAATCTCACAGATTTACTGGTAGAAAACGGTCAGGTTTATGGGGCTGTCGGTTTTTCCATCCGGGAGGAAAAAGCATATGTCATTCATGCAAAAAGTGTATTGATTGCAACCGGGGGAGCGGCAGGACTTTACAAGCCAAACAATCCGGGATTTTCCCGCCATAAAATGTGGTATCCGCCGTTTAACACCGGAGCAGGATATGCAATGGGAATCCGTGCAGGCGCCGAGATGACGTCCTTTGAGATGCGTTTTATCGCACTGCGCTGTAAAGATACGATTGCACCGACCGGAACGATTGCGCAGGGAGTTGGCGCAAAACAGGTCAATGCGCGCGGGGAGATTTACGAAAACCATTACGGAATCACCACCAGCGAGCGTGTCTATGGAACCGTCCGGGAAAATCAGCTTGGAAATGGGCCATGTTATTTAAAGACAAGCGTCATTACAAAAGAACAGGACGAAGATTTAAGGAAAGCCTACCTCAATATGGCACCGAGCCAGACTTTAAAATGGGTTGAGAGTGGGAAAAATCCGAGTGAGCAGGACGTTGAAATCGAAGGAACAGAACCTTACATCGTCGGTGGTCATACGGCAAGCGGTTTCTGGGTCAATACCCACCGGGAGACAACGGTTCACCACCTCTATGCGGCAGGAGATGTGGCAGGAGGATGTCCGCAGAAATATGTGACGGGGGCACTTGCAGAGGGCGAGATTGCGGCACTCGATATTGTGAAAAAATTATCAGACACAGCATCGGAGGAGCCGGAAAGCTCAGCAAAAGAAGCGTTAGAATCCCAGGCAGATGCGATTTTAGCGGAGTATGAGAGCATTTTATCCCGCGAGACGGCGCCATTTTCCATTGAGGAGCTGGAAGAGGGCATGCAGAAAGTCATGGATGAATATGCCGGCGGTATCAAATGTAATTATCAGTTCAACGAAGGACAGCTTGCCCTGGCAAAAGAAAAAATCGCACAGCTTTCCGCGCTGGCAGAACAGGTGCAGGCGGAGGATATGCATGAGCTGATGTTTGCCTATGAATTGAAGGAACGTCTTCTGGTATGCCAGGCACTGATTGAGCACCTGCGAAGCAGAAAAGAGACGCGCTGGCATGCTTTCAATGAAAATCTGGATTATCCCGAACGGAATCCGGAATTTGAGAAATACGTGAATTCCAGATACACAAAAGAGCACACGTTTGAAATTCTTTTGCGGAATCTGGTAGAGGAGACAGCATATGAGCATACGAATTAACAAAAAACAATGTATTGGATGCCAGAAATGTATGGAAGTGTGTCCGGGGAGCCTGATTACACTTGTAGATAAAAAGGCGTTTATGAAATATCCGAAGGACTGCTGGGGCTGCGTCTCCTGCGTCAAGGAATGTCCGGTTGAGGCGATTGAGTTTTTCTTAGGAGCCGACATTGGGGGAAATGGAAGTACAATGACGGTTGTAAATCAAGATGACAAAATCCTTTGGAAGATTCAAAAATACGATGGCACCACAGAGGAAATCGAGATAAACCGCAAGAATGCGAACAAATATTAGGAAAAGAGGAGAAGAAAAATATGAGTGAGTTATCCCATTTAGATGAACTGGAAGCGGAGGCAATCTACATCATCCGTGAAGTTGCCGCAGAATGTGAGAAACCGGTAATGCTTTATTCCATTGGAAAAGACAGCTCGGTAATGCTTCATCTTGCCATGAAAGCATTTTACCCGGAGAAGCCGCCTTTCCCATTTCTCCATGTCAACACCACATGGAAGTTTAAAGAAATGATTGAGTTCCGTGATAAGACGGCAAAAGAATTAGGCATTGAAATGTTAGAATACATCAACGAGGACGGCGTAAAGCGCGGCATTAATCCGTTTGACCACGGTGCAGCCTATACCGACATCATGAAGACACAGGCCCTCAAACAGGCGTTGAACAAATATGGTTTCACGGCAGCTTTCGGAGGCGGCAGACGTGACGAAGAGAAGAGCCGTGCAAAAGAACGTATTTTTTCATTCCGAAATGAATCGCATGCGTGGGACCCGAAGAACCAGCGTCCGGAAATGTGGAAACTTTACAATACCGAGATTAACAAGGGCGAGAGCATCCGTGTTTTCCCAATTTCAAACTGGACAGAAAAAGACATTTGGCAGTACATCCAGCGTGAAAATATTCCGATTGTACCACTTTATTTTGCAGCGGAGCGCCCGATTGTTTACCGCGACGGCAATATCATTATGGTGGATGATGACCGTATGCGCTTAAATCCGGGAGAAGTGCCGGAGATGAAAAAAGTGCGTTTCCGTACGTTAGGCTGTTACCCACTGTCCGGCGGAATTCTTTCCGAAGCAGATACGTTAGATGAAATCATAGAGGAGACATTAAGTTCTGTCGAATCGGAGAGAACGAGCCGTGTGATTGACAAAGACGGCGGTGCAGCCAGCATGGAGAAGAGAAAGAGAGAGGGGTATTTCTAATGAGCGGATTATTAAAGTTTATTACGTGCGGCAGTGTAGATGACGGAAAATCGACACTGATTGGGCATATTTTATATGATTCCAAACTGCTTTACGCAGATCAGGAAAAAGCATTATTGTTAGACAGCAAAGTCGGTTCCCGCGGCGGAGAAATCGATTATTCGCTCTTGTTGGACGGTCTGATGGCGGAACGTGAGCAGGGAATTACAATCGACGTTGCATATCGTTATTTTACAACGGAAAAGAGAAGCTTTATCGTAGCTGACACACCGGGACATGAAGAATATACGCGTAACATGGCGGTCGGAGCTTCTTTTGCCCAGCTTGCCATCATCCTTGTCGATGCAAAACAGGGTGTTTTGGTGCAGACGAGACGCCACGCAAGAATCTGCTCGCTTATGGGAATACGTCATTTTGTTTTTGCAATCAATAAAATGGATCTGGTAGGCTACAGCGAGGAGCGTTTCTTAGAAATTGAAAAAGACATTAAGGAGCTTTCTGAGACACTTGGCTTAGAGGATGTTGTCCTGATTCCGGTCAGTGCAACCGAGGGTGATAACGTCACGGTAAAATCTTCCAACATGGACTGGTATCAGGGCGATACCCTGCTCCATCACTTAGAGACGGTGGAAGTATCCGATGAGGATGGCACCAAAGCATTCTATCTGCCGGTACAGCGTGTGTGCCGTCCATCCCATGAGTTCCGCGGTTTTCAGGGACAGATTGAGAGCGGCAGAATCAAAGTGGGAGAAAGCATAACAACATTGCCGAGCAACGAGACCGCGACGGTGAAATCTATTTTAAATGGGGACAAAACAGTAGAAGAAGCCATTGCAGGGCAGGCGGTTACCATTCAGCTTGATAGGGAAGTGGATGTCAGCAGGGGATGCGTATTAACTACAAATGATAATTTATCAGTTGCCAAAAACGTGACAGCAACCTTGCTGTGGATGGATGATGACAAGCTGACCCTTGGAAAAGAATATCTCGCAAAGCTTGGCACTAAGCGTATTCCGGCTACGGTCAAAGAGATTGTATACAAAGTGGATGTGAATTCCGGGGAACATCTTCCGGCAGAATACATTGAGAAAAACGAGATTGCAGTCTGCAGATTGGAGTTTTCCGAGAAAATCGTGGTAGATGAGTTCAAGAAAAACAAGACATTGGGCGAGCTGATTCTGATTGACCGCATCACACATATGACGTCTTCCTGCGGTGTTGTGGAGAGTGTCGATACCGATGAAGAGAAGCCTTATTTTGAAAAAGATGATGTCAAAGTCGGCGGTTACATTTTCGAGGAATTTTACTTTAATTTAGAGAATGCATCACTTTCTAAGAAAAATACACCGGATAAGACGTACCATGTCGGGGACGAAGTACCGGTGGAAGGAGACAGCTTCAAATATCCGGATTATTTTGATATTATCTCCATTGCAGATTCTGCGGTTGTGCAGATTCGAAACCGGAAAGTTTTTGACATTCTTCCACTTTCCGAGTATCAGTATATGGGACTGCCGCTTGTCGATGAGAGAGGATTTGCCCTTAAAATTTCAGTTTATGCAGAGTTAGAGCAGTTCTTAAAGGAAGCTGCAGACTTAACATCCCAGAATCGTCTTGAATTCCACAATCAGTGGTCGAAATTCGAAACTTACCGAAAGATTGTGTGCACAGACAATTTCTGGATGATATAGGGGCTTTATCTTGCACCGTGGACAGATGTGTGGTATGGTAACGTTACGAAGAAATTGAAAGAGGTTAAATCGTGACAGAATTAGAAGAATATTACAATAAATTTAACGAAGAGAAGCGCTTAAACAGCCGGCACGGTCAGGTTGAATTTGTAACTTCCATGCATTATATCCACAAATATTTAGACAAATTTGTAGCAGAATGCGGGTGTTCTAAACAGGACATCCGTATTTTAGATATTGGAGCCGGAACCGGACGCTACAGCGTTCCGCTGGCAGAGGAAGGCTACGATGTAACGGCGGTGGAGCTGGTAAAACATAATTTAGGGCGTCTCAGACAGAAATGTCCGTCCATAAAAGCATATCAGGGAAATGCCATGAAGCTTTCAAAGTTTGCAGACAATTCCTTTGACCTGACGCTGCTTTTTGGCCCGATGTATCATTTACATGAGAAAGAAGAAAAGCAGAAGGCATTAGCGGAAGCAAAGCGCGTCACCCGCGAAGGCGGTGTCATTTTAGTCGCCTATATTATGAATGAATACAGCGTGATTACTTATGCGTTCAAGGAAAAAAATATCAAGCGGGCACTTGAGACCGGTATGCTCGATGAGAACTATCACTGCACAAGAGCAGCAAATCCGCTTTATTCCATGGTACGCCTTGAGGATATGGACGAGCTGAATGAACTTGTCGGTCTGCAGCGTGAAAAAGTCATTGCGGCGGACGGGGCAGCTAACTATATCCGGCCGTTTTTAAACCAGCTCGATGAAAAGGAATTCGAGGCGTTCCTTCAATATCATCTTGCGACCTGTGAACGGATGGATTTGATGGGAGCAAGTGCGCATACGGTGGATATTTTGCGAGCTTAGACTGCGCACATTTTATTTATGGATAAAGCCGCCTGGAGGCAGGACATGCGTATTTCAACAGCGGAACTCTTTGCAAAATTGTGTGAATTTGTCAGTGCCGATTTTTGGCTCAAGGTTTGTGTACATTCGCCAGATGCACATTTTCAATGCGGCGTCCGTCTGTGGCACACACTCGCACAGTTCCTGCACCTAGTGGGAGTAAATGCCGTCTCCAGCAGAGTTTAACGGGCGCGGAAAATCCAAACGCGCAATAGCTGTTATTTAGTTCGGTAAGTTGTGTTGCTTGAACGAGTATTTTTCGCGCCCACTTTTGCTGTCGTACGGCATGTAACTCCCACATGGTTCGTCACAGATTGAGTGTGTGCCACAGGCGCACACCACGTTGAAAATGTGCAGATGTCGAATGAACAGAAACAATGGCAGGAGCCGAAAATCGGCACTGACAAATTAGCAATTTAAAATGAGTTTCGCTGTTGGTATACGCATGTCCTGTCTCCAGGCGGCTTTTTTCAAAGTTTCAATGTGCGCAGTCTAAGTTGCGTAAATGTTCGCAACACATTTGCCTATTGGATTGATAGGAAAATATTGACATTGCGCTGGAAAGTATTATAATAAAAGCCAAGTTATTTACTAGGAATTAAAGAAATGGAGTCATTGTACAAAAAGATGGTAGAGCAAATTAAGAAATTACAAAAAGAGAAGGATGTTGTCATCCTTGCACATTATTATGTAGATGGAGCTGTTCAGGAGATTGCGGATTATGTGGGCGATTCTTATTATTTAAGTAAGGTAGCAACACAGGTGACCCAGAAAAATATCCTGTTTTGTGGTGTCAGCTTCATGGGCGAGAGCGCGAAGATTTTAAATCCGGAGAAAACGGTTGTCATGGCAGATGAGACAGCGGACTGTCCGATGGCACATATGGTGACGGTAGAGCAGATTGCAAAGGTGAGAGAAGAGTATTCTGACCTTGCAGTAGTATGTTATGTGAATTCAACAGCCGAGATTAAAGCGGTTTCCGATGTCTGCGTGACTTCTTCTAACGCAGTCCGCGTCGTTGCAAATCTCCCGGAGAAAAATATTTTCTTCGTACCGGACGAGAACCTTGGACGTTACGTCGCAGAGAAGCTGCCGGAGAAAAACTTTATTTTCCACGACGGATTCTGTCACGTTCATAAGAGCATTACAGCAGAAAATGTTGCTGCAGCCAAAAAAGTATATCCGGAAGCACTTGTGCTGACACATCCGGAATGTACAGCAGATGTCATTGCATTGTCTGATTTTGTGGGAAGCACTTCCGAAATTATCGACTTTGCAACCAAAAGTGATGCAACGAAGTTCATCATCTGCACAGAAATGGGCGTTTTCTTTGAACTTCAGCAGAAGAATCCTGAGAAGAAGTTCTATTCTGTCGGACACCGCCAGTTCTGCCCAAACATGAAAAAGGTAACACTTGAAAAAGTTCTTCATGCGTTAGAGACGATGGAACCGGTTATGGAATTGCCGGAGGATGTGCGTGTCAATGCAGAGAAACCACTTGCCCGCATGTTAGAGCTTGCAAAATAGGAAAGCGCATCAGAACGCTTGCCACGTAAAATGTAGAAAGGATGATTCACATGAATCTGTTTTTACAGAATATAATTGACCAGATAAAAGAAGCACAGATTAAATTAGGATATGAACGCGAAACCATGCGTTTTTACTATATGCCTGCAACTTTGCAGACTCTGTTGCACACGGAGATAGCGACGGCAGAGGAACTCTGCCGTTTTCTTGAAACTTCCGATGAATATAAGGATTGTGTGCTTGGAACGCTTACGTTTTCCGTGCATGCGGGAAGAATTGAAGTTCTTGTTCCACCGGAAGGAGCGGAGTATGTCGGTACGAAAGTGACTGCCAGCCCGTTTTTAAAAGAGATAATACTTCTTTTTTCCAAACATCACATCGGAATCGAGGATGTAAAAGAAGTATTTGCACACTATGATGAGAACTATATCTGTAAGCAGATGCCGGAAGGCTCTGATTTCGATTATGTTTTGTATTTCCCGGATGGTCAGGTGGATGTGTATTATTACTGCGTAAAGCAGGAGATGGGGCATCTGATTTACCATCGTTTCTTGAAAAAAGATTATGAATTATTAATTGCGGAGTAGAAAGGAGGCAGCAATGTCAAAAAAAGAGATTTTGAAACTTTCTTTTTTGAAGTCTGTTCCGATTCTCTGCAGTTATGTATTTGTCAGTATGGCATATGGTATGATGATGGAAGAAGCAGGATTTCACTGGTATTGGTCGCTTTTTGTGAGCATGACTGTGTACACCGGTGCGTTCCAGTTCCTGCTGATTACGTTTTTAAGCAGTGGCGCATCGGTTTTAACGATTGCGCTGACTGCTTTTTTCATGAACAGCAGACAGACGTTTTATAGCCTTACATTTGTAAATGATTTTAAAAAGATGGGGAAACGGCTTCCCTATATGATTCACACGATGACGGATGAGACGTATGCAATCAACTGCAGTCTGGCGCTTCCCGAAAAGGAAAAAGAAGATGTGATGTTTTATGTTGCGTTTCTGAGCCGCTGTTACTGGATGGCAGGGGCTATTCTCGGTGGAGTCTTGGGGCAGGTGCTGCCGTTTGATTTTGAGGGCATTGATTTTTGCATGACAGCACTGTTTGTCATTATTTTTCTCGACCAATGGGAACATGCTGCGTCACATCGTCCGGCACTGCTTGGCATCGGAGCCGGAATCCTATGCCTTCTCGTTTTCGGTGCGCAGAATTTTATGCTGCCGGCACTGCTTTTGACATCGGGGATTCTTTTCCTTGGAATCTGGAGTCAGAGGAGTACGCCGGAAACCGACAAACATTCCGGATATGGGGAGGATGAGGCATGACATTACAGATGATAGCAATCGTTCTTATTTGCGCGCTGATTACGTTTTCGCTGCGCGCCTTTCCGTTTGTGGCATTTTCCGGAAAACGGCATATGCCGGAATCCTTAGAACAGCTTGGAAAAATACTTCCGTCGGCATTGATGGCAATTCTCATTATCTACTGTCTGAAGGATGCTCCGTCTGATTTTTCCGAAGCCGGGATTCCAAAGCTTGCTGCGGTGCTTTGCGTTGGAATCAGCTATAAATGGAAACATAATACGTTTTTTAGTATTTTACTTGGAACGGCATTCTATATGCTGTTAATCCGTCTCTGAATCTGACGGAAAAAGTTTTTATTTGGAGACATTTGGGTATACTTTTTTTTGTTGAAATCATACTATTTACATATATCCAATAGTAGGGTAATCTGTTAAAGGGTAGCCAAAGGACTGCTAATAAGAAAGAAAAGAGGTATTTTGATAATGAAAAAGAAATTAATTGTAATTGTAATGGGAA
>CAKRDK010000037.1 GCA_934309475.1 uncultured Roseburia sp.
ACGATAGCTGGTAATTCGTTGTAAGCTGTGTTACAAGCTTCACGATGCTGGAAGAAAACGTCTCCGTTCTCATGAGAACCACGCATTGCTGGGTGCTCTGGATTTAATGCATGTGCACGGAATGCTTCAACTGCTTCCATGTTGCACATTTCTTTCAAATCAGCGTAATCCCATTTCTCGATTTTCTGAATCTCATGGGATGTACGGAATCCATCGAAGAAGTTGATAAATGGAACTTTTCCTTCGATTGTTGCTAAATGAGCAACTGGGCTTAAGTCCATAACTTCCTGTGGGTTAGTCTCACATAACATAGCGAAACCTGTCTGACGACAAGCATATACGTCACTGTGGTCACCGAAGATGTTCAATGACTGTGTAGCAACAGTACGTGCAGATACGTCAAATACGCAAGGAAGCTGCTCACCTGCGATTTTATACATGTTAGGGATCATTAATAAAAGACCCTGAGAAGCTGTAAATGTTGTTGTTAAAGCACCTGCTGCAAGGGATCCGTGAACGGCACCTGCTGCACCTGCTTCTGATTCCATCTCTACAACCTTAACCTGATTACCAAAGATGTTCTCCTGACCTGCTGCAGACCACTGGTCAACAGTATCAGCCATTGGGCTGGATGGAGTAATTGGGTAAATGGCAGCAACATCTGTAAAAGCATATGCTACATGTGCTGCAGCTGTGTTACCGTCCATTGACTGTTTTGCTCTAGACATTAGATTTTCCTCCTTAATCAATCAAAAAAAATAATTCATGTGTCTTGTCGACTTATGAATTATTTTATCATTTTCTCGTTCGATTGTAAAGGTTTCATACTGTACGAAAACAAGTGCAATTTTATAAAATCTCTATAAAAAATGAGTTATCCGTCCTTACCTTTTTGTAATTCCTGATAACTCATCTTCCACTTTTTCCCTTTAGGATGCGTAAACGTACTTCTCTTCAAAGGCCGAAAGTTCTAAAGGCTTGTCGAAAATATATCCCTGACCGTGGTCAAAATCACACGCCATCAAAAAGTTAAGCTGCTCCTCATTCTCGATTCCCTCGAAAATAATTTCCTCTTTTGCATAGCGGATAAAATTGCCCATGTGAACCACAAATTCTCTCTGTTTCTGCAAATCCGGCCTGCGGATAAAGCTTTTATCAATTTTAACTACATCTGCCGGTATTTCTAGCAGAACATTCAAAGAAGAATATCCTGTTCCGAAATCGTCGATTGCCACACGGAATCCGAGATTACGCAATTCTTTCAGGCAGATTTTCAGTCCTTCCACATTCTCAATCAGAATGCTCTCCGTCACTTCGATTTCAATATATTTCGGATCTATACCGTATTTTTGTGTCATCTTAGACATGCGCTCCACAAACATGCTGTTGTCATCCCCGAAATGTCTGCCGGAAAAATTCGTTGACACCGTAAACAGTTCTTTACCGTCCTCTTTCCATTTCTTCATGCAGCGCAGCAGCTGCTCGTAAATGTAAAAGTCCAGATCGATGACATAACCAAACTTCTCCAACGCCGGAATAAACTGTATCGGCGGTACCAGCGTTCCATCCGGCTTTCTCCATCTTGCAAGTGCCTCCGCACCGTAAATTCTGTGTGCCTTCAGCTCGAACTTCGGCTGTAAGAACATCTCAAACTCACCAGCCTCAAGGGAATGGAAAAACTGACCGGATACCTGCAATTCCTCGTCACGCTTCTGGCGCATCTCCGGCTCATACACGATTCCATTTTTTATCTTTAATTCTTTCGACTGTTTTCGTGCAAGATTGGCATTCTCAATTGCAGTTTCCAAGTCAACTAAAATATTGCGCACCACATAGATTCCCGTTGCAACGCTCATGCCGCTCGCTGGGTAACGCTCGCCCTGCTGCCGTTCGAACCGTTCATTTACCTGTCCGACACAATCAATAAGCTCAGCCGCATCTTTTGCTGTAACAAGCGCTGCAAAATAATCCGAATACATTCTGCAGCTCACCAGCACTCCCGGTATCTCCTCCAGCACATTTCTTGAAAACTGTGACAAAATGTTGTCGCCGACTTCCTGTCCAAAGTTTTCATTTGCATAAGAAAAGTTATTGATGTCGCACATGATAAGCGCATACGTCTTATTCGGGTCGCTATCAATCAATTCCTGTCTTGTGATTCTGCGGAATGCTTCCATATTATATAATCCGGTGAGTTTATCGCGGTTCTGAAGCTGTCTGATTTCCCTCTGATCTTCCTTAATCTTATTGCGCAGTGTCACAAAAACAGAAATTACCCTCGTCACTTCCTGCAAAGTCGAGATTTCAACCTGCGTCCAGTCCGTCTTTTCTTCCACCGTTGCAAAATGCACACATCCAATCCGTTTACCGGAAAATTCAAATTTACAGCCTGCGATGGCCTTCATCTGCTCGTCCGGTCTGCGCAAACGTTTGATTTCATTCTGTTCCCTTTCTTTCGAAACCATCACGAATTCACCGACTGCTGCCTGCTCAAATTCTTCGAGCACACGCGGGAAAATCTGTTTGCGATAGAATCCCTCTTCGATGCCCCAGTAATTTGTGAGCATCATTTCTTTTGCGTCATCCGCATATTCATAAACGGAAACCAGATCCAGTCCGAATTTCTTACCGATATGCTCTAGCAGCACATACAAAGAACCGTCTAAATCTCTTGCGTGTGTCAGAAGGCTGAATGCAAAATTCAAAAAATCCTTATCCGTCTCTAGCCGTTTCTCATACTCATCATCTTTTTCACGCTTCGGCCGATTCTCTTCTAACTCATCCGAACTGCCAAACGCATAGTTGTTCTTTCCGCTCCGTTTGATACGGTACATTGCCTGATCCGCTTTCTCAAACAATGTCTCATACGTCTCTTCTTCGCTCTCTTTCACTGCAATTCCGACGCTCAACGTCACCATACGCTCGACATTGTTGCCGCTGTACTTCTTACAGACGAGCTTGCAAAGCCCCTCCATCTTAGCGTCAGCTTCCTCTAGCGTTGTATTTCTCATGAGCACTAAAAATTCATCTCCGCCGACTCTTCCTACAATGTCTGTCGGTCTGAAATGTTTTTTTATCTTGGCAGCTACATCTGAGAGAACCGTATCTCCAAACGTATGTCCGAATGTATCATTAATCTTTTTGAAATCATCAATATCAATGACTGCAAGTACATGCGTATCCGCTGTCTTCTGCGCTAAAACTTTTTCTACTTCTTCTTTCGTAACCGTCTTATTCAAAAGCTTTGTCAGCGGATCTCTCCGAAGTTCCTCTGACATGCGCTCCTTAATCTCCTGATCCCTGCTGATGTCATAGGTTCTTCCTATAATACGCATAACGTTTCCTGTACCACCGGCAATGCTGTGATAGTAGGTGCGGTACCATACATAATGCTTCTCACCGCCCTTTGCCGTGAGATTCATCCGGTAATCAATAAATCCCGTCATCTCTTTGGTGGACGCGACACTTATCATGCGTGCAAAATTCTCCCGGTCTTCTTCGAAAATATCCGAAAGTGTCTCCTCAAAGCCTAAGTATTCCATTTGTAAGTCTTCCACCTTGCCAATTTCAAAATACTTCTGTGGAATACGGAACACTTTTTTCTCTACATCATAATCAAACGGAAGCTCGTCCGCACCTTCCTCCAGCATCTTGTACCGTTCATTTAAAAGCTTTAGCTCATCCTCTAATGTCTTGCGGTCGTTGATGTCCCAGTTTGTCATGATATAGTACGGAACTGCATCTTTATAATAATATAATTGGCATCTGCACAATACCCAGTGCAGTCCACCATCTTTCGTGTGGATGCGCACCTCAAACTCGCCCGAATTCTTCTTCGTACGGCACAGTTCCATCGCCGCGAGAAAAACTGCGGCATCCTCTTCATAGATTAAATCCACCAGCGGCATCTTTCTGCGGATGATTTCCTGCACACGATAACCAGCCGGATGGAAAAACTGATCGTTGGCCTCCTCGACTTTCCACTCGTATCCACCACTGATCACCGCCATTCCAACCGGCATCTCATAGATAAGATTATGAAGTTTCTTCCGCTCCTGCTTTTCCGTGTCAAGTTCTTTCTCCAGTGTGGTCTGATTAAAAATCATATCCTCCACGCTGCTGCAGGTCGCAATCAGATATTTTCCACGCTCCTCCATGTCGAGGTACTTGAAATTCCACTGCATGTGCTCAATCTGACCGCTTCTCTTCTTTACTCCGTAATGTCCCGAATAAACTTTTGACGGATCTTCTAAGGCGTGTTCCATATTGCTGAACAATAAATACTGGTCTTCCTCCACTAAAAGCTCCGTTATCCGAAATTCTTTTCTTGAAAACTCTTCCCACGAGCATCCGATATTTCTGTAAAACAATTCATTCGCGTTGTAAAAGTATAATCTCTCCCCCAGTGATTTACCTTCCATTACTCGATAGCAGCACATTCCGATTGGAAGTTCTGCCATGAACCCGTTTTTCTCCCTCGAAAAAACAAGCTCCGCCATTTTCTTTGTCATACTCCTTTACTCCTGCGTACCAAATAAATCCATATATGCACATTATAACAGATTTTTCAGATTTTCCTAGTAAAATCATGTTTTCTCCCTATTTTTTATAAAATTTTAATATTTTGGGATTGTTTTCTTGCACAAATACCATATTTTCGGGATTTTCTAGTTGCTTTTCCCTTCTTTTTTGTGTATCATACGAATTGATGCATAAAAACGAATGATTTCGTATCAATTTTATATTATGAAGTATAGGAGATAGATCAAATATGATAAGTGCTAGTAACGTAACCTTACGTCTCGGCAAAAAAGCTTTATTTGAAGACGTAAATATCAAGTTTACAGAGGGAAACTGTTACGGCTTAATCGGTGCAAACGGTGCCGGTAAGTCTACCTTCTTAAAGATTCTTTCCGGACAGATTGAGCCGACAAACGGTGAGGTCATTATTACTCCGGGACAGCGTCTTTCTTTCTTACAGCAGGATCACTTTAAATATGATGAATTCACAGTTCTCGACACTGTTATTATGGGTAACAAGAGACTTTACGACATCATGAAAGAAAAAGATGCTATCTACATGAAAGAGGATTTCACAGATGAAGACGGTATCCGCGCAAGTGAGTTAGAAGCGGAATTCGCTGATATGGATGGCTGGAATGCAGAATCCGATGCTGCTACTTTATTAAACGGACTGGGAATCCCAAGTGAAGAACACTACAACATGATGGCTGACCTTCCTGGTGTTTTAAAGGTAAAAGTCCTGCTTGCACAGGCACTCTTTGGAAACCCTGACATCTTGCTGCTCGACGAGCCTACCAACCACTTAGACTTAGATGCTATCGCATGGTTAGAAGAATTCTTAATCAATTTTGAAAATACAGTTATCGTCGTATCACATGACCGTTATTTCTTAAATAAGGTATGTACCAATATCGCCGATATCGATTACGGAAAAATCCAGCTCTATGCCGGTAACTACGATTTCTGGTATGAATCCAGCCAGTTACTCGTAAAACAGATGAAAGAAGCAAACAAGAAGAAAGAAGAAAAAATCAAAGAGCTGCAGGAATTCATTTCCCGTTTCTCTGCTAACGCTTCCAAATCCAAACAGGCTACTTCTAGAAAGAAAGCCCTTGAAAAAATCGAGCTCGATGAGATTCGTCCGTCCAGCCGTAAATACCCATACATCGACTTCCGTCCAAGCCGTGACATCGGAAATGAAGTTCTTACCGTGGAAGGCATTACAAAGACAATCGACGGCGTCAAAGTATTAGACAACGTATCCTTTATCGTTGGTCATGAAGATAAAATTGCTTTTGTAGGTGGAAATGAACTTGCAAAGACAACCTTATTTAAAATTCTTGCAGGCGAGATGGAACCGGATTCCGGTTCTTACAAATGGGGAATCACGACAAGCCAGTCCTATTTCCCGAAGGACAATACCGAAATCTTTGATACAGACCTCTTAATCGTAGACTGGCTGACCCAGTTCTCCGAGATTAAAGATGCAACGTATGTCCGCGGTTTCCTCGGAAGAATGCTCTTTGCCGGTGAAGACGGTACCAAGAAGATGCGCGTTCTCTCCGGTGGTGAAAAAGTACGTGTACTTCTCTCCCGCATGATGATTCAGGCAAGCAACGTCTTGATTTTAGATGAGCCGACAGACCACTTAGATATGGAATCTATCACCGCTTTAAATAACGGACTGATTAAATTCCCGGGTGTTGTTCTTTTTGCTTCCCGTGACCATCAGGTTGTCCAGACAACTGCAAACCGTATCATCGAATTCCTTCCGGATGGTACTTTCGTCGATAAGGTTTCTACCTACGATGAATACCTTGAAAATGATGAGATGGCACGTAAACGTCAGGTTTACAATATGTCATCCGATGATGAAAGCGACAATTAATTATGTTTATAGTCAAAAGAGAGAGCCTTATCTGCTCTCTCTTTTTTCATCCCAGAATTCCGTTAATTCTTTTGACACCGTATCCAAACTGCATATCTTATAGGTATCCCACTCTCTCGGAAAAAGTGCCTTATAGTCGCTCTGTAAGAACCGTTCATCCAAAAGCAGAATCACCCCGGTATCTTCCGCCGTCCGGATAACCCGTCCTGCCGCCTGCAATACCTTGTTCATTCCTGGATAACGGTAAGCATAATCGAATCCTCCGCCATTTCTGTGCTGGTAATAGTTCATTAAAATTTCCCTCTCCCGGCTGATCTGTGGCAGTCCTGTTCCCACAATCACGGTTCCAATGAGCTGCTCGCGCTTTAAGTCAATTCCCTCCCCGAAAATGCCTCCCATTACGCAGAATGCGACAAAAGAATGTTCCCGTTCCTTCGAAAACTCCTCCAGAAAAGCTTCCCTCTCTTCCTCGTGCATCCCGCTTTCCTGCATCAGACAATCCGTCCGTTCCCCATTTTTTTCCATAAAACAGCTATAGACCTGCTCCATCATACGGTAGGATGGGAAAAAAGCGATATAATTTCCCTTTTTCGCCTCTGCCATCTGCTCAATATAGGACGCTATTTTTTCAAACTCCGTCTCATTTCTTCGCGTATAACGGCTGCTGACATCACGCCCAATCAGTAAAAGCTTCTGCTCCGGCGCAAACGCCGTCTCCGCATAGACCGCATAATTATCCTTTTTCGTAGAAAGAAGGTTCTTATAATACTGAATCGGCAAAAACGTCGCCGAGAAAAATATGGTTGCATTTGCACGGTCAAGGCACTGCTGGAGATTTGCAGACGGGTCCACACAGTACAGTTTCAGCTTAAATCTGCCATCCTCATCGTGCTGCGAATAAATGACATAATGCTCATCCACCAGCTCGTAAATATTGATGAAATTGCGCAGCTGCAGATAAAAGTCTGTGACCTCTTTCCGTTCCGGAAACTCAATCGGCTTCTGCAAAAATTCATCTAAATCTGACGCAAGGCTCATGCAGGCAAACAGGAAATTGCCCACGTTGTCATACAAAACATAATTCTCGCATTCGCGTTTGTACTCCAACAAAATTTTATTGCATCTGGCAAGCCCCTGCTCAATCCGCTTATCATAGCGTTTCAGATATTTTTTCATGGTAAGAAAATCTTCTTTGTAAAGACTGGCACTGTACATCTCCCTGCTGCGCTCCACGAGATTGTGTGCCTCATCCACAAGAAAAATGTAATCCCCGCGCACTCCCTCCTGGAAAAAACGTTTCAGATACACATTCGGGTCAAAAGCATAGTTATAATCGCAAATAATATTATCCGACCAGACCGCCACATCCAAACACATCTCAAATGGGCAGACACAGTATTGTTCCGCCTGCTCTTTCAAAATCTCCCGCGTAAAAATATCTTCTTTTCGTATCAGGTCATATACCGCATCGTTCACGCGGTCGTAGTGTCCTTTTGCATAAGGACAATGCTCCGGATTACATTCCATCTCCTCACACATGCAGAGTTTTTCTTTCGCCGTGATTGTAACCACCTTTGCCTGATATCCCTGTCTCCGTAAAAGTTCAAACGTTTCCCGCGCGACGGTTCCCGTAATCGTTTTCGCTGTCAGATAGAAAATCTTATCTCCCAATTCCTCCCCGACCGCCTTGACTGCCGGATAAACGGTTGTGACCGTCTTTCCTACTCCGGTCGGCGCCTGGATAAACAGATTCTTTTTCCGGGCAATTGTCCGGTAAACGCCGGCTGCTAATTCTTTTTGGCCCTTCCGGTATGGAAATGGAAACGGCAGGCGTTTGATGGAATCCTGCCGCAACAAATGCCAGGAATATTCAAAATCCGCCCACTTTTTATATTCTCCAATCAAATGGAAAAACCATTTTTCCAAATCCTCGTATGCAAACTCTTCCGTAAAATAACGAATGTCCTCCGTATCAAGATTGCAATACGTCATCTGCACCCGTATCCGCTTCAAATCGTGCTGTGTGGCAAATATATAGGCATAGCACATTGCCTGCGCGCGGTGAACCCCGACTGGCGCATCCAGCGACTCTAACTTGCGGTAGATTCCTTTTATCTCATCAATTGTCACAATCGCCTGCTCCGGAATCTTAGCATGATTATAATTCACGGAAGCATCCGCTTCCTCCCAGTTGTCAATCATGATTCCATCCGCACGTCCCTCGATTGCGAGCGTATAATTTTCTTCCTCCACAAGAAACTTCAGCGGAACCTCCGCGTGGTAATTACTCCCCATGCGGCGTTGAATCTTGCGATGCATCCTGCTTCCTTCCTGCATTGCCTCCGCTGAGGAGCCTTTCCCCTGGCGGTTGTCAATGTCGCCTTCCCGCATAATAAATTCCACAAGGTTCCGCACTGATATCCGGATACTCTTTTTTTCCTGTACTTGTTCTTCTTTTCTCATAAACTCATTATATCGAATTTTTGTTCGATTGTTAAGCATAAAAATGAATCCTGTTTGCAGGATTCTCCGCCTGCGGCGGGTCGCATTTGCGACATTATTCAACTCCGCCGCAGTGCGATTCCCGCAAAGCTTTTTGTGTAATAGGAACGAAATTTCCTACTACACAAAAAAACACTTCATCTGCCGAACAACGTTTCAGCTAAATGAAGTGCATTCCTATCTGCTTTTTCTCTTTTTATGCAACTGCGTATTTCTCCACAACAGATTCAAAACCTGCATCGCTTCCAAAATACTTAATTGTGATATCTTCCTTATTCGCAATGCCAATCATGCCTAAAATTGATTTTGCATCAATTACAGCTCTTTTATAAAATACATCAATATCAAAATCACATCTTCCGGCAGCTCTGACAAAATCCATTACCTCTTCTGTGTCAGACAATCTGATTTTCTTTTCGATCATATTATCAAATCCTTTCAAATAAACACTCATTTTTCAATTACCGAATGAGATTATTACACCATTTTTTCTTTTTGTCAATTTTTCGTAAACTTCTTGTATACATGATTTCTGCGCAATTTGACGGTAAATTTTTTCATTTTTTGTCATATATTTTCTATTGGAAACTGAATTTTGTCAAAAGGTTTCCAATGTATATTTATACTTGTGCAATTTAACTTGAAATCTTGTTATAACCTGTTGTTTTTAGTGATTTTCTATAAAATTTTCAATAATTTTCTCTTCAGAAACTTGATATCTGTAACGTTTACTTTTATAATATGTTCATAATATGCTTCTGTTATTCTAAAAAATCAATGGAAGAAAGCAGGAATCTATATGGCACAAAACGATAAAACACTTTTGAAAAAACAAATCTTAAATGCACGCTTTCTACCTGTCACAGAAGAAGTTTTTTCCCTCTACGACCGGTATGAAGTGCTGCTTGACCCTAAAGATACGGACGAACTGGCATTTCTGCTCTGTTACAAAGGCGAGGCCTATCTTCGTATCGGAGATTTTGAGGCGGCTTTAAACCGGCTCACACGCTGTATACGCGCCCCAAAATCTGCCACATGTATACAACTGGATGCCCTTGCATACAACCTGACCGGACTCATCTATTGCTACTTAGGTTATGAGGTTGCTGCCTATGAAAATTTCCGGCACTGTGAGACACTCTGCCAACAGTATCATTTCACCGACATTGCCATTGCGTGCCAGCTCAATCTTGGCACTCTTTATCGAACGCTGCATGATTATGAGAAAGCACTTTCCTTCTATCATTCTGCACTCACGCTTATTGAAGATGCCACCGAGGCAAACCAGAACCTTTATGTGCTGACCTTATCCTACTTAGGATTAACCTATTGTATCTGCGGAGACTTTTCTTCTGCAGAGCAAATCCACAGAACGCTTGAGACTGTTTCTGCGAAGGATTCCTTCTATTCTATTGCAGGCTATGCCTTTGACGTTCCCTATTTTTATCATGCCAATGACCGTTTAAGATTCCAGACATCACTTGACACGATTATCGCATATTCAAGTTCTTCAAATGACTTTTTTGAATATTTCGAATTCTACTACTGCGTCTGTCTCTTTCTTTTAGAAAAGGGAGAATCCCTCTGTGCCCGCAAACTTTTAGATTCGTTACAAGAATCCTCCTCCCAGCCGGACTATTCTTTTTTTCACTTCCTTATCGCAAAACTCGAAGTCAGATACGCAAAAGCATATGGCACTGCAGACGATTACACCTTGTATTGCAGCCGCTTTGTCGCATCACACAATGCTTATTACCAGCAGCAGCTGCCAATGCTTCTTCATAATATGGAATGTGTGGAACTTCTCCACAAAATGAGACAGGACTCTGCCCTTCTTGAGCAAAGTAACCGCCTTGATCCCATGACCGGACTTTTTAACAAATACACCATTGAATTTTTGATTCAGGAAAGATTAGGCACTGCATCCGACTCTCCACTTGCCCTTTTGCTTGTCGATATGGATTATTTCAAACAAATTAACGACAAACTTGGGCACCTGATGGGTGACTCCATCATCCGCGATACAGCAAACATCATCAAGAACTTTTTCCCGGAAGACGCCCTCTGTGGACGTGTTGGTGGCGATGAATTTCTAATCTGCATTACCGCCTTTAACGACACCTCCTCTGTCCTTTTACAGGCTGAATTGCTACGCCAGGAAATCTGTCGTCTGACGCTTCACCGCAATTTATCTGTTCCAACGGACGCAAGCATCGGTGTCTCTTTTCTCCTATCGGGAACATCCTGTGACTATACCAGCCTGTTTCATCGGGCTGACGATGCACTTTACCATGCAAAAAAATCTGGCAGAAATAAAGTTTTTACCTTATAGAATTCGGGTGTCCAAAAGTTGCTCACAAATTAGTTATTGGCAAATTGCGCAAAGACAAGCCTCTTTTTGTGACTTTGAGGAAACATTAGAAAATCTTAGTATGCCTTTCTGTCCCCAGTGATGTTCTGCCACGGACGGCAGAACAAGGCTTCACGAGCCATGGATGGCTCGTTGAATGCCGGTCACGTTACTTTGAAATAATCTTTGTCAGGCATACTTAGATTTTTCTTATGTTCGCTCATCGGAACAAAATTGGCTTGTCATTATGTAATTTGACAGTAAAAAAACTGTAAGCAACCTTTGGACACCTGAATCCTTATATAAAATTGACCTGCCAATCCTATACACACGAAAAAACACCGAAAACATTTTCATGTTTCCGGTGCTTCTCTTTTGAACAGGGGATGAGAGAATCGAACTCCATGTTCATTCCGCATGGGTAATGAACGTTTTTCCCTTTGAAAAAGATTCCAGCGCATCACAAATTGCAGAAGCAACACCTTTACACTTATAGTCTTTATGAACATAAAGCCTGTCCAAATAGCCAGTGCTGTCCATGTGTCCCCAAAGCCAACAATTTTTCCATTTTCTACGGCAACAATCGTTTTATGTTTCAGAAAATAACTATTCCATTCACACAAATCACCCTTGCCAGTTACCCAAACATCCAGCTGCTCTTTTGTATCATCTTTTGCATTTACACTGTGAACTGTTTGGTAAAACAACTCTGCTAACTACTCACAGTCAGAATGCTGATATTCTCGTAGCTGCATTTCTTCTCCTCACAAATCCTAATTCCAATTATTTACTTTCACTGTTATTAACTAGAAATCCATATCTGTTAATTTTCGAATTTCCATAATCAAGAAAAGAAAAAAACATTTGGAACCGCATCTTTTCCAAAAGTCTTTAGTGCCATCCGATACATTGCTTTCGCATGAATCCTGTCATGCCAGATAAATCTCCGCAGCACCTTCCGCAATGACCATTCTTCATCATAGCTCCCAAGATAAACTTTATTTTCCAGAAAGTTCTGTTTCTGCTCTAGCAATTCAAATCCATGATTTCTACATTCCTCAATAGTTCCGTTATTATCTGCCTGAACCCCGATTTCTCTGAAGTAATATGCATTAACATTTTTCGTATGCTCATACATTTCCCGCGCCGTACGCGGAATCTCGCCGTAAAAAGTAGTTCTAACTGGCAAAACACTTTTATCTTTATTTGGTATCGCCCGATACAACGTCAAAAAATCATTGGCAGATTTCATAGCAAGTGCTTTTAGTGCTTCATATTCAGCCAATCTTAGCGGCTTCTTCTCTTCATCAAAAAGTACATCTGAGTCTGCATCTGAAATGGTAAGTTCAGATGCTTTTTCCTGAATAATCTCAGACTCCAGAATATCCGAAATCAGATCACCTTTCCACTTTAAGTAAGACATAATTTCAGACGGCATTTTTTGAATTGCTTCGCTCCTAGACTTGCCTCTTGTGAACGCCCCAACAAAATTGGACGAATACAAGATTGTGTCATCGCCATTGTGTTCCCAGACACAGTTTACTTTCATAAAATAGTTACCTCCAATTTGAATTATAGGTTCAATTCAAAGATTTATATTCTGTCCATCATGTATTTTCGTAAAGCATTTGTTTTGCTTCAGCAAACCAGCACTTCTATTTCTGTTGCCATACCATTACATAATCTTTTTCCCCAGTAACTTCATCCACGCTACTATACTGAATTTAAAATCCTTCTCTTTGATAAAAGGATATTGCCCGTGTATTTTTTTGTATACATCCAAAAGTAATTTGTTTCTTTTATCCTTTATATAAATTCAGCAAAATTTTCCCTATCCACTGCGATTGCTTTTCAACAGAAACAAAATGCCTTCAATATTATTCCTTGTCCAGCCCTATAAACCCTTGTATTTCTTGATTGTCTTCATAGAGATAAACAGTTGCTCTCCACAAATTCCAGTTGAACAAAATCGCTGCGCGATGGCCTGCCAAGGCTGTGGCACAGCTTTCTTTTTCTCAATAATAAAATAGGCAATGGCAATTCTTACCAGTATTTGATATTGTAAAGTTACCACACAA
>CAKRDK010000038.1 GCA_934309475.1 uncultured Roseburia sp.
TGTGTGTAGCTCAGCTGGATAGAGCACTTGGCTACGGACCAAGGTGTCGGGGGTTCGAATCCTCTCACGCACGTTAGAAAACTTGAAGTATTTGCTTCAAGTTTTTTTATTGCACAAAAATAACAAGAAAAAAAGTGCATTTTATGAGAAAATGCAAATTGAAAGAACGCACAGGATAGCGTATAATAGCACAATGTGTGAATGTGAAAATGTAAAGGATTGTGTTATAAAATGGAAAAGCAAAAAAGAATAGAATTCATTGATTATTTGAAGGCAGTCTGTGTCCTGATGGTTATTATCACACATTATGAGTGGAGTGATAAGACGACACCGTTTTTTACGATGCTGATTAATATGGCGGTGCCGGTGTTTATGATTATCAGTGGTTACAATTTTGCAATGTCGAACCGCAGGAAGACAAACGGTTCCTTGAGTGAAATGTATGGTTGGAAAATGATAGAACCAAAGCTGATTCGGTTTTTAAATCCATTTTTCTTTATATGCATGGTAGAGATTGTTCTGCTTGGAATAGAGGGAAAGCATATCAATCCGGCAAGGATTTTTTTTCTGGGAGCCTATGGACCGGGAAGTTATTATGTGCCGGTGATGTTGCAGCTTTTGGTAATTTTCCCGGTGATTTATCTGCTTGTGGAATATAATGCAAAATTGGGAATTGCTATTTCAGCCGCTGCAAATTTATTGTTTGAGATTGCGGTTGTAATGACGGATATGGATGTCTACTATTACCGGTTATGCATTGGAAGATATCTTCTGCTGATTGCATTTGGGTGTTATCTTTATCTGCATCCGGAGCAGCGTGTCAGAAAATATCAGATGGTAATTATGTTTGCGATAGGTTTTTCCTATATTATATATGTATTACAGATGGAAAATGAGGTCGTGTTGTTTGATTACTGGACGCCAACAGCAATGCCGATTGCGTTTTACATATTCCCGATTGTGATTCTTCTGTTCCGGAAGTTTTATCACAGTCAGATACCGGGAAGAGCGGGAGAGCTTCTGACCTGGATTGGAAAGGCATCCTATCACATTTTTCTGGTGCAGATGGTATATTACCATTTTGAGCTGGGAGGAAAAATAATGGAGGCAGCTCCTTTATTGGCAGTACCATACAATATCTTAATCTGTGTTCCGGCAGGACTTTTGTTTTACGAGTTTGACAACCGTTTTATCGGAAGGATAAAACAGATTAAGGCAAAGTTACAACAACAATATGCATAAAAGAGATGAGAGGTTTAGAGATGAAAAAGAAATCGGATATCAGAGAGATGGTGCTTACCGCACTTTTTACGGCAATTATTATTATCATGGCATTTGTTCCAATGTTAGGTTATATTAACCTTGTGGTTATTAAGGCAACATTGATTCATGTTCCTGTTATCATCGGTTCCATTGTACTTGGACCAAAGAAAGGTGGCTTCCTTGGATTTGTATTTGGCTGTACCAGTTTAATTAACAATACATTCAATCCAAGTCTGTTATCATTTGCATTTTCTCCATTTTATTCCATTGGAGATATTGGAGGAAATTTCTGGAGTATTGTAATCTGTTTTGTACCACGTATTTTAGTCGGTATTGTACCGTATTTTGTATACAAAGGAATCAAGCATCTCTGCAAAGAGAAAAAAGCCGGTGATTGGCTGGCACTTCCGGTTGCAGGTGTGGCAGGAGCGGTGACAAACACTGTATTAGTTATGAATTTAATCTATGTATGCTTCCGTCAGGAATTTGCTGCTGCAAAATCGATTGCAGTCGATACGGTATATGGTGTGATTCTGACCATTATTGCAACCAACGGAATTCCGGAGACAATTGTTGCTGCGGTATTGGCAACGGCTGTCTGCAAGGCATTGTTTCAGTTGAAAAAATAGTTTAGAAGGGACATTAGGGAAATGTTACAGGGAAAAACAGTTTTATTAGGTGTAACCGGTGGAATTGCAGCATATAAGATGCCGAATGTGGCGCGTATGCTCAAGAAACTTCATTGCAACGTACATGTGTTGATGACACAGAATGCAACCAATTTTATTACAGCGACGACATTTGAGACGCTGACCGGCAATAAATGTCTGATTGATACCTTTGACCGGAATTTCGAATTTTCCGTTGAACATGTAGCACTGGCAAAACAGGCTGATTTGGTTTTACTTGCACCGGTAACTGCGAATGTAATTGGAAAAATCGCAAACGGGATTGCAGATGATATGCTGACAACGACGGTTATGGCATGTCCGTGCAAGGTTCTGGTCGCACCGGCAATGAATCACAATATGTATATGAACCCGATTGTGCAGGATAACATAGAAAAATTAAAGAAATTTAATTACGAAATCATTCCGCCGGTTGTCGGCATGCTTGCAAACGGTGACATCGGAACCGGAAAGCTTCCATCAGAGGAAGTTTTGGTGGAATACGTGATTCGTGAACTTGCGCATGAAAAGGATATGGCGGGAATGAAGGTGTTGGTGACAGCGGGACCGACACAGGAGGCAATTGATCCGGTGCGCTATATCACAAATCATTCTACCGGGAAAATGGGTTATGCCCTTGCGAAGATGGCGATGCTCCGTGGAGCTGAGGTTACGCTGGTGACAGGACCTACCGCATTAGAGCCACCTATGTTTGTAAATACAGTAAATGTTGTTTCTGCAAAAGATATGTACGATGCAGTGACATCTGTTGCAAAGGAGCAGGACGTTATTATCAAAGCGGCGGCAGTTGCTGACTATCGTCCATCCCAGGTGAGCGATGAGAAAATTAAAAAGACAGATGGAGAGGCGGCTATCTCATTAGAGCGCACGGACGATATTCTTGCAACGCTTGGAAAAGACAAAGGAAAAACATTTCTCTGCGGTTTTTCCATGGAGACGGAGCATATGCTTGAGAACTCGAAGGCAAAATTGAAAAAGAAGAATGTTGACATGATTGTGGCAAATAATCTGAAGGTTGCAGGTGCCGGATTTGGAACAGACACTAATGTGCTGACAATTATCACGGAAGATGATGCAAAAGAACTTGCCCTGATGAGCAAGGAAGCGGCCGCAGATGAAGTGCTGACGGCAATTATGGAACGAAGAGGTCTGCAGTAAGAGAAATGAATATGATAATTGTTTTAGGCCAGATGATGGTATTGTTTGGCATGATGGTAGTAGGATATTTTTGTTACCGTAGGAATTATATTGACGAACCAACTTCGCAGAAACTGTCGGGGCTGGTCGTCAATATTTTAAATCCAATCTTAATGTTAAATAGTGTGTTAGATAGAAATGCAGAGGGTGGGGGAACCGATCTTATCATAAATCTGGTGCTGGTATTCCTATACTTTGCATTTTTAATTTTATTTAGTAACGTGATGGTGTGGATTTTCAGACCGAAGCGAGAGGAACGCAATGTGTACCGGCTGATGACGGTTTTTGCGAATGTCGGTTTCATGGGAATACCGGTAATTAAAAGCGTGCTTGGCGCGGAGGCAGTTTTTTATCTGGTCTTTTATCTGCTTGCCTATAATTTTGTCCTATATACCTATGGGATTTATCTGGCAAAGAAGGCGGCAGCGGACAATGGCAATATGCAGGAGCAGGGACAGAGCTTTCAGTGGAAAAAAATGCTGAATCCGGGCGTTGTCTCATCGATAGTGGCGATTGTGATTTATGTGGCACAGATAAAGTTTCCGGCACCGGTCATTACATTTTGTGATTACATGGGAAATGCGACCATTCCGATTTCCATGATTTTAATCGGCGTGTCGGTGGCGCAGTCAGATTTGAGTCAGATTTCTGGAAATATCCGTATGTATCTCTTTACGGCAATACGGATTCTTCTGGTTCCCATTTGGGGTGCTGTGCTGTTAAAGCTTGCAGGAATCAATGAGACACTAATTGGCGTGTTCGTATTAGAACTTGCAATGCCGGTGGGAAGCATTATTACAATGATGACAAAAGAGTATGGAGCGGCAGATGACTGCTGTACGGATGGCATTGTGTTGAGTACGCTGTTTTCTGTGCTGACCATACCGGTAGTCTGTCTTTTCCTGTAAGTGCGGATGCGGGCTTTAGTAGGAAAGCGACTGATTTTACCCATAAATTGTGTGAAATCTCTATAATAATTGCGACAATTGTAAAATTATGTTAAGATAAAAAATATTGGTAGCATATAATTTTCAGAATAATCAGGTGGAAAATATGGCAGTGATTGAGTTGAAAGCCGCGCAGAAATTTATCAGACGCGGTGATAAGGTAAAAGAAGTTTATATTATAGTAAAAGGTGCAGTGCGCCAGGTTACAAGAAACGATGAATTTGTATTAGAAAATGGTTGTATCATCGGTATGATGGAGAGCGGAATCGGAGCATTCCTCTGTGACTATGTTGCAAAAGAGGATACTGTTTTAGTGTCCTATCCTTATCGGAAACCGGAAGATTACAAGGCAATCTTTCAGGCACAGCCACAGTATGCGTATGCGTTTGTGCATGCGGCAATTATCCAGTGTCAGAATCTTTTGAACCGATACATTAAGGTGAATCAGAACACGAGAAATTTCTATTTGTTCACCATGGAAAAGTATCAGGAATACCAGGATATCTGTCAGGAGTTAAATATTGAACAGTTGAATTTTAACCGGATTGAATTCTTTAATCCGTTATCGCTGAAAGAGCGTGTTGAGAAATGGGAGTTAGAGTACAATTTGAGCATTGCCCAGAGACAGCCGGAAGCACTGCGTAATTTTTATGAGTCAAAGCCGGAACTTTGCGTGGGTGAGATTATGCATGCGTCAAGACTGATGTGCATTGCAGTGGGCAATATGGAGACCATGCTCGAATATCTTCAGAATAATAGGGATATGTTGCTTGGTGAGAACAGAAATGATTTACTCGAATTGTTTTTTGATCTGGCGAAGAAAGCGGCTGCCAAGGGAAAAGATATTCTAAAAGTGCATCAGAGGGTGCAGGAGATTCAGAATTTTGCAGAGAAATCCGGTCTTTATCCACAGACTCTGATTGCAGTACGTTTCCAGGAGTACAAGTCATTTGATTTTGAAAATTATACACAGGATACGGGAAATACAGCGGAAGAAGAACAGCCACAGCAGACATTACAGTTAGATAATTTTGAAAATGGACGTAATCTGCTCGAGGAAGATTGCTTAGATCATATTTTAACATATGCAAAATATGACAAGGAAGAGAAGAAGGCGGCATCGAATATTTTAAAACAGTTCCGTTCGCTTCCGGATATGCTTTCTACCGAGGACGATGTCCGTAAGTTGAGAAGACAGGTTGCAAATGTATTCTATGATATATATACGAAGGCGTTTTTCAAATCCATGGAAGAGGATGCACCGTTGTCACCGATTATGCAGATGTTCTTTAACTTTGGATTTATGGATGTAGCGGTATTGGGTGAAGACAACGCAAGTATGCTCTATGATTTGACGGAGCGTCTCTATCAGTGTCGTTCCGCACATGTCTATACGATTTATGAATGGCTGAAAGCCATTTATAATGGCGAGAAAGAGCCTTCTAAGAATGAGTTTGACCTTGACTATGCAGCGAATCTGTTAGAGATGCGGAAAGCGCATAAGATAACAAAAGAGCAGGAAAAAGTGCTGTTAGCAGACCGCAATAAGAAGGTAAAATATGAATTAGATAACATGTTCAAGTCGACGAACCGTGCAACGTATGGAAAGATATCTACATTCTGTCCGGTGCTCTGTGAGCATGACATCATCAATTCCTTAGACAATATGCTTGTGACGGCAAAGAAAGTGGAAAATGCGTTAGACGCCGTAAGAGAAATCGATTTTTCACTGTTTTACCGTGAAGTTATGTTTTCTGACCCGGCACATGGAATCAACAATGCCGGTATTCAGAAAGAGGTACTGCCGGATATCATCCTGATGCCGAACGCCGGAAGCAAGGCAATGATGTGGCAGGAGACAGCAGGTATTAAGAGAGATACACCGGGTCGTTTCATCTTCCCGATTTTAACCGTTGCTGATATCGGGGATATGATGATTGAGACGGCAGGACGTTTCCGCTGGGAGATTTGCCGTAAGATTCAGGGTATGCGCTGGAATGATATCCGTGAGAAATCACTGACAGCAGAGTATTGTGATTATATTCAGTTTTACCGTAAGAACCGTGAACTTTCCACAGATGCAAAAGAGAAAGTGAAGAATTCACTTGTCCGTGCAAAGAACAACTACAGGGAAGTATTTACGAAGGATTACCAGAACTGGATTAAATATGAGGCAGTCGGAAGCTTCCGCCTGAACAAAGTGGCGCGCGATATTATTTTCCGTTACTGTCCGTTCTCGAAAACAATCCGTGAGGATCTTGTGGCGAACCCGATGTACCATGATATGTTTGCAAGATATGAGATTTTAAATGAGAGAGCACTTCATAAGGTGGAGAATTTTAATGATAAGTACATTCAGAACGGTGGAGAGATGACACCGGAATTGGAAGACAACTTAGAATTTTATCGTTTATAAGTAGTGTGCCGGATGGCATATGCATGGAAAAAAGCCTGATGCATGTAGGGAATACAAAGCATCAGGCTTTTTTGAGGGGAGTATAAATAATTAATAAGGGGTATAACATGTGGCATAAAAAAACATACCACGCTTTTAGTATAGCGTATACAAATACAAAATGCAATTAAAAAATTATGTATATTTTCTTATCTTTTTCAAATAATAGTACTGCAGTATAAAACAGGAGGTAAGAGAAATGGCAAAGAACATGGATTCTAAGAACAAAAGCACAAACTGCAGAGACAGCTATGAGAACAATAAGGAACAGAACAGAAGTGAGCAGGATTCTGTGAAAAACAAATCCCAGAACAAATCTTCTAACAAATCATCAAATCAGTCCGGTTCCAACGGTTACGGCGAGCAGCAGTAACACCGTAGAAAAAACTGCATACGATGTAAAAAGAAAACAGATTACAAAGAACCTCTTTGTAGTCTGTTTTTGGTTGAAGGAAGAAGACAGAGAATATGGCTTTTTATACAATCCATCCAAGAGATGTGAAACAGATTTTTTACCAGAAGAGAGCGGTCATGCTTGATATCAGGGAACCGGAAGATTATGAGGAGTACCACTTTCCCGTGGCTGAAAATTACCCGTATGAGGACTCGGAATGCTGGATAAACGCGCTGAACAGGCGGCGGACATACATTTTATATTGTGAGCATGGAAGCACGAGTCTGATCGCTGCACGGAAGCTCAGCAGGCATGGATTTGAGGCGTATACCGTAATCGGGGGTGTGGAAGCGCTTCGAACATATTTTTACAATTGACATGCTAATTTGGAAAAGATAATATAGTACTAAGTAAGCAAAAGAAAGACAGAGGTATCTATGAAGAATTTTGAATTAATTGTTCCCTGCCACTTTGGATTAGAGGCAGTTTTAAAAAGAGAAATATATGATTTAGGATATGAAATCAGTCGCGTAGAGGACGGAAGAGTAACGTTTATCGGGGATGCGGAAGCAATCTGTCGTGCAAATATTTTTCTGCGCACGGCAGAGCGTGTACTGCTTCAGGTTGGCAGATTCAAAGCAACTACGTTTGACGAGCTTTTTGAGGCAGTAAAAGCACTTCCATGGGAAGAATATATACCGGAGGATGGAAAGTTCTGGGTAACAAAAGCATCTTCCATCAAAAGTAAATTGTTCAGTCCATCGGATATCCAGTCCATCGTGAAAAAAGCGATGGTAGAACATTTGAAGAGAGAGTATCATGTGGACTGGTTTGCGGAAGACGGTGCAGCCTATCCGGTGCGTGTCTTTTTGAATAAAGATGAGGTTACGGTAGCGCTGGATACATCGGGAGAATCTTTACATAAAAGAGGTTACCGCACCATGACGAGCAAAGCACCGATTACGGAGACATTGGCAGCAGCATTGATTATGCTGACGCCGTGGAGGGCAAACCGTATCCTTGTGGACCCGTTCTGCGGAAGTGGTACGTTTCCGATTGAGGCGGCAATGATTGCGGCAAATATTGCACCGGGCATGAACCGTTCTTTTACGGCAGAGAACTGGACAAACTTCATCGACCGTAAATTATGGTATGAATGTGTGCAGGAAGCGGAAGAAATGGTCGATACAGATATAGAGGTGGATATTCAGGGATACGATATTGACGGCGATGTGGTGAAGGCAGCCAGAGAGAATGCGAAGCGCGCCGGAGTGGATCATCTGATTCATTTTCAGCAGCGTCCGGTTGCGGAACTGCACCACCCGAAAAAGTATGGCTTCGTGATTTCGAATCCGCCATATGGAGAGCGTCTGGAGGAAAAGGAAGATCTTCCGGCACTGTATGGGGAGATTGGCGAGGCATATCGTGGACTCGATTCCTGGTCGATGTATCTGATTACAAGTTACGAGGATACAGAGAAATATATCGGAAGAAAAGCAGATAAGAACCGAAAGATTTACAACGGAATGATTAAGACATACTTTTACCAGTTCTTAGGACCGAAACCGCCAAAACGTCCAAGGGAGGAATAAAGATTGGGGATGAAGCGTTCAAAACGTTATATTGTTTTTGCGATTCTATTAGCGCTTGTTTTTGGGATAAAGTTTAATCAGCTTGGTGAGAATTACGAGGAAGTGGAAGTCTTCCGCGGAGCCAGTCTGAAAGAGGAGGACTGGAATCCCCTGATTGCGGAGAGTGTCAATGAAAAGAAGCTTTCCGTGATGATTGACAACCGTGAATACGATAATCAGGAAACAAATTTTTATATGGATGACAACTTAAATATTATGGCACCGGTTTCTATTTTGCGGGATGCCTTAAATTGTAGTGCCCATATTTATAACGGAACGACATTACTAGTTGAAAAACATGCGAGCGAGATTGCATTTACTTTAAATGAGGATTTAGCGGACGTTAATGGGGAGGAGAAAGAGATTTCTTCCCCTCTTACGGAAAGAGATGGCGAGTATTATGTGAGCCTGTCGGATCTGGCAGAGTACCTCGACTATTCTTATACGTGGAATATCGACGACAATGAGGCTTCTACGGCAGATACGTCGGAAAGCACATCTGTGATACCGGTATCGTATGATTTGCGTGAAAAAGGCAGGGTGCCGGCGGTCAGAAATCAGGGAAGCTATGGAACCTGCTGGGCGTTTGCCGCACTTGGTGCTATGGAATCTGCACTGCTGCCGGAGAAGGAAGCAAGTTTTTCTGCGGACCATATGACATTGTGTAATTCTTTTCATCTGACACAGGCAGATGGCGGGGAATACACGATGGGAATGGCGTATCTGGCGGCCTGGCAGGGTCCTGTCTATGAAAAAGACGACCCATATGGAGATGGCAAGACAGATGAGACGTTAAAGCCTGTGGCGCATGTGCAGGAGATGCAGGTGATTGACGGTAAGGACTACGAGAAGATTAAGGAAGCAGTCTTTAAATATGGCGGGGTGCAGACTTCACTTTACAGTGCGATCCGCAGTTCGCAGAGTGTATCTACGTTTTACAATAAAGAGAAGAGCGCGTACTGCTATATTGGTACGGAAAAGCCGAACCATGATGTTTTGATTATCGGATGGGATGATAATTATTCGAAAGATAATTTTTCCGTCAGCCTTGAGGGAGACGGAGCATTTATCTGCCAGAACAGCTGGGGAAGCGATTTCGGGGACAACGGAGTCTTTTATGTGTCTTACTACGATACCAATATTGGAACGCACAATGTAGTTTATACAGGGGTTGAGGATGTAGATAATTATGACAACATTTACCAGAGCGATTTGTGTGGCTGGGTAGGACAGCTCGGCTATAAGAAAGACAGTATTTACGGGGCAAATGTTTTTACGGCGAACGGAAGAGAGAATCTTACGGCTGCCAGCTTTTATGCAACAGGAAAAGATACCAAGTATGAACTATACGTTGTAAAGAATTTTGAGGATGAGAATTCCTTTGAACGAAAAGAGAAGGTAGCATCGGGAAGCCTGAAAAATGCAGGGTATTATACGATTGACTTTGAAAATGAGGTTCCGGTGGAAAAAGGAGAGCAGTACGCGATTGTGCTGCATATTACAACGCCGGATGCCATTTATCCGATGGCGATTGAATATAAGCCGGAAGATTCTAATACAGAAGTGGATTTATCCGATGGAAAGGGCTATGTCAGCTCAAGCGGCAGCAAATGGGTGGATGCGAATACCATTGAGGAATGTAACCTCTGCATTAAAGCATTCAGCAATGCACGCTAGAATACAAATGATATTTGGAGGAACTAAGTGGAAGAAAGGGTTATTAGGTTTACGGCAGTTTTTTTCAGTGTACTAACTGTAGTTGTATGTGTGTCCCTCTATTTTTTCCCGGATATGCACGCAAAGGCAGTAGAGCGGGCGGAGGAAAAACAGGCACAGGAAGAATATGCAGCAAAGCAGCAGCAGGAAATGACAGAATTAATGCTTGGAAAAACAGAACAGGCCGTGGAGAACTCGACTCCGCAGAACACAGCGCAGCTTCAGTTAAAACTTCCGGAGGGTGTGAAGGGAGAAGAAATACTCACGCAGGATAATTACGTCACGCAGACGGTGACGGTAGAGATACCGGAAGTCGGGGAAACCTATTTTGACAGTTACCCGATGACGGGAAAGAGCAATCATATCGACAATCTTTCCTACATGGTGGAAAACGGCGAGGGAATGATTGAGATAGCACTTGACCAGGTATATGAATTGAAGACAAGCTATGATGCAGATTATTTTTACCTTGATTTTGTGGACCCGCATGAAATATATGATAAAATAGTTGTAATTGATGCGGGACATGGCGGAAGGGCGCCGGGAGCGACGATTAAGGGCGTCAACGAGAAAGATATTGACCTTGCCATTGTATTGAAGCTGAAAGAGATTTTTGATGCATCAGGGGAAAATATCGGTGTTTATTATACCCGTACGGATGACAGCAATCCGACCTTTGATCAGCGTGTCCAGCTTGCAAATAAATCGCAGGCAGACCTTTTTATCAGCATACATAACAATTCAACGCCGAGTGGAAGAATGTCCGGCATTAAGGGAACACAGGTGATGTTTAGTGAATCCGATACGAATGACCTTGGAAGCCGTCATCTTGCGGAGATATGCATGGAAGAAGTGACCGCAATGACAGGAAGTGTGGACAAGGGATTTGTGGAGGGCGACAGCATCTACATTATCCGGACGAGTGAAGTACCGGTTGCACTGATTGAAGTCGGGTTCATGACGAACCAGGAGGAACTTGATAATCTTAATTCCGAGGAATATCAGGAAAAAACAGCGCAAGGTGTCTACAATGCCATTTTGAGAGCACTCTCAGAAGGCTATTAGAGTAACAAAAGTGGAAAGGGAGAAAAAGCAGTGGAACGTATTATTTTTGCAACCGGAAATGCCGGTAAAATGAAAGAAATCCGAGAGATTATGGGAGATATGGGAGTGGAAATCCTTTCCATGAAAGAAGCCGGAATCAAGGCGGACATTGAAGAAAACGGAACTACTTTTGTAGAAAATGCAATTATCAAGGCAACTGAAATCGCAAAGCAGACAAACGATATTGTGCTTGCAGACGATTCCGGATTAGAGATTGATTTTTTAAATAAAGAGCCGGGCGTGTATTCGGCACGTTATCTTGGAGAAGATACTTCTTATGACATCAAAAATCAGGCACTGCTCGACCGCCTAAGCGGTGTGCCAAAAGAGAAACGAACGGCACGTTTTGTGTGCGCGATTGCAGCAGCATTGCCGGATGGCGAGGTACTGACAACAGAAGCTACGATTGAGGGCTACATCGGGGATGCACCGGCGGGAGCGAATGGTTTTGGGTATGATCCGATTTTTTACGTTGAGGAATATGGATGTTCGACGGCAGAGCTGACGGATGCGCAGAAGAATGCAATCAGCCACAGAGGAAAAGCATTGCGTGAAATGAAAAAAAAGCTTTGTGCTAACGTCAGAGGAAAACAGACTTATGAAGATTCTAATTGTAAGTGATACGCATCGGAAACATACAAATTTAGAGATTGCCATTGAAAGAGAGGCTCCCTTTGAGCAGATGATTCATTTAGGAGACGCAGAAGGGTGCGAAGACCAGATTCAGGAGATGGCGGGCTGTCCGCTTGAAATTGTTGCCGGAAACAGTGATTTTTTCTCCAGCCTTCCGCGGGAAAAAGAAATTTATCTTGGAGATTATCATGTTTTCCTGACGCATGGGCACTATTATGATGTGGCAAATGGAATCGAGGATATCAAAAAAGAGGCAATCGCCAGAAAATGTGATATTGTGATGTTCGGGCACACGCACCGCCCGCTCATTGAATATGGAGACCATGTGATTGCGCTGAACCCCGGCAGCCTGTCCCACCCACGGCAGGAGGGACGGCAGCCGTCTTATATTGTCATGGAAATTGACAAGAAGGGGAAAGCGCATTTTGAAATTTGCTATCTGTAATTCGGATGTCAGTCCAAAACAATGCTGACATTCGAATCTGTGCAAATAAATTTTAAAAAATTTGCCTCAAGAAGGGGAAAAAAGCTCTGAAAACCGCATAAATACAAGGATTGAAAAAATTGAAAAAATAATAAAAAAACTATTGACATTTATTTTGAGTTATTATATAATACTACTTGTGTCGCGGCGAAAGCGACAAATCAAACAACCTTCGGGGTGTGGCTCAGCTTGGCTAGAGCGCCTGGTTTGGGACCAGGAGGTCGCAGGTTCGAATCCTGTCACC
>CAKRDK010000039.1 GCA_934309475.1 uncultured Roseburia sp.
AACGTCCTGTGTAGATACCAGTCATAACATTGACTGCACCCAATTCACTTTCCTGACCTTTTTCGTAACCGTCAAGTTCTGATTTGGTTTCCTCTCCATACAGTACATCATAAGAAGGATTGTATACGATTTCTGTTGTTCCGGAAATACCATACTTACTTAAATCAATTTTTGCCATCTTACATTAACCTCTTTTCTTTAATAGTAGTGAATCTGATTCTTGCATGCGAGCGTAGGTTACATTTCATCCGTATTCGTCTCCAGCTTACCAATTTCACCTAGTTATAATTATACACAACTATCGTTCATTTGACAGTTAAATATACAAAAAAATTTATTTTTTATAAAAATTTTTCAATTTGTTCTCTTAATCGCTTTAAAATTCTTCCTTTTCCACAACTTTTTCAAACATCAGGCACGCAAAATCCGGTATGCCTGTTCTAATCTTTTCTGAAACTGCGGATAAAAAGGCTGTCCCGTATCATAAGGCTTCAAATAAAAATCATGAAGCAGAAACATGTTTAACGTTTTCATTAGTTCTTCTTCCTGCTGCGCTGCAATGACTGCCTGCGCCTCCTTGCGAAGCCGGTACCAGGCAAGCGCAAATGCTTCATACTCTGTGTGTTCCGGTATTCCAATCCACTTTCCGATTTTTACTTTCGAGCGGTTCTCCTTCTGACATTCTCCAACCTGTAAAATATAGCTGACTTTTCCCTCTTCATAAATACGTCCCAGTGGGAAAAGTCTGCAAATACCCGGGCGAAATGCATGGATACTGCACCTTCCTGCCCCATCAAGGAATACACAGGCTCCCACTGTTTTTAAATGGGGCAGAATCATCCCGTCTTCCACTCCAAGCTCTGCTTTTTCCTCTAACAGTGTCTCAAATGGGACACCTAATCCTTTCGACAGCATATATGCATCGTACGGGTCAATTTTTACGGTATCTTCCATATCCCTGCAACAGGAAGAACAGCCCTCGCAGTCATTACAGCTCACGCGTGCCATATCATTCCAGCGATATATTTTTCCATCTGAGATTTCACTCAAATCTCTCTGCATTTCTATTCCTCACTTTTCTATTTCGTTTGTAATGCATCCACAAATTCTTCCATGGATTCCGCTCTCGCCGCAAGCTTTAGCCAGATTTTTAATCTCTGCTCTTCCCTTTGGCTCAAAATAATTTCTTCCACCTGCGGGGACACTTCCCCTAAATCCCGCAGCAAGACAAGAATATCTTCTTTCTGTGCCTCAAGCTTGCCCTCTTCTATGCCTTCTGCCTTTCCCTCTGCTCGTCCTTCTTCTCTGGAAAATTCTTTCTCCATCTCAATGAATCCCTGTTCGTCAAATTCTTCATAAATCATATTCACGACCTCCTTCCTGTGCTTTCGCAGGATATCTTCGAGGATTCCTTCCCTGATACATGCCTCGACTGCAGCATCAACCGCTGCTTCAATGGTATCATATTTCTTCTGCATCTCCCTGATTTTTGCAATCAATGCCGCATATTCACGCAGTTTTCTACATCTTGCAAGCAGTTCCGGATTGTGTCCATAGTTAATATTCAACACAACCGCCCTGCACTGCAGCGCTGCTTTCTCCGGCTCATATTCCGGCGGGTAGGCATCGTGAAGCTGTAACACCTGATACTCCGGTTCTTCCCTTGTCCCATTGTAAAACACAACGAACTGCGGATAGGGAAGCCGAACCAGCCTGCTCCCATAGATTTTCTGCTGTTCCCCGATGATTTTCTGATACAGCTCTGCAAAATAAAACAATCCACGCAAGGGCAGATTCGGGCTAAACGTACTTTGATGTTCATACAGGTTCAGAATGTCTTTCACCACAAACGAGATGTCATTTTTCATATTCATATAAATGGCATCCTCTAGCGTGTTGACCTCTATCTCCTCCGCATTCGTGTACTCTGTATGGTTAATCGCATTGTAAAGCTCCAGCAGGTCTTCTTTTTCCCGAAAAATCAGCTTAAATAACCTGTCCTTATGCTCTCTGTTTACGGCTCTTTTTTCCGTCATAGGCACTACCTCCATTATAAATGTTCTGTTTTTTGTGGTCAATAAAAGACCTGCTGAAAAAATGGATTTCTGACCGAAATGGTCATGAAAAATAGATTAATAGATTCATCGTGCCGTTACTATAGCATATTTCACACATGCTGTCACCTGAAAAAATCCACAAATTTGCACACGCTAAATTTGTGGATTTCTTCACATTACCTGATATTATTTTTTCATTTTCCTACTCGGTAAATGGGATAACTGCTCCGTCATAAGTATCGTTGATAAATTTCTGGATTTCGTCTGATTTTAATGCCTGAACCAATGCCTGGATTCCTTCGCTGTTTTCATTTCCTTCTTTTACGGCAATTACATTTACATATGTCTTTGCTGCTTCAGAATCTGCTGTTTCATATGCGACGGCATCTTTGGAAACAGAATAACCTGCTTCTAATGCGTAGTTTCCGTTTAATACAACAAATGCAACTTCACCTGCAACTCTTGATACTTGTGCAGCTTCTAATTCTTCAATTTCCACTCCGTACGGATTCTCTTCGATGTCATTTACAGTTGCTTCTAAACCAACACCATCTTTTAACTTGATAACACCGTTGTCCTGTAACAGTAATAATGCTCTTGCCTCGTTTGTCGTATCGTTTGGTACTGCAATCACATCACCCTCTGCTAAATCAGCAAGGTCTGTTTTTGTTCCCGGATAAATACCGAATGGCTCGTAGTGAATACCTCCCGCATTGACAAGGTGTGTTCCTTTTTCTTCGTTAAAACTCTCTAAATATGGAATGTGCTGGAAATAGTTTGCATCAAACTCGCCGCTCTCTACCACTTCGTTTGGCTGCACATAATCGTTGAATACGGTAACCTGTAAATCCCATCCCTCATCTGCAAGAATGCTTTTTGCTGCCTCTAAAATCTCAGCATGAGGTGTTGCGGAAGCTGCCACAGTAATCGTTCCTTTTGACTCTACTGTACTGTTGTCAGCATCTCCTGCGTTTTCTGTCTCTGTCACGGAAGCATTTGCCTGATTATTTTCTGCTGTTGTATCCTCCGCATTGTTACTTCCGCATCCTGCCAATACTCCGATTGCCAATACTCCTGCCACTAAACTTGATAATACTCTCTTTTTCATAATTTTTTCCTCTCTCTTCTCTTCTCGATTTATTACTTTTTTATTTATTACTTTCTTTTTTCTAATTTTGCTGCTGTCTTCATTCCGATTGTCTGGAAAATCTGTACCAGAAGCACCAGTAAAACAACACACACAATCATGATGTCTGCTTCCCAGCGGTAATATCCATAACGGATTGCGATGTCTCCTAATCCACCGCCGCCGACAACTCCTGCCATCGAAGAATAACCAAAAATTGTACCGAATGCGATTGTCACGCCGGTTGCCAATGAAGTTCTTGCCTCCACAAGCCACACTTTACAAATGATAGCTCCGTTTCCGGCTCCCATGGAACGCGCTGCCTCTACCACTCCTTTATCCACCTCTTTCACAGAGGACTCTACCATTCGTGCAATAAAAGGAATCGCTGCTACGGTAAGCGGTACAATGGTCGCTGTCGGACCGTAGCTTTTTCCCACAATAAATCTTGTAAATGGAATCAGCACCATCAGTAAAATCAGAAATGGGACACTTCGCACAATGTTCGCAATCACGTCTAAGATTTTATACACTATGGTATTCGGTTTCAGTCCCTCCGGGTCTGTCACTGCAAGTGCGACCCCCATCGGAAGTCCAAAGACATACCCGAGAACCGTTGCCGCAACAGACATATAAAGCGTCTCGCCGATTCCACGAATCAGCATCTGAATCACCTCATTACTCCACATCTGCCGTCACCTCCTCCACTGCAAGTCCTCTTTCCTTCAGATAATTTATCATGGCTTCCTGAAGCTCCTCTTCTTCCGGAAGGCCAAGAATCATCTCTCCTTTGGCAATTCCATTGACATTTTTGGTATCCGCTTTCAAAATATTGACCGGTGTGCCAAACTGTAACGTCATATTTCCGATAACCGGTTCAAACGATGACTGCTCTGAAAATACGATACGGATTTTCCGTGTTCCCTGAATCTTTTCCCGCTGCCATGCTTCTCTCGCAGCCGGATTCTCTTCTCCATCCCGCAAAACAAGTTCCTTTGCGGCCCGCGATTTCGGATGGTTGAAAATCTCTTCCACCGCACCCTCTTCGACAATCTCACCGGATTCCACAATCGCAACATGCTGACAGATTTCTCTTACAACCGACATCTGATGTGTTATGATTACAATCGTAATCTGATATTCCCGGTTTATCTGTTTCAATAATTCCAGTATCGATGCTGTTGTCTGTGGATCTAATGCACTTGTCGCCTCATCACAAAGCAGAATTTTCGGCTGACAGGCAAGCGCCCTCGCTATGGCAACTCTCTGTTTCTGTCCCCCGGAAAGCTGCGATGGATAAGCGTCTGCCTTATCTTTCAGCCCTACAATTTCTAGCAGTTCCTTTGCTTTTTCTCTCCGTTCCTTCTTCTTAACCCCCTGTACGCTAAGCGGAAATGCCACGTTATCGAGCACTGTCTTTTGCATCAGCAAATTAAAGTGCTGGAAAATCATTGCAATTTCGCTTCTCTGCTTCCGCAGCTCTTTCTCCGATAAGTTTCCTAGCGAGACACCCTCAATTAAAACTTCTCCGGAAGTTGGCTTCTCCAAATAATTTAAACATCGTACCAGGGTACTTTTCCCGGCTCCCGACATTCCGATAATTCCGTAGATATCACCTTTTTCAATGGAAAGATTCACATGTTTTAAGGCATCTACTTTGTTATCATTCTGCCAAAATTCTTTTGACAGATTTTTTACTTCGATTTCCATTTCATCACCCATGCTTTCCCGTATCCGCTGCGTGCCGATACGACTTTTAGACAAAAAAAGAAGAACCGGTGCCTCATTTAACCGGTGCACCTGCTCTCCTGATTTATTTCAGTGAAAAAGTCCGAAAGCAAATATCGGGCGCACCCAAACAAGACATGCCACACATCATACCGCACATCATTTCCATCTTCTCCATCCCGTACATCATCCTGTTGTCTTTTCGTAATCCCTGTGTCCTCATATCTGCGTTCTCCTTTCCACATAAGATTTCATTTTCAGCAATACCCCTTGCTGTCCTAAAGCGTTTTGCTTTATGAATGTATTATAGCAAGGATAAAAAAAAAGTGTTAATACGTTTCCCCAATACTTAGATATAGGGAAAACCTATAACACTTTTTCATAGCTTCTACATAACCTTTTCCTTGTATTTTTTCAGTTCCTCAATGTAAATCTCACCGATATGGCTGATTTTAGCACCCTTTCTTTTTACATAGCCAATTCGCATCTTCTCGCTCTCTTTCAACGGCACCGCAAGATACTCGCTTCCATTTAATTCCTCACATACAATACCGGAACAGAGCGTATAGGCATTCAGTCCGCGCATCAGATTTAACAGCGTCGCACGGTCGTTCGCCTTAATCAACCGCTTGTATTCGTAGGTACTTTTCATCTCCTCCGCCAGAAAAAGTGAGTGATTTTTTCCCTGATCAAACGAAAGACACGGGTATTCGTCTAATTCTGCCATTGCGATAACCGCCTTCTTAGCGAGCGGATGCCCTGCCCACAGATACACATAGGTATCGCACTGAAACAGCTCCACAAATTCAAGACTGTTCTCTTTTATAATTTTCATCATGACCTGCTCATTGAAATCATTCAGGTAAAGCACGCCGAGCTCACTTTTAAATGTCTTTACATTTTCTATAATGTCGTATGTAGTTGTCTCATGTGCTGCGAACTCGTACTGCTCCATTCCCGCCTGCTTGACCGTCTCCACAAATGCCTTCACCGCAAACGTGTAATGCTGCATGGATACGCCGAATTTTTCTTTGCTCTTTTTCTCAATATACCTGGACTCTAAAAGACCATACTGCTCCGTAACCTGCCGCGCGTAACCTAAAAATTCTTCTCCCTCCGGCGTGATGACGATTCCGCGGTTCGAACGCAGAAATATATTAAATCCCAACTCTGTCTCTAACTCTTTCATCGCCTCGGACAGGCTTGGCTGTGAAATAAAAAGCTGTTTTGCCGCCTCATTCATAGAACCGAAATCCGCAACGGCAAGTGCATATCTTAACTGCTGTAATGTCATGATTTTTTCCTCTATCTTTGTAATCTCTTTCAAGTTTATGCTTTCCACTGTGCTTCGTCAAGCGACATTTTATATTTCTTAAGAAATTCATAAAACTTTATTGCGTCGTTTTCTTTTCCGAAAAAACTATGCTATAATTTTTCTTGCGAAACTTTATGAGGGGGACTTCCGATGAAAAAACATTTTATTTTTTACGGCACAATTCTTTGCACTGTTTTCCTCTCTTCCTGTGGACGCGCAGTCGATGATTCTTACAATACGCTGGAAACGGAAGATACCGAGCAGGCTGGCTTTTTTTCTGAAAACAGTCTGTCCGAACAGCTGCAGGAGGCTCCAGCCTATTCAGCTACAAATGTAGAGGAACAACTTACTCTGATTGCGGAGAATGCTTCCCTCTGGCTTGGCAGCTCCGACGGTATTTCCTACCATTATGCCATTACTGACTTAGACCAGAATGGAAGGCTGGAAATTATTACCAGTTATAAAGAAGGGGACAACACTCCCACCACCAATCAGATTTATGAAGTAAATGCGGCATTGGATTCTCTTACACTCTGTGAGACAGTCCCTACAGATGACAACGACGATTCCCTGCCGAATCTGGCGGTTGCTTCCGTTCCTGTCTACTATGATTTTGAACACAACGCCTATCTCTACGTTTTTGATGATATGGTGCAGATAAATGCAAACGAAACTTTAGAAAGCAAGCAGACACTTTCCCTGCAAAATAACGAGCTCGTCTCCTGTGTATTGGCAACCCGTTCTACCGTATCTGCCGATGACTCCGCAGATACGGACATCACCTGCACATTAGAAACCAATGCGGCTTATTTTGAATCGGTTCCGGAAAGCGAAGATTCTTTCTGGAAAGACAATGCAGGGGATGCTTCTTCTGACGAAGCGGCTGACCTGTCTTCTGATACTGAATCGGTTACATCTCTATCAAATGAAGATTACGAAACGGTTGCTGACAGCATCCTCTCTTCCTTCACGAAAAAAATAGCCTCCATCCACTGGATGGATTACACTGCTTCCGAGACTTCTGGCATGGATATGGAAGCGATTTATCATATTTTAAAACAATCCTATGAAGGATTTTTGATTCAGTAATGTGAAACACATAGCAAAAGCCCCAGGCTCTCGCCTGGGGTTTTCACTGTTGATGTATATACTAACTAAGGGGATTAGATTCACTGATCTAATCGAATTAGGTCAGTGCACTTTTATTCCACATCCTGCAATGCAGCGACGCCTTCCTCTCCTGTACGGACTTTCACCACCTGGGCAACATCGTATACAAAGATTTTGCCATCGCCGATATGTCCTGTATAAAGGGCTTTCTTTGCTGCCTCCACAACCTTCTCTACCGGAATCTTGCTTACGACAACTTCTACTTTTACTTTTGGCAATAACGTTGCATCAATTTCAGCACCACGATACTTCTCGCCGGCACCTTTCTGCACGCCGCAACCCATAACCTGTGTTACTGTCATACCAGTTACACCGAGTTCGTTCATTGCCTTCTTCAAATGATCGTATTTGGTAAGTCTTGAAATAATCACTACCTTGTAGATGCCTGTCGGGGATACCGGCATTGCTTCTACTTTTACAGCAGCCTGTTTCTGAACTTCTGTAGCCTCTTCATACTCAGATGTACCGAGGTCTGTATTTTCATTTACATCCATAGTCATTGTATTAGAAATATCCATCAGGGAGAATCCTGCATATGCGGATGTCAGACCATGTTCCATTACGTCAAGGCCGACAATTTCTTCTTCCTCACTGACACGAAGACCGATGGTGCTCTTAATTACCATAAAGGTAATTGTAATGCAGATTGTAGCCCATGCAGCAACTGTTACAAATCCCAATAACTGGATGCCAAGCTGATGGAATCCACCGCCGTAGAATAAACCGACAACAGAATCATTTCCCGGTGCAGATGGTGTTGCAAAAAGACCTACTGCGATTGTTCCCCAGATACCATTCATCATGTGAACTGCTACGGCTCCAACTGGATCATCGACATGAAGTTTATAATCTAATAACCAAACACCGAAGACAACCAGAACACCTGCTACGGCTCCGATAATAATGGCGCCAAGGCAGTCTGTTACATCACAAGGTGCTGTAATTGCGACAAGTCCTGCCAAAGAAGCATTCAGGCACATGGAAACATCTGGTTTCCCATATCTTACCCATGTAAAAATCATACATACGACAGTTGCAACTGCCGGAGCAACCGTTGTGGTCAGGAAAACAGAACCTAACTGTTCAATACTGGTACATGCTGCACCGTTGAAACCATACCAGCCAAACCAGAGAATGAAGCATCCTAAACATCCAAGTGCAAGGTTATGACCTGGGAATGCGTTTACTTTTGTAATTTTACCACTCTTATCCTTTGTGAATTTTCCGATACGAGGTCCTAAGATTGAGGCACCGATTAATGCGGAAATACCACCTACCATATGAATCGCACAGGAACCTGCGAAATCATGGAAGCCAAGCTGTGACAACCAGCCGCCGCCCCAGATCCAATGTGCTTCAATCGGATAAATCAGTGCGGAAATGACACCGGAATAAACGCAGTAAGATAAAAATTTTGTTCGCTCTGCCATTGCTCCTGATACAATAGTTGCTGTAGTTGCACAGAATACAAGGTTGAAGACAAAATTGGAAAAATCGAAATTCTCATAGGCTGTAAAAATATCAAATCCCGGTTTTCCGATAAATCCGACCAAATCTTCTCCTAATAAAAGAGAAAAGCCGATTAAAATAAATACAACGGTACCGATACAAAAATCCATTAGGTTTTTCATCAAAATATTACCGGTATTTTTGGCTCTGGTGAATCCTGCCTCTACCATTGCAAATCCTGCCTGCATCCAAAAGACCAGTGCTGCACCGATTAAGAACCAGATGCCAAAGGTCTGACCGGTAACAAGGTCAAAAATAGTCTGTTCTGTCATAATGTTTCCTCCTCTTTGCGGGAATCTGTTCCCGTTCATTTTCATAATCTAACTTTTACAGCGACGTCTCCTCAAACATCCTGTAAAAATAAAAATAGCGATACTTTTCCCTTTTCCACAGCTTCGTGGTTCGAAAAAAGCATCGCTACTTTTTATACTTTTCTAAATTTTTCCATAATAGATAAAACTTATACTTCGAAGATTAAATCTCCATAAGATGGCATTGGCCACATCTCTTTGTCAACAAGCATCTCTAACTTATCAACTGGTGCTCTTAAAGCATCCATTGCCGCTTTTACTTCATCTCTGTAGTAAACAGCCTGCTCTCTTCCCTCTTCCATAGAAGCAGCCTTCTCTGTCACCTCTGTTAATTTAGAAAGAGCAACTTTTGACTCAGAAAGTAAATCAGATACCTCTGTCAAGATCTCTGTCTGAGCACTTACATCCGCATCACATGCGCTCTTAACGGCTGTAATGGAATTTGCAAGTACAGTTGTATATTTGATAACAGCAGGAATAATCTGCTTTGTTGCAATATCAATCATTGCTTTCGCTTCAATGTTGATTTCTTTTGCATATGTCTCATATTCGATTTCAACACGGGAGTCTAATTCTGCTTCTGTAAATACTCCGAATTTCTCGAATAATTTTACAGCTTTCTCTGTATTTAATGCCGGAATCGCATCTACCATGGATTTAATGTTTGGTAATCCACGTCTCTCAGCCTCAGCTACCCACTCATCTGAGTATCCGTTTCCGTTGAATACGATTCTCTGGTGCTCTGTCGCATATTTCTTGATTAAGTCATGAACAGCTAAATCGAAATCGTCTGCTTTCTCAAGGATATCGCATGCCTCTGCAAATGCTTCAGCTACAATTGTATTCAATACAACGTTTGGCTGTGCGATAGAATCCTGGGAACCAACCATACGGAACTCGAATTTGTTACCAGTAAATGCAAACGGTGATGTTCTGTTTCGGTCTGTTGCATCTTTCATAAAGTCAGGTAATGTCTTAACACCTGTCTCTAATCTCTCACCGGAAAGGCTTCGTGTTGCTTCTCCTGTGCTGATTAACTGTGTCAATACATCCTGAAGCTGTTCTCCTAAATACATGGAAATGATGGCTGGTGGTGCCTCATTTGCTCCTAATCTGTGGTCGTTTCCAACGTCTGCTGCAGATTCTCTTAATAAGTCTGCATGTGTATCAACTGCTTTTAAGATACAAGTTAAGACCAAAAGAAACTGAATATTTTCATGTGGTGTAACACCCGGCTCTAATAAGTTAATTCCATCATCTGTTGTGATAGACCAGTTGTTGTGTTTACCGGAACCATTCACACCTGCAAATGGTTTCTCATGAAGCAGGCACTGAAGGCCATGACGTCCGGCTACTTTTTTCAATGTCTCCATAACTAACTGGTTATGGTCAACTGCTACGTTTGCCTCAGCATAGATTGGAGCCAACTCATGCTGTGCAGGAGCCACTTCGTTATGCTGTGTCTTTGCAGATACACCCAGTTTCCAAAGTTCTTTATTGACATCCTTCATGTAGGCTGCAATTCTTTCACGGATAGAACCAAAATAGTGGTCATCCATTTCCTGTCCCTTTGGAGGCATTGCGCCGAATAAAGTACGGCCTGTGAAGATTAAGTCTTTTCTCTTTAAGTATTTTTCTCTGTCTACAATAAAGTATTCCTGTTCCGGTCCAACGGAAGGTGTTACTTTCTTAGAGGTTGTATTTCCAAATAATCTTAATAAACGAAGTGCCTGTTCATTGATTGCTTCCATAGAACGGAGTAAAGGTGTTTTCTGGTCTAACGCTTCTCCTGTGTAGGAACAGAAAGCGGTTGGAATGCAAAGTGTTGCACCTGCTGCATCCTGTCTTACGAATGCTGGTGAAGTACAATCCCATGCTGTATATCCTCTTGCTTCAAATGTTGCTCTTAAACCACCAGATGGGAAAGAAGATGCATCCGGCTCTCCCTTGATTAATTCTTTTCCGGAAAAGCTCATCAATACTTTTCCGTTTGGCATTGGAGCTGTAATAAAAGAATCATGCTTTTCAGCTGTTACACCAGTCAGTGGCTGGAACCAATGCGTATAGTGTGTAGCACCTTTTTCAATTGCCCATTCTTTCATCTCATGTGCTACTACATCTGCCGTCTCAAGATCTAACTCTTTTCCCTCTTCCATGACTTCATGAAGTTTTTTGTAAACCTTTTTTGGTAAACGTTCCTGCATAACCGCATCGTTAAATACGTTTTCACCAAAAATGTCTGCTACGTTAAAGTACTCGCTCATCTTTCTACATCCTTTCTTCCTCTCACCATAAATCCCCTATAGATATATGATTTTATTTTCTGCAACCTTTATGTATGACACTTCGCATATCAAGTTTCTCACCCTGATATAGAAAAAAGGGCATTCCAATCCTCTTGGAACACCCTTGTTCGTCACGCACATTTCATTTGCTATAATTAAGATACATGAAACTCTTTCAAAAAGCAAGTGAAATTTCGATTTTTTTTGTTTTTTGATACTTCTGACAAAATTATATTAATTTATGGGCTTTTTTTGTCCATTTTCCCACTATTTTCTTCTGTCAGAGATTAGTTTGGCAGAACATAACCGTTCTCATCTACCTTAGGCTCAGCAGCAGGTCTTTTCTCTCCCTGCGCACTTCCTGACATCCGGATTGCAATTTTGTCCAAGTCCTCATTCAAAATCAGATTCAAATCCGCATTCTCTGCTTTTGAGACACGGTCCGACATTGCCATAATCAATTTTTCATTGAAGTTTCTCACCCAGCGGCCATTGCTGTGGTCATCGGTTTTGCTGTAATTGTTCTTAACAACTTCACCATAATAGGCTTCATCCACCTGATAACCGGCATTATGTAAACCCAGCAGACCAATCTGTACGATTTCATCCGGCGTATAATCCTC
>CAKRDK010000040.1 GCA_934309475.1 uncultured Roseburia sp.
CTCCTATATCTTATCAAAAACCTTCGTTTTTGTCAAGAACTTTTTTATTTTTCTTTTTGAACTTATCTGTTCGAAAAGCTTTGTGCGACGGCTTTCTTCCTGCTGGTCAAGTAATCAAACTTCCATGTCGGCCTTGCCGTCCGCTTCTGTGTTGTAAGAAGCTTTGCTATTGTATCAAATACAAATGTTTCTGTCAACTGTTTTTTTGATATTTTTTTACTTTTTTCGCATTTTCTTTTTCAGGGCAACGTCAAGAAGCCTGTTTTGGGAAAAAGTTTCCTATTTACATAACAAATGCAGTATCCAAATGCCACAACATCCGGGTACTGCATCTTTTTTTACCTATATAAATATGATTTTTCTAGACTTCTGTTGTCCATCCATATTTATCTTCCAAACGTCCCCACTGGATTCCTGTCAAGGTATCATATAATTTCTGTGTCAGTTCACCAATCTCGAAGTTGTTGACGGTAACAACATCATCTTTGTAACGCAGTTCGCCTACCGGTGAAATTACGGCTGCAGTACCGGTTCCGAATACTTCTTCCAAAGTACCGTCATGTCCTGCTTTCATCAAATCATCGATGGACAGTCTTGTCTCATTTACTTTGTAACCCCAATCTCTTAATAAGTGAATCATGGAATCACGTGTTACACCCGGAAGAACGGTTCCCTCGATTGGTGCTGTATAAATCTCACCTGCAATCTTGAACATGATGTTCATGGTTCCAACTTCTTCTACATATTTACGGTGTTCTCCATCTAACCAGAGTACCTGCGCGTAACCTAATTTTTCTGCTTTTACCTGTCCTAAAATAGAACCTGCGTAATTACCACCACATTTTGTGAAGCCTGTACCACCTTTTACGGCACGAACAAGTTCATCTTCTACTAAAATCTTAACCGGGTTAAGACCTGCTGCATAATATGCTCCTACCGGACAGCAGATAATCATGAATTTGTAAGCGCTTGCCATGTGAACACCAAGTGCTGCTTCTGTTGCAAACATAAATGGTCTGATGTAAAGAGAGGTATTTGGCTCTGATGGAACCCAGTCCTCTTCTACTTTTACAAGTGCTTTTACAGCTTCCACGAACATGTCAACCGGGAATTCCGGCATGCAAAGTCTTGCGTTGGAGTTAATCATTCTCTTTGCGTTCATCTCAGGACGGAATAACTGAATCTTGCCTTCTGCCGTACGGTATGCTTTCATTCCTTCGAAAGTCTCCTGTGCATAATGTAATGTCACGCAAGCAGGGTCCATTGTAATTGGTCCTTCCGGAACGATTCTTGCATCTTTCCATCCTTCTTCTTTTGTCCAATCCATAACGAACATGTAATCCGTCATGTATTTACCAAATCCAAGATTTTTCTGGTCTGGTTTCTTCTTTAACTGTTCTCTTTCCACAAATCTGATATCCATACGATAACCAATCCTTTCTTTCTGTGTAATCCCATTCTTTCTCACTGGATTTCTGAAAATAAGATTCTGAAAATTATTATGATACTTTCTTTTTTCTGTGTCAAGATTATTCCAACGGCTTATATCGTTTATGCATATTAGTTATACAATTCCATCGCTATTATAATCCATGATTATTGACTGTTTTTTTCTGAATTGAGCCATTTCCACCATTTTCGTAGAAGGCTCGTGTATTCTCTGCTATAATTTCTGCATATAAATATTATTATCATTATTTTAGAAAGAGGGGCTTTATATGCATATTTTTCAACCATATCCAATCGAATTACTGGAATTTAATCCTTTTACTAAAATCGGAAAAGACTGGGCAATGATTACAGCCGGCACCAAACAGAAAGCAAACTGTATGACGGTCAGTTGGGGCGGACTCGGCGTTTTATGGGGAAAAAACGTTGCGTTTCTCTTTGTCCGGGACTCGCGGTACACGAAAGAATTTATTGACAACAGCGAATTTCTCTCCGTCACCTTCTTCGACTCTGCTTCCTACCGTGATGCATTAAACATCTGTGGAACCGTATCAGGACGCGATGGTGATAAGTTTGAAAAAGCCGGTATTCATCTCGGTTTCCGCCACAGCATCCCTTACATTGACGAAGGTAATTTTGTCATCTTATGCCGTAAGCTTGCTGCGACACGTCTCACCGAAGATGTTTTTCTTGATTCTGACATTAAGAAAAAGTGGTATCAGGATGAAGATTATCATACGATGTATGTGGTAGAGGTCATTGATGTCATGGCCCGCTAACCTAAAATATCCTTTTTCCTTGCAAAAACGGCATGTCATATTCCATGACATGCCGTCTCCTTTTTCATGCAGGTAACATGATGCTATCTGCATGATGTACTGATGGATTCTATTGCAACTGCGCCACCACGTACCACTTCTAAATGTTTATATTTTGATTTTAACAAGGCAATCAATTCATTATTCCTGCGTTCTGTCATCATGCACTCTAACAATACGCTGTCGTTGCCGATATCCGCAACCGTAACATTGGAAATCTGGGTGTTGAATACCTGTGCAATCCGAAATGCTTCTTCTTTTTCTGCCGCACCTATTGATAAGATTTTCACAAACAAAATCTCTTTCATATGAATCGGAACATCCGTCAAATCAATCACTTTTATCACTTCAACCATACGATTGAGCTGTTTTTTAATCTGCTCAAAAGTCACATCATCGCTCTTTACGCAGATTGTCATGCGGGAAACCGTCTCATCCTCCGTCGTTCCTACCGTAAGACTCTGTAAATTATAACTTTTTGCGGAAAAAAGACCGGAAACAAGTGCCAAAACACCGACCTGATTTTCTACATATAATGCAATCCATCTGTTTTTCATGGTCTTTCTCCTTTCTATTTCAAAATCATCTTGCTCATTGGGTTGCCGCTTTTTACCATCGGAAGCACAATCTCATCCGTCGCAATCATAAATTCAATGATGGTCGGCGCATCCTTGTACGTTCTCGCCTCATCGAGCGCCTTCTGGATGTCCTCTTCCTTCTCTACCCGGATTCCGTGTGCGCCATAGCTTTCTGCAAGTTTTACAAAATCCGGCTCATACGGTGGGCAGGCTTCATTTGGTCCTTTACAGTTTGCCGGACAGGTTCTTCTTCTGCGCAGACAAGTTGCCTCATACCTTTTTCCATAAAATAACTGCTGCATCTGACGAACCATTCCAAGATAATAGTTGTTCAACAGACAAATGATAACCGGCGTTCCCTGCACAACTGCAGTTGCCATCTCCTGAATATTCATCTGAAAACCACCATCGCCGGTGATGCAGACAACTTCCGTGTCACGATTGCCAATCTTGGCTCCGATTGCAGCCGGGAAGCCGAATCCCATCGTTCCCAATCCACCGGATGTAATCATCTGGCGTCTTTCATCCACATCTAAATACTGTGTTGCCCACATCTGATGCTGTCCGACGTCAGTCACAAAAACCGCCTCGTCGAATGTCGTATTGATATGCTCCATAATCATCTGTGGTGTCATGCCTCGGTCTCTGCGCATCTCAAGCGGGTTCGTTTTCTCCCACTCCCGGATTTCTTCCTGCCATCTGACCGTATCCATTTTCTCCGCCCACTCAAGAAGCTTTTCTAATGCAACATTGGCATCTGATACAACCGGAACATCCACAACTACATTTCTCGAAATGGAAGCTGTGTCCACATCAATATGTATGATTTTTGCTTTCGGTGCAAATTCATTTAAGTCACCGGTGATTCTGTCATTAAATCTGGTTCCGATGGAAAAAAGAACATCGCACTCGCTGACCGCCATATTGGCAGCATAGCGCCCATGCATACCGCAGTTTCCCACATAGAGCGGATGGGTCGTCGGAATGGCTCCTTTTCCCATAATGGTTGTGACAACCGGCACTCTCATTTTTTCCACAAAATCCTGCAATTTCTTATTAGCCTTTGCAATGTTGATTCCACCGCCCGCTAAAATAACCGGCTTCTTCGCACATTTTAATAATTTGTAGGCTTTTTTCAACTGTCCGATATGTACACTTTCATTTAATTTATAGCCACGAATCTGTACGCTTTCCGGATACTCTGAAGGTCCCGTTGCCGTCTGGATATCCTTTGGCAAATCAATCAAAACAGGTCCCGGTTTTCCGGTTGATGCAATGTGAAATGCCATCTTTATGATACGGCCTAAATCTTTCCGGTCATGAACGGTCACACCATACTTGGTGATTCCTCTGGTCATACCAACAATGTCCACTTCCTGAAACGCATCGTTTCCAATCAGATTCAAAGGCACCTGACCCGTAAAACACACAAGCGGAATATTATCGTAATGTGCATCTGCAAGCCCTGTAATAATATTCGTTGCCCCAGGTCCACTCGTCACCAGGCAGACTCCGACTTTTCCCGTTGATTTTGCATAACCTTCTGCCTCATGAATCAGCCCCTGCTCATGTCTCGGAAGGACAACTTCAATCCCGTCCTGCTTATACAATTCATCAAAAAGATCCGTTACTGTTCCACCCGGATAACCAAAGACGACATCCACATTCTCTTCCTGCAATGCTTTTACAAATAATTTTCTGCCTGTGATATCCATACCTGCCCCTTGCCTTTCCTCTGTCTTATTTTATGTGAAACTATATCCTACTTTAGGTAAGAATGCAATACTTTTTCCAATTTCCTAAATATAGCCTAACGTTCTGAGCACAAAAATCCAAAACGTGAGTGTAAATGCTGCCAGCAGCGTCGTCGTCACGATAATGCTTGCCGTCAGCACATCGTCATTTTTCATGCTCTTTGCCATGATATAACAACTCGGTGTTGTTGGCGATGCCAGCATAATCAGAATCGCAATCATTTTCTCTCCTGAAAATCCAAGCCATGCGGCAACCGGGAGAAAAATCAGCGGTTGAACTACAAGTTTAATCATTGAAGCTGCAATCGTCGGTTTGATTTTTGCCAGTGCTTTTCTTCCCTCAAATCCGGCACCAATTACAATGAGTGCTAACGGTGTCGCCATCTGGGCAACCGTATTGATGCTTTTATCCATAATAGTTGGAAACTGAATCTTTAAAAGTGCCGCAATCATTCCCAGAAAAATACCGATAATAATCGGGTTTTTCAAAATGTTGATGCATGCTTTTTTTATTTTATCTGTGCTGCGCCCTTCCGCCGCGTCGTTTCCCTCAAACGTCAAAACGATAACCGAATAGATATTATATAGCGGCACTGCACCGACAATCATCAGTGGTCCCATCGCTGAACTTCCATAAATATTTTGAATAAATGCAAGTCCCATAACCGCCGCACTGCTGCGAAATGATGCCTGCACGAACGCACCGCGCATACTTTTATCCTTCAGGAAAAGTTTTACGCCGCCCCAGATAAGCCAGAAGCAGGCCGTGCTGGCGAGCGCGCAAAACAAGACATATTTCAGGTCAAAAATAGCTCTGATATCCACGCCCGAAATATCCCGAAACAGCATAAACGGAAGCGTTACTTTAAAATTAAAACGGTTTGCCACCGTCACAAAGTGCTCGTCTAACATCCCAATCTGACGGAGAAACCAGCCCAACACCATCACAAGAAAAATGGGTATTGTTACATTTACACTGAAAATAAAATTTTCCATTTTATTTTACCCTCTCATAGCGGTAAAAATAGTACTCCAGACTAAAGTAGGTCTGTTCTTCACTCTCCCCTGTAATCTTCCACTCCGGCTTTTCATCCAGATTCGGGAAATAGGCGTCCGCCTCAAATGCATAATCAATCTTTGTGATATGTGCAACATCACATTCATCTAAAAGCTGGCGGTAAATTCCTTCCCCGCCGATTACATAGATATCTTCACTGTTGTATTTTTTCAGTTCCTCATGAAGTTCCTCCATGGAATGTACCATAATGGCACCATTCACATGATAATTCTTATTGTGTGTCAGCACGATGTTTGTTCTGTTTTTTAACGGCAGACCGTTTGGAAAGCTCTCTAACGTCTTTCTTCCCATTACAACAACTTTTCCTGAGGTTGTCTCGCGGAAAAATTTCATATCTGCCGGAATACTCACCAACAATTTGTTTTTCAGGCCAATTGCCCAATTCTTATCTACTGCTGCTATTAAATTCATTTTTTCCATCCCTCTCTTATAACTATGTTTTAAATTGCAATCGGAATATTTTTAACCTGTGGACCCGTAACATAATCCTCGATTTTAATATCGTCCGTTGTAAACTGGTAGAAGTCTTTGATATCCGGATTCAATGAAAATTTCGGAGCCGGGTGCTGTTCCCTCGTAATCAGTTCTTTTACAAGTGGAATATGTCTGTCATAAATATGGGCATCCGCAATCACATGCACAAGTTCGCCCACTTTCATGTCGCAAACCTGCGCTAACATATGCATCAGCACAGCATACTGGCAGACATTCCAGTTATTTGCTGCAAGGACATCCTGGGAACGCTGGTTCAAAATCGCATTCAACGTCAACTTGTCCTCTCCTTTTTTCTGTGTCACATTAAATGTCATGCTGTAGGCACATGGATACAAATTCATCTCATGCAAATCCTGATGTACATAAATATTTGTCATAATACGTCTGCTAAACGGATTATTTTTCAAATCATAAATCACACGGTCAACCTGATCCATCATTCCCTCTTTATACTGATGTTTCACACCGAGCTGGTAGCCGTATGCTTTTCCAATCGATCCGTTTTCATCTGCCCACTCATCCCATACGGTACTTTTTAAATCGTGGATATTGTTCGATTTTCTCTGCCAGATCCAAAGCATCTCCTCTGTGCAGGTCTTGATTGCCGTCTTGCGGAGTGTGATTGCCGGAAATTCTTTCGACAAATCATAACGATTTACCACACCGAATTTTTTTATCGTATATGCGCTTGTCCCATCCTCCCAGTGTGGGCGGACTTTTTCTCCCTCCGTGCTGCAGCCATTCTCTATAATGTCATGGCACATGTCTACAAAAATTTTATCTGCTAAACTCATAACTACCTATGCCTTTCTTTTATTCTTTGCTCTAATTGTATATTGTATCTAATTTTGCCCTGATGTGCAAGTGGAGACTTGCTTCTTCCATCCATTGTAAAACCACAATATTTCTTGCATTTTACAGTGGAACGTAGTATATTAATCTTATATTTTTACAAATATCCGTGAGGTTATTTAAGAGCAAGGAGAATTACTATGAGTCAGGCAAAAGTAGACCGCTACAAGCAGGAAAAAGTGAATCGTAAGAAAATCATGGCAAAAGAGAAGTTAAAACATAACCTTTCCGTTTTCGTCGGATGTTTGGTTCTCGCTGCCATCGTGGGATGGGCCGGTTATTCCGCATACAATATTTATGAGAACAACAAACCAACCGTTACCACTTATGCAAATTTAGATTCCATCAACGATTATTTAAACGGTTTAACATCTACAGATTCTGCCGAATAAGAGATGTTTCCGCAACCAAAAAGGACTTGCCACGGCAGCTGCCGGACAGGTCCTTTTTCTTATGTAATAGGAAATTTCGTTCCTATTACATAAAAATGCTTCGCAAGAATCCTGCGAGCAGGCTTCTTCTTTATTCCATCTCACCGGTTCTCGCTTTCTCTAATGCATCCTCCACAGCATTCAACAGAACTGTCGCCGTATACTGATTATCGGACGTATAGGAAAGATTCTCGACAGACTGGCTCTCACAAATCTGTTCGCTGAGACTTTCCATCGTTGTCTCCACCAGCGGATACATTGTCGTTATGGTTTCATCTAAATTTAAAAGTGATACCGACTGAATCTCCGACTCATCTACCGTCACCTGCACATCAAAACTCTGTTCCCCGAACACAATCGAAGACGTATAAACACCAGGTGTATACTGCATGGTTTCCACGGATTCTTTTTTCTCTTTATCCGGCAAAAACATGCAGATTAACAAAATGATAAGTAAAATTCCAAGACCGGCGAAGATAATTGTATAGATGAGTTCTTTCATATGAAGAACTACAATTTTTGTTTTTGCACTCAAGTTCTACCCTCCCACAACTGATTACTATATTTTATGATAGAAACCTGATATCATGACGATTTTTTTCTTTTTCAAATCGAGTCATCTTCTTTGCCCCAAAAATATTTTCATTTTTACGAAAAAAATGATTGACAAATTCATCTCACTATAGTAATATATCAAATGTGTCTGACACAAGTCAGTAACATATGCGCGAGTGGCTCAGTTGGTGGAGCACGACCTTGCCAAGGTCGGGGCCGCGGGTTCGAGTCCCGTCTCGCGCT
>CAKRDK010000041.1 GCA_934309475.1 uncultured Roseburia sp.
GATAGCTCAGTTGGTAGAGCACGCGGCTGTTAACCGCGCTGTCGTAGGTTCGAGTCCTACTCGGGGAGTTTTTTTATGCAATAAAAACTATGGCTCCATGGTCAAGCGGTTAAGACATCGCCCTTTCACGGCGGTAACACGGGTTCGATTCCCGTTGGAGTCACTTAAATAATATGGCGACATAGCCAAGTGGTAAGGCACGGGTCTGCAACACCCTTATCATCGGTTCAAATCCGATTGTCGCCTCTAGAAAGACTTAGATTTTACTAGGTCTTTTCTTTTTTTATGTAATAGGAAACTTTATTCCTTAAAAGGTTTGTGAACTGCTTTTTGATATCTGAATCTTTGAAAGAAAATGCAGAAAAAACGACAAAAAAACTTGACGAGAGTTCCTGACTTTGATAAAATTTTTTATAGGTTCTGTTCATAAAATATACAGAAATGCATACAATGAATAGTAGGAAAATAATTACGGCGACATAGCCAAGTGGTAAGGCACGGGTCTGCAACACCCTTATCATCGGTTCAAATCCGATTGTCGCCTCTGGAGAGATTTAGTTTGTTACTAAGTCTCTTTTTTCTTATATAAAGGGATTTGAGAGGAAGATGTGCAGGCATAGATGGGAAGCATGTGAAATAGAGAAGATGTTCACGAATTTTTGTGGTATAAGAGAAAGAAATTTTATGCTTTTAGCAGGTACAAATTTTTCTTATAATTGAAAAAAAGATGAAAGAGGAGAAGGTATGTTAACAGAGAAATTTTCAATTCAGGTGGAAGGGTCACAGCCGGAAACAAAGTTGTGTACCTATATTTTAGACTGTACGAAGGAGATTGGAATTACAAAAAGACCACTTATTTTGATGTGTCCGGGCGGAGGATATTGTTTTACATCGGATCGTGAAGCAGAACCGCTGGCGATGCGTTTTCTGGCGATGGGGTATCATGTTGCCATTTTGCGTTATTCTGTGGCGCCTGCAACATATCCGACGGCATTGTTAGAGGCAGCCGCATCCATGAAGCTGATTCACGAGCACGCCAAAGAGTGGAATGTGGATACCGAAAAAATCGTGATTCAGGGTTGTTCGGCAGGTGGTCATCTTGCAGCAAGTCTTGGAGTGTTCTGGCATGAAAAGTGGCTCGCTGAAAAGACAGGGGTTACATCTGAGACTTTAAAGCCGGCGGGAATGATTTTATGCTATCCGGTAATTACGTCAGGGGAGTATGCGCATCGTGGTTCGTTTGAGGCGTTGTTGGACGACCAATATACGGATGAGATGTTAGAGAGAACTTCCTTGGAAAAACAGGTGACGGAACATACGCCCAAGGCATTTATCTGGCATACGTTTACAGATGAGAGCGTACCGGTGCAGAATTCGCTTTTCTTTATCGAGGCAATGAAAAAGTATGAAATTCCGGTAGAATTTCATATGTATCCGGTTGGCGGGCATGGATTATCTACCTGCGATGAACAGACAGCCTGCCCGGATGGATACGGTATACAGAAAGAATGCCAGAGCTGGCTTCCGTTAGTAAAAACATGGCTTGAAAATTTATAGACTGGAAATTAATAGATAGGAAATTAATAGCCAGAAAAATATAGATGAGAAATCATAGCCGGAAAAGCTATAAGCAGGAAATCAATACACAGAAAAACATAGATAACAAAAAATACCGCTTCTATTTCAATGAAGCGGTATTTTTGTGCAATAAAGTATGATTACTGCTGATTTGGCTCGTTCTGTGGAGCAGTTGTATTTGGCTGCTGATTCGGATTGAAGTTCTGAGCCTGATTAAACTGCTGATTCTGGTTGAAGTTCTGAGCCTGGTTGAACTGCTGATTTTGGTTGAAGTTCTGAGCCTGGTTGAACTGCTGGTTCTGGTTGAAATTCTGAGCCTGATTGAACTGCTGGTTCTGATTGAACTGCTGATTCTGGTTGATGATGCCGAATGCCCAGTTTGCAAAATTAGATGCAAATGGGATATCTGCCTCTTTGCCGGAAACGTTACGTGCTAATCCAACGATACAGAATATAAGAACGAAAACGTTTACTACAGAATTCACGATACCGATGATGGTGCTCCAGACTGTTGAAATAACTGGAAGATCATAGATAAAGTCTACCACTCCGAAAATATTGCTGATGAGAGAAGCGACAAGACACAGACAAAGTGCCTGAAGCACCTGACGACCTGCCCACTCATTTTTTTCCACGATGAGAACAACTCCTGCTAAAAGACATAATAATGTTGTCTGACCTAAAAATGCAAGAATAAATGCAGCAACACCGTAGAAAGAGAGTCTTAATCCTAATTTACCCTTTTCCATTACAAACCTCCTTGATTTGCGAAATATTTTGATTTCTTTTGTAGGATAAAAAAGAAACCAATATCAAAAGTATATGTTTCTTGTAATTAAATGTCAAATCATTTTACAAACTTTACTGTAAACAACTGTAAAACATGTGTCTTGTCAGTAAGAAGAAGTAGTGCTATAATAACGGAAAGTGCGATTTGTAAAATGAGGTTATCGAAGGAGGATTAGTTTATTTTACAAGTCACACGTACAAAATGAAAGGTATAGAAGTGATGGTACTGGCAAAGGAAATCGAGAATTTAAAGAAAGAGAAGCGTGCAGTGATTCTGGCGCACTATTATGTCGCGGATGAGGTGCAGGAGATAGCAGATTACATAGGAGATTCTTTTTATCTCAGTAAGGTTGCAACGGAAATCGATGCGGATACAATCGTATTCTGCGGGGTTTCTTTTATGGGGGAGAGTGCAAAGATTCTTAACCCGGAGAAGACGGTATTGATGCCGGACGCAAAAGCAGATTGTGCGATGGCGCATATGGTTGATTTCAGGAAAATCGAGAAGATGCGGGAAAAATATGAGGATCTTGCAGTTGTCTGCTATATCAATTCCACGGCGGAGATTAAGACTTATTCAGACGTCTGTGTCACATCGGCAAATGCTGTTAAGATTGTGAAAAATTTACCGAATCAGAACATTTTCTTTATTCCGGACGGCAACCTGGGACGATATGTCAAGGAGCAGGTACCGGAGAAAAATGTTGTTTTGAATGATGGTTACTGTCCGATTCATGCAGCGATGACGGCAGAGCAGGTTCATGCATCGAAAGAAGCGCATCCGGACGCAGAGTTTTGCGTACATCCGGAGTGTACGAAGGAACTGTTAGATGAGGCGGATTATATTGGAAGTACGTCCGGCATCATCAACTATGTGACGGCAAGTGAGAAAAAGGAATTCATCATCGGTACCGAAATCGGTGTGCTGTATGAATTAAAGAAAAAGAATCCGGACAAGCAGTTTTTCACATTGAGCGGGCATCAGGTCTGTGAAGATATGAAGCTTGTGACACTTGAGAAAGTATACGATGTTTTAAAAAATAAGAAAAATGAAGTAAACGTAAGCGAAGAGATGCGTCAGGCAGCATTAAAGCCGCTCAAGCGTATGTTAGAACTTGGAAAATAAGCAATTTTTTGCGTAAGAAAAGAGATTGAGAGAAATGAAAACAGATATTTTGATTGTAGGAAGCGGATGTTCCGGTTTGTACTGCGCCTTACAGCTTCCAAGAGATAAGCAGATTACGATTATCACAAAAGCAGATTTAGAGAGTAATGATTCCTACCTTGCGCAGGGCGGAATGTGCATGCTGAAAGAGGAAGCAGACTACAACAGCTATTTTGAGGATACGATGAAAGCAGGTCACTACGAAAATGATAAAAAGTCAGTAGAGATTATGATCCGCTCCTCACAGGATGTTGTAAAAGACTTGTTATCTTACGGGGTTCGTTTCCAGAGAGAAGAAAACGGAGACCTTGCGTTTACAAGAGAGGGAGCACATTCTGCGAAGCGAATTCTTTTCCATGAAGATATTACCGGAAAAGAAATTACAAGCCACTTGCTTGAGCAGGTGAAAAAATTGTCAAACGTAACGCTGATGGAATATACAACATTAGTAGATTTACTGTGTAAAGATAATAATTGCTACGGAGCAGTTTTAAGAGCGGAAAATGGTGACATTTTTGAAGTGAATGCAAGGGAAGTCGTACTTGCGAGCGGTGGGGTAGGAGGATTATATCGTCATTCCACCAATTTCAAACACTTAACAGGGGATGCACTTGCCATCGCAATCAAGCGAAATGTAGCGTTAAAAGACATTGATTACGTGCAGATTCATCCAACCACATTGTATACAAAAGATAAAGAGGAGAGAAGTTTCCTGATTTCTGAGTCTGTTCGAGGAGAGGGTGCAAAACTCTACGACAAGAACATGAAGCGTTTTGTCAACGAACTTTTGCCGCGTGACCTTCTGACCGAGGCAATCCGTGAGCAGATGAAAAAAGACGGAACAGATTTTGTTTGGGAGGATTTGCGCACTATTCCAAGAGATGAGTTGGAGATGCATTTTCCAAATATTATTGAGCATTGCCGTCAAAAGGGCTATGATGTAACAAAAGAGTGTATTCCGGTTGTTCCGGCACAGCACTATTTTATGGGAGGAATCCGTGTCAACCATCAGAGCAAGACATCGATGGAGCATCTTTATGCGGTCGGTGAGACAGCATGCAACGGTGTTCATGGAAAGAACCGTCTCGCCAGCAATTCGTTGTTAGAGAGCCTTGTTTTTGCAAAGAGAGCGGCACATGATATGACGGCAGCATTGCAGGATGAGAAAGAAGAGGCAGTGGTAGAGCGCCAGAACCGTTACCGTGAACTTTTAGAGGAGACGGATTTCGAATACTACAAGGATGTGGATGCTTTGGAAGAGGAATACCGCAATCTGGTATGGAAAGAGATGGAGAAGGCAGAGGCAAAAACAAAATCTGCATAAAGAATTGAGAAAGAATGAGGAGATAAGATGTACGATCAGGTAACATTAAAATTAAACGTTGACCCATTGATTTTAAGCGCATTGAAAGAGGATATTACAAGCGAGGACGTGTCCACAAACAGTGTTATGCCGTATCCACAGCAGGGCGAGGTGGATTTAATCTGTAAGGAAGATGGCATCATCTGCGGACTTCAGGTATTTGAGCGTGTATTTACTTTGTTAGATGAGAATACAAAGGTAGAATTTTTTGTAAAAGACGGTGACGAGGTAAAGAAGGGCGAACTGATGGCAAAAGTTCACGGAGATATCCGTACATTACTCTGTGGCGAGAGAACCGCATTGAACTATTTGCAGCGAATGAGCGGTATCGCAACGTATACACATTCGGTGGCAGCTCTTTTAAAGGGAACCAAGACAAAATTATTAGATACAAGAAAAACAACACCAAACAACCGTATTTTTGAAAAATATTCCGTGCGTGTTGGCGGTGGAAATAATCATAGATACAATCTTTCCGATGGCGTTATGTTAAAAGATAATCATATCGGGGCAGCCGGCGGAGTGAAAAAAGCCGTTGCGATGGCAAAAGAGTATGCGCCGTTTGTCCGCAAGATTGAAGTAGAAGTGGAAAATCTTGATATGGTAAAAGAGGCTGTGGAGGCCGGAGCAGACATCATCATGTTAGACAACATGAGCCATGAACAGATGCAGGAAGCGATGAAAATCATTGACGGAAAAGCAGAGGTTGAGGTATCCGGCAACGTTACCAAAGAAAATATTGCCCGCTTGACGGATTTGGGAGTGGATTTTATTTCAAGCGGCGCTCTGACACATTCCGCACCGATTCTTGACATTTCTTTGAAAAATCTTCATGCAGTTTAGGGTCAGGATAGAAAGGAAAGGGAAAGAATGAGTGGAGAAGAGCGAAGAAAAGATATTCTTCAGATTTTGACGAAAGCGGGAAAACCGGTGTCCGGGCTGAAGCTGGCGGAGAAATTTGATGTCAGCCGTCAGGTCATTGTTCAGGATATTGCATTGCTGCGTGCAAACGGAATTGCCATTTTTTCCACAAACAGAGGGTATCTGCTGGAACAAAGCGGTGAGGTTAGACGTGTGTTTAAGGTCATACACGAGGATGAGGAAGCGGAAGAAGAACTGACTACAATTGTAGATTGCGGCGGAAAAGTAGTCGATGTCTTTGTATATCATAAAGTGTATGGTGTGCTTCGGGCTGAGATGAATATCAAATCCCGGAGGGACATTCACAACTACATGGAAGACATCAGCAGTGGAAAGTCCTCCCTGTTGAAAAATGTAACATCCGGCTACCATTACCATACAATCGTTGCAGAAAATCAGGAGACGCTGGATCTGATTCAGGAGAAATTGCAGGAAAAGGGATTCCTTGCGAAGCTGCAGGATTACGAGCCGGTTGATTTCTGGAGCAGAGCGGAGTAAAGTATCTCGACATGTGCCGATGACCATGTTATAATCCAATCAAAGCATGACAGTTCTAATTATTCTATAGGGCATTTGCCCATCTGTATTCAAAGTGCCAGTGGCATATCAAATGAATTCTCAATGCTTTTATCACCAATAAAAAAGCAGGGAGGATTCCAAGTGATGCAGGTGTCCTCCCGAACATAGCGAAGGAGGACAAAGAATGTCAGAGAACAAACGTGACTGGGAAGAGAATGGGATTTCGACAAAGCTTTTGGAGCAGTCTGCAAAGCAGCTAGTCAGGATATTAGGGGAACCGGACAGAACTTACAAAGACCAGGTGTTTCGGATGTTGCTGAAAGACCGGGCAATAGCGCTTGAAGTTTACAATGCAATGAATGATACGGTATATGATAATCCGAATGAATTGACGATTACAACTTTAGAAAACGCGGTTTATTTGGGCATGAAAAATGATGTATCGTTTATTATTGGTTCGCAATTGGTATTATACGAACATCAGTCAACCATAAATCCTAATATGCCGCTTCGTAATTTGTTTTACGTGGCATGTGTGTATTCTGCATTGACAATGAACGCAAATATTTACGGAGGCACTGGAAAAAGCAGTGGACGAGAGTATCCGTACTGGGATTTTGAAGGACTTTTTAAGGAGGAATCGAGCGGAGGTGTTGAGAATGAGTATATTTGAGTATGATTTTGAAAAACACATGCAGCAGGAGCGGGAATATTCGCTGGAGAAAGGCGAGCTTTGTCAGATAATCCGTCTGGTGGTGCGTAAGCTTCAAAAGAATATGGAGCCCGAGGAGATAGCAGACATTTTAGAAGAGGATGTCGAGAAAATTCAAAAAATCTGTGTAATAGCAAAAGATTTTGCGCCAGAATATGATGTCCAGAAAATCTATAAAAGATATGAAAAAGAAAATTTAATCGATATCCTGCCAAAAAATTGTTGACAAAAGAGAAAGGCTGCGATATTATAAACTCAAGATTAATTGAGTTCAATTTAATTTTATCATTTTAAAATGACAGCAAGGATAGACGAGAAGAGTGAAAGTAGGAAAGGAAAGATGCGATGGAACCGTACGATGCAATTAAATTAGAGAATCAGCTATGTTTTCCGTTTTATGCCATATCGCGGGAGATTATCAAGAAGTATAAGCCGGTTTTAGATCCGTTTCATCTGACCTACACCCAGTATATTACGATGCTCGTGCTCTGGGAGAATGAGAGTATTACATTCAAGGAGCTTGGGCAGAAGCTTCACCTCGATTCCGGCACAATGACGCCGGTAATTAAGAAGTTAGAGCAGATGAATCTGGTGAACAAATACCGAACCAAGGAAGACGACCGCGTAGTTGTGGTGGAATTGACAGAGCAGGGACGCAGTCTGAAAGAAGAGATTGTGAAAGTTCCGGAAGCGATGGCATGCCAGATGCATTTGGAACCAGAGGAGATTGCACAGCTAAAAAAGCTGCTTGATAAAATGTTACAGCAGTTTTGATAAAAGATAAGGGAAATTTCAAAAATGGAATTTCCTTTTTCCGGAAGCAATTAATTGAGTCAAATTAAATTTGTGTAAATCGATAAAAATCATAATGCATGGGAAAGAAATTCATCGGGGCTGGCTGGATGGGAAGATTTACAACTATAATTAAATTGAGAAAGGAAAGAAAAAATGAGATTTTATGATTTTGA
>CAKRDK010000042.1 GCA_934309475.1 uncultured Roseburia sp.
CTTATGCAGCCCAAACAGCGCAACCGTCACCGCACACGCCACAAAGATATTCACCGTAAACAAAGTCCCTTTTCCAACCCACGCAAATACGAAAAGCAAAATCTTCTAAAATCTGCTCATCCAGACGATTATTTTCCTTCTGTAACATTCTTGTTTTTCGCGTCATGTTCCATGCCCTCCAATTCCATCTTTGTTTCTGTAAAAATACGATTGATTGCTCCGGACAGTTCCTGCCAGCTCGCATAAAACTGTTCCAATTCCACTCTTCCCTCCGGAGAAATGGAAAAATATTTGCGCTTCGGTCCCACCGGTGACTGGCGGTGCTCCGCCGTAATCAGCCCATTTTTCTCAAGCCGGAGCAAAAGCGGATAAATTGTTCCCTCCGAAATGTCTGAAAAACCGTATACACGCAGCTTTTCGGATATCTCGTATCCGTATGTCTCCTTCTCGCTGATAACCTTTAAAATGCAGCCCTCCAGTGTCCCCTTCAGCATTTGTGATGGTATCACGTTTCTTCCTCCTCTATCTTGCAATACAAAGTAGCTTTTGCTATATTGTATTGCAAGATAGTAAATTTGTCAATCTATTTTTACTCCGCAGCAAGAAAATCAAACTGCGACATGTAGAGGTCATAATATTCGCCCTTTTTCTCAATCAGCTCATCATGATTTCCGCGCTCTAAGATGCTGCCTTTATCCACGTACATGATGCAATCCGCGTTGCGAATCGTGGAAAGACGATGCGCGATGATAAAAGAAGTTCTTCCCTTCAACAACTCGTTTAATCCTTTCTGTAAAAGAAGTTCCGTCTCCGTATCGATACTTGAAGTCGCCTCATCTAAAATCAGGATTTTCGGGTCGGCAAGCAATGCTCTCGCAAACGAGATTAACTGTCTTTGTCCGGCGGACAGACGGCTTCCACGCTCGTTGACCTGCGTGTGGTAACCATTTTCCATGCTCATGATAAAATCGTGGGCACATACCGTTTTTGCTGCTGCAATCACTTCTTCCTCCGTGGCATCCTGTTTTCCATAACGGATATTGTCTAATATGGTTCCGGAGAAAATGAAGCTGTCCTGCATCATAATTCCCATCTGGGTTCTGAGTGAATGAAGCGTGACGCCCGCAATATCCACTCCGTCGATGAGGATTTTTCCGCTGTTTACATTGTAAAACCGGCTTATCAGATTTACGATTGTGGTCTTTCCTGCTCCGGTCGGTCCAACAATCGCGTAGGTTTTTCCTGCTTCCGCCGTAAAATTGATGTCTTTTAAAATACTCTGCCCTTCTTCGTAACCGAATGTCACATGCTCAAACCGGACTTCTCCCTTAATTTCCGGCATTTCTTTTGCATCCGGCGCATCTTTTACCAGAACAGGCTCATCAATCGTCTCAAAGATTCGCTCCAAATAAGAGATTGCGGTCAAAAGCGTATTATAAAATCCCGCCAGTGTGTTAATCGGTGTCCAGAATCTTCCAATGTATGCTGTAAACGCTACCAGCACACCGACAGTCAGGTTTCCGTCCGGTGCTAAAATCCAGCGCACACCCAGAATATAAACTGCAATCGTAGTCAATGTGGAAATGATATCCACACTCGGTCCCATTGTAAAATTGTATGTAACCGCACGCATCCAGGATTTCCGGTAATTTTTACTCAAATGGTTGAAAATTCCGGTATTCTCCTCCTCACGCACAAAAGACTGCGTTACCCGGATTCCGTTGATGCTCTCGGCGATGTAGGCATTTAAGTTTGACTGCTTATTGCTCTGAATCTGCCATGCCACACGCTGTTTTTTCTTGATGAAGACAATGACAAGCACAAGAAACGGCAGACCGCAAAGGCAGATTAACGTGAGCCTTGGGTCTAAATACAGCATAAAGATCAGAATGAAAACAAGGTTACACATGTCGGTAAAAGTATTTACAATACCGTTGCTGAGCAAATCGCTTAAACTATTAACATAGTTGACAACGCGCACCTGAATCTTGCCATGTGGGCGGTCATCGTAGTAGGAAAACGGCAGTTCCTGCAAATGTGCAAAAATATCCGAACGAATCTGGTGCACAATATCCTGTCCCACCACACTCATCGTTTTTATTTTTATGCGCAATGCCCAAGCAGAGAAAAACGCGATGAGCAACGTCAGCAGACTATAAACTACAATCGTTTTCATATCTTTTTCCGGGATACAGGTATCCATTACATTCTGTAAAAAAATCGGTATCAGCATTGTCGCTGCCGAGGAAAGAAGCATCAGAACAATAACGCCTGCCATTTTCTTTTTGTAGGGTGCAATGTAGGACGCTAAGCGTTTTAACTGGTTGATGTCGAAGCTGTCCTCTAATACTTCGTCCACATCATAACGGTTTCTAGCCATTCTGTTTTCCCCCTTTCTTGTAACTTCCGTTCTTGATTTCCTCCGGCACTTCTCCATACTGGTGATGGAACGCCGAAGCATAGTAACCGTTCGCTTTTACAAGCTCCTCATGTGTTCCCTGCTCCACGATTCTGCCGTTGTCCATCACGAGTATTTTATCTGCATCTTTAATAGAAGAAATCCGGTATGCGATAATGAAAATCGTACAATCCTTTTCAATTCTGCCAAGCTGCTCCTGAATGTAGCTCTCCGTCTCCATATCCACCGCCGAAGTCGTATCATCCAAAATTAAGATGGATGGATTTTTCAAAAGAGCACGCGCCAGCGAAATACGCTGTTTCTGTCCCCCGGAAAGACCAACGCCACGCTCGCCGACAATCGTATCGTACCCTTCCGGGAGCTGCTTGATAAAGTGGTTTGCGTCCGCCTTGATGGCTGCCTGGCGCACCTCCTCAAAGCTGCTGTCCGACCTTCCGTATGCGATATTTCCCTCGATTGTGTCCGAGAAAAGGAACACATCCTGCATCGCCATTCCAATATTATCGCGGAGTGCATACAAATCCATCTCCCGCACATCCGTGCCATCCACCAATACCTGCCCCTCCGTTGCATCATAAAAACGGCAGAGCAGATTCATCACCGTAGATTTTCCTGCTCCGGTGGAACCGATAATTCCTACCGTTTCTCCCGGCTCTACTTTAAAGTTGATATCCTGAATGATGTCCTCATCATCCGCACGGTACGAAACATTGCGAAACTCAACAGCACCCCTTAACTGCTGCCGTTTGTGTTCACGCACCGGTGTTTTAACATCCGGTTCCTCGCTGTATGTATGGTAGATTTTTTCAACCGAAGTCACAAAATTGCCGATGTCATTGACCAGCCATCCCGCCATACGGAGCGGCGTATTCAACATCCAGAGATAACCGTTGACCGTTACAAGCTGTCCCAGTGTAATCTCGCCCTGAATTACCATGTAGCCGCCGTATAAAATCAGAATCACCGTCAGCGCATAGGAAAGCACTTCAAAAATCGGCACATATTTCATCCAGACTCTCGATGCCGCCACCTGCGCATCGCGGAATTTATCATTTTCTTTTTCAAAACGCTCAATCTCATACTGTTCACTCGCAAATGCCTTTACCACGCGGTTTCCGCTGACATTTTCCTGCACAAACGCATTCAGGGACGAAAAGCAGTCCCGGTTGCGCTGGAACGCCGGATGAACATCCTTCGACTGAAAATACGTGCACAGCGCCGTAAACGGAAGCACCGCCACCATGCAGAGCGCAAGCTTCACATTCACCGTAAAAATCATGATGAGCGCAAACAAAAACATCAACGAATACTGATAGACATTATAAATAACATACGCCACAAAATGCCGGATGGCGTCCATGTCCCCTGTCTGACGGCTCATCAGATCCCCCGTCCGCTTTTTGTTGTAAAATGCGAAATCCTCCTCTAACAGCTTCCGGTAGACTTTGTCACGCATATCGTAGAGCACACCCTGTGACGCTGTCTCAAAGACAAGCTGATAGAAGAAACGTAAGATTCCGAGCACAATCGTCACGCCCAACAGACAGGCAACCATCGGCATCAGCAGGTCATAATTTTGCCCCTGAATAACCTGATCGACAATCTGTCCGGACAAATATGGATTGACAACCGACAATACAGCTAATATTGTAGTCAAAACAATTCCCAGAATCATCAACCCTCTGTATTTTTTCAAAAAAGAAAAAAACCATTTCATTGGTGTCATTTTCATACCTCCTCGTTCGCACCAAAATTTGTTGTGTACCTTAGTATAAAATGTTTTGCCAAAAATGAAATGTACTATCTTGCCCCTTTGATGTCACATTTTGTTTTACTTTTCTTTTGGAAAAAGATACAATAGAACTAGAATTTTTACTTGGAAAGGACGCCACTATGTGCTGTCAGAATGATTTAATTGAGAACTTTAATCCAACCTTTCTATTTATCTGGTCTGCGACGAGGACGCACGATGAGCTGTCTTATCACAGCCACGACCATATTGAGATGGATTTTATTTTATCGGGAAATGGCACTTACCTGATTGACGATAAGTATTATGAGGTCAACGAAGGCGATTTGATTATTTTAAATCCCGGCTGCAAACACCAGTCTCTCGTCACCTCACCGGGACATCCCGCCACAGAATTTTTCGTGGGATTTTCCGATGTGCAGTTCCGCGGGTATGAGAAAAATATGATTCCGCTCCCATCGGGCAATTTCATCCTGCACACGACCGGTGAACTCCGCCAGAAGCTTTTTAAAATCTGCACTTCCATGTCCTTAGAGAACACGACTTATCAGGAGGGACGCTACTTTATGCTGCAGTCCTACCTCATGCAGATGCTGCTCATCATCCTGCGCGAACAGTTTAAACCGGAGGGCTCCGCTCCCGGCTGTTCCTTCGACTCCACCAACAAAAAATACGTGGTCGAGCAGATTGTCAATTATTTTGAGGATCATTATGCAGAAAAAATATCTTTAGACCGCATCGCAGAGAATATGTATCTAAGCCCGTTTTACATCTCAAAAATATTTAAAAGCGAGACCGGCGATACCCCAATCCGCCACTTAATCAACATTCGCCTGGAAAAAGCGAAAGAACTGTTAGAAAACGGCTGGAACGGCAGCATCCAGGAAGTCGCATCCTCCGTGGGCTACGATGACGTCTACCATTTCAGTAAGCTTTTTAAGAAAAAATATGGGGTCTCCCCATCAAAAATTAAAAAGGAAGTGTAACAAAAAATCCCCGCACAACTTTCACATCCGGTTCACACAGGATTCTGTGAAAAATTGTGCGGGGCTTCTTCCTATTTTGCCTGATTAATCCATGCTTCTAACTGCTCTTTTGGCAAGAAACCAATCTGCTTATCGACAACCTGTCCGTCTTTCAGTAAGTACACTGCCGGGATGTTCATGATGCCGTACTCGCGGGTGATTCCCGGATTCTGGTCTACATCAATGTTGTAGAACTTCACATCGCCCTGGCTGTCAGATATTTCCTCTAACACCGGTGCTAACATCTGGCATGGTCCACACCATGTTGCCGAAAAATCAACTACTGTTGTACCTGTTAATGCTTCTGCCTTAAATTCTGCTTCGTTTACTTTCTTTACCATAATAATCCTCCATTCCTGCGCTTCTTTGCGCATATCAAATTGTTATACAATATCTGAATTTTTATTTTTCACACAATATCCTTTTTCATTGCTACTGCTCTAATCCGCACTCTCCCGTTTGCATTCATTCAGATAAGTCACTGCGGAAAGTGCTGCCACATTTCCTTCGCCTGCTGCCTTAATGTACTGGTACGGCGCACCTGTGATGTCTCCGCATGCAAAACATCCTTTTAAATTACATGCCATCTTTCTATCTACTTCGACATGATTACCATCTAACTTTAATCCCGGAACCAGTTTTTCCGGCGAAACACATTCGCGCAGTAAAAAGACTCCGTCGACTGCCAACTCCTGCTGCTCCGTCACAAGCGTCTCCACCTTCATGCCACCTTTGATTTCGAGCGGCTTCTCATGAATCACCTCGATATTTTCCGGTAACGTTACCTCCCCGTCATACATTGGCAGGTAATAAACCTTATCCGCCACCTCTGCAAGGAACGCTGCTTCCGCCTCTTCCTTTGCGGAAAAACCGACCAC
>CAKRDK010000043.1 GCA_934309475.1 uncultured Roseburia sp.
GGTATAGCGCAGTTGGTTAGCGCGCCAGATTGTGGCTCTGGAGGCCCAGGGTTCGAATCCCTGTATCCACCCTGTTGCGATTGGTGCAACAATCTTAATTGTTGGGCTATCGCCAAGCGGTAAGGCACTGGATTTTGATTCCAGCATTCGCAGGTTCGAATCCTGCTAGCCCAGCTTAAACAGATTAAAAAAATATGGGATATTAGCTCAGTTGGTAGAGCACTTGACTTTTAATCAAGTTGTCCGGGGTTCGAATCCCCGATGTCTCATTAGAAAAAGAGTAGCGGAAAGCCAGTAAAATCAAGGCTTTCCGCTATTTTGTTGCTTTTTTGTGAGTATCAAAAAATAAAAGAAAGTTGACGGTTTTTAATGTCCGCATTGCGTCCGCAAGGTCATTGTGTGGTTTTAGAAAAATACCAAGACATGTTAAGCATTATTGATGCACAAAGCGGGGAACGGTATAATGTAGAAGAATATTCCATGCCAGAATATAATATTAAAGCATGGAAAACAATGGAGAACTTGCAGAATTATCAGAGATAGGAGGAAGAGCATGCAAAAAAATAGAATAACGTATGAAGATGCTTCAAGAATTGCATACGATTTCATCCGAAGTACTGTCTTTGATGGAATCGGAAAAGCCTATGATATGGGCGATTACTATATGTTTATTGCAGATGACCCTGACATTGTATACTATACATGTAGATCATTGCGTGTGAATAAGAACACGGGAGCAGTCGAATGGTATACATATGAGGACACATTAGAAAATCAGAAAATGGAGCAAAGCAAAAACGAATTGGATGTAATAACGGATTATTCTTATAAAGTGCAAGGAGAGGGAGTGTAATGCTCCTTCTTTTTTGAAAGGTGGTAGAAATGGCGGATATTAAAGGACTTATAAAAACAATAGAAGAGTATAATAAAAAATATACGATTACAGAAAATTTAAGCGAAGCGGATAAGCTGATTGCAAAAATGCATGAGAAAAAATTTACCAAGGAAGACTATTTTGAGGTGGAAGAGGAAGTGAAAACATTTTTAAAATCGGATGCACCTGAAGCAGATAAACAAAAAGTGCTTGGATATACGGAATCGTTATCTATGATATGTGCTGCAATCAGAGAGGGCAGACTTGATATTTAGAGGAAAATAACACTCAGATGTTATTTGGGTACAAAATATATTCCAACATGAGTTACAATAGTATTGGTGGATGAAATGCCTTTTGGAATGTGCTATAGTAGATTTTATTAGATTATTTGAAGATGAGGAGGGATAATATGGGAAGAATTGTTGCTATAGCCGGTGGAGATTTGCAATCTAATTTTCCAATTAACAAATATATTGTAAATATGGATAAAAGTAATAGTCATAATTTATTGTTTATTGGGACTGCCAGTGGAGATGCGGAGGGATATATTGAGAATATAAAAATAGCTTTTGAACAGTTGAATTGTTCTATGAAAGCGTTGTGCTTATCTACGAAGAAGTACACAGAAAAAGAAATTGATGAATTATTAGAGTGGGCTGATATTATTTACGTCGGGGGTGGAGACGCCTTTTATATGATGGAAATCTGGAGAAAATATGGAATTGATAAAAAGTTAAAAGAAATCTACTTGAAAGATACAGCAATTTTAACAGGAATAAGTGCTGGTGCCATGTGTTGGTTTAAATGCGGACACAGTGATAGTGAAGTATTTCGGATAAATGAAACCGTAGGGTATGGTTGGGTCGAAGACTTATTAAATATTCATGCATATGCATTTTGTCCGCATTATGAGGAGCGGGTAGAGAGCTTTGATAAAATGATAATGGATAAATCTATTGCTGGACTTGCAATGGAATCCGATACCGCATTTGTGGAGCAAAATGGAAAGATAAAATTTATAAAATCCAATGAAACTTCAAAAGCATATATTATAAAGAAGGATAATGGGACGGTTGTAAAGGAGCAGGTTGAAACAGAGATGATGAAAAACTACCAATACATAAAACTGACAGACGAGCCTTCCCTTATGGAGAAAGCAGCCGCGTGGTTTCACAGTAAGTGGGGTGTGCCCGAAGAAGCATATCTTGCGTGCATGGAAGCATATCTTAAGGGAGAGACAGCGTATGGCTGGTATCTTTGCAAGGATGGAGAAAAGATAATTGCCGGAATGGGTGTGATAGAGAACGATTTCCATGACAGGAAAGATCTTGCGCCGAATGTATGTGCAGTTTACACAGAAGAGGAATACCGCAGTCAGGGAATCGCAGGACGCCTGCTGAATATGGTTGTAGAAGATATGAGGAAAAAAGGCGTTACACCGCTTTATCTGATTACGGACCACACCTCATTTTATGAGCGCTATGGATGGGAATTTTTGTGCATGGTGCAGGGAGATGGAGAGGAAGAAAAGACAAGAATGTATATTCACCGTTAAAAAGGTGGACTGGCATTAATTGATAGGGGAAGGAACAGAGCATGAGAAGAAAAATAATAGAAGCAGGAATTGTAGCAGTATGTTTGCTGGGGATTGGCGGAATGACCGCAAGCGGACAAGGAAATAATATTCCAAGTGTCTGCGGGCAGTTTGCGGAAGGGATGACGCCGTCAACAGGAAAAGTGAATCTGATGGTATTTGCGGTATCGTTTCCGGACATGGAATTTGAAGGAGAAACATTGTCTGACAAGGAGTTTGAACAAGCATTGTTTGACGACAGCAGGGAAGGCAGCATGACGACCTTTGAAAAAACTTCATCTTATGGAGCTTTGCAGGTAGAAGGACAGGTGCGCTACTATGAAGCGCAGCATGACAATGCCTATTATCAGAGTCTCGAAAATGGATATGAAGCGCTGGCGGAAGAGGTTTTAAGTTACTTCGATGACGAGATTGATTACACAGAGTGTGACAGCGATGGAAACGGTTATATCGATGCGTTTACCCTCAATATAGCCGGCGAGGACAATTACTGGTATGGCTGCCAGGCGACATGGTGGGAAGACACAGATTTTTCCGTGGACGGGGTAAAACCATACAACTACATTATTAATGATGCACAGCCCTACCAGGAGAATATGGAATACTACGTGAGTGAAATGTGCCATGAATTTGGGCACTGCATGGGGCTGCCGGATTTATATTTGTATGATACGGACGATTATGAGGGAATGAAGGGAATTGCCGGAACTGAGATGATGGAGGACATGACGGGAGATTATTCGATGTTTTCGAAGTTAATGCTCGGATGGCTGCAGCAGAAGCAGGTAAAAATCTATGGCGGAGGCAGCAGAAACTATCGTCTTGCGTCTGCGGAAAAGACAGGTGGCTGTATTGTGATTCCGAGGACAACCGGGGATAACACATTTACCGGAGAATATTTTTTGATTCAGTATGACACACCGGATGGCAATTTGAAAAATGTGCTGACAGATGAAGATGCCGGAGTCCGTATTTTTCATATTGATGCAGAGGTGGCATCGGATGAATACAGTGATACCTCATTTTTTCGGTACAATGGATTCAGCGAGTATTACGATAAGAGCCACGAGGGAATCCGCATTATCCGGCTTGTAAATGATGAAAGCGGATATTTTAAGGCGGGGGACACGGTCGATGCAGGGCGCCTGTTGTGGTATGACGAAGATGGAAAAGAAACAGTTGACAGCGGCATCACCATTCAGATAAAAAATAGTTCCGCAAAAAATAAGATTCAAATCGAAATTTCACGAAAATAGACGAAAGCATTGATTTTCCTAGACGGGAGCCGGATTCTATGGTAGAATCGCCTCATATGTTTTTTACGCGTGCGTGGGGGAGAGAAAGAGCATATAGTAAAAAATTAGCAGGAAGGATAGAGGAGAATCAATATGGCATTACATGTAATGGATGAGGCAAACCGCTGCCTCCAGTGTAAAGTACCACAATGTAGAAAGGGGTGTCCAATCCAGACAAATATTCCGGAGGCAATTCGTCTGTTGAAAGAAAATCAGTTGAACGAAGCCGGAAAAATGTTGTTTGAAAACAATCCGCTTACAACTGTTTGTAGTTTGGTGTGTAATCATGAAAAGCAGTGTGAGGGAAATTGTGTTTTAGGAAAAAAAGGAGCGCCGGTTCATTTTTCGGCGATTGAACATTATATTTCATCGACGTATGCAAACCAGATGACACAGGGACCGGCACCTTCGAATGGAAAGAGAGTGGCAATCATTGGTTCAGGACCGGCGGGAATTACAATTGCGATTATTCTGGCGCGGTATGGCTATCAGGTTACCATTTTTGAAGGAAAAGATAAAATTGGAGGCGTACTGCGCTATGGAATCCCGGAGTTTCGCCTTCCAAAGAGTGTTTTAGATGATATTGAGTACCGTCATCTGGAATTGAAAGGAATTAAGGTGCGTCCAAATACAAACATTGGATTTGCCATTACAATCGAAGATTTATTCCGTGACGGCTATCAGGCAGTTTTCGTGGGAACGGGTGTCTGGAAGCCGAATGTACTTCATATCAAGGGAGAGACGTTGGGAAATGTCCATTTTGGCATTAACTACTTAAACAATCCGGACAGCTATCGGTTAGGCGAAAACGTTACCGTAATTGGAGCCGGAAATGCGGCAATGGATGTGGCGCGAACGATTATCCGAAAAGGTTCCCGCAATGTAACCTGTTTTTCGCTGACGAAAAAGGTGGCGGCAAGTGAGTATGAATTCAGTTATGCAACCGTTGAGGGCGTAAAATTTGAATACAACCGCCGCCCGGTGGAAATCAAAGACGAGGGTGTCGTATTTATCGATGTGATAGAGCATGAGGATGGAACATTTACGGATGTGGAGGGCACAGAAAAATTGTTCCCGTCAGACAGTGTCATTATTTCTATCAGTCAGGGACCGCAGTCGCGTCTTGTAAACACGACAGATGGTCTGACCGCAAATGAAAGAGGACTGTTAGAGGCGGATGAGACCGGGCATACCAGCCGGCCGGGTGTTTTTGCATCGGGGGATGTTGTGAATGGTGCGCGTACGGTTGTGGAAGCGGTTGCACACAGCAAAGTTGTTGCAGAATCCATGCATGCCTATATGCAAAGCCTTTCCGATGGAAACTAAAAAAGCAATTTTAGTGTTTTTTGGGAAAAATGATAGGAAAAAAAGCCCAAAAATTGTCGAAAAAGTATACTGACAATTACGCAAAAAGTAGTATAATAAATATGCTAGCCGATTAGGGTAAAAGTAGGAGGATACAGTTCGATGAATGAAGATGTAAGGTCACAGTTAATCAGACAATTTCCGGTAGACGTAGTCGAGACAAAAGGCGAGATGGGATCTACCTATTATACATGTCCGTGTTGCGGTCGCTCATTGGCAAGAGGAATGGACAAGTGCAATAGCTGCGAACAGATTCTGAACTGGGAACATGTAAATCAACATGAAGTTGAAAGAGGAACAAAGAAGGCAGTAATCGAGTTTGAAGTACCATTTGATTTCAAACCGGGTGACTGCAGAAAATGCCCGGTATCATACATTGGAAAAAGTGGTGATGACCGTGTGTACGAATGCCCGATTAATATGAGGGGCGTTTGCAGACTGAAGATTGTAGACAACAAATAAAAATAGAGAGCAGAGCGTCGTGCTTTGCTCTATTTTTTTGGGTAAAACGAGTGAAAATTTACTGTTAGTATAAGGGAAGCAAAAAGATTATAATGAAAAAAACGAAAAAACAGGGGTGAAAAAGAATGACAGAGCAGACAAAAAAGCTGGCAGAGGCGTGCATAGAGCGTGCAATTGCAGAGCATGAGGTGGCA
>CAKRDK010000044.1 GCA_934309475.1 uncultured Roseburia sp.
TTTTTAGGGTTCTGCAATTTTATCTAAAATCCCGGTGATGTGTGCAATTGTGACACCGTAGTTGGTCATTGCCACCTTCTGCGCTCTGGCACGGTCAATTCTGGAAAGCACATACTTGCGGTTGAACATACAGGCGCCGCACTGAATGATGAGGTCATAATCGCTTAAGTTTTCCGGGAAATCTGTTCCGCTTACCACGTCTACGGTAAGTCCCTCCCCCACACGTTTGCGCAGCATGCGTGGAATCTTCACGCGTCCGATATCCTCCGCTAACGGCGCATGCGTACAGCACTCTGCAATCAATACCTTCGATGTCTCTTTCAGGGAATCGATTGCTTTTGCACCTTCTATATAATAGGGAAGGTCTCCTTTGTAAGCTGCAAACAGTACCGAAAAGGAAGTCAGCATACTTTCCTTTGGCTTCTGCTCATAGACATAACCAAATACCTGGGAGTCGGTGATAATGAGTTTTGGCGGCTGGTTTAAGACCTTTAAAACAGGAACCAATTTATCTGTCGTCACACTCATGACCATACATTTTTTATCTAAAAGTTCCCGCAATGTCTGCACCTGTGGTAAAATCAATCGTCCTTTTGGCGCCTGGATATCCTGTGGCATCACAAGAAGGACTAAATCGTCCTCGCCGACTAAATTTCCGGTGATATATTCTTCCCCGAAATTCTCCGGCATAAGGCGGGTCAGTGCAGCTTTTACCTGCTCCATGCCCTCACCTGTTTTGGCACTGACAACAATCGTCTCCGTCTTTGTCTGCTCTCTTAACCATTCCGCTAAGGCATTAGAATCCTCTTCCTTGTCTGCCTTGTTGACCACGAAAAGAATCGGTGTCTTTTTTTCCTTAAAAATATGATACCACTTTGCCTCTTCCGGAAAACTTTCCACAAAATTTCCAGCTTTCCAGCCCATCTCTTTTTGTGATACTGAAGCCGATTCTTCAGATGCTTCCGCCGTCACTAAAATGACGGCAATATCCGTTTTTTCTGCGGCAAGCTGTGTCTTTTCCACACGTCTTGCGCCAAGTTCTGTCTCGTCATCAAAACCTGCTGTGTCGATAATGACACAGGGTCCGAGTGGATTGATTTCCATCGGTTTGTAAACCGGGTCAGTGGTTGTACCAGCTACATCTGCCACAATGGAGACTTCCTGATTCGTAAATGCATTGATAAAGGAAGACTTTCCGCTGTTTGTTTTTCCATAGATTCCAATGTGAAGCCGGTTGCTGCTCGGTGTTTCGTTTAGTGTTGCCATATTACTTTTTTCCTTTCGATTCCATCATCCCCATGATGTTAGCCATCAACAACTGTGGCATTTCTTCCCATGCCTCATCAAACATGACTGATTCTAGAAACGGAAATCACGTTTTCCTTCCGCGATGTCATGAATATGCTCATATGCAGTCTGTTTTACCTTTGGATTCGGGATTTTCTCTAATTCTTTCTCGATCAATGCCATTCCGATTTCTCTGGTTTCTTCGCTTGCATAATCCTCTAAGTACTCTTTTAATGTCATAAGTGCGTTTGGATGACAGCAGTTTAAAATCTGCATGCTCTTGCAAAGTGCCATGAAACGGTCGCCGGTTCTTCCTTCTCTGTAACAGGCGGTACAGAAGGATGGAATATAACCTAATTTCATCAGCCAGTTTACAACTTCATCTAAGGTACGGTTGTCGCTGACGTCAAACTGTTCGGAGCTTTCTTCTTCCGGTTCGGCTTCCGCATATCCGCCTACACTTGTACGTGAAGCACCGCTAATCTGGGAAACACCAAGTGGCAGTACTTTTTCACGGACTGCCTGGCTCTCACGCGTGGAAATAATCATTCCGGTGTATGGAACGGAGATACGGATTAAGGCACAGATTTTTGCAAACGTATCGTCGGTAATTCCGTTGTCAAATGCATCCGGATCGATGTCATCCGCATGTTTGACACGAGGAACACTGATGGTATGTGGTCCGACGCCGTGTACTGCCTCTAAGTGTTCTGCGTGCATTAGGAGTCCTGCAAACTCATAGCGGTACATTTCAAGACCAAATAAAACACCAAGTCCTACATCATCGATTCCACCTTCCATCGCACGGTCCATTGCTTCTGTGTGATAGGCGTAATCATGCTTTGGTCCTGTCGGGTGAAGTTCTTCATAACTCTTTTTGTGGTAAGTCTCCTGGAAAAGAATATAGGTTCCGATTCCGGCTTCTTTTAATTTACGGTAGTTTTCGACTGTTGTTGCGGCAATGTTGACATTGACACGACGGATAGCACCGTTTTTGTGTTTGATGCTGTAAATGGTATCGATACACTCTAAGATATATTCGATTGGGTTGTTGACCGGGTCCTCTCCTGCCTCGATTGCAAGACGTTTGTGTCCCATATCCTGCAATGCGATTACTTCTTTGCGCACTTCATCCTGTGTCAGTTTTTTACGGGCGATGTGCTTATTTTTCATATGATATGGACAGTACACACAGCCATTGACACAGTAGTTGGATAAGTAAAGCGGTGCAAACATAACGATACGGTTTCCGTAGTAGTCCTGTTTGATTTTTTCTGCTAATTTGTAGACTTCGTCTAATTTTTCCGGAATTTCACAGGCTAATAAGACGGATGCCTCACGGTGTGTCAGTCCTTTTTCTAATTTTGCCTTTGCAATAATCTGGTCAATCAGTTCCACGTTGTCCTTGTTCGCATCTGCGTAGGCAAGTGTCTCCTGAATCTCTTCATCTGAAATAAATTCTTCTGCTTTTAATGATTTTACGTTATACATTTTTTTCCTTCTTTCTAGTATTTGAAATCTCCACGGTCTGTCACCACTTCGTAACCGATGCTTTCCATACGTCTTTGCATACAGAAACGGCACTCTGCGGCTTCATCGCCGGTACAGATTTTGTTATCATACAGTTTATATTTATCCCTTACCTCAACCGGGGAAAGGTTCGGCATCACGACGTTTGCGCCTGCCTGGATTCCTTTTTCTCTTCCTAGCGGATGAATCGTTCCTAGGGCTGTTGTCGCCGGCAACAACACATGCGGATGAATCAGACGGATGATGGAAAGCAGCCGGAGCGTCTCTTCCATCGTTCCTGCCGTCTCCTCGGCAAACGGGGTATCCTGCTGCGGAATAAACGGTCCGATTCCAACCATGTGCGGCTGCAGTTCTTTGATAAACATCAAATCTTCATACAAGGTATCCTTGGTCTGGTGAGGGGAACCCACCATAAAACCGCATCCTACCTGATAACCAATCTCCTTTAAATCCCAAAGGCACTGTTTGCGGTGCGCAAGGGATAATTCTTTCGGATGCAGATATTGGTAATGCGCCTCGTCTGCGGTCTCATGCCGAAGCAGATAACGATTGGCTCCCGCCTTGTAGTAACACTCGTAACTTTCTTTTTCCTTCTCGCCAATGGAAAGTGTGATGGCACAGTCAGGATAAGTTGTTCGAATTGCAGATACAATTTCACAAATTCTGTCATCTGTAAAATAAGGGTCTTCCCCGCCCTGCAGCACGAACGTCCGGAAACCTAATTCGTATCCGACCTTACAACAGTCTAAAATCTCTTCTTTGGTAAGACGATACCGGTTCGCCTTTGCATTACTTCTGCGGATTCCACAATACAGGCAGTCATTTTTACAATAGTTCGTAAACTCGATTAAGCCACGGATATAGACCTTATTCTCATAAATGCCATCCGCCACTTCTCTTGCCTGCTGATGTAAAAAATCAATCACCTGCGCATCCTCACACGACATAAGCGTCTCAAACTGCTCTCTGCTTATTGACTGATGTTCTCTGATTTGTGTAATAAGTTCAAATTCTTTTTTCATATAACCTCAAATTTCTTATTTGTTCTCTTTTAAATTGGAATAAACCGTCTTGGCACTGATTCCGTCTAATCTTCCGATTTTCCCGGACAATGCATTGATTTTATCCTGTGGTGCATCAATCGCAACACTTATAATGTTGATTCCACGCTCCTTATACGGAATTCCCATTCTGCCAATGATGTAGCTTCCGTACTCATGAAGCAGCTGGTTTAATTCTCCCACAAAATCCGGGTTTTCCACCATAATTCCAATCAAAGCCACTCTCGTCTCCATGATTGCTCCTTTCCTCGACGTGCGACGTTTTTTTGAAAGATTTGGGTGTCGGAAGGGCTGTTCTATAAATTTACTTTCTGATTTTGAGTTCGGGTGTCAAAAGATGACCTTGACCCTCGCTAATTGATAAATTACAAAACGTCAAGTTTATTTTATGCC
>CAKRDK010000045.1 GCA_934309475.1 uncultured Roseburia sp.
ACAAAAGCCAAAGATCTTGCATCCAGATTCGTGAAAAACTTCGCAAAATACGAAGGAAACGACGCTGGTAAAGCATTGGTTGCAGCAGGACCAAAAGCATAAAAAGACAGTAAAAAGAAAATCAGACAGGGTACGGTGTATGCCGTACCCTGTTTTTGAGATGAGCAGTGTGAAAAAAATTTTCGCACGCAAGATTTGTGCCAGAGGCACAAACTTGATATGCGCAAAAAGCTGCGCAGGAATGGAGAGTAGTGTGAAAAATAAATGGAAAAAATTAGTCTGTGTGTTTGCACTAGGTGGTGTATTACTCTTGGGTGCATGTGGAAAAGTAGAACCGAGAGAAGTGCCGGATGTGGAAAACACAGAGACTGAAAGTGTCGTTCCGACGGAACAGACAGAGGCGACAGAACAGTTTGTGGAAACAGAAGAAACAGAAAAGACAGAAGTAATAGAGCAGGAAACGGAAACAGAGGATACAGAAGCAGAAGAGACAACGGAGCTGGAAAGTGAAGCGGAAGAGACGGAACAAAGTGCCAAGACACCGGCAGAGCCACAGCAGACGGAAAGTGTACCGACTACAACCGCAGCAGTAGAAAACCCGGGACAGTATGTGGTCTGTATTGATGCGGGACATCAGCGTTACGGAAACAGCGACCAGGAGCCGGTTGGACCGGGAGCATCTGAGACGAAAGCGAAAGTAACCGGAGGTACACAGGGTGTTTCAACAGGGCTTGCAGAATATGAGTTGAATCTGCAGGTTTCCTTAAAACTGCAGGCAGAATTGCAGGCGCGTGGTTATCAGGTTATTATGGTGAGAACTACAAATGACGTTGATATAAGCAACAGTGAACGTGCGGCTGTAGCAAATAATGCAGCAGCGGATGCATTTGTCCGTATTCATGCAAATGGTTCTACAGATTCTTCAGCAAATGGTGCCATGACAATATGTCAGACTGCCTCAAATCCATATAACAGTGCGTATTACAGTCAGAGTAAAGCACTTTCTACAGATATTTTAGATGCGCTCGTAGCATCGACTGGATGTAAAAAAGAATATGTGTGGGAAACGGATACCATGAGTGGTATCAATTGGTGCAGTGTTCCTGTTACGATTGTGGAAATGGGTTATATGTCTAATCCTTCGGAAGATGCATTGATGGCAACAGAGGATTATCAGAATAAAATTGCACAGGGAATTGCAAATGGAATCGACCAATATTTTGCCGGAAGATAAAAAAGACTTGCAATCCATGTGGAATCTGTTATAATGTCTACTTGAAAACAAAATATAGGTAACACAGAGTGAACTTATGGTTCATGAAGGGGCATACCACCGCGGGTATGTTCTTTCATGAACCTTTTTTTATGGATTTTTATGAATTCCTTGAATTTGGTATCTGCTATTCTATAATTCTTTTTGCTCCGTTGTACATGAATAAGAATTTCTAAATATATCTGATTTAATGTAATAAGAAGTGACGCAAACATTCGAAACGAACCGTCCGGGGTTCGTTCGAATTTGTTCTGCCATCCGTGGCAGAACATTGCTGGGAGTAGACAGATATATTAAGAAAATCTAATTCATTTCCAAAGTCACAGAAAAGAGTTATAGAATAGCAGATACCAAGCGCAACGATTTATAAAACTATAAAAAAAAGCTTCATGAAAGTAGTATACAGCGAAGGCAAATGGATGAAGTTTGGTTCAATACATCGAAAATAAATGAAAGAAGTTTGGTTCGATACATCGAAGGTAAATGAATGAAGTTTTGTTCAATGGAACGAACTCTGGGTTATCGGGGAAAGGAAGGATTTATGTTCGTTTGGGTAAATGGAGAACAAAAAGAATATGAGGAAAACATCACTATCCTGCAGTTGATTGAGCGGGAGGGATATAAGAAGGAGCAGATTGCTGTCGAGGTAAACGAAGCAATCATCCCGAAAGCAGA